>JBEUOG010000004.1:0-285205 GCA_040544055.1 Paenibacillus sp. PvR008
CTTGCATGTATTAGGCACGCCGCCAGCGTTCGTCCTGAGCCAGGATCAAACTCTCCATTAAAGACCAACCGAAGCTGGTTTATAGAAAGAGCGATTCGCTCATGTTGAAACTGACGAGATAAAATATCTCTTTTTGCTCCAGCTCCGTCCAGCCTTGCGGCATGTCCGAAACTTTCGCGGTTCACTCACTCGTTGTTCAGTTTTCAAAGATCAAAACCTGCATGATGTCTTGCATTTGTTCTCACTTCGTTTCACCACCGCATCTCAGCGGCGACTTAAATAATATATCATGTTTCCCAAAGCTTTGCAACACTTTTTTTCAAGAGAATTTTTTGAACATTTTTATTCTGCTTTGTGTTGCTAACTATCTCAGAAAAGACAGCTATAAGAATATATCATATTATGCTTATACTTAGCAACATCTTTTTTCAATTGATTTCCTACACCCAAATTCGCTTGCTGCTAATCGAAAAAAAGACTGTCATTCCGTTTCTGAGGAATAACAGTCTCTCTATTTTATCATTTCACACTTTTGGGTTAATCATAGGCTGATTTCACCTTCGTAAAGTTTATCTCTACTTTTAATTTCCCTTTTTGTCAGTCCTGAATCCAGGGGTTTTTGCGAGAGCGGGTACTACGGGCAGAAGAATGGGAAGCAGCTGCTACCGCCTTGCGAGACTTTTGATTTTTAGCAGTACCATTTTTACCCGAAACCTTGGCTTTGGATGTCTCTTCTTTGGCTATACTGCCGGAAGTATCTTTCCCCTTGCCTTTACGCACGTTGCTATCTTTATGCTGGGCAGAAGCAGAATTAACTTGGTTTTGGGATCCGATATTCAGATTTTCGCCATTTCCCTGTGTTCCCGGGAATGCTGGTACTGAATCCACGTTCCCCTCCCGGCAGCCGCAGTCAGGCAAAAACATATAAGGGGTGGTATATCCCTCTAATGGATACACAGGTGCATTTTCATGGGCGAACGGATGATGCGGGAGATTCGCCGACTGTTGTCCTTGTAACTGGCTATAGTCGGATACATACCCACATGTAGGTAGACCGTGATGAGGTGGTCCCCATTCATGCCCCCACTGACTGCCTTGGACTGCACTCTCAGGATGCTGCGGATAACCTTGATGGATAAATGGAGGATAGATAGGATAGGATGCATTCTCAGCCGCTTCATAGCTTGGATGATACCCCGAGGACGTGCAGTCCGGATAAACAGGATATGGTGTCGGTTGGACATTTATAGGCGCTGTTTGTACAGGTCCCCAACTCCATGGGTGTTCACAGTCATGCTGATTTCCCTGGTTAGGGGCTACAGAAGGAGACCACTGCTCTACAAAGGAAGTATTTACTGAAGCATTCTCCCATGGCTGGGCAGCCCCGATGCCCGGGTACCATGAGTTTGGTGCCGCACTTGCTGGTGGGTTGTAATCATGCGTCGGCTGTTGTACTGACCATTGGGAATTGGTCGCTGGTTCCGAGCTCGTGCAACCGCAAAATTTCTCAGCTACAGGCTTTAGCTCAACATTTACAGGTAACTGTGCCTTGGGCTGAACCGGTTGGTAAGCTACAGGTTGAGGTGGAGCAGGATTTACAGGTGCCGTAGGCACAGGTACCTCGGGTAGCTTTAATTCGGGAAGCTTGGGAGGATTCACGGTTTCATTAGGCTGCGTCCACTGCTCGTTAGGCTTAGACACGTTTTCCATATTCGGCTCAGATAGTTGCTCTTTTGGTTGGGTGAGTTGCTCTTTTGGTTGAGTGAGTTCCTCTTTTGGTTGGGTTAGTTGCTCTTCTGGTTGAGTGAGTTCCTCTTTTGGTAGGGTGAGTTGTTGTTTGTTTGATGGCTCTGCTGGCGACTCGGACTTTGGTTGCGTCATCTCTTGTTTGACTCCGGTATTTTTTTTGTCTGTAGCAGGACTGGATGATCCTCCTTTGTGTTGAGGAATATTGACGGTTTCCCCGATCAGTAGAGCGTTCGGGTTTTTAAGTTGGGAATTGGCATCAATAATTAGCTTGAGCGGAACTCCCCATGCCTTGGACAACTTCCACAACGAATCACCTTGCTTGACTTTGTGCTGATAAACCGTTGATGGCTGTTCTTGCATCGCAACAGGGTCTGCCGGAATTTTGATTTTCTCACCGATACTTAACTGATTCGGGTCAGCCAATTGGGGATTGGCCGCAATCACTTTTTCCAGTGACACATTATATTTCTGGGCAAGCAAGTACAGTGTGTCACCTTTCTTGACGATGTGTATTTTCACAGGTCACAAACCTCCTAGACATTCGTTCGGGCAGGATAGGGTAAACGCCCGGCTTCTGTTATTACATCCTATGCACTTCCCGGGCGAATGACCCCATACAAACAAAAAAATCCTCTCAACCGAATTCCCTTGCGGGCATCCAGTCAAAAGGATCCACTATTTTTAGTCCTGCCACACTTTATAGCCATCTTGATCCACGATCTTGCGGAACTCGGCCAATAGCTCCAAAGTCACCGGACCCGCAACGCCGGAACCAATCGTACGACCATCTACTTCATAGGCAGCAATAACTTCTGCTGCAGTTCCCGTAAAGAACACCTCATCAGCGACATACACATCATGCAGCGTAAAAGGCTGCTCCTTGAGCGCATAACCGAGTTCGGCGCACAAGTCGATTATAGCATTGCGCGTGATACCCTCAAGCGCTCCCAGATAGCAAGGCGGCGTATACAACACTCCGTTTTTGACGATAAAAATGTTGTCCGCAGAACCTTCCGTCACATATCCTTGGGAATTTAGCATAATAGCCTCGCCCACACCAGCATAGTTAGACTGGATTTTCACCAGGATGTTGTTGAGGTAATTCAACGATTTGATTTTCGGATTCAAAGCATCTGGAATGTTGCGACGCTGAGAGACGGAAATCGTCTTTAGCCCGGTCAGATAAGCTTTCTCGGGGTAGATGGCGAGTTGCTCCACGATAATGATAACACTTGCTTTCGGACAGCGAAGAGGATCGAGCCCAAGATTTCCCACACCACGCGATACAACCAGACGAATGTATCCACTACGCATCTCGTTAAGACGGATCGTTTCCGCCATCGCTTCCAGCATTTCATCAGGAGACAGCGGAATGTTTAACTGAATTGATTTTGCAGAATCGTACAGACGGTCCAAGTGCTCTTTGCATTTAAAAATATTACCGTTGTAAATGCGAATGCCTTCAAATATCCCGTCCCCGTACAAAAATCCATGATCATATACCGAAACCTTTGCATTTTCCTTAGTTACATGCTTTCCATCCAGATAAATCCATTGATCTGCCATTAAGAACCGCACCTCCGATTATTGTTCTTCTAAAATAGGTTCGATCGCTGCTTCAACATACTTGTAGCTTGGATAAGAACCAAGGATACGCACATGACATCCCAAAGCCTCAATCTCTGTAAATGCTGCGGGAAGCAGGACGGAATCCAGAGATTCCAAAATTTCAATGTAAAAATAGTAGTTCCCCAGTTGCTTTTTGGTCGGGCGCGATTCAATCCGTGACAGATTCAACCTGCGCCATGCAAATGCAGATAATACCTGATGCAACGCCCCCGGAAAATCCTGCGGTGGTGTCACCAAAATACTGGTCCGTTGACCTTCAGGTTTACGCGGGAGGCTGATAGGCTGATGGCCGATCAGGATGAAGCGGGTAAAGTTATTATCGTGATCCGTCACCTTGCTGGCCAAAATATCCAATCCGTGCTTGGAAGCCGCAAGCTTGGTTCCCAAAGCAGTCCAGCCTTTGCCCGGGTTATGTTTAACAATTTCGACGGCTTCCGCCGTACTTCCTGCACTCTCCAGCTCAGCCTGAGCAGCCCTAGTCTGTATGAACTCCTTACACTGCGGAAGCGCCACGGGATGAGACATAATTTTGACCACTTTGCTCAAATCCAGCTCGCCCCGGTCATTGGTAAATTCACTGCGATATCCAATGAGGTTTTGAACAGAAGGGTACACCCATTCCGCCTGCATCTGAATGTCCACTTCATGTACAAGCCAATCCATATGCAGACTTACAGAGCCATCGATTGTATTCTCAATCGGAATTGCACTGTAGTCAGCCTTTCCCTTGTCCACAGCCTGAAATACATCTGCTATATACTTATAAAATAGCAATTCATAGGGCGTATCCCCTATCAAATATCGAATCGCTTCATGGGAAACGGTCCCCTCCGGAAGAAGTGCAATTCGTTTCATATCGTAATTTCCCCTTTAATCATGTCCATAAAAGGAATCTCTTTCTCATCAGTATATACTTTAACGCCTTCGCTCTCTGGGCGCAATTTTAAAACAGATACAGTGATTCCTTCCTTGCTCATCGTTTCGGTTAAATACTGTTCCAGTTCCGCTCTCCGGTTTTCCCGGCGATCCGCCAATGCCAACAATGTCGGTCCAGCTCCGCTGAGAGCCACCCCCAAAGCACCATAATGGTGTGCATCCTGCAAAATCTCCGTCATACCCGGCACAAGATCCGCCCGATAAGGCTGGTGAAGCCGATCCTGCATCGCCTCGGCGATCAAATCGGTTCGACCTGATGCCAATGCCGCTACGAGCATCGAAGCATGGCTCACATTGTATACGGCATCTTTCAAGGATACATGCGTGGGTAGAACCTCTCTGGCCTTGGAGGTAGACAATTGGAAATCTGGAATGACTACCAGAATCTCCAGATTTGCATCCGGCTCAAGCCGTAAATACTTGGCGTGTTTGCCATCCCACATCGCTGTAATAATGCCGCCAAACAAGGAGGCTCCCACATTGTCAGGATGCTTTTCAATAGCACTTGCCATGTCAAACAGTTTGGAATCAGACAGAGGTGAGCCGATCAGCGCATTTGCAGCCACAAGCGCACCCACAATGGCTGAAGCACTACTGCCTAAACCACGGGTAAGTGGAATATCCGAATACATCGAAATATCCAGCTCAGGAACTGATACTCCAGCCTCCCGAAAAACCATTTGTGCTACTTTATAAATCAGATTCGTTTTATCCTGGGGAATACCGTTCATTTCATCCCCGTATAAATGGAAAGCCGTCTGTCCGGACTCTTTCAATTCAACCCATGCATACAAGGACAACGCCATGCCCAGTGTATCAAAACCGGGGCCTAAATTGGCGGTACTTGCAGGCACACGCACTCTTGCGGTTTTCAAAACGGTCATACAGACAATTCCCCCTGCTTTTTTTGAACTATCCCTCTACCCGATACACACTCTTAATGCGGCGAATGACATCCAGAGATTCAAAATGCTCCAGAACCTTTTTCATACTCGCCTTACTGGCCATATGGGTTACGATAATAATTTCAGCATCTGGATTGACCTCATTTGGCTGCTGCACTACAGATGCCAGACTGACGTCGAATTCAGCAAATACCTGTGTGATCTGCGCCAATACTCCGGCCTTATCATCTACATGCAGAAGTACGAAGTTTTTGAAATACACGTCCTCGTCACTGCTGATTTTTTTAGGGTTATAAGGTACGATGGCCTTAAGCCCATTCACACCGAGCTTGAGGTTCTTCACTACAGCCACCAGATCAGCCACAACCGAAGTAGCTGTCGGCATTTCTCCTGCACCGGCACCGTAGAACATGGTTTCACCCACGGCTTCACCGTGTACATAAACCGCGTTGAATACCCCGTTCACCGAGGCCAAAGGATGCTGCTTGCGTACCATCGTCGGCTGAACATTGATCGTAAATTCATCACCCTGACGCTCCGCAATGCCAAGCAGCTTCATTTCATAGCCCAGTGTTTTGGCAAAAGCGATATCTTCACTGGATACCTTTGAAATACCAGTAACACTTACGTCCTTAAGCTCTACATCCGAACGGAAGCCGAGCGTACCGAGGATAGCCATTTTACGTGCAGCATCCAGTCCCTCCACGTCTGAAGTCGGATCGGATTCCGCGTATCCAAGCTTCTGCGCCTCCTTGAGCACTTCCTCGTAAGAAGCTCCCTCCTGACTCATTTTGGTTAAAATGAAATTGGTCGTGCCGTTCACAATCCCCATAATGCGAGTAATGCGATCGGAGGAGAATCCTTCAATTAACGTACGAATAATCGGAATACCGCCCGCTACACTTGCTTCATAAAAAATATCACACTGCTTTTCCTGCGCCTTTGCCAGTACTTCAGAGCCGTGCAGAGCCATTAAGTCCTTGTTCGCTGTTACGATATGCTTGCCGCGCTCCAGCGCTTCCAGAATGTACTTCTTCGTCTGATCCACGCCACCCATGACTTCGATAATAACATCAATCTCTGGATCACGGATGACCTCCCACGGGTCCTCTGTAAGCCTGGTGGGATCGATTTCAATGGAACGATATTTCTCTATATTTTTTACAGCTATTTTTTCAATAATGATCGGCGAACCGACTTGTCTGCTTAAATCTTCCTGATTTCCTTCCACGATTCGAACGACTCCCGTTCCTACCGTTCCTAATCCTAACAACCCTACTTTGACCGGTTTCATCCATTCCCCTCCTACTAACTTATATCTAATGAGCTTTATAGCTGTTAACCTTGCCCGATCAGGCGAACGCGCTTAACACCGGAGATGGTTTCCAGGCCCTCCAGCAGAACCCCAAGCTCTTCACTAAGTCTGGACATTTCTACCGAAATGACTACGTTAGCTCTGCCTTGCAGCGGGATGCTCTGCTGGATCGTTAGCACGTTGCCTCCGTAATCTGCCACCCTGCCAAGCACTCTGGACAGCATGCCGGATTGATGCTCCAAATCAATAGAGATATTGACAATTCGCTCACGCTCCAGTTGGTTGACCAAATGAATGCCATCCTTATATTTATAAAAGGCGCTTCGACTTAGCCCGACTTGCTCCACGGCGTCATGCACGGTTTTAACATCTCCCGAAGCAAGCAGCAGCTTGACCTCGATCGTCTTAACGATAGCTTCAGGCAAAATATCTTCCCGTACCAAGTAATAGCGCTCTTTCACGAACGTCCTCCCCTCAAAGACTTATGTTTTTATATAGAGGACATTATACCGAAACTCCTAACAATCGGCAAGCTAACGGTACAAAAAAACGGCTACTGCCATCCATATAGTTTCCTATAGTGCAGTAACCGTCCATACTTCAGACAAGTATTCTATTTTTAGTAATAGCTGCTGCCTTCCACGAATTCAAACTCGAAATCGGCAATGCGTACAGGCGTTCCATCAACGGCACCACGCTTGCGCAGCTCAGCATCCACACCCATGTGGCGCAATGTTCTTGCTAACTTTAAAATCGCATCGTGCGAATTCAGCTGCATACGCTTCATCATGCGCTCGATTTTGACACTGTGCACCACGAATGTATCGTTTTCACGTACAATGGTGAAGCCTTCATCCTCTGCCTTATCCAGCTTAAACACCTTACGTTCATTCACTTCCGCTACTTCCTCAACAACTGGCTCGTCCGGTATTTGATCCAACAGATCAGCAGCCCGGTAGAGCAGTTCCTTTACGCCTTGGCGTGTCAACGAAGAAATGGGCATAATTTCGAGATCTGGACGAACAGAAGCGATTTGCTCCTTGAATTGAGCCAGATTTTCTTCCGATTCCGGCATATCCATTTTATTCGCCGCCACAATTTGTGGACGCTCGGCTAATGCCGCGTTATATTGCTTTAATTCGTCGTTGATTTTAGTCCAATCTTCAAACGGATCACGACCCTCAGAACCTGCCATATCCACGACGTGGATAATGATACGTGTCCGTTCAATGTGCCGCAGGAATTCATGTCCCAGTCCTATGCCTTCATGAGCTCCTTCAATCAATCCAGGCAGATCGGCCATAACAAAGTTACGATGGTCGCCTACATCCACAACACCCAAATTAGGCGTAATCGTTGTAAAATGGTAGGCACCAATCTTCGGTTTTGCAGAAGATACTACCGACAGCAATGTGGACTTCCCTACGCTAGGGAAACCAACCAGGCCTACGTCGGCCATTACTTTAAGCTCAAGGGTAATATAACGTTCCTGGCCCTCTCCGCCGTTCTCAGCCAGCTCAGGTGCTGGATTATTTGGTGTGGCAAAACGGATATTTCCGCGTCCCCCACGTCCGCCTTTGGCTACGATGACCTGCTGACCATGACGTGTCATATCTGCCACTACTTCACCCGTATCATCATCCATGATGACTGTTCCCGGAGGTATGCGTACGATCATATGATCCGCATTGGCTCCATGCTGGCTTTTGTTGCGGCCTTTTTCTCCACGTTTAGCTTTAAAATGCCGCTGGTACCGAAAATCCATCAAGGTACGCAAGCCTTCATCGACGCGAAAAATCACGTCTCCACCGTTACCTCCGTCACCGCCACCAGGGCCGCCTTCAGGAACGTATTTCTCACGGCGGAACGCAATCAGCCCGTCTCCACCGTCGCCGCCCTTAACAAAAATCTTCGCTTTATCTACAAACATGGTTACACCTTCCTTATGTCTGACACTGCATCCGAATTTGAAGCATTTCTCCCGTAGGAAGCTTCTCTGTTCGAATGCGTTCACTTCCGTGCCCGGATCTGACCTGCTTTAACAAATTCAAATCAGCAGGTACGTCACTGCCTTCAAACCGGACGATAACATCATTCTGATCCATACCAAAATAAAGTGTCAATCTGCGCACTTCTCCCCAGGACGACCGGCCCCCACCATATTGATACGCACGTACCGTTTCTATGACGGCCGAGGCAAGCGACTCGCCGTCTTCGGGAGACATGACAGCGTCCAACTTTAAATGCTCCTCAACCTGAACCATCAACTGTAAATTTCCGGCGTTCACGCGAAAAGATTGCAAATAAAACACCAGCGAGGGAATACCCAGCTTGGATATTTTACTATCCTCCGCCACGCGCCCTTTTATTGTTTCCACATAAGCAGCCGATTTATCATGCTTATTCATACGAATATAGCCATAAAGCACCTGCAAGTCATTCATCCAGTCATGCCGGTGATGATTGAGAGCTGCGATAGCTGTACGCTCCAAAGAACGCAAAGCAGCTTTCCGCTCAGCTTCAACCTGTCTCTGTATATACCACATGCTAAAACAGGCGGCAATAACAGACCACACGGCTAATATGATAATCGTTAGTGCTGCAGGATAGAGCAGTGAAAAAACCAAAGGAATCAGAATGGAACCCAACGCCAGATGAGGCGCTCTTATCCGCTGGAACATAGCTTCTCTCCGTTCTGCGATAATTAAAATGGATTAATAAAGAACCTTAATCCAGTATAGCACAGACTGACTTTCCAGTTCATTACCATCATACAAAAAAGCCTCCGACAAAATTGCCGGAGGCTTTTCAGCGTGTCTAAGCCGCTATTAAGCTTCTACAGTAGCTGCTACTGGAGCAACGTCGATCGGGTAGATGCTCACCTTTTTGCGATCACGGCCCCAACGTTCGAACTTCACAACGCCGTCCACTTTCGCGAACAGAGTGTCGTCCTTACCGATGCCCACGTTCGTGCCCGGGTGAATTTTCGTTCCGCGTTGACGAACCAGGATGCTACCGCCGGTAACTGCTTGACCGTCAGCACGTTTCACGCCAAGACGTTTCGACTGACTGTCACGTCCGTTTTTCGTGGAACCTACACCTTTTTTCGATGCGAATAATTGAAGATCCAATGTCAATTTCAACATGATGTCTACCTCCTTCTTTGTTTATTTTCTATTTGAATATACTTACCGTATGATTCAGCAATACTTGTCAGCATAATCACCATGGATTCCAGCAACAGTTGTACCTGTGCGTTCACATCATGATGAACTTCAGGGGGAAGATACGCGCTCAAAAAGCCGTTTTCCATTTCCGATTCCATATCAATGTTTGTAAGAGCTTCAATCGAATTGACAGTTCCTACAGTTACCGCTGATACGCCAGCACATACGATATCCTCGCCAGATTTGGCATAATTCGCATGACCTTTAATGGAAAATCCCCGTATGCTGCCATCCTCCAGTCGTGTAATACGCACGATAATCACTTATCGCACCCTCTTACGCTTGGATTTTTCCAATCGTCACTTTCGTGTACGGTTGACGATGACCTTGCTTCACATGGTAGTTCTTTTTAGGTTTGTATTTGTATACAATGACCTTTTGGCCTTGACCATGTTTCTCAACTGTAGCTGTTACAGTAGCTCCGGAAAGAAGCGGTGTACCTGTAGTCAAGCCATTGTCGCTAGACACTGCCAGAACACGGTTGAATGTTACAGTTTCACCATCGGTAGCTTCCAACTTCTCGATGAACAATACATCGCCCTCTTGAACTTTGTATTGCTTACCACCTGTTTCAATAATTGCGTACATTTGCTTGCACCTCCTTATGTCTCAGACTCGCCTAATCGCAGGTGACAACTTCCCTGAGGATGCTGTACTTCAGTACCTGATTGGAGCGGTTACAGCATGTGCAGCCAATCTTACGCATGACACATACTAAAAGATTGTAGCATAAGCTTCGTCCACATTCAACCTCTAGTTTAAAATGATTTTGGAAACGCAGTGCCTTCTAAAATCGTCTTTTCCTCGCGTACCTTTTTTCGAGTCATCTCCAGAAGTCCTAGCCGTGTCCAGCCAACGACATATGATTTGGTTCGGTCTTTTTTCAGCCTAGACTCCAGCACAGAGGACACTTCACGTCGGTTTTTCTCTTGTTCCATATCAATAAAATCAATGATGATAATGCCCCCGATATCACGCACACGCACCAGTCGGGCAATCTCTTGAGCCGCTTCGATGTTAGTCCGGGTCACCGTCTCTTCCAGATTGCTGCCCCCCGTAAATTTCCCTGTGTTCACATCAATGACGGTTAGTGCCTCAGTATGGTCAATGACGACATATCCGCCGCCCTGGAGCCATACTTTTCGCGCAAAATCACGTTCCAGTTGCTCATGGATGCCAAAGGCTTTAAATATGGTCTCTTCTGCACCACGAAATATGCTCACATGAGCATTCTCCGGACTGATCCGACGTAGTAATATTTCCGCTTCCTTGGCCTGTTCCTCACTGTCAATAATCAGCTCATCCTGTTCCGGTGTGAACACATCCCGAATCAGACGCTGGACGATGCTCAAATCCCGGTGCAGCTCACATGGAGCTGAGTGTTCAGCAGCTTTACGCTGGATGACTTCCCATTGCTGACGCAACTGGTTTAGGTCATTTTCAATCGCTTCTCTGCTCATTTCCTCCGAAACCGTACGGATAATGACTCCTTCTTCACCTGTTCGAAGCTGCTCTCCCATCGCTTTCAGACGAGCCCGTTCTCCTTCACGCTCGATCTTTTTGGATACAGCCACATAATCAGCGCGAGGCATGTATACAATCCAGCGACCCGGAAGTGAAAAATGAGTGGTTACTCTGGCCCCTTTGCTACCCACGGCCTCTTTCAACACCTGTACTACAATTTCCTGTCCTACCTTCAACAGCTCGGAAATGGACGGCTTCACCTCAGGTTGCTTGTCCAAATGAGCGTGAAGTACGTCATCCACATATAAAAAGGCATTCTTTCGCTGTCCAATGTCAACAAAGGCGGCTTGCATTCCCGGCAGTACATTGACGACTCTGGCTTTGAAAAAGGAACCCAGAATTCCCCGCTTTCGCGGCAATTCAGCTGCATATTCTACCAATCGTCCCTCATCCAACAGTGCCATTTGAGTCGTCTGCTGCTGGCATTGTACAATCATTTGCTTCATGGTTTTTCAACCTCTCTGGATACAGCCTCTTTCCTCAACTCCATAAAAACTGCTAACTTTTCTATTTAGGTTTGGATTTTCCGCCATCCGGCGGACGCGCTGCAAAATAAGAGCGAATAAGGCGTTGCTCTGGCAATACGGCTACAATCCGTCCCTGCTCATTCATAACATAAACCATGTGATATCGGTCCCTTTTGAAAAGACGCAAAACAGGCTCCAAATGTTTCATAGGCAAGGATACAATTGGCAAGGCAATACTTCCCTTAGCTGCCTCGCGGTAAAAGAGCTCGTCCCTTCCCAGCAAAAAACGTATAAAACGATAGGGGATATTCCGATAATCCACAATATTAGAATAAAGCAAAAAAATCCCTACCGCCAGCAGATTTAAATGCACAGGTCCATTTTGCCTTACTAACGGCGAAATACCATAGATACAAAATAGCAGGCTGGTCACGATGCTGGCTCGAAAAGTCCAAACTAGAGTACGGTGATACGGGATGGATAAGCTCATCAGCGCCTGCATTATTTTCCCGCCGTCCAGTGGTAAAATCGGGAGCAGATTGAACAGTGCAATGACGGCATTTCCCTGAATCATATAATTTATATATTCATGCTCCACCCCGCTCACATTTCTGAGCAATAGAAGGATGACAATCATAATTACGTTTTGCAGAGGACCCGCCAGCGCAATGACAATCTCCTTCCACGCGTTGAGCTTCCCCTGATCGTCAATGACGGCCACCCCTCCAAAGGGTAGCATCTGTATGGTCAGCACCCGCGCCCCCAACAACGTGGCTGCTGTCGCATGCCCCAGCTCATGAATGAACACCAGCGTAAACAAAGTCATGATCTCGATAAAATGTCCTGTCAACACAGAGGTTAGCATCACCAGTACGAACAGTGGATGCAGAGACAAAGTCACACCCCGGACATTAATCAAGGGCTACCACTTCCGCCGGATCAATATACTGATTTCCTCTCTGCACCGCAAAAAACAGAGTCGCTGCCTCACTGCCACTATGGCCTGCTGGCAGCACACCGACCTCGTCCCCCTCCTGGACCCAATCGTTCACCTTTAAGGTAGAGCGGGATAGACGTCCATACGTTACCGTAATACCGCCCGTGTGACGAATCGTAATTGTAATTCCACTTTCCGGGTGATTAAATATGTCCAGCACACGTCCCGCATCTATACTTTTGACAGCGATTGCCCCATTACCAGCAGCATTGGGTGCAATTTCCACTCCTTTGAGGCTTAGCGCAAATGGCTGTGTTATATTCCCTTGAATTGGCGGAGAGCCTTTGCGGACTGCGTTCACCTTGTGTGTTTCAGGCTCCTCTCCAAAGATCGGTAAAAAGGACGGTGCCCCATCAAAATAAGTTTCATACCATTGTCCGGCGGCTGCAAAATCCATATCCTTATTTAAGGCATCCGCGATAAACATTCTCAAATTGACGGCATAGGGAACATCCCAGCGAAATAATCCCCACACTAATCCAAACAGAACTGTAGCGAACACAGACCTGCGCCAAAAAGAAACCCAAAAAGACGGACGCCGGTTCTCCCCAAAAGATTGCTGCCAGCGTTGTCGTTCATTTTTCCATTCGATTTCCGGGTCTCTGGTCCGGATCGTACTGACTGCTGGCATCGGCTTCATTTCCCTGTTCCCGTGCCTGTCCTGATGCATGCTTGAGGAATATTCTTCAGCTTTGTTTCTCGCGATCAGCTGCTGTATGCGTTCTTCTCTGCGCTGCTTGATTCCGGAGTTTTTATTCATCCTGTTTCAGCCCCCCAGCGAGGTATGTTTGGTACATCTTATGAGGACGGGCTTCAACTTATGTTGTCCGGTTCGGGATTACGTATCTGAAAATGAAAAAAACCGGCGCAAACGCACCAGATGTGATTGAATATATAGCAGCTATGTAGTGAGCCTTATATTAGGAACTAGGAATTATAGAAGTTAAAAAGACAAACCAAAAACACTTAAATAAGTTTATTACTTATTTAAGTGTTCGTTATTAAGCTGAAAGGACTACGCGGCTTAAAAAAGCCTGTAATTCTTCGTACATACCTTTCTCTACATCCATACTCTTACTTAAAACAGTGTAGGAATTTTGCAGGCAGTAGCGAAGCGGGTGATTTGAATCTGAAGAAGCGAAGCGTTCGCCTTTGCCATGGGATTCTTACCACTAAATGTTTTACAAATAAAAGAATCCCGTGGCAACAGCGATCGTAAGATCAAATTACACGCGGAGCCGTCTCCCAGCCATAACTCACTGTTTTCTTCATCCACCCATACCAAAAAAATTTTTAAACCGCGTCATCACGCTTTTCTTCTGATCCAACTGCATGAGCGGCACTGTGTCACCCAAAATCCGTCTAGCAATGTTACGGTAGGCAATCGCTGCCTGTGAATCCGGATTCATGACGGTAGGCTCTCCTGTATTGGCTGCCTTGATTACCATTTCATCATCCGGCACAATCCCAATGAGGTCTATGCTAAGCACTTGTAAAATGCCGTCGATATCCAGCATATCCCCGGATTTGACCATGCTGTTGCGGATGCGATTAACCACCAGTTTTGGTGAAATCACATGCGAACTTTCCAGCAATCCGATAACCCGGTCAGCATCGCGCACAGCAGCGTTTTCCGGTGTCGTTACGACAATCGCCTGATCCGCTCCGGCAATCGCATTTTTGAAGCCTTGCTCAATACCCGCAGGACAATCAATCAATATATATTCAAAATCCTTTTTAAGCTCCAAAATAATATCTTTAACCTGCTCCGGCGTAACGGCACTCTTGTCCTTGGTTTGAGCAGCAGGCAGCATATACAGCTCCTCAAAGCGCTTATCCTTGACCAGAGCCTGATTTAAACGGCAGCGACCTTCCGCTACATCAACCAGATCATAAATAATCCGGTTTTCCAGACCCATAACAACATCCAGATTACGCAAGCCGATATCCGTATCCACCAAGCACACCTTTTTGCCGAGCAGTGCCAGCGCTGTTCCTATATTGGCTGACGTCGTCGTTTTGCCGACGCCGCCTTTTCCTGAAGTGACGACGATAGCCTCTCCCATGTGCTACACCCCTTTGAACACGTTAAAATCGCGGCCCAGACGCACAATATTACTCATTTTATCTATTTGCATGGCGCCGTCCTTGAGATACGCAAATTCCATTCCGGATTCACGCGTCTCCCATTCATCGGGCGGACGACTGATCATTTCGGAAATTCGCAGCTGTGTTGGTGCAAAATAGGAGGCTGCGATAATTGCCTCGCCATTTCCCTCCATCCCCGCATGCGCCATACCTCGCAGGGCACCGAGGACATAGATATCACCAGTACACGTTATAATTCCACCGGGGTTCACATCTCCCAAAAAGAGCAAATTCCCGTTATGATGAAGCACCTGGCCTGAACGGATAATCCCTGTCACGGTGTGAATGGGAGCTTTTCCCTGCACTTCCGAAGGCAATCCGGGCGATTCGACGGACCGTATGAGCAGATTCCCCTTCTGTCTCAAAATCTCCAGAATGCTTTCCTTCTGTTCCTCCGTCACTTCCCGGCTTCCCAGCTTAATGTCTACATGAATAATCGGGCCGGTTAAAATATTTTGATGACTGTGCTCCAGCTTGAAACGCAGCTCACCCAGCAAATCCTCAAACTCGCATTGATCGTCCAGAAGGAATACCAGGCCGTCTTTGATGCCTTTTATCGTGACATGATTCGATTTCACCGCCATTAGCCTGTCCCTCCTATCTCAATCATTTCGTCCCCGGAACGTGAAATCCCTGCTAACCCGGACAAAATGTGTGTAAAAAGACCTAGACTTTCTCTTCCTTTTTCACACGGATACCCAAACGCTGCAATTGCTTGCGAACTGGGACGTAAATGATGAGGGCGAACAGAAAATGGATAAATAAATCAGGAATGATATATTGGGCCAACGCCCAATCGAAAGTCTGATGGTTCAGCTGGAACAGATGATCAATGGCAAAAAGCATGGAATCCAGCAGAAAACTGCCGATCAGCACTGCTCCCATCATAATAGGCATCGGCGCACGTCGAGCTGTAAATACCAGCCCTAGCAAATAAGCCGACAATCCCATTGCAAAAGAGTAAGGTCCGATAATAAATCCGTAATACACAACGTCATGAATAAGTCCAAAAACGATACCCAGCACCAATGACGTATGGCGACTATAATACACGGATACAAACAAAATGACGACATACACGAGATTCGGAACCATTCTTGGATGCCAACTATCCGGAAGAAGCCACGGAAGAATCGTTCCTTCAGCTATAAACAGTACAAACAGCAGCAGTATTAAAACCTGACCGCGTATCTTCATTATTCCGGTACCTCAGGAGTGTAAAGAACGAGCAGTTCTTTCCAATCCACGAAGCTGGCCGCGGGTTTGATAATCGCTGTACGTGTTTGTCCGAACTCGCCAACCTGGATTTTTTCTACTGTACCGATCAACAGATTTTTACGGAACTTCCCGCCTGCTCCGGACGTAATGATCTGATCACCTTTTGCGATTGGATCATTTTCCTCAATGCGGGTCATTTGAAATCTGTTCGTAGCCGGATCATAGCTTTCAATCATACCAAACGAATTATTTTCCTTGCCGAGTGCTGTCGCTGCGATAGCATAAGAATTTGGATTTTTAGGGTCTAATGTAGTCAATAGCGTAACCGTAGAAGTGAAGTTTGCTGTGCGGCTAATAACCCCTACAAACCCTTCAAGTGATCTGACTTCCTGACCAACCTTGGCCCCGTCCTTTTCACCAATATCAATGACAAGCGTTTTGGAATCATTACTGACGCTATTTACCTGTGCAATACGATAATCATATTGATTTTTGGACTTTTGCGTTTGGGTGAATTTCAGTTCTTGCTCAAGCCTGGTGTTTGTCTCTTTCAAGTTAGAAGTCTGAATCTGCTCGGCGGTTAGCTGCGCTACGGCAATTTTCAACCGTTCATTTTCACTATAAATGCTCCGCATATTCCCGATATCTTCAAAGAAGCCCGCTATTGCTGAAGCGGGCCTGTAGAAGATACCTTGCACAAAGCCAATTGAATCTCTGGCGAACTTTTCCGGCCAGGTTAAGGAATTTCTCTGTCCAAGTGTGATCCCCATAAGGGCAATAAACAGAACGATTCCGATCAATAGGACAAATAGTCTTTTATTTCCAAACAGCTTAAACAGTTCCTACACCCCCGATTCAACGTTTGGAACGGACGGCGGAACTGCTGCGCGATTTGAACAAATGGATATTTTCCAGCGCTCTGCCTGTACCGATTGCCACGCAATCCAGAGGATTTTCCGCTACGATAACCGGCATCCCGGTTTCAGCCGCCAACAACTTGTCCAAGTTGCGCAAAAGTGCTCCGCCACCAGTCAATACAATACCTCTGTCCATAATGTCTGCCGCCAGCTCGGGAGGACATTTTTCCAGTGTCACTTTGACTGCTTCCACAATTGCATTCACTGTATCGGACAACGCTTCACTGATTTCATCTGACGTAATCGTAATCGTCTTCGGCAAACCTGTTACCAGATCACGTCCACGAATTTCCGACGTCTCCACTTGTTCCAGCGGCATTGCAGAACCGACTTCCATTTTCAACTGTTCCGAAGTCCGCTCACCAATCATCAGATTGTATTGACGCTTCACGTATTGGATGATGGACTCGTCCATTTCATCACCAGCCACACGCACGGAACGGCTCGTCACAATCCCGCCCAGGGAAATAACCGCTACCTCGGTTGTACCTCCGCCGATATCGACAACCATGCTGCCCGTTGGCTCCCATACGGGAAGATCAGCGCCGATTGCAGCCGCAAACGGCTCCTCAATGGTGTAAGCCTCTCTTGCACCCGCTTGCTTTGTTGCATCTTCAACAGCGCGCTGCTCCACCGCAGTAATGCCTGAAGGCACGCAAACCATCACATTCGGATGACGCGGAAACAAAGAACGTTGGGCTTGCGCCTGACGGATAAAATATTTGATCATCGTTGCTGTCGTATCAAAATCCGCAATAACGCCATCCTTCATTGGACGGATCGCTCGGATATTCCCCGGTGTGCGACCAATCATTTTTTTTGCAGATTCACCAACCGCTTCAATGGTTTTTGTGTCTGTACGCAAAGCGACTACAGAAGGTTCACGAACCACAATCCCTTGTCCTCTTACGTATACCAGCGTGTTTGCCGTCCCCAAGTCAATTCCTAAATCTTTTGTAAAGCCACCCAGCATGATGTTAATCTCCTTTTCTCTTCCCTGAAATCTGTTATCCATGTATAAACGGTTTATTCAGGCCGGCCTAGCCGGTCGGATTTAAATGTTTGATTTAAATAGTATATTATATCAGACCTTGTTCCTTCAAACTTACGAAGGTTCCGTCCCCGATCACGATATGATCGAGCACGTCGATGCCCACGATGTTGCCCGCTTCCATTAGGCGACGGGTCAACTGGACATCCTCCGGGCTTGGCTTCGGATCACCGCTCGGATGGTTATGAGCGCAAATGATCGAAGCACTGCTACATTTGATCGCAGCCCGAAATACTTCACGAGGATGTACGATGGTGGCATTCAGGCTGCCCATGGATAGCGTTTCCTGGGCAATAACATGATTTTTAGTATTCAGGAACAGGCATACAAAATGCTCCTTCTGCAAATAACGAAGCTGCTCAAACAGCAGATCTGCCACGTCCCGCGGGCAACTGATCACCGGGGTCTCCAAATGGCGTGACAATGCCAGCCGTCGCCCAAGTTCGATACCCGCTTTGAGCTGTATCGCCTTGGCATTGCCAATGCCTTTAATCTGGGTCAATTCGGTCAGACTCATATCCACCAGTTGGCGCAAGTTCCCCGCCTGCTGCAAAATACGCTGCGCTAAATGCACCGATGACTCATTTTGTGTTCCCGTACGCAGCAATATTGCCAGCAACTCCGCGTTGCTCAAAGCATCCGCCCCATATGTCATCATGCGCTCTCTTGGTCGTTCTTCATGAGGGAGGTCGCGAAGCATCAGTGTTGGCGACTCTAACATATGTTTATCCCCTTTAAGGTTGCAACACGCTCACTCCGAATTCGGACAACATGTCCGACAGCAGGGAAAGCGGCAATCCTACGACGTTAAAATAACAACCCTGAATAGATTCCACCAGCGTAGCACCCAAACCCTGAATGCCGTACGCTCCCGCTTTGTCAGACGGTTCGCCCGTATTCACATATGCCACAATTTGCTCATGGCTCAGAGGCTTCATCGTAACCTCCGTTTGGCGATGTCTGACAAGCGTTTTGCCGGTTACGGTATGTATGCAGGCCACCCCCGTGAATACACGGTGGGTTCTTCCCTGCAATGCTGTCAGCATGCGAACCGCGTCCGCATGGTCGGCAGGCTTACCTAGTACCAAACCATCCAGCACGACTATGGTATCACTTCCAATTACCAATCCATCTTCTTCGGACTGGCTGGCAATGTTCACGACCGCTTCGGCTTTGCGTACCGCAAGGGCCTCCACAATTTGCTGAGGCGTCCAGCTCTCAGGCGTGCTTTCATCCGCATGACTCGGCATCACGTCAAAGGGCAGTCTAAGAAATGAAAGCAATTCCTTCCTTCTCGGTGAAGTCGATGCCAGAATAATGCGGGGCGTAATTTTCCCGTCCATAAGGGAAGCTCCTTTTCATCAGTTAGAGCCTGCGGTACAGCCAGAACGCGGCGATGATGCCGATCAGACTAAGCAGGCTCAATTCAAAATTTATCGTTATGTTGTAGCTGATAATATCCAGATCCGCTCTCGGCGACCAGGATATCGTAGTGGGGTGGGTCAGAAAGGAAAGGAATTTGATCGATTGGAGAGCTTTGGCAATCCATGCACCCAAGAGCCAACCGAGCAACAAAAACAGTATAAGCATTCCTACATTTTTTTTCATCCTGATCTTCCCTCGCCATTTTTTGACACCTTCATTATTATACGGTGATTTCAACCGCAATACAAACAGAAATCCGGCATGGGGAACTATTTCCAGTTCCTTGCCGGAAAACATTGAAAACCTATTGTTTTATGAATTGTATAAATTCCTTCTCATGCAAAACATATTCCATCATCGAAGACTGAATTTCCCAAATGTGCTCTTTGGCTGTGTTCTTGTTATATTCTCCAAGTGCCGAGACTGCACTGCTCATCGCCTTTTCCAGCGTGGATGCGGAAGCAACCGCTTCCTTCGGCAGACCGGAGGGAAGCGCAGCGATATTTTGCGTCCACTGCTGATGCAGATCGTTCAGTTCCTTCATTTCGGCGGCATTCGCCTTACCTGATCCGCCTGCTTCAAGCAAGGATGAGGAAAGCCCGCTCAGCTTGCCGACCAATGTGCTGCTTAACTGAAAAAAGGTAGTGAGCTTTTCACCTTCACCCCCATAAGCTGCCTTTTCGAATCCAGGTAGTTGGAACTCACGGACATACAGCTCGACTCCCTGTGTCTTCAGTTGATTGCTGAGCAGCTTGGCCTGTTCCCTGTCCGGCGATATCCCTGCATAGACTCGGTTCTGATCCTCTGTGTCCCCACCGGCGGCAATGCCTGCCTTCAACAGCTCTTCCTTTGCTTGCATAGCCCGTTCAGGAGTGCTGAATACTCCGTATTGCAGCAGGTAATAGGTTTGCGGAGGGACCTGAGCCGATACAACTGTGCCAAGAGTAGAATTCTCTTTTACAGATGGTATATCTGTACTAACAGATTCTTTAAAGACCGGTATAGCCTCCTCTGTTGACGGATCTGATCCCGGGACAGCTCCACCTCCGTTAAAAAGCAGCAACATGATATATCCAAACATCCCCCCGGTCATCAACGCACTGGCTACTGAGCCAATCAGCTTCCATCTGGAGGGATGGGGCGGACGCTTTCGGTACTCTTGACTAGAACGATGAGTTTCTTCTTCATCCTCTTCCGTACGATCTGGCAGAAAATCCGTATCTGACCAGGAAGCTGCTGACCGCCCAAACGGATCATCCCATCCTTCCTGCATGATGGGGGCGGGAGCAAAACGCCGCCTCGTACCAGGTCTATTCACGCCCGGAGGCTCGTTAATTTCTGAAATTCGTTCAGTCCCGCTGTTTGCACCCATGCCGCTAATTCTTTCCGTTCTTTCATGCTGGTTTGCAGCTTGATGCTGTTTCTCGCTTTCATACCGTTCCGCTTCTTTATTTGTTTCACGCTGCTGGCTAGTTATCGGCCCGGTTTTGTACGGAAGCACCTGTAGCTTTTCCTCACCACTTGGCTCCGGCGTCTGTTGATCGAACCGGAATGTCATCTTTGCCTTGTTCACGGATGCACTCCCTCCTTGTCCTATACTTCCTCATAGTCTGTTGTATGAGTCAGGAAGAGAAAATATGCCCCGGGCATTACAAAAAAGGGTATCCCGAAGACACGTTTCATGTTCGGAATACCCTTGATGGTTGTATTTCATCGGCGTAACGCCTTATGCATGCTTGTTACACTTGCTGTTCGCGCAGATGACGTGCTAGCGCGTCGCCCGCTTTCCAGATATCTCCCGCGCCCATTGTCAGCACAAGATCGCCCGGCTGAAGACGATCCTTCAACTCGTCGATAACAGCTTCCTTGGTTGGCAGATAGATGGCATTCGCGTTGCTGTTCTGGACGATTAAATCCACAAGCTTGGAAGAATGCACACCTTCAATTTGTTTTTCTCCCGCCGGAGAATAAATGTCGGTAATAATGACTTCATTCGCCTCGCTGAAAGCACGACTGAACGCATCCAGCAGGAAAAAAGTACGGCTGTAGCGTTGCGGCTGGAACACGGCAATAATACGCTTGCCAGTCACTGTAGCAGCACTAATCGTAGCCTCAATCTCTGTTGGATGATGGGCATAGTCATCAATAACAAGAATATCATTGCTTTCGCCCAGCACCTGAAAACGGCGCTTCGCTCCGTGAAACTCCACAATAGCCGCAGCAATTTGCTCAAATGGGATGCCTGCTTCCAAGCAGGAAATCACACTAGCCATAGCATTGTACAGATTATGCTTACCGGGTACAGACAATTCGATGGTTCCAAGCGCCGTCCCTTTACGGTTCATGGTAAAGCTCAATCGACGGTCGCCCAACTGGATATCCGTTGCCGTATAATCTGCTTTATGCTCTACTCCATAGGTAATGACTCGAGTCTGAATCTGAGGCAGCATTTCCCGTACGTTCTGATCATCAGCACATACGATAGCCGCGCCATCCGGCCGGATTTGACTCAAGAACTGCACATAGGCACTTTTCAGGCGATTAAAGTCGCCATCATAATTTTCCAAATGGTCGGCTTCAATGTTGGTCACGATACCTTGCCAAGGATGATATTGCAGAAAAGAGCCATCGCTCTCATCCGCCTCGGCAACGACAAACTCGCTTTTCCCTGCTTTGGCATTCGTCCCCAAATTCGTGATTTCGCCGCCAATAATGTATGTTGGATCGACATTACATCTCTCCATAACCAGGGCGATCATTGAGGAGGTTGTCGTTTTTCCGTGCGCTCCCGCAACAGCTACTCCCTTACGCTCGTTAAGCAACCGTGCGAGCATCTGGGAACGATGCAGGGTCGGAATATTCAATTCCTCTGCTGCCACTCGCTCCACATTGTCACGGGACAGTGCCGTCGAATAGACGACGATGTCCGCGCCTGTAACGTGCTCAGGCGTGTGCCCGAGATATATTTTTGCGCCTTTCGCCGCCAGTTTTTCTGTTAGCTCCTGTGATGCCACATCTGAGCCTGTCACGGTATATCCCATCTCCAGCATGACCCGAGCAATCGCGCTCATCCCGTAACCACCGATACCGATAAAATGAACATGTTCCGAAGTAATCAACAAATTTCACCAACCTTTTTCCGAATCGGTTTGATACATAAGGGTAGCCCGTACATCCGCAATGAGATACAGTGTTCCGGACACCACCCCCAGATCTTCCGCTTCCGTATGTGACTGAAGCAAGCGAAGAGCCTTTTTCCAGTCACCTTCTACAATAATTTTTAAATCCGTTTTGGCATAGGACGGCCGCAGCTTCTCCACGAGATGAGCCAGTTCAGCGGCATTCATTTTGCGGCGGAAATCGGGCTCGGTCAGGATAAGCGTATCCACTAGTGGCAGTATATGCTGCAAGTACGCTTCATGATGCTTGTTTGACAGCATACCCATCATTAAAACCATTTTTCGGTACGAATACAGTTGAGGAAGACTCTTTGCCAGCGTCTGTGCCCCTTCTGGATTATGAGCACCGTCAATAACAATTCGCGGCGAACTACTGACCTGTTCCAGACGACCTGCCCAGGCTGCTTCTCTAAAGCCCTCCAACAGTTCAGCGTCATCCAACACAAAAGCCATATACTGACGAAGCACCTCAAGTGTCATCAAAGCTCCTGCCGCATTAGCACATTGATGCTCGCCTAACAACGTAATGCCGATCCCCATGTGCCGGAAGGGTCCCGCAAACGAAAAAGTCTGTCCTGTTTCGTTCCCATTCAGCCGTTCATACGTAAATTGTTCTCCTGCCAGATACAGGGTAGCTCCCTGCTTTGCCGCCGTTTCCCGTATAACCTGAATAGCCTCTGGCTGAGATACACAGCTAACAACAGGTACACCTGGCTTGATAATTCCAGCCTTTTCGCCTGCGATCTGTTCGAGTGTATCCCCTAAAATATCCGTATGGTCATATCCTACATTCGTAATGACCGAGACGATAGGACTCACGATATTAGTTACATCCATCCTTCCCCCGAGGCCCGTCTCCCATACCACAACATCTGGAAAAGTCACCGTTGCATAATATAAAATAGCCAACGCTGTCGATACCTCAAACATCGTGGGTGATCCCAAATCACTGGCCGCGATTTCCTTGACCAACGGATACAAACGATTGGCAAGTAAGACCAGTGTATCATCGGGAATATCTGTCCCGTTGAATTGGAATCGGTTCGTAAACCGGGTAATATACGGAGACGTAAAGGTTCCCACATCATAACCGCATTTCAGCAGAACAGAGGTTAAGAAAGCACAGGTTGAGCCCTTGCCATTAGTTCCCGCAATATGCACAAATTTAAGATGCCGTTGCGGATCACCCAACATGCTCATTAACTGCTCAATCCGTTCCAGTCCGGGTCTGATTCCGAACGGAATCAGACCGTTAATCCATTCCACTGCTTCATCATAGCTTTGTAAAGGAGCTACTCCCCCGCCCCTGATCGTATCTGACATTCTCTTCACCTTCAGGTCATTTTATAGTTAGTGGAATTATCCCTTGAGTTCTTCGATCCGTGCGATAACTTTGGCGCGCTTATCCGAATAATCTGCTTGCTTGGCCTTCTCTTCCTCGATGACTTTGGCTGGTGCCTTCGCCACGAAGCCTTGGTTGGACAGCTTTTTCTCCACGCGCTCCACTTCACTGTTCAAATGCTGAAGCTCTTTTTCGAGTCTGCTGATTTCCTGGGCAATATCAAGCAAGCCGGCTAACGGCAGGTACAACTCTGCTCCGCTGACTACAGAAGTCATGGCTTTATCTGGAACAGATAGCTCCAATCCCGCATCAAATTCAGACGTATTACAGAATCGACGTACATATTCCCCATTGCGGCTAATGATATCGAGAACGGCTTGATCGCCGGGTTTTACGAGCAATTCGATCTTTTTACTCATCGGCACGTTCACTTCAGCGCGGATATTCCGAACTGCGCGAATCACGTCGATCAGCAAATTCATTTCAGCTACCGCATCCTTGTCCTCGAAAGCCGAATCATAAACAGGCCAAGCGGCCAGTGTAATCGTTTCGCCTTCATGCGGAAGATGTTGCCATATTTCCTCGGAGATAAACGGCATGAACGGATGAATCATGCGCAGTGTCCGATCCAGCACATACGCCAGTACGGACTGTGTTTTCTTTTTCGCCTCTGCGTTTTCGCCATACAGGGAAAGCTTCGCAAACTCAATGTACCAGTCGCACAAGTCATCCCAAATAAAGTTATACAGAAGGCGGCCTGTCTCGCCAAATTCATAAGCATCTATTAGACGCGTGATGTCGCGTGAAGTTTCGTTCAAACGATGCAGGATCCAGCGGTCAGCTGTGCTCAAATCACCAGTAATGTCGATATCCGCCGCAGTAACCCCTTCCAGATTCATCAGCGCAAAGCGTGATGCATTCCAGATTTTATTGGCAAAGTTACGTGCCTGCTCTACCCGTTCCCAACGGAAACGAAGGTCCTGTCCAGGCGTGCTGCCTGTAGAAACCATGTAACGCATGGCGTCCGTACCGTATTTGTCGATTACGTCGAGCGGATCTACACCATTGCCGAGGGATTTGGACATTTTCTTTCCATCCGCATCACGAACCAGCCCGTGCATCAACACGTCCTTGAATGGAATCTCTTCGGTAAACTCCAGCGCGGTAAAGATCATCCGCGACACCCAGAAATAAATAATGTCATAACCTGTAACCAAGACATTGGTCGGGTAGTAGCGTTTGAGATCCTCAGTCTGTTCAGGCCAGCCCAGTGTCGAAAACGGCCACAGGGCAGAGCTGAACCATGTATCCAGTACGTCCTCGTCCTGTTTCAGCTTTCTGCCAGCATATTCAGGCAAGGTTGTAGGGTCCTCCACCGATACAATAACCTCACCGGTTTCTTCATCGTACCAAGCCGGAATACGATGTCCCCACCACAATTGACGAGAAATACACCAGTCACGCACATTTTCAATCCAATGCAGATAAGTACGCTCAAAGCGATCCGGCACGAAGTTAACGCCATTGCCAGCCTTCTGCACTTCAATCGCTTTGGCTGCCAGAGGCTTCATTTCCACGAACCATTGTGTAGACAGATAAGGTTCTACAACCACACCTGTACGCTCGCTGTGGCCTACCTGGTGCACATGCTCTTCAATACGGATGAGTACGCCCTGCTCTTTCAGATCAGCGACGATTTGCTTACGGCAATCGCTGCGATCAAGACCCTGATATTTGCCTGCTTCGGCATTCATCGTTCCTGTTTCGTCCATTACCGTAATTTGTGGCAACTGGTGACGTTGTCCCATTTCAAAGTCATTCGGGTCATGAGCTGGTGTAATTTTAACCGCGCCGCTACCGAAATCTTTATCTACATAGTCGTCCGCAATGATCGGAATTTCCCGCCCGATAATCGGAAGCACGAGTGTTTTGCCGATCATATGCTTGTACCGTTCATCCTCAGGATGTACGGCTACCGCTGTATCGCCCAGCATGGTTTCAGGACGCGTGGTGGCTACAGTGATAAACCCGCTGCCATCTTGAAGCGGATATTGCAGGTGATACAGATTTCCGGTTACCTCTTTGTATTCCACTTCAATATCTGACAGAGCCGTACGTGCAGCAGGGTCCCAGTTAATAATACGTTTACCGCGATAAATCAGGCCCTTCTTGTACAGCTTGACGAATACTTCGCGAACGGCTTGAGACAACCCGTCATCCAGCGTAAAACGCTCACGCGAATAATCGAGAGAAAAGCCCATTTTTTCCCACTGATTATGGATATTGTCCAGGTAGAGATCCTTCCATTCCCAAACCTTCTCCAAAAATTTCTCGCGTCCCAGATCGTAGCGCGTCAAACCTTCCTCACGCAGCTTCTGCTCTACCTTCGTCTGGGTAGCAATGCCCGCATGGTCTGCCCCTGGTAGCCATAATGCGTCATAGCCCTGCATCCGCTTGGTGCGGATAATAATGTCCTGCAAAGTAAAATCAAGAGCATGTCCAATGTGCAGCATGCCTGTAACATTCGGCGGTGGAATAACGATTGTAAAAGGTTCTGCCTCTGGAAGTCGCCCAGCGCGGAAATATCCCTTCTCCATCCACATTTTGTACCATTTTTTCTCTGCTGATTTTGGATCGTACGTTGTCGGCATTTCCAAGGTTGTCTTGTTGTCTTGTTCTGACATATCAGGATACCTCCATGATTTTTCAATTGGCAAATAAAAAAAGCCCTTCATCCTCAAAGGACGAAAGGCTGTTCTCTCGCGGTACCACCTTTGTTTCACCCCTAGTGTATGTATCCACTGATCCATTACACATGGTGTGACACTTATGCAGATAACGGCTGCGACCGGCCTTATTCTACCGTGAACCTCGTACCTTCCGTCGGGATTAAATGAGGGATCGTTCGAACAGGCGACTCCCGGGTGACTTCGGCCAGTAGCTTCCTGCGGAACCTCACAGCGCTGCAATTCCACTCTCTGAAGGGCTTGCTGCCTACTCTTCCCGATCTCAGTCTTTCAATAGCTATACCACATCATACATTTCCCATTGACTATAGTCAACACCTGTTACTCATTTTCCAATGAGGATTAAGGGATGTACAATACCTGCCCTTCTTCTACATGATGCTCTGCTAGCCTGTTATACAGTTGAAGCTCCCGTGTGCTGAGTTGATAGCGATCAGCGATCGTTTCCAGTGTATCCTCACGCTGAACGATGCATAATCGGACCTTACGGAAAGGCGTTTCATCCTGTGTATGGAAAAAAAGTTTTTTCCATTTGGCATCCTCACGCTCTTCTTCGGCTTTCTGCGCCTGATCCTGCGGTTCTTGCTCCAGTTGCTGCTGATATTCCGCTTCCTTCACCGAACGACTGGATTGGAGCAATGATGAGTAGACCACTGGGTCCGGCTCGTCTGCTTTTTCGTCCTTTTTGCTGTTCAGCGCTACGCGCATCTCCGGTTTATCGTCGGCAACAGTGTCATGGAACACAGCGTCCACCTGCTCTAACTTCTCACGTATTAAATCATCCACCTGACCTGCTTCCAGCTGCGGTTCCAGATAGATCTCTGACTCCGTAGCGGGATGCGGTTCAGCCAGCAAAGGATCATAGACCACATCGGGAGCTGTGGAGGATATTTTCGGCTCACTTCCCGTCCATGCTTCCTCTTGCTGAAATCCCCATACTTCCGGTGTCTCATGCTCATGCTTTACCTCGGAAGTGCTATCTTCAACAGCTTTACCCGCCCAAGGCTCATAGATCCGGTTCGGGTCTACAGTAGCCTCATAACCTTGCTGTTCCGATAATGACTTCTGCTCCCCATACTCCTGTGACGGCTGTTCCCAGGAAGCGTACTCCTGCTGAGCTGGCACCCTGTATGAAGATTCAGACTCCGTCGTGTGATCGGATACAGAATCCTGAGTGGCATAAGTTTCTTCCTGACGCTGCTCTCCATTCGTGGAAAAGGGTTGAGCGGGATGTTCAGGTGCGTGCACCACCGTAAATTCCTCATCCAGCCAAACCGCTGTCTCCTCCGCATGGGAGCTTTCCACCCCGTGCAGGGAGAGAACACCTGTAATATTCAGACTACGTAATGACAGCAGGTCCACATCAAAATTCTCAATCTCAACAGAGATGTCTTCCAATCTTCCTACCCGATTCAGTGGAATCGTAATTTCCACAGGGATCAAATGATGAAGCTCATTCGTTACCTGTTCAGGTGTGCGGTACACGCCCTCCAGCAGCAAATGCCCTCGCAAAGCGGCATGGTCGTCGTGGGTTACAACCTGAATGCGTGGCAGAAGCTCAATTTCCTCCAACTCAGCAATCCCGGCAGCTTCCTCCGTCAAATGAATGCGTTCATAAATATCAAAACGCAAGCCTTGCGGCTGATCATTCTGTTGTTTGTTCAAGGATGGCATCCTCCTTTGGGCAGCCTCCGCACATCCTCTGACTCCTGTCAGGCGCACGGAAACTCCATATTGCAAACCGTTTCTAGGTTCAAGTATATGCGCCAAAATAGAAGGCATGCCATCTTTTATAGCTGTTTATGCAGCTTTTGAAAATCATCCGGCCAAGCATCTTCCACAGTAATCGTTTCTCCGCTCAGCGGATGACGGAAGGTAAGACGCTCTCCGTGCAGCGCCTGCCTGCCAAAATCAGCAGCCCGTCCCCCGTATAATACATCCCCCAATAACGGATAGCCCGCATGGCTAAGATGAACGCGAATCTGGTGCGTTCGGCCTGTTTCCAGTGTTAAATATACGAGGCTAACCGCCTTTTGACCGCTCCCCCACACTTCACCAAGTTCCACATGGGTAACCGCGCTCTGTCCGGTCGGAGAAACACGGCGACGCTGCTTGTGATGCCTGTCCTTGCCAATCGGCCAATCCAGCGTCCGCAGTGATGAAGGGACTTCACCCCGTACCAAAGCCACATAACGGCGACCGATATCCTTGGCCCGCATCTGCTCGTCCAGCTTGAGCAACGCGAATTCATTTTTGGCATACAGCACCGGACCTGTCGTATCCGTATCCAAACGATGTACATGCCGTACTGCCGCATGGATGCCATTCATCTCATAATACGATGCGACCGCATGATCCAACGTCAGTGGGCCATCTTTTACAGCTCCGTCCGGATGTACCGCCATACCCTCCGGTTTGTGTGCGACCAGGCAAAAATCATCCTCATACAGCACCTTCAAATCGTACCAGCGAGGGATAACGCCAAGGTCCGTAACGGGAAAAAGGGCCAGCCGCAGCCGGTCCCCCGCAAGTTCAATCTGCTTTTCGTGTCGCAATCTGCGCCACAGCTTGTCCGGTAGCTCCAAACGGTTCAGCAACCACTGATCTACAGCATCAGCGCGGTTTTCACCCTCTGTGATTTCCCGTCCCGGTGTGACTTCCAGCCACGGTCCCCTTCTTTTCCAGCCACCTTGCCAGCTCATAGACGTTTGAGCGCGCGATAGTTGGCCTCAATGGTAGCATCAATATCTTCCACCGTATGCACGCCCGACACAAACATGCCCTCAAATTGGGATGGCGCCACACTAACTCCCTCGTTCACCAATTCGGTAAAGTAACGACGGAAATGGTCCTGATTACTTGTTTTAGCTGTATCAAAATTGACAACCTTCTCTTCCGTGAAAAATGGACAAACCATGGAGCCTACACGGTTGATCGTGACAGGTATGCCCAGCTCACGTGCATTACGTTCGAATCCGGCCTGAAGCCGTGCTGCCCGTTCTTCCAGTCGATCATATACTTCTGGAGTCAGCAATTTAAGCGTCGAATAGCCTGCTGCCATAGCCAGCGGATTTCCGCTAAGCGTACCCGCCTGATAGATTGGTCCCGATGGAGCAATCTGCTCCAGAATATCGCGACGTCCGCCGTAAGCACCTACAGGCAGTCCACCACCAATCACTTTTCCCAGACACGTAATATCCGGCGTCACACCAAAGCGTCCTTGAGCGGAATGAAGCCCCACTCGGAATCCAGTCATCACTTCATCAAAAATCAGCAAGCTTCCATATTGGCGGGTTACTTCGCGCAGTCCTTCCAAAAATCCGGGTTGTGGCGGTACGACTCCCATATTTCCGGCTACTGGCTCGACAATAATTGCTGCAATTTCCTCACCGAATTTTTCAAAGGCCAGTTTCACCGAAGCCAAATCATTATAAGGAACGGTGATCGTATGTGTGGCCACGACTTCAGGTACACCCGGACTATCAGGCAGACCTAATGTCGCAACACCAGAGCCCGCTTTAATCAGTAAGCTGTCCGCATGACCGTGATAAGAGCCTTCAAATTTAAGGATTTTGCTGCGGCTCGTAAATCCGCGTGCAAGTCGAATCGCACTCATTGTCGCTTCGGTTCCCGAATTGACCATGCGAACGATATCCATGGAAGGAACACGCTCACACACGAGTTTTGCCATTTCGGTTTCCGCCAACGTTGGTGCGCCGAAACTGGTTCCTTTGACAACAGCAGCCTGTAGAGCCTTAACAACCTCAGGATGTGCATGACCCATAATAAGCGGTCCCCATGAACATACATAGTCTATATAGGATTGACCATCGATATCATATACACGCGATCCTTCCCCACGGTCGATATATACTGGCGTAATGCCAACAGCTTTAAAAGCCCGAACCGGACTGTTTACGCCACCAGGAATATATTGCTTTGCTTCATCAAAGGCTACTTTGGAGCGCGTATCTTCGCGCACTGTTCGTTGTTCGTTGATCATACTGATCACTCCTGTCTTGTGAAAATGGACTTATTGCTTCAACCATCTTGCTGCATCCTTAGCGGAATAGGTAATAATCATGTCCGCACCCGCACGCTTCATGCTTGTCAAAATCTCCAGCACCATCGCTTTTTCATCAATCCAGCCTTGGAGGGCTGCCGCCTTGACCATCGCGTATTCGCCGCTGACGTTGTAAGCCACCAGAGGCAAATCAAACTGGTCTTTAATTGTACGCATCACGTCCAGATAGGAAAGGGATGGCTTCACCATCAGCATGTCCGCACCTTCCAGCACGTCGGATTCTGCTTCTCGCAATGCTTCACGTGCATTCGCAGGGTCCATCTGATAGGATTTGCGGTCACCGAATTGCGGTGCAGAATCTGCCGCTTCCCGGAAAGGACCATAAAAAGCAGACGCATATTTGACGGAATACGACATAATCGGAATATGCGAAAAGCCTTCCTCATCCAGCCCTTGTCGAATCGCCTGCACAAAACCGTCCATCATATTGGATGGCGCGATAATATCAGCGCCCGCTCTCGCCTGGGAAACGGCTGTACGTACCAGCACCTCCAGCGATTCGTCATTCAGCACCTCACCACATACCTCACCATCATGCTCATGCATGTGGACCATGCCGCAGTGCCCATGATCCGTAAACTCGCACAAACAAGTGTCAGCCACAACCAGCAGCTCGGGATAACGCGACTTGATTAGACGTGTAGCTTCCTGAACAATACCATCGTCCACAAAAGCCGAAGTGCCCAAGCTATCCTTCGTCTCCGGTATGCCAAACAGGAGCACGGCAGGAATGTCAAGCTCACTAATTTCTTTCAGTTCTTCTTCCAGCTGATCCAGAGAAAATCGGTACACACCGGGCATGGAGCTAATTTCCTGCTTCACTCCTGTACCGAATGTTACGTAGATCGGCTGGATAAAATCAGCCGGATTCAATACCGTCTCACGCACCATACTACGGATGGCAGCGGATTGACGCAAACGGCGATGTCTGGTAAAAGGAACACTCATGATTGCAAACCTCCAGTTTTTATACATTCATTTGGTAAAATAAAATTATGATGTCACAGCATTCGATTGTTTCCAGTCACATAGCGATTGGATCAGGCTTTCAATGGTTGCCTTTTCCGCCATGAAGCTGACGGTCAGGCCCGCCTGGGTCGCTGTTTCTCCAGTGAGAGGGCCAATCACAGCGATCGTCACTCCCTCCAGCAGCGACAGCGGATCTTCGACTCCCATCTGCCTGAGTGCTTCCAGAAAAAAGGTGACTGTTGAGGAACTGGTAAAAGTAATCGCATGAATGGCACGTTCCTCAAGCAGCTTGAGCAGCTCATCATCCTGTGCGTTTGCCGCCAGCACGGTTTGATACAAATCGGCCTCGGTCACCTCAAGCCCAAGCTCTCTCAGCTTCTCCGGCAGCCAGGACCGGGCAAGATCGCCTCTTGGCAGAAATACGTTTTGCCCTGCCTGCAAATCCTGCTCAAACGCTTCGAGCAAGCCCTCTGCCTGAAAAGGACCTTCGATCTGCTCCGCTTCAATTCCGTGCGTGCGAAGTGCCGCCGCAGTAGCCGGTCCGACTGCGGCAATACGCGCCTTAAACAGCGAACGCACATCCTTGCCTTGTTCCTTCAGATGAGTGAAAAAGTATTCCACTCCGTTGACGCTGGTAAAAAATACCCAGTCGTATTCAGGTAGTCGCGCAAACGCCTCTTTAATTTGCCGTTTCGTCGGCTCATCCGAAGGGACAACCGTCTGGATGACGGGAAATTCATAAGGCTCTCCGCCGAGCTCCTCAATCCGATGAACCAGACTGCTGGCCTGTGCGCGCGCACGTGTAACCAAAATCCGCTTGCCGAACAACGGCATTTCCTCAGCCCATTTTAACTGTTCACGCTGATTAACCACTTCTCCGACGACGATGACGGCGGGAGGCTGAAAATTCGCGGCTTTCACCTTGGCCTCAATATCTGCCAGCGTACCCACCAGTGTATCCTGCTCCGCACGGGTTCCCCAACGGATCAAAGCAACGGGGGTGCCAGGCGGCTTGCCGTGCTTCATCAGTTGCTCACTAATATAGCCGATCTTCGCTACACCCATCATAAAGATCAGTGTGCCCGTTGCGTTCGTTACTTTATCCCAATGAATACTCTTGTCGAGCTTGTCCGGACTTTCATGACCCGTAATGATAGACAGCGATGAGGCCATATCCCGGTGTGTGACCGGAATGCCCGCATAGGCAGGTACACTGATCGCTGATGTAATGCCGGGTACGATCTCATAGGAAATACCGTGTTTGCGCAGCAGTCCGGCTTCTTCGCCGACCCGCCCAAAAATGGTGGGGTCCCCGCCTTTGAGCCGGACGACCGTTTTTCCCTCCAGAGCCAGATCCACCAGCAACTGATTGATTTCCTCTTGCTTCATGGTGTGACGATCCGGCAGCTTGCCGACATATATTTTCTGAGCACCTGGCTTCATCAAACCCAAAAGGCGAGGGCTTGCCAGTCTGTCATAGACAATAACATCACCCAGTCGAATGCATTCCCAGCCCTTGACCGTAATCAGTCTTGCGTCTCCGGGTCCTGCGCCTACTAAATATACCTTTCCCGCCATTCCATTCATCCCCTCACCTGCGCCAGAATCTGTTCCGCTCCTTTGGCGATCAAACTGGTCGCCACCGCTTCTCCCAGCTTTTGTGGATCATTTCCCTGGAGCGTTTCCTTCAAAATAACCTCGCCATCCGGCGAGCCTACCATACCCGTGAGGCGAATCTCTTGGTCAACCCAGACTGCGTGGGCGCCGATTGGCACCTGACATCCCCCATTGAGCACGCCAAGAAAGGTTCGTTCTGCCGCAACTGTAGCCGAGGTATCCTCGTCGTTGTACAGGCGCAGCAATGCCAGCAGCTCTTCATCATCTGCACGGCACTCAATACCGAGCGCTCCTTGTCCGACTGCTGGCAAGCAGGCTTCCTCCGGTATATAGGACGTGATTCGGTCTTTCCAGCCCATCCGGTTCAAACCTGCCGCAGCCAAAATAATGGCGTCAAATCCTTCAGTCTCCAGCTTCTTCAGACGAGAATCAATATTACCGCGTACAGGCTCCAATTGAAGATCCGGTCGTAATGACTTGATCTGGCTGGCTCTGCGCAGGCTACTTGTACCGACCTTTGCCCCTTGCGGCAGGTCCTCCAGGCTCTTGAATCCCAGGGTAACGAGACAATCGCGCGGGTCCTCCCGACGCGGCACCGCGCCGTTCACTAGCCCTTCTGGCAATTCTGACGGCATATCCTTCATACTATGTACTGCCATATCAATTTCACCAGCCAGCATGGCCTGTTCAATTTCTTTGACAAACAGCCCTTTGCCACCCACCTTGGACAACGTTACATCCAAAATCCGGTCGCCCTTGGTCAATATTTTTTTTACGACAAACTGCATATCCAGTCCATGCTCCGCGCACAACACGTTCAAATCCTCAATGACATGCCCGGTCTGAGTTAGCGCAAGCGCGCTCTGTCTGCTACCTACCACAATTGTTCGCATGCTATTCCTCCTGATTTTGCGCAATCCATATGTCCATCTCTTCTTGCGTCCATGCCGTAAATTCCTGACGTCGTATTTGCTCCAAAATTCCGCTGCTCGCCAAACGTCTCAGCAGTTTCGCCCTTTGCTGCGGGGAAGATACGATACGTTTAATCGCCTGCCGCATATCGTACATGAAATCCAGATACGGTTCGTATTCCCTACCAAACAGCGTATCCAAAGCCGTTGTAATTTTGGACGTAACTGCCGGACCCGCACCTGCGGTGGATACGCTGATCGTTAGCCTACCCCGTCGGATGATGCCAGGCGTTATAAAGTCCGCCTCTTCCGAGCGATCCGCTACATTTACCAGTATACCCCTTTGTCCGGCCTCATGCGCAACCGCATCGTTCACTTCTCTCCGGTCAGTCGCCGCATATACAAGAAAGGCTCCCTGGAGGTCACCCTCGCGGTATACGCGATTTACCCAGTGGAGCTGCTTATGATCGGCCAGAACCTGTAAATCCGGCGTTATATTCGGACTGATGACGGTAATGAACGCCCCGCTTTCCATCAGTCCCTTTACCTTGCGTTCCGCTATCCTTCCGCCGCCCACAATACAACAAATCTTATTTTTACAATTCAGCGAAATCGGCACAAAATGTTGCAAACGTCCACTCACTCTCCCGTCCACTGATGAAATACAGACCAGGAATTCAGCAAAAAGTTAAGAATCAATAGCGTGTAGCCCACTAATGCCCACTTCGCCATTACGAGGCCCGACTTCTGATTGAACCTTTTGCTCACTAAAAATACAATATACACGCACAGGGCTATCGCTGTCATCAATACTTTCGTATCCAGTAGCAGACGCCAGCGTTCTTCAGCAATAATAGAAATGACGGCAACTACAATGGAGACCCCAAGCAAAGGAGTACCAATCAACAGCGCCATATGGGTATACCGATCCATCATTTCCAGACTCGGCAGACGCCGGATCGTATCATTCCATTTCTTGACTTTCAATTTACGATGCAAAAACAGATAGAGCCCCGAAAATACAGCCGCTACCGTCATGGCTACAAAGCCAAGATTAGCCAAGGCGATATGGATGAGAAGCAGCCCATGCACCGTATGCCAATTTCCAAGCGGATTGTCGGTGGGCTCCATCCATATATTATTGAGCACAAGAACCGCAAAGCTAATAATGTTAAGCAGCAATACCGCAAATTCCGACCGCTGATAGCGTAAGAGAATTAAAGAAATCAGGACCAAAATAAATGAAAACAGAAATAAAAAATCGTAGGTCACGAAAATAGGAAGATGTCCTTCGTTCCAGGTTCTTATCCCCATATATATAAGCTGGAGCACAAGAACGACAGCAAGAAGCCCTGTACCTGTCCGTTTGGCACTCGCATTACGGCGAATGCCATCCGAGAATACAAACAGAAGGCTCAGGGCAAAAACGTAAATCATCGAATCATATATAAGCGTGCTTAAAGCCACGTCCACTCACCCGCCTTTACAGGCCTGCCGGCGCAAACGACGCTGGCGAGGCTTGGGCCTGACCAGATTTTTCATGAATACCGGCCTCCGGTTTCATTAACGCGGATGCATCGCTTTTATCTACTTTCTGAGCGGCGTCCTCCAAACGATCCTCCAGAGCAAAAATGTGGCTAAACAGTTCGAGTGCCTCATTCCCCTGCTTTTGGACAGCCAGTTCCTTCACCGAATTGATCGGATCATGCATCATCTGGTTCAGCATACTCTTCGTCAAGCGGCTAATCACTTTGCGTTGTCGTTCATCCAACTCGGGAAGCTTATTGAACAAGCTTTCCAGCGTATCCTGATGCACGGACTCTGCTTTTTCCTGTAAAGCACGAATCACCGGACGCACTCCCATCGTTTTTAACCATTGATAAAACTCGCCAAGTTCCCCTTCGATCATGTGCTCAATTTTAGCAGCCTCGGTACGGCGCATTTCCAAATTGCTCTCCACGATGCCTTCCAGATCATCGATATCATAAAGGAAAACATTCTGCAACTCGCCAATAGACGGGTCCAAATCACGCGGAACTGCAATATCAATCATAAACAAAGGCCGGGACCGACGGCGTTTCATACTCGCTTCAACCTGCTCCCGATCCAGAATATATCCTTGTGCACCTGTCGAGCTAATGACAATGTCCACATCCGCCAACCGATTCATGCCTTCTTCCATCGTGACCGGCGTTCCGTGAAACTTGGAAGCCAAATCTTCCGCTCTGGATAAAGTCCGGTTCGCCACAATGACCTCGGCTGCTCCCCCACTGTACAAATGCTTAACGGTAAGCTCGCTCATTTTACCCGCACCGAGAATCAGCACCTTCTTATCGGTAAACATCCCGAAAATCCGTTTACCCAGCTCAACTGCTGCATAGCTGACGGATACGGCGCTTTCTCCAATGGACGTCTCCGAATGGGCACGCTTGCCCAATGTGACGGCCTGCTTAAACAGCATATTAAACCACGTTGCTGTAATTTTCTGGGATTGAGCCTGAAGAAAAGCGTTCTTCACCTGTCCCAAAATTTGTGTTTCCCCGATTACCATAGAATCAAGACCACAAGTCACACGGAACAAATGCCGGATCGCCTGCTCGGCCTCATATATATATAAATGCTGTGTAAATTGATCGCGAGGAATGCCGAACCATTGCTCCATGAAACTGCGTATAAAATAACCGCACATGTGAAGGCGGTCCACCACGACATATATTTCAGTCCGATTGCAGGTTGCGACAATTACGCCCTCCAACACACTTTTGGTGAGTTTGAGTTGTTCCAGCGCTTTTGGCAAATCTTGTTCTGCAAATGTAAAACGCTCTCTGACTTCCACAGGCGCCGTACGATAATTCAACCCAACAACGACGATGTGCATTGCAAATTCACCTGCCTAAACTGTAATAAGAATAACCACGGTTATCATAAACTATGTTAATTATATCACAGAAGTCCGAATCTCCTCCGGCTGTTTTATGAATTGTTTATGAAAATTGGATGGCAAACTCGAACATCCAATATGTTCTGTATCTTTTGATATAGTTTGAACCATTTTTTAAAACAAATAACCATGGATTAAATCCATGGTTATAGTGTGGGACGCGCAAATGGCTCCATTGAAAACGATTTATACTCATTCGGCGTGCTTGCACTCCGGTGTCTCCACCTGAAGTTCTCCCAACCCACGAACCAGCTTCTTCGCATATATCTTTTCGGATAAAAGCGCCCTCCATGGACGCCCTTCTTCTTAAATTTCTGGTTGTTCCTCGTCTTCGTCATTCTCAATATAGCTGGAGATGACTGACCATAGCTCGTCCTTACCCATACCTTCTTCAGATGAAAAGGGGATAAACAAACCCCCGGGAAGTATTCCGAGTTCCTGCTTGATTACTTTATAATGCTTTTCCCGCCGTGTTTTGGGGATTTTATCTGCCTTCGTGCCTACAACGCATACCGGAAGCCCGTGATGGCGCAGCCAATCGTGCATCATGATATCATCCTTTGACGGTGGGTGGCGCAAATCGACCATTTGAAGCACCAGCTTAAGCGGCTCCCGTTCCAGCAAATACGACTCAATCATTTGCCCCCAGGCTTTACGGGACGTTTTGGATACCTTTGCGTAACCGTAACCCGGAAAATCGACGAAATAGAGATCATCGTTAATCCGGTAATAATTAAGCTGCTGTGTTTTCCCCGGTGTAGAACTGGTGCGCGCCAAGTTTTTACGGCTAATCAACCGATTAATCAGTGACGACTTCCCGACATTGGAACGCCCTGCCAGAGCAATCTCCGGCAAAGCGTCCACAGGGAACTGATCGGGGCCAACCGCGCTAATAATAAATTCTGCTTTTGTTACTTTCATTGTGTCCTTAATTCCTCTCTAATGTACCCTTGCCTGCTCAACCAAAGCATGCTTTAGCACCTGATCCATATGGGCAACGGGAACAAATTCAACATCCTGCCTAATACTGTCGGGAATATCCTTTAGATCCCGTTCATTATCTTTGGGAAGCAGAATTTTTTTATAGCCTGCCCGGTGGGCTGCCAACGACTTCTCTTTTAATCCACCAATCGGCAGCACGCGGCCGCGCAGGGTAATTTCACCCGTCATAGCCACATCCTTGGATACATGACGGTTGGTCAGAGCTGAAATCAACGCAGTAGCAATGGTAATCCCCGCCGATGGCCCATCCTTCGGAATCGCTCCCTCCGGAATGTGGATATGAATATCATTTTTCTCATAAAAGTCCGTATCAATGCCCAGCTCAACCGCTTGGGATCGGGTGTAGCTAAATGCTGCCTGCGCGGATTCCTTCATAACGTCTCCCAGTTTACCGGTAAGAATCAGCTTACCGCTGCCGGGTACGACCGTCACTTCAATCATCAGCGTTTCACCGCCGACCTCTGTCCACGCCAAGCCTGTAACCGTACCAATCTGGTCTTCCAGCTCCGCTACACCGTAACGGAATTTGGCGACGCCTAAATAATCTTTCAGATTGTCCGGTGTAATTTGAATCGGGCCTTCTCCGCCAGATACCACTGACTTCGCAGCCTTGCGGCATAGAGAAGCCATTTGCTGTTCAAGATTCCGCACGCCGGATTCACGGGTATATTCACGGATGACACGCAGCAGCGTATCCTCTCCGATGTCCAGCTGTTCCTCTTTTAAACCATGCTCTCTCTTCTGCTTGGGCAGTAGATAACGATTGGCGATTTCGAGCTTTTCCAGCTCAGTGTAACCCGGAATATACAATGTCTCCATCCGATCCATCAGCGGACGCGGGATGTTGTGCGCAGCATTGGCTGTCGTCACGAACATCACATTGGACAAATCGAAGGGCAGCTCGACAAAATGGTCACTGAACGTATTGTTCTGTTCAGGATCAAGCACCTCCAGCAGTGCCGCCGAAGGGTCACCTCGAAAATCAGAAGCCATTTTATCAATCTCATCCAGCAAAAAGACCGGATTAGACGTTCCTGCCGTCTTCATCCCCTGAATGATCCGCCCCGGCATCGCGCCTACATAAGTCCGGCGATGACCACGAATTTCCGCTTCATCCCGCACACCACCCAGGGAGATGCGGACAAATTCCCGACCCATGGACTTGGCGATGGAACGAGCCAGCGAGGTCTTGCCGACCCCCGGTGGCCCTACGAGACACAGAATCGGCCCCTTAATGGTCTTCACCAGCTTGCGTACAGCCAGATACTCCAGCACCCGCTCCTTCGGCTTATCCAGTCCATAGTGGTCATCATTCAGTATCTCTTCAGCCTTGACGATGTCCAGGTCATCATCCGTAAACTTGTTCCATGGCAGGCTTAACAGCCAATCCACGTAATTACGGATAACCCCGCCCTCGGCAGAGCTTGCAGGCATTTTCTCCAGACGGTCGATTTCCTTCTCGACCTTCTCCTTCACAGGAGCGGGCAGTTCCAGTTCACTTAGCTGATTGCGCAGTTCTTCTACTTCTCCTGCGCGACCTTCCTTCTCGCCAAGCTCCTTCTGGATCGCCTTCATTTGCTCACGCAGGTAATACTCCTTCTGCGTTTTCTCCATCTGTTTCTTCACGCGCTGGTTAATTTTACGTTCCAGCTCAAGTACCTCACGCTCATTGTTCAAAATATCCAGAAGCTTCTCCAGACGTTGAGTTACGTCAATCGTCTCCAGTATATCCTGCTTCTCCTTGATTTTGAGCGTCAGATGGCTTGTAATCACGTCAGCTAGCCGTCCGGGCTCCTCAATGTCGGATACCGCAGCGAGAGTCTCGGGAGTTACCTTTTTGGACAAGTTGATATAATGCTCGAACTGGGTCAAAACAGTGCGCATGAGCGCATCCGTCTCGGGATGCACGTTTTCTGCCTCATGCAGCTCCTTCGCCAGTACCTCGTAATATTCTTCATTGTCCGTATATTGAATAATCTCGGCACGTTCCAGCCCTTCCACCAGCACCCGAATCGTTCCGTTGGGAAGCTTGAGCATCTGGCGCACTTTGGCTACCGTGCCGACTCGAAAAATATCCTCTTGTGCGGGTTCTTCAATATTCACTTCTGATTGAGAACACAGGAGAATCAAATTATCTTCAACCATCGCTTTTTCCAAAGCCTTGACCGATTTTTCCCGGCCCACATCGAGATGCAGAACCATGCTCGGGTAGACCAGAAGTCCTCTTAAAGGCAGCAAAGGAAAACGACGACCTTTTGTCTTGTTGGGTCCCATCGCTTTCGCACCTCCAGTGATTCTCAGGTTCCGGATTTTACAATCCTTCACGTTGTTATCTTTCATATTTTATCAAATGTTTTATGAAAAAACCAATGAAAGGGTAGTTCATTAGCAAGATCCTGTGTCCGATATCGTCCCGTTATGCGTCCCATCGGCCTGTAATAGGGAAGATTGGGATGGGCGAAAAGTCTCAATTGGTGTGTGCACAGGTAATTCTGACGTCAATTCCTCTCCAAATACATGCCGGAATACTTCCGTAACCGACTGCACCGGAATGACTTTCAAGCCTTCAATACTGTCAAAAAGAGACTGCCAGTTGTCCTGCGGGATGATCACCTTTTTAGCCCCTGCCTGAAAAGCTGCCTCAACCTTGGCTAATACGCCGCCAATCGGTTTGACACGCCCGTGAATGCTGACCTCCCCGGTCATCGCAATTTCGTGATCCACCGGTATCCCCCGCATTGCGGAAGCAATAGCCGTTGCCATCGCAATGCCTGCCGACGGGCCATCTACTGGTGTTCCTCCAGGGAAATTAATATGTAAATCGTAATTCGACGGGGACAATCCGAGCGTACGCAAAACGGTCAGTACATTTTCCACAGAGCCCTTGGCCATACTTTTACGCCGCAGCGTACGGGAGCCGCCGCCAATCTCTTCCTCATCGACCACACCCGTAATATTATAGGTTCCCTTTCCCGCAGGAACCGGAACTGCTGTAACCTCAATTTCCAGCAGCATACCCATATTCGGGCCATATACGGCCAAGCCGTTAACAAACCCGATTTGCGGCAGACCCGGTATTTTCCGGTCAGGACGCGGTTGAATTTGGCTGCTGCCTGCTACCCACTCCACATCCGAGGCGTTCAGACGTTCCCGTTTCTCCGTAAGTGCTAATCCAGCGGCAAGCTGAATCATATTGACGGCCTCCCGGCCATTTGTGGCGTAGCGCTGTACGACTTCAACTGCCTCTGGACAAGGACCGAAGCCCAGCTTGTGAACGGCATCCTCAGCAATACGAGCAATTTCCTGTGGCTGGAGAGCACGGAAATAAATTTCCATGCACCGGGAACGAATGGCAGGCGGCAGCTCATGCGGCGAACGGGTCGTCGCACCTACCAGACGAAAATCGGCCGGCAAACCATTTTGGAAAATATCATGGATATAAGCAGGAGTATTCGAATCCTCCGAATTGTAGTACGCGCTCTCCAGAAATACTTTGCGGTCCTCCAATACTTTCAACAGCTTATTCATTTGTGTCGGATGCAGCTCGCCAATTTCATCAATAAACAGCATGCCTCCATGCGCCTTCGTTACAGCTCCGGGCTTGGGTTGCGGAATACCTGCCACTCCCATCGCTCCAGCACCTTGATAAATCGGATCATGCACCGAGCCAATTAACGGGTCTGCAATACCCCGCTCGTCGAAACGGGCAGTCGTCGCATCAATCTCCGTAAATTTAGCGTCTCCCTTGAACGGGGAGGACAGGTTTTTCTTAGCCTCTTCCAGCACCACGCGCGCAGCAGCCGTCTTGCCCACTCCTGGCGGGCCATAAATAATAACATGCTGGGGGTTCGCACTGCATAACGCTGCCTTGAGCGCACGCAGTCCGTCCTTCTGACCGACAATATCCTGTAATGTGGCGGGACGAGTGCGTTCAGCCAGCGGTTTGGTTAATGAAATGGAACGCAGTTTGCGCAGCTTATCCAGTTCCTTGCGGGATTCCCGGTCCACTGCGCTGCGGTTCGTCTTCTGACTCCGCAAAAGGTTCCAGAAATACAGACCGATGACAATCCCAAAAAACATTTGCACCAACAACAGAATCATAGTAAAGTCCATCGTATTTCCTCCGTTTCTCATCTCAGCATTTTGAAAATGCCGCTAAAATGCCGTCTATGAAAAACAGTATTTCCTTTTCCCCAATAGCTAAACGGCAGTCTTCCAAAAGATCAGAGAGAAAATAAAAAAACACCGCGAAGAGCAGTTCTGTAGCAGAGCTGCCCTCCACGGCGTTTATATGATGGCAATAGAATATGATTATGCCTCTTTATGAGAATCGATTTTGCCTATACCTTCTCGGCTGTATGCCGTTCCTCACGACCCGGAATTTTACCCGTCTCTTCATACGCCTTGACGATGATATCAATTTCTTTCTTCAATTCGTCAACCATATCAGCCTCGGGAACTTTGCGGATCATTTTTCCGTAACGGAACAGAAGTCCTTCCCCGCGCGCTCCGGCAATACCGATGTCGGCTTCCTTTGCTTCCCCCGGACCGTTCACCGCGCAACCCAGTACCGACACTTTAATCGGCACCTTGAGTTTTGCAATATAGTCCTCGACTTCGTTGGCAATAGAGAACAGATCAATATCCAGACGTCCACAAGTTGGACAGGAAATCAAAGTCGCAGCATTCGTGATCAGCCCAAAAGTTTTGAGCAGTTCCCGCGCAACCTTCACTTCTTCCACTGGATCGGCACTCAGCGAAATACGCATGGTCGAGCCAATGCCCGCTGCCAACAAGGCACCCATTCCCGCTGCACTCTTAACGGTTCCGGTAAAGAGCGTACCCGCTTCGGTAATACCCAGATGTAGCGGATATTTGATGATTTCGGCTGCCTTCGTGTAAGCAGCAATCGCCATAGGCACGTCAGATGCTTTCAGCGACACGATAATATCGTGAAAATCAAGCTCTTCCAGTATACCGATATGATACAGTGCGCTTTCTACCATCGCTTCTGGCGTAGGATAGCCGTACTTATCCAGCAAATGCTGTTCCAGTGACCCGGCATTCACACCGATCCGAATCGGAATTCCCTTTTCCCTGCATGCCTTAACGACAGCTTCCACTTTTTCACGACGACCAATGTTGCCGGGATTGATACGAACCTTGTCAATTCCGTTTTCAATCGCCAGCAGAGCCAGCTTGTGATTAAAATGAATATCCGCTACGAGCGGAATATGGATCTGTTTTTTAATTTCCTTAATGGCTGCGGCAGCTTCCTCATTATTGACGGTGACCCGTACAAGTTGGCACCCCGCCTCTTCCAAACGGAGAATTTCAGCGACGGTAGCTTCCACATCTGCTGTCTTGGTCGTACACATGCTTTGGATGATGACTTCATTGCTGCCGCCAATCGTCAGATTCCCGACTTTAACGGGACGTGTGTCTTGTCTTAAGAACATGTACTTTTCTCTCCCATTAACGCCAAACCTCCACCCCATAAAACCTCATATGGGTTTAGTGAAGTGGAGATCCGGCTTCTCATGTTGTAGAGATCGCGAAGTATCAATCCTTAGGCGCTCTCTTCTTGTTTTTTATCCTTATCTGTACCACCGAGTTCCGGTGCGATTTTATCTTTTACAACCTGCTCATTGATGACGCAAGTAGTGATATCATCACGGGAAGGAACCTCATACATCACATCCAGCATAATGCCTTCAATGATCGCACGAAGACCACGGGCACCCGTGTTACGCTTGATGGCTTCACGGGCAATGGCTTCCAGAGCATCTTGCTTAAACTCCAAAGTAACATTATCCAGTTCAAGCATCTTCTGATACTGCTTGACTAACGCATTTTTCGGCTCAGACAAAATACGAACCAATGTGTTCTCATCAAGCGGCTCCAGCGTAGAAATAACCGGCAAACGTCCTACAAACTCCGGAATCAGACCGAATTTCAAAAGATCCTCAGGCAATACCATTGAAGTATATTCGCCCGGTTTCAAGTCCTTTTGATCTGTAGTCGCATTAAAACCGATGACTTTCTTGCCAACACGACGTTTGATCATTTGCTCCAGACCGTCAAAGGCACCGCCGCAAATGAACAGGATGTTCGTGGTATCAATTTGAATGAACTCTTGATGCGGATGCTTACGACCCCCTTGTGGAGGTACAGAAGCAACCGTGCCTTCCAAAATTTTAAGCAATGCCTGCTGTACACCTTCACCCGATACATCACGTGTAATGGACGGGTTTTCGGATTTGCGGGCTACTTTATCAATTTCGTCGATGTAGATAATGCCGCGTTCGGCTTTTTCTACATCATAATCGGCAGCTTGAATCAATTTCAGCAAAATATTTTCAACGTCTTCGCCCACATAACCCGCTTCCGTAAGGGAAGTAGCATCTGCAATGGCAAAAGGAACGTTCAAAATTTTAGCCATGGTTTGCGCAAGCAACGTTTTACCTGAACCTGTAGGTCCGAGCATCAAAATGTTACTTTTTTGCAGTTCCACATCGTCAATTTTGTTTTGCGTATTAATACGTTTGTAGTGGTTATATACCGCTACGGACAATGATTTTTTCGCTTGATCCTGACCAATTACATATTGATCCAAAATGTCACGGATTTGCATTGGTTTCGGAATGTCTTTCAGATCTACTTCTTCCTCATGACCCAGTTCCTCTTCCACGATTTCCGTGCATAACTCGATGCATTCGTCACATATATATACGCCCGGTCCGGCAACTAGCTTGCGAACCTGATCCTGAGATTTACCGCAGAAGGAACATTTCAGTTGTCCTTTTTCATCATTAAATTTAAACATAGAGCCACCCCTTTACAGATTAATCGGTCTAGACAGCACCTGGTCAATGATACCGTATGCTTTTGCCTCTTCCGCTTCCATGAAGAAATCCCGGTCAGTATCACGTTCGATTTTTTCGAGAGGCTGACCCGTACGCTCTACATAGATTTGATTCAGCTTGGCACGCGTTTTGATAATCCAGTCCGCATGGATCAACATATCGGAGGCTTGCCCCTGAATGCCACCCAACGGCTGATGAATCATGACTTCGCTGTTGGTAAGCGCATATCTCTTGCCTGGCGCACCCGCTGTGAGCAGCAAAGAACCCATGCTTGCAGCCATGCCTACACAGATCGTCGATACGTCCGGCTTAATGAATTGCATTGTATCATATATACCCATGCCCGCAGTTACAGAACCGCCCGGCGAGTTAATGTACAAATTAATATCCTTCTCCGGATCTTCCGCAGAAAGGAACAATAGCTGTGCAATGACGAGATTGGCGACATCGTCATCAATCGGGCCACTCAGGAAAATGATGCGATCCTTAAGCAACCGCGAGTAAATATCGTAAGATCGTTCTCCTCGATTCGTTTGTTCCACAACCATAGGGACGAGACTCATCACGACCAACCTCTTTTCTTTATTAAAATGAACACCAGTATTCATCCACTTCCTTAGTCCCATTAAAACGGAAGCGGCAAGCATGAAACGGGAACACTTTATAAAATATTTTAACATGTTCAGAGTCTCGTGTCATATTTTCATCCGCTCATATATACAGTGCGGGCTGTTATACAACATGCTTAGCCGAGACCTTCTCATATTTAACCATGTTTTGTATGTATGTGCAAATGTACAGCAGTGACTTATGTACAACAATAAAGCGCAACTCACAGCACTTTCCATAAACGACTAAAATATGGATTTACCAAGGTAAAAATAAGGCACGTAACTTTCACTACGTGCCTTATCCCTATCTAATTGCTACGTTGCAGCCTGTTCGGCATACCCCGTATATTCTAACGTTTAAATTACTCGGCAACTTCAGCTGGCGCTTCAACTTCTTTGCTGTTTTCCAACAACAAAGCGATCGTTTTGCGCAGTGAAATTTCTTCTCTCAGGTTTGCGAACGAGCCGTTACCTTCCAGAATACCGCGAATTTCTTCAACAGAACGTTTGTAAGCTTCGGCCATGTTTTTCAGCTCTTCATCAATTTCCGCTTCGGAAACTTCGATGTTTTCCGCTTTAGCCACTTGCTCCAGCACGAGGTTGTTGCGTACACGCTTCTCAGCATCAACTTTCATTTGCTCTTCCAGATCTTCCTTGCTTTGGCCGGAGAATCCGAGGAACATTTCAAGGTTCATGCCTTGGCTGCGCAGACGGTTGTCGAAATCGCGAACCATGTTTTGCACTTCACTTTTAATCATCGCTTCAGGAATGTCGATTGTTGCGTTCTCAGCAACTTTCTCTACTACCGCACCCTCACGGGCAGCTTTAGCTTCGTTTCCCTTACGCTCCAGCAGTTGCTTTTTCAAGTCTTCCTTGAATTCAGCCAGTGTATCAAATTCACTTACGTCTTTAGCAAATTCATCATCCAGCTCAGGAAGAACTTTGCGTTTCAGTTCATGAACCTTCACTTTGAAGACTGCTTGTTTGCCAGCGAGATCAGCAGAATGGTAGTTCTCAGGGAACGTTACTTCAACGTCCTTGGAATCGCCTGTGTGCAAACCGATCACTTGCTCTTCAAAGCCAGGAATGAACGTATTGGAGCCCAGCTCCAGAGAATACTTCTCAGCTTGTCCGCCTTCGAATGGTACACCATCCACGGAACCGTCAAAGTCGATAATAGCCGTATCGCCGGATTGTGCAGCATCTTCATCAACGACAACCAGTTCGGCATGACGTTGTTGCAAACGCTCCAGCTCTTGAGCCAGCTCTTCGTCGGTTACTTCGTGTTTGCTTACAGGCACTTCAACGCCTTTGTACTCACCCAAAGTCACTTCAGGTTTAACAGTAACCTTGGCTTTGAATTTGAAAGATTCGCCTTTAGCGAATTGATCAATTTCAACGTCAGGGCTGTCTACCGGGAAAATATCCGTTTTTTCTACAGCTTGGCTGTAGGCTTCTGGCAGCAGAAAGTCAATTGCATCCTGATACAAGCTTTCAATACCATAACGTTTTTCAAAAATAGGACGTGGTACTTTACCTTTACGGAATCCTGGTACACTTACTTGTTTAGCCACTTTATTAAAAGCTTTGTCGAGTGCAGCGGCTACACGATCCGCGTCAACCTCAACTTCGAGAACCCCAAGGTTCTTCTCTATTTTCTCCCAAGTTGCTTTCATTTTATGCTTTCCCCTCCAACAAAATCTTCACTTAGTTTTCATACGATCAACGCACACAAAATAACCACTATAGTATATCTAACATTACTATCTTTTTCAAGGGCAGCCCCTTGAATGCTTCACAGGTAAACGTTTTCGGCCGTTATGGAGTGTTCATTCCCGCCGCTACGAATAGACGCATCGACCGATATACCTGCTCAAAACGGAAGCGCAATGCATCGGTAATACCATATATAGCACGGGTTTCTTCCTCATCCTTGTTGCCACTCAGACTCTCCGATACCGTCTGATGGAGTGCCGCCGCCCAAATATCCGGCATCCCGTCCTCCTCCACCAGCATTGACCTGTAATCTTTCGTACCGTACACCGCCATCACAAACTGCGACCATAGCTCCTGCGCAAAATAGAACAGCGTAGGCTCATGCACCTCAGTCTGATCGGCCACCCGCTCCAGAATACGCATAATCGGCTCAGGAAATTCATCCGGCCGCAGCGGAATAGACTCAATCTCGATTTCTGCCTTCTCATCTCCCCGGCTGATTTCGATCGTCCCTTCCATTCCGCGTCGTCGTAGTGTCTGCAAAACACGGAATTGAAGCAGAGGGTGGATTTCCCGTTCCTTAATCCAGTTAAGCAGCGCATCGTCGATTTCCGGCAGATCCAGATAAGACAGTTGTTCCAGCGCTAAAATCGTCTGCTCCGACAACGGTTCATCCATAGCCATACGTAGCAGTTTGTTGCCGTAGCCTGCATCCTGCTCCTGCTTAAAGCGCGCATTTCGGCGTGCCAGCTCTGCTTCACTGACCTCATCTTCTTCCGTAGCGTCCGTTTCCGCCCCTCTGTCGGCATACTGTGGAAATGCGGCTTCCAGCCATTGTAAAAGGGCATCCCACTCTTCGTATTGCTTCTGTTCCTGTCCCTGACACTGCATCAAAAAACGCAGCATCGCCATCGCCTCTCCGTAACGTTCGTTTTCAAGCATCACAGTGAGTTGAATTTGATAGTAATCCAGTGTCTTCGGAAACAAAACAATATTATTTTCTTTTGTCGTCACCTTGGAGTCCTTTATTCAAGGCACCCCCTCTCCACCGCAAGCTAAAGTATTTGTAGATTATATGAGAAACAGCGGCCGAAGTCCAACCTCTCGTCTTCCACATATTCACCTGTATTCTAACATACCCTTTTATGAGGCAAAAAAAACGATAGCTACTTTGATTTTTATGCTAAAGAAAGCCTGAATACCGGATATATGCGAAATAAGACTTGAATCTTTTTTATCCATGTGATATATTAATCTTCGCTTGAATTTTATGTCCCAGTAGCTCAGCTGGATAGAGCAACGGCCTTCTAAGCCGTCGGTCGGGGGTTCGAATCCCTCCTGGGACGTTATCGTGAGAAGCTTCCGTAAGGGAGCTTTTTTTCGTTTTACAACCCCCCGCACAAAAAAATATATCCTAATTTTAATGTAGAAAAGTTCGTATCCACTTCAAAAAACGCTGAGAATTCTATCATCTATAATGTTGAATATTTTCCGACGAGCATGAACTAAATGAAGTGCCACAGAAATAAAGCAGTATGCCTACATGTTTAGTACGGCAAGGGAGAATTAATAAATGAAAATCATATCATGGAATGTAAATGGTTTAAGAGCTTGTGTGACCAAAGGATTTTATACCTATGTAAAAGAAACAGATGCTGATATATTTTGCGTGCAGGAAACCAAGCTTCAAGAGGGACAAATCGTCATGGAGAACATGGAGGAATACACGCAGTATTGGAATTATGCCGAGAAAAAAGGATATTCCGGCACCGCTATTTTCACCAAAATCAAACCGCTTTCTGTACATTATGGCCTGGAAGAAAATGAAGAACCTGAAGGTAGAACCATTACTCTGGAATTTGAAAAGTTCTATCTGGTCAATGTGTACACACCGAATACCAAACGGGATTTGTCCAGACTGCCTTACAGACTGGAATGGGAAGACCGATTCCGCAGCTATCTGCAACAGTTGGATACGTTGAAGCCTGTCATTGTTTGCGGCGATTTGAACGTGGCTCATCAGGAAATTGACCTGAAAAATGCGAAAGCCAACCACGGAAATGCCGGATTTACGTCTGAGGAACGTGACAGAATGTCGCAGTTGCTGAACGCTGGATTTATAGATACTTTTAGACACTTTTATCCCGACCGGACGGACGTTTATTCCTGGTGGTCCTACATGCCAAAGGTGAGAGAACGGAACATCGGCTGGCGAATTGACTACTTTCTCGTCTCGGACAGACTTCGCCCGTTGTTGTCAGATGCGAAGATTGATTGCCATATTACAGGCAGCGATCACTGTCCCGTTATACTTGAGTTGCAGGATAATTCAGCATAATTCCTCTTTAAAACTATGACAAAGGCCGCTCTGCAAAGAGCGGCCTTCTTTTTCACGGTTACAACACTCATTACTCATTTGTAGGCCATCGTCGCGTTCACAGCCTTTTTCCAGCCCTCATACAAACTGCTGCGCGTTTCTTCATCCATACCGGGGGTAAAAGATCGCTCCACCCTCACACGCCTGCGCAGCTCATCCATGCTCTTCCAATATCCAATCGCCAAACCTGCCAGACATGCGGCTCCGAGTGCCGTCGTCTCATGGATCACAGGCCGTTCTACTGTGGCATCCAGAATATCGCTCTGGAATTGCATCAGGAAATTGTTCAGCACGGCTCCCCCATCCACCCGTAACGTCTTCACTGCAATACCGGAGTCAATTTCCATCGCGGCAAGCACGTCTTTCGTCTGGTAAGCAAGTGCCTCCAGTGTTGCGCGGATAAAATGTTCCTTTGTCGTGCCCCGTGTCAGGCCAAACATCGCTCCACGCACCTCGCTATCCCAGTAAGGACTGCCTAGTCCGACAAAAGCAGGTACCAGATACACCCCTTCCGAAGAGGAAACGCGGGCGGCATAGGCTTCACTGTCCTTGGCTTCACGAAACATGCGCAGACCGTCACGAAGCCACTGGATCGCCGAGCCCGCTACAAAGACACTCCCCTCCAGCGCATATTGCACCTTACCTTCCTCCAGCCCCCAAGCGATGGTCGTAATGAGTCCGTGCTTGGATTCCACGGGTTGATCGCCCGTGTTCATCAGCATGAAGCAACCTGTGCCGTAAGTATTCTTGATCATCCCTTTTTCGTAACAAGCCTGACCGAATAGAGCCGCCTGCTGGTCACCCGCTGCGCCAGCAATCGGTATATTTTGACCAAAGAAATGATAATCCACGGTGTGCGCATATACCTCGGAAGAAGGCCGTACCTCAGGCAGCATGTTTTTTGGCACACCGAGAATGTCCAACAGCTCTTCGTCCCACTTTAGCTCATAAATGTTATACATCAGCGTTCTGGCTGCGTTGGAATAGTCGGTCACATGCGCCTTGCCGCCGGATAGCTTCCAAATCAGCCACGAATCAATCGTACCGAACAGCAAGTCGCCTCGTTCCGCCTGTTCCCGCGCACCTTCCACATGATCCAGTATCCACTTCACTTTTGTGCCTGAAAAATACGGGTCAATCAGCAGCCCTGTTTTGCTGTGGAATAGCTCTTCATGCCCTTGCTGCTTTAATTCTTCGCAGATTTCCGAGGTTTGGCGCGATTGCCATACGAGTACATTATACACAGGCAGTCCTGTATTTTTGTCCCACACCACTACCGATTCACGCTGATTGGTAATACCGATGGCGGCAATCTGGTTCGCTTTTACACCGGATTCGGATAGACAGGATGCAATGACCCCCAGAATGGAACTCCAGATTTCATTCGCATTCTGTTCCACCCAGCCGGGATGAGGAAAGTATTGCGGAAACTCCCGCTGAGCCGAGTACACCACATCCCCTTTACTGTTGAACAAAATCGCTCTTGAGCTTGTCGTTCCCTGATCCAGTGACAAAATATATTTTTCCATCGTTGATCTCTCCCCTGTAATGAATCCATTTTATGCTGTCATTTTATGAGCTTTATCACTTTTATAAGTACGGCTGAAACGAAAGGTAATCAAAAGTACCACTACAATCATACCCAGCACAATCCAGAAAGCTGGAGTCATATTCCCTTTAAATACGGTCTGGTAAAACAGCCCTCCGAAAGAGCCCCCCAGCAATGGCCCTACAATCGGCACCCAGGCATATTTCCAGTTAGATGTTCCTTTACCGGGAATCGGCAGCAACCAATGCACAAGACGCGGGCCCAAATCTCTAGCCGGATTAATAGCATAACCTGTCGTCCCGCCGAGGGACAAGCCGATGCTGACAACCAGAAAACCCACAATGAGTGGTTTCAGTCCCTCAGTAAAGGAGTTGGCACCGAATGACTGCAAAGCAAGAACAAAGATGAAAGTACCTATCATTTCACTAAGCACGTTGGCGAACGGGTGATCAATAGCTGGTCCTGTAGCAAATACACTGAGTTTGGTTGCTGTGTCCTCCGTCTCTTTCCAGTGGGGCAAATAATGCAAAACCACAATCACGGCACCCACCATGGCCCCAAGAAGCTGAGCTGCAATATAGCCCGAAACATCCCTCCACGGAAAAGCTCCCTGAAATGCAAGCGCCAGCGTCACCGCCGGATTCAAGTGTGCTCCGCTGATCTGACCAACCGCATATACCGCAACGGCGACCGCGAGCCCCCACCCGAATCCGATCACAATCCAGCCAGAGCCATGGGCAAATGATTTTTTCAGGGACACCCCTGCGCACACTCCGCCACCTAGGGCAATAAGGATCATCGTCCCTATGAATTCGGCTGCGTATGGCGACATACAACCTACCTCCTCAATAGATCAACCGATTTTCAATCGCTTTCACCGCGCACAAAAAAAGAAAAGCCATCACAAACCGCCCCCTGTGCTCTTTCATGGGATGTCTGCGTGGCTCTCTTGTCTCCGTCACGATTATTAACTTAAATTTGATATTATATAAGCATGTAAGCGATGTCAACTGTGAAGCTCAATTCCAGATGAGTTAAGCGGTTGACGTTTTCAAAAAAAGAGACTATTATCAAGTAAAATAAATCCATTAATTGATATTTTTATTCTAATTGAAAGGGAGATTGCTGTCATGTCCAGGAAAATTTATGATTTATTAGGCAAGCTAAAGCTAAAACTTCAGATTGAGGGCATATCCTACGATCAAAACATTTTTCAGAATAACGATTATTCTGGAGTCTACTTTCACCTGCGTGACGATTACACTAAATCATCTGCCCCTGTGTATGTTGCTAGAAAAGGTAAGGCGCTGCACTTCAACGCCCATAGGATTCCCTTAACAATGGAATATAATGAATTCATTGCAGAGATAGAACGTCCCTATCAATGTCTCATGTCTAAATTGAACGGAAAGGATTTTCGGGATATATGTAATATTGAAATAGATGGTCACTTGGCAATTACAGTTAACCATCACTGTACTTACGTTTCCTCTAATCAAGCCTGCAAATTCTGTGGTATTTCCAATTGGCGTGACGCTAATGATCGAAGCCGTAGAAACCTGATTGAAGCTGTGAAATTAGCGATGGATATGGGAGAAGTAAAACATATATCAATTACGACAGGAACGATGCCCACACCTGACCGCGGGATCAAAGGTATATTAAATCTTCTGCATACTTTACATAATGAAGTCAACCTTGGAAAATTACCGATATTCGCAGAATTTGAACCTCCTCAGGATATTAAGATACTGGAAGAACTCAAAAATGCAGGTGTACGAACCGTTGCCTGTAATCTCGAATTTCTGGATGACAATGTGAGAAAGCAGCTGATGCCTGGAAAGGGGAGCATCCCCTATGAAATTTACGCCAAAACATGGGATGCTTGTTCACGTTTATTTGGAAAGAGTCAAGTTTTTTCAAATATTATGATGCTTGATTCCGATAACAGCAGTACAGTACAAAGAATTTCCAATATGATCAGCCAAGGCTGTATTCCATCCTTGGGGATAATGTATATGGACCCTCATTCCAGTTTGAAAAATTCCCTGCTTATAAGCTATGAAAAAGCATTGAGCACCTTGCAAACCACTGTAATGATGCTTAAGGAAAATGGTAAATCAGACCCCCGTAAGGCGCTGGCGGGCTGCCATAGAAACGGTGCTTACAGCACCATCAACGAGTTCTATGCGGCGACGGAATGAGTATGAGAAGGACTTCATGGCCTTATTTAGCAGCTGTTTTTTGTCTAAGCATAGGATACGGAATTATCGTTCCACTTGTTCCTGAACTTAAAAGCAGTCTGTCTAACAGCCAGATATCTCTGCTGATCGCTGTCTATCCTTTTGCCAAAATGATTGGTTATCTGGGGGCAGCATCGGCTCGGATTCGGCGTATACATTTGCTGCTTCCGCAGGTTTTAGCAATTATTTGTTTTACCTCCATGGCCATTAGCTACGCCTTCCCTGTGCTTTTAGCCGCCCGCCTTGCCGAAGGTTTGATATTTGGCTTCCTGATGGCCACAATATCACAAAAAATAGCAGAAAATAATCCAGAGAAAGGCGGTTCCTCTTTAAGCCAGCTTAATTCACTGTCAAGCGCAGGGGTATTTGTCGGACCGATCGTCATGACGGGATGCATCTGGGCAGGATTTTCAAAAATAGCCTTCCTGATTTTGGCCTGTGGTATGCTAATATCAGCCGTTTGGGCTTTGAGGCTAAAGTCGGACAAGAACATTTCCAAAGTAGCTGCCGCTTCTACGGTTCCTTCCAAAACAAACGGACAAACGGGAAAATGGCTTGCTCCATCGGCATACTGGCATCTAATGTTACCGATCATGCCTGTACTGCTCACATTTATGGTGTTTGATTTTACATACGGATTTCTGTCATTCCATGTCCCTGTTTTATTGGCTCCCGTAACTCGTGATCCATCTGCACTAACGACGCTTGTTTTTTCGTCAGGATTCGTTATTTTCACCGTTTTCTTACCTGTATTTGGATATTTAGCTGATCGACTTGAAGGAAGGGACGGATTGTGGCTTGCTCTGTTATGTATCGCTTTGCTTTTCGGATCAGCGCAGTTTTTGGGCTCGGTCCATACTTCTATCTTCATTGGCTTAATCCTCGTTGAGTTTGCAGTAGCTGCCTGGTGTTATGCAGTTGCCTTAAAGCGTCTTTCTCTGCTTGGAGGAGCCTCATATGGTTTAGTCGGAGCAGCACAGTCTGCAGGTATGACCTTGGGACCACTAGCAGCAGGCTGGATATGGTCAGGTGCTCCTTTGATCGGACTTTACATCCTTACGTTCCTTTATGTACTGATAGGGGTAGTCTTCTGTGCATCACCTCGCACGGTGAAGCCATTGGAATCCAGCCGTAGCCCACAACAATAACATCAAAAGAGCTTGAATATGACGATATTTACAGCAAAAAAGGATTGTCCTCCCAGCCTGTAATGGCTGAGGGACAATCCTTTACGAGCTGATCGTTTGTCCTTTTTCTTCTATGTCTATGGCTGCTCCTGCACTGGCACCTGCAAGTATTCCCCTTTTCTTGTCAGGATACAAGGAATCCATATAGGTACGGGTTTCTGCAACTACAATTCCTGACAAGCCGAGCAGTGCAATCAAGTTCGGGAAGGCCATCATGGCGTTAAAGATATCTGCCAGTAACCAGATCGCATCCAGCTTAATAAACGCGCCTCCGGCAACCAGCGCAATGAACAGATAACGGTACGGCTTGATCCATTTGACACCCAGCAAATATTCAACACAGCGTTCTCCGTAGTAGTTCCAGCCAAGCATCGTGGTGAACGCGAACATAATCAGAATGATTGTGAGCAGTTCCGCACCAAGCGGGAATGCGCTGGAGAAAGCTTGCTGCGTCATCAAGCCCGCATCGGTAGGACCGCTCCATACGCCGCTAACCAGCAGCGTCAACCCGGTCATCACACAAATAATCATCGTATCTATAAAGACGCCGGTCATGGAAATCAACCCCTGCTCCGCAGGCCATTTGGTTTTGGCGGCTGCGGCTGCAATCGGTGCGCTTCCCAATCCGGCCTCATTAGCAAAAATCCCTCTGGCTACCCCGCTGCGCATCGCCAGCATAATTGTAGCCCCGGCAAATCCACCCGTCGCAGACGTCGTGGAAAATGCCGAGTGCAGCACAAGCGCGAGTGCGGCAGGAATCTGATCGGCGAACCGAATCAGTACGATCATACAGATCAGCACGTACAAGCCTGTTTTGAAGGGAACAACTTTGGTCGATACCTTGGCAATGCTCTTGAGTCCTCCAATGGTAACGAGTCCCGTAAGGGTAGCAATAATCAATGCCGTTACAATCGGCGGAACACCAAAGCTGTTTTCGGTCGAGGATACAATCGCTTTGACCTGCGGAAACGTTCCAATCCCGAACAGCGCCACCAGCATTCCGGAAAAGGCGAACAGCATCGCCAGTGGTTTAAAGCGGCGTCCAAGCCCTTTTTCAATATAATACATCGGGCCGCCGGAAAATTGTCCATTCCGATCCTTCACCCGGTATTTTACCGCAAGCACACCTTCCGCATATTTCGTCGCCATCCCGAAAAAGGCTGCAACAACCATCCAGAACAGGGCACCCGGTCCGCCCAGTTTTATCGCTGTCGCGACGCCGACGATACTTCCTGTACCTACTGTAGCCGCCAGCGCCGTACTCAGGGCCGCAAAGCTGCTGACATCCCCGCTGCCTTCATTCGGGGCCTTGCCGATCAGCTTGATCGCCAGAGGCAGGCGGAAGACCTGCAACATTTTCAAACGTATGGTCAGCCATAGACCTGTTCCCATGACGAGAATGATCAGAGGGGCACCCCATATCCAACTGCTAATCGTTTCTAACACATGTACCAAATTCATTTCAACCCGCTCCTCCAGCATATTAAAAAACAAAAAAGAGTCAAATCAGCTGATTCGACTCCTGGAGAGGTTAAAGGCACGAAAAAATACAACCATCTTGTGCAGAATTCAGCCACTAACAGCTCATAAAAAAGCCTAGGGCATCCCCTGTCACAGGTTATTCGCGTCTCTGTCCTTTTGCCTGAGAGTTTAAGCAGATGATCTCTGCGGTGCACCTTCGGCGCCCAATTAAGGGTCTCTCCAGAGTTCTGTCCGTTTACGGTCCCGCTTGTTGCTGTTATCAGCCCAAGCACCTGAGAGTTTTGCCCCTTCGGTCGGAACTTACGTTCCATCTCCCGCAAACATCAACCAGACATATGAAATTGTTTTTTATTATACAGAAAAATTTCAACTTTTTACAAGTGAAAAATTTGTGAAGTCGTTTTGTTATCTTAAGATGAGCCTATAAAACAAGGGCGGGCGCAGCCAGATACATCCTCATGATGTTCTCTGCCGCATCCGCCCCCAGGCCATATTAGGTTATATTCAGTTAGTTCTGCCAGCCCCATTCGCCTGCTTTCAGGTACGGGTTGGTCACACGGCCGTTCAAATTGCCTTCGCCGCCTTTTACGGTATGATTGAGAATTTCTTCATCTCCCGGCTCCATGTGAATCTCGATGCCATTCTCTCTAAAGTAACGCTTCATGTAGCCAGGATAGCTTCCTCTCACATGAACATCGCCAAAGAAGTAGTTCTTGTGCTCATAATCCATCGTTGCGATCACATCGTCCGGGTTCGGAGTCAGTGGATAGGTTGGCCTACTGAGCACCATACAGTCGATTTGAGCATTTGGAGCAAGCTCATGGCCGACTTTTACAGTCTGGTGAATGGCTTGATACAGGTTTTGTTTGCTCAGTTCCTTCTTCGGTGTGTAAATACCACCGCTCATAAAAGCCTACCAGCTCGCGGTTAACCCATCCATTATAATGCTTGGACAAATGCAGCGGTGTTTCGTAATGGGAAATGGTAACGAGCAGCTCAATGCCATATTTATGCCATTCGTCGAACAGGTCATCATAGAATTGCAGACCTTTTTCATTCGGTTCCAGTTCATCACCGTTCTGATGGCGCAGCTCATTGCTGATCTTCTGAACTCCCCGCCATAAGACAGAGAAAAGATATTGGGAGTATCTCCTGACAGCAACTGATCATACCGGGGAGGAAAATTGCATGGAATACAAGGTGCCACCCTGGATATGACGAACCGCTTCCAGCAGGTAGCAGCCATTTCGGTCAGCCAACTCGTAAGCTTCACCCATTCCGTGCTGATGGCGAGTCTATCGCCGGAAATCAACGATTGACGGGGAAGGCTGCTTAAAGCCCTTTTCCAATATCTCGATTGTCAGCAAAATATCCTCGTCCGGGACCAGCTTAGGTGTGCCGTGCACAATGGACTCGTACATCGAGTCGTACAATTGTCCATAATCTCCTCTTGGCGTTGGGAGTGTTTCTTCGACAGCTTCACTGCTACCAGATGGTACGTATTTAAGCTTGCCGTAAGAGGCGGGATCATCCAGTCCGAAACCTTCCGCATCCGGGGTCTTGCCGGCTTTCAGCCAGGTTTCCTGCTGATCGTCTCCCCATTTGACAAAGCTGCCCTTCGTGCCGTGAATGGTGAACTGCGGGTAAGGCAGACATACCACAAGAGAGGTTTTTACAATCACTTTTTTGTCCGGGTAATATAATATAGTTTCATTGTAATCATCAGCGCCATGAGGAGTACGAATAGACTTGATGTCATATCCGACTTGCTCCGGTCTGCCAAATAAGGCGATGAGCCTGTCCAACGTATGAACACCGAGTCCGTAGTACATTCCGTTAACAGGATTGCCGCCGGGTATACTGGCATCGGGACGGAAATAATCGTAATGGGATTCAATTTCGACGATGTCTCCCAGTTTTCCGGAATGAAGAGCTTCCTTAAACGCCAGATAATCGCTGTCAAACCTCCGGTTTTGATAAGGCATGATGATGAGATTGTTTTCTTTGGCAAATTGGATCAGTTCCCCCGCTTGCTCAAGATTTTCACAAAAAGGCTTTTCCACCAGCACATGCTTGCCATGGGATAGTGCCAATTTTGCATATTCATAATGCGTTGAGGAAGGCGTACATACAACGACGAGTGATATTTCCGGGTCGCCCAGAACGTCCGTAATTTGGTCCGAGAACTGAATGTCCGGGTAGGCCGTTTCCATGTCCTCCCGCACTTGGCGTGTGAACACTCTCGATACTTGAAAGGTGTCCCTGATCTGTACATAGGGCAGATGATATCTGGTTGTACTTTTGCCAAATCCTAAATATGCAATTTGAATCGTCATTTCGCAAATCCCCTCGTTTCCTAAAGACTTAGCTTTATATCGCAAGTATCGCCAGAATAATACCACAACATGAGGACTGTTTTTCTGAAATGCATCGACAGATGCTATAAAATAGACGTAATGCCCTCATAAGCATCCTAAGCGTTGTCAATACCCACAGCAGACAACAGGCCTATGAGCATATAATGGACAAATATAACCTTCCCGTATTCGAGCATTGGAACCATTCCTCTATCCATAACATTCGTGACGGGGAACGAGTGGTACGAGATTTGTTGCAGCATCGGGATGAATTTCCGCAGGCTATTCTGTGCTCTAATGATTATGTGGCGGCTGGCATTCTCTGCGAAGCCCGCAGACATCTGTTGAATGTGCCGGAGGATCTGGCCATTGTCGGATTTGATAATACGGACCTTGCTCATACTATGGGCATTACGACCCAGAACCCGATTGCGGCTCAGGCGCAAAATGCTTTTTACATGCTTTCCCCTCAGCTCGTAGGTCACCAAATGGAGCTGCATACCCTGCATTACAGCTTCATTGAACGCACGACTACATAGAGTAACACTTAACTGGGGGGCTGGCGAAAGTACCTGTGTTTGTAATGTTTTTTGTCGAATAAGAATAAAATATGTTGAAATCGCTTTATAAAGTGCTACAATAGCACTTTATAAAGGATTGTGATCGGTGATGCGGGCAATGCCTGAGTTCAATTGAGTGCTATTGCTAACAATAGTGTTGAATTGTGCTTAGGCATTTTTTATTGGAAAAGGAGGGGAGGGGGAACTTCAATGATTATTGAGAAGGTGCTCAATAACAACGTCCTGTTGACTAAAAACGATAAAGGCAAAGAGGTCATCGTGATGGGAAGAGGCATTTCCTTCAAAAAGGTGGCTGGCGATCAAGTCGATGATCATAAAATAGATAAAATCTTCATGTTAAACCTATAAGGAGTTCTGAACATGAGTGATAAAGAGCTTTCCAGCAGGTGTCGCACTTCATATTACAATCCGTCCCATAATAAAAACAGATAATGTTGATCACAAGAGAAGCTTTCCGAATGGAAAGCTTCTTTTTTCATACGAAGTGAGACAAGTATTACAGCGAAAAATGGAAATATCCTTTATGGTGTGTATAAGATTGTTAAATAAAGGAGGATTTCCGTGAAAAAAGGATATATAGTCGGTTTAAGCGTGATTGCGCTGCTCGTCATTGCTATCGCTATTTCGGCTGTGTTCAAGTTTCAGGATCTGGAGCAGGTTGTTCAGCAGAAAGACAAAGAGATTCAAGCGAGTAAAAGCAATTATCCCGAAGTATACGATCACTTGAATGCGGTTACAATTAATGGTTTTAAGAACATGATCCAGCAGGATCAAAGTGTGTTTGTTTATGTGGGCAGACCCAGCTGTGGTGACTGCAACCGCTTTGAGCCTAACTTTAACAAAATGATCGAGCAATATAATTTGGGCTCCAAAATCACTTTTTTGAATGTTCACAAAATTCATAAGGACAAGTCTCAATGGAATAAATTTAAAGAGGAATACAACGTAAAGTATACCCCCACCATTGCGGAATTCAGACATGGCAAGCTGGTGGATAAAGTGGAATGGACACCTGAAAGAGACCTCAGTACGGATGTTGTAAAAGAGTGGCTGATTTCCAAGAAACTGATTTTATAAGCATCGTCCTGTACCGTGTCTTATGGACAAGCTTTCATGCAGAAAAAGGTATTCACGCGTTCAACGCATGAATACCTTTTTTAGGAATTTTCAGATGATTTAAGGTTTTCAAGAAAAATTGGTTCCTGACTCTCCTTACTACCTTATGATAGCATCGTTCGTACTCAGCTGAGTCCTACTATATATAGATTTACTTGATACGATAGCTAGTGTTAGATGGAGCCGGGAAATTCGTATCTGATAATATCGGTTTCTGACACAATATGCCCAATTTGAGATTCGATGAACTCCAAATCCCCCTCGACAGCACCTATATAATGCTTGATTCCAGGCTCTACGACGATAACCTCACCAGGGTTGACCGTTTGCATTATTCCATCGATACAGACGCTTCCCACCCCGGACGTAATAGTCCACACCTCTTTACGGAACTGATGTTCATGATAGCTGATGAATCTTCCAGCAGAGATGACTACCCGTTTGGTGACTGTCTGTAAGCCGCTGGCCGCTTGTTGCTGGGACAATACCGTTTGCTTCCCCCAAAAACGCTCCTCAAAACGAGGGCCAATCTCAATTTCCGCCACCATATCCTTAATCCCTGTGGATGATTGTCGATCGGTGACCAGCACGCCATCCGGCCCGGCAACGACAATGATGTCCGGGACATTCCAGATGCTAACCGGAATCTCCAGTTCATTGATAATATGCGAATCATGAGAAGCTTCCGAAATATAGCCCGGGCCGCTCAGCTCCGAACTCATTTCCCGCACCAGCGAATCCCATGTTCCTAGATCCCTCCACTCCCCATGATACGGAAGCACCGAAAGCTGACGGGTCTGTTCCACCACCGCAATATCGAAGCTGGTTTTAGGCAATTCTGCATAATTTGTCGAAAGAGATGCATAGTTCGCGGGTAGGCCCTTTTGCTCTAGCACATCCAATAAAAAACCAAGCCTGAAAGCAAACACACCGCAATTCCATAGTGCTCCTTCCCGGATCAGTGCCTCCGAACGGATCAAGTCCGGCTTTTCCACAAATGAGTTGACCTTGAGATACGGCTGATTGGGGGAGGAAGATGACGAAGGAACAATATAGCCGTATTTGTCAGAAGGCTCGGTTGGAGCAGCTCCCATGAGTGCGATGTCACTCCCAGATTGCTCCAATATAGATGGGAGCCTGCGCAGATGCTCGAAAAACTCATCCCCAGCATATCCGTCCACTGGCATGACCCCTACAATCTCGTCGCGCGACGCACCTGCCCGGTCATGTAAGTAGGCCGCAGCCAAGGAAATGGCCGGAAATGTATCCCGCCGGGTCGGCTCCTCAATTACCACAGCGTCCGCCCCAATTTGCCCGTGGATCAGCTCAGCTTGAGTGCCACTCGTTGAAAAATAGGCCTCCCCTGCCAAATTGGCCTCAGATAACTGCCGCCAAATCCGTTGCAGCATGCTTTCAGGTCGTTCGTCATGACGCAGAATCGTAAGAAACTGCTTGGGGCGACTCTCATTGGACAAAGGCCAGAGACGTTTTCCCGAACCTCCAGATAATAAAATCATTCTCAATGATGCAACCTTCTTCCTCTAAATTAATAAATTAGTGCCATTTGGCACTGTTCGTTTTTCATATATTTGCCGAATACATAAGTATGCATAAATCGCAATTTATACATGATCACATCATGTATTTGTATATTTGTTTGTACAGGAGCTGTCAATCATGTCCATTAAAATACTTATCATTGAAGATGAAAAAAGTTTGGCAGATATGATCGCCCTTCATCTTCAGGAAGAAGGTTATCATACCGAACTTATTTACGATTCCAAACAAGCACTTCCGACACTTATGCGTTTTAAGCCTGATATTATTGTGACCGATCTTATGTTTTCCGATATGGTCGAATGCGCACTAATCGGCCAACTCCGTCAATATACGACGGTTCCTATGCTGGTGATCTCCAACAATACCCTTTTGAATATAAGAATTAAAGCACTGGAAGACGGAGCGGATGATTTTTTATGCAAGCCATTCAACCTGAGAGAGCTAACCGCCCGTATCAAAGCCTTACTGCGCCGCTGTGGCCGCAACATGCCTGCCGAGTCTCAAGCCATAACCAAAAAACTCAAAAAAGTGCGGGTCTGGGTGAATGATTACCGTCACAGCCTGTTGGTCGATGACCGGGAGGTTGAAGTGACCCAAATCGAATTTTCCATTATAAAAGAGCTATCCTGCTATCCGGGGAAAGTCTTTACCCGCAGCGAACTGATGGATCGGATTAAAGGCGGAGACGGTGCCTATCTCGATCGTACGATTGACGTACATATTTCCAGTCTCCGCAAAAAAATCGAACGTGACCCCAAAAATCCTCAGCACATCCGTACAGTTTGGGGCCGGGGGTACAAATACGAGATGTAGCCGTAGCCGTCTAATGGCTACTGGGTTGCATCTGGTAACTTCCTTCTATGGAAGCTTTCGCTTTTTCCATCGCCGATAAGGAAGAAAACAAGCTGCTCCACCCAGTATCCCGATGAAGAACAGTACCCAGCCGAAACGGTAGGCGGAAGCCAGAATAACGACGACTTTCCCGTTTCCGTTGCCATTGGTTATAAATCCGGTAGTCACTCCGTTCACCGACAGGCGGGCACGCTGGGTTTCACTTCCCAGTCTGAATTCCCACAGTGGATTGGGCGACTCGGTTTCCCGAATCAGCACCTGCTGATGCATCGGATTATACAGCGTAAAGCTGCGTTCCATGGAATTTTCACGAGTAGCCTGAATGTTTTCCGAAGCATATGGAGCCACAAAAAAGGTTTCCATATCGGTTCCCTCAAACAACGTAAATTGATCCACTGTAATCATCGCTTGATAAGGAATGATGGAGTAATTCTTCATTTGAAATAAGCCGGGCTGCTTCTTATGCGCGTGTGCCAAAATCTGAAACTGCATAAAGGCGGTTCCTGCCGGAGCCTTCACAATCTGATCATAATGATTCCATTGCTCCTTATCCCTTTCCTCCACCTCGTCAATATAAGAGGTTTGGAGAATTTGGGAGGCTTTATTCAAAAAAATGACCTTCATATGCCGGCTTCCAATTTGCTCTGACCGCGCATCCAACTGCACGGCATACTCTTGTAGTGGCTCAGCCTTCATTTTCCGGGACGCATAAATGTTCCAGTCACAGGAATAGCTTGGGGCGTAACGGATGGATAGTCCCTCGCTCGCTAATGACAGATTCGTCTGGCCAGCCCTAATATCCTCCACACAGCCTACATCGGTGCTTAAGGATTCGCTCGTGTCCTCCCCAGGCCTCACCTTCACTTCCTGTCCTGACATTCGATGAATATCTTCAAAACGACTCAAAGACGGTACCTGACTGTCCAGCACAAGTGTTAAGCGATACTTCCCCTTGGGCAAGAACAAATTTCTAAATTCTACTCGTCCATAATCGTTCAGCAGACCAGGGACATGAATGATTTGTTTGGAGAAACTATCCTGATTCGGCACCGTTTCAATGACCTGATTTTCGGATGAAGAGGTGGTGGGTAAGCGCTTATACAACTCACCTGTATGAATCGTTCTTGTCAGCACCTCTCCTGTCTCTTGATTCGTCCACTTCATCGTCAGTGACCCAGGATACCCAGAGGGTAAATCAGCCAGAATAGCTGTGGAGTAAGTGCCTGTTTTGACGACTTCCACATCCCTGCTTAATGAACCTTTCTGATAGCTGATTCCCCGTCCCATACTGAGTCGTGGTAGAGCACGTTCCGTCTGTACATTTCCTTGAGCGTTAAAATCGTTCTCTGCCTCCAAGGTGAAAAAGAGCTTGCCCCGCTTCAACGCCTGCTCTACCGGAAAAGATAACTCGTCCAGCTGATCTGTAGGTACAATCGCAAATTGATTGACCGCATTAAAGCCTTGCAGGTTATTAACCGTGATCGGGGTATCTCCTTTGGGGAAGGCATGCTCTCCCAGATCGACCCATTGGAATTGGTTCAAGCCCTCATCATGGGTCTTGATGTTAACCACTCCGTCCGGCAGTGTGACTTGTAATTTCCCGCCTGCCTTATTCATAAACACTCTGGCATACACATGCGAGGTTTGCGGTTGATCCAGCTTTTTATGCATTGTAAATGAGTTGGGTTTGCTGTATTTCCCCAAATCACGTAGCTGGATATCATGAATCCACCAGTAGTTTTTTTGCTGTGGACGCTGCAGGGTTAACAAATCCATTCGCATCCAATAGCTGCCGGGCGGCGACACATATTCCCCGTAAAATTTTACACTGTCAAAATTATATCCCTCCGAAGGCGCTACGACATAGCTAACCCCCAGCTCACGCATTTGCTTATCATAAAACCTCATTTTTACATGCATTTTATTCGTCCCACGACCGGAAACGGTGATTTGGAACTGATACGGATTATTTTCCTTGGCTTCCAGCAAACCGGATCTGGCGACCTGCCATATATTGCTAGGGTCTCCCTTCATTATCTCGCCGTGCAGGGTCGGCACTTCATTCGAATCCTCGCGCGGATTGGCCTGCACACTGAACAACTGCGGATTATCCGGCTTGAAAAAGGTTTCATTCCGTAGCATGGAGTCAAAATCCACGACCGTTTTCCCTTCGATGCTGCTCATCTGATAAGGGGCTACATCCAGCTTCTTACTGGCAAAGGTGACCGCAATCCCTGCATCCATTTCCATATCAAACGGGAAATTCCGTATATTCTGGGACGATAAATACCATAACCAATCGTTGGTCGAGGCAAAGGTTTTGGACCATTTCAAAAAAGCATTGCCATCCTCAATCGCATCAAAAGGCCGCAAGTAATCCTCTGCCGGAAGCTGTGACAACAGTAAATCGTTAAAGGAGGCCGCTTCCACATAATCCCCCTTGTTGACCGTCTGAATGGTTTTTAGCTCAGGCTTTAACGCGCTGAATAGTACCCCGAAGCGACTAAAATCAAATCCAGGCAGATGACTGTAGCTCTCCAGTCGGCTAAACCCGTAAGGTGTCACAATTTTACTCGCAAGGATGTTCATATAGGGCGGTGGCTGATCCATATTAAATATGGAAAATAGCCCGTTTTTGTAGGTACGTTTCAGTCCAGTCTGGCCTTCCAGCTGAGACAGGTGGAAATCCTGCCGCTTCTCCTGTCCCTCATATTCGTCATGGTAGACCAGCTGATTGACCCCAAAAGTGGAAAATAGCCAGCCTAACCGCGAGCTTAGTCCGTTGTCCAGCAAATACTCCAGAAAGTTCATATAGTATGTAATACCAGGGTCATTGCCTTCATGATGGAAGATTGTATTTTTAGGAGAAGAGTATACCTGAAAATCTCCGGTTGCCTTCTCGTTTGCGGTCTTCCCTTTATTCCATTTGGGCGTGGCTACACCGTTAAAGCTCTGAATCATATTATCGGCAATCGGAAAATACAAGGCTTTGCTGTCGAAGCGATTCGGGTCTGTCAGCTTTTCAGCCATTTGGCTGTAAGCCTCCGGCACTTGAACCGGCTTGTAATATCCCTCAATGAATTGGGTACGTAAGGGTGCAAAATACACGCCAAGGCATAGGACGACAATGACCAGCACCAACCTTTTATACATTCGTTGCAGCAGCGATGATCCAAACCATTCCATAAACTGAATCACGCCGAAAGTCAGCAGCACCCCGAAATTAAGGGCAATCAGCCCGATAAACTTGTTGGGATCACGGAAAACCGAGCCAATCACAGGGGTCTTCGTCACCAGAATGACAAACCACTTGGCAATGGACGGGAAGGTTGTCCCGGTGGCGGCAACGAGAAACAGGAGCGTAAGCAACGAAAAGATCAGAATGATCGGATTTTTGTGTGAGCGTGTCACCATCGCATAGCCAATCAAGAGCAGTAAAAACCCTCCGCTCACATAAAACATCGCAGGCAGTGAGGAAAAGGAAAACATAGGCCACCAATAGCTCAGCAAATAGCCCACATTATATAAGCTGCTGTTACGACTGAACAAAGACAAAGTATCGACGACGTTGATATTATGCTGCGACGCCTGAGCGTCCATCACCATACTGCCGAGATACAGGGACAACCAATAAAAACTGAGCAGACCGAAGAACACGCCAAAAATGATCCCTTTACGCAAAAAATTGCCGTATAACGGCTGTAAATAGGTGCGACCGGCCTTACGATGCGTCCAGGTCAGTTTGATCAGTAGGAGCATGGTGAACAAGCCCAAATAAATCAGACCGAAGAAAAAATAATGAATCGCAGCGGCGCTGACGGTAAATACCGCAGCCAACAGGAACAAGTCTATCCAGTTCCGCTGGTACAGCTTGTGTGGATTATAGTTTTTAATTTGCTGAATTTGAAATTTGGGATCAACCGCGCTGAAAAAGAAGCGCAGCATTAACGGAAATAAGCTATATCCACAGAGCAAATAAATATGCTGAATGCGGAAAATAACCCACGGATTCAGTGCATAAAACAGTGCGCCGATCATGATGGCAAAAATGCGGGTTTTCGTAAAGTTCGGTGAATAATATACACTGACCAGCCGCTTGGCAAAGGCATACATCGAAAATGCCGAAACAAACAGCAGACCCGTGATAAACGACTTGAGCAAGACCGGGCCGCTTTCTCCGAATAGCAACGAAAGTCCGTAGAAGGGCAAGATATAAAGGATACGGGGAGCATTGAACAGGGTAGAGGTAGACCACCGTTCGTTCCATACCCCCATAATTTCCTCCAGATACCGATGAGAGGTGGCCCCAAAGGCAATATCACTAAATACGATTTGCCCCGGTCCATAGATAGGCGCGAGATATACACCAATCGCAATCAGCATCAACATCATGGCCGCCATATCATAGCGATAGCGAAATATACATTTTTTCATGCTCGGCCCCCTCTCTTGAATTTCTCGTTTATCTGTCGGTTATCTTTGGACTATCTTCTCAAGCGAACAATCGCCTGCAAGCCTTGATCCACATTACGCAGCTTTAAACGACCACCTATCGTCTTCAGGTATGCATCCATATGATACAGGCTGAACGTATGCTCCTGCGAGTTTTGGGAATGGTCCGGCTGGAAATAGCTCCAACGCATCTTGTCATCAATACCGCCGCCCGTATCCTCAATGGTAATAACGATTTCTCCTTCTTCTAGCCGTGAGCTGACCTTAAGCACTTGAGACTGCCGTTTGGATCGCAGACCTGTTCGGCCCCGTTCCTGATCCTCCGGCAGCTCTCCACCTTGGCCCATTGCCTGCACTGCATTTTCCAGCAGCCCCTGAATCGTTTTGTACAGCATTGGCGCTTGTGCTGCAATCGATGGAACAGGTTCTTGCCGCAAGATTACTTGAATGTTCTTCATATTCAACGAACGGTTCGCCCATTTCAGCGATTCGGACAATACCTCATTCATATCCGTGAAGCTAATTCCGCTATTATCATGCATCTTATCTTCCAGCTCATCGCGCAAGGTACGTACTCCCGTCAGCAACTCTCCCAGTGAGGATTCCTGTCTGAGACGGCCCTGTATGAAATTTTCATTCAACTCCCGGAAATACTCCAGTTCCTCATGGGATGCTCCTTTTCCCTGACTGGAAGCTGCTTCAAAGCGGTTCGCCAGATCATGATAAAAGCCTAACAGCTTCAAATCATCTCCGCCTGTCAGGCGGGCAGTCTGCTCTTGCAACTCTTGTAGCCGCTGCTCAATCGTCTGCATTAACGGCAAGTAATACGTATCCTGCTGCTGACGTATATCTTCATCCCGTCGTTGGTCCCGCACCTCATTATTTACGATGGCATCCTTCACAATTCGTTTGCGGAACTGTATGAGCATGGACCACAGCATAAGTAATATCAGAGCCATGACCATCCACAACTGTTTGCGAAAAGAGCTGATGCGCTTTGCAATGTCCTGACTGACATCTTCAACCGATATGTAAAGCGCCTCTTCCCCAACGCGGCTGAACCCTATTCCATGTTTCTCTCCGCTATCTTCAATGACGCCCGTATTGCCCTCCAGTAGTCTGCGGGTTACGTTTGTAATATCCGTTCGGTTGATATCCGGTGAATTGCGGGAAGCTACGACCTTAGATTGATTATTATAAAATAAAACCTCGTCTTGATCGACCGGTTTACTTTTAATGATTCCGCTAAGCATATCAGCATCAATTGTACGCACCATAAAGCCGCCCATCTGCGCCCCTTGAATCCTGCATACCATATACTGGGCAGGCTGATGATCCTCTGTCACAAAGGGGCTTACTGCACAGCCGTTTTGCAGCCATTTAATCTGCTGCACCGCGCTTTTCATCTCACGATTTTCTCGTCCGGCAATCACATGATACTGCTCATCCAGCACATAAAAGGACCCGGTTTCACGCTTAAATCCCTCGGGGTATTGGCGTTTCCCCTGATTCAGCATATCTCTGCCCAGACTGAACGACAACTCCTTCAGTTCAGCCTGCCATACGGCATAGCGCTCGGTTATGCTGCCGGACAGTTCCTGCACCTCATGCTGGAGCTGCTCGTTCTGAATTTCCGCCAAGTGACTGCTGAATTGCCGTACGACAAACCATTGAAGCACAGCAGCCAAGAACACAGTCACGCACAGAACGATCAGGTACAGGATCAGCTTTTGCCAACCCGGTTTCAACAAAGCCCATTGCTTCATGCTCTCCTGTCCCCTCCATTTTGTTCAAGACGGCCCAAAATTGCCTGCATCAGGCATTCCAGCTCGTAGCTGACCAGCGGTAGCCGTGCACACAGCAACCGGGGAGTCCGGCGCTGGAGTGCGGCAAACCTTGCAGCGGTTTCCGTTGCCCCATCCGTCAGCAGCAGCAACTCGCAGGTTTTTGCAATATATAAACGATCCAGCTCTTCTTCGCTATACTCGCGCAGATCAACAATGTAAATATCATGACGATCGTCCATATGCTGAAGTGCGCTGGAGACGGTCAGGGTCACACCCGTATGCCGAGCAGCATGATACTGGTGAAGCAGACGCATGCCTTTTTCCCAGAGCGCATGTTCAACCGAATCGAATCGTTCACAAAAAAGACGTAGCGCCCGTTCTGTATTGACATCTTTCAAAAATGCCAAAACGCTGATATTATACATGTAGTTCCTCATTTCTTACTTCCTGATTGGAGTTGCGTAGTTCTTATGACACCCCAAAACATTCTATTTGTTGACGACAGCCCTATGGTTTTGTCCCTGCTTGAACGGACATTGTCGGAAGAAAGGTTCACCTTACATACCGCTCATACCCCCAAAGAAGCCTTGCAGGTGCTGGAGCAGCACCCGATTGATGTCGTGGTTTCCGATCTGCTTATGCCTGGTCTGGACGGGATTACCCTCCTTCGCATGATCAAGGAGGATTATCCCCATATCGTACGGATCATTTTGTCGGGTCACCTGCATACGCAGACCATTTTATCCGCGATTAATCAAGTGGGCGTATTCCGCTTTTTGACAAAACCGCTGGAGCTGGATGATGACACGCTGAAAAAGATACTGTACGAGGCGCTTGATGAAGGCAAGCTGAATCGAAATCGCCTGCATACAGACCAAAGCGTTGCTCCCGCCCTGTCGGTATTTATAGACAGCATTCTGAATGCTCCGTATCGCCCTTATGTACTGCTCAATGAGCAGCATATCGTAACTGCTGTACATGCTGCGCTCGCTGAGCTGTATCCTGTGGGCAGCTCACTTCGTCATCCTGACCGGCAGGGTATTCAGTTAACCGAGCATTCATTGTATATACCGTATGAGGAGTCGGAATCTTCCGATCCCGACCTGTACACGCTGGATACGCTGACTGTGGGCCATTTATCCTTACGTCTTATCCGCCTTAGCGAGATCGCCTGAGTGACGGTTGCCGCCCTTTAACACGGCGGCAACCCCAATCACAGTCAGACATGTATACATCCACAGCATGCCCACCGTCAACAACGGGTGACGAATATAGCTTTTCAAATTCCCCCATGTATACAGCACCGGACGGAAGAAGTACCAGCGTTCCAGTGCCTTTCGCAAGCCCCCCTCTTCGGATGACATCGTACGATCCATCACCGAAAAATAGTAGGCTTTTTTACGTAATACATCGTGCAGGTATACCTTTTTTTCATCATGATATACCCGTGTAAATACCGCCCGCCGGATCACTCCGCCAGACTCGATATAACGCAGGGTCGGCTGTATTTCTTCAAAAGCAATCTGCTCCGCGTTAAATCCGCCTGTCGATTCATAAGCGCTCATTCGCCAGAAGCGTGCCGCTTCAATGGAGCGTTTCCCCAAAGTTTCACCCGCGTTGTTAATCACATTTCGCTCGAAGACTTTCACTTTGGAAAAAAAATTGTCCGCTTCCGAATACGCTTCCTCAGGAACAACCAAGGCGCCAATGTCCTGATGATCGTCAAAAAAGTCGATGCTCTGCTGGACCAAATGCTCGGCTAAAATCATATCGGAATCCAATACAAGTATGTATTCGGCACCCAAACGTCTGGCTTCCTCAACCGCCTTGACTCTTGCGACTCCCCGCTCTCCATGAGGAAGCTCCAATACCGTTACAGGTACTGGACTCCCTGCCGCTAGCGTACGAATCGTCTCCACAGTCTGATCCTCCGAGCCGTCATCGGCAATGACGATATGCAGGTCCTTGTAATGTTGCCCCATACAGCTCCGCAAACAAGGCCTTATCGTCCGTTCATTGTTGTACGTGGAGAAGAGAATGACCACTTTGTCCACTCTGTTCCGCCTCCTTTACCCAATCTCCCATCAACTGCTCAAATGCAGCCGCCGTATGATCAAAATGAAATCCCAGCGCATACTGATACGCCCGCTCACGCATGGCCATATAGTCTTCGCCGCCGTTTGCTACTCTTTCCATTTGTTCAGATAATCCCCGGACGTCCCCGTGGAAGCATAGGTATCCACTTTTCCCAAAATCCGTCGCGTCCACCAGTCCGGGTGAATTACTGACGATGCTGGGAGTCCCCACAGCCGCTGCTTCGGTAATCGTCAAGCCCCAGCCTTCACGCAGGGAAGGGAAAACGAGCGCGTGGGCGCGGCTCATCAGCTCCAGCTTATGCTCTGCTGAAACAAATCCGTAAAAGGTAATATCCGCTTGTGATTGTCCCTGTTCATCTGGTTCTCCGTAGGTCAATCCATACCGTTTCATAATCGGCAATAATTGTTCTGTCACATAGGTTTTATCGGTTTTTCCAGCGATCCATAACATAGCCTGAGGAAATTTTTTTTTGAGCCTTCCAAAAGCTTCAACCACCAGATCAATACCTTTATATTTCACAAAGCGCCCGGCGTACATGAAGGTCGGATTGGACTCCTTGGTTAAAAATTGTTCCCGAGGCCAGTGTTCAAACTCGATGCCTTCAGGCAACAGATGAACACGATCCGGGTGAAAGTCCAGCTTGAGCAGATCATAACGGGTAGACGGGGATACGGTAATTGTCCGATCCTTACGAGCAAGCTTGAGCATCAAGGGCTCCAAGCAATATCCGATATGATTAAGCGGGAATCCGGCATTTTCAAACCATATTTCCCTTGTTAGCTGATGTATAAAGAAAATTCGCTTGGGAGCATCCACCCAGAAACGGGTGAAAAACTGATGCGTGTTTGCCTGATTAATCACATAATCAATATGCTCGCGATGATGGCGATAATAGCGCATGGCATAATAAATGACGCTGTAAATGTTGCCTTTTCGGATATACGTAATTCCGTCTATGACTTCTTCCTCGGGCATTCCCTCGAACCTGGGTGAAAAATGAATAAACTGAAAACGGTCTTGCTGTGAGCGTTTGAGCATTTCGTGGGTGAAAATTTCGGCTCCCCCGCTTTTAGGTGAACGAATGTCACGCCAGGAGAGCAACAGAATTACGGTTTTACCATTCTGTTCAGGTATTGTATTCACGGGGTGAATCCCTCCTTATTTTTATTTTGAACAAATATACATAGGCATCTACCACAAAGTAGAGAGACATGGCGCCGTAAACAATCAACTCGGATAGCAGAAAATCAGACGGGTTTTGATGCGCCACATGAAAGGCTGCCAATAAAGTCGCAGCTCCGGCCAGCAGCCCGAACATAAATTTGCGTCTGCCCACCAACACATGCACATGAACAAAGAACAGCACGATGGAAAACAGCCAGTACACCCATCCTCCCAACGGAATATAAGCTTCTGCCGACTGGTATGAAGCCCCGAATAGTACGGGAATAGAAGGCGGGAACACAAAGGTGGTGCCCACATATACACAGATCGCTGCAACAGCCATTAATCCGGCATAGACGGCAACCAGCTTGCGCAGGGCTTGGCGGTCATGACCCTGTGCACCGAGCTTTGGTATAAAAGCGGCAATCAGGCTGTACGACACGTAATAGACCAACTGGCTGTATTTCAGCGCAATCGCATAGCCACTGGCCTGTTCGGGAAAGTAATGCTGCACATACAGCATGTCAATGGAGATGCAGAACAAAATAAATAAATTCGTAATAAGACTATCCGTAAAATCCTGACCTAGTGATTTCCATAGTCCAGAAGGTATACGTTCCTTGGTGTGACCGAGTATGGATAAGCCCCGAACCGAAACAGCCCAGCCGTGAATCAGCGACAGCAGCATCCCCCCACAGCTTGCCAACAGCAAAGCCTCCAGCTTAAGCCCTGAGGCAGCCAGCATAAAAAACAGGCTCAGCTTTCCTACAACCTCAATGTAATAGTTGATATTGAGCGCCAGCATGCGTTCCCTGCCCTGTAAATCTCCACGGCATGAGCTGACGAGAATATGCAGCCCTACCAAGCCGTATAGCATGAACAGCGGGCCAGATTCCACACCTAATAACGAACGCAACAGCGGGTGAAAGGCAAGCAAAATCACCATGGCAAGCACGGTCAGCAACAGAGGTGCTTTTAGTAATAGAGAACCGAGTGGCAGGCTACGCAGCGGAAGCTTCTTGTCTCCCTTGGAGATCAGCTTGGCTGTTAATAGCTGAATGGACAGGCCCAAAACGGACAACAGTGCAAAGAGGGCCAGCAGCGCATTCGCCTGACCATAAGCTTGTCCGGTAAGATACCAGCTCGCTGCAATATGGAAGAAAAAATTAAATCCGTTCAGCAGCACATTAAATAGAGGAAACATCAACGTTCGCAAGCGGTTGTTCACGTTCTTATCTCACCCGCCGATCCAGCCACCAAATATCAATGATGGAGCGCAAAAAACGAATGGAATCTTTCCAGACATGGATGTGCGATCCATCCCGGTCAATACATTTGACGGGTAATTGCAGCACCCGAAGCTGGAGCCGCTTGGCGATAAACATCATTTCCAGATCCAGCGCCAGTCCGAGCTGTTCCTTCAAATGCGGGAACATCCGCTTCACAGCGACCGAGCTCATCACTTTAAGCCCTGTCTGAGAATCCACCACGCCTGTCGGTAAAAAAGGCCGGGAAATGACACGTTTGCCGAAACTGACTACAGATCGTAATAAGGAACGGTTTTCAGCTGTCATGTCCTTGGTCCCAATCACCACATCATAGTAGCCCTGCCGAACGACATTAATCATTCTGGCAATATCCTCAATAAAAAAGGAGTCGTCCGCGTCCACAAATACGTAGTAATCCGCGCCGATGGTGCGCATCCCTTCCAGATACGTTCCTGCCTTGCGGGTATTGCGTCCTAGTTCCCTGGTTTGAAGCAGCGGACTCAGATTCTGATTAATCCGGTTCACGGACAGGTCTGTCGCCGCCTCCAGCGCTTTGATCAAGGCATTCGTGCCATCATGACTGCCATCATCAATGAGATAAATAGAGCCCTCCACTATATGACTGCGGATAAAAGCTTGCAGTCGTTCAGCAAACTTCTTGACATGTACAAAACGCTGCTCCTCGTTATATACAGACAAGATGAAAGCAATATGTTGGCCTTTGGCCGAATACTCGGGGTAGAGCAAGCTTTGTATTTCCGACAGCATTACCTCGGTGTCATTGACTTGCCAAAATAGAAGGCGCAAACGGCCTACTCCAGTAATCTGCACCATATGCTGATCACTGAACGGATGCGATACATCCGTCACCAGTAACAGCGGCATCTGCGGAAAGCGACTGCGAATCTGATTCGCTACTCGCACGGCCTCCTCCGGCTCCCTATAATCGATCAGGCAACAGCATGCGTCCTCATAGTCTGAAGCTGCCTCCGGGTCCCTGCACTGTATATATTGGTAAAAATAAATCACGTTGGGATATTCAATAGCCCTGTCATTATCGCTAAAAATGGCTATAGGTCCCTGCACACAAACCTCTCCTTTTCCTCCGGATAGTTCTATTTTGTTGAAAAGAAATTAAAAATGTTTGCTTATAGGGATTAAACACGGATACGAATCCTTCATATTTTTTTAATAAAATATCTCGCACACCTTGATATATACGGATAATGTCGAAACAAGACTTATATTTCACATTTAGCAGAAAACAAGCATTTAGACCTACTACATCCTGTAAAAATAAGAGTCAAAAGACCTTCATTTCCATTTTCTATATGTAGTTCTTTTTGATCAAAAGTAGAATGCATTATGGTTATTTTGTCATAGAAAAATAGGCGAATAAAACAGATTCACACGTCCATACTATGGACAACATGTCATCTTTCGACACGAATGGTCATCAATATGAATAGAAAGAAGGTTATTTCAATGGAAGCATTTTATGTGAATAAGGACGGATCATTATCCACCCCGTTACGGGGAAAGGATGTATTAGCCAATCCTCTTTTGAACAAGGGGGTCGCTTTTACCGAAGAGGAACGCAACGAACTGGGTCTTGAAGGAATTCTTCCGCCAACCATCCTTTCTCTGGAGAAACAGAGCGTCCGGGCGTACCAGCAATTTTTGGCACAACCGACCATGCTGCGCAAAAACGCTTCCCTGAACGATCTCCACAATCGAAATGTCGTCCTGTACTATCGGTTGCTAACCGACCATTTGAGTGAGATGCTGCCCGTAGTCTATACACCTACGGTGGGAACCGCGATTCAGGAATATAGTCATGAGTATAATCGCCCCGGAGGCGTCTATTTGTCGATTGATGACCCGAACGGTATCGGACAAGCATTCTATAATTCTGGCTTGAGCGGTGAGGATGTAGATCTGATTGTGGTGACAGATTCCGAAAGTATTTTGGGGATCGGTGACTGGGGAGTGGGAGGCATTAACATTGCGATTGGCAAGCTGGCTGTGTATACGGCTGCGGCAGGGATTCACCCGGGGCGTGTGCTGCCGATTGTGCTGGATGTGGGCACGAACAATGAAAAGCTGCTGAATGATCCGCTGTATATCGGCAACCGCCATAAACGGGTTCGCGGAGAGGCTTATAACCAGTTTATTGATACCTTTGTCAGCAAAACGTTAGCTCAATTCCCGAAGGCGCTTTTGCATTGGGAAGATGTGGGTAGTGTGAATGCACGCCATATTATCGGAAAATACGGTCAAAGCATTCTCACGTTTAACGATGACATCCAGGGTACGGGAGCCGTAACCTTGGCTGCAATTCTCTCGGCGGTAGGCGTCACCAAGGTTCCGCTGCGCGAGCAACGAATACTTGTCTTCGGCCCGGGGGCAGCGGGAATCGGCAACGCCGACCAAATCCGGGGAGCCATGATCGCGGACGGCCTTTCGGCGGAGGATTCATTCAAGCCCTTTTGGGCCTTTGATTACCGCGGACTGTTAACGGACGATATGGAGGAGGTACTGGAATATCAGAAGCCGTATGTGCGCAACAAAGATGAAGTCAGCTCATGGACGCGGTCTGATGACGGCAAAATACCGCTGCTGGAGGTCATCCGTCAGGTGAAACCTACGATATTGATCGGAACCTCCGGCGTAGCGGGTGCCTTTACAGAAGAGATCATCAAAGAAATGGCCAAGCATGTGGAGCGTCCAATTATTATGCCGATGTCTAACCCTACGAACCTTGCGGAAGCCGTTCCGGAGGATTTGATCCAATGGACAGATGGCAAGGCACTGATCGCTACCGGAAGCCCCTTTGAACCTGTCAACTATAACGGAACGAAATTTGAAATTGGACAGGCGAATAACGCCTTTGTTTTCCCAGGGCTTGGTCTGGGCGCGATTGTGGTCAAGGCTAAAAGAATCACTCCCGCTATGTTTACCGCCGCGGCAGACGCTGTTGCCAATGGGGTAGACACCGATCAACCCGGAGGCGCATTGCTTCCCAACATCCGAAAATTACGGGATGTATCGTTTGCCGTTGCTGTTGCGGTAGGAAAAGTCGCCATTCAGGATCAGGTAGCTCAGGCACGCATTTCAGATATCGAGCAAGCCGTTCGGGATGCGATGTGGAAGCCGGAATATGTGAAGGTAAAAGCAGTGGAAAACGTAATACACCACCCTCATTAATGGGGCTTTCAGGAGGGTCAATCCATGAGTGTCGGACATATTTTTTACATTTTGGTGCCTATTTTCTTCGTTATTATTTTAGGGTGGTTCGCAGGCCATTACAAAAGCTTCGATGCCTCTTCTTCGAAAGCCCTAAATTCACTGGTTACCAAATTTGCGCTGCCCGCGCATTTATTTATCGGCATTACGACCACCAGCAGGGAATCCCTTATCGAGCAATGGCCTTTCTTGCTGGCTCTATTCATTGGTGTTGTCGGCTTTTATGCCGTCCTCCTGCTGGTGGGTCGGTTTGCGGTGAAGCAGTCGGTAAAGGATGCATCCATGTTTGCTTTGAACTCGGCACAGCCGACATTTGCCTTTATGGGCATTCCGGTGCTGGGTGCCATCTACGGTTCCTCTGCTGTCGCCATTCCGATTGCGCTTACCGGGATCGTAGTCAATGCCATTCTTGATCCGGCGGCTACTATTATAGCTACCGTCGCCAGCCGGAACTCAGGCAAAGAACGGAATGGGCACCTCGGGAAGCTCATTTGGGACTCCATTCTCCACGGTTTAAGAGAACCACTGGCGCTGGTGCCGCTTATTGGTGTTATTTTGACCTTGTTTGGCTTCCACTCACCGGATTTGTTGAACAAATCGTTCAATCAAATCGGGGATATTACATCCGGGGCCGCTTTATTCGCGGTCGGTGTGACCATTGGCGTGCGCAATATCAGTTTCAGCATAACTGCCATTGCCATCGCGCTGTTAAAAACGATTGTACAGCCTCTATTAATGCTGCTGATTGCCTACCTGTGCGGTCTGTCGTCTGCCGATACCGTGAAGGCGGTTCTGCTTGTTTCCTTCCCGGGTTCAGCAGTCGCCGCTATGATCGCTACCCGTTTTGAAAGCCTGGAATCAGAAACAGCCTCCTCCTTTGTCATCAGTGCTGTCATCTCTCTCGTTACACTCCCTGTGCTGATTTCGCTATTGGTGTAAATTGTTTCACCTTAAACGCACTGGTCGAAGTGTTTACAACGGTTTTTAACGTTCCCTTCAGCAGAAGCTCTTTCAGTTCCATCATCATAATACAGGGAACAACCGTCTGTAGCTCAAATTGCAATTCTCGCCCTTGCTTGGAAAAGGTCAGCTCAGGAATATATGGAGTTGACTCCAGGTCAAGCACAAACAGCCGCAGAGCTAATGGATGACGGTTTGACATAACGTATGAACGAATGTACAGTAATAGTCAAAAGAATAGGAAGTCCACTAGGGGAGCCAATTATGGCTGAGACAAGAACGTATCTTGGACCCTTTGAACCTGATCTAGTTCGTACTAGCGTAGGAAAGTGGAGCCTTCGAATATAAGGTCCCTGGTGTTTTTTTGCGCATTGGACCTATGATGAAGCCGCTCCAGTTTTCGGGGCGGTTTTTTAGCGTTGTTCCGGAACTGTATTCTTACGGGACTTCCTGCTCTTCATTTTGTTGGAGGTGGGAAAAATGAGCTTTACACAAGAGCTCCGTCGGCAGGCGAATGGCATTTTTCAAGCAATTTTTGAGCATCCCTTTGTAAGAGGTATTGCTGAAGGAGCTTGGCAAGGGAACAACTGATTCACTATGTAAAACAGGACTTTGAATATTTGAACGCCTACATGCGGATATACGGCATCGCGATCTCCAAATGCACGAGCCGGGAGGACATGGCTGCATTTAACGAACAGATTTCCTTTATCCTCCACAGCGAGGTTCATCCGCATCACAATTTTTGCGCTGTCGCAGGTGTGACCTATGAAGACATGCAGGGATATCCGCTCGCTCCGTCCGCTCATCATTATATCCGTCACATGCTGACGGTCGCACATGAGGGCAGTCTTGGCGAGCTCATGGCTGTACTGCTGCCGTGTCCGTGGACGTATCTTGAGATTGGTCGCAGGCTGTTGGATGAGGTAAGACCGGACGAGTCCCACCCGTTCTATGAATGGATCTGCTTCTATGGAAACCAGGTTGAAGATGTAACAGTCAAGTATCGAGACCGTGTGGATGCTTGGGCAGAAGGCGCAACGGCTGCCGAGCGGGAGCGGAGATGGAGCATTTCATGCTAAGCTGCCAGCTAGAGTATATGTTCTGGGATATGGCTTACAAGCAGGAAGAATGGCCAGTCGAGATGCAGACTGCGGTCTTGAAATAGTCAGCCTGACGATTCGATGCGTGAAGTACGATTAATGTCCCATTGATCAACCAACTATAGAGAGGATAATCAATATGAGTACATGGGAAAAGGATTGTTCGGAGCTCTTGACAAAGGTACACAATAGCAATCCCCTCGTTCACAATATGACTAATAAGGTGGTCACCAACTTTACAGCCAATGGTCTATATGCGCTGGGCGCTTCGCCGGTGATGGCTTATGCACCCGAGGAAGTAGCGGATATGGCCAAAATAGCGGGTGCTGTCGTACTAAACATCGGTACGCTGAACCGCGAACTGGTCGATGCCATGATCATTGCCGGACAATCGGCGAATGCACATGGCGTTCCGGTCCTGCTCGATCCGGTCGGTGCGGGAGCGACTCGCTTTAGAACCGAGTCTGCACTGCGAATCCTGAGTGAAGTCAAAATCTCAATGGTGCGGGGCAATGCAGCCGAAGTCGCCCATCTTATCGGAGAAGCCCGTGAGATTAAAGGCGTAGATGCCGGTGACAGCGCGAGCAGCAGTCATGTCGATCTGGCAGTCCGGGCTGCGCGGACGCTCAATACCATCGTTGTCATCACTGGAAAAGAAGACGTCATCACCGATGGGGCCGAAGTACAAATGATTGATGGCGGAGACGCGCTGCTTACCAAGGTAACCGGGGCAGGCTGCCTGCTGACCTCTGTGCTGGGCGCTTTTGCCGCCGTTGAGCCTAATCTGCTGCTCGCAGGGACAGCAGGCTTGGCATTTTACGGTGCAGCGGCTTCCCGGGCCGCCGTACTTACAGCAGAGCTGGGACCCGGCAGCTTCCAGATTGCCTTTCTCGACGAGCTCGCCAAACTGCATACGGGCTCGCTGGAGGGGCATGTATCTATTCGTGAAGCTGGAACAACAGCAGGTGGGGCGCGATGACAGATGTTCGTATACCTAGAGCACTGACGATTGCCGGCTCAGACAGCGGTGGCGGGGCCGGCATTCAAGCCGATCTCAAAACCTTTCAGGAGCTTGGCGTATACGGCATGTCAGCGATTACAGCCATTACCGTACAGAATACCCTGGGGGTCCACGGGGTATATCCCTTGCCACAGGAAGCGGCAGCGGAGCAGATTGAAGCCGTAGGATCAGACCTTGGCGTGGATGCCCTAAAGACTGGCATGCTGTTTCATGCGGGCATCATCCGCCTTGTAGCCAAGCAAATCCGAAAATTCGGCTGGGAGAAAGTTGTCGTCGATCCAGTGATGATTGCCAAGGGAGGCGCAGCGCTGCTGCAGCCGGAAGCGGTGCAGGCTTTGAAGGATGACCTGCTCCCCTTGGCCCTGGTGGTTACACCGAATATCCCGGAAGCGGAAGCCTTAACAGGGATAAGCATCCGTACGATGGAGGATCGCCGGGAGGCTGCAAGACATATTAGCAGCCTGGGCCCGAAATTCGTTGTGATCAAGGGCGGCCACGCTGACGAGAGTGAGAACAGCGGACTGATCGTTGACCTGCTCTTTGACGGAACAGCCTTCACAGAGCTGGGCGGCAAGCGGGTGCGGACCGTCCATACACACGGAACAGGGTGTACCTTCTCGGCAGCGATCACCGCCGAATTAGCCAAAGGGAGGTCTGTACCGGAGGCTATCTCGAAGGGTAAAGCCTTCATTCAGGCAGCGATTGAGGATACTTTGCAGCTTGGACAGGGACATGGCCCAACCAATCATTGGGCTTACCATCGTCGTCAGGAGATGCTTCTATGGTTGTTCTCAGCGCTTATCGTATACGTACTGTTAAAAACGATGTATGATCGCGTAGGCCTTCGTGTTCCCAAGCATGAAGCACTGGAGTTTGTTCGTTTTGCGCGCCTGCTCTTGCTAAATAAGCTTTCTGCTCATTGGAGATACCTTCTATGTACCTTGAATATGAAGGATATCTTTCATTCTTAAATTCACAATAATTGGTAATCAACAGACCTGATAAAATACGTTATTCTTCAATTCCAAGCAATTCGGATACTTGTTTTCTATATCTTTTGGCCTTGCGTGTCCCGTGAATAAGATTAGACAATCTGGAAGCCGGAATATGATATGTAGTACAAAACGTTTTTTGACCCATTCTTTTCTCGACCAGTTTTTGTTTGATCTCCCACCCAAAAAGGGTTACAGCATTTCGTCGATTCAACCTCATGACCTCCAAGCCTGATTTTTATAATCACAGTATGATGCAACACATAATACACCCATGAGCTTAATGATCTGATCTATAAGTTTGGTAATGATTCAACAGATCATCCAATTTCTTAGATTGTTCAATCACTTTGGGATGTGTTAAAAATCCGTACTTTTTCTGGACTTGGTACAGTTTCCTCCTAGCTCTCTCGACACGAAGTAAAGTCACACCTTGATTCATCAGCATGATCCCCTCCTATATGTCATATTTTAGAATAAGAGGTCGTTTTTTGGATTCAGGGATGATGCTCCTAGCAAAAAAGGAGCTGTTCTAAAGGTTCGCATAAACTGGAAACCCGCAAGTTTTACGCATAAGAATCTCCGTTTCCACTAATAAAGTGAGGACAGAGGTTCCTTTGGTTTGTTGATTTTTTTTATTCCCGTGTTGGTTGGCCTACATAGATCATCCTGCTAATAAAATGACTATTGTTATTGCTGCAAAAATTTCCCTCTCATTATTCTTCCCCCTAAACGTAAAAAACACCCCACTGGCTTTAGCCAGCAAGGTGCTACCGATGCTTTCGGATTTATATGGTAAGTATGATCGTTTTGGGTGATTCTGTAAATACTTATATGTATGCTTCATACTGATCACCTCTATGTTAAAAACGACCTGAATAGCTCATCGCATTTCGTGATCTCGACTTGAGTGATCTCATATTCCGCAATTTGATTCATGTAAAATGGATCTTCATTCAAGATAGTCTCTAATACATCTTTACTTTGGACATTGACCAAAATCACTCCTCCAGTCCTCGGAACCTTCCTTCCCGAAAAAACAAAGTTTTTAGCCTGATAATGTTTATCGAGAAATTTCACATGCTCTTCGAGATAACGCTCTACTTCGTTAAGAGGTTTTACATATTTTAGACTGACAATATACACTTTAGACACTTCCTTCATTTAAAATTAAAAGACCTTAGGTTAAACCATAAGGTCTTTCGGTCGGTTCTTTTGAAATGTACAGCGGTGCTTCCGTATGTGTTACAGCTATTATAGTTGGTTTGGGTGATTCTGTAAATAATTTATATGTATGATTCATGCTGATCACCTCAAATAGCTATTCGGTGATTGGTGTGGTAATTCCTTCAATAAAACAATCCCCGCCGACCAGTTAAGGTTAGCGGGGATTTGCTTTGTTTATATTCGGTTTTAGAATCCTCCAACGACAGCTTGAAGCTGAGTAATATGGTGCTGGTCATAAGCATGATTAGGCCCATTCGCGATAAACAGAAAACTAGCTGCGACGATCAGAAGAACCATTTTTCTCAACATTGTCTAACCGGACTTTATCGATAATATTTACATACAGGATTTGAATCTATATATAACTTGAATAAAACAGTAGTTACTACCAAGAATAAAATAATCTTTCTCTTTTTCCTTCACTCACTAAACTTTCGTACTTCACATGAGCCTTAACGTCTGCAAACTTTTTAAACTGTTCAAATAATGCTATACACCTAATGAAAAAAGCTTCTTTATTAATGGCTAATGATTTAGATAAAACGTCTAGTAAGTATTCAAAGCCATGTGAGTATCTTCCATTATTCAAGTAATATTTGGCCAGTTCATATTTAAAACGCGTTGATTGTTCTGGTACCACTTGGTGAGTATACATGTCAGCAGATGGTCGCTGTTGAGCAAAAGAATCAATCTCCGTTTCAAACCGCTGGAGTATATCATTCACATCTAACTGATATCGGTTAGCCGCAAACATTACGTTCAACAGCTTAGTAACCATTTCTTTATCGGCTTTATTGGTTGATGCAGCAATATATTCAACATAATCCGTAAGCACGCTTACATCTCCAGACAAAAGCTTAAATACGTAAGTATTAACTTCTGCCCAATGTTGAAACAAACCGATCCAGTGTCGGGTATCCTCGTCCGTCTCTTTGACCCAATCTAAATTAGCGTAGGCGTATGTATATTGTAGAGCTTGTTGATAATCGCCTTGAGCCTCACAGACACCCGAACATAACAGGTCAGCATAAGCTATATATCCGAATAATGGGCCTTTCGTCTTCTTTGACTCCTTGTCTTTTCGCTTATCATGGTGACTAAAATAATATTGAATCTCTGCTTTCGCCTTCATTTTTTTAGCTATTTCATCAACCGTATCCCATTCGTTCAAAGAACGATATACATTCGCCAAATCCTTCAATGCGTCAAGCTGGTCTATTTCATCCAGACGTTCGACAAAATCCTCAAATTTTGTAGCCGCATTGAGATTTTGGCGTTGATCGTCTCCAATCTGAATCGTGAATATACGATAATGGCAGATTGCCAAACGTTCAGAATGCTGGTACTTTTCTACTTCTGCCACACTCTCATAGAGGAACAGCGCAGCAGCATGTCGATCTTGTGCGAATAGCTTTTCTGCCACATCAAATAACTTTGGGGAATACAGCAGATTGTCCATGATATGCCCAACTATACGCTGAATCGCTTCCAGCTTATCCAGTTCAGCACACCGATACAATACTGGCTCGATTCGCCGCCAATCCGGGGAAAGGCCGATGATGTAATGTTCTATGTATCGTTCGTAAAAATAACCTTCCGGTAATCCCATAGCCAGCGCCATTCGATCAAGCTGATGTATAGCAACAGGACGATGCTTAAGAATCCAATTATTAAGCGTTCTTTGATGAACACCCGAATATTCCGCAAATTCTGCCAATGTCATGCCATTTTGTTTTAGATATTCTTCCAACTCCGCTAAAATCTCAGGTGTATGCTTCATGTCATAGCCACCCTTCATACAAAAAATCCAAATTTTATAATCCCATCTTAGATTATTGTCCAAATATTGGCATGTGTCAATACACTTTTCTCGATATTCGCATATCAAATTGGAGACCTTTCCCAAATCAAGTGGTCGCTCGATCCACTAATTTGAACTCCAAATGATGTAACGATTCATCCAGCCCTTCAAGGGTATTTCGAATCATGGTGAACGCGTTTTCAGCTTGTTTATCAATCGGGTAATGAATCGTTGTTAAATCAAGCAAATGCGAAATTTCTGTGTTATCAAAGCCGACCACCGCAAATTGATCCGGCACAGAAACGTCGAGCCTTCGTGCTTCGGTCAGCAGCCCTGCTGCCAAATAATCTGTAGAACAAGCGAAGGCATTCGGTTTGTCCGTTTGTTCTCCCCACCAATGAGCCATTTTTTTCACCAGCTTCAATGGTATTCAAATTATAAAAATGCGTGAATGCCTCAGCATCCAAATCATATTTTTCTCAAAAATCACGGTAAGCACGAATGCGTTCCTTCGTAATTAAGCCCTCGCATATTGCCATAAACATTCACAATTTTCCGGTATCCTCTTGCATACAAATGCTCCAGCGCCAGCGTGTAGCCCTGATACTGATCCATAAATACAGACGGGATTGCCTCTATGCTCACACGCTGCCATGTCACAATCGGACCATATTTGGTATAATGCTCGATCACACTCCACTCATTGACGCGAATCATACAAACCAAGGCATCCAACTGCTTTCTTCGCAACATTTCCAGTGCTTCAAGCTCCCGTTCCTTATCTCCGTTCGTAATAAAAAGCGCTATATTAAAGCCATGCTCCTGAGCATACATCGTAAAACCACGCACAAATAAATTCAATGAGTCATTAAAAGAAATTGAAATAATTCCTATGAGCTTTGTCATGCCCGTTTTTAAAGAAATCGCATTTAAATTAGGAACGTAATCCAGTCGGTCTATGACCTCCTGTACACGCTGTCTTGTTGGTTCACTCACATACGGGTGGTTATTAATGACACGGGACACCGCTGCCGAGGATACACCCGCAAGCTTTGCAATTTCATGAATATTCGCCACAGTCCTCACCTCGTTCTCTCTATTTTAGCATGTCCTTGGGCTAAGCCTCTATGATCTCTCGGCACGCTCTAAATATGTTTTTTCAAAGCCCTTGACCTGTAATGCATTACAGAGATTACAGTGAAATAGAAGCTTGAGAAAGCGGTTTAAAAAAAACGTATTCAGGGAGGCAACAATCATGAAAAAAGGCTTAAAGATAGCAACCATCGGCGGCGGCTCCAGCTATACTCCGGAATTAGTGGAAGGCTTTATCAAACGTTATGCAGAGCTTCCCATTCGGGAATTGTGGCTGGTAGACATTGAGGCAGGACGCGAAAAGCTGGAGATCGTGGGAGCCATGGCTAAACGGATGGTGAAGGCAGCAGGCATTGATTGTGAAGTACATTTGACGCTGGATCGCCGGGAAGCCTTGGTCGATGCTGATTTGTAACGACCCAATTTCGGGTAGGCTTGCTCGAAGCCCGGATTAAGGATGAAAGTATTCCGTTAAAACACGGCATGATCGGTCAGGAAACCATGGTGCCGAGGGGATGTTCAAAGCCTTCCGTACCATTCCTGTCATCCTGAGCATTGTTGAAGATATGAAAGAATTGTGTCCGAATGCGTGGCTTATTAATTTCACCAACCCTGCGGGTATGGTCACCGAAGCCGTACTTCGTTATGGTCAGTGGGACAAAGTCATCGGATTATGTAATGTTCCAATCGGCGCGATCAAGAGTGCATCGGCTGTGCTGGACAAACCGGAAGACGAGCTGTTCTTTAAATTTGCAGGGATTAACCACCTTCATTGGCACAAAGTTTATGACAAAACCGGGGCCGAATTAACAGAGCAAGTCATTGAAGGATTGTACGCTCCCGGCGCAAAGCCAGAGAAAGTCGTTGAAAATATTAAGAATATGCGCTTCCTGTATGATCAAGTGCGTCATTTGAAAATGCTGCCTTGTCCATACCATCGTTATTACTACATGACGGATAGCATGCTGAAGGAAGAACTAGAGGAAGCCAAAAATGAAGGAACTCGGGGTCAAGTCGTCAAACGTCTGGAAGAAAGCCTGTTTGAACTGTATAAAGATCCGAGTCTGGATTACAAACCAGAGGAACTATCCAAACGCGGTGGTGCGTATTACAGCGATGCAGCCTGTGAGATCATTAATTCCATTTATAACAACAAAGGCACATTGATGGTAGTTAGTACACGTAACAATGGGGCCATTGATGATGTTCCTTATGATAGCGCCATTGAAGTGACCAGTGTCATTCGCGCCCATGGTGCCGAACCTGTCAACTTTGGCAAATTCCCGCCTGCACAGCGGGGCTTGCTGCAAGTAATGAAGGCAATGGAAGAGCTGACGATTGAAGCGGCGGTCACCGGTGACTATGCAACCGCACTGCAAGCCTTCACCCTGAATCCGCTCGTGCCAAGCGGGGATATTGCTCAAACCGTACTGGATGAATTACTAGAAGCACACAAAGAGCATCTACCTCAATTCTTTGCTCATAAGGAGAAGGCGACGGTATAAAGCTAGCAGCAATCATCCTGCTGGAACACAAAAAAGCTTCCTACATGTAGGAAGCTTTTTGCTATACGTCCCAGGAGTACTTGCTGGGACGTTTGTTTTATTGGGTTTGTCAAATTTATGTGTAGAGGATGTGTAGAATACCTTAATTTTATAATTCCACATTTAAAGCCACCTAGTGTTACTAATATCATAAAACCTTATTATTTCAACATTTAATAGGCTTTTTGACTGTTAAAGATGCTCTTATAAATAAAGGTTCACTCTTTATTGGGAACAGTAACTTCAATTTTTATAAGTTGTTAACCATAAATATCTTAATTTTCTTATACTTAACTCTAGCATAATCACTATCTTTTAAAAAGCTGGTTAATTGCAAATATTTATTTTGATTAGACGGATTGTAAAATGAAGTGCGACACCTGCTACTGGAAATAAACAAAGGGCCCATGGCCGGATTCGTGTAGAATGAAAGTTCTCACACAACCATTCACACAAGGAGAATCCACCATGAGCTACAGTCATCTTAGCATAATTGAGCGCAGCAAACTAGAAATCCTCCACCAACAAGGGAAAAGTGCCAGAGCGATTGCCAAGGAACTGAACAGGCACCCTGCTACGATTTGCCGAGAGCTCCGCCGGAATGGGTCAGGGGGGGTCTTACCGTGCTGAGACATCTCAGAAGAGTTATGTCCAGCGACGTCGGGCTTCAATTCCTGTAGGCAAATGGACGCCAGAGCTTGCTGGCATCATCGAAGACAAGCTTCAAGCGACCTGGTCTCCTGAGCAAATCACAGAACGACACCGTCAAGAAGGACAGGAGTTCGTGTGCTTTAAAAATCGCTGGCTGTACTCCGGCTTGTTGGTCAAAGGGACTCTAGCTGTTCTCAGGCACAAAGGCAAGCGTCAGAAGCCCTCTGAGACACGGGGGAAGTTTGCTGTGGGCAAGTCGATTTCCCAGCGTCCGAAAGAAGTACGTTCTCGTGGAACATTTGGCCATTGGGAACTGGATACCGTTGTCTCTGACCGTGGGAAAAGCAAGGGCTGCGTAGCCACATTCATCGAGCGTAAGACGCGTCTGTACACCGCCATTCGAATGCCTGACCGTACCGCGTTGTCTATGGAGATTGCTTTTGGTGTAGCGGCCTCGCAGTACCCTGTTCCAAACGGCTACTGCAGACCGGGGGAAGTAGTTTGCCTGTTACGCCAATCTGGAAGCCACTCATGGTGTACAGGTATATTTGCAGACCCCTATTCCTCCTGGCAACGAGGCTCAAACGAGAATGCCAATGGCCTCTTGCGAGAGTTCTTTCCTAAAGGAACGGATTTCGCTCAAGTTACGGATGAATCCTTACACCATGCTCTGGATCTAATTAACCACAGACCACGTAAGTGTCTGGGCTGGAGAACCGCTCACGAATTCTTTTCAGAGGAACTGTCGCACTTGGCTTGAAAATCCGTCATTAAGCTTATTGATAAATTTGTTAGACTTTTTTAAAGTATGATCTCCGTTGAAAAAGCAATAACCGCTTTCCCCGTAATTTGAACTAATACGGGTTTTCCCTGTTCCTTTTTCACATGAACATGCATTGTTCCCTCTCTTTTGATTGCCTCACCTTGTAAAATATCAAAATCAAAAGACTGCTCATTCTCATTTTGCAAAATATTATAGTGTACCAAATAGGCTCCAAGCGGTCCGTTTGCATTTCCTGTCACCGGGTCTTCAGCTATTCCAATTGCAGGGGCAAACATTCTTCCGTGAACCAATATATCCTCTTGTGGATTTAATGTAAAAACATAATATCCATTACATCCAATATGCTTGCTGATTTCTGTAAGCTTCTGCAAATCAGGTTTTAAACTATGCAGTATTTCATTGGAGTAAATCGGAACCATTACCTTAGAATGACCTGTTGAAGATATTGCAACTGGATATTCCATGCAAATATCTTTACAAGAAATACCTAACGCATTTGCAATCTGACTTCTTATTTCATCATTTAAAGGCTCTGATACAGAAGGTTCTCCCTGTGTCATTACAATAGAATAGTCATCTTCATACTTTATAACATCAACAGGCAATATACCTGCTTTTGTTTTTTGAATAATTCTTCCAGTTTCAGCTTTTCTCTCAATTGCATAAATATAATGCGCTGCTACTGTTGCATGACCACAAATTGGAACCTCTGTTGTTGGAGTAAAAAATCTTACTTCAACATCATAATTTGAAGAATCTGTTTCAAAAATAAATGCAGTTTCCGAATTATTTAATTCTCTTGCAATTCTCTGCATCTGCTCATCTGTAAGTCCATTTGCATTTGGAACAACCCCAGCAGGGTTACCATGAAATCTATTTTTTGTAAATGAGTCTACTTGATATATTCTATATTTTTTCATAATTTCGCCTCTATAAATACTAGTTTGTCTGTCTGTTAAATCTGATATTAACATACTTTTTAGGCAGTTTCACTTAAATTAAAAGATATAATATGGCCCTTTAATGAAAACGAACTGATCCTTATTATAGAATCGCGCTCTTTTATGGAAGATTGTTATTAAACTAAAGCCGCAGTTAGCTGAAATGGTCTTCTCAATCCTTATCTAAAAGTGGAATAAATCTTTTATGATTATAGATACTTTTAGATTCTGCCACGCTTGTTGAATAACCAAAATAAGTAACTCAATTCATGAAACAAGAGGTGCACTGAAGAAGAACGCGCTGAATCTGAATCAGCCATTCAACAGGTAGTTTTGAAGAAGAAATAGACGAGAAAATCGCGCAAAGGAAAGAACGGCATGTTGGGGCCATGAAGTCTGAGCAGCAACAAATAGCCAATTGAGCAGGACATAGACGATTAGAGCACAGAATAATTGCCCATAGACCGCATTTTCGGTCGTACCCAACAGGGTTGGAATATTCAAATGTTGCTTGGTCCAACGGAAGAAGACTTCAATTTGCCAACGAGCTTTATACATCTGCGCGATTTGTTCTGCGTCACCTGCATTAAATCGGTAACCACCCGAATTTCCCGACCTTCAAAATCCCGAAACATCACCACACGATGACGTTGCCTGGAGCGACACTGAGGGGTTCCCAACTGGCAAGTGATATCCCGAATGACGGATGAATCTGGCTTCGTAAGGCGACGTAGCGCATGAGGCTTTTCCAAATGGACGTTGTCGCGAAGCCGAATGACAAACGATTGTCCATGGGTTTTGAAGTGATCCAGACGCTCCAGTTTCCCATAAGCACGGTCCATCACCAAAATGTAGTCCGGTTGAGCCAACGCTTCACTCATGGGGCCATCATGCTTGGAGCCCAGCGTTTCGACCACCTGAAGGGGTTGCCCATTTTCTGCTCGTAAAGCAACTTGAAGTTTAATACCTGCACGCTCCCCGTGATAAGGAGCCCAAGGCAAACGCGTTTTTCCCACCGTCATCGTGGTTGAATCGATGAGTAATAATTCTTTTGGGAAAGTCAGTTTCCGACGTGCTTCCCGGTTACATTTGCAAACAAGTAGATGGAAAAGTTCCTTAAATACGGAAAACGGGACTTCGGCGGCTTTGGTTGAAAAGCGTGAGTAGTGGACGACGGGCAAGCCACAGAGAGCCGCATAATCTACGCTGGATCGATAGCTACCCCATTGTTCCAACGCAGCCATGCACCAGTATTGGAGTAAATGGTACACCGTAAACTTGCGGGCTTTGTCTTCATAACCTATTAACTTCACAACCCTTTGAACTTCTTCAGGAGTCAGCATGGATTGAAGGATAGATGTAATCGTGATAGAATTTTTCATGAGATCGTCTTCTTTCGGATTCGTTTGGATGGTACCAACGATTCTACAGAAAAGACGATCTTTTTTCTACCATTTTGTGGTTATTCAACAGGCGTGCTACTATATAAAGGTATTAGTTTACTGTATGTTTCGGAGCGGCTTGGTCACGCCTCATTAGATATCACTACCTCTACATATGCCCACCTTATGAAAGAGCTACGTGAACAGGATTCAAAACAACAGACATTTTTGAACGTTTATATAGCGTGTAAAAATCGTGTGTATAATTTGAGTAAACAGGTGTATTGATCACACCTTTTTCTAACGTTTTCTATCGTAACCCCAATAAAATAAAAAACGCCCCAAACCCTTATATATCAAGGATTTGAAGCATTTTTAATTTCGTTCAAACTTTACATATCTGAACGCTTCGACGTCCCAGGAGGGATTCGAACCCCCGACCGACGGCTTAGAAGGCCGTTGCTCTATCCAGCTGAGCTACTGGGACAAAATAGTATTCGGTTGAACCTTATGTATTCAGCGCATTAATGATTATATCATATTTTTGGTAACTGTCAAAAGCATTTTTTTCATCGTACAAGTAAACAGGCTGCAAAAGGAATCATTTGGACGCTGACGGGGTATTATGTACAAAGAATCATGCCATTAAAGGAGGGGTAAAGCCGTGAGAGGTCTTTTGTCGTCACTTTGTTATTTCAGCATTTTCTTCGCACCTTTTCTAGTGCCTGTCATTGTGTGGATTGCAGTACGGGACGAATATGTTCAGGGACATGCAAAAAAGGCTATTTTATCGCATATTTTCCCCATTATTGCGGCAATTCCGCTAGTGTATTTTATTATTACGGCGAATCATGCAGGTTCAGTGATCGGGTTTGTGCTGCTATTCGTAGTGGTCTATCTAGGGGTTTTTGTTTATAACATCTACAAAGGGATTATGACGCTGCGTGAAGCGGCTTAGTTCAAAAAGAAGCCTCCTACATACCGCAAATTTGGCGGGATACGGAGGCTTCTTTAGGGTCATTTTTAATGAGTTGCTGTTGCTATTTGGTTCAATGGCTGCTTATTTATTACCGAAGCGTCTAGGACTTTTCCGCACTTCATGCCTTACGTTTTTTTCCAGCACTTCTTCCGCAAATTCATTGTTATGAATATAACTGCTGCCCTTGTTCTTCTTGTACTTCGCTTTGCCGTCTATGATTTCCCCCTCCTTTCACGCTGATCCGGCGATGGAGCCGGAGCCCAAATCAACAGAAGCCAAGACATAGCACACCATATCCTCATGCCCCGAACTCCTTGGCAAACTCTGTGCTGAGCTGCCCATAGGAAAGTAACTCCCTTTTAAACTTTTCCCGTTCTTCCCCGGCCGTAATGTGTGTGGAGTCGGTAAAAGCCTTGTCCGTCACTTCCTCAAACGCAGAATGCAGGTTATTGTCGTACCAATCCAGCGCCAGATCGGCGTCATTACGAATGATGCGTACCACGTCATAGCCTTCCTGACCGTCCTGCTGATTGGTGGCGGTGATGTAGACCAGCAGTTCCGGGTCATCTGCCGCGCCGGGCCGTACCTCTACCTCTGCGCAGCGTACTCCGTCAAGTTCGGTGAAGCGGCGTATTTTAGCATCCTTGATGTAGTACATTTGCCTTCCTCCTTCCTTGCGAATACACGGGTTGCCCCATTTGTAGTTTTCGGAACGGACAGACATTTTATGCTCCTTTTCGGCATATATACTGATGAACTGGGGATTTAGTTTTTGTTTCATCCCAACACTGGATGAACACGACAAAGAGAGGATGAACAGACATGTGCGGAATTACTGGTTTCATACAGTGGAACGGAGACTTAATGCATCAATCGGAGCTGCTGCTCAATATGACGCAAACGCTCTCCGATCGCGGACCGGATGCTGCAGGCACCTGGATATCCAACCCGTGTGCCTTTGGACACAGAAGACTGAGCGTCATGGACCCGGAGAACGGCGCCCAACCCATGATCCGGCAGCTTGAGGATATCACTTATACGATTGTATATAACGGGGAAATATATAACGCCCCTGAGCTGAAAAAAGAGCTGCAACAGCGAGGGCATTTTTTCCGGACACAATGCGACACAGAGGTATTGCTCGAAGCCTACATGGAGTGGGGCCCGGATTGTGTGGATCGGCTGAACGGCATTTTCGCCTTTGCGGTTTGGGACAGTGAGCGGGAGCAGGTGTTTCTGGCACGCGATCGACTGGGGGTAAAGCCGTTATTTTACAGCCAAACCGGAGACGTATTCGTATTTGGCTCGGAACCCAAAGCGCTACTCCAGCACCCTGCGGTAGAAGCCGCAGTCGACGCCGAGGGATTGGCCGAAATTTTTATCGTCGGGCCTGCACGCACCCCCGGGCACGGCGTCTATTCGTCCATGAAGGAGCTGCGTCCCGGACATACGCTAACATACAGCCGCGACGGTGTGCGCATTCGAGCCTATTGGAAGCTGGAAAGCTTTGCGCATGAGGATAACACCGAAGAAACAGCGCTCAAGGTACGCGAGCTGTTGCTGGATACGGTGGAGCGGCAACTCATTTCAGACGTTCCGGTATGCACTTTGCTGTCGGGCGGTCTGGATTCAAGTGCACTGTCCGCGCTGGCTGTCGATTATTACAAGCGTACCGGGCAGGGACAAGTTCATACGTATTCGGTCGATTATGTGGATAACGACAAGCATTTTAAAGCCCACACGTTTCAGCCCGGAGCCGATGCTCCCTGGATTCAGCGGATGATCGATGAGTTAGGCACAAACCATCACTGGATCGAATTCGATACACCCGAGGTCGTAGCAGCGCTGAACAACTCCACGCTAACGCGGGATTTGCCCGGTATGGCGGATGTGGATTCGTCGCTGTATCTCTTTTGCCGGGAGATTAAAAAGGGAGCCACTGTCGCAATATCCGGTGAAGCGGCGGATGAAGTGTTTGGCGGATATCCATGGTTTCATCGTGAGGAAATGCTCAATTCGGGTACGTTCCCGTGGGCAGTCGCTCCCGACATGAGAGCCAGTCTGTTATCTCCCGAGGTGCGAGACTGGATTAAGCCTTTGGAGTATTTAAATGACCGTTACTCGGAAGCGGTGGGAGAAGTGCCGAAGCTGCCGGGGGAAACGGGTAAAGCTGCGCAAATGCGCGTCATGTCCTACTTGAACATCACCCGCTTTATGCCTACTCTGCTGGACCGTAAGGATCGGATGAGTATGGGGGCCGGACTGGAAGTGCGGGTGCCGTATTGCGATCATCGGCTGGTACAGTATGTATGGAACATTCCGTGGAGCATTAAAATGACGGGCGGACGTGAAAAGGGGATTTTGCGCAAATCGTTGGAGGGTGTACTGCCGGATGATGTGCTGTATCGCAAAAAAAGCCCATATCCCAAAACGCATAACCCTTCCTATCTTGCTGCTGTGAAAAAGCAGACGCTGCAACTGCTGGATGATTCCTCTTCCCCGCTGCTCAAGCTGATTGATGCACAAAAAGTGCGGGATATCGCGGCCTCACCGGAAGCATCCACCAATCTGCCCTGGTTTGGTCAGTTGATGTCAGGGCCTCAATTGTTTGCGTATTTGGCTCAAGTGGATAACTGGCTGCGCACTTACAAGGTAGCGATTCGGTAAGGATTAGCCAATAGCTAAAGTATCAGGCTTCGAGGCAAAGAACGGTGATATGTTCGTCGTATACGGGGAAATAGTGAATGTTAAAAAGGCTATCCGCAGCTCATGGCTGGCGGATAGCCTTTTGATCGTTATGTGTCTGGCCTGTTACTTATATCAAGCTATGCCTGTGGATTCCCCAGCTTTTTCGCCAAGTCCCGCAATGCTACACCACGGTGGCTAATGGCTTGCTTTTGTTCCAGCGTCAGCTCGGCCATCGTCTTTTCAAACTCTGGCAAATAAAACAACGGATCATAGCCAAATCCCCCGCTGCCTGCGGTTTCCGTTGTGATCCAGCCCTCCACCGATCCGGTCGATTCCAAGGTCTCCCCTGTCTGCGGATTATACAGAATCAAGGTGCAGACGAATTGAGCCGGGCTTAGCAAAGGTTGTCCGGTATCATCACCAATCTGCTTCGATTCCAGAACGTCGAGCAGCTTGATATTGTTTTCGTGATCGCTGGCACCTTCTCCGGCATAACGGGCCGAGTATACGCCCGGCGCACCGTCCAGCAAATCCACGCACAGGCCGGAATCATCAGCCAGCACGGGCAGTCCGAGCACATCTCCGACCGCTTTGGCCTTTTTCAACGCATTCTCGGCAAAGGTTTTACCATCCTCAACGACATCAGGAATATCCGGGTAGTCGTACATGCTTTTGACTTCCTTGCCAAACGGAGCAAAGGCATGTGCAAACTCCCGCACCTTCCCTTTATTCTTCGTAGCGACAATAACAACCGGACCCTCCAAAAGCATCAGGCCCCAGTCCCCGCACGTCCTGCTCCGATCTTGTCTGCAATCGGTCCGAGCACCTCTTTTTGACGCTCGATCATTTGCAGAATTCCTTGTTCACCCAAGCTGAGCAGTTGATCCAGCTCTTGACGGTCGAACGGACTTTCTTCACCCGTACCTTGCAGCTCGACATACTTGCCGCCACCCGTCATCACGAGGTTCATGTCTACCTTGGCCTTGGAATCCTCTTCATAGTTCAGGTCCAGCAGCGCTTTGCCGCCAACAACCCCCACGCTGACGGATGCCAGAAAATCGGTAATTGGAAAAACAGGCAGCTTGTGCTGTAACGCAATTTTGTTCACAGCAATCGCCAGCGCTACGAAAGAACCGGTAATTGAGGTCGTGCGTGTGCCGCCATCCGCCTGAATCACATCACAGTCTAGCGTAATCGTCCGCTCACCCAGCGCCTGTAAATTCACAACCGAACGCAGCGCTCTTCCGATCAGACGTTGAATTTCCATCGTCCGGCCTGTCAGCTTTCCACGTGCAGCTTCTCGCTGATTACGCGTATGAGTCGCCCGCGGAAGCATGGAATACTCTGCCGTCACCCAACCCTTCCCTTGTCCCTTCATAAAGGGTGGAACGCGTTCTTCCACGGTAGCCGTACAGATGACTTTCGTCTCGCCAACCTCTATAAAAACAGAGCCCTCCGCATACTTATTTACTCCTGCTGTCAATTTCATCGGACGCAGCTCATCACCGTTTCGTCCATTAGATCTACTCATGCTTTTTCCTCCTACGTCGTATGCAACCTGTTCTTATACGTTTATTTTACCAAAGTGTGCAGGCAAAAGCACCCTAAGGACGATTCGTCGCCCTTAAAGAGGAATTTCGTTAATATGCTGCGGCTTGGCTACAGGCTCTCCATAATTCTGATTATTTTGTCCAATCACACTTTTTTCACCGTTCAGCTCAATTCGAATTTTGGTTTTAACCGCATCCTCTGAATTGTCTGCCGCGGTCAGCACCACCGATTCCAGAAACTCGGCAGGCACCGCTTCTCCCTTGGCAAACATGTCATCCGAGAGCGATACCGTAATCACGTTATCTTTGGAGCGTTCCACAGATTTCAGAGCCGTCTCCCCTGTCATGACTTCCTGTAATCCGTCCTGGGTCTGTGGACCCTGGATCAACTGATGCAGCGCTGACTGAACACGATCTTTTTCCGGGCTGACCAGCCGTGTGACAGGTACATAATATTGAACTCCAGCGGGAGATGAGGATGAAAAATATACCGTGACCGGACTGGAATCCAGCGGCGTTACGCCATGACCAACCTCCAGATTAATGCCTACTGCGCGGGTCAGCGGATGATCCAGCGGTGTGCCGCCAACAGGCATTTCGTTCAGCTTTTTGCCGTCCACCCAGATTTGTACACTTTGAATATCGGGACGGTCGGTCAGGGTCCAGGTCAAGCTCTCTATTAATTTGCGTTCTTCCTGTGCCTTATAGCTGCCAAACGATTTGTTGAATTCGACGACTGCCAGCTTGTTCTTCTTGTCCACCGTCACACTCTTCACTTCTGTACCTTGGGGCAGCAAGCCCTTGAAGCCCTCCGGTAACAGTCCGGCATACGGCCCGCCCTCCACCAGCGTTTCCAGCGCCGACTTGGCATCCGCCTGCACATCACCTGTAGCAATCGGCAAGGATACTGGGGCTAGCAAACCGTTATGATCCTGTAAAAATACAGCTCTCAGCTGTCCAGTGCTGACGGGAGCTTTTCCGGTCACCGCTTTGATCATGGACTGCTCCGTCGTGGATGGCGGGGGGTCAATAGATGCCGATTCGTTGCCGAAAAGGCTGCAGCCGGACAACAACAACGGCAGGGACAGCAGCCCTACTACGGACGTCACGCGCAATGGATGTTTTATGTTCATAAATGAAGTTCCTCCCTAACAATTTTGTACAGATTGTACTAATATCTATACAAGCCTCGCGTAAAAAATAACTACTTTTTCAGCCGACTGGACACACTGGTCATATTGCAGTAGAAATCAGGAACCATACGAGGAGGGAAACTTCAACTTTATGGACAAGAAAAAAGCACCTTATAGCCTGAATAGTAAAAAGGTAGCCGATGCCACCCGCGAATGGCTGCACAAACGTGGCGTAAACCTTGCAGAGATCGCAGAGTTGGTCATGCTTTTACAAAAAAAATATTACCCGAATTTAACGATGGAGGAATGTATGGAGAATGTGGAAAAGGTGCTGATGAAGCGCGAAGTTCAAAATGCGGTGCTTACGGGCATCCAACTGGATATCCTTGCCGAGCAAGGCGCTCTCATTCCCCCATTGCAGGATATGATTGAAAATGATGAAGGGCTGTACGGAGTGGATGAAATTTTGGCCTTTTCCATTGTGAATGTATACGGCAGCATTGGATTCACGAATTACGGTTATGTCGATAAGCTTAAACCGGGTGTGCTGGAACGGCTGAACGATAAAAGTCTGGGGCCGATCCATACGTTTCTGGACGATATTGTCGGGGCCATCGCTGCTTCGGCCAGCAGTCGTATCGCGCATCGCAAGCAGGCAGAACGCGAGCAGGAGCTTGGGGAGGAAAGCGCCCCGGATACGACTCGTTAATTAACGACACGCTAAATAACGACGCGATAGAATACAACAGATATATACAGGGTAAGAGGAGAATAAGACATGGCTGGGGTAGCGTCTGAGTGCTTGATCTATGTAGACAGAAATGCCGGGTCTGATTCGAATGAGAAACGATCAGACCCGGAACATAGGGTAGACTAACGTGAATGGTTACAATCTGATTTAATTTTTTGGGCGCAGTGTACGTTCTACAATTCCCAGCATGGATTGACGAGATAAGAACCGGGACACCTGAGCTACCCAATAGTTTTGGCGACCGGAAATGATGTGACTACGCCCCTTTTCAAATGCTCTCAACGCGTTCTTCACAACGGTTTGGGGAGTTTCCCTAATTCCAACTGACGCTTCACTTGCGCCAACAATATCAAAAAACGGCGTTTCTGTTGAGCCTGGACAAAGGGCCAGAACTTTAAGCCCCCGTTTCCGGTTTTCGGCCCATAGCGCTTCAGTAAAAGAAAGCACAAATGCTTTGGTTGCTCCATACACCGCCATATACGGATCGGGCTGAAATGCGGCTGTGGAAGAAACATTGATTAATCCGCCATCCCGGTTACGCAATAAATCAGGCATAAATGCATGTGTGATATCGACTAAAGCAGCCACATTGAGGATGACTTCCTCATGCTGTCGTTCTCCTGAAACCTGTTCAAAGTATCCATAGGTGGCAAAGCCTGCGTTGTTAATTAAGAGATCCACCTTTAGTTGATGTTTTTGAACCTCCTGATGTAATGTTTGCGGCGCTCCTGTCGCGGAAAGATCGAGTGCGATGACCGTTGTCTTTACATTGTATTTAGCAGAAAGCTCTTTAGCCAACGCCTTCAACTTCGTTTCATTACGTGCCACCAAAATGAGATTGCATTTTTGAGCTGCCAGCGAATAGGCAAAGGCTTCCCCAATACCGGATGATGCACCTGTGATCAGAGCTGTTTTGTTTGCGTACATAAACATGATTATTAACCTCCATAGTATCGTTGTTTTATCTTAGAAACATTGTTACCATTGCTACAAAATGAACTGAAGTCATCTACTATGACGACCTCAGTACACTTCATATTTTAAGATTGGGATGAGCGTGTTTTAAATGCTGGGAGCGTATTCTTTAGTGTAAATGCATACACCTCTTGAGCCATGTCTATATCTGAAAAATGACCAGCAAACTGAAGATGTATGACTCCGTGTAAAGCAGACCAAAACATCCGGACAACCAGCAGCGGATCATGTTCTTCCAGTTCACCCTGCTCCATACCGTGTATGACGGTTTGCAGGATTTGAGACAGGGCCGTTGTCGTGCCCTCCAGACTCTGTTCATCCGGCTTAAAATCAGATAAAGCCCCACCAAACATCATTTTGTAATAGGCCGAATGAAGCTGCGCAAATTGCCAATACGCCCAGCTTAGAGCTTCCAGATCAGCGAGTACGTTATCGGTCTTCGGAACTTGTTGAAAGGTTTCGGCTAATAGCCGACATCCATCCAAGTACATTTCATTGGCAAGACCATCCTTGCTGCCGAAAATACTGTAAATAATTTTGGTGGAACAGCTTAATTTCTGGGCAACTCGTCGCACGGTCACGGACTCTGGCCCTTCTTCCGCAAGAAGGATACATGCGGCATCAATGACATTTTTACGAAGCAATTGCTGCTGCTGAAGCTTCACTTCCGAGTAGGTTTTATAGGGATGCGATGGCTCGGACATCTTTTAATGCACTTCCTTACTATTTTTAACATAGAGTTTGAATGTGGTTCATTCGGAAACGTTGTTACCAACAAGAATCATAGTATTCTAAATCTGAATTTTTGTCAAATATTAAAATAACTACAGCCTCAATAGGCAATGCCTACCCGTGTGTGTAGAAAGTCGGTGCTACTCAATTGGCGATACGTAAAATCGGCCGTATCAGCGGTCGTAATTTGTGTACCGCCCTCGGGCAGCAGATCCTTTTCCACGCGGTATATGCCCGTCCGCGCTCCGTCTGGCAGCCATGTCGGACAGACTATTGTCCAGTCCAGCGCCGAATCGCGCAGCAGTTCGTACACCCGGCGGTGTTCCTCAGACGCACGGGTGCTGCGCCGGCGGGTCTCGGACGATTCATACCGATACAAACCCGGCTCCGTCCGGCTCTGCAAAATCCCTGCCGTCCCCACTGTAATAAGCCGAGGAACGGACTGCTCCTGCATAAGCCGGATCAGCAAACGGATATTCACAGATAAGGTCGTGGTTCCGTCTGTATTCAGCGCGCTGATGACAGCCGTCCCCCCACCCTCCAGTGCTTGCGCTACATCCTCAGCGTTGGTGGCATCTCCTTGTACAATCCGAAGCTTCGTTCCATATCTTAATTTGTGTTCCTCCAGCTTGTCCGGTGAACGAACAAGGGCTGTAACGGTATGACCGTCTGCCAACGCATATTCCAGGATAAAACGTCCCACACGTCCGGTAGCCCCCAGCAGCAGCAAATTCATAAAAGCCTCTTTCCCGGCATGAATGCCGTTGGTCCTTCTGTTATTTTTCTCCATTATTTCCCGCGAAGTGAATAGAAACGTGCGATAGGGTTCGTCTCGCTCATCGAGGCCCGACCACGTCGCTCCAGCTCCACCAGATGGGCCAGTGTCTCGGACATGGCAAACCGTAGCTGGTGAATACCCAGCTTGTCACTGAATACAGCGATACACAGCTCATAGGCTGTACTGCCCTCTGGCTGGATCAACTCATGGAACTTGTCCAGCCGTTCTTCATGATGCTCCAGCAACGCCTGCGTCCGTTCACGAAAATAACCAAACGGATTACGGTGCCCCGGATATGCCCACGCTACCTCCAGCTCGCCAAGACGCTGCAAGCCATTCAAAAAAGACTGCAAGGGCTGGGTATCGCTCCCCGGCAGCAGACTGATATTAGGCGAAATCCTTGGCAAAACCGCATCACCGCACAGAATAACGCCGCTATTCGGCTCATACAAAGAGACATGTCCGGGCGAGTGCCCCCCTGTCTCAATGGGCAGCCAACTACGTCCACCCAATTCCAGACGGGCATCCTCCCCGACAGGTATAACGGTAATATCAGGCTGTGGATTCACTTGCAGATGAGCCTGCTGCATGTGCAGTTCCAAGGCCGATACCTGCTCCACAGGAAAGCCGTGACGGACAAAAAAGCTCGGAAGCCTCTGCTCCATCGGCATAGAGATATCTGCTTGTGAATCTGGGTGGCCCCACATCATCATCGCTTCCTTATGGCTTCGCGCTGACATATGTACACGAGCCTGACCTTGCTGCTGCATCCAGCCCGCCAAGCCGTAATGATCCGGGTGATGATGAGTCACGACAATGTCCGAGATATCACCGAAGGACATCCCCAGCTCCTGGAAGACATGCCCCCATTCTTCCTCCGTATCCGTACTGCGCGGGCCGGGGTCTACGATCGTAAAACCGTCCTGTCCCTTCAGCACATAGCTGTTCACCCAGCGCAGCGGAAAGGACATAGATATTTTGACCTGAAAGCCTCCATCTATTCGTTCACACGGCGTCAGCTCCGGCATCTTCATGGCTTCTCATCCGCCTTTCCGTGTCAAGCCCGCACGCCGACAAAAATCATTCGGGGCGATGCATGGTCGATATATTCATCTTCGTTATAGCTTCCGTGTATCTGCTCTACAGACAGTCCGGCTTCCTCCAGCAAAGCACGGAATTTTTCATAGGAGTACAGCTTGACGCGTTCATGATACACACGTGCAGGTTCTTCATCTGCTACTGCTATTGAACGAATGGCGATCTGTTTTTTCACAAATCCGTCCTCGATGACCCGATGCTCCTCAATTTGATTTCCTTCATCCTCCCGTGACGAATGCGGCACCAGATGAGCGGCTACGTACGCAGGATTCAAATAATCTATAATAAAACGTCCCCCCGGCTTTAACAGCCGATAAATTTCTTTTAATACTTTAAGCTGCTCCGCATCCTCCTCAAAGTAACCGAAGGAAGTAAACAAATTCACCACCGCATCAAAGCTTTCCTCCAGCGGCACCTCTCTCATATCGCCCTGATGCCAACTCACCCGTCCTTCGGGATCGGCAGCATGTGCCTCACGCAGCAGCACATCGGACAAATCCACACCCGTTACCTTATAGCTCTCATCCGCGAGCGCAAGAGAATGACGTCCCATACCACAGCACAAGTCCAATACGCTGGAGCCCTGCGGCAATTTGAGCCAGGAGATCATTTTCTGTACTTCCTGATAGGCTCCCTGAAAGTCGCGATGCTTGTATACTAATAAGTAATCTTCCCCAAAGCTCTGCTCATACCATTCTGTCATATTGTTTCTCCTCCATGAACTCATTTCGCTCTATTACATACTATATTAGCTTTTTTAAACTGGAAACTCAAAAACATTACGATTAAGGAACATGTTACAATAACCATATTTATGCTTAAATATTCATAGGAACTTCATACCAGCTTCATGCGATTCACCCCATTTTATCATTAAAATGAATCATGGGAACGCCTTTTGACGGTATTCATGAAGGAAAGGAGCGGCAACGTTATGATTCAAATCGGATTGACGGGTTGGGGCGATCACGATGATCTGTATCCGGTCGGCACCAAAGCCAATCAAAAATTAAGCGTCTATGGAAGCCATTTTTCGGTGGTGGAGATGGATAGTTCTTTTTATGCCGTGCAGCCCACGGATCGTATGGCACGCTGGGCGATTGAAACCCCTGACTCATTTTCATTTCTCGTCAAAGCCTATCAGGGCATGACCGGGCATACGCGCGGCAAACAGCCTTATTTCAAAACAACCGATGCGATGTACGGAGCATTACATACATCCATACAGCCTCTCCGCGAAGCGAGCAAGCTCAAGGCTGTGCTGTTCCAGTACCCTCCCTGGTTCGATTGTACACGTGAGAACGTCGCCGTGCTGCGTGACACGAAAAAAAGGATGGGAGATGTACCATCCGTACTTGAATTCAGAAATCAAAGCTGGTTCACACCCGAGTTTCGAAAGCAAACACTGGCATTTATGCGTGAGGAAGGCTGGATACACAGCGTATGCGACGAGCCGCAGGCGGGACTGGGATCAGTCCCGATTGTGCCACAGGCTACAGACAGCAATCTGACGGTGGTACGTCTCCACGGACGGAATGTGTCCGGCTGGAATCAAAGCTCCGCGCCCAACTGGCGAGAGGTTCGTTACCTGTATCAGTATGATGAGAGCGAGCTGGCCGAATGGAAAGACCGATTGCTGGAACTGGAGCAACAAAGCCGCGAGGTGTGCGTTATTTTCAACAACAACTCAGGTGGAGATGCCGCCGCCAACGCCAAGCAGCTCATGACCATGCTTGGCATGGAGCCCAAGCCGTTTCCACCTCGCAAGTCAACCGAAGAGGACAATGGACCGGAACAGCTTGAACTATTTTGAAGGACGAGCTGAGGATGAAAGGTTTTGAATAGCACTCCTGAGCTTGCGTTCGTTATCCAGCAAATGCGGGTCCTCAGGTAAGTATCGCAAAGCTTTTTGGTTATGTTCATATGAAGCGTCCAGCTTGCCCAGATTGGCGCAGCAATGGCTAAGTCGTACATGCGGCAGCCAGGAGTAGCAAGGCAGCGGAACAGCTCTCAAGCCAGATACGCCCTGCTGCTTCAGTGCTTTTTCGTACCAGTAGGCGGCTGTGCTCCACTCTTTTCGTGTGAAAAACCAGTCACCGATCATGCAGCACAAGTCCGCTTGCGGCACATCATATCGGAAGGAGCGCAGCAGACTATCCAGCTGTTGCTCCGGCTCCCCGAGATGAAGATAGCATTCCGCCAAACGCACGCAAGCGGTAATCCGGTCCTCCCGGTAGCCGCTCGGCTCCCTCAACAGGCGATTGAACGCCTCTGCCGCCTCGGCATATTCCTTACGATCAAAGCACTCATTCGCGTGAAAATACAGCAGACGTCCCTCCACCTTGCCGCTTTCGCTGATCCAGCGGGCAAGAATACGTTGATTGCGGAGCGTGTGATCTTCCATGCGGCGGTGCGTTACAGCCACATCTGAATGAACGATTCGCCCCTCCGGTATCACCAGATCCTCATGCAGACGCCCTTCCCAGCGGTATTGCCGCTCTCGCTTCACGAGACGGATACGGCGTGAGGTGAACAACGGCTCACCCTGCTCACCTTCCGCCAGATGGAGTGGCATCACCACCGCGTCGATGTCCGCAGACAAACGCCGCTTCAAGGAAAGCAGGCGCTCCCGATCCGGCTCCATCAGCACATCATCCGCATCCAGCCACAGGATATAGGAACAGGTCGCCTTGTCGAACGATTCGTTGCGGGCGGCGGCAAAATCGTCATTCCAGTCGAATGTATACAGCCGATCCGTATAGCGGGCTGCAATGGTCTTCGTCTGATCCGTGGAACCTGTGTCCACGATGATGATTTCATCCATCAGCTCCGCCACCGAATCCAGACAGCGGGCAAGCGTCTGCTCCTCGTTTTGCACAATCATACACAAGCTGATTGTGACGGGAGGTTTAGTTATGGAGCCTTCCGCGCTACAGCTATGCGTCTTGGGCATTTCCGTCGTCATGACTTCACGCCATCCCCTTTACCGTTGGCTGTATTCCAGGTCTATTTCCCGGTAGACCCGCCATCAGTATATGCACCTCTCCCTTCATTCTGCGCCTTGCCTCCCTGTACAGGACGTGTAGCCCTCTCCGGTGGCAAAGCCTGTTCCTCCATATGCCGGATTCGCTGTACCGCCTTGTCGAGCGCTGCCTTGCGCTGATTCATTTTGCGAACATGCTGCTGCTCCACCAGCCGGAACTGTTCTTCGTCTAACGCCATCCAGCGGGCCAGATGCTCTGCCCCCGGCTTGGCCTCACGTAGCTCTTTCGCTTTTTTGCGGCCTGCGAAGCACAAATATTTGTGATGCACCTCCAGCGCTTGTTCATCAAAATAAGGATGTAGCACACGGGACAGGCTCCCGGCATAGTAGGTCCGCTTGTGATCGTGAAACGGATGGTATCCGTAGGGTACAGAAAGGACGAGCGTCCCTTTTTTATGAAGCAAACGGTAGGCGTGTGCAAGCAATGTATGAGGGTGTGCGTAATGCTCCAAAATCTCGCCTAAAATAATCGTGTCAAATCCGCCGGGCGGACGTTCGAATTGAGAAATATCAAATCAATGGACGTTATCCCCTGACTACATCCGGCATCCAGCACGGTATGACCTTGCACATGGCGGCAAATCCAGTGGATTCTGTTACGGGTAGCCTCATGGGATTCCTCCGAGTTCATCTGCCCGTAATAACGCTCATTCACCTGATCACGGTTAGCCAACAGCGGCGCCCCCTCCAGTACCGGGATGCCCCAGAATCACGACATGCCCGCCTGTGCAATGCCCAGTCGCATTGCGTGTATCGAACACCAGCGGGGCATGGTCGACCAACTGCTGGTAGTCCAGCACCGAATGATCCGTTGTGATCACGACGATATCTGCGCTTTCCCACAGCTTTATATCCGCTACACGAGATTGGATGACCTCGCCATTTAGCTTAAAGCTCTTTACATACGGGTCGGTGAAGCTCACCGAAGCGCCCATTTCCTTTAAGCGCTCAAACAGGAGAAGAGCAGGTGATTCCCGAACATCGTCAATATCTTTTTTATAGGCTACGCCCGCCAGAACGATCTCGGCCTTGTTCACAGCTTTACCTTCCTGGGCGAGCAGGGTTTCAATTCGCTCCGCAATATACAGCGGCATACGCCGATTCATGCGGTCTGCCAAATCCACAAATTCCAGTGGAAAACCATGCTGCTCGGATTTCCACGACAAGTATAGCGGATCGACTGGGATACAGTGACCCCCGATGCCAGGTCCCGGATAAAAAGGCATATAGCCAAATGGCTTTGTTGCCGCCGCATCCAGCACCTCCCATATATTGATGCCGATTTTCTCACAGGCCGCTGTCAGCTCATTGACCATCCCGATGTTGACGCTGCGGAACGTATTCTCAAACAGCTTCGCGGCTTCCGCGACTGTTGTCGAGCTGACCGGAACCATTTGCTCCAGAAAGGAGCCGTAAAAGGCTACTCCTGCTGCCAGACAATCCGGCGTACATCCGCCGATCACCTTGGGCGTGTTCCGAATGTTAAAATGAACACTGCCCGGATCGACGCGCTCTGGTGAAAAACACACGTAAAAATCCTGACCTACCGTCCAGTTCCTGCGCTGTTCAATCACCGGGCGGATCAGTTCCTCCGTTGTTCCCGGATACGTGGTGCTTTCCAAAATCAATAGCGTCTGTTCACGCAAATGTGGGATAGCCTGGTCGATGGCCGTTTCAATATAGGACGTATCCGGCTGATGCTCATCCGTCAGTGGCGTAGGCACGCAGATGACGACGATATCCGAATGCTCCAGCACCTTGATATCCGTAGCCGGATGCAGCCGTTGCCCGATCAGACCCTCCAACGCATCATCGCCAATGTCTATGATGTACGACTTTCCTTGAAGCAGCTTGGCTACTTTGACCGGATCGGAATCCACGCCGTATACATCGTAGCCGGCCTTGGCCATTTCCACAGCCATCGGCAGCCCCACGTAACCGAGGCCGATCACCGCAACCTTTACCGTGCCTTTACTTATTTTATCGATAAGTTGCAAAATACCCACCTCTTTCATTGTTACTCCATGCCTCGCAATAGCTCAGCAATGCCTGCGCGGTCCATTAACTCATCGTCCGAGCGATATTGATCAAAGCTCACCCGCTCCAGCCCGCCATACTGGCTCAGTAATCGCTTGTCTGCCTGCTGCGGGAGAATGACAAAATAACGATCATCGTAGCGATACGCGTGCGACACCTCATAGGGTGAAATCAGCACCTCATGCAGCTTTTCCCCACCGCGTATGCCGATTTCCTTCACCTTCAGCGCTGGCTGACCTGCCTGCTCCTTCATCACTTCCGCCAGATCTGCAATGTTGCAGCCCTTCATTTTCATAACCAGCGTCTCTCCACCAATCGCTGTCACAGAAGCCTTCAACAGCAAGCCAATAGCCTCTCCAAGCGTGAGGAAAAAACGGGTCATATCAGGACTTGTCAGCGTCAAATCCTGCCCTTCCGCAATCTGGCGCTTGAACAGCGGCACAACACTTCCGCTCGTACCCAGCACATTGCCGCCGCGAATGCACACAAAACGGGTGCGCTCACTCAGATCGTTGGCACGAATCATCAGCCTTTCGCCAATCGCCTTCGTCATGCCATATACATTCACCGGGTCTACTGCCTTGTCTGTGGAGACGTCAATAACCTTGGCGACTCCCTGCTCAATGCTGGCCCGGATTACATTTTGCGTACCATGTACGTTCGTCTTGAAAGCCTCCTCGGGCTGTCTCTCGCACACGGGAACATGCTTCAACGCCGCCAGATGGAATACATAGTCCACCCCGCGACATGCCTCTTGTAATGCCTGAAGATCCCGAATATCACCTATAACGAAATTCAATCTGGGATCAGACTGGAATTGACGCTGCATGGCAATCTGTGCAAATTCACCGCGTGAAAAAATACGAATTTCCGCTGGCCCTTTCTTGAGTAATTCCGCCGTTAGGCGTTGCCCCCAAGATCCCGTTCCTCCGGTCACCAGCAGTTTTTTTCCTTTGAACAATATAATCTCCTCCTGACCGTTACGAATTGGCAGTGCCCGTTCCCAGAAATTCAGCCAGCACGGCCTTCATGTCATCCTCTGTCAGCCGATCCTTCGCCGGCACTTTTTTCACCGAGGTATTTGCGGCGTGAATGACGTTCACATAGTTACGAAGCGGAATGACCTCATGCGGCAGCTCCGTTACATAACCATGCGTACCCTTGCCGGGAATGACGACACGATAATCATCCAGAAAATCCTTCACTTGATAGCGGAACACATAAAAGGATGGCGAACGGTGAAATACCGGTGCCATCTGGCCCTCAACCGCATCCCACAGGTAACCTATCTGGTTCACCAGCGCAACCGTATCCGACTGAAACTCGTAATCATGCAACTGTTGTACAAATGACTGGTGATACAAATCGTCGGAATCAATTCGAGCAATGAGCAGTTCGTTCGCGCCTTCGATGTACGCATGAATACGACGTTTACTTTCGATGCTCGTGCCGAAGCGAATGTGGTCGGGAATGGGCTCACGTTGGGCCAGCTCCTCTTCCACGATGTCACTGCATCCGCCTGCCAGCTTGACGACAGACAAGAAATCCGCATTCGTTTGATTGAGCAAGCTGCGCAGCGTAAAGGTTCTGAATACATCCAGTCGTTCGCTGATCCACTCCCGTGTCAGCCGATTGGGATTCATCCCGTAGTTATTAAAATTAATCTCAATGACAATCTTGCGATTCATTTATCTTCCTCCCTTTCAACCGTCTCCTCACAAGTTATGAAACTGCTGGGGAAACGGCACGTACAAATGCATCAACTCTCCCAAAAATAGGTAGAATCCAAAAAGAGTAGCTGATCATACAAAAACCTTGCCGCTTTCGACATATGATAGAATACAGAGTTTTTTGTACCATTCTAAAAGCTGAAGAAGGATAGACAGGAGGAAGCATATATGACTAAGCCAAAGTATCTGGAGATCGACGAGGTACTGAATCACCTGAAACGGGCACTGGATCAACAGCAGCCCTTTTCGCTCATTCGTATCGGGGATGGTGAAAATTTGATTTTGTCTCAGGACACCGTCTGGCCGATGGAAAAGGTGTTGCAGGAACGATGGGCGATCAAAGCTAATCTTGGACAAAAGGGACTGTTTCTGCCGAATACGGAATTGCGAGATGCGGTGGCCGAGGCGGTACGCAAAGCCAACATTGCTGGCATCCTGCCTTATGATGACGAATCTATCAAAGCGCCATCCTATATGAAGCGGGAGCTGACCGACCAGGTTTTGAACCATTACGGCCTCTCTCCCGCGCTGACCTGCCATGCCTGCCTGAACCGGTATTTGGCTGAGACACCCGCTTTCTGGGACATGCTGAAAAATCGGCGCATACTGCTCGTCACCCGAATAGCCGCCGAAGTGAAGCCCATCCTTGAAGCCGAGCCGTATCAACTGCATATCCCGCACACGCTTGCATTTCATCAATATGAACAAATGGATGCAACGCTCCAGTGGATCGCAGCACATAAAGATGACTTTGATATTGCGCTATTCTCCTGCGGGGTCAATGCGGTCGTACTGGCACAACAAACGGCAGAGCTAACGGGCAAGGTAGGAATAGACTTCGGGAAAGCGATTAACATCGTAATGTTCGGCAAGGCCAACTGATGAGTAAGAAATAAAGATAGTCTTTAAAATGTAAAGAACCTTCAACCCACATGGTTGTGGTGCTGAAGGTTCTTTGGTTCATACGTGTGTATGATTTCGTGCTCAGCAATACTCTCTCAATCTTTTAGAAAAAAGGAGTCGATGCGATGCCGCTAAATACCTCCGGACCGTTACGAACGGTCGTCGATACCCCGGAAATATAAGAGGAATACACCGTTTGTATCGCCCATGGCGCGGAAAGATCCTGTGCATTAAAAGCTTGCGTTTCAGTGGCTCCTGTAACGCCAAGTACACCCTCTGCCCGGTAAATAACCTCGTTCGGATCGTAGTCGGCACCACGCACGATTTCAATCGCATACGTATCACCAAACTCACCGATCAGGCCGATGGAACCGCTAAAGGTCACTACCGGACCCGGTACGAAATAGGTTCGCAGCCCAATCAGGCCGAACCGCTCCGGTTCAGGACCCAACTGGATATCGGGACCCTCACCTGTTTTTGATGAATTTGTTGAACTTCTCATATCCAGAAAAAAACCCATTGCTTATCCCTCCAAATTACAAGATACTCCATGCTATGCAAAAAATTCTTTACCGACTTGGACAAATTAGCAATAAATCTATCAAATCCGCTTAAAATAGCCGATAGTAAATGCATACGATATAAATTTTGGAATTGAAATGTACATAGAAAGCAGGGGGTTTGATGAAACAACTGAAACGACTGACAACTTTAACGCTTCGAAAAAAATTGACAGCAGCATTCCTGCTGGTCATGCTTGTTCCTAGCATTATTGTCAGCTCTTTTTCTTATCAGGCAGCGTATAACCAGACAGACCAGCAATTAATGGACAGTGCGACAACTAGCGTTACCGCAGCCGACCGCGCAGTCACCCAGACGATTCAAGCCAAAATTGCAGATATCGAATATTACGCTATTACGATGACGGCCAGTGACAACACTCCAGAAGCAGATGCAGCACTCCTGACGGAGCTGCAAATCTATTTGAAAATGCATGCGGAAACCCTCGATATGTTCGTAGGTACTCCCGAAGGAAAGCTCATCATTGGTAAAGCCACTGGATTGAACAACGACCCTCGTGAGCGCCCGTGGTACAAACAGGCTATGGAGAAACCCGGACAAACGGTAATCAGCCCGGTCACACTGAATACCAACAAGATACCCGTTGTGTACATTTCTCGTACGCTTCCCGACAATAGCGGTGTTCTCGGTCTTTCCCTGAACCTGAATAATTTAAAGGAAATTACGAATTTAAAAATCGGACAAAAGGGCTATGTCATCATATTAGATAGCACCAAACGTATCGTTACCCACCCGACAGAAGTCAGCGGAAGTACCCAATTGGGGGAAAAGTTGTCGCAACTGTTTACCTCCAAGGAAGGCAGCTTTGATTACAATTTTAATGACGTATCCAAAAACCTGATTTTTAAAACCAATGCCCTGACAGGCTGGAAAATTGCTGGAACGATGGACAAGTCGGAAACGAGCGCCTCCGCCAAACCGATCCTCATCACGACCATCGTGGTGCTGGTCATTTCAGTTATCATTATCGGTGTGCTGGCGCTGTGGTTAATCAGCAGTATACTCAAACCGATCCAAAGATTGCGTAATTCTATGGATGCCATCAGCCAAGGCAATCTTTCCATTAATGTGGCTACGACCAGCACGGATGAAATCGGCGAATTATCGAGATATTTTCAGCAAATGGTAGATAATCTGCGTAACATGATCAGAGAAATCCAAGCCATGACAGGCAATCTGTCGGCCTCCTCGCAAGAGCTTGCCGCAGGTGCAGAACAAACAACCCGCGCGATTGAGCATGTTACCGTAGCCATTCAGGATGTGGCCGCAGGCAGCGAAAGACAAGCCAACAGTGCCAAAGAAAATCAGGATCGTGTGTCAGGCATGTCAACAGATATCGCAGCCATGACTGAGGCCATGACTGAAATGACCACGTTCTCTTCTCAGGCCATTCAGGCATCGGATGCAGGCAGCGAACATATCGGCAACAGCGTCGTCTCCATTGACGGCATTCGCACTACAGTGGAAGAACTGGATACGATTATCGGTGCTTTGAGTGAACGATCCGGACGAATCGGAACGATTGTTACGGTCATTACGGAAATCGCCAGCCAGACCAATTTGCTTGCCTTGAACGCATCTATTGAAGCAGCACGCGCCGGGGAGCATGGTAAAGGCTTTGCTGTCGTAGCGGCTGAGGTCCGCAAGCTGGCGGAAAACTCAGCTCATTCGGCACAACAAATCCGTGAGCAGATTCAAGGGATTCAAAACGGCGTATCCGAGGCCCTGACTGCGATGGAATCTGCCAAAGAACGCGTAAGCGAAGGCATCAATTCCGTTGATCTGTCCGGCCGCTCCTTCTCCCGTATTCGTAGAGCGATCGTTAAATCGGCGAAGCAGCTCGACAGCGTGGCAGCCTCTACAGCCGGAGTAGCAGATGGAACGAATGCAGTCGTTGGCAGCATGGAGGAAATTACACGTATTGCCGAAGAAGCAGCGTCCCATACCGAGACGGTATCCGCAGCCGCCGAGGAACAGCTCGCGTCTATGGAAGAAATCGGTTCGTCTGCCGCAGATTTGACCCGTCTGGCAGAACAGCTTCAAGATTTGCTGACACAATTCCAATTGGATGAAACAAATAACAGTTCTGACCGATAAATAGTAAGAGTCTTCAACACAAAGGAGGAATGGGAACATGGATATCGCAGCATTATCAACGGGTATGAGCCAGGCTAGTCTGGCTCAAGCCGTGAGTGTGAAAGTCGCCTCTATGGCTAAGGATCAAGCTGGTGAACAGGGGCAAGCACTGATACAGATGATGGAAAAAAGCGTACAGCCTCATCTCGGGGGTCAACTAGACCTTCGAGCGTAGCTTCACCGCTATTCGACGGGCGATCTGTTCGGGTCTAAACAGACCAGAACAGATCGCCTATTTTTTAACACATCTACCATCATGTTTTTCGTTCAGCACAAAACGTAGTAAACTATACATATCGTCCACGGCTTTGGTTCAGAGGATAGAGCAAAAACCGCACAATTAAAGAGGAGGATACATAAATCATGAGTTATTCTGCATATTTCGAAAAGGTCAGAGAGCAGCAGCTTGATGAGTTGAAGGAATGGTTGTCCATTCCAAGTATCTCCGCATTATCCGAGCACAAAGGCGACATTAACAAAGCAGCCGATTGGCTTGCCGCCAAACTGACGTCTGCCGGATTGGAAAACGTTGAAATCATTCCGACTAAAGGCCATCCGCTGGTGTGTGCGGATTATCTGCACGCCCCCGGTAAACCAACAATTCTCGTTTACGGTCACTATGATGTACAGCCAGTCGACCCGCTTCACCTGTGGGAAACCCCACCGTTCGAGCCGTCGATCCGTGACGGAAAGCTGTATGCGCGCGGAGCTACAGATGATAAGGGGCAGGTGTTCTTGCACATTAAGGCGGTCGAAGCCATTTTGAAGCAGGAAGGCAAGTTGCCGCTGAACATCAAGTTTTGTATCGAAGGTGAAGAAGAAGTGTCCAGTCCGAACCTGCTTGAGTTTTTGCAAACAGGTGCCGACCGACTGGCTGCCGACGCTGTACTGGTATCCGACACCTCCCTGATCGAAAAAGGCAAGCCTGCGATTTGCACAGGTCTGCGCGGATTGTGCTCACTGGAAGTTGCGATCCACACCGCCAATACGGATCTGCATTCCGGCTCCTTTGGCGGCGGTGTGCCGAACGCGTTGCATGCTCTAGTGTCCTTGCTGGCAACGCTGCATGACGACAAGGGACGCGTCAGCATCGACGGCTTCTACGACGATGTCGCGCCGCTATCGGCGGAGATGAGAGCAGAGTTCGTGAAGCAAGATTTTAATGAGAGCAAGCTGCAAAAGGATCTTGCGCTTGATTCCCTCTACGGCGAAGAAGGATTCAGCTTCGTCGAGCGTGTCGGGGCACGTCCGACGCTGGAGCTAAACGGCGTTTATGGCGGTTTCCAGGGTGAAGGCACAAAGACGGTCATTCCGAAGGAAGCTCATGCGAAAATTACATGCCGCTTGGTTGCCAACCAGAATCCGCAGGACATTCTGGACAAAATCGAGCGCCATCTGCGCGCCCATGTTCCCACAGGTGCCACGCTGGACATCCAGCAGGGTGAACAAGCGAACGCCTTTAACATCGACCCGTCACACGCATTTCTGCAAGCGGCGGCGGATGCTTTTGAGAAGGTATACGGTGTACGCGCCCTGTTTACCAAGGACGGCGGCTCCATCCCAATCGTGGAAACCTTCTCCCGTGTGCTAACCGCTCCAGTCGTACTGATGGGCTTCGGCCTGCCGGATGAAAACTTGCATGCGCCGAACGAGCATTTTAATTTGGATAATTTCGATAAAGGTCTGCTGACCATCGTGGAGTTTTTGAAATCCGTGTAAGCTAGCAAAAAAAGCATTCACAGCATGTGATCAACCATGCTTCGTGAATGCTTTTTTTTCATGGCTACTGTCGCTTAAGAAAAATGGGTGTAGCGCAACAGGTGAACCAACCGATTCAACCGCTCTATTTCCCGATCCAACTCGTGAAGCGGTTGCCCGGCCAAAGCAGCGTTCGCTCTCAGATCACGCAGCGGGTTCATTTTCCGACCCATGAGTTTTAGCACCGTGGCTTTCCCCATGTTGTTCACCACCGCATATTGCGTTATCGGGTCAAGCTCGATCCACAATACATGATGATGCTGAAAAAACGACAATAGTTGCTTTTTCAGTTCTTCCAGCTCTTCAAGCTCACCTGTAATTTGCGGATGATGATGAAAGGCCACATAGCCCATCACCCGCAGGTCACTTATGATTTGTTCCAGATGAAGCGTTTCGTTTATGTACACACTGTTCGTGCTCATGCGATTCCTTGCGCCGTTCGTATGATTTTCCCGGATGACGTTCACCACCTGACTATCGTTATCATTTTATCGAGTATGATTCCATAATACACAAAAAAACAACCGGCTTATACGCCAGTTGTTTCCCGTTCCACAAAATACTTATTGGTCATAAAATGAGCCTTGCCTCTGGAAGTGTCGACCATTCCCTTTTTGTTGTCGAGAAAAACAATTTCCCGGCATTTGGTGCAGTACCACTTGGTCCGCTTAAAGGGGGATTCCGTTACATACGAGGTGCCGCATTTGCAATCTACTTTGATCAAGGTTTCTGTTGATTTGTAAGCTTGGGACAGCTCTTTCAAGCCCGTATCCGGCTGTTGAACCGGGATAATGACTTCCTGATAGCTTGAATATTGATTATGAACTTTAAAATCAGCCACCAGTTCCGCATGCAGCCCAAAGTACTCTTTGCCAATCTCGGTTACAAATTTCTTGCCGATTCTGTAACACTCAAGCCATTCCTGTATCTGTTGATTAGACAAAGGCACTGTGCCCTTGATACCGCTATTTAATGTGTAAGTCATGATGTATAAAGTATCATCTTGTCTATGTCCGTACATGAGAAGCCTCCTTATAATACACTTGATAATGTACTACAAAGCGCAAAAAACATCAATTTTATTATTTGGCAAAAAGGCTCAAGTTGTGAAAAGAACTTTTAGAATTACAGTGGGTTATTGATTCTGATAGCTCATCGATCATGTGCTCAACGCTTTTGACGATGACCCCTATGAGAAAACACTGGAGCAAATATCCGATTGGGGTTATTTTGATCAAAACCATTTTATTAAAGAATTCAGGAATTCAGTTCGACCACTCCTAAAAAATATGTTCAATATAAAGCACACAAGGCGTAGGTGTATAGATAGAAAAAAACAACTGACAGAGGGTCAGTTGCTTTGTCTTTCCACATAGTATTTGTTAGTCATATACCACGCCTTGCCTTTTTCCGTATCCACCATGCCCTTTTTACGATCCAGGAACACAATGTTATTACATTCCTTGCATGACCACTTGGTTCTTTTGAGCGGCGACTCTTCTATATAGGAAGCTCCGCATTTGCACTCCACCTGAATCAATGTTTTATACTGATTGTAAGCATCTGCCAACGGGTCTACGTCTACAGTTTTACTTACCGTTGCAGGCTGTATCATGGATATATGATCCCTCTGCTCCGAGTATTCATTATGTACCTTAAAATCTGCTACCAATTCAGGATTCAAACCAAAATACTGTTTACCGACTACCGTTACAAACTTGCTGCCAATTCGATATGCTTTTATCCATTCCTGAACCTGCTTACTGGATAGGTCGACTGTTCCCTTTATGCCGCTGTTCAGCGTATACGTCATCAAGTTTTGGTTTTGTGTCATATGTCTCCCGTTCACCTCCGATCAAAAATATACCACAGGTAGATCTAAGGAAAAGCTACTTACTGCTACCTGAAGCAACGAGCTGTTCTGCCTTGTGATCCTTTTAATACAAGTATAACTCAAAACCCGAGCCATCTTCCATTTTGTCTATATCCTGAGCACTGATTTCGCAGGGATCTATACTCGCCTCCTTAGACTATCACAAAATGCATTTTTATCTTTTTATCACTTTGTGGTACAGTCTTCTACATTAAACCATTCATGTAGGTTGGCGGATGAGCTAATGGTAGTTTCTTCCTTCCTTATATATTACAACACTTTTGTACAAATTCCTACATGTTTCAGCGATGTAATCGTTTTTTTCGTCACCTTGCCAGAATAAGCGTTTATTTCTTTGGGTTTGGATTCAGTGTAATACGAATATACGTTTCCACACGTTATTGCTTCGATTTTTGCAAAACAAAAGCCCTCCCGACCATCCTTCACTGTTGAAGGATCATCGAGAAGACTTTCCACCCCGCAAGGAACAAGAGGTCAGATTTTTAATTCTCCAAGCCTGATTAATTCCACGACCGCCTGTGAACGACCTTTTACGTTCAGTTTCTGCATTACATTGGAAATATGGTTACGCACCGTCTTCTCACTAATAAATAGTTGTCCGGCGATGTCACGTGTTGTTTTGTCCTGCACAAGCAGTTCAAATACTTCACGTTCACGGTGAGTTAACAAAAACTTGTTTTTGTGGTCGTTACCCTTCGTCAATTTCACCCCTCCTTGCTCGGGTTTTGTGTGGTGTAACAAGGTTAAGGGATACAGTCAACACATTTTATGTCATGTACTCAGGTATGGTTCAATATGTGTATAAAAATGGGCCTAGGCACTTATTTTCCGCCTTTGCTGAATCGTTAAACTCTGCGTCTAATTTTATGTATTGACAGGTATATGGGGCAGCCTTATGATAAGAAAAACCGCGACTGATAATCATTATCAAATAATAGTTTGATATAAATATCGCGCAACAGATTATTGTTCATGGGCTGCTTGGCCAGAAAGGGTGTTCATTCATTATGAAATTACGTTACGCTGTACCGGCCGGAGTGCTGGTTTCTTCTATTCTGTTCGCAGGTTGCGGACAAACCGGAACTGCTAATCAGCAGCCCGCTGCAACGACAAAAGATGCGGGAGCAACAACACAGACAACGACTCCTGCGGCCTCTGCCCCCAATTTTGATCAAGCGGTAGCGGCTTACCGTGCCTATGCCATAGAGCAATGCGATACGTTTGTGAAAAAGACAGAAGAATTCACGAACGCGGTCAAAGCTGGCGAGCTGGACAAAGCCAAGGCGCTGTATGCTCCTGCACGTATGTACTATGAACGGATTGAACCGATTGCGGAAGCGCTGGGCGATCTTGATCCGAATATTGATGCGCGTGACGGTGATGTAGATGCAGCCGATTGGCGCGGCTTTCACCGTATTGAAAAGACATTATGGGAAGAAAACACCACCAAAGGATTGGACGAGGTTTCCGACCGCCTGTTGAGTGATGCAAAGCTGCTGCGTGCCAAGGTGGAGACGGTCAACATTGACGCCAGCCTGATGGTAACGGGCGCAGTCGAGCTGCTGAACGAAGTATCCACCTCCAAGGTGACGGGTGAAGAAGAACGTTATTCCCACACGGATTTGTACGACTTTGCAGCTAATGTAGAGGGCGCACAAAAAATATATGAGATTTTGAAAACAGACTTGAACCAAAAAGATGCGGCGTTGGAAACGCAAATTGGCGAGCGCTTTGAGGCATTGCAGCAGGAATTGGCTCCTTTTAAGAAAGGCGAAGGCTATGTATCTTATACGAAGCTGAAACCGGAAGAAATTAAAAAGCTGAGCCAAAACCTTGATGCCCTGGCAGAGCCGTTGTCTCAAATGGGAAAATTGTTAGGAGTGTAACGATATGAAAGGCTTCAAGCGGCAAAAGGGAACGAGACAGGAACCGCAGCAGCGTACAGATTCCCGTAAAGAACAGGTTGATCTGGCCAAAAAGAATGCTAAGCCAGAGGATGTTCTGCTAGAAAATGATGTGCTGTCTACAAAGAGTAAATCTGTATCACGCCGGGATCTATTGAAGCTGGCCGGGGTCGGGGTACTGGGTCTTCTGCTCGGCGGCGGTGGCGTGGGGGCTGTGCTGACAGCCAGCCAACGGCTCGAAAGCATGATGACGCATGCAGATACCAAGGGTGTGGTTCCTTTTTACGGGAAACATCAGGCTGGCATTGTGACTCCGGCACAGGATTTCATCTGCTTCGCCGCCTTCGATCTGACGACAAGCGACAAGGAACGGGTACGCAGCCTGTTTAAAGCCTGGACAGAAGCCACCGCTACGATGACTTCCGGCGCGCTGATTGGCAACGATAACGAAAATCTTAACCTGCCTCCGTCCGATACGGGCGAAGCGGCGGGGCTGTCGCCGTCACGGACGACGATTACCTTTGGTGTGGGTCCGTCCTTTTTTGATGGGCGCTACGGTCTGGCAGGGCTTAAACCTGCCGGACTTCGTGAACTGCCCCGTTTTCAAGGAGATGCGCTGGACGACCAATGGTGCGGCGGCGATATCGGGGTACAGGTATGCGCCAATGATTTGCAGGTAGCTTTCCATGCCCTGCGTAATTTGGCGCGTATCGCCAGAGGAACAGCGGTGCTTCGCTGGACACAGGAAGGCTTCCAGCGGACAGCACAGGCCGATCCGGCGGGAAGCACGCCGCGTAACTTGCTCGGCTTCAAGGACGGTACGGGGAACCCGGATACGTCCAAGGCAGACGAGATGAACCGACTGGTATGGACACAGGCCAGTGACGGACCTGCGTGGATGGGCGGCGGCAGTTATATGGCGGTACGCCGTGTACGCATGCGGGTAGAGGTATGGGATCGCTCAACACTGGGCGACCAAGAGGATACCTTTGGACGCCATCGCAGCAGCGGGGCCCCACTGGGCAAGGCCAAGGAGTTCGACAAGCTCGATCTGGCGGCCACAAGTCCGAATGGCAAGCCGATTACGCCTCCCACCTCTCATGTAGCATTGGCTCATGGGGACGGGAGCATTAATATTTTGCGGCGGTCTTATTCTTATTCGAGCGGATTGGACAAGCAAACAGGACAGCTCGATGCCGGACTGCTGTTCGTCAGCTATCAGCGTGATCTGTTCAAGCAGTTCGTCCACATTCAGGAGAAGCTTGCGCGCAATGACAAGCTGAACGAATATATTGTACACAAAGGCAGTGCGGTGTTCGCCTGCTTCCCGGGTGTATCGCAAGGCGGCTACATCGGGGATACGTTATTTTAGCAGCAGGCAAGGAAGAAAGGGGATTTATATGAATCGGCACAATAAAAGCTTGGGATGGATGTTTCTGCTGGTGGCTCTGCTGCTGACCGTAACTCCATTCATATCCGGTTCCGGGTCGGTCGCTTTCGCACAAACAGATGCCAAAGCTGTTCCCAATGATCAGCTCATGCCTGTGGTGGGTGGCGCACTGGTGGAGGCGGGACAATCCCAATGGGCGGAAGCATCCAGGGACGTCAAAGAATTCCGTAAGCTGTGGGAAGCTGCCAAAGCAAAAGGTGGTGATGCAGCCCATATCGCAGCGGTGGACAAGGCTCTCGCGGATGCAGAGCAGGCACTTGCCAGCGGCGGCGCAGAACCAGCGAAGGCTGCGCTGTCCGTGCTGGCTCGCTCAGTCAACGAATTTGTGACTGCTGCCGAAGGCAACAAACCCGCCCCGGCTGGAGCCAAAGCAGCGGAAAAGCTGCTCCCCATGGCGAAGGGCAGTCTGGCTGCCATGCAAAAAGGCGACTGGACTGCGGCCCGCGCAGATTACGACCGGATCGTAAAAGCATGGTATCAGGTGGAGACACCGATTCGATCGGACAATTTTCCGGTATACAGTGCGCTGGAAACTAAAATCAGCCTGATTCGCATCTCCATGCAAGCCGAGCCAATACGACAAGAGCAGGCTCTCAGGGAAATGCAGGAGCTAACGACTTTGTTGTCGGATTACAGTCAAGGCAAACGGGTAAATACGGGTCAAGAAGCTGGAGCAAACAACGCGGCTAATGGCTCAGTAGGCTCGCTAAGTGATGCGGTCAAGCTCCTCGAATCCGCACGGCAGGATGCGGCAGCCAATCAGCCTGAGCAAGCGGCTGACAAGGTAGGGCAGTTCATCGCCCTGTGGCCTTCGGTGGAAGGACCTGTGCAAATTTCCGATCCGGCGTCCTATACCGCGATTGAAAATGAAATGACCGAGACTTCCGGTTATCTGCTGTCTTCTCCACCCAACACAGTCAAAGCCATCCAGACCCTTGATCAGATGCTGGAAAGGCTCCGTCCTTTGACGGAAGAACGTTCCTACACGGCTTGGGATGCCGCGCTGATTTTGCTGCGTGAGGGGCTGGAAGCCATTCTCGTGCTCGCGGCTCTGTTGGCGTATGCCAAAAAAAGCGGCGAAGCCGTGGCTGGTCGCTGGATATGGGCTGGTGCCGGAACGGGTCTGGTGCTGAGCGGAATCCTGGCGGTGCTGTTCACCACACTGGTCGCGGCCGCCGCATCGGGTAGCATGCGTGAGCTGTTAGAGGGTGTGACTGGATTGGTCGCGGTTGTGCTTATGCTGACTGTCGGTAGCTGGCTGCATTCCAAATCCAATGCTGCCGCGTGGAACCGCTTTGTTGAGAACAGTGTAGACAGCGCGCTGGCGCGTGGTAGTCTGTGGTCGCTGTTCGCAGTTTCTGCGCTCGCGATTCTGCGTGAAGGCGCCGAGACAGCTATCTTTTATATCGGTATGGCCCCGGCCATCGAAACCTCTCAATTGCTGATTGGTATTGGCTCGGCAACTGTCGTGCTGGTTGTGCTGGCATTTGCGATCATCAAGTTTAGCGTACGGTTGCCGATTCGCGCCTTTTTCCTGACGGCCACTGTACTGATTTACTATATCGTATTCCGGTTTCTGGGCGAAAGTATTCATTCGCTTCAGGTGGCTGGCAAGCTTCCGGGGCACACGGCCTCCTCGCTGCCATCCATTAGCTGGCTGGGCATGTATCCTACTTGGGAAACGTTTATCCTACAAGTCGCTGTGCTGATCTTCATGGTGTGGCAGCTTGTACGTCAGGAAATGCGCAGCTCCAAACAACGTTAAAGTCCAAACCGCAACATATATAATGCAAAAATAACGAAAAAAAACGTCAAAACGCAGGTCCGATCTCTATCGACTCCGACGGTTCTGGCGTTTTTTTAGTCACGATAAGCGAGTGCTGACTTTTAAGATCAGAAAATATCCTCCAGTAACGGAATCATACGCTGGTGATGGAGCAAGTCCGTACGGTCACCGTGCTCACGAATCACGTGTAACACACCGCGAAAATTCAGCAGCTCCGCTGGCGTCGCATGTCCCAGAAAGTGCACTGGACTATAGCTTAATCCATAAGCTCCTGCATTCGGAATGACAATATAATCACCCTCCTGAATCGGAGGAAGCTGTGCTTTTTTCACAAGACAATCCTCGGGTGTACAAAGCGGGCCGACAATACTTACGGTTTCCAGATCCACGGTTGCTTCTGGCGGCGAAAGCTCCCCTATCCGGTCTGCGGCCTTCCCTAATCTTAGCTCGACAGCAGCAGCCTCTTGAACAGGTGCATCCCCCTGCCCACGCATAATTCGCACCGGATAGTTGTCCCTAACCCGACGTCCTCGAAAAGCAGGCGAGGCATAATGATTCATACCGCCATCAGCCACGACGAACTTCTCGCCCTTGGATTCCTTTGTATACAACGCCCGACAGACATACATTCCTGCCTGAGCAATCAGATATCTGCCACTTTCGATGATCAGCGTAACACCTGGCAGACGGGATCGAGTCTGCTCTGCCATCGCGTTCAGTCGGTCGATCACTTGCCCCATATCCAACGGCTGCTCATGAGTAAAATAAGGAACGCCAAACCCGCCGCCCAAATTTACCGTCTGCATCGTCACACCATACTGATCCTGTATGCGTTCTGCCAATTGAAGGGTATTCGCGAATGAAGCTAAAATCTGATCCGCTTTCAGCATTTGCGTACCTGTATACACCTGAATGCCTTGAAAATATACATGTGGACAATCTTCCAGCACCTTGAAAAAGTGATCCAACTGCCCTTCGTCCACACCAAAGGGACGAGGAACACCGCCCATTTTGATCGTCGATCCCGACAAATCGTTATCGGGATTCACACGAACCGCAGCGCGGACAAACAAGCCTGCTTGGGCGGCAATACCATTCAGCAAGCGCAGCTCCTGCACCGACTCGACATGAATACAGCCGATTCCACAGGCTACCGCCTCACTCAGTTCGGCTACCGTTTTTCCCGGCCCGGTGTACAGGACATCTTCCGGGGCATAGCCGGCCTCCATCGCGACGAACATTTCTCCGGCCGAAGCGATTTCGACGCCGCAACCTAACGAGCGAAGCAATCCTGCCAAGGCTACGTTCCCATTGGCCTTAAGTGCGTAATGCACACGCACAGCCGGGTGCAGCCGGGATAGCAGCGAGCTGACATGAGCATGCAGCGCATCGCCATCGTAGTAGTAAAATGGCGTCGGATGTTCGCTGAAGCGTTTCAGCAAGGCTTCGTCCTTTTTATCCATCTGCTGAATCTCCCCCCTCTTCTTTTTTCCTATACCGCATAGATCGTCGTGCCTGAACGGGCGGCCTCATAAATAGCTGCCAGCAATCTGACGCGCCCGGCGGCCTCGTGGAACGGAATCGGCTCCGCGACTCCCCGGATGATATTGCAAAACGCCTCCAACTGATTAACGTAATAGTTCATCGGCTCGAAAACGGTTTTAATTTTGGATTCTGCCATCCTATCCTTCGTTATTTCCGTCTTGAGCGTTATTTTATAAAAGCCCAGATTCGCCCGAAAGCAGTCCTGCAAAGTAACTACCGCCGAATCAAAGGTCAATACATGAGCGCAGCGGTATGGCCGCTCGAATGAAAAGAGGGCGGATGCCTCCAATCCCTCCGGATAGCGGGCCTGTGCACGAAATGTCCAGTCACAGCCGTTAGGACCATCGAAATCTGATTGACTGCGGAACTCCGCCTGCTCCAGTCCAACGATTGCCTGAAGAAACTGGAGCCAATACACGCCCAAATCCCAAAAGCATCCCCCGCCCTGCTCGGGTCGGGATCTGTAATTCTCCGCATGCCCGTCCTTTGCGGGAATGCACAGGCTGGTCGCTATGGAGCACAAACGGCCATAGCGACCAGAATCCACAATATTGCGCAGCTCGCGCTGCCAAGGATGGTGCTGCACCATGACTCCTTCCAGCAGATGAGCGCTGCTCTGACCGACTGCCGCTTCCAGGGGAGCCAGCTCCGCCGGATTCAGACATAACGGCTTCTCCACAAGCACATGCTTGTGAGCCTGTAATGCTTTACCGATCCACTTGGCGTGCAGATCATTGCTCAGCGCAATATACACGGCATCAATCTCCGGGTCGCTCAGCATATCCTCGGCATGCCGATAAACGATACTAACGCCGAAACGGTCCGCCAAATCTCCCGCCTTGGCAACGGTCCGGTTCGCAAGCGCAGTTACACGGGCCCCGGTAACGTAACGGATCGGCTCCAGCAGCGCACGAGGGGCAATCGCTGAACAGCCAATGAGGCCAAAGCGGATATCCCGTAATGCAGGCTCTTGCGCCGCTGCTGCGGCGTTCATGACCCTTTCTCCAATCCCATTGAGCTTGTCCGCACCTGAGCGTTCCTCACATATGCCTCCACATAGCGTGGTGTCTGACTTCGCAACTCCACGATCCTCCGATGCATGTCCTCCAGAATCTCAGCGCTGCCGCCATACATTGGCATCCACGTATCATACCGTATCCCCAGTCCCAGCCGTTCCCACAGATCCGCATTATGCATCTCATGTACACCGAACGGCTCCAGCATAATGAGTGGAGTGGCTGTGGCGAACGAATCTGTCAGACTGCCCCCGCCAGGCTTGCTAACAATGGCCTGGACATGACATGCCTGATCCAGCATGCCATGGTAATCCGCCCCGACCTCATACAATGTCTCCTCCCCCGCCTTCACCTCACCGAAAGGCGGAAATGTATGCTCCCCGGCCTCATTCCGTTGCCATGTTCTCCACTGCGGGTCCATTCGGAAATAACGTATACCGTCCCGCTGTTCATCCGGCTGATCCTGATCATACAGCAGCAAATCCAGCTCCCAGCCTGTCTCTTTCAGCCGTCCGACCTTTTCACGGTACGTGCCCATGCCCCAACCGCCGCCATGCACAAATAAGCGGGATTGCCGTGCTTCAAATGGAACATGCTCCACAGCCGGGACATCAATATAGTGGCTGATTCTATTTTGGTCATTTTCAAAAAATGTCGTTTCTCCACACCCATCGGCAAAGTGCGGGTTATACTTGGCAAGATTTTTCCACGAAGGAGAAGGCGTGGAATCCATATATACAATGTCCACATGTACCGATCCCGGTTCCCTGCGCTTGCGATACTCCTCCAGTACATACATCCAATGGCCGGACAAGCATATAAAATGCCGCCGATCCTCCTCCATCCATCGGGTCAGCAATACTTCCAGGGCGGCGAGATCAAGCGAATTGCGCATATCCTGCGGAACCTTCTGTGACATTAAGGCTACAGCGAAATTATCATGGTAAGCTTTGCGGCTTTTGTCCACCTTGAGACGGGCCGACTCAGGCAGCACATTTTCAAATACATGAATCGCCGTCTCCACACCCAACCTGCGAAGACCCGCTTGCATCAGCAAGCCGGGAGTATAAAAGCCCAATCCGAAACCGGAACACAAAATCGTTACCAGCATACTTTTATGCATACCCTTATGCATACTCTTGCTCATGCTCATACGCCTCCCGTTTAATTCAGCACTGTAAAATGATGCTCCGCCAAAAAATGCTCCAGCTTCGTAGTCAGACGCATTTTTTCCTTATGACCCGCGGCAACCAGTTCCAAATAAAGACGACCTTTCCCTCGCGCCCGCTCACTTCCAGTCGCCTCTTCTTTACCTTGGATATTCGCTACGCCCTCCGGCCCACTAGACACAGACAGACTATCCCCACTGCTAATCCCGCTGACGCGAACCTGCCTGGCAGACGACCTGCCTCCGCGCCCCGTTGTATTTCTGCTTGGTGTGCTTTTATGACCTGCATTCCTTTTTTCTCCATCCCGTCCGCCCGTGTTCACATATAGCGTATTGGCGCCCAGCGGCATCACGCCTTCTTCACTTTCACCTGTGAACAACAGCCCTTCACATTCCAGCCCTTCCAGCAATTCTTCATAGGACAGACTGCCATCATGGAACAGTGAATAATTCGTCAGCGTGCCACGCATATTTTTTCCAGCCAAAAAGGTGTCCAATTGGTGCTTGATCAGGCTCATGGATTTACGGGCGTTAATTTCGATAACAGGCTCCAGCTTCCCGCCGCGAAGTGTCATCGAGTCAATGCAGACGTCGCCGTAATAACCGTCCTGATACAACTGCTTCCCTACATCCTGCATTAAGCGAAAATAGCCCTCGCGCTCCAGCCGCTCCATAAAAGCCTTATCTGGCGACAACGATTCCCGATAGGCAAATTGGGTGTTAGCCAGCCACTGCACAGACAGGATATCGACACTTCCGTTATCACCAATCGTAAATTGGCATGAAAAATCCTGCTCCTTCTCCAGAAAAGGCTCCAGAAGGAACAATACCCGTTTTCCTTTTCGTTCCTGTCCACGTAAATACGATACAATCCGGTCCAGCATCTGCGTTGAGGTAATGTGCAGGTTTCCTTTGCCCGATACGCCAAAATCATCCTTGATTAAAAAGCTTCCATCCCGCAGCAGCTTGCGTCCCGCCTCGGCTACATCCGCAAACGAAGTCACAATATAGCCGGGATGGCGCAGTCCGAGACTGCGTTTTAAATCGGAAGAATAGGTTTTGGCATTCACCTTGCGGATCGTTTCCAGCGGCGGCTGATGCAGCGTAATACCCCAGGCGCGTGCGGCCTCCTCCACATGCGGCAAACCCGCAAACGGGCTAAGCACACATCCCTCCAGTTGCGGAAATCCCGTACTGGTATCGGCCTTGCGACTACCCAGCAGCTCAAAAACAGAAGCCGCCGACACATTCCCCGCCTGCTCCATTCCGTCAGTCAAATCCCGTTCATTCACAGCCGGGCGAAAGCCCAACTGCGCAATATACTGACGATGCACAGGCGAAATCGCATAGCGGGTCAACAACGCGTCTCCCGGCTGACAAAAGCTGAACAGCAGTTCATCCATAGCCGCCACAATCGCTGAAGAAGCCTGGTCAGGAATGGCGGGCAGGGAAGCTAACTGGGCATCCCGCCAGTAAGCCTCCGCTTCGAACGTTCCCATATACAAATGACGCTGGTTCGGTATCGCATTCATATGATTCGCTTCCTTTCCTGCTTCGTTATTTGCCTGCTATTACGGTAGCGCTACTGGCTTGCACTTGTATAATTACGCAAGGCAAACTGCCATATAAAGCGGATCACAGCCAGTAGCCAGATCGGGGAGAGGAATGCCCAAATGATTAAGCCGGGTTCCATTTTGCCCAGAATAAACATCGGTGGAAAATTACAAATCACAAACACTGGAAGCACGAACAAGCCGATACGCTGAATCAGGTTACTATACACCGCCATCGGCACATAGTTCGTCTCGAATATGCTGTTGGACAGCTCTGTCACCCCGTTCGTACGGATGATCCAGAAGGCCAGCAGTTGGGGCAGCAAAAACACGGAATAGGCCGTCAACACTCCGCAACCGAGCAACACAGAAAAGCCCCCGACCGTTTCAAAGTTGAACGGCAGACCGAGCCGATACCAGCCAATGCCTGTCATGATTCCGCCGCCGACTACGTTCGGAACGGTGTAGCCCAGCTCAAATTGCCGCAGCGTCACCATACATTGCAGGGACACCGGCTTGGTCATAAGTACGTCCAGTGAGCCGGTACGGATTTTGTCAGGCAGACTTGTAAAATTGCTGTAAAATAAGCCGCTGTAAAAGCCGCTCATCATCGTAAATACGCCGATATATAACAGCACTGCGTCAGGAGACCAGCCGTTAATATCCGTCCCGGCCCGGTATGGAACCGAGGCGTACAGCAGCTTGATGAGCAAATAAGCGGTTTCGACCAGAAAAGCAGCAATAAAATTAATGCGGTATTCCATCTGCGACATGACGGAAAACTGGACGAACTTCCCGTACAGCCGGATATAACGTCCAACGTTTCGGCAAACATTTTTCATGTTAACCTCCTACCGAGACAAAGCGTTTGACTCCGGCTTGCCACACCCGGCGCGATACGGCCGCCAGCACTACAATCCAGAGCCATTGCACGCCAATGCCTTCAGCGGCTTCCAGCATGTTCAGCTTGCCCGTTAATGCATTCACCGGAAAAAATACGGTGTAGCTGAACGGTAGCAAGCTGAACATGCGGGCCAAAACGTCTCCAAAAATCGTCAACGGAAACACCGTGCCACTAGCTACGTAAATGACGAGCGACAGCGTGTAAAACAGTCCCGCCGATTCCGTCACCCAAAAGGCTATGCCGCTCAGCGCGTAATAGACCACAAAATTGAGCACCAGCGCCCCCGGCAACGCCAATATGTAAAGCAGGATATACGACAGCCCGAAGCTGATTTGTCCTTCCAGGCTAAGGCACAGCAGCAAAATCGCAGCCGCCAGCAGCACTACTGCGGACTGTACCGTCTTGCCTCCAATAAACCGACAAAAACGGTAAGCAAAATAATGTACAGGCTGCACCATGAATTTGGCCAGTCCGCCTTCCTTGATGTCTGTAGCAATTTCGTATTCAAAACCCGTGGCGATCAGCTTCCCGGTTACCCCTGCCATGACTACATACACCAGCATTTCGGGCAATGAGTAGCCCAGCACCCTTGCTTGTCCCGAAGAGCCGAATACCGCGAGCCAGAGAAAAATTTGCGTCATGATCGGCAGCATAAATCCCGCCATCTGAAGCCAGTAATTGGCCCGGTATTCCATTTCGTTTTGCATGCCAAGCTGGAGCACCTTCATGTATTTGCTATTTCGCATCGGCCAGCCTGCCTCCATCGTACAAATTGGCTATCCCCTCTTCCAACGGGACGTCCTCAATCGTAAAATCAACGACAGGTAGCGCATCCAAAATCTTTTTGGACCAGGTCAGAGTATCTTCTGCATCCAGCTCAAATACCACCTCCAGCTCCGAGTTGGAGCGCAGCTTGCCAAGTCCCGCCAACGTCAGGTTAGGCACAGGAGTCTCCAGTCGAACCTTGAGCAGCTTGCAGGCGCCGATCACCTCATTCACCTTGTTCAAATCCCCGTCATACACCAGTCTGCCTCCGCTGATCATGATGGATCTGCTGCACAAATCCTCAATATCCTTCATGTAATGGCTTGTCAGCAGGATGGTCGTCCGGTGCGTGCGGTTATAGGCTTTGAAAAACTCGCGAATCCGCCTTTGGGAAACCAGATCCAGTCCAATGGTCGGCTCGTCCAGCAAAATGACCCGTGGACGATGCAGCAGCGCGGCAATCAGCTCCATTTTCATACGCTCGCCGAGAGATAAGCGCCGAACCTGAACATGAAGCTGCTCCTCCACCCCAAGCAGGGTAACCAGCTCATCCAGGGCCTCCTTGTAACGGCTTTCATCTATTTCGTAAATAAGCTTGTTCAGTTCGAACGACTCGCTGGCCGGCAAATCCCACCAGAGCTGGTTTTTTTGTCCCATCACGATGGAAAACTGCCGTTTAAACTCCTTTTGCCGCTTCCACGGGGTAAAGCCGAGCACGGATGCCTCCCCGTCACTGGGATGGAGAATGCCGGACAGCATTTTGAGCGTCGTTGTTTTGCCCGCCCCGTTCGGGCCGAGAAATCCGACAATTTCGCCTTCCTCAATGGTGAAGCTGACATCTCGCACGGCCTCCTTGGTCAGCTTTTCCCGCCTGAACAGGTTTTGTAATGATTTGCGCACGCCCGGCTCCTTTTTATAGTACGTAAACGTTTTCGACAATTGATTCAATGTAATGGACGGCATTCAATTCTCCTCCTCTTTCATCTGTCCGTGACACCTTGGTGAGCGTTCCTGATACGATTTACCTGATACGTTATGCCTGAACTACTCGGCTGCCTGCTCGGCTAAAATCATCAATTCCTCCAGCATATGTCGCTGTTTGTCAATCAAGCTGAGGGCACGTTCGGTAATGTCAGGCATCCGATGCTTGCGCAGTTGAAGACCTGTTTTGTAAATATACAGATTGAGCTTATGCCACTCCGCATGCAATGCCTGCGCCAATTCCACCACATGCTGCGCCCGCAGTCCCAATGTGGCTTTATGCAGCATGCAATAATCCGCCGTATAATCGGTTAGATGGAGGGCGCTGCCCAAACGCAGGTTGTAATAGATTTCATGGCAGTACGTACGGAAGTCCGTATCCTCCATGTCTGTCAGCAGGGAGAAATCCTCGACAAAGGACCGATAGCCCTTATCTCCCCGCTTGACCTGTTTGCCGGCTGCGCCATTTCCGGGTTTATTTCCCGGGTCATTGGACGAAGGTACACCTCTCCAGACCGCTTCATGTCCAGTAACATATTGATGAATATGGTATGCACACGCCGCATGCAGTTCGCCTGGCGAAAGGGGCGCGGACTGTTCCACCAGCCAGGCATATTCAATAATGCCCTGCATCAGATCGTCGAGCCGGGCCGAACCGACGTATGTCATGGCATGTCCAGAGGAATCCAGCAGGAAGCTGTCATTTACCTGTACTGTCCGCTCCTGCAAGTCCAGTCCAGACAGCTCAATGACATGGCCCCTTGGACAATTTTTCACATACACGTCGTGGTAGGTTAAAGCGGTACTCGATGTGTGCAGCATCGTACCATAGCCTGATGTCAGCACCCGCAGCAGATCGGTTTCATCGCTTACACCAACAATCCACGGTTCCACCCGAATCACCGGACCGCCGCTGGCTGCCATTTCCTGAAGCTGCTCCGGATATTTCTCGGGACCGAAGCGCTTCAAATCTCCGCTATACTCCGCGCACATGCTACCGCATAGCATGAACAGCTCGGATTCGGCCAGGTTCACGCCATACCGCCGCAGCGAGGTGCGCAGGGAAGAATATACACAGTGCTTCCCTGGAACTGCATGGGCTACTGCTTCTTTAGCAGCGTGGTCAATTACAGAGTCATGAACGTTCTCCATGCCGGATGCCTGCACAGGTCTGATCTCTGCCGCCCCCTTATGCATATTTGCTCAGCAGACGTTCAATGCCTTGAAGTGTAGAAAGATGCTCCAGCACCAGATCGTCGTCCTTCATCGTAATATCAAGCTCATTTTCCAGCTCTACAATCAATTCAACAGCGGAGAGAGAATTCAGCCCCAAGGTTCGCAAATCCTGCTCCGGAGTCAACTGTTCCAGCTCACCCGGAGCCAGCTTCAATACCTTTTCCAGCAAAGGTACTACGTGGTACACATCTGTTTTCATCCTAAATTCCTCCCGATTTATGAGCTTCCAAATCCCGCAATGACACCTTCCAGCCTGTGCGCATAAGCTTCGGCTTCCTGCCAGCTGTCTGCCATAATAAGCGTAAAAATCCGATTCACATAGCCCCGCTTTACCGGAGTACCGGACAACGTACCTGCCGTATAAACAAATACCCCTTCGGGGCGTTCGGGCGTGTAGAGTAAGCCTTCCTCTGCGAGCAAGCCACACAAGCGGCTGTAGGTCAGCGGTGTGGCGGTAACGTTGCGGTAGTAGCGGGACAGGGTTTTATGCTGCTCTCCCAATACCGAAGACAGGAACGAAATATAGGTAGACAAGGTAAATCTGCCGTTAATCTCGATCACCGGAACCAGCAATCCTCCTTCATCGACAAAACCGTCAATGGAAGCCATGCCCGTATAACCGATGGAATACAGATACGTTCCCAACTGGTAGGCACAGCGCCTCACTTCTTCCTCCAGTGCAGCGCCAAGCTCAGCCGGAACGCGGGACCCGGTGTACACCGTGCCATCCACGTTTTGCCTTTTCAGCGAAAACATCGTCACCCCGCCGCCCTCGTCAATACAGAGCTGGTAGTTCAGATCCATCTGCTTGTTATGCCAGCGCTCCACCAGCCAGCCTCCCGAAGAAGGCGACGAGCCGCCAAAACGTTTCATCACACTCAGCAGCGTATCCAGCTTGGACAGCTCGTCCAGCATATACATGCCTTGTCCCGATGCGCCATGCGGCTGCTTGATGATCAGCTTCACAGGCCCGTCCGACAAGTCGGCCAGCCTGATGCACTCCCTTCGGATCGCTGTTTCGTCCGCGCATACGGCTCCCTCACTGACGGCAAAACCAAGCTTTTGCGCAGTCAGGCGGCTGAATATTTTATCATTCACCCGAGCGCTGACCGAGGACGGAGCCCCGATCAGCTCCAGCCCACAGCGTTCCGCAATCGCTTCCTCCTGCGGCGTGACTGCATACGGAACGAGCCACGCTTTGGCTCCGCCGCTGCTATGACCTGCTTCTGCAACCGCGCGCAGTCGTGCCAAAAGCGCCTCGTCCGCCAGCACCAGCTCCGAAATGGGCGTTAGCGGATCAGAAGGCACCGGCACCTCAATACGCGGCAGGCTAAAGCCCAACCGCTGAAGCATGTCCAGAAAAGCCTGATCCGGCTGTTCCCGCAGCACGATCACATCCTGACTTCGACACAACAGGAGATTCATTTCCTCCATCCGGTTTACAACCTGTTGTTCATCACGGTTTACCATGCTCCCCTTACGGGGGGATGGATGCCACACTTGCTCTGCACCGATATTAAACAGCCAAATCAGGACCCCATGATTCCGTTCTTTAGCAAGCGCTTCCACAAGGTTAACGGTTTTGGTCGTCACGTCCTGTCATCATCCCTCTCTTCCATCCAGTAACAAGCAACTTCCATAGAAAACTAAATGTATTTCAGAGAGCCTGCCCCGTGCAGATATAAAACGCTGCATTTGGAGCACACAGGCGTCAAGCCTTCATGATTAATCTTTTGACGGGTTTTCTCATACGCATCCGAATTCCATATTTCCTTCAGGCTGTGGTCACGCAAGCTTCCAATCGTGAATTCACTGAAAAATTTGCAAGGCATGACCTTACCATCTGGCAAAATATCTGTTCTGGAAGTGAGCGCCAAGCAATGATTGGAGCAACGGCTGACCATTTCCTCACCATGTATAAATTTGTCGATTTCCTCATAGTCCAGACCGGGCTGATAGCGCACGCGAATGTTCCACACCCGTTCATTGATCCGCTGTAGCTCCTGCATGAGAGGGTCGATATTATCCGGGTTGATTTTATATTTGAAGGCATGCCAGCTACTAATATTTTTTTCCTCCAATTGTCGGAGCCAAGAAAAGTTACGTGTAAAATATTCATCCATTTTGAGGGAGGTTTCTTTGGAAATATACCAGGGGAACGTCAGCAGCACCAGATCCAGCCTCTTGTCCTCCAGCATTTGCAGAAACTCGTACATCCGTCCGATCATGTTATCGTTAATGACGGCATGGACAGTCACCCGTCCCTTGTACAATCCCTGGTCACGCAGTTCAATCAGCTTATCCATCTGCCACATCGTTTTTTGAAAGGTGCCTTTACCGCGAATCAGATCATGTTCTCTTTCAAAGCCTTCAATTGCTATTAACAGCTCCAGATTTTCAGATAAATCCAAAATCCGGTCCAAATATTTATCAATGAGTAGTCCGTTGGTACAAAAGGTCGTTTCGCGCCAATCTTCCGCCAGCACGCCCAAAATTTCGTCAAAACGCCGATGAAACATCGGCTCTCCGCCCCACATATACAGCCGGGACTTGGCCACCTTGGTTTCGCTCAAAATTTGCCGAAGCATATCCGGGGCAAGATCCATGTTTTGCTCTTCTTTATCCATTTGATGATGATAGCCTTCCTCGTTCCATTCAAAACAGTGCGTACATCTCAGGTTGCAGCGGTTGGTCAGCTTAATGCCGATCGTCTGGGGCATGTCCGTTTTGAAAGCAGGGTCCTGTGTTGCGTTTCGGTAAGATACAGAAGCATTTTTCAGGTTGCGCTTGATGAGCTTGAAGGCCTTCTCATCAATCAGCACATTGCTTTTGGGCTGCATGCAAACACCTCGTTTAATGGATTTTCAGGCACATGTACCAAGCTGTACGTCAAACCGTCTCCATTCCCTCCGGGTGCGGCGCTTTTTCCACATCGCTGATCCCCTGAATGTAGCTGCAAAACGCATCTACCGAGCTCAAATGCTCCAGCTCAAAGGAATCAAAATCAATTTCCACGTCAAACGTATCCTCCACTTGCAGCATGAAATGAATCAACTGCAACGAATCCAGTCCTGCATCATGAATAATGTCCGAATGTCCATCCAGCTTACCGACCAGCTCAGGATCTTCCTTGACCGCGCTGATCATTTCAATCACTTGGCTTTGCATAGCAAACTCCTCCTTGTGAATGATCCTATTCGTTCCGCCCGACAATGCCATCTGCAAAGCTCCTCGAAAAATTCCTACACTGGGACTTTATTCAATTATACTCCTCCATTGAAGAGACAAGTCAATAGGTTGTTTTGTAAATATATCTTATAATATGTAAATTAATGTATGATGATTTCTACAATTTTCGCTATCTTATTTATTCATAGCTCACATCTTGCTTCCATCTTCTTGCATGTGAGACAGGATTATTTTACAATAATATTGAAAATTTTTTTCTTTATATTGTTTATTTTTACGATAATTATTTTCACGCAAAACGAAATATTCTATAGCCAAAGGAGCGCAGCTCATGTCCCCCATTCTTCATACCTTAACCCACAGATTGGAGCAGCTTCCCGTACAAGAGCGAAAGCTGGCGGAATCCATTCTGCAAGCTCCGGGAGACGTGCTGCATCTGGGCATTCGGGAGCTGTCCGAGCGTTGTGGGGTGAGTCCGGCGACCGTTACGCGGTTTTGCAAATCACTGCATTTTAAAGGCTATCCCGATTTCAAAATGAAGCTGGCCGCCGAGCTGCCCCGTTCGAACAGTGACGGTGAAGCCTCCTATCAGGACATCGTCGCCGGAAATTCGCTCTCTCGAATCGTGGAAGCTATTGAGGCGAATCATACCGCATCCATTGCGGATACGACCCGACTGCTGGATTTCGGCAAGCTGGAGCAGGCGATTGCATGGCTGTCCGCCACAAGCCGCATTGATCTGTACGGCATGGCGACCTCCTCGATTGTGGCGCAGGATTTTTACCAGAAGCTCATTCGAATTGGCAAAAATAGTACCGCCTTCGCGGACTCGCACATGCAGATTACCTCTGCCTCCTCGCTCGGGCCGGGAGATGTCGCCTTTGCCGTCTCCTATTCGGGGGAAACACAGGAAACCATCGCGGCTCTGCGCTGCGCACAGGAACAGGGGGCCAGAACATTATCCCTGACCTCCTTCGGAAATAACACGCTGGCGGGTATTGCGGATATTACGCTGTTTTCCTCATCGCTGGAAGAAGGAATGCGGCGTGGAGATATGGCATCCCGCATTGCCCAGCTTCATATCATAGATATCCTGTTTACAGGTATGGTCAGCGCGGATTTTGACAAATATATTCCGAGATTGGAAGGTTCGTATCAACACGTGAGCAAGCTCAAAAAACAACCAGGGGGTCACTGAAGATGAACATACGTATTTTGAACATCCGTGAAGACCTGAATGCTACCGCTGCCGCTGTGATCGCCAGTTTACTGCTGAACAAGCCGCAGGCCATGCTTGGACTCGCTACCGGAAGTACACCCATTGGCATTTACCGTCACCTTGCAGAAATGTACCGTAAGGGTCAGGTGAGCTTTGCACGAGCCTACTCCGTGAATCTCGATGAATACGTTGGTCTTCCCCCGGAACATCCGCAGAGCTACCGCAGCTTTATGAATGAGCACTTGTTTCAGCATATCGACATTCCTCTTGCCCATACACGCGTACCTGACGGTAATGCGGCCGATCTGGCAGCAGAATGTGCGGCCCACGAGCAGGCGATTCTGGATCAAGGACCCGTGGATCTCCAATTGCTCGGCATTGGTCACAACGGCCATATCGGCTTTAATGAACCCGGACACAGTCTGACCGGAGCCACGCATGTGGTAGATTTGGAAGAGGGAACGCGCACAGCGAATGCCCGATTTTTTGGTCATATAGATGCCGTACCCAAGCAAGCAGGCACGATGGGGGTAGGCACGATTTTAAAGGCGAGACAAATTGTACTGGTAGCTTTTGGCGCGGATAAGGCAGACATTGTAAAGCAGGCTTTCACCGGACCTGTAACCACAGAATGCCCGGCTTCCTTGCTGCAATGTCATCCCAACGTGCTTATTTTACTGGATCAGGAAGCGGGAGGCTGGTTAAATTGAACTCGGATGAAACAAATGATGGTCTAACCCAACTACTGTATGGACAAGTCGTCATTGGGGATCACATGATTGAAAAAGGGGTTGTCGCTATTGAGGGGCAATCCATCGTATATGCTGGTGCAGAAGATGATTTGCCTGCTGATTTAGTTGCAGCGGTGGGGGCAAACATCGTGCGATTGGAAAGCGGCTACCTGCTGCCAGGCTTTATTGATATTCATGTTCACGGCGGTAACGGCGAGGACTTTATGGACGCCGATCCGCAGGTACTGGATACGATCACCTCTTTTCACAGCTCCCAAGGAACGACCGCAATGCTGGCTACTACGATGACCGCACCCAAGGATCGAATCGACCGGGTGCTAAGTGAGGTTCACGCCTACATGGCGCAGGCTATGCCCTATGCACAACTGGAGGGCGTACATTTGGAAGGGCCGTTCATTAGCCCGAACTGGCCGGGAGCGCAAAACCCGGAACACATCCAACCACCTAATCTGGCCTGGGTGAAGGAATGGGAGCAGCGCTACCCGGGCCTTGTCCGCCAGTTAACGCTTGCGCCCGAACGGGAAGGCGCGCTGGAACTGATTGCATGGCTACGCATCCATAACATTACTGCGGCTCTCGGTCATACGGATGCCACGTATGAAGAGGTGGAGCGCGCAGCGGCGGCGGGCCTGAACCATGCGGTGCATGCGTTCAATGCCATGACTCCGCTGCATCACCGCAAGCCGGGAGCCGCCGGAGCCGTGCTTGCTGATCCGCGCATTGAAGCGGAGGTGATCGCGGACGGTATCCACGTGCATCCCGCTGCTGTCTCCCTGCTCGCCAAGCTGAAACGGGAGCACAATCTCATTCTCATCACCGATGCCATGTCTGCCACCGGGCTGGAGGACGGACATTACACACTCGGCGATCTACCAGTAATCGTGAAGGGCGGCGTGGCACGGCTGGAGGATGGCGTCACTCTGGCAGGAAGCACGTTGACGATGATTGAAGGCTTCCGATATCTGGTTCGTCATGTGGGTCTGACCCTTCCCGAGGCATCACAAGCCGCCAGCCTGAATCCGGCTAAGTCCCTGAACATTGCGCATCGGACAGGTTCGCTTGCAGCAGGCAAACAAGCAGACGTTCTGTTACTGGATGCAGACTTAAAGGTGCAAGGCGTATGGATCAAGGGAATACGAACATAATTCAATATTAGGATTACCCCTAAACCAAAGAGCTATCCATCGACGGTGACATCCGCCGAGATGGATAGCTCTTTCTTTGGCATTACACACATATGTGGTGAATTTAGCGATGATTCAGAGGTGCAGGGGTATAATTTTGTGGACGAGTGGGTGCCGTTGTTGATCCTTGTGAAGGATGAGTTGCACCAGCAGCAGGAGTCGGGAATACCCGGTGAATGATATCCACCAATTGGGCACTCATTCCTTTGATCGGATGACCGCTTTGCACACTGCGTGTAAAGTCAGTGGCATGCTTTACAAAATCGGGGTTCGCCGATACATACACCTGTTCAATCGAAGGTGCAAATTGCTTCACTTTGTTGGCGATACGACTTTTGACGGCTTCGGTCAACGTGTTAGGCTCATATGCAGTTCTTGCACCTTCCACTGTAGTTCCATCCGTGCGTCCGATATTCGTACCGGTACCGTCCGTCAAGCCACGAATCATACCATAAGAACCAGTACCCATCGTGCCGTACAATCCGTCACCACGACGCGGAGGTGTTACGGGTGGGGTCATTCCATTGTCTGTAATTCCTGGCGCTATGCCATCGGTGGTATAGTTGCCTCTTGTACCATCCACCCCATACGTAGTTATGCCATGTGTAGTCGTGCCATGTGTATTCATGGAATGCCCTGTACCTTTAACGCCTGAAGTGCCAGTGCCTGTTCTGTTGGCTTGGTCCTTCAAGGAAACAGCTACATAAGCATGACGATCACCAACCAGCACTGTCGCAGATTTTACATCCGGCAACTCGGCTATACGTTTGGACAAATTACGATCAACTTGCAAATTACGAACTGGGTGTCCGGTAACATTGGTGTTCGGGTTCAATGGCACCCCGTCCATACCGTTGGACTTAACCCCATAACGGTTTACACCATCAATACGGTTCACACCATCCATATGATGTGTGCTTTGCGCATTGTAGCGGATACTGTTCGTGCGGACGTTATGATTCGCAGTCCCGCACCCTGTCAAAGCAGCCATACTGGCGAGCAAAGCAGCAGAAATCGTTAAACTGATTACCTTCTTAGTCCCTGGCATGAACTCATCCTCCATACATATAAAATGTGTGACGAGAATAGGATGCGCTATGATTCTCAGGGCTATGCTGACTAAAAAATGACTAAAAAAATAAAATTTTAATGTAAATATGAAATACAATTGATGATTTACCACAAGATGTCATGTATAATAAGGTTGAAAAATACTTTATTTTACAAAAGGAGGGTTTCAAGCTTGAAAAAGATCACCGTTTTGATGCTCATTTTTTTGTTATCCGTCACTCTCGTCCCCGTTGGCGCTTTTGCAGGCTCCACTACACCCCAACCCCCGAAAGAAGCCGCCGGAAGTTGGTCAGAAGGCCCTCTGCCCGACCGCACTGATCCTGCTAAACCCGCACTCTTATTTGTTCATGGTCTGAACAGCAACTCCGAGGCTTGGACCAAAAACAACGACATACTCCAACTTGCGCGTAATGCAGGATACCAGACGGCCACCATTAATCTTTACGATGCAAATGGCACATCACAGGATATGTGGGAAAATGGTAAGCTTCTAGCCGACAAAATCAAGGTCATTAGTAAATACTTTGGAAAAAAGCTCATCGTCATCGCCCACAGCAAAGGTGGAGTGGACACTCAAACCGCTCTCGTATATAACGGAGCCGCTCCCTATGTACAACGTGTCATTACCCTCAGCAGTCCCCATCATGGCTCACAACTTGCAGATCTCGCCTACAGCAGCTGGGCCGGATGGCTGGCAGATATCGTCGGCTCACAGAATCCCGGTACCTCTACTTTACAAACATCTTATATGAAGTATTTCCGATCCAAGACTGATTCACTCAGCAATGCAACTACCGTTCCTTTTTTCACTTTTGCCGGTGATAACTGGTCTGATGGTAGCGCTTCCTACATACTTGGCGGCCTTTACCTCTCATCCTTTGGCAAGAATGATGGAGTGGTCACAGTCGACAACGCAAAGCTTCCCGGTGGACGTGTAGTTAAAGTCGGACCCTGGGATCATGCCAAGGTTCGTACCGGCTCTTACGTCTTCTCCCTGATCCAACCCTACCTCCAAGCGAACACTCCAGCATTGAATCAGGAAACTGAGGCACTTTCAGCATCTTCCTTGACTGCTTCCGCTTTACAATCCACCTATAGTGAGATCGACAACTCCTACTTTATCCGAGGCGGCGACTATAACGGAAAAGCCTCAGAAATCCTTACCGTTGAAAATGGTGTTAAATCCATTAATCTGGACTGGATCAGCGATAAACGTGTGAGTAAACTCGAGCTGACCAAGCCGGACGGTACCAGCGAGGATCTAAATCTGAAAGCGAGCTATGATGATGAAATTTTTAATGGAACCTGGCATCATAATGCAGTCATTAAAAATCCAAAACCGGGCATCTATAAACTGAATGCCACGATTCCCGGCGAAGGAGCCTATCTCCTGATCGCCCGCTATCAGGCCGCTCGGGTTCCTGAGCTGAAATATAATCTGAATGCTGTAGGTCCGAAGCTGAATCTTCAACCACAGGATTCCCCTAAAAGCGTTACACAAGTCACGTATCAGGTTCAATATTACGGTGATCCACAGCAAGGAATTACTCCTGCGACCAAAGGTCTGACGGTACAGCAAAAAACCGTTAACCCCACTGGACAAATCGAACTGTCCAAAGCGGACAAGCCTGGCATCTATTCCGTAACCTATGAAATTAACGGCACCACAGAGGCAGGATATCCGTATCGCCGTACAGCGGTTCAATCCGTCTATATTGACGCTGACGGGAATAAGTATGTTAATTAAATCATCCCACGTATTCATTGATATCATTCACTAAAACAAAAAGGTGTAGGCCCTCAAAAGCCTGCATCTTTTCTTTTCTGTATCATATAATGGCGTCCGTTTTAATCACTTCAAATATCGTCACGCTTCAAATCTTCTATAAAATCAGTCACAATACTTTGGACGGCATCTTCACGGGACATACGGATATATCGGCTGGTTTTCTGAATATCTTCCTCGAACAGATGCAGTATCCTGCTCATAGCTCCCTGATCTCCACCTCGTGCTAATTGGAGCAGTTTGATGAACTCAGCATCTGAGATAATTGATTCAGCATTTTCTTTTTCCATTTATTCACCGCCTGTTGGGATAGCTCCAGCTCTCTTGCAATCTGTGCTTCGGTTTTGTCTAGTATGTAAAGGTCAAAGATGATGGCTTTTCCGATCTCAGATGGTAGAGAGTTAATGAGCTGTAGAGTGTACATTTTAGAGTTTGCAAAGTCTGTAAAAGATGGAGTAGCGACGGCTTCGTTCTTTTCCATGACAAATTCATGATTGGTTTGTACCCGGGCACGATACTGGATTCTCCATGCAATGCGGTACAGCCTCTTACGATATTGTTCAACCAATGTTAGCTGAGACTGATTCATCATAAACCACCCTTTCTCTTTGGATTTGGCTTTTCAAAATCCTCATATTATAGGGTAAATTGAGAACACATTTCACAACCAAAACAGAACATTTGTTCTTATTTATTATACTATTTTTTGGTTCGGTTGTATACGGCGCTTTTTATTTACCTTCCTTTATATATGGCTAAAAAGGGGGGAATACATTGCAAATGGATGACGCTCTTTCTCTGGTTACCAACGTAGGCTTTCCGGCTGGACTTTGTTTTATTTTGTTGCGGCACATCCTGCACACTATGGAAGAAAAACTGGATAAGCTGGATCTCTCGCTTCATGAGCTGATTGAGGTCATTAAGGAATTAAACGATGGGAACCATCATTCTTCCAAAAGCGGCAAGCCTGACGAATAACGAACACAAAAAAGCTCCAATCGACGATGATCCGCCGATGGAGCCTCTTTTCCGTTCATTCGCGTATTTATATTTCTGTAAATCATTTTCCAGTTTGAGCTTGGTCATGTCCAGCCTGTTCAATACGCTTCACGTCAGATGCCGACAGCCCATACGCCCAGTTGCTCTGCGGCGGCACGACCCATACGGTATCTGGGTCACCATTCACCGTCCAGCCCTGATACACCAGCTGTGGATTATCCTGCTTGCCCAGCGATACGCTCAGCGTAAAGCGGTGAACAGGTTTGTTCAGCTCGGAGACTTTGCGCAAGGACTGGCTGCTGGCCAGATTTTTGATTTGCTGCGATAAGGAGGTCACTGTATCACTGGTTACCGACTTTCCATTCAGCGTCCAAGCTGTGGAAGAGCTTTCCCCCGTTCCTCCGTCACCGGAAGACTTGAGCATCCAGGACGCTGACTGACCTTCCCACTCCAGTCCGCTCAGCTTGTCATCATCCCAGTCGAACGGCGTCGTATCCGTAAAATCGGCTGCACCCAGTAACAATCCGGAAAGAGCGTCCATAGGTATAGAAGCCACTTCTTTTTTATCTGACAGCACATAGACAGCATCACCAGAAGGGAGCGTTTCACCAAAAGCAAAGGTATGTTCGCTTCCATCCTTGGTCTTGATCTGAATTTGGTTGTTGGTGGCGCTGATTCCGTATTTGGCTACGTCTTTTGGAGAAGATTCCACCACCTCACCGAGCTTCACGTTTTGAATAGCAGCTAACCAATTGTCAATCGTATAGCTGTTTAACGGATAAGACTGCGGCTTGCTCATGCTCCATTTGCCGTCACGTTGGTTAAGCTCCACTGGCTTGCCGTCCTTCCCCGTTATAGCAAAAGACGTAATATCCCCCTGCGTAAGCTGAACCAGCTGGCGAGCCGCAGGAGCTTGTTCACGAAAAAAGTTTTGGCTCTTGGCATAGACTATACCCGCTCCCAATACAACTAACAGCAGCACTGTGGGTATCCATTTTCTCATGCTCTTCTTCGCCTCCACCATAATAAGATTCCGGCAGCCGCGAACAACAACGGCAATCCGATCACGGATAGGATCAATATCGTCTTCGCTTGCGCAGGAGTCAAATAAACCACCTTATAATCCTGCTCCTGACGAGGACGAATGGTAAGCCCATCAGATTGTTCCTGTACATAATTCAGACTGTTCAGGACAAAATCCCGATTGCCTCCCGTGCTGATCTCGGTGTCGCTCAGAAGAGCCGACGTTCCGAGAATAATTGCTTTAGGCCTGCCGTCCTTGCCATCTACCGCGTAACCCAGATCAAGCGGCCCCTGCGGGTCCTTGTCATCCTTCTGTGTGTCGTTGTTCAGCAGCCCTTGAATATTCGTTTCGCCATAGCTGGCAGAAGAAGATTTGAGCAAGGCCGTAGTCTTCCAATTCTTCTGCTCCCCTGCTTGCAAAGCAATAGACAGCGAAAGAACCGGATACAGATTGGAGGCCGCCAGCTTATCGGTAATCGCATGACTACCAAAGGTAGGCACTGTAAACAGAGGTCCAAGCGTATTCGTCTGCTCCTGATCCACCACGATCGCATGTGTATCCTTCACACCGTAATCAGCCGCCAGTGCGTCAAGGTTTTTCCAGTCCGATTGCATGTTCGGATGAAAGCCCAACGCCAGAAAAAGCTTTCCACCACCCTCCAAATAGGTGCGAATGCTTTTCAGCTCCGTCACGCTGATATCTCGTTGTGGCCCCACAATAGCCAGCACCGATGCATCTTTAGGCACGCTACCGGCCTGATTGAGCTGCACTTCTTCGGTTTTTACATTATCCTGCGCCAGTGAGTTGCTCAATCCGGTCATTTGGGACAAAGGGATTTCCTCATGCCCGGTCAGGAAAATGACTTTTCCCTGACGGGTAGATGATAGCCCCAGCAGTCCGCTGGTCAGCTTTTCCTCTCCGGTAAACTGGTACGCCCCCTCGCTACTTCCCTGTGCCTGCGTAAACAGACTACCTATATCAATAACACGTTTCTTCTCACCCTGAACCAGCACGATGGATGCTTCAGTGATACCATATTCCTTGGCCAGCAGCGGCTCCTGATTCAGATCATATTGCTCGACCTTGAGCTTGCTGTTACGCTTGGCGTACTCACTGAGCATATCCGTAACGTCCCGGTTCAGCTTTTGATTTTGCGAAGTCGATACGGTAAAAGCAATCAGCCGCACGTCTTCCTTCACTCCCTGAATGGCCGTCAATGTCTGATCAGACAACGTATACTGCTTGCCTGCCGTCAAATCCAGCTGAAAGCCTCCCAGCGAACGCAGAAACAGCGTCAGTAAAATAAAAATACCTATAGCAGCACCCGACAATACCACACTGTTTGTATGACCCAGCCATTTTTTCATGTTCATCACCTCCACCGTTTCCGTTCGACCACCTGGATGCTGAATAGCAAAAAGAGCGCCGCCACCGTCACGTAATACAGCACATCGGCTCCGTTCAGCAATCCTTTGGTGAAGCTGTCAAACCGTGCGGTTAGTGAAAAAGGCTCCAGCCATTGCTGCAAGGCCGCAGATGCGCCCGTTTGGCCACCAAACGAATCCAGCATCCAAAACACGAGCAAAATAATAAAGCTGACGACCGCCGACATCATCTGATGCTGCGAAAGCGTCGAAGCGAACAGACCAATGGCCATCATGGCTGCACCCAGCATAAACAGACCGATCGCAGACGTAAATACCAGTGTCCAATCCAACGCCCCGTAAAAGGACATTACGACCGGATATGCCAGGCTGCACAGCACCAAAATGAGCAGCATGCCCAGCGACGCCAAAAATTTACCCACAATCATTTCCGTCACACTCACAGGCGAGGTAAGTAACAGCTCATCCGTCCCCTGCCTGAATTCCTCCGCAATCAGCCTCATCGTGAGCAGTGGGACGACAAACACCAGCATGGACAGCGTATCACCGAGTACCAGCCGATAATCCAAGATGCTTGGCTGATACATGACAAAATTTGTGTAAAAGAGCAACCCCGTCAGCAGCATGTACACCGCAAGCGCAAAATACGTTGTCGGCGTCCATAGATAGGCTTGCAGCTCTTTTTGACAGACCGCGAACAAACGCCTCATGGCCGTTCACCTCCTGTACTTTTGTTTTGCCCGGCCTTGTCGTTGCTGGACGCAGCCTTCTCGCTGTCCTCCGTAACATCTGCGGAAATTTCACTTTCCGTCGATTGTTCGACTTGTTCCACTACATTCACTTGATCGGCCTGACCTGCTTTCGACTCGCGAGTGGTTAACTGCTGGAATATATTTTCCAAGCTAAGGCTTTCTTTTTTCAACTCTAAAATCGGAAGCTTCGCACCAGACAGCACATAAAAAAGCTCCTCACGGAAATCCTCACTGGAAGCGCCTGTCAGTAACAGTCCGGTCAAATTTTGCTCCGTTGCAGTCAGCTTTGTGTCAGCTTGAGGCAAGCCAGATGTTAATAGCTCCACTTCTACTTTCCCCCAGGCACGAAGAACGTCCAACACCTGCTCACGACCGCCTTTTACCTCGACTTTTACCTTAAATCCGTCTTCCATCGAACCGCCGAGCGCATCAGGCCGTCCATCCAGCACCAATTCACCCTCATGAATGATGAGAACCCGATTGCACAAAGCGTCCACCTCGGGCAAAATATGCGTGCTGAGCAGCACCGTATGATTCTCTCCAATCTCCTGAATGAGCTGGCGAATTTCCAAAATCTGATTCGGGTCCAAACCTGATGTCGGCTCATCCAGCACCAGCAAATCCGGGTTATGAATAATCGCTCCCGCCAGCCCCAAACGCTGCTTATACCCTTTGGACAGACTCCGTACCAGTTGCTTCTCACGCCCGTTCAGCCCAAGCCGGGAAATCATCTCGGAAATGCGTAGCTTTTGCTCTCTCGCAGGCACATCTCGAATGCTCGCCACAAACTTTAAATAGGATCGAACGGACATATCTCCATACAGAGGGGGCGTTTCCGGCAAATAACCGATTTTGGAACGAGCCTGTCTGCCCTGCTCCTGAATCGGAATGCCATCAATCGTAATCATTCCCTCATTCGGCTGGAGATACCCCGTAATCATGCGCATCGTTGTCGTTTTGCCCGCACCGTTCGGCCCCAGAAACCCGACAATCTCACCACGCTGCATTTCAAAATCCAGCTTATGTACGCCCCGGTTGCCCTCATACCACTTGCTCACCTGCTGCACCTTGAGCACACGCTTCACCCTTTCTTTTATCATATTGAAAAATCATAGTCTTTCATTTCACTGTAACTACCCATTCGTCCCAACAGCTCTATTCCCTTTTCCCATATCAAAAATGATGCATTATATAGAAGCAGGTAGCAGCGTAGCGGAGGATTTGAAGCTGGAGAAGCACTAGCGCTCGCCTTTGCCGTGGGATTCTTACCTTCTCATGTCTTATATAAATCAGAGAGAATTCCACGGCAACAGCGATCGTAAGCTCAAATCCTTCGCGGAGCGGCCTCATCTGCACCTCATGCAACACTTTTAAACTCTAATGTTAATCCCACACATATAACTCCAGCTTAAAGTCACTTAAATATAAGCTTAAAATAATATGTCTAAAATGTGAACGAGAGAATGTGCTTTTACACTCGTTAACTTGTACGGTCCCCCTTACATTCATTTGCAATTACTATCATTACAACGTGCGAAGGGAGTGTGAAAAGCGATGAGCGTATTGTTTACCAATCTAGTTTCAAACGGTGATTTCGAAGCAGGATCAACGATTTTTTGGAATTCTGTCAACGTGATCGTCACTACTACGACGCAACCTTTAGCTTCCTTGGCACGGGCCTGACTACCTATCTAACTCTACGGACAATACCGTATTCTTGTTGCGCGAGGCAGAAGCAGAGGTACATCCCGTTCAAATAGCTCCATGGCGCTTTGATAACGCCCGCAATGAATCCCTGCGACTGGTTCCCCATGATGTGGATATTTGTGTATGCACGGATTTGGATGAAGTCTGGGAGGAAGGTTGGCGAGAAAGACTGGAAAAGAACTGGGCAAAAGGGACAACCCGGATGCTGTATGCCTTTACTCATGGCCTACCCGGGCAAGACAGTTCCTATACTTGGTTTTGGAAGGAAAAAATATACACTCGCCACGGCTACCACTGGATACGTCCCGTTCACGAGGTACTTGAATATATCGGGGAGGGTGAGGAACGCAGCATCCGATCCGACCAGCTCCGCTTGTACCATAATCCCGATCCGCACAAGTCCAGAAGCCAATACCTTCCGCTGCTGGAGCAGTCCGTACGTGAATTTCCCGAGGATGCCCGCCTCAGCCACAATTATATGCTTATTCAATCCAGGCTCCATAGATACCCACACCCCGTCCTTTTTCTGGAATACATTGTTATATAAGAAGCTTTCGATTGGCCGAAGGGGGTTATTGCTATCAAAGTTCTATTTACCTTTTATATACCCAGCGGCGGCGTGGAAACCTTGAACCGCCAACGCTGCAAGGTGCTCAGCCAAGACGGGATTGAATGCCATCTTCTCTACTATCAGCAGGGTTCGGGGATGCAAAACTTGCATGGAGATATTACCGTGTTTATGACTTCCTCCGAGGGAGATATTCGTAGTCTGATACACACTCACCGTTACGATGCCATCGTCGTTTCGTCGGATTACCAGATGCTTGCAAAACTGCGCATGTTAGGCTATCAGGGTGTGCTAATCTATGAATCACAGGGCTTCGGTCTGCACGTGGAAGCTGCATTGGTTGTAAGCGAAGCCACACCCTTTCTTCAAAGATACGCCAATGCAGTGCTGCTACCCACCACTACACATCTGGTCGAACTATTTTCCAGCATGTGCCCTTGGCTTGATCGTTATGTATTTCCCAATGTGCTGGATACCAGCGTGTTTCACTATGTTCCTAATACCCACTTGACCAGACCGGTCATTGCATGGATTGGGCGACTGGAGCCGAACAAAAACTGGAGGCATTTTATCGATATCTCTTACTGGATGCTGCAAAACCGCCCGGATCTTCGCATCTGGATGTTCTATGATGATACCCTTTCACAGCCAGAGGATAAGATACAATTCGAGAACATGGTTACACAGCTTGGCTTGTCCTCGATTGTAGAACGTTTCAACAACGTGCCTCATGCCAAAATGCCTCTGTATTACTCCATGATTGGCGATTCAGGCGGGTATCTGTTGTCCACTTCGCTGGTAGAGGGATTTGGGTACGCCGTAGCTGAGGCCATGGCTTGCCGCTGTCCCGTACTCAGCTCCGATTCTGACGGAGTCCGAGCCTTCATCGACCACAACATAACGGGTAAATTTTATGCACAAGGAGATATCTTGCAGGCGGTATTGGAGGGACTGGATCTGATGAATAACGTGCCCCACCGCGAATCCATTCGCCAGAAGGGGCTGACAAGGATCGTCGACCTGTTAGCACCGGATAAATATGTGCAATCCTTCCGGCAAATGATGAATGCGCTGGGCGTGAGGTAAGCTATTATTTTAATGAATGTCCGAAAAAGTCACCTTCCATGTTGCCGTCTGTAGTCCATCAGCAGTTGCCGTAAAACGTCCGTTGACCGCTTCAAACATCACTTCCGCCACCACGGGTACGGATGCCTACCACGGCTCTTTCGGACTTTTTTTTGCAAAACCGCCAATATCGTGGCTCCAGCTCGTGAAGCCGCTCAATCCAAAGGATAACCCGGCTCTCAGAGAAGCGGCCATGCCGCAATCGGTATTTTCCACATCCCCGCCTCAATGCAAGGGATAACGCTGAATGCCCGCCCAAGCGCTGCGTGCCCAGATGATGCTGTCTCCGGTTATCTCTTTTGTAATCTCGGATACTGTTATATATAAATTATCCATGATAAGGTAAACTAAACAGGGTAATGAGAAAGATAAGGAGGTATTATAGTGATTCTAGATTATGTAAGCTGGACAGGAGCAGTCTTCATCACACTCGCCATTATCTTAAGTGGAACAGGGGTTAGTGGTGACCGTATGCGTGCCAATTTTTATAATGAACAGGCGGCGGACCCCGAGGGGAAAGATAGAAAAAGCAGATGGAAATGGTCCTTTATTTTTATGATCATAGGTTTACTTTTATCTGCTATCTCTATGATTCTAGAATAAAGCCGCCGGGTAGGCGGCCTGTCTATTTACTCGCCTGTTTCAGCAAACTTATGAATGCGTACCCTAATTTCATCACGCACACGCTGGAAGACGGCCCATTTTTCTTCTTCGGTACCCTGCGCTTTCGCTGGATCATCAAAACCCCAGTGCTCACGGCGCACATGAGGAGGCGTAACAGGACATTTATCCGCTGCATCCCCGCACAAGGTCACAACCAAGTCGGCGGAGTTTAGCCGTTCAGAGCTGATGATATCTGATGTTTGCCCTGAAATATCAATCTCCACTTCCTGCATCGCCTGTACAGCTTTCGGGTTTAGTCCATGCGCTTCAATGCCTGCGCTGTATACGTTCCAGTGATCGCCCAGAACCTTTTTGGCCCAGCCTTCTGCTATCTGACTACGGCAAGAGTTACCAGTACACAAGAAGTAAATTATCTTTTTATCCATGATAATCGTCTCCTTTAGTGTTTAAATCCTAATATCGTCAACCACAGATACAAACCCAAAAGTGTGAAAAAAAGCGTAGGCAAGGTCAGAAGTACACCTGTTTTGAAGTAGGTTCCCCAACGAATCTTTATGCCTTTAGAAGTAAGCACATGCAGCCAGAGCAGCGTAGCCAAGGAGCCAATGGGTGTCATCTTGGGCCCTAAATCCGACCCGATTACATTGGCGTAAACAAGTGCCTCCCGGATCATTCCCGTTGCGTTCGTAGCATGGATCGCCAGCGCATTAATCATGACCGTAGGCATGTTGTTCATCATCGACGAAATGACGGCAGCCATAAAACCCATAGCCATCGTAGCCACAAACATTCCCTCGTCTGCTGCCGCTTGAATAAGATGAGACAGCAAATCTGTCAAACCCACATTACGCAACCCGTATACTACGACGTACATCCCGATGGAGAAAAATACGATGGCCCATGGCGCGCTTTTCAAGACTTCTTTTACAGGTACGACAGGACTTTTACGAGCTATAAATAAGAGAATTACAGCAATGATTGTCACAATTACCGAAACTGGAATGTTGAAAAATTCGCTAATCAGATAACCTGTAAGCAGGAGGGTCAGGCAGATCCAGGAAAGCCGGAACATTTTTGCATCCTTAATCGCTTTAGCAGGAGCCGTTACATGAGCAACATCAAACTTCCCTGGAATGCTTTTACGGAAAAAGAGATATAGCACTAACATGCTCGCAGCTATAGAAAAAAAATTCGGAATAATCATGCGGCCTGCATACTCCATAAATGTGATGTTGAAGAAATTGGCCGTCACGATATTAACCAAATTGCTTACGACGAGCGGAAGCGAAGCCGTATCTGCAATAAAGCCGCTGGCTATGATAAAAGGAAACACCCTTGTTTCTTCAAACTTGAGCGCCCGTACCATCGCCAGTACAATGGGAGTCAGGATCAAAGCGGCACCATCATTTGCAAAAAAAGCAGATACTATCGCTCCCAGCAAAGTCACATACATAAACAGCCGAACCCCGTTTCCCTTCGCTGCCCTTGCCATGTGCAAAGCGGCCCATTCAAATAGTCCGATCTTATCCAGCACCAATGAAATGAGAATAATAGCTACAAAAGTCAGCGTGGCATTCCACACGATTCGGGTTACTTCCCATACATCTTCAATATGAACCACGCCAACAAGCAGAGCCAAAATTGCTCCTCCACAGGCTGACCATCCAATAGACAGATTCTTGGGCTGCCAGATCACCAGCGTCAAAGTTAACAGAAAAATAGTACATGCCAAGAAAACCGATAACACGCTCAAACCTCCAATAATCATTTACTCAACTTTCGCACCTGAAAATTCTGTTTAATCTCTTGGGGCAATAAGAAGAATTCAATACATTTGCCCATATTGACAAAAAAACACCTTGCTTGTCTGGCATCATGGAAGTGTCCAAACAACCATGCCAACAAGAAAGGTGCGTAACTCTATGTTACAACAACATTCGATGTCTGAGTACAGACATGACCCTGGATTCCGCCGAAATCGTGCGGATTTACGGTATGCGTTGGAGTATAGAGACTTTTTTCAAGTGACCAAAAGCTACCTGAAGCTGGGAAGCGAGTTTCAAGGCCGCTCGTTTGATCAGCTCATTAGCCAGACGGCGCTTCAGCAACTCATGGATTTATTTCTGGAAATGACTCGAGCGAAGACAAAGAAAAACAAAACGTCTGTTCTTTGCCAACTCCAAGATTGGATCGCTAGTTTATCCAGCTATATCAAGGGTTTATTTCAGGATTTAAGCTGCGAAAGTTGAGTTATTTACTTATATATTAATTGTATACTCAACACCCCTCTTTTTCAATATAATCGTATAATCGAATTTTTCACGTTTGCATAACCGATCTACTTTAACTGTTGTGTACTGTTCATCAGAACTGTTATGGAAGTAGGCTCGTTTTGCGTATTTTTGATATTCTTCGTATATTGGTTACTGAACAGATGGTCAACGAAGAACACTTGGCAAATGTATTGAACGAACCATACGAACGGATCTAAAGGAATTGTGGTTGCGCTGTTGTCGAAGCATGGGGCAGCAGTCAACCTCTCAAAGGAACAGGCTACAAGTTAGAGATTCGGGACCGTATCATGGCATTCGAATCAAAGGTAATGAGGCCAAACTTCTCTATTGAATTTCCAACTATATATTCAGTAGAACAGATGAAATAGGGGAGTAGCAGATGTCCCACCCTCCTATGATCTCTAACGAAGAGATGCTGTATTGGTCATGATCGCAAAAGGCCCCTTATATCCATCAATCCGTCTGCCGACAAAGTTATTCTCACTATAATAGCGGATTTCATATTGCGCCGCAGGAATCACTTCATCCAGATACACGAATCCCTTGAGCAATTTATAATGGTCAAGTTCTGCGTTGTATTGTTACCCGTAGTTCCGTCCGCAGCTCCGGCAGCAACAGATGTACCACTAGCTATAGTAAAAGAACCTGCATCCAGCAATAACGTACATGTGACCAGGTGTTATGTCTATTGTGTTCAGTGACATTATAGTTGTTTCCTAAAAAACCTTTTAAATCAAGCTTTTTTCGACTTCCGGCCCTTTTCTAAAACGCTAAACACTAAAATTATATATAACGCCATTTTAGTCCATTTTCTATTTTTCATTAAAACTCTCCTTGCTTTAGCAATTAATGAAATTTCCAATACTTCAATTATGAATCGGGGCTATCTTAAAGTCATTACAGATGACCCAAGATACCCCCTTTATCCTATTTTATTCTTTAATGCAGTTGATTTTAGAGCAAAATTGTTTCAACCCCTCCCAACGTCCCCATATACAATGCTGACATTTTATCGGTTGCTTCGCTCTTTGAGGTTCGAATGGCGGAATCAAAAGTTTCATGTTAACTTCTCCTCTTCAAATTTTCAACATTTAGAGTATCCATATTTGTATTTAATATGTGGATATTTTCGAAATAAATCCCAAAGGGAACACAATACCGCTTTTACATCTTTCGGCACCCGTGGTGGTAGAATGGCCAAAATCGCCGTTATTTTCATATCTTTGGTCTAAATTCTATTGTTTTTATTTTCCTTTAAGCGGCATCCTGGTTTACCGATCAAATTGATGTTATTAAGATGGATACGACAGCACTCCGAATTGATGCGTTTGTGGAAGGGGAATTTCATATCACGGAAGATACCATTGGTTAAACGACGCCTTCGAAATCGGGCTGTATGCCATTTGCGGCTTTTCCGTCATTTATTACACTATTCAAAATAGTGTACACCAAAAGTTTTCAAGAAATCTTGTTCATTTCAGTTTTGCTTCTCATTCGAGGGCTGGTCAAATGGACGAAAAAGAGTTCTTCCCTTCCCCCATTGCGATCTAGTTTGCGTTGTTCTTTTCCGTCGCTATGACAGGCTGCTAGGAAATTTACGAGTCCGCCACCCCTCACTAATTTAAGAATCCAATCTTTGATATCAACGATTCGTAGTGTCTTGGGCCGGGTATTCGTTCCAAATACGATAAATGGAACAAGAGAATCCAATTCATGAAGCGTAACGTGGGCGCCTCCGCCCACATGGGTAGGGGAACTCTCGCCGATAAGTTCATGACCAGGTTGTACTGTAGCGACAATATATCCCTCATGAGAATGCGTAGCCCCAAATAACCTCGCAAGTACGGCAGGATATTTCCCATATTCATCCCTTAAATTTCCACCGGACGATAAGAAAACATCTTATCACTCTTTCCGGCAGTGATACGGACATGCTTCGTCTAGCTCTTTCTTTGCCGCCTGTTTGGCTTTAAACAGCATCATTTGTACCCTAGTGGTGAACAGTATCGAATGCCTTTAAGTCCTCGCGTGTATCATTGGTTTGTTCGTCCAAAGTGGTTCACAAAAAAATATATCCATGCAAATTGTAATACTTTCAAACTTGGGCTCTATCTGGGCATTGAACCTGATGGTCAGAGGGTTGAACTTGCAAAGCGGCTTTACCCAAATCATAATTTTATGATTTTTAAAGAAAATCGGATTCCAGCCCAAAATGATTCAATCGACTATATTTTCATTATCGCCGTTCTTCATCATATTGATGACGAGCAAATCAAGGGATATCTGCTTGAATTCGAAAGGATCTTGAAACCAGGCGGGAAAATCATTGTCATGAAGCCATATCTATGTATTCGAAAGAATTGGAATAACCGATTCATGAATTGGTATGATGATGGCGAATATATACGAAACGAGAACGGTTATTTGGATTTGTTTCAATCTACACAGTATGAGTGCCAAGTATTAAAGAGGTTTACAAAGTGCTTTCTGTACAATGAAATCTTTTTTTCACCACAAAAGGAACCTCATTCGATCATTTTACGCATCAAACTACCACTTACTCCTAAAAAGAGGTGATATCGGTGATGCTCGTTTACGGGGAAAAAGACAAGCACTTTCATCCTTAGGCCAAAATGTTAGATCAGCAATTGCCGAAGAGTGAGCTGGTTTTCATTAAAGAAGTCGATCACCGATTACGACAAAAACCTTCAGATCGTTGAACGAACTGATTAAGCAGTTCGTTCAACGATTCAGTCATTAAGGGAAGCCTATTATTCATAAACGAACGATTAAATGAGGCTTAACCCCCTATTCATCCTTAACCTTTTGGCTTAACCAGCAAGGCTGCCAAAAATGAGAAAATAATGGCTGCCGAAATACCTGCGCTGGTGACCTTGAATATACCGGTAATGACTCCGATCCATCCGTCTTTCTGTAATTCCTCCAAAGCGCCGTGAACCAGAGAGTTTCCAAAACTAGTGATTGGAACGGAAGCTCCGGCTCCGGCAATTCTAACGAGCGGGTCATACAAGCCAAGTCCATCCGCGACTGCTCCCAGCACGACGAGTAACGTCATGGTATGGGCTGGAGTCAGTTTAAACACATCGAAACAAAGCTGTCCGAAGACGCAAATCGCGCCCCCTACAAGAAAGGCCCATAAAAAGATCATGTCAGATTCTCCCTCCTGATTCGATCGCTACAGCATGCGCGATACAAGGAATACTTTCTCCTTGTTGAAACGAAAGCGGCGATAAGAGCGCCCCTGTAGCAACAACAAGCATGCGTTTGATTTCTCCCATTCGCATGCGTTTCATTAAATGACCGTACGTGACAACGGCCGAACAGCCGCAACCACTTGCCCCCGCCTGTACCATCTGAGTATCATAGTTGTAAATCATCATGCCACAGTCGGCATACTCCGTTTGATGAATCGGAACGTTATGTTTTTCAAACAATTTGCAGGCAATCTCATAGCCTACTTTGGCCAGATCGCCTGTGACGATCAGATCATAATAACCGGGCTCGATTTGTAAATCTCGAAAATGAGCTTGAATGGTGTCAACCGCAGCAGGTGCCATGGCCGCCCCCATATTAAACGGATCCGTAATCCCCATATCGATAACCCGGCCAATTGTCGCTGACGTGACGACAGGACCTTCCCCTTCCTGCGAAACGATCGCTGCACCGGCGCCAGTGACGGTGTATTGGGCAGTTGGCGGCTTTTGCGAACCGTATTCTGTCGGATACCGGAACTGCTTCTCTACGCTCGAATTATGACTGCAGGTCCCTGCCAGTATGAATTTCGCTGCTCCTCCATTGATGAGTGCGGACGCAAGAGCCAAGCTTTCCATCGAGGTTGAACAGGCGCCGAACACGCCAAGATAGGGGATCGACAGAGTACGAGCGGCAAAGCTGGTGCTGATTATTTGATTCATCAAATCGCCGCCGATATGAAACTGAACTTGCTCCTTGGTTAACCCTGCTTTTTTAATCGCCAGTTTTGCAGCTTGCTCGATCAAAACTTTCTCAGCTTTTTCCCAGCTTTCTTCTTCCAGCATGGAGTCACCATGTATGATGTCAAAATCGGAGGCAAGGGGCCCCCTGCCTTCAAACGGGCCAACTACGGTAGCCGAAGCCCGAATCACCGGTTTATTTTTAAAGATCCAACTTTGATGCCCTTTTAGCATATCAATGTCCTCCTCCAGTACCCTTAAGCACAAACGTGATGATACCCACGAAAAATGCCGCCACAGTTCCAAAAACAATAACCGAACCTGCAAGTTTAAACATTTTTCCGCCGACGCCTAATACAAAACCTTCACTGCGATGTTCAATAGCGGCGGATGCCATTGAATTTGCAAAACCAGTAACGGGAACAGCCGAACCGGCACCCGCCCATTGCCCGAATTTGTCATATACGCCGAGGCTCGTTAAAATAACGGAAATGAGAATTAACACGGCCACAGTGGGATTGGCTGCTTTTTTCTCATCAAAGCCGGCCCAATGAACAAACATTTCCTGAATTGCTTGTCCAATCACACAAATCGTCCCCCCGGCAAGAAACGCACGCCAGCAGTTTTGGAATAAGGGCCGTTTTGGTTCAAGCTGCTTGGCGAGTTTTTGATACTCCTGTTGGACCGGCGTTGCTTTTTTCATCTTTTCATTGCTCATTTTCAATCCTCCTGATCATCTGATCTAACGAATGAGTAGCGGTCTGACTTCCTTAATGACCCGTTCCAGCTCTTTTGCGCATTCTTCATACATTTTTTTTGCATTTGGCGATTGGGTGGACAGGCTGAACATTTCAAGATCCGCTTCACATTTTTTTAAAGTCGACAGCAAAGCAGCCTTAGTCTGAGGCTTAGGAACTCTGATCTGATCGTCAAATAAGTCAACATAAAGCTGCCCATAGGTATCTACCTGGCCAAGAACCACGTTTTCAATTGCAACGCCTACCTTTTCGAGTTCTGTATCCAGCCAACCCCGGTTGAGTCCCATCATAGCTAATGGTTCATCCATGACATTTCCATCCATAATGACTACCTGCGGCTCCTTTTCAGGCCCCACTTTGATGCCTAGGTGCTTGGGTGTTAGGGATTGATTTTCTTTCGTTAGCAGGACGTTGATATCTCCATTCGGTTCCATAATCGCAAATTCGACATCCGTCGCTAGGAAAACATCTTTTTTTCGCAGCTGTTCCATCAGTTCGTCGGTGGTAAGCCGTTCCTTCTTAAGGTTATCCTCCAGAATTTTCCCGTCTTTAATTATGACCCTTGGTTTACCATCGATAAAATCCCTTGCTTTTTTACTCTTAATTTGTAAAAATTCGATTCCTAAAGAGACGCCTACCCATACAGACAATGAAATGACACTTAAATGCCATTTTTGATCCATCTCTAATGAAGTATAGGCTGCCAAGCTCCCGATCGTGATCCCCGTTATGTACTCAAAAAAGGATAACTGGGAAACCTGTCTCTTTCCCAATAGCTTAGTCATTATAAAAAGGACGACAATCGCTAACAATGTCCGTAATGAAATAACTAACCAATCTGGCATCATTTAAGCCCCCTTTATTCTTTGCACCAAGTACATGTTTCCACTTGATGGTAAATCATATATAAGCAAGATCGTCAGTTTTTCGTCTTTTTATTCATTGAAATGCAAATTTTTACCTGTTTGTTCCAGATCACTTTCCTTTGATTTGGCTTTTTAACGCTCTTCTTCGTGTATGATTTCGAAAAAAGGGGATACATTATATATGTTACCTCGGCAGGAATAGCAGTATTTTCGTTCCTTACGCCTTTAATCCGTTAAAGGAGGTGAATCGAAATGACCGTAGCTTCTGATGTCAAAACGTGTGTTGCTTCATTAAAAAGCGCTCAGGCTAACTTAGAACAATTCGCTTTGAGCACTCAAAATCAAGAGGCAAAAACTCTTTTTACAAACGCGGCTCAGCAAACACAACAAGTTCTGCAGCAAGTCGAAGGTCGAGTACAGCAGTTAGAGAATGAAGAACCACAATACAAAGGTTTCTGAGAACTAGGAAACAAAAACAGCCATGTTCATAAGAGCATGGCTGTTCTTCTGTCCTAAAAAAACATGAAGTGGGTGAACCAATTTGTTGAAATATTTAAGAAGACGGATTGTAAAATGAATGCTATACACAAAAAAAGAGGCTGATCCCTCAGCCCCTTCCTGAATCCAACGCTCCGCTACACGCCTTCTTTGCCTGAACCCATACTGCTCACGTACGTTTCCTTCAATCCGGCAGAGATACCATATAGCGGTTCCCACCGAAGCCAATGTCTCGCGACTGCGTTGCTAAGACAGCTATGGTGAATGTCTCCCGCCCGCGCAGCTGAATACACGGGCCGAACGGACGAACCGTGCAGCTTTAGCAAATCGTAGGCCAGCCGATTGATGGACGTGGTTCGTCCCGTACTCACATGCACTGTACGTTGATCCGCTGCACATATAGCCGCCATATTGGCTCTGGCTACATCCTTGACGTACACAAAATCGCGGGTTTGCGTTCCGTCGCCGTGAATGAGCAAGGGGCTTCCTTTTTTCAGCCGATCCATAAAAAGAGCGACTACACCGCCCTCTCCCTTCGCCGCCTGACCGGGACCATACACATTGCCGTAACGCAAAATCGTGTAATTCATGCCATATAACCGATGAAAAAGCCGGATATACGATTCTGCGGTCAGCTTGGAAAGCCCGTAGCCCGAAATCGGCTTCACGGGATCGTCTTCCTGAATACATTGCTTTTCCAGCTCTCCGTATACGCCGGATGTAGACGCAAATATCAGCTTGGATACACCGGCTTCATGACAAGCCTGCAACAGATGAATCGTCCCCATCACATTCACATCTGCGTCCTCATCTGGTCGATGGATGGATTGCTGGACATCGGCCTGTGCCGCCAAGTGAAACACAATATCCGGGCTTTCCCGAATGAGCAGCGTCCGGGTCTCGGAGCTGCGAATATCCGCCATATGCATGACCGCGCGCGGGTCCACATTTGCGACATTCCCGGTCGTCAAATTATCCAGTACATGCACTCTGATGCCCGAATCAGCAAGCGCACGCACCAGATGGGAACCAATAAATCCAGCTCCTCCGGTAACCAAAGCCTTCACTAGCGCACCCTCCTTTTGAACCGAAGCAAGTTTCTTCCCTTCCCATCATGTTATGCGGCGCTCTACAGCTTGGCGCAGGCACAAACACAGACACCAAAGACAATCTAAGACGTACCTTCCAGATGCTCAGACGCGCAGCCTGACGTTTTCCAGCATATAGCGCCACATCTCATCCTGCCCGCTCCAAATATCCTCCGGCGGCAGCGCCACTGAAACCAGCCGCAGACGGGACGCAAGCGCAGATTTCTCCAGCAGACGTGCAATGCGGCGATCAAGCGTCGTTTTGAATGCAGGATGGAAGTCAGATGCTTCGATGTATTCAGGGTAACGGGAAAATGGTGTGCCGCTGTAATCTCATACGACGTGTCCTCGACCATGAAGTTATACTCGCCGTAATCATGCCCCGTGACGCGCAGGCTGGCATAGTCCATAAATCCGGCGAAACGGGCGTCTAGCAAGCGACTGATCTGCGACAAGTTGCCGGAAATCATCCAGTCCAGCGGTCCCGCATACGGACGCAGTCCGTTTTTATCCAGCTGAATGGAAGGCAGGCAATGTCCTCCCAGGCTGAATACAGCGTCATAATCCCCCTGCAATCGCTCAAGCACGCCGTCCTCCCCTTTCCGAAGATAGGGACATTCCCTGAAAAAGCGTACGCCAGTGCGGATCACTTTTGTAATTCCATACATCGGCAAAAGGCATTTCCACCGCGCATACATTCGCAAGTTGCCAGTCCAACTCGGTCAACTCTGTTACACCGGAACAGTTAACGATGAGTAAACGAAATTCATGTGCCACCAAGCCGGACAAGATGCGCTCCAGTTCCTCTACCTCTTCATAGGTTCCCAGCATACGGACGAACAAGCTGCGCTGCGCCTTCTGCGTTTTTGCAAAAAAACGTTCGATACGGCGGTCTATCTTCTCCCTGAACTCCGGATAAGTCGCCAGATCTGCGGACGTATTGCGTTCCTGCGGGAAATCATGTACCGAGATCACGTTATAATCGATATCCCTGACCATATAGTTCAGTTGGCTCGTACCAACGACACTTAAATTGGACAAATCCATAAACCCGGCAAACCGGTTTTCAAGCAAGCGGTTCACATCGGACAGCGTGTCAGACATCATCCAGTCCAGCACCCCGGTAAACGGCCGCAGGCGGTTCTTTTCCAATTGAATGGCAGGCGTGCAGTTTTGCCCCAAACTGAAGACCGCATCATATTCCCCTGCCAGCTGTGCAAGTCTCATAGCCGTGCCTCCCTTTTAACGCGATCCTTTCCTCAGACCGCAGGTTGTTCCACTCTACATTACATGCACAGCTCGGCTAAAAGGGTTGGACCCCGACGCGTATTCTGTCAAAAAAGGCGTACAACTATCCAGTCCAGGCATGACAAATTTCCATATGATATAGGGCTGGTATACAACAGAATTCAAGGAGGCTACATGATATGTCCGTGTTTCTTTTATCTGCTGATCATCACCTCGCTTATCACAGCGCCAGTATACAGAGCTGCCATGTGACCCTGTTCAATCGTGAAAAGAGACCTGTCGATGTACTGTTGGAAATAGGGAATGATAGCGGCGTTTTCCGACGGCAGCTACTTAGCCTGGGCACTTCTCCCGAAGCCGGCTCCGTAGTACAGCTCAAGGATATGGAGACAGCCCAAAATCCTTTTTACCTGCGAGTGGTCACGAGTATATGCAATCCGGAAACACTATTTATTTTGGCTGAATTTGTAGAGGATGGGAACGTGGTCGCTATGCGTACAGCCAGTCATTTTACCGTGACGCCCTAATACACGGACAGGAGAGGAAGAAAGTATGTTAAAATATTCGGTACAAAACAAAGCCGATGCAGGCACATATGCGCTACCTTTTCAGGTCACCGAACAGGAGAGCGTGCTATCTACGTTGATCATTCCTGCGAATGAGTCTGAAGGACGTATTGTCATTGAAGCCTCCTTGGCATGGGAAAATCCGCTGCTCAACTGGGATATTGGAGAGCTGGATATCCGGCTGCGTCGCAACGACGGGCAGGGTCCCGTGCTGGACTGGTTGCAGGATTCCTGCTATCAGGAGGGCTTTGCCGAGCTAAGGTATGAGGAAACCGTGAAACCGACAGCGCCATATGTATATTGCCTGACCGTGCAATCGGCCGACCGCCGGGCCGTTGTCACCGGTCCACTCGTGGTCCAAGGCTCGGTCTACGAAGATTCGGTTGATGAAAACCCGGACGGAACATGATCCAAAATCATCCAAAAGGCAGGCAGGGAACCACGTCCCTGCCTGCCTTTTACAATTGCTCCAGATGGTGTGTTAAATGACTGTCGTTCTCATGGCACAGTTTGTTTGAGACGTTCCAGAATTTCAGTGTCCGGTAGCTTATAATGTTCCGGTAACGAGGTGTTAATCCGGTTCCATATTTCATAATCCACCTCAAGATCCGGGTGCGATTGCTCGATTTCAAAAATACGGTTGTACAAGTCTCCAACTACAGGAAAAGTCATGTTCCCCCTCCTCACTATCGAATCAACGTACTTGATTGAGCGCTTGCCCGTAAATATTGATGAGCCGTGCAATCATAACATCCAGAGACCAATGCGCAGTTCCCCATGTCTTGGCACGGTTCCCCATAGCCATACGCACGTCATCCTGAGCCAGCAAATGCTGCAAATGATCTGCCATCGCCTCCACATCGCCAATCGGGGAAACCAGTCCAGTATGTCCATGCTCCACCATTTCCGGGAGTCCACCCGCATCCGATACCACTGCCGGAAGCCCCGAGACCTGCGCCTCCATAACCGAAAACGGCTGATTATCCTGTATGCTCGGATGAACAAAAATATCTGCCAGTTGCAAGAGGGCAGGCACATCTTCACGATGTCCGAGAAAAACCACCTCTTCCACCAGCCCCAGCTCCTTCGCCTGTGTTTGAAGCTCTTCCCTTTTATCCCCCTCCCCGACAATCCAGCAAACCCAATCGGTATGTCGATCTTTCAGCAAACCAAGAGCACTCATTAAGTAATGCAGCCCTTTGATATATACCAGCCGTGAAGGACAAATAATGACCTTTTTTCCTGCGGGTCGTGTCATGTCCGTTCCCTTTGCCTGGACTTTCCAGAAGTGTTCAGTATCCAGACCATATTGGAAAGTGGCAATCTGTTGCTCAGGCACTTCAAACTCACGAACGAGCGTCTGCTTCATCCATTCCGTAGACGTAATTGTAATATCATCGGATATAGCGCCATAGTGCTCCAGCGCCCAATAATATTTCCACATCAACGATTCTCGATATCCCGGTTCCTGATCTCGTTCAAGCGCCATCATGACTTCGCGGGCCAACGAGCCGTGAATATTGGCCACGAGTGCGCTATCCTTACGTTTGACCCGGCTTAGGGCACGTGTCGCAATGACATCCTGTGTATGAATGACATCATACTGTTCAACTCCAAAATACGCCGCCGCCAGTTCCATGCAATAGCGGTCCTTTTCCACCGTCTGCACCCAGGAGTCCTTGTGTAATACAGGTACAGCCGCTTCATTCAGCTTCATGTTCAGCATAGGTAGCAGTTGATCCTTCAACAGTTCCCTATTTTCAAAAACAATATGGTATTTGGGTATATCCGGCCCGTTGCCCATCAAGTCCACGGTGTGACCCTGCAGCTCCAGCCGTCGTTTAATTTGCAGCATAAACGGCCACACGCCTCCCAAATGAGGGATCGGCCAGTAGGTAACCAGTAAAATTTTCACAACAACCTCACCTCCCCCGTCTAGTACATTTACATTCCGTCGCTTCCGTAAATTTGCTGAAAGCCCGACAACGCATCTGTCCATACCGCAAAAAAACCGCTATTTGGCACGATAGTCACATCAATAAAATTACCGTTCGTGACGACTGGAACCGGAACGACAGAAGACACCGGTAGCGAGGAACTGAACGCTGTCCCTCCATTGAAGGACACAATGTACCCGACATAAACAACCCCCGTGATGTTCACGGTGATTTCTCCCCGCGTAATCTGATTGGAGCCAGCGGTGAGCAGCACGGGTGTATCCCACGTGATCCCTCCATCCTGTGAACGCTGGAAAAACATGACCGATCCGCCAAAAAGTCAGGATTAAACTGATGCGTATAACATAAATAGATGTTTCTGATATCTCCAAAAATATACCTTTTTTCGGCATAGCCTACCGACAAGCATACAAGCTTTCTATTCAGTAGATTCATAGTATAGGAGCATCCCTTCGGGGGTTTTCCAATATTCTGTTTTCGAAAGGATGATTCATTTGGCTTTTACAACCGGCTATATGACAAACACCAGAGATTTTGGTACTGCCTGCTCCAATGTCGTTGTGAATGTGGTCAATGAGGATATAGTGAACGCGGCAACCGTGACGGTACAAATTTTCTTCTCGCTCGTGCCGGATACCAAGATACCCTTGTACGTGTCATCGATTAACGTACCTGCAAACTCCATTGCCCGACGTACCTTTTTTGTACAAGGTGTACTTGCCTATGAGGTACAATACAACGTAGTCTCCGCTGCACCCGCAAATGTCGTGCTCTCCAACTTCGGACTGGATCAGTTCGGCAATATTGTACAGGAGCATCGTGTCCTTCAGTCGGAGTTGACCACGATCCCGGCGCTGTCTCCTGTCAGCTAAAAGCAACCCCGTTCCAGAGCCTGATGCAGCCCGTGGGTGTAATACACGTAATTCCATTCCGGCGGCACGGACTGAACGCCTCGGCCGCTACCTATGGTGGAATGGTCATCTGTATAATAGGAAAAGGCATGTGTATCCTGTAGCGGGCGCAGCAAATCGGTCAGATACAGCAGATCCGTCACAGCGATATAAGGTTTGACACCGTAGCACACAACAAAGCGGGTAACCGTTTCCCCAATGGCCTGAACCAGTGCTTCCTTGACAGAATAATGCGGCCTCGGTGTTATGATTAGCCGAGGATCGAGCATCATCGGCAGGAAGGAAGAGGCGCCCTGTTCCGGCGTTAGATCCAGCAACCGCACCAAGCAATTGCTATAATGCTGCTCCAGCAGGTTATCCAGCAGCGGCTCAGCCTGAGCCATATCTGTGACAGGCATGAGAATGGTCATTTCAAGCGGGATGCCCCGGCGTGCTCTTGCCTCATGCTTGGCGATTTGAAATGCGTGCCGCCAGCGTCGATGCTCCTTCTGGCTGTGCAAGCTGGCCGATACACTAAAAGCGGAATTCACCCGGTAATCCATAAGGATCTCCGGGATGAATTTCATGCTGCACGTCTCGGTCAGCCGCAGCCAGTAATCATAATCCTCCACGGGTTGCAACCGATAGCCGCCGATCCGGCGAGCATATTTGCTTTTGTACATAAATGAAACCCCAACAATGCTGGCGTTCAGCAGTTCCTCATGCGACTGGCTCTGATACCGGATCAGCGCTTGTTGATGCTGTTCATCATACAACGGGCTTCCTGAAGCATCAATCTGGCGGAAGGTGGAGAATACAAGGCCGAGCGAGTCCGGTCCGTGCTCCAGCTCTCGTCGCATTCGTTCTATAAAGCCGGGATAATATACATTGTCACTGGATACCCAGGTCACATATGTGATCGCAGGATCTTGGAACAACTCGTCAAACCCCCGGTTGAGGGCACTGGATACTCCTTTGTTCTCAGGAAGTGTAATCAACTGAACGCGAGGGTCCCCCCCTGCTGCGTGGAGCGCCGGTCCCACCATTTCCGGTGCTCCGTCAATAACGATGATGAGGCGAAATTCCCTATAGCTCTGAGCTAGTACGGTTGAAATCGCGGCTTGCAGATAGCCGATATCCTGTTTGTATAGCGGCATCACAATACCTGTATCTACCATATCAATCCCCCCCTGACAGACTTTCGGCTTTATTAGGAAAAACCGTTCAACAACTGACTGAAGCGATCTTTGTAACGCAACTGGGTGATTTGGTACTCCCGCTCAACGGCCGGCCAATACTTTTTGGTTCCCATTTCATCATGCCAGCGATAGTTGACCAGCGGTTCGTTCAGAAAAAGAAACGGGTAGCCCGCCAGCATGACTCTATACCACATATCCAGATCATGGGTATACGGCAGCAATTCATCGAACAGACCGATATGTGAGAACAACTCCTTTTTAAACATGACGGTGCATCCGTTGACCGGGTTTCCTTGCTGGAAAAAACGGTAAAACTCCGGGAGGGAGGGAAACACAGCCGCCGCCTGATGGCTTGTAATCTGGCTGTAGTTATTGATGAAATTGAAATTGGTGTGAGAGATATACGCGCCTTGTTCCACCATAAAAGATACCTGGTTGTTTATTTTGTCCATATGATAGGTATCATCTGAGCTGAGCCACGCAATGTATTCGCCGCTAGCATGCCGGATGCCATGATTCAGTGCGCTGGCCGTTCCTCCATTGGATTTTCCTAAATAATGTATATATGGAAGATAAGGTTGAAGCATTTCGGTATGTGTCGTGGAACCGTCATCGACGACAATAATTTCAAGCGGACCGTAGGTTTGCTCTAATGCGCTTTGCAGAGCCTGATCCACGTATCCACAGTTATAAAATGGAATGACGATCGTTACACTCGGTCTCATATCGTTCCTTCCTTTCTGGCTCGGCGGTATCGAATCATATCCTCCAGCGATTGCCCCAGCTGTATAATCGGCCTCCACCCCATGTCCTCCAGCTCCTTTGCCCGGTATGCATCCGTAGACGCTGACTCTACCGTGTCCCCCCATTGGATGGCGACAGGTGTCTCTGCCAGTGCAACCATACGTTCCACGATGTCGCCCAGCTCCACGATGCGACCTGTACAGACCGGGTAAACCTGCCCCGGCACACCTTGCTCCAGCAGCACACCGTATGCGCGAACGGCATCGCGCACATCGAGAAAATCACGCTGCGCATACCGGGAAGATACAAGGAACGGTGCAGATGCAGGTAAAGGCTCAGGAGCTGATTCGGTTGCCGACTCCCTGTACGTGCGCTCCGTACGGATAATATGACCCGCCAGCAATGCGCAAAAGCCGGTGGAGGGACCCGGGCCAATCAGATTGCAAGGCTCCGCCAGCATGACGGATTGGCCGAACAACGCGCTCCAGGAGAGCGCGACTGCCTCTTGAAGGCTTTTACTGAGACTGTACGGATGCGATGGATGATACGGGGCCTGCAAAGCCGCTTTCAGCCGGGAACCCGCCACGACAATCCGGGCTGTGGGAAAAGGACGCAGCGCATCCAGGAGATACAGCGTGGACAGCACATTGGATTCCATGTAGAGCAGCGGGCTTTGCCATGATTCGGGCACCGAATTTTTACCACCCAGATGAAGCACATAATCCGGCGCAATCTGGCAGATCACTTCGCGAAGACGTTCCTTGTCGAGCAAATCGCATACATAAGACGTGATGTAGAAGCTGGTGCCGGAATTTGCGTTGGCGTTCTGATCACCGTTCAACTGCAAAATCAGCTCCTGGGCGGAAGCAGCCGTGCGGGTCAGCGCCGCTACCTCCCAGCCGAGCTTTGCAAAATGGCGGCAGGCGTGTATCCCGGTATAGCCTGCCGCTCCGGTAATTACAATGACGGGCCGACGTTGTTCCGCTGTGTTTCTGTCCATTCCAGCAGCTCCTTCAGCATGATGCTGTAGTGAGGAACATCGTAGAGCAGATCGGCCCGGGTAGAACGAAGTGTCCGGTCTTGCACCGGCTCATCCTTCGGCACGATTCGAATATCCTCCCTCTTCCAGATGTCCTTGAACAACAGCAACAGATCATGTTTGCTGATCGGTTCAGGATAAACCAGATGAATGAGTCCATCCAGCGGCTCATTCATCAACACCCGTATAGCCTTAGCCAGCTCCAGTGTTGTAACGCCGTTCCAAAAGACGCGGCGATACCCGTCAACGTCCCCGCTCTGCTGCAAGAACCAGTTCAGCAGACCAATGCCCCCCGGCCGGATTTCCGGGCCGATAATGGAGGTGCGAATCGTCAGATGTCCCGGCGCCTTCACTTCTCCGAGTATTTTCGTCAATGCATAGGCGCTTGTCCCGTCAGGCTGATCCGTCTCTTGATATAGACCTGGCACCTGCTTCCCTTCAAATACGCAGTCCGTGCTGATATGAATGAAACGGGCGCCGATGCTATCCGCCGTCCGCTGGAGAAGGTGCGGCAGCAGACCGTTAATTTGATATGCTGTAACCTGATCCTCTGCGGCATACTGGTTCAGCACACCCACCGCGTTAATAATGATGTCAGGCCGCACGCTCCGCACCAGTTGCTCCACCATAAAACCGTCGTTCACATCCAGCAGCAGACCACCTTTATTCTTGGGATCACGTGTGGTGTAGAACACGTGATATTCGCCCTGCTTTTGAAAGTAATCGACCAGCACATGGCCTGCCATGCCGTTACCGCCCAAAATAAGAAGCTTCATTTAATGAACCCCCCGCTCTGGAGAATCCTCCGTATCTCCTCTTTGGACATCAGTTTGAACTCCGAGCTAAAGCTGCTGAACGACACTGGAGGGCATTGCTTGTAGCGATCTTTTAGTTGAGGGATATTCAACGTTGGCAGAATGATCAAATATTGCTCGTCGTACACGACCGTCGTCAGACTTTCAAAGTCGCTCATCAAAATCTCATGAATTTTCTCGCCGGGACGGACACCTTTTTCTACAATTTCTACATTCTCCACGCCCGAATCCTCGATGAGCACCTCTGCCAAATCCACAATGCGACAGGTTGGCATGGTCATGATAAATATTTCGCCGCCGACACTTTCCACCGAAGCTTTGAACAGGAGGCTGATTGCATCACGCAGGGTCAGGAAAAAGCGGGTCATGTTCATATCTGTGATCGAAACGGTACCCTTTTGGCGAATCTGGCTCTGAAAAAGATGCACCACACTTCCGTTCGTCCCCAATACATTACCGCCACGCACCGTAACGAACTGCGTATCGCTGTTCAGCAAATTGGCGTAGACAATCAGCTTTTCACCAATCGCCTTGGTCATCCCGTAAAAATTAGATGGGTTCGCGGCCTTGTCAGTCGATATATAAATGACTTTCCTTACCTGATTGGCGACAGCGGCTTCGATCACATTTTGGGTGCCTACCACATTCGTTTTGAGGGCTTCATAGGGCTGATCTTCACAGACAGGTACGTGCTTGAGAGCCGCCAAATGGAATATATAGTCCACACCCTGGCAGGCGCTAACCAGTGCGTCCTTATCCCGAATATCCCCGATGCAGAAGCTGAGCCGTTCATCCTCAAACTGTCTGTTCATCGCAACCTGACTCGATTCTCCGCGCGAAAAGATAATGACCTCTTTGGGGTTACGCGGCAGTAACTGGGCAACCAGCTCATGCCCCCAGGAGCCGGTACCGCCGGTAACCAAGATACGTTGGTTTTCAAACATGCCGTTTCCCTCCAAGCAGAAATTTAACTACCTTATCAGACACATCCTGCGCCAGATATCCTGCGGGACACTGCCACTTATGCTTCATCCTGGTCATTAAGGCTACTGCGTCCGCTATGACCTCTCCATCCAGTCCGGACACGAGATTGCTGCCGCAATCTACGGTTTCTGGCCGTTCCGTCGTCCGGCGCATCGTGACCGTCGGCACACCCATGACGCAGCATTCCTCCTGCACGGTGCCGCTGTCCGTCAAAGCGCAGCGGGCATACCGCTCCAGCAGTACGAAGTCAAAAAAACCGAACGGTTCGTGGAACTCCACCAGCGGATCAAGCTGGATCGGCGGATGGCTCGCGATACGAGCGGCGGTGCGGGGATGAATACTGCAAATGACCCGCTGCCCGGACTGCTGCGCTACCCGATTCAGGCCATCCAGAATTGCCAGCAAATGCGGCGGATGGTCGACATTTTCGGCTCTGTGGGCGGTCACCAGGAAATATTGCCCCTGCGACAGTCCCAGCTTTTTTAAAATGTTGCTGCCGGACACCTCTTTCTCGTAATGCTGCATCACTTCGTAAATCGGGTTTCCGGTCAATACAATTCGTTGGCTTGGAAAGCCTTCCCGTATTAGATGCTGCTTGCTTTGCTCCGTATACGGCATATTAATCGTAGAAATCGCGTCAATGACGCGGCGATTCTTCTCTTCCGGCACATCCAGATCGTAGCAGCGGTTACCCGCCTCCATATGCACGACCGGGTAGCCCATACGTTCCGCAAGCAAGGCGCACAGGGCGCTGTTCGTATCACCGAGCAGCAGCACATGATCCGGGCGCTCCTTGTTTAAAATATCCTCCATCTGCGAGTACATGGCAGACAGCTGTTTGCCCAGCGTTCCCGCCTTCTCCTGAAGCACATAATCCGGGGCACGCAGCCCCAGTTCGCGGAAGAATTGCCCGCTGAGGCTTTCCGTGTAATTTTGGCCCGTATGCACAAGCACATGCTGAGCCGCATGGCGATCCAGCTTCGGAATGATCAGGCTGAGCCGTATAATTTCCGGTCTTGTGCCGAGCACGGTCAATATTTTCATCGTGTTGGAACCCACCTTTGCTGTCGTTGTTTTCCGGCAGATTGTCTGTGCTCCAGCTAAACGTTCACCTCAACGGTCCGGTGTGTTTTCACCCGGACCGTTGTCTTTTGTGGCGTCCAGCCTTGAGCGCTCGTCGCTTCCGCTTGTGCGGATGCAGATGCCTCGACACAGGCTTGAGCTTGAGTTTTCGTTTGAGCTTCCGCTTCAACCTGAGCTTCTGTCTACACTTGGATTTCGGCAGAAGCCCTGACAGCGGAAACCAGTGAATGCGATAGCCCCTGCTGCTGGTGTTGGTGTTGCTCTTACCCTTGCGCTTGCGATTGCGATTGCGCAGTCTGATATGCTTGCGTCTCGCCCGAATGCCACGCTTGCCGTGATGCAGGTCTGCCTGTGGCTCCGGCTGTGGCTCCGGTACAGGAGGGGGTGGCTGAGGCAAGCCCGGAATGGCTGCATACTCGATAGGTGGCAGAGCGAGCACTGGCAGTTGGCCAACCAGCGATTCGGGAAATTCTCGAATAGTGCTGGTACATGCCTCCGGTATAGCGATGACCTGACGTAGCCCTTCTCCCTCCCGCGTCCATACCGGACCACCCGGCTGCTGAATCAGCGGGAACCACTGCGGATCATGACACACCCATTGGCTAGCCATGACGTGCAGGTTGTTTTGGTAGGAATCAGACCCGTATACACGTGTAGCCGCGCTGTGGTTCCGTACACCAATCCGTTCCACTTCCTCGGGATGATTGAGCAGATAGCCCACTTTTTCCGCCAGCATATCGCTGTTTCCCGGCTCTACCAAAAACTCTGTATTTCCGGTCGCCTCCATCAGCTCCACCAGTCCGCCCTGCGCAAAGGCCACAACCGGCTTGCCGTAAACCAGCCCCTCCAGTGCCGTCAGACCAAAGCCTTCCTCCACCATGCTCGGGATGACAACCATATCCATCGCGCTATAGGCGGTGGATACAGATTCCTCAAATGAGCTGAACTGGAATCGGCGGCTGTAACGGGATTTGCGGATTAAAGAAACGCATTTCACGTAATATTCCGAGTCCACCGAGCTGCCGATAATCCAGAAGCGGCAGCGTGAATTCGTTTCACATAGCTTCAGGGCCATTTGAACAAAAGGCAACAGTCCTTTGGCTTCGTAGATAAAGGAAGAAATATAACCAATACAAATATGTGATTCCTTCAACCCCAGCTTTTCACGTTTGCGTTTCCGTTGCAGTACATGCTCTTTGTGCGGCGGCATATCCATATCCCGACAAGGAGACAACACCGTATGCGGACGTGTCAGCCCCGCCCCGTGCAAAGGCCGCAAGACGGCTTGCGAAATGCCGATGACCCATCGGCTGTAACGCTCGATGATGGAAACCGAGACAGGTGTATGCTCATTCTGGTTAATGACTTCGGTTATTTTCCAGACCACCGGAATATTCAACTCATGGGAAGCCATCGCGGGCATGACGTTCACACAGGTATTGACCAGCACCACATCTGGACGCGCTTGCTGTAGCAACTGGAGCAACGGTGCGTACAAAGCATGGTTTCGCAAATTCTCCGCATCTTGGGCCAATCCCTCATACGGGGTATACATGCCGTGCAGCATGGGCAGGTTCTGAATTTGGACGGTAATCCCGCGCTTGCGGGCAATCGTGGTCAGCCGACCTTCATCGGGCGTCACTAGAATGCAGTCGAAGTACGTACGAATGTCTACACAAAATTGCAATAACAGCTTCTCCGCTCCCGTAATGCTGCGGACATTGCTGACATGGCTGAACAGCATCATTTTCGGTTTGATCGGAGTTCACCTCCTTTAAAATAGCGACCATCAGGCGTATGAACCGAATTAAGGAAATACGACCGACAGCAGCTGGTCAATCCGGTGACCATACGTGTGCTCACGCAAGGTCCGTTCCAGAGCACGCAGGGCAATCTCACGGCGCTCCTTTTCATGCGTCAAATAAAACTCGACCTTCTCCAGCAGTTCCTGCTGAGAGCTGTAAGTCTCAATCTCTTCCCCCGGCTTGTAAAAACGAGCCAGATCATCCCTTGTATCGGTCAGTTGCAATGTGCCGCTGGCAGAAATTTCGAACGTGCGCGGATTCGGCGAAGCCCCCGGAATTTTCAGCGCATTGTTATTCACTGAATCATCCTGATGCGAACGATGAAGATTAATGACAATTTTGCTGCCGTTATACGTATCATTCGTCTCGATCGGAGACATCCAGCGGCCCAGTTCGATTTTATCGCCGTACGATTGATAATCAGGGAGACGATCCCACCAGATTCCGTTGATTTTAACGTTACGTGCCATGAGCTGCGGCATAATTGGATTGAAGAAATAGATGCGATTCCAGTAGGCTGAGCCTGTAAATCCAATCTCACGTCTTACTGAAGCGGGCGAGCTGAGCGGGAAATAGTGAGTCAAAAATGCCCCAAAGGGCAAATAGTGCACAGACGAGCAACCCAACTGACGGTACAGTTCCATGCAATTCATTTCCAGCGTGAACACATAATCATAATTCGTAACAATTTTGGTCGTCGTGTCGGTGTAATAAGGATCGTCCGTTAGCCAGATGGCGGTGGGGATGCCCAACTGGCGTACCGCAGTAACCTGCTCCAGCGGAAGATCCATTCCATCCAGTGCCAGCATCAGATTCGGACGGAGCTGAGCGGCAATATCTCCTACCGGCTGGCGCGGGTCTGTTACGGTAACCTGAGCCGTCATGCTTTGCAACGTGGTAATAACCGCTTCATCCATTGGAGAATAGGGAAGACCTTTACCCGAGACTACATACAGCACATGGATTTGCCGAAAAGGGAAGACCGCCTTCGTACGGGCAAGAATCGCATTGGCGCGTCCGCGCAAATAGCCTTCGTCGTAGCCGTCATTGATTCCCGCAACTCTCCCCTTTTCCCAGGAGGTTGTGGCCGGGTCAAACGGTCCTGTCGTAGATATCGTCATCACTTTCACTCCTCACTGTTTTTGGTGTTTACTTTAGGCCATCGCCTTGTCCAGCAATTCTTCCATACGATTCGTGTACATATGCTTTTGCATGGTGGTGTGCAGCCCGCGCCAAGCCATGCGTTCACGTTCCCAGTCATGCTTGAGATAGTAGTCCAGCTTGACTTTCAGCTCCTCTGCACCACCAAAGGTTTCAATGTCATAGCCTGGTCGGTAATAGCGGTTCAGATCCTTCCGAATGTCCGTCATCTGGAGCGTGCCGCAGGCAGCAATTTCGTATGTCCGGGGATTAATGGACTCCGCTGATAACTGATGCGTATTCCGGTTATCCAACCCGGGGTCCGTCGGACGGTGCAGATTGATCACAATTTTGGAACCGTTATAATATTGGGCTGTTTCCTCCGCCTCCATGAAGATTGGACGGATAAATCGTTCAAGCACATCCCGACGGGTCAGCCGATCCCAGCTTCCACCCACGATCAGCACCCTTTTGTCCGCCAAAAAAGGAGCGAGGTGGTCAAACAGCTTCACGCGGTTCCAGAAAGCATTCCCGATGAAGCAAATGTCATGCTGGTGCTCCCGCTCCACCCGTCGGGGATAAAAGATCCGGGCTGACGCAGCAAGCGGCAAATAGTGTACCTGTGCCACTCCCTGATCTCGATAAAACGGCAGGCATGACATCTCGTGCGTAAATACAACATCGTAGGATTGGCAGATCAACGCCGTATCCTCCGTAAAATAGGGATCATCTACAAACCATATGGCTGTCCGAATGCCCAGGCTCCGTATTTGCTGCACCTGCTCCAGATGATCCGGTGGAAAAACATGCAGCCCGTTCATGACCAGCACGAGGTCGGGTCGATGGGCCTCGGCGTCAGCCAGCATCGTGGCAGGAGTACCGATGACCAATTCGCTGCATACTTGGCTTAATGCCTCTTGTACCCCTGTGTCTATAGCGGCGAAGCCTTGTGGAATATACAGTACTTTCAACTGGCGAACAGCAGGCTTTGTAGCCACGACCTGTGACAGAGCAGCCGTGCAACCGCCCATTCTGCGTCCTTCCCGGTAGCCACATCGATAGGCTTCGCGTTCATTCCCGCTTCGTTGATCGTTCACATCCTTCACCCTGTCCTGTTGTAGGATTAACTTCTGTCACTCCTAAACTATATGCGGAGGGGTCAAACGCATCATGGACGACTGCCACTGCCCGGACAAAATTGGCGTTTGCCCGTCCATCTGGCAAACGCCAAATAACCCCGAAGCTGTTAGCTTCGGGGGATCAGCAGCAATAGATAAGTTGCACAGTTTACTGAGCCTTGTAAGCGACTTGGTGTCCATCTTCGTAGCCTTTGGCAAAGCCTGAATTGAAGCCCTCGTTATAGGCCGCATCATATCCCTGCTGGAATGCCTGTGGATCATGCTCCAGCACTACAGGCTCGGGCTGTGGATTCTCCGCAGCAGGGGCTGTCGTCGGGGTGGGCTGAGGTTTTTTCTGCCGACGCAGATGATGGCGTCTTCTGCGGGCGGAGCGAAGCCCTCTTTTACGCCGTCTTAAAGCAAGCAGACGTTTTCTTCTCAGCTTTAATCTTCGGATGCTCGAACGCCGGGTGCTTTTGCGTCTTTTGCGGGCTTTTCCCCGCGTGACGCGTTCCCACCTTATTCTCATTCTCATTCCTCCTTAGTTTCCTAGTCGTTGTTTCGTTTTTGGAACAGGTAACTGGAGCCACGGCTGAGTCGGTTTTCCATACACCTGCCGTCTTAATGGGATGCCCGCTAACATCTGCGTGATTTCCCCCTGGTAGTTGCTGAGCATACGAATGGTTTCCTCCAGACGGGTAGCGGACATATCCGCATGGGGCGTCAAGTCCGCAAGACTGCTCAGCATCCGGGCAACGGCATGCTGGCTGGCAGCAATGGACTCCATCATATCCAGCTTGATCTCACGTTCGCGCCTCATGCTCATTAGCTCATATCCCCCGGTCCCATTCCTCCCATCATCCCTTCCATTCCGCCACCCTGCTGTTCATCCTGATCCAGTAATGCCTTGAGATTACTGCACAGTCCGGTTTGAAGCCGGGTTAAGCCCTCCAGCATTTCCACCATCTGCTCATGAATTTCCAAAGGCCGTCCCAATTGTTCTTCATCCGTGTCAAATGCGCGAGGCTCCAGATGGTTCAGCGTCCAATTACGCATTTTTTCGGCTTCTACCGCCTTGGCCTCCAGGATCATGGACACATTCCATTGCATTTTGGAAGCTGCGTCCAGCATATGAATCATTGCTTTTTCCCTACTCATGTGTTCACTCCCTGCCCTCGGTTGGTACGTTACTCTTCGTCCGGGTATGCCGTCTCTTTCACGACACGAACGAGCATTTCAGCCATTGCTTCCTGAAGATCGGCAATACCGTTCAAGTAGGCAACAATGCTTTTGTTTACTTGTCCCGAACTATTGAGAATGCCCGGAATTCCATCAAAACGCGGCTCTTCGTCCGGCAGTTCATGTATGATCTGCGACATGCGCACGACCACCTGCCGTTCCGCATCCAACAGCCTTGACATCTGCTGCTGCGAGTGCGAAATATGGATCAGCAAATCATCTACCTGGTTATGCATAAGCCCCTCCTTTATGTGCTCCGCCGTGCGGAACGCACGAATTGCCTACGGGCTTTCCGCTACTACAGCGTATGCCGCAACGAGTAGTCGGTTCCGCCTAAAAGCGCCTATTCCGATCATTACAAATGCCCGCGCAACACAGGTGGCGCAATAATGGGCTGCTCCTCCGCCAAATCCGACAAATCGCCGGGGGACACCAACCGAATCCGGTAATCAGCCGCCAGCCAGCTCATGGCGGCATAGGGGGTAAGGAACGGCCTTTTCCAGCCGTTCCCGATTTGATACAATTGCCCGCCTTCGACATAAAGGACCTCAATCCATCGCATGCGTTGAGCCGGGATATTAAGTGTAAGCAGTATGGGCATGTTCTCCAGTTCCGGGGCTGCCAGCACAGGGACCGGCTCCTCTGGCACAAAAGATGCAGAAGGCGAGGACGTAGAAGATGTGGGAGACGAAATCCCGTTTACAGGATCATAATCGCCGGGAATCTCCACGGTTTCCACATTTTTCAGAACGCTCGGCTGTGCAGCTACAGGTGCATCCGCTACACCGGAAATCGTCACCTCCGGCTTTGGCACCAACGGAAGCGCCAGCAGATCCAGCTGTGACACCCTGACCGGGGCAACGTCTTCGCCTCCTGCACCCCTGACTCCATCCAGAAGCCGTCTTCTCCCCGGCTCCAGCCGATATATTGCACCAGACGGTCCCTGAACGAGCGCTCCAACGGGATAAAAGGTTGCCGCCGACACGTGTCTGGCCTTGGTTGGCGGTATCTGGCTGTCCGGCTCTGCTGTGCCGAATTTCAGACTGTGGAGCAGCTTATCCGCATCCCCCCACTTTTGGACAAAAAAGGATCGGTTTCGGCTGCCTTCCTCCGTCAAACCGCCTTCTCCGGTCGTCTGGGGAGAGGCATAAGCCGTATCCCGATCACTTTCCGTGCAATGGATAAAAGCATCTCCCGCAATGGCCAGACGTGTCCCCAACAAGCGTACACGCAGCAGCCAATCTGCATCTGCTTCCTGACCGCTGTGACAGCCTTCGTCCCAGTACCCCGTCTTTTCCAGCGTCTCTCTGCTCAGCAGTAAACAAAACCCGGCCAGGCTTTTGGTTTCCCGCCATGCGGCTGGATTGGAAACATTATGAGAAATGGCGAAAAGACGTGCTTCATTTTCATTCGTATAAGGTACCTCAATCTGTTGCTCTCCGAACGGACCGTTCGTTACAGGTCCGACGACACCGATACGTGGATCACTGTGCAAGCACTCCAGCAGTCGATCCAGCCAGTCTGGCGTTACCAGCGCATTTGGGTCCAGCACCACAATGGTCGTGCCTTTCGCCATCATCAGTCCCTGATTCAAGCTGCCCGTCAAATGAACATCCTTTTTTAACAGCGCATAACGCACAGCGATGCTTTTACGAAGCAGATAGGTGCGTGTCCCGTCCGTTGAGCCGCAATCCACCACAATGATTTCATGTGGCTGGCTTGTATTTTCCTCAATACGATGAATACATGTACGAAGCCGATGAAGCTGATTATAGGACGGAATGATAATACTGACGCCTTCAAAAACCTTGCCGAACGAAGCCTGACCCAATCTGCTGCCCTGCTCCCGACCTCTTTTATACCCCGCCCAATAGCCTTTCTTACTGAGCCGCTTGCTGTGTTTCCTTTTTATACTTAGGCGTTTCATGCCGTTCACTCCTCCGGGTGGCATTATGCCCATAATATATGCCTGGCCCGGCCAGAAGGTGTATCGCTGAGATCAGGGCAGAAGTCCTTTCATTTTGACCCCGGCTTCCTGAAGGGAATCGAAAGTCCCCGCATCGCTCCAATATCGCCGCAAAATATCATATTCAAGCTTGCCTTCAGCCGCATAACAGTTGTTTACATCCGTGATTTCAAGCTCATCACGCGCCGAAGGCGTAATTTGCCGTATCTTATCGAACACCGCGGTATCGTACATGTAAATGCCGGTTACACAATATCTGGACTGGGGATGCTGCGGCTTTTCTTCAATACGCGCAATGCTCTCCGGCCGCTCGGGATCAAACACGGGTACTCCGTAGCGGTGGGCATCTGCCACCTTTTTTAACAATACTCTGGCGCTCCCCGGAGGCTGCTGCCCGAACCGTTCAATAACAGGTCCCAGATCTTCCTTGAACAAATTATCACCCAGCAAAACAGTGAATTTTTCTCCTGGCTCCATGTAGCTTTTCGCCAGTTCGAGCGCTTCTGCAATGCCGCCCGCCTTTTCCTGAATCCGGTACGTCAGTTGGACACCATAATTGCTGCCGCTGCCCAGAAAATCGGTGTACAGCCCGGCCGATTGCTTGCCAATAATAAGAAGCATATCGGTAATCCCCGCCTGTCGCAGTCTTTCGATACCATACACGATCATGGGATACTTGCCGACCGGAAGCAGATGCTTGTTGAGTAATGAAGTCAACGGATGAAGGCGCGATCCGGTTCCTCCTGCGAGAATAACCCCTTTCATATCTTCCTTCCTCCTTCGACAGCATGTTCGGTGCCTAATGCCCCACCGTTTCCAGTCTCGATAAACGCTCTGGGGTCTATGTTCCATTTGTCCATAAACAAACGATAATTCCGCTCGATCAACTCTTCGACCCAGGCAGATTCCGAGCGTGAAAAGCTCGCACTCCCCTGATGATAGACAAAACAGTCACTGCACATCAGCAGTTTGTAGCCATGTATAAGTGCGCGCAGACAATAATCGTCATCCTCATAATGCCCGGGGTTAAACCGTTCATCCAGCAATCCGATCCGTTCCATCAGCTCACGCCGGAACATCAGACAAAACCCGACCAGCCGCTTAACCTCCTGCCATCTGGACGGATTACTTGCATTATTCTGCTCTGCAAACTGGAGGCAGCTATCCAAATCCCCTGCTAATCCGTCAATCTGCTGAATACCGCTGGCATAATTCGTCACCGGTCCCACCAGTCCCACTTTGCTTTCGCTTCGCAATGCAACCAGCATATTGGATAACCATCCCCGTGTAACCGTCACATCATTGTTTAAAATAAGGAGCTGATCACCCGAAGCCAGCCGAAGCCCTTGATTACAAGCTGCAGGAAAACCCCGGTTTTCGGGGAGACGGATGCTAATCAGCCGCTCGGCTTCACAAAAATCATCCGTTCCGTCATTTGAAGCGTTGTCCGCAATAATAATTTCATAAGGCACATCTGCCGTATGTGTCCGAATCGCCTCAATACATGGCTTGAGCAGGTGCAAACCGTTATAGGTCGGAATAATAATGCTCGTCAGACTCATCGTGCATTCCTCCCTTTGGCGACGTCGGCCCGCGCTGGAACGGGTCCCAACGGGGAAGCTCCGGCTACCTGAAACACCGCAGCCAGTGCCTCCGCATGATCGCCGACGATCAGTTGCTCCATAACATTCCCTTTGCCCATATTGAAAGACCGCTTGCGGTTTGTTCCAATGACGTCGATGGCATGTACTGCCGTCACCTTCATACCGTGCAGCACCGCCATAGCGTGGGCTTTCGGCGGAACAGCGAGCATGGCCGGACCGAGCAGCTCCAGCGAACGTCGTGATAACGCGTGCGGTACAGCGGTCAAGGAGCTTGCCCCCAGATCCGGCCTGCGCAGCACGCGGTTCAGAAATCCTTTGCACCGGGTCACGCTGTCCTGCCGGAAGTATGGCGGCAAATGTCTGCTCAGATCATTAAGCGCCACATCCGTTCCTTGATCCACTGCGTTGAGGAAAGGCAGCAAATCAGCCGCAGGAATCGGCAGATCCCCGTCCACGAACAGTACGATATCAGCCTGCGTCATACGTGCGCCTACCGCCCGTCCGACATCATGCCCGAGCCGTTTCGGCACGCTGACGAGGGTCACACCCGAATGATGCTTCGCTACTGTAGAACGCGTGCCGTCCGTACAACCGTTCAATACGACGATGATGTCCGTAAGCGGCAGCTTTTCCAGCTCGCTCAGCACCCCGCCAATCGTAGATTCCTCGTTGCAGGCGCTGACCACTGCGGCGGCGGTTCCTCGCAGCAGGGCATCTCCGGGCAATGCCCGCACCTCCGTAGGATTCACTTCGGACATTTCCCCACGTCGGGGCGCGGGTTTCCTCACCCTGCGGCTGCCCATCGCTGTCGTTGTTCCATGTCTTCGCTGAGCACGTCGTATGCCCCGACTTCGGTCATCACGCCTCCCTTTGCTATACGCTCTGCTCACAGCTTCACCTCGTCTCTGATCCGTTTGCGCTTCAAATCCGTATATCCTGCACGCGTCCCCAGATGTGATGTAAGCCAGGCAATCGCGTCAAGATGATCCTGTACAACCACATCCACAAGCGGGTCCCTACCGTTCATTTTTTTGCGGGTCGCATTCACTTTACCCACGGCTATTTCACGAACAGTCACCACCCGCAAGCCGGAAGCGATCGACATGGCCTGAAATAACGGAGGTTTCTCCAAGGGCTTTGGACCTATTTTATTCAAGGCCTTTCGACTTATGGCATGCGGGATTCCAGTCATGGACGCCCCTCCTAAATCAGCACGGTTCGATAAAATATTCAATACATGCTTCGCTTCAACCACAGGATGCACTGACGTACGGTCTACTGGCCCATGGTAATCATTCAGTGCAACATCCGCTCCCGCACATATGGCTTGTATGAATGGTTTGAGTCTGACGCAGGGAATGACGATATCACCATCCAGAAAAAGCAGTACCTGCCCGGAAGCCGCTTCCGCTCCAATGCGGCGGCCAATATCATGCCCCAAGGGTTGCGGAAAGGAAAGCACTCGCGCGCCCGCCGCTTTTGCCGCCTTGGCCGTCCTGTCGCTTGATCCGTTCTCGACCACGATGACCTCGGTATGTGGATGAACATGGCGTGCCTCACGTACAACAGACCCGATCGTTTTTTGCTCATTCATAGCCGGAATGATGACGGATACCAGCAATTTTCCCGCCGAAGACGAACCGGGTGGCCGTTCTTCACCTGTCTGTGCTTCTGCTTCTGTGCCTGGTCCCCTCCTTGTTACAGGGGCCGGATTGATATGCACGGATGGCGTTCGTACAGGCAGCCACACCTTTGGGTAGGGGTTATTAGCACTGGAATGCCGCCTGCGATTGGTCTTGAATCCAAATCTTGTCTGCTTCCTCATGCTCCCGCCTCACCTCCCTTGCTGCTATATGGATAGACAGCATGATTAGGACAGTTCAACATAACCTATGCGGTCTAAAACCCGAGTGTAACGGCAAGCGTGGAGTCTTTTCGACAAAGCAATTTTCGACTTTATTTTACATTTTTTATTAATTATATTAAAAAAATAGTTATTAGGGTCTAAAGAATCATTTTGGATAAATTTGTGACATACATCTTCTCGTCCGTCATTCTCCGTGCTAATATCAGAGCCAGATGATGGGAGTTCAAAAAATTAACACTTGTTTTTTTGCATAAGACAACTTTTTCCATTATCCGCCTTTATTCCACTTTTACTTATACGACAGGAAAGGAGGAGTTTGTCACCTTTTCAGACTGTAAGCTTCACATGAAAGACACTTCGACTTTTCTTCTTCACGTTCCATTTTCTTCATGTTCCAGACGACAACACGACCTACATAAACGGCGCAATGCCTATTTCTTAACAGGATGGTCTTCATCCTGACATTAACCGGGGAGAGTGAATTTTAAATGAAAAAAGTATGGGTTTCGCTTCTTGGAGGAGCTATGTTATTAGGGTCGGTAGCGTCTGGTGCATCTGCGGAAAGTTCCGTTTCAGAGCCAAGTCAGCTTACGCCAACCTTCCACGCCGAGCAATGGAAGGCCCCTTCATCGGTATCGGGTGACGACATTGTATGGAGTTATTTGAATCGACAAAAGAAAACGTTGCTAGGTGCGGACAGCACCAGTGTCCGTGATCAATTTCGCATCATTGATCGTACAAGCGACAAATCCGGTGTAAGTCATTATCGGCTGAAACAGTATGTGAACGGGATTCCCGTATATGGAGCTGAACAGACGATTCATGTGGGCAAGTCTGGTGAAGTCACCTCTTATCTGGGGGCCGTGATTACTGAGGATCAGCAGCAAGAAGCTACGGAAGGTACAACTCCGAAAATCAGTGCTACCGAGGCCGTATATACCGCTTATGAAGAAGCAGCTACACGGATTCAAGCCCTCCCTTCCTCCGACGATACGATCTCTAAAGATGCTGAGAAGCAAAGCAGTGTAAGTAAAGATACTTACGCGGAAGCTGCTAACAACGACAAAACAACCTCTGTTGATAAGAACGAGCTTAGTCTTGATAAAGCGTCTGACCTGAAAGATAGCAAAATTGAAGCGGTGGAGACAGAGCAAAGTTCCATTGCCAAAATCGCTAATCTGCTGCCTGAAGTAGATCCTAAAGCCGATCTGTACTTCTATCCTAATGGGGATACCCTGCAGCTGGTTTATGTGACAGAAGTCAATATTTTAGAGCCTGCGCCACTGCGTACTCGCTACATCATTGATGCCAATGATGGCAAAATCGTATTCCAGTATGACATCATTAATGAAGCGACAGGCACAGGTAAAGGCGTGCTTGGTGATACCAAGTCGTTCACCACTACCACTTCCGGCAGTAGCTATCAGTTAAGAGATACAACTCGCGGTAACGGTATCGTGACCTACACGGCCTCCAACCGTCAGACCATTCCAGGCACAATTCTGAAGGATGCCGATAACGTATGGAATGATCCGGCCGGAGTGGATGCCCATGCGTATGCCGCGAAAACGTATGACTATTATAAAGACAAATTCGGGCGCAACAGCATTGACGGACGCGGCCTGCAACTCCGTTCGACGGTCCATTACGGTAGCCGCTACAATAACGCCTTTTGGAACGGCAGCCAAATGACTTATGGAGATGGGGACGGTAGCACATTTATCGCATTCAGCGGGGACCCCGATGTGGTAGGTCATGAACTTACTCACGGTGTCACAGAGTATTCTTCGAGTTTGGAATATTACGGAGAATCCGGTGCATTGAACGAAGCTTTCTCGGACGTCATCGGCAATGACATTCAGCGTAAAAATTGGCTTGTAGGCGATGATATTTATACGCCAAGCATTGCGGGCGATGCACTTCGCTCTATGTCCAATCCTACCCTGTACGATCAACCAGATCACTATTCAAACTTGTATAAAGGCAGCTCCGATAACGGTGGCGTTCATACTAACAGCGGTATTATCAATAAAGCCTACTATCTGTTGGCACAAGGTGGTACTTTCCATGACGTAACTGTAAATGGTATCGGTCGCGATGCAGCGGTACAAATTTACTATAGCGCCTTTACGAACTACCTGACTTCTTCTTCCAACTTCTCCAACGCACGCGCTGCTGTAATCCAAGCGGCAAAAGATCTCTACGGTGCGGACTCGGCACAAGCAACTGCAGCTGCCAAATCTTTTGACGCTGTAGGCGTTAACTAAATCATAATTGCAATCCCCCTTATAGGGCGTCCCCTCAAAGGGACGCCCTTTTCTTCTCGTCCTACATTCTCTGTGCTAATATCAGAGCCAAGACGGTGAAATCACAAAAAATAAAACTTGCTTTTTTTGCATAAGTTCATTTTTTCATGATCTGATGCACATTATCCTGACCTAAATTTGGGGAGAGTGATTTTTTTTAATGAAAAAAGTATAGGTTTCACTTCTTGGCTGTACATCTATCCCGATGGAGATACAACACGTCTGGTTTATGTAATGGAAGTTAACATTTTGCAGCCTACTCTGCTGCGCACACGTTACTTTATTGATGCTAATGACGGCAAAATCGTATTCAAATATGACATCCTCAATGATGGAATCGGCAATGACATTGAACGCACAGACTGGGATTTTGGTAAAGTCGCTTTTACACCTAACATCCCGGGCGATGCAATCCGCTCCCTCTCCAATCCTACCAAATATGGACAGGTGGATCATTATAGTAATCTCTATCCTGATCCTAATAACGAGGATTCCGGTAGTGCCCACACGAATAGCGGCATTATTAACAACGCCTATTATCTGCTGGCACAAGGCGGCACCTTCCATGGTGTCAAGGTAGATGGAATCGGACGTGATGAGCCGTATATATTTACTATAATGCCTTTACTAATTACCTGACCTCCACCTCTAACTTCTCCACCGCACGCGCCGCCGTTATCCAGGTAGCCAAGGACGCCTATGGTGAAAATTCAGTAGCGGTCACTTCTGCCATTAAATCCTTTGACGCTGTAGGTGTGAAATAAGCTGAGTTTATACATTGCTTTTCCTCGCGATGAATCCTCATCCATTGATAGAAGTTGTGATAAGCAATCATCTGGTTCTACTTAGGATGTACAAAAAAAGGGTAATATTACCATTGCAAGTGTGCCCTCTTCCCCCTCATGTATACGGCGTCCCTTCATCGGGACGCCTTTTTCTTGTTTTAAGCAAATTTGCAATCCTGTGCAGGCGTCTTTTAATCGTGCCCGATTGCAATCCACAGAATCAAACCTTCACAAACCGAACCTGTGTGTCCGCGTTCCACTGTGAACACCACCGAATCTCTCTGACATCTCGTAACGGATACCGTTACCCCCGGTATGCTCGCATTACCTGTGATTGCATAATGCGCGTCCTTGAATGGATGCTCAAACACAATGCTCACTTCATCCCTGCCAGCTTCTGCGGGAATATGAAAAGGAATGCTGCCAAACCGTGTTGAAGCCGCTCTTGAATTAAATGCGTGCTCACGGAAAAGCCCGTCATCATAAGTCACGTCAAGCGGAAGTCCGTCATCATCCGTAAAAGCAACAACGGGTTTGTCAGCGGACAACGCCACCCGTTGCTGCTTGGGGCGATGTCTGCCTTCGGCAATGTGGATACTGGTAATGGAGCAATCCAGCAACGATTCCTGCTCTGACTGACCTCTGGACGTTACAGACGTTAGGCCGTCTTCTGTCCCAGGTTCCGTATCCGCCTCTGGCACAGACAGCAGCAGTACAGACCCCCGGTTCATCAGCATGGCTTCCTCCAGTGTCTTGGGAAGCTTATGCTTCCGCCATGCTGCTGCTTCATCCACGGCGATAGGGTCATGAGCTGGAGCTTGGGTATCCACAATTGACTTTACGTTCACCGTTTCCCGCTGGATCGGTTTGCCGTTGCCGGATGGGGAAGACGTTTTATTTTTGTCTATACGAGGGGAGGGAACCGCGTTGGAAAGGTTACGCCGTACTGTTCTTTTATCCTTACTATTATGGTTCATACGATGGTTCATAATGACCGCTCCTTTGGCACAGGAGTGAACCAGCGGTCGCTCCGCTTCATTCACCCGGCTGGGAATCATGGCTAATGCCTATAGGATAGCCTATGCTCACAGCTGGGCTCACGTCACTACGTTACGCAATCCAGCATGATTTGCGCCCAGCGTTGTGCTGAATGCTGCCATAAAAATCGTCTTCGCACCTCGTCAAGCCCGGCCTCTCCCATTCGCCGCCGCAAGTCAGGCTGCTGTAGCAGTCCGATGACGGCAGCGGCCATTTCCTGCTCCCCCGGAGATGGCGAAACAAGCCAGCCCGTCTCCCCGTGCCGTACAACCTCCGGGATGCCGCCCGTACGGGAAGCAACCACGGGCACACCTGCGGCCATCGCTTCCAGATTGACCAGCCCGAAGGCCTCATTTCCCACCGAAGGAACGACGGTCACATCAGCGAGCTGATACAGCGAGGCCAAAGCTGGATGAGGAACATAGTCGAGAAACTCGACATGCTTTCCCATCCTGAGCTTACGCGTCTGCCGATGCAGCGACGCCGAGTAAGGCGTGAGGCGGTCCTGCCCGTAATAGGCGCTGCCCGCAATGAGTAGCAGCACATCCGGGCAGGCGCGGGCAATGCGCGGCAGGGCCTTGAGCAGCCGATGAACGCCCTTGCCCGGCACCAACCTGCCCGCGTAGAGTACAATGCGGCGGCCTGCCCAGCCGTAATCGTTCAGCCGCGCGGCTCTGACCGCTTCTGCCGCCGGTGTCCAGCGCGGCAGGAAATCGCCAGGATGAATGCCCAGCTCATTTATAGCGATGCGTTCCCTGACAGCATCAGAGCTGTCACCGGCCACGGCTGCCCGCATGTAGGCACTGTTCACGATGGTCCGCTCCATCGGCTGCAGAAGTCGATCCACTTCCTTCCGTTTGAGGTGCGGCTCCCGGATGAAAGTGGTCGAATGTAAAGTCAGCACGATCCGGCTATAGGGCAAAGCGTTGTGGATCGCATATGCCACAGCCGGGCGGTTGTGTACATCCACCACCGCAGGAGACCACCTTTTCAGATCAGCAATCACCTCGGAAATATAACTTGGCCCTCGCTTATAACGTATGCAGGGCACCCCGTCCACATCGGCGTTATCCGGCACCTCTTCTCCCCGTATGCCATATATCTGTACTTGAAGCTTATCGCTGGCCAGCGGTACCATATGGGCAATAACCCGCTCTACCGAGCTGCTGCGGGGCGAAGGTATAACAAAAGAGCCCGGTGTAACGACTGCTACCTTCGGCCTCTGCATCAGCCCTGCACCTTCTTTCCTCTCTGATTCAAGCGCTCTCCTGCAGATTCTCTTCAACACTCATGGTGTATCATATCGTTTCCCTGCCTGAAAGGTGCCTGGCTCCTCACTTTGGGCAAGCAGCAAGGCTACCGTCCATGCCTGGCCGATCTTTGATACATATGATGGACTAGAACCACTGAATTGTCAGTTAGAGTCACAACAAGGAAGGGTGGACATACCCATGCTGCATGTCGGCGTCATGCTCAACCCGGCAACGTACCGGGGCATCCCCGCCATGAGGACGGGATATGAATCACTCGCCAATTACGAAGACGCCGGATTGAGCTACGAGCTAATCCTCTGCTTTCTTCGTTTGGAGGAAATTCATATACCTACCGGAACATGCCGGGCTTTTGTTAAACACGGTAACGGATATCAGCAGATGACTCTCCCGTTGCCACGGGTCATCCACAATCGGACTCTCTATCGGCAAAACGAAAACGCCCGTGAAATCAACAGACTGGTGCAGAACGGAATGTATATCTTTAATGAACAAAACCGTTTCCGTAAGGACCACATACATGCAATATTGCAGGAAGACCCTCTGCTCCACCCCCATCTTCCACGTACGCTGCAAGGCAACCGGACTTCGATTCGTACTTTGATGGAGCAAACCGGAGATGTCATCATCAAGCCAAGCAGCGGGAGCATCGGCAGAGGAATTATGCGCCTGAGACATTCCCGTGGTGACTGGACTCTACAATGCGCACATCCCGCTGTACCCGATCGCTGGGCCACACTGCGCCTGCACGCCGGAGAACTGCCTTCATTTCTGCACAAGCGGCTGCTGCGTAGTCCTCATATCGTGCAGGAAACATTACCGCTCGCTTTGTATAACAACCGTCCTTTTGATATTCGTGTGACGGTGCAACGCGGATATGGCGGTATTTGGAGCATGACAGGCATGTTTGCCAAAATTGCTCCCCCCCACACCTTCGTTTCCAATGTGGCGCAGGGCGGCTCGGCTCGTTCCTTGCCGGAGGTACTGTCACAAGTACAGACGGCTCAGCCATGGAACGTAGCCCGTCTGATGAATGAATTGGAAAGACTCGCGCTGCAAATCGTTCATCGGCTGGCACAAAACCTTCCCCGGCTGGCCGACGTCGGTCTGGACCTGGGCATTACGCAGGAAGGCAAGATTGTTTTTATCGAATGCAACGGCCGCGATCAGCGCTACGGCTTCAGCCAAGCAGGCATGAACAATGTCTGGAAAGAAACGTACACTCAGCCAATGGCTTACGCGCGTTGGCTTCTCGAACGGATGCCCCCGGCGGACACCGCCCGTTCACTCGACCGTCCACTGTATTGATTTACATCACATTCTGTGTCAATATAGTTCAGAGCGGCTGGACCGGTTCCGGCCAAGACGGCTCGGAAAATAACAAGGGGGATCTGAAATGGCAAAACAATGGCTGCGGCTCATGACCGAGCTATCATCGCGCAAGTGGGTGTGCCGGGTTGTGGGTTCCTTCGCGCAAAGCGGTGCGAGCCGACTTTTTATCCCCACCTTTATACGTACGTACCAGATCCAGACGCATGAGGCTGAACAGGAATGGAGGGAATATCCTTCCCTGAACGCCTATTTTACACGCAAATTAAAAGCGGGCATGCGCCCGATTGATACGAACGCCGAAGTGATGACCAGTCCGGTGGATGCGCGGATTACGTTCACTGGCCCAATTACGTCCGGCACTATTTTGAATGTCAAAGGTCAGGACTATACGCTGAATGAGCTGCTTAACCGTTCGCCGCGTCTTGAGAAATACACGCATGGCTACGCCTTTGTGCTGTATCTCAGTCCGACTGATTATCATCGTATTCATGCGCCGGTATCCGGTACACTGGTGGAGAAGGAGCATTTGCGCGGCAAGGTATATCCGGTGAATGACTTCGGCTTACAGCATATGAGAGCGGTTCTGAGCCGTAATGAACGGCAGATTACGTACATTGCCCATGAATACGGCGAGGTAGCGGTCGTCAAGGTTGGCGCAATGAATGTAAGCAGCATCAAATATACCGATGATGAAGCCGTCTCATGGGAAAAAGGCGACGATCTCGCCTATTTCGAGTTTGGCTCAACCGTCGTTTTGCTGACCGAAAACAGCACGTTTGATCCTGACCCTGCGCTGAAGCTGGGAGATGTAGTAAGAATGGGGCAGCGTCTCGGTTGCTTCCGGCACGATCCCAAAGCGTAAGCGAGTTTGCTGTTACAGCATGACAACGGCGACACATATGAAAGAGGACCCGGCAGCATGGCTCAAGGTCCTTTTTTGTGTTCATCTTTTATTCGTTATATGACTATCCTCAGAACCACACGCTCATTTCCATCTCTGGCTGATAGCGTCGCCGGGAGGCTGAAATTACCCATTATGGCTGAATCTGAAACAGCCTGTCCACCCGCTCATTCCTTTACCTGATCTCGGACGGACTTTTCCCCGTGTACTGCTTGAATTGGCGGCTGAAGAAAAAAATATCGCGGTATCCCAAAGCCTCTGCCACCTCAGTCACATTCATTCCGGCATGCAGCAATAGATGCTGTGCGCGCTCAATTCGCATGTTGATAATATGAGATTGCGCGGAAACACCCAGCAGCTCCTTGAATTTGATTGAAAAATAGCGCGGTGACAGCCCTGCCCGTGCCGCCAAATCCTCGACACGATGAGGAAGCCCCGGATGCTGGCGCACATAGTTGGCCGTTTCCCGGATGGCCTCGGTGAGCTGGTGGCTGGCCGGCTGCTCCTGCGGCTCCTTGCGGTCGGCACGCAGCAGATGTATCATGAGCTGCTTCAGGATTAGCCTGCCCTCCTCCTCAGCCCCGTAAGCGCGTTCCAGGCGCAGACGAACGTACCTGGCAAGCATATGCTCCACCTCGACCGTTTCCTCCAGCATACGATAGCTGGCAGGGATGATCTCCGGCTGCTCGGTAAGATCAAAATGAATATAGGTAAGTATAAGCGGCTTTTGCGGATTATGTGTGGCACGGGTATCATCCCCCGGCTTGAACAGGAAGCAGCTTCCTTGGCTTACCGGATAGGACTCCCCGTTCAATACAACCGTTCCTTCACCGCTCCATACATAAAATAAATCATAGTTTGGCATCGGCCTTTCGCGCACCTGCCATTTCCAACCCGGCTCACACACAATTTTGGCAAAGGCGGGCAACAGGATAAACGATGACGCAGACGTATCCAGCAAAATCTGTACCTCCTTATGCTATTCTTTCGTTGTCCCAGATCCCGTTAAATTATAATATAAGCGCAGAACAGCCATTACGCAAAAAATAAAGCCTTCCCTCCCTTGGGAAATGAAAATTATATTCATACTTATCGGATGTGAATTTATATATTTAAACCATTATAGCAGGCGTTTTTATCGAATTTGCATGCTTTTTGATCTTGTGTAAGCGTTTTTTCTTTTTCGGGAGCTTTTGCGTGACGCTTACCGTGTGTAATGCTATAATATGTAATCAAAATGACTTGGAAGGATGAAACCGGAATGAATCCACTGGCAGGGCAGTTAAACCGCAACATTCAGGCAGGCAACGAGCATGTATATGAAATGCTTTCTCTTTTAGGTAAAGAGATTTATTTTCCAAAAGAAGGAATTTTGAGTCAATCGGCAGAGGCAGGGAAACTTGCTAAAAAGTACAACGCTACGATTGGTATTGCTACCGAGGGCAGCGGCCCTATGCATTTGGGGGTCATTCAGGAGAAGCTGTCCGCATACAGCCCCAAGGACCTGTACCCTTATGCGCCCCCTGCGGGGAAGCCTGAACTGCGTAGTGTATGGCGGGAAAAAATGCTGAAGGAAAACCCGTCGCTCGCTGGAAAAAGCTACGGCCTACCGGTGGTTACGAACGCGCTGACTCATGGTTTGAGCATCGTTGCCGACCTGTTTACGGATGAAGGGGATGCTGTCATTTATCCGGACAAAAACTGGGAAAATTATGAGCTGACCTTCGGTATTCGCCGTCATGGACGATTGGTGAATTTCCCGTTGTTCACAGAGGATCAACGTTTTAATAGTGAGGGGTTACGCGAAGCGCTGCTAGCGCAGAAGGAATACGGCAAAGCCATCGTTGTGCTGAACTTCCCGAACAACCCGACTGGGTATACACCGGGAATCGAAGAAGGCAAAGCAATTGTTGCTGCCATTCAGGAAGCGTCAGAAGCAGGCATCAATGTCGTAGTTGTGACGGATGACGCTTACTTTGGCCTGTTCTTCGAGGATTCGCTGCATGAATCGCTATTTGGCCAGTTGGCTGGACTTCATCCAAGAATTTTACCAGTCAAAATTGACGGAGCTACCAAAGAAGAATTCGTCTGGGGCTTCCGTGTCGGATTTATTACCTTTGCTTCGGAACATCAGGATGTGCTGAACGCACTGGAGCAAAAAACATTGGGAATTATTCGGGCAACGATTTCCAGCGGCCCTCACCCGTCGCAAACCTTCGTGCTGGATGCTCTCAAATCACCGGATTTTGAGCAACAGAAGGAAGAAAAGTTCCAAATCCTGAAAGGCCGGGCCAACAAGGTCAAGGCGTTACTTGATAGCGGAAAATACGGAGATGTATGGAGTTACTATCCTTTCAACTCGGGTTATTTCATGTGTCTCAAGCTGAACGGCTTGTCTGCCGAACAACTGCGCACCTATCTGCTGGAGCAATATGGGGTGGGAACGATTGCGCTGGGTGAGCATGATCTCCGTGTCGCGTTCTCCTGTATCGAGGAAGAATATCTGGAAGACTTGTACGACATTGTTTATCGTGGTGTGCAAGACTTATTGAACGCCTAATCTAATCGGTACTGACTGGTTAGATTTATAGCTGGATTGAGCGGTGTGCCGGATGTTGCGGCATACCGTTTTTTTATATCCGCTGCTGAACGATTCATTCACAACTCGAAGCACTTATCCCTCAGCAGCCAGCAAAGATTCTTGTGTCAGCGGCAGCAAAATGAAGTGATAATGATTACGTACTTCTTCTATTATCGAAAAAACGTGGCTTTTCCTCTCTATCCCCCATATCCGCTGAAAAAAATAAGGCGATCCGGCAATGTACCTCCACATTGGCCCACGCAATACAAAAATCCGCTTCATAATATACGGTGTATCCTACATCACAATGACCGAGAGGAGAATGAGCATGGGAGCAGAAGAAACAAGAGGCGGTTACGGTGGTTTCGGCGCATTCACAAGCACAGGGACGATTCTGGTGCTGTTCATTTTGTTAGTGATCATCAGCAAAACGATTTTCATTTAAGCAGGCGGACATCTGCGCCCACGGCGGACAAATAGCAGCATCCCACGAAAAAAGGCTATTCCGCAAACAGCCCTTGCTGCTTACGGAATAACCTTACCTTTATCCACACAGGATTAAACTTCTTCCTCATCTTGACCGTCCAGACGCCATTTCTTCGCCTGAGCGCCTCGTACCAGGTATACCACCAGCACTCCACCAGCCAGCGTAAGCAGCGTGGAGATCAGCCCTTCAGTTCCTCTCAACAAAAAAGGAAGCCACAGGACGACCGCAACCGGCAACAGCAGCCGGACAACAAAGTCCAGGAAAGACGCACGGCGGGTATGTGCAGGAAGCGGATAGAGCTGAAGCCATAGCGAATCCTTGTGGTACTGCCTTAGCGAAGTAATCTGCACGCCGATCAGGAATATAAAAAATAAATACACAGCGATACCGATCCAGCTCGTATGCGTGATCCATATAATTAACAGCCCGAGGATACCCAGCCGTATCACCATCCCCACAGGCTCTGTGCGCACAAAGGTCTTGAACAGCAGGTAACGATAAGCTCCCCTTTTGTCCCACGGTATGTTACCACCCAACCAGGACAACCAACGACGCGGAGTCACTCTCTGCGTAAGGGCCGGCACATCAACAAACCAGCCCAAAGTACGCATCACGCGGGCAGCCTGAACTCCTTCTGTACGGATCAGGTTCTCCCATGCCACCAGCAGCTTGACCGGAAAACGCAGGACAAGCACGTACACCACACCCACCAGCAAGATAAACGGCAAGCTGCGCAGCGGAGGCTGCCACAGCCATGCGGCTACCAGCAGCACTGCCAGCGCCCAGCGAAGCAGACGATACCCCATACTCGCGCCGCGCGATACCATGCGCAGCTCCTGCCAGCCGCCATAGCTGAACAGCAGCTTCAACAGCACGAACAGCAGTAGGGTCAGCAGCAGTGGCTTAGGCGCAGTATCGCTGCGGATATACAGCGGCCACGCGATCACAAGCAGCAGCAGCAGGCCGAATATTTTATACACCACGCCACGGATACGGCTGGACTTAAAATATTGGTGCATCGCATGCTCCTGCGGGCGCAGGAAGACGATATCGGCTTCATTCAAATATGTACGGAAGCTCACATGAGCGACCGGAACAGCTACAATGAGCATAATCCAGCGGATGGGCAAATCCGGCGGGATATGCATAATCAGCGACGTGTACCACGCGGCAAAGGCAATCAGCGCAAAGCCGAAGACGACCGCCAGGCCGCTCTGAATGACATAGCCGAGATAAGGCAGCACTTGTCCCCAGAACGCAACACGTCTTTCTTTATGCAAGCGTTGCAAATCCATGCTCATTCCCTGCCCTGTACCAGCTCATAAAATGCATCTTCCAGCGGCATGCCCGGCTTACCCGCCTGTGCTGTCACTTCGTCCAGCGTGCCCTGTGCAATGATGGCACCCTGATGAAGCACAATAAAACGATCACAATAATTTTCAATCGTGGACAAAATATGAGAACTGAGCAAAATGGACGAGCCCGAGCGCTTCATTTCCAGCATAAAATCAAGCAGGGAACGAATACCGAGCGGGTCCAGACCCAAAAATGGCTCATCAATGACATACAGCGGCGGCCCCGCCAAAAATGCGCACATAATCATCACTTTCTGGCGCATCCCTTTGGAGAGATGCATCGACATGCTTCCGCTCTTATCCCGCATACGGAACAAGTCCAGCATTTGGTCACTGCGGGTGCGGAAATCAGCTTCACTGACTCCATACGCTCTGGCGGTGAATTCCATATGCTCCATCACGGTCATTTCGGGATACAGCTCTGGAGACTCGGGTACAAAAGCTATGGCTCCCTGATACTGCTCGGGATTTTCCGCCTGCTTATGTCCCTGCACGCGGATTTCTCCCGCCTGCGGTGTCATCAGACCCAAAATATGCTTCATCGTCGTACTTTTCCCGGCTCCGTTCAGACCGATCAGCCCCACCATTTCGCCCGGCTTTACATCCAGAGAAATCTGGTGCAGCACCGGGCGCTTGGCGCTGTATCCGCCTGTCAGTCCATTAATTTGCAATACAGGCTGTTGTTCCATGGCTCCTCCTCTTCTCACTTATCCGTTCGGTTTTGACCCTTTTTCCTTCAGCCATCTTGGCGCTCCCTTGTTTTTACGATCACGCTCACGTTGCGCTTTCCCTGCTTTGGACAAGGCCGCTCCTTTGCTCTTGCCTGGAGCCGAGCCATTTGCCGCAGTTCTGCCAGGACGACCGTTCTCACCGCGGACAGGTGCCTTGCGGCTTTCCATGGCTGCTCCGTCAGAAGTGGCTCTGGCTTCGGATGGCCTTACAGGCGCACGCTTGGCATCCACCGGACGCGGTACGACAACCCGGCCTCCGTGCAGCGCACGCTCCGCAATATCGATGCCCAGTTCACGGGAAAACTTACGCATGATGAACGTTTCACGATCGGTAACAACCGACGCAACCAATCCTTTGCGCCCCATCCGTCCGGTCCTTCCTGCACGGTGAACATAAGCCTGACTGTCCGTAGCCGGATCAAAATGGATCACCATTTCCAGTCCCTCAATATCCAGACCACGGGCTGCCACATCGGAAGCAATCAGCACCTTGAGCTTGTCCGCACGAAACTGGGCCAGCACGTTAGTACGTGTAACTTTGTCCGCATCTCCATACAGGGATGCTGTAGTCAGTCCCATATGCTTGAGCTTGGCCTCAATCTCCCCGATGGCATTGGTGGTATTGACGAACACCAGCGCTTTTCTCGGATTAAAATGACGCACCAGTCGGCGCAGCATGTCCACCTTATCCCGTTCTTCGGATACAAAGTAATAGTGTTCCAGACCGCTGGCCGTCTTCTGGTCGGGATCAATCCCGATTTCCACGTAATCCTGCATTTCCCGCTTGGCCAGCGCTTGAATTTCGTCGTTCAGCGTTGCGGACAAAAATACTAACTGACGGTCACGCTGGGCGGTGCCCAAGATGTTCGTGACATCGCCTGCTCCGCCGAGCTGGAACATCTGATCCACCTCGTCGATGACGATGGTTGTAATGTTGTGCATTTTCAGCTTCTTGGAAGCGATGAGTTCCCGTACACGTCCCGGTGTGCCGACCACAAGCTGCGGATGGTCCTTCAACTTCTCGATCTGGCGCTTGACTGCCGCTCCACCGATCAGGCCGAGCACACGGATGCCGCGATGCTCCCCATAACGCTGGCCTTCGCGTACAATTTGCATCGCCAGCTCCTGACTGGGAGCCAGGATCAGCTTTTGCGTAGCCTTTTTCTGCGGGTCAATGGCTTGCAGCAGCGGCAGCAAATAAGCCAGCGTCTTCCCTGTGCCGGTCTGCGAACGCGCCAATACATGCCTGCCCTTGATCATTTCCGGTATAGCCTGCGCCTGAACTGGCGAAGGCTGCGTAATCTCATGCTCAGCCAGCTTGGTCAACAGGTCTTGTTCAACGCCGAGCGATTCAAAATTCAATGTCATGAAAAGGTCCAACCCCTATACGTAAATTCGTTACTCTCCATTATATGCGAAAACAGCCCTGCAACCAAATTCAGATATTTAGTCCTACCTCCCTTTAATACAAAATGACAAAAAAAGATGTCCCTCCACCATCACATGGTTTGCGGGACATCCTTTATTTTTTGTTCATCACGCCATGGCCCAGCCTGTCGGTCAGTCTGGGAGCAAGCTGGTACAGCTTGAGAAAAGGAGATATCCACCGTGGCAGATTAACCTCCTCCTTGCGAAGCTCCATCGCTCTCACGATGTGCTGCGCCACCTTGTCTGGCTTTAGCATAAACCAGCCTACATTACGGACATATCCGCCCGAAGGATCAGCGAGGTCAAAAAACGGCGTGTCAATCGGCCCGGGGTTAATCGTCGTTACCGTAACTCCGCTCCCGCGCAGCTCCTGCCGAAGCGCATTGCTGAATCCTAGCAGCGCATGCTTCGTTGCTGTGTAGGAGGACGATTTGGCTGTCCCGATTTTGCCGGCCATGGATGCCACATTGACGATCTGTCCCGTTCCTCTCGCTGTCATTTGCGGCAGAAATGCCTTGATACAGCGGACAGCGCCCATATAGTTCACATCCATCATTTGTTCAAACTCCGTCAGGTCTGTTTCATGAAAATAATCAAACTTCCCGTAACCTGCGTTGTTGAGCAAAATATCGACCCGTCCGTACTGCTCCAGCACACGGGCAGCCACGGCCTCTACCTGCTCTTGACGAGTGACGTCCAGAGGGATCAGTTCATGTCTGCCGCAAATTCCCGCCGACACTTGTTCCAGCCCTTCCTGCGAACGCGCTGTCAAAATAGGAATCGCGCCCTTTTCGCTCAGCAACCGTGCGCAAAGGGCGCCAATTCCACTAGATGCACCTGTAATGACAACCACCTTGTTTTGCAATGTACCCATGGCCATCCCTCCATATTAAAGAAACCTGCTTCTTTAATATTAAGAGATCATCACCTGAATATCCAGCTCACCGATTCCTTCCACAGTAAGCGGAATATAAAGGGCACGCTGAGGTACGAAGGAGGTCAAGTTTTCCGACTTCATGACCTGCGGAGGCATGATGTCTACGACAATTCCCTGACTGGACAAAATCGTACTGGCATTACCACTAATCATATTGCCCAATTCCGAAATGGCGCTTTTACCCATCTCGTCAATTTCAGTCAAGACAAATCCGCCCATCATCGCTGATACCATACGTAGCGCCACCTGTTCCTTCAGGCCGAACACAATATTTCCGCTAAGCTGTCCTGTCATTCCGATCATAATCCAAATATGGTCATCTACCAGCTCGACATTTTTCACACCGAGATTGCCGGGTGAGGGAGAGACTTGGATCAGTTGTTCAATGACCCGTCGCGCCGACTCCAAAAAAGGATTTATCACTTCTGCCTTCACGATCATTTCGCCCCTTTACGATGGGCTTTTAGACACATGACAAAAGTCCCATTTTAATTAGATTTTTTAATTTAAATAAGGATACAAAACGAATCGACCCTCAACAAAATACTCTCTTTATCACTTATCGACAGCTTCCCGGCAATTTTTTATAGCCAAATCACAAAAAATGTGAATAATGTCCTATATCTCACTTCCCATCGGTATTAAGCTGGTTATTTTTGATGCATATCAGGACTTTAGTCTTTATTTCCCAATATATCATACTTCACGGTGCTCTGGTTTGATTCATTGCCCTTCCTGCCCGAATAACCTATAATTTAATGAAATAAAGCATAACGACGGTTTTACATATGAACAGGTGAATTGGCTAAAAATACTCAGTCTATACAGCTGCGACAGAATTAAGAAAAGAGAGGAGGAACTTCATGAACATCAGTCAACTTGAAACACTTATCATGATTTCCAAAACGATGAGCTTCCGCAAAGCCGGAGAACTTCTCAATTTGACGCAGCCGGCGGTATCCGCCCAAATCAAAAGTCTGGAGGACGAGTTCAATACCATTCTGATCGACCGCAACCAACCCGTCACCCTGACCGACCGAGGGGCTGTTTTTTTGGAACATGCAGAGCGGGTCTTGAGTGTCGTCGAGGAACTGCGGCAGAAATTGTACGATCTGAACGAAACTCCGCAGGGTCATATTGCGCTGGGCACTACGACGTCCATCGCCATTCAAATTTTACCGCGTGTACTTTCCTACTTTCAGGATCAATTCCCGCTCATCAAAACCTCCATTCAATCCATGGCTTCCTCCATGATTTATCAACAGGTGGAAAACGGGCTTATTGATGTTGGCATCGGTTACTTGATCGAACGTAATCCAAATTTGAGCACTTCGATTTTGTATTACGATTCCTTTGAGCTTGTCGTATCGCCCACTCATCCACTGGCCTCCCAACCGCATGCTACCATTGAAGCCCTTCGGGAAATTCCACTTATTCTGCTCTCACCCGATACGGTAGGACGAAAATTCGTGGATGATGTATTTAAAAAACACCAAATTGTGCCTCATGTCGTGATCGAATTGTCCAGCAGCGAGGAAGTCAAACGGATGGTCGAGATCAATCTGGGCGCTGCCATTATATCCAGGCTGTCGGTCACTCCCGAGCTACGTGCGGGTACATTGAAAATGATCCAGATTACCGAGCTGGAGGTTAGCCATCCGGTAGGGGTCATTTACAAATCGGGCCGATATCTAAACTCCGCCATGCAGCAGTTTCTAAGCGATCTAAAAGGTATGCCGGAGACCAATTTTATCAGTTCTGAATAACACACTCTGCTATGAACACCATACGAATACAAACCTTGATTACGAAAGGACGACATCCTATGAAATTTGATCTGCACACCCATCATTTCCGCTGCGGTCATGCAGACGGTAATATTCGGGATTATATCGAAGCAGGCATTCAGTCCGGTTTACAGGCTATTGGTATTTCAGACCACTCCCCCTTCTTATGCAGCGAGCAAGATCAGGCTTTTCCAAAAATTTATATGGCGAAATCACAGCTTGCCGAGTACGTAGAAGAGGTGCAGCAGCTACAGAAGGAATACGAAGGCCGTATTGATGTGCTGCTCGGATTGGAAACGGATTATTTCCCGGCTTTTGCAGAACTGTACCGTTCCACCCTGGCCCCTTATCCGTTCGACTACCTCATTGGTTCGATCCACAATGTTGAGGGAGACAGCATTTTTAACCGTAACCGTTTGAACGAAGTAAGTGATGTACGCAAAATCGAAGTCAAGCAAGCTTACTATTCGCTCATTCAGGAGTCTGCGCGGAGCGGTATGTTTCAGATTTTGGGTCATATCGACGCGATGAAGGGGAATTTCCCGGCTTTCTCAGATATTCCTGCCGATGAAGCGGTTGATGAAACCTTGAAAGTGATTGCAGAATCCGGTGTAGCGATTGAAATTAACACTTCAGGTAAAACCAAGCTCAGCGGCGGATGGTACCCGTCCGTTTCTATTTTAGAAAGAGCGCATCATTTTGGCGTAGAGGTCACTTTTGGTTCAGATGCCCATAAACCTGCGCGGGTAGGCGATGATTGGGACGAAGTGAATGTGATGCTGAAGGACATTGGCTTCCGCGAATGGGTTTATTTTAAACAAAAACGTAAAATTCCGGTGCCGCTTTAAAATTTGTTTAGGGTGGGAATCGCCGCTCCGCAAATCATTTGATCTTACAATCGCTGTTGCAACGGGATTCTCTGGATTGTATAAACCCTTTAAAGGGTAGAATCCCATTGCAAAGGCGAACGCTTGCGCTTCTCCAGATTCAAATCCTCCGCTCCGCTGCCAACCTCCTTTCGCACTTATCAACTGTATCCAAACGGTGTACTTTAGGATCATTGTTTATGGCTACAACATTCCTGAGTAGAATATGACCTTGGAAATCACTAATTAGCTGATGACGTTCTCTTCTAAACTCAAACTTAATCCTTCTTCATCATTGCTGGAGGTCACTTGGTTCGCATACTTTTTAACTTCGTCAGGCGCATTCCCCATTGCGATGCCCAGCCCTGCAAATTTCAGCATATCAATATCATTGAAATTGTCACCGATTGCCATGATTTCTTCCTTTTTAAGACCATAACGGCTGATTATCTGCTGAATTGCTTTAGATTTAGATGCATCTCCAGACATAATTTCCAGATAAGTGTCTTTTGATTTGTAAATGGATAGAGCGGCGTTGTCTTTCTTTAATACTCCTTCAAGCTCTTCGATTTCTTCAGTCGGACCCATACAGAGAATTTTATGCATTTCAGGGTTTGTGTTTATGAAGGTTTTAAGATTTGCCTGAGTAGGCTGGGAACCTATGATATCTTGCTCTTGAACAACCCATTTGTCTTGTGGATTTTCAACAACCCATTGGTCATGGCTGTAGATGCTAATATGAATGTTTGAGAATTTGCTTTTTACAGCCTCATAAATGCCAATAACATTCTCTTGAGGCAAGCCTTTGCTGAAAATAGTTGTGTTGCTCCTACAGTCTATTACCAGGGAACCACTGTAGCAAATAATGGGTGAATCGATTTCCAATTCTTGTTGGAGTGGCAAGATGCCACTTGGCATTCTAGCAGAAACAAGGACAAATGGCACACCCAGGTTTGTTGCTTTTTGAACTGCAAGCTTTGTTTTCTCGGTTATCACATGATTAGAATTAATTAAAGTCCCGTCTATGTCACTGAAAACTGCTTTTATCTTTGTCATATTAGCCCCCCTCGAAGTAATCTTTGACTGCCTTCCCTTCATTAATAAGTCTGATCTCAATGTTGTTTTCCTCAAAATTCTTTCTAAAGCTATCTGGTGGCTTTTCATTTGTAATGATCATGTCAATATCACTAAAATTAACACCCTTATAGGAGCTGATTTGATTAAATTTCCGTGAATCCGCCAACAGAATAACCTCTTTTGATCGTTTGGCTACTAAATCTTTGATGACCGCATCTTCAAAGTTTGAAAAATAGATGCCATCCTTTAAAATACCAGCTGCACCAAGAAAAACTTTATCAAAGTAAATATCATTTAACTGAGATGCCACATTAACATCGAAAAAAAAGCGATTTTCATGATTAAACTTTCCCCCTAGCAGGTATACATCGACCTTATTGTTGTTAGATAGTGCTTCTGCATTATCAAGGGAATGAGTATACACTGTAGAGCTTGTATTGAGATGATTACAAAGAAATTTTACTGTCGTTGAGACGTCCAGAAAACAAAGGTCACCTTTGTTGATATGAGAGGCAGCTATTTTTCCAATTATATATTTATCTTCAGCAGAAGCATTGATCCTTTCCTTATATGCTTTTATTTTGTCCTTAAACTGGGGCAGAGCAATACCTCCGTGGGTTCGTATCGCGGCACCTTCATCCACTAATTTAATGAAATCCCGCCGGGCAGTGTCTCTGGAAATATCGAGCATATCACATATTCCCTGATTCGAAATCATCTTTTCTTTATGAAGCCTCTCAAGAATTTTAACTAACCTTTCTTCTTGATAAATAAGTATCACCTCCATACATCAATTATAAGCATTATTGCACGATTTGTTAAGTGATATTAAGCATTTTTTCAGATAGTATGTACTTAATCTATTTATCGCATCCTTTGCATCCTTGTCTCACACGAGGCCAAACAAAAGATTCTACTGGTGACCGTGTTCAACGGAAGGAAAAGAAATCGGAGTACCTAATTCCGCAGCACATATCTCATTTATCCGTTCCGATGAAGCCGCGGATTTTCTGCTTTGGCTCGGTCACTATCATTTGACAGGACCCGTAAATGCTTGCTCCGACGGTACTGTGAAGATTGGAGAACTCATTTCCACCATTGGGCAGGTAACTGGAAAACAGGCCGTGATTAAAGAAAAAACAGCGGATGAGCACATGTCTCCATTCGGTATTACAGAATCGTGGTATATGGATACAACCAAAGCCCGGTCAGATGGGTACTCGTTCCTTTCCCTGAACAAGTGGCTTCCCGATCTGGTAACTAGCCTGAACCGTTCCTATGAATCTTAGGAATCGCCTGTAATCGTAGGTAGCTGCAATAGAAACACAAAAAAAGAGGACCCGAATCATCGGGTCCAGCAACATATATTATTCAAAAGGGGGTCATGTCTGTATTGTACCCGTCCTGTGTTAGAGTTAGTTTGCAGTTATATTTCATCTCTGTAACAAAATATTCCACTGCCATTTCTATGCATAATCCCCTTGGGTAATTGAGAGCACCACTACACTCGGCACCTCTCCTGAATGATCATAGGCACTGATGGTGCGCAGCAGGCGCATCTTATTTTTGATCAGCACGCGCACCGAAGCCTGATTATCCTCTTGGCAACGACCTTCGATCCGCCTGAGCTTTAAAGACCCGAAACCAAATCTCAGCATTTCTCCTACGACCTCTGTAGCCAGTCCCTGACCCCAGAAAGGACGATCCAGGATATATCCTAACTGCGCCTCACCCGCGTTTTCATTCCATTGCTGGAAAGAAGCGATACCGAGCGGCGAGTGCCTGCGTTCATTGAGTTTATTGAGTTTATTGAGTTCATTAAGTTCGCCGGGTTCGTTGTTTGCTCCTTTATTTCTCCCATGCCATTCCACCGCAAAATGCAGCGAATCCAGGGAATCCGCAGCTACTCTGATTTGCGCTACCAGACGCCGCATCCGCGCATCGACTGGCTTGCGAATCCGGTTCACATACCGAATAACCAATGGATCGGACAGCATCCTTTCCAGCGCGGGGTAATCCCCTGCTTGTAGCTGGCGCAACCGGACACGGTCGGTATACAGCTCCGGTAGCCCTGCCCCTGAACGAAGCATTTCTCTGGTCAGCACAATGATCCCTCCTGCGGATGGATTGGCTTTTTAACAGCGAATAGGTTGCACACTCAATCCAGGTCCTGAATTCCCCGGTAAATGCCTGTGCGCAGCTCACGGATATAATACGGCAAAGAAGGTACGTCTGCTTCCTCTGCCTGTTTTACCGCCAGTTCTATATCGTAAGGCACACGTACAAACTGAATGGAAAAAGGTACAGGCTTCTCTTCTCCCATGTTCCCCTCCAAAATGCAGTAAGAAGCCTGAGTTACATCCAGCGGATTCCCAACACTGCCGACATTAAAAAGCGTTTTGCCCTGAAAATGCTGTATAAAGGCATTATGCACATCTCCATACCCCACGACATCCGGGGCAAAAGCGACTTTTCCACTTTCCTCGGCTAATGGGTCGAACATGGCGAGTCTTTTCTCCGGCTCATCCCATGGCTGCACGCGATGATATACACTTTGCGGCGAAGCATGCAACAGACGGATACGACGTCCGCTCATTCTGAAATCATGATGAAACGGCAACTGTGCCAAATACTGTAGCCGTTCTGTACCCAAGCGCTCGGCTTGCCAGCTAAAATTGAGATCATCCGTAATACTAACCAGTTCATCCCAATTGCCACGCACGACCACCTCGCAATGTTGACGGACAGCCTCCAGAACCTCGCACGGGCTAGGCCCTTTGCCGATCAGATCCCCCAAACAAAACACACGGCTAATCCCTCGGGAAGCAATATCCTCCAGCACCGCCTCGCAGGCAGGCCAATTGCCATGTATATCTGAAATGACAGCAATACGATCCATCTGAATATCACTCCTTTGTCCGAAACAGCACATACTACACTACATTCAAGCCTTCTTTATGTGGTTCCAAGCGTATGCTGGTGAAGATGAAAAAAATATAATGACCTATTGGCCAGATTTTAGCGTAATGACACTAAGCTCTGGTCTGCATAGTACACGAATCGGCAGTTTGGTCATACCAATCCCCCTGCTGACGTAGAGCGGCATCCTGTTCTCCCCTACATGAAATAATCCCTGAATGTACTTGCGTCCACCGGGAGGCGGCATCGCTGCTCCGATAACAGGCAAGCGCACCTGTCCTCCATGCGTATGTCCCGACAGCTGAAGATCAAAGGACATTCGCGCCGCCACATCCGCATAATCCGGCTCATGCATCAGCAGCAGCTTGCACATCTCATCGGGGAGTCCATGAACGGCACGCCGTGGATTGGGCTTTCCCATAATGTTATCCTCTAACCCAACCATCGCCACACGCTGTCCCGCGCGCTCCACAATCGCATGTTCGTTTCTAAGTAACGTAAATCCGGTCTTCGGGTATAATTCCTGAACTCCGGCTGGTAAACCTCTATAATCATGATTGCCCAAAATGGCGAATTTGCCAAGAGTAGCGTGCATGGAAGCCATAACCGGAACAGCGGCTTTCATAGATACGGCATAATCATCTACAATATCACCTGTAAAACAGAGCAAATCCGGCTCCAGTCCTGCAATCCGGTCCGCAAGCTCCCGCAGGTCCTGCTCATCCATGTGAAAGCCCAAGTGTACATCACTAAAATGCACGATCCTGATACCGTCAAAAGCCGACGGCAGACGGGGCAAAGATAGCGTAAAACGTGTAATTTCCAAATGATTAGGCTCCCACAAGGAAGCGTATCCTCCGGTCAAAAGCGCGGTTCCGGCTGCCGCTAAAGCGGCTTTTTTCAAAAAACGGCGGCGCGAAGGATTGGCTGGCTCATTTGAAATGGAACGCCGCGAAGAACCGGGAGGGATAGCGGCCTCATCGTGTGGGCCATCCTGACTCTCGCGGCGGGTTTGCGGCGTCTTCTCCATATGCGTGCCCCCTTGCTATCTACTCAACTATTGTACAGTTTAGATATCTCGTGGTTCAAATATCTCACGCTTTTAGCCCTCTAGCGGTTGGTGGCTAACCATCGTTCTGCGTAGTCTACCAAATCACGCTGCCTCGCTAAAAAACACGATGCATCCCCGATGTTCACCCGCGTAAAGGCTGCGGGATGATCCCGCTCAAAATCAAGCCCCAGCTTGTCAAAATCATCCGAGGATATATTGAAATTCCGAAAAGATACCCACGCTCTCTCCCCGTCCACCATCATCGGGGCCTGATGGATCGATTCTTCACGTCCATTGTACGCCGTGCGGTATTCCGCCAAATGAAAGGACGTGTTGCTGTCATGTCCGCAGCCCAGCAACAGCACATAGGCGTCTGCCTCATATAGCTTCGCCAGTGGCGAATGTTCACCCAGTCCGAAATCAAGCTCATGCCCTTCCAGTAAGTGTGAGGCCGCAGGCCCACGGGCCGCAAACGAAACATGCGGGTGTCCGCTGCGCAGTGTTCCCGGCAGGCCACGAAACGTTTCCACAATAATACCCATCCCTCCGGTCAGCGTCCAGGCCGGATCATAGGCGGGCATTTCCTCGCGTACAAGTTCCCACCATGACTCATCCAGAGGCGGGTTCATCCATGTCGACGGATCGGTCAGATCATGGGACTGCGTCGGCGTGACCAGCGTTCCTTCCGGGCCAATCGCATCGGTTAATGCCAAAATAATCGCAGAGGCCCCGCCCGGAACAAAACTGCCGAAGCTGCGCATCGACGAGTGCACAAGCAACGTCATGCCTTTTTGAACCCCCAGCTCCTTTAATCCTTTCAGCACTTCCAACCCGGTAACGGGCCGACGCGTCATCGGTTGTACAGTCACCTGTCCAGCCTCCTTTTCTCCAAAAACGATACACAATACCATAATTATACCATAACTGCTGCCCCACTCTCCTCCCTCCATGGTAACTCCTATCTGTCCTGAGCACAAAAAAACAGGCTTTCTCCGGTTCAGGGAAAAAGCCTGTTTTTGTATAAAGCATTCACTGGCTAGTGCTATACGGTCAACCAGCGCTTGAACATATGCTTGGTCGTTTGCTTGTTCATTTCAGCAATGGAGGTTGTCAACGGAATGCCTTTCGGGCAGGAACGTACGCAGTTTTGCGAGTTACCACAGCCTTCCAGCCCGTCGTCCGTCATCAACGCATCCAGCCGCTCCTCCTGATTCATTTCCCCAGTTGGATGACTATTGAACAGACGAACCTGAGATATCGCCGCAGGTCCGATGAACGTCGTCTTCTCATTGACATTCGGGCAAGCCTCCAGGCAGACACCGCAGGTCATGCACTTGGACAGCTCATACGCCCATTGACGCTTCTTCTCTGCCATTCTGGGGCCAGGGCCCAGATCGTAGGTGCCGTCAATCGGAATCCACGCTTTGACCTTCTTGAGCGCGTTAAACATCCGGCTGCGGTCGATGACCAAATCCCGTACAACTGGGAACGTGCTCATCGGCGCAATGGTAATCGGTTGCTCCAGCTTATCGACGAGCGCCGCACAAGCCTGACGCGGCTTGCCGTTAATCACCATGGAGCATGCTCCACACACTTCCTCCAGACAGTTCGACTCCCAGCATACCGGGGCTGTCTCTTTACCATGGCTGTCCACCGGGTTACGCTGAATCTCCATCAACGCACTGATTACATTCATCCCCGATCGATAAGTCAACTCAAATTCTTCCGTATATGGATTCGCATTAGGTTCATCCTGACGGGTCACAACAAACTTCACGGTTTTATCCGATTTCACTGCTTGCTCCGACATCTCATACACTCCCTTCCGTATCTTCCTTTTACTTGTTCTTGGAGTAATCCCGAATACGCGGCTTGATCAGCGAAACGTCCACCGCTTCGTACGAGATTTGCGGTCCTTCCGGTGTCCAGTCCGCAATCGTCGTTTTCAGGAAATCCTCATCGTTACGGTCCGGGAAGTCCGGTTTGTAGTGGGCTCCACGGCTTTCGTTACGCAACAGCGCCCCTTTGGTCATCGCTTCGGCCAACTCCATCATATTCCACAACTGACGTGTGAACGCCGCACCCGCATTGTTCCAGCGCGAAGCATCATTGATGTTAATGTTGGAATAACGCTCCTTCAGCTCCTTGATCTTGTGGATCGTAGCTTCCAGCTTGTCATTATAACGAACCACAGTCATGTTGTTCGTCATCCACTCACCTAGCTCTTTATGCAGAACATAGGCATTTTCTTTCCCGTCCATATGCAAAATACGCTCATACTTCTCTGTCTGCTGGTTGACCGCCGCATCGAACACGGAGGAAGCTACATCCTGCGCGGATTTTTTCAAGCCTTTGATATATTCCACAGCCTTCGGTCCAGCCACCATACCGCCATAAATGGCTGACAGCAGCGAGTTGGCACCCAAACGGTTCGCTCCGTGATACTGGAATTCACATTCCCCGGCGGCAAACAGCCCCGGAATATTCGTCATCTGATTGTAATCGACCCACATGCCGCCCATCGAATAATGCACAGCCGGGAAAATTTTCATCGGGATTTTACGCGGATCGTCACCAACGAATTTTTCATAAATTTCAATAATACCGCCCAGCTTCACGTCCAGCTCTTTCGGGTCCTTATGGGACAGATCGAGGTACACCATGTTCTCGCCATTAATGCCGAGCCCGTCATCGACGCATACACTGAATATTTCACGTGTCGCAATATCACGAGGGACCAAATTTCCATAAGCCGGATACTTTTCTTCGAGGAAATACCACGGCTTGCCGTCCTTGTACGTCCAAATACGACCGCCCTCTCCCCGTGCAGACTCGGACATCAGACGCAGCTTGTCATCCCCCGGAATAGCCGTCGGATGAATCTGGATAAACTCGCCGTTCGCATAGCGTACGCCCTGCTGATATACCGCCCCGGCAGCCGTACCAGTATTAATCACGGAATTCGTGGTTTTGCCGAAAATAATGCCGGGACCGCCCGATGCCAAAATAACCGCATCCGCTGCAAAGGTCTTCACTTCCATCGTGCGCAAATCCTGCGCACAGATGCCGCGACAGATACTCTCATCATCGAGTACAGCCTGTAAGAACTCCCAGTTTTCATACTTGGTCACCAAGCCCTCGGATTCCCAGCGTCGTACCTGCTCATCAAGTGCGTACAGAAGCTGCTGCCCTGTCGTCGCTCCGGCAAAGGCTGTCCGATGATGCTGCGTACCGCCGAAGCGGCGGAAATCCAGCAATCCTTCCGGTGTCCGGTTAAACATGACACCCATGCGGTCCATGAGATGGATAATCCCCGGAGCCGCTTCGCACATCGCTTTTACCGGAGGCTGGTTCGCCAGAAAGTCGCCGCCATATACTGAATCGTCAAAGTGAATCCAGGGCGAGTCGCCTTCACCCTTCGTATTCACCGCGCCGTTGATGCCGCCTTGAGCACAAACGGAGTGGGACCTTTTGACCGGAACCAAAGAAAATAAATGAACGTGAACTCCTGCCTCTGCCGCCTTGATCGTAGCCATTAGACCCGCAAGACCGCCGCCCACGACAATAATGTTGGATGCTGCCATTTCTGCTCACTCCTTTTTTTCAGGATCTTATTTTATCGTTTGAATACCTCGTTTACAGTAGCTGTTGAATAGCGCTGCTTTGTACCCATGCGGTTGCTGTTTCCTGAAATTCCGCGCTGCGGAATGCCAACAGGGAAGCGATGAAGCCGATCGATACAACCACGAACAAGGTCATGCAGATATAGGAGGACACTTTTTGTGCACGCGGCCCCACCGTAATCCCCCAACTGACCATAAAAGCCCATAGTCCGTTAGCAAAGTGAAAGGATGCCGAAACAACACTGATTAAATAAAGGATAAAATAAACCGGATTCGTTACAATGCCGTGCATCACGCCGCCTAGCTGCTCATGTGTTACATTACCCAGAGCCACCTGAAAACGTGTATCATATACGTGCCAGATAATGAATACGAACGTAATCACACCGGAAATGCGCTGAAACAGAAAGCGCCAGTTACGCGAATAGCCAAAATTTTTGACATTCGGATCAGCCTGATAAGCGATATACAAGCCATAGATTCCATGGAACAGTAATGGCAAGTAGATAAATAACGTTTCAAGCACAATAACAAGCGGCAGACCATTCAGGAAGGCCACGCTGCGATTGAATCCTTCCTTGCCGCCCTCCACCGCTGTGAAGTTGGTCACCAAATGCTCTACAAAAAACAGAGCCAGCGGGATGACGCCAAGAAGCGAGTGCAGCTTTCTGGAATAAAATCCTCTCATCTAGGTAATGCTCCCTTCTCCTAATAATAGCGTTTTCAATAGTAATATAACATATAAAATGACAGTTCCCGACAGGAAATGTCTAACAAGGTGTTCCTTAAAAGGGAAAACAAAAGTGTGAACATCTTGTGTCGCTTTCATGTTACTCCTTTTCGGCTTATAATGGAATTGCAATATACGTATTAATTGTTATGTCTTTTTTGCATATAGAGAGGAAGTGGATGATTTGTTTGAGGATTTGAACGCTTTTGCCGTCATTGTCGAGCAATCCAGCCTGAATAAAGCCTCCAAGCTACTTAATCTGTCCCAGCCCGCCCTGTCCCGCAAAATCGCCAAGCTGGAGGAAGAGCTGGGTGTAAACCTCTTTGATCGGCGGGGCAAACGACTCGAAATTACGTCGACAGGTCGATTTGTATATACATTCGCACTGGAGCAACGACAGCGGCAGCTTCGCTTTTTGCAAAAGCTGTCCCAGTACAAAAATGAAGCCCAGAGTATGCTTACACTGGGCGCGAGTCTGACGACACTCCAAACGACACTGCCTACTCTCGTCGAAGCTTTCATGAGCAAGCATCCCCAAACCGAGCTGAAGCTACTCACAGGCAAAACCCATGAAATCGTCGCTTTTGTACGCGACAAAAAAGCAGACGCCGGTATTGTCGGGTCTGCCATTCATGAGGCCGGACTACGCTGCATTCCGCTGTTTGACGATCATTTGGAGCTAGTCGTTCCGATCGGACATGAATTAACGATGAAGACGGGAACGGCTTCGATGAAAGATCTGCAAGGATTGCCGATGATTATTTTTTCCAAAGGAACCTGGTACCGCAGTCTGACCGATGACCTGTTCCAGCGCAGCGGCATCATGCCGGATATCCGTATGGAAATTGACTCGTTCGAGGCGATTGTGCGCCTGCTGCCGACCTGCAAGGCTTCTGCATTACTGCCCAAATCGTATTTACGCAGCGAGCTGCTGCGGGATAATGGGCTAACGGCGCTGTACTTGCCTGATTTGAAGGAGACACGGCGCACCACCTCCCTCATCTACTCGGAGACGACCGATCTGGGGCCGACAGCACGGCGCTGGATCAGCGAGACGCGGGCATCGTTTGCGGGCTATCGTATGGTATAGAGGAGATCAGCCTTCCTCATTCACGTTAACGACTTCATCCTCGAAGCGGCCGATATTGTCATTGGAGCCGATGATGACCATAATATCGTCCGCTTTTAGCCGATCCATCGCTGTTGGTGCAATCAGGATACCGTTCGCCGTATGAAGCGCCACGATGCTGCAACCAAAGCGGGTGCGGGCATTCAGCTCAGATAGCGTTTTGCCATGCAGACATGCAGGAACGTTGAGTTCCACAATACTGTATTCCTTGGACAGCTCCAAATAATCAAGCAAATTAGGCGTGACCAGTTGATGCGCAACTCTTATCCCCATATCCCGCTCGGGATAAATGACCCGGTCCACACCGAGCTTTTCCAACGCCCGTCCGTGCAGCACAGATATCGCTTTGGCAACGACTTTGCTCACACCCAGCTCCTTTAGCAAAATGGCAGCCAGGATGCTGACCTGAATATCAGCACCAATCGCAACAATGCCGCAATCGAAATTGCGGATGCCCAGTGATCGCAGCGAATCCTCATCTGTAGCGTCCGCCACGACGGTATGCGTCAACAGCTCACTCATACTGTCCACAACATCCTCACTCCGGTCGAGGCCAAGCACCTCGCACCCCATATCTACCAATTGCAAAGCCAGGCTTGAGCCAAACCGTCCCAAACCAATAACTACAAACTGCTGCGTTTTCATATCTACTCGAGAACTCCCTTATCCTATAATCATTTTGCCTTCCGGATGACGATATAATTCCTTACCCTTTTTCGGAGCCAGTGCATAAGCTAGCGTGAGCGGCCCCAATCTGCCCGCAAACATCGTCAGGGTAATGACCAGCTTGCCTATAACCGTCAAATCAGGTGTAAGACCCATCGACAATCCCACCGTCCCAAATGCAGACACCGTCTCGAACAATATCATCAGAAAATGATGATCCTCGGTTGCCGACAAAATCATCGTCACGCCAATCACAAACAGCAGCCCCAGCAGTGTAATGGTCAAAGCCTTGTAAATTCGCCCCTGCGCAAGCCGGTATTTGAACAGTACAATATCCTCTCGACCTCGCAGCATCGAAATCACGGCTCCAATGAGCAGCGCAAACGTTGTCGTCTTAATCCCGCCTCCAGTAGAGCCAGGAGAAGCACCGATAAACATCAATATAATGATGAAAAACTGCGTAGCCTGTCGCAAGCCAGCGATATCTAACGTATTGGCACCTGCGGTGCGCGGTGTTACGGACTGGAATAAAGATCCCAGCAGCTTTCCACCCCAATCCAGCGAGCCCAATGTCTTCGGATTGCTAAACTCGAATACAAAGATGACAAGCGTGCCGACTACGATCAGGGCAGCCGTCATACTGAGTACCACCTTGGTATGCAAGGAAAGTCTCCCGCGCTTGCGGTATTCTACCAGGTCCGACATAACCACAAAGCCAATGCCACCCGAAATAATCAGAAACATAGCTGTAAAATTAACAATAGGATCATACACATAACCTGTAAGGCTGCGAAAGTGACCGAATAAATCAAAGCCCGCATTGTTAAACATGGAAATGGCATGCCAGATTCCAAAATAAATCGCCCTGCCTATGGGCATATCAAAGGACCAGCGAATCGCGAATATCGTGGCGCACACGCCCTCAATGATTAGCGAGTACAGCAACACCCTGCGGATCAATCCGACAATTCCCTCAACAGAGGTCTGGTTCATCGCTTCCTGCAAAATCAGGCGTTCCCGCAAGGAAATGCGGCGCTTGAACACCAGCGCAATCAAAGTAGCCATCGTCATAAAGCCGAGACCACCAATCTGAATCAGCGCAGCGATAACCACCTGACCAAAGGTGGTAAAGAAGATTCCAGTATCCTTAACGACAAGACCTGTAACACAGGTTGCGGAGGCGGCTGTAAACAAAGCATCTATAAATGCAAGCGGCTTCCCCGTTGTATTGGAAATCGGCAGCATTAACAACAAGCTGCCTATAAGAATGATAATGGCAAAGCCCGCAACGAATATCTGCGGTGGAGAAAGCCGAAACCATCTTGCATTGGGATTCATCTATTTATCACGGCTCCTACTTGGTGAATTATAAGCTTGGAGATCGCTACGGGTGCAGATTATTCTTCCGATTGCTGTTATCCCCGGATTTTTTCTGATTTTATAAGCCCTTTAATGGTTAAAATCCGGTGATAAAGGCAAATACTTCGCTTCTTCAGAACAATTCTGCCCCCTCCGCTACTGCCAGCTCATAAAATCACCAATCTCTTTTCAGTTTCTTTAGTCCGTTTCTTTTAGAGAAAACAGCGATCGAAAGATCAAATGGATCGCGAAGCGGACTTAACTCAGCTACGTTTTAATAACACAAAAAAAGACACCGGAAAACCGAGTGCCTGACTTGGTTCCTGCTCACAGCCTACGAGGTTAGCTGACGGATTCGGGCAGCACAGTATGCCCTATTCACACTTCCGGTCCGGGACCGGCTGCGAAATTCACCCCAGTAACATGGTTCCCCCGTTTTCCTATGGAAATTCGGCTCAAATGTATATCGTTACCTATGTATTTCATATGCATTGCCTCAAGAGATTATAATCCTTCTATATACATAGCACAAAACCGATTTCATCGAAATAACGTTAAATTAGCGGTAATTTGAGAATAGGCCACCTTTAATCGCAGCTTATCTTATTTTATTGAAACTTTAACGTGCTTTCACTCCATTTTCATGAATATCGTAGGTCTGTTGGCGGGAACCTGTGCAGTATGATATCTTTAATGGATGTTCTTATTTACAGATTAAGGAGGAAACTCATGAATCCTATCGGGAAACCGGTCGTGCTCACGGCCAACTTCAAAAGATTAGGCTTGTTGGGCGGGATTGGCCTGATTTGCTTTTTTGTCTTTCAATTGCTTATTCCCTCGTTTAGTAATCCGAATCCGGAGGCACTGACGAATGCCAAGGTCATCAGCAAGCAGGAAGCAGTCATACACGCGCTGGACTTCGCCCGCTCCGAGCTGGGCTATACCGAATCGCAGCCGGAAAAGCCTGTCGTGACCTATCAGGCCGAAACGGACCTGTACGGTTATTTATCCAGAGAAAAGCTGCTTCAACAGTATGACCGTACATGGAAAAAAAGTTATCCTTACGAAACCTTCCGGGTCGATTTACCGGAGCCTTCTTCGAAAAGCAAGCTGCAAATTCATGTGGATTTGGCCACTGGCAAAGTCGTTAGCTTTAAACGAATTACCTCCAGCACCAGTTACACACAAGCTGATATTTCTACGGATGAGCAGGCACGTAGCAGGCTTGTACGTGCAGCCGAGGGAGACATGACGCTGGAAGCGAAGGAACAGGCAGCGGCAGCCTGGGTGAAACGCTTTGGCTTTAAGCCGTCAGACTTGAAGCTCGCGACATCCGAAGGCGAGGGTGGATTGAAGTATACCGTGGGCGATAAAAAAATCGGCTCCTCGGTACTTACGCTGGCTTTTACTTTTGAAGACGGAAATGTTCGCTCGTTTACACAAAGCTTTTCTGCCCCATCGTCCTATACGGAATATGTCAAAAAACAAACGTACTGGGCAAACTGGATGACCTACGCGGGTTATGCCTTATTAAGCTTGGTCTTGGGCATACTTGCCATCGTATATGCCTCACTTACACGACGCCACACTTCCTTTGTACGTGGCATCGTGTTGTCCATTGTATATTTTGCTGCCAGTATGGCAGGGACATTTAACATGCTACCTATACTGCAAGCAGAAGCAGGCGGTCGGGGAGCGCTTATATTTCTTATGATTTTGCAAGTCGTAGTTTCCTTCGTAATGGCCGTATCGCTCTACTTCTCCTTGGTTGGCGGTGACGGGCTGATGCGCAAGGTTGGACTGAATGCATGGCCACGCGCCAAAGAGCCGGGCTACGGGCTGTATGTGCTTCGCAGTATGTATGTGGGCTACTTGTGGGCTTTTATTTTACTCGGCGTACAATCCATTTTGTTCTTTGTACTGGAGCGCACGTTTAATACGTTCTCCACAACCGATGCCACACAATCTCCGTACAATATGGCCTATCCATGGTTACTGCCGATTATGGCATGGATGGCAGGTATTGGAGAAGAAGCACTATACCGTCTGTTTGGTATTCCGATGGTGAAAAAGATGGTGAGAAATACTTTTGTTGCCTGTCTGATCACCACGCTGATTTGGGCATTGGGACATACACTGTATCCGATCTATCCGGTCATTTCCAGACCTATCGAGCTGACCTTCCTTGGATTGCTGTTCAGTTTTGTGTTCCTGCGTTACGGCTTTATTGCCGCCATGTTCAGCCACGTTATTTTTGACAGCATTTTGATGGGTCTTAGCGTGATGAGTTTGGGAAATACGGTAAACCTGACCGCTGGTTTGTTCTGGATCGTATTGCCGGCCATCGTGGGCTACCTCATTTACTGGTTTAGTCCAAAGAAGCCAAATCGAGTCATGTTTGAGCCCATAAAAAAAGAAGAGCCGTATTCTACGACTCCTCCTCCCGAAGGGCAGCTATAATCTGACGCGCAAGCTTATCACCGATAGAGAGAGGCCGGAAGTCTTCGACGCTGGCCTCTCTTATTTTTTTTAGTGAACCAAAATGCTTAAGCAGCAGCTTACGCCGCTTCTCGCCAATTCCCGGAATCGAGTCCAAACGAGAGGTTACCATGGATTTGCCCCGTTGCTCACGATGGAATGTAATGGCGAATCGGTGAACCTCATCCTGAATCCGTTGCAGCAGGTAAAATTCTTCACTGTTGCGGGCCAGTGTCACGGCTTCGGGAGAATCCCCCACCAGTAGTTGAGAGGTTCTGTGCTTGGCATCCTTCACCAGACCACACACAGGAATGAACAAACCCAACTCATTCTCCAGCACATCCACAGCGGCCTTAATCTGTCCGCGTCCACCATCGACGACGATTAAGTTCGGACGCTCCAGATTTTCTTTAAGCACACGTTCATATCGACGCCGAATGACCTCACGCATCGTTTCATAATCATCCGGCCCTTGCACCGAACGGATTTTATATTTACGGTACTCCTTCTTGGCAGGCTTGCCATCAATGAACACAATCATTGCCGAGACTGGATCGGAGCCCTGTATGTTGGAGTTATCAAACGCCTCCACCCGATGCAGGCTATCCAGCCCAATCGCATGTCCCAGATTGCTTGCAGCCTTGGAAGTCCGTTCCTCATCCCGTTCAATCAGCTTAAACTTCTCATCCAATGCGACCCGTGCATTTTCCGTAGCCATACCTGTCATTTGCTTTTTCAGTCCACGCTGAGGCACCAGTACCTTTACATCCAGCCATTCAGCCAGAGCTAGAGCCGCCGTAGCTGGTTCCTCCAGCCCGCCTGACAGTTGGGGTTCTGTTGAATCCCGGTCCGTTGCTTCTCCATAAGAAGCACGCTCCTCGGCCACCAGCAGTGCATCAGCGAGACGCTCGAACGGATGCGAATGCTCTGCATTCTGCACATCCGGCACTGTACCTGCTTCTTGTGCAGCATCGTTACTGGTCTGTCCGGTTCCCTCGGTTGTTGCAGTGTGAGGAACAACTTCCGCCACAGCCGATTGACCGACATCCCCCTGTTCCGCCTGCTGCATCAGCTTCGGTGTATCCGGCAGCAATATTTCCTGCGGCACCGCCGGATTATCACTATAATATTGCGTCACATAGGACATAAAATCGCTGTAAGCCTCTCCATAAAAAGGAAACGTAGACATATGCCGCTCAATCATTTTACCTTTACGAACATATAGGATCTGCACACACATCCAGCCCTTATCCACCGAAAATCCGAATACATCGCGGTCCTTCGCATCGGCAGTCGTGATTTTCTGCTTTTCCATCATCGCGTCAATGCTGATAATCTGGTCGCGCAGCTCCTTGGCACGCTCAAAGTACAGTTCCTCTGCGGCCTCCTGCATTTTGCGTTGAAGATCCTTTTTAATTTCCTCATGCCCACCGCTCAAAAAAGAACCGATCTCCTGACCAATCTGGTCATACGTTTCCTTCTCAACCTCTTTCACACAAGGCCCCAAACATTGATGCATATGATAATAAAGGCACACTTCCTTCGGCATCACACCGCACTTGCGTAACGGGTACATGCGATCCAGCAGCTTCTTCGTCTGATGTGCCGCGTAGGAATTAGGATAAGGACCAAAATATTTTGCTTTATCTTTCAGAACGCGCCGGGTCACCTCCAGCTTGGGGTGCTCCTCGTTCGTAATTTTCAAATACGGAAAAGTTTTGTCATCCTTCAACAGCACGTTATACCGTGGCTGATGCTTTTTAATCAGGTTGCACTCCAGAATGAGCGCCTCCATATTACTGCCCGTAACGATATATTCAAAATCACGGATATCGGAAACCAGTCGCTGTGTCTTGCCGTTATGGCTACCTGTAAAATAGGAACGGACCCGGTTTTTCAGCACTTTGGCCTTGCCGACATAAATGATGGTGCCCTCGCTGTTCTTCATCAAGTAACAGCCGGATGCATCCGGCAGCAACGCTAATTTGTGCCGTATGTTCTCCAGTGCCTTCTCCTGATTCCTCAAGTCCTCCGCATAAGATTCCATTCGCCCGGTTCCTCCTTCCATTCTTAAATGACTGCTCGACTACTATATAATATGCAGGAATAATACACAAAAACGCCCCCGGTATTTACAACCGGAGGCATTAACCGTTCATGGCCGCTCCCCAAGCCCCCGCAGGAGCATGGGTCACATGCGATGATTACTGGTGTTTGGTAAGCATGCTTTTCAGCGCTTCTTTGGAGTTCAGACCCACCACTTTATCAACGGGCTGTCCGTCTTTGAAGACGATCAGGGTAGGAATACTCATAACGCCGAAACGGGAAGCAGACTCTGGATTTTCATCCACGTTCACTTTCGCGATTTTGACGCTATCGCCAACTTCTGTGGACAAATCCTCCAGAATAGGAGCGATCATTTTGCAAGGACCGCACCATGGCGCCCAAAAATCAACCAAAACGGTTCCTGTTCCTTCGACTTCTGCGTTGAAGGATTGGTCGGACACGTTAACAATTGCCATTGTATGTTCCTCCTTTATAGAAAAGTCAAGATTATTATAACCTGTAATTTCTTTTTTGACACCTTTTAATTATATCACAATAGTTTTTTAATTGTAAGATATCAAAATGGCAAGTTAATTTACAATTATCCTCGCTGATTTTTCCCTTTAACGGTAATGACATCTACAAAGGGGCGAATCCGGTCCATCAAACGCTGTCCCTTGTACAATTCCTCACCATCCTTGCTCGTAAAGCTCAGATGCTTCTCCAGCCCTTGCAACGAGTAATTCGAAGTATAAAAGGTAGGTTTGCGGTTCATTCGGTAATTTAAAATCGAGCCCATCACATGATCCCGTACCCATGGACTCAAATTTTCCGCTCCAATATCGTCAAATACGAGCAGGTCACAATTTTTAAGCATTTCGGTCGTTTCCTTCAGCTTTTGCCCTTCCTGAATCATGGATTTTAAGTCCTCCACAAAATCAGGCATATACACGATCACACCGTTCAGCCCGGACAGGGCCAGCTCGTGCAGCAGATATCCCATTAAAAAGGTTTTACCCGTACCAAACGTACCTTCCAGGTACAGTCCTTTTTTGGATAGGCCTTGGCTTTTCGTTTCTTCGATGTAACGGAATAGCTGTGTGACTGCGGGCATACGTTGTGCGTCCTTACGTGCAATTTCAAGGGCATTATAGCCTTCCAAAAGTGCACGCTCATCCACATAAAAGCTTTTAATCCGCTGACGCACCCGCTGTTCGTGCTGTGAAGCTACCAGCTTGGCGCAAGGGGTACGGATGTCCACCATTTCGGCTGTACCATTCGGGTATTCTACGCCCAGTTTGCAAAAATGTCCTTGAAAATCGTTAGGACACTGTTCGAGCCCCGGACAATTGTCGCAATTTCGACGATCCCGGGCATACTGAAAAAGCATGCTCATGTTTAGTCGCAGTTGTGTTTCGTCAATATCGGGATACGCAGCGCAAAACTCCTGTACCAGCGGATCATTGAGAACCTGATCGGCCACATTGCGCGTGCGCTGGCGAAACGAAGGGTTCTGCATCTGCTGTAGCAAATCGCCCAGTGATTCCAAGAACGCTCCTCCTTTCTAAAATGTGCAGAGTTATGAAGGGGAGAGAGACGCTTCGCGGATGGATCATTCTTACGATCGCTGTTGCCTCCGGTTTTTTTCTATTGGAATAGAAAGTAAAGGTTAAAAACCGGTGGCAAAGGCGAACGCTATCGCTTCTCCAGAACGATTCCATCCGCTCCGCTGCCGACCGCCATAAAGTCGACACATATTTGAATTGGCTTCGCTTAATATTTTTACACCTTTTTCTGTTTACCCGATTGCATTCGTTCGGCCAGGCGCAGCAGTTCATCCAGTTCTTCCTCGGATACGGATTCCTCGGAAGGATGATCCTGTACGATGGGAATGGATGGCTTGGATGGGCCGCTGTTTTTGGCATACGAACGGGAACGGCCTCCGGAAGAAGAAGCAGCGGACTGCTTGCCTTTTACCTTGGCTTGATCACGTATATATTGAACGGCCTTTTCGTAGGTGCTCACCTGCTTTAACAGCATATTAGAAGCGACAGCCTCAACAAAATTGCGGTTGATCCGCTGATCGCTTCCTGACACCAGCAGGGACATTAAATAATGGATAAGTACGTTGATGACTTCACCAGGCAGCTTGTAGCTGATATCAATCTTTTCGAATATATCCAGCAGGTTACCAGGAACCGTGCCGGGGAAAAAGGTTTGCAACAAACGACGATAAGGCTCGTTGCGCAGCATCATATTATATTGGTGAATGTCGCACTTGGCTGTGAACTGTGGTGGAACCTCCACATAGAATTCCATCTCAACGGCTTGCTCCGCAGGCGGCTCTTCTGGAGTGGCAGCTTCTCTCTGGCGCAAGGCAACCACTTTGGCGGCCTGCACCTGCTGTTCCTCCTGACGCTTCCGATCCTGTCTGGAATGCTGGCTGGCTCGGAGTTGAAGCTCGTCTAGCAGCAAATCGCCCGCTTCGGTAAAAATACCGTCCTCATCCAGCAATCGGCTGATGTCCTGCACAGATAAGTCAAATTTGCGAACAACGTAATTGACCATGCCTAGCTGCTCGTGCTCAAAACGCAGGCGTTCCACATGCTTGCGATTAACGGATTCGCGCGGAAAACGGAGAATGATGTCTGCATAATTCAGCCCTTCCTCCGACTCTGCGGCCAAAGCTCCATTGTGACGGCCCGAAGACACCTCGGACAGTGCCTGCTCCAACTCGTAATCAATGACATGAGTGTTCAGCTCAAATAACTCGTAAAACGGAATAGATATATTTTCTTTATTATAGGAAGATTGCGACCATTCCGCAGATTCGCTGCTCCACAGCGATTCTCGCAGAGAAAGCACTGCAAACTTGCCGATTTTGTCTCTCAACAAAAGAGTAAGATGCTGTGTCCTGAAAAAATCGGCAGGCGCAAGCGGTGGCTGCATCTCATATTCATACATATAGTCGTCCGTTTCCGGTGCATACAGCCTGGACGTCTGCAACAGACCGACAGCCTCCAGCTTGGAGGTCTGTTCAATTAGATACTTGCGTCCCTTCTCACTCGGCTCCAGCCCCAGTGTCAGAAAAAGACGACGCTGCTGCTCCAGCGGCGAATAACCAATCTGTCCGACTGGCACATGCTGGAACAATAGCCGATACAGGCTGACCGCAAATGCGCCTACCATCGGCTGATAGACGCTTCCCAGCATCAATTCATCCAGCGCGCTCAAGCCGAATTCCCGATAAACGCAGTAGCGGTGGTTCTCAGTATAGTGCAGCAGGTTTTTCATCCGCATTCCAACATTCTTCCTTTCCTGACATAACGGTCTCCAAGATGTTTTTCTATTCTATCATACTTGCCCCCTGCTTAGACCAGCAAAATAAGTCCAATTGTCCTCCTTTTTGGCAGCCTCATTCGTCCGTGTTCCCCTTTTTTCGAGAATACTAACTATTTTACGACTTGTGACCTGCATCATGGAAAAAATAAAATTCTTCACATTTCTTTCATTGGTGAAAATCCTTTATTTGGGCTACAATATAATAGTTAAGCATTACACATTCTTCATTCGCAGGACATACTTAAAACGCACATGTTTCGGCCATGCCGATGATTATTTACAGATTTGAAAAAGGAGTGACCATTGTGAACCAACATCAACCTCAACAACCCCCATCAACGCCAAATGAAGTAGCATCCACGCTGGAAGGCTGGTATGCACTTCACGATTTCCGATCCATCAACTGGACGGCATGGAAAACAGCAGACGATGAAGAGCGCGCCGGGGCGCTGGACGAGCTTCAAGAGTTTATGAAGGAATGGAGCGTTACCGAGGAAGCAGGTCTGGGTAGCTCTGCCGTATATACTGTAATCGGACAAAAGGCTGATTTTGTTATGTTACATCTACGCGAAACGCTGGAAGACCTCAATAAACTCGAAAATGAGTTTAACAAAACAACCTTTGCCAAATATACGACTAAAACCTACTCTTACGTGAGTGTGGTGGAGCTGAGCAACTATTTGAGCAAGGACGAAGATCCGATGCAAAATCCGCAAATTGTTGCACGTCTGAAGCCTGTTTTGAACAAGGCTCGATATATTTGCTTCTATCCGATGAACAAAAAACGCGATCTGGACGACAACTGGTACATGCTTTCGATGGATGAGCGCCGCACCCTGATGCGCAGCCACGGTTTGATCGGACGCAGCTACGCTGGCAAAGTGAAGCAAATCATTTCCGGTTCTATCGGCTTCGACGATTGGGAATGGGGCGTCACACTGTTCGCCGACGATGCACTTCAATTTAAAAAGCTGATCTACGAAATGCGTTTTGACGAAGTCAGCGCCCGCTACGGCGAATTCGGCTCCTTCTATGTCGGCAGCTTTCTGAACGAAGAAACATTTGAAGACATGTTAAAGCTGTAAAACGTAAATCACCAGAACCATTTTTAAAATAAATCGACCAAGGATTTCGTGAACTCCCGCTTAGGGACAACGGAATCCTTTTTACGTGCTTCAAAGCCACACAAGATGAGAAAAGGCCCCCTCACGGGCGCCTGAAAAAATCATATTCTTGTATATTAGTGTAACACAGGTTCAATGACTACAGCAGCGTCCTCATTTTTTGCCAGCTTTCTTTTTTCCAATGCAATCAGAATAAAGATCAGAAGCAACAAAGCACTTAACAGGATCAAAAATCCTCCAAGCTCAGGAATGAAATACTTCAAGCTTCCGCCCTTGAATCCCATCCCTCTCAAAAACTTGAAATGCCAGGTTAATGGAAGAATGTTACTTACATACTGCAACGATGGGGGTAGCATAGCTACCGGCAATTGAGCGCCACTCAGTAAAAACGAAGGCAGTATAATCAGCATGAGACGTGGGGAAGCTTTTCCCGGATTCGCCGCATTCCATCCCAAAGCCATTGCAAGCAAGCTCAACGTAATCGTGTACAGTAGAAACGGAATACCCATCTGCCATACATTTGCTTCAAAACGGAGTCCGCCGATCTGCTTGAGCAAACCAATGGACAGAAAAAAGGATACGCATCCTACTAGCGCATACGGTATCACTCTCAGAATCAGGCCGTACGAATGCTGTAACTCATCTTTTAATCTTCCTTCCTCCCGTAAGCGAGGCACAATCGTCAGCGCAGCACTACCAATCAGCGAAACCATAACTGTATTCATGAACCCGATAACCGAGGTCATCAGGGTAACGTTGGTAGGATTATACAATAGCCGCTGCTGGAGAAGCATATTGGAGGTAAGCCCTGTTACCTGACTATCGCTCATCCCCATAGATTTAAGCCCGCCACCAGCCAGCATCGCATTTTCCGTAGCAATGATTTCAGTCACCGCCGAACGTAGATTCCCTGTAGCCTGCCCGAGCGTGTTATCTACATAAAAGCCAATGTTACTCTGCACTCCCTTGAGTCTGTTCTCCTCCAGCCCCGCTGGAAGATAAATAACTGCAAGAAACTTTTCATTATATAAAAGTAAATTCGGGTCGGTATCATTCTCTTGCACATAGCGTACATCAATATACTGCGAAGCATCCAGCTTATTAATAAGCTGTCGGCTGTAGCTGCTATGGTCTAAATCCACTACAGCTACAGGGGCATCGTTAAGCTGGTTATTTTTAAATACAAATCCGAAGATTACGGCTACTACGATAGGAACGAGCAGCATCATGAAAACCGTTTTGCCACTGATCAAGAGCTTCCATTCTTCTATGAACGCCTTCATTTCGTCACAACCTCTACCGTCATTCCAGGGAGCAGTTCAGGTGTTCGCTGAACATCTACACGCACCTGGAAGGAGCTTATATCCGACAGACCTTTATCCCGGCTCATTCTCATGTTGGTATACTGTGGAGCAGAGGTGACGTACCTCACTTTCCCCTGGATATCTTTGTCTAAAGCTACAACGTGGGAAGTTACATTACCTCCTGCTTTAAACTGTGACACGGAATCCTCGTCCACATAAATATCATAGTATAGCTGCTTGGTTTCAATAACGACACCCGTTGCACCCGTCGCCACGATTTCTCCCATCTTCGGTATAATACGTGACACCTTGCCGTCTGTAGATGCTTTCAGCACCATACGTCCACGCTGCAATTCCAGAGATTTGAGCTGAACGGTTAATGCCTGCTTTTGTTGAGCCAGAAGATCCACATTGTATTCACTATTTTTAACATCTTTACGTGTTTGAGAGGTCTGGGTTAGTGCTTCCTTGGCCTTTTCTGTTTTGATGCGAGCCTGTTCGCGTTCCTCTGCGGTTGCACCTGCCTCCATTTTTTCCAGAGCGGTTTGCTGCTGAGCGATACTATTTTTAGCAATATCGGATTGCTTGCTGGTCGCATTAATCTGATTATTGGCAATTTCCACCTGATCCCGGGCTGTATCCAACGCAATTTGGGCAGAATCCAGTTGATTTTTGGTGTTATCCAGCTCCGCCTTGGTTCCAGCTCCGGCATCGTACAGAGCTTTGATACGGTTGTAATTGACTTTAGCCAATTCAAGCGCCTGTTGCCTGGAGGTCACTGTTTTTTGTGCGATTTCTGCATTTCTTTTGGCTGTCTCCACTCCTGTCAGAGAAGCGTCCAACGATTGCTGCGCCGCTTCAATAGCCAGCTTTTGCTTTTGGATATCCTCCGCACGTGTGCCTTGGTTCAACAGGGATTCTCCCGCTTGCGCAGCCTGAATATCGAGTTGCCCCTGTATTTCTGAAGTCGAAATTTTTTCCGACTGGTTTTGCAGTCCATCTTTAGCCTGTTTTATTTTCACATCAGCCTGTGCGATATCTGTTTTTAATTTCTCAATTTGCAGATCAAGATCTACAGGATCGAGGGTCATGAGAACATCGCCTTTTTTTACTTCTTGTTCTTCTTTGACCTCAATGGTGTTTACTCTTCCACCTACGCCCTGAAAAGCAGCATTTACGGTATCTGCCGTAAGCAGCGTGTTTTTTTGTGTGGCAGCCATACTCACAGCATCCTTGCCGCTCATAGCCATCAGTGTACCTCCAGTACCTAACGCGGCAACAAGTAGAACGTACACGATGATCTTTTTATTCATTGAAACAAACTCTCCTTCATGATGGTTTAGCCAATAATAAGCGGAAAATGATTGTTTAAAAAAACAAGTACGGAACCCGATAGTACGATGTCTAACTATCGGCTTCGGGAAAAATATTATTCCCGTTTTATCCGCTCAAGACCTGTGGAAAGCTTCTGTAGCAGCCCAGCGAAGTGGACATGATCTTCCTTCGTAAATTCATTCAATAAATCCGAAAAAAGCTGAATGAACAGCGGAATTGTTTCCGTCATTAACTGCTTTCCTTTCTCAGTTAAGGAGATCGCAGTCATACGACGATCCACAAGCGTACTTCTTCGGATGATGCCGTCACGCTCCAGCTTGTCGATTACGCTGGTTACCGTTGAACGCGTTACTCCTGAATATTCGGCCAGTTCGGATGGAGTCAACGCACGGTCAAACAGAAACAGCTGAATTAAAATTTTCAGATTCCCAACAGATAATCCATATTTGGACAATCTGGAGGACGCACCATTGTATACTTCATGAGCTGTCTGCGCGAAAAGCACTAGCGTACTCAAACATTGGGGGTCCACATTCGGAAATTTTTCTGTCCATAAATTTATCTTCTTGGGATCAGCCTTGATGTTAAAATCAGAATACAACGTAAAGGTCCCCCTTTGTAATTAGTATTCATACTATACGTCGTCGTATAGTTATGTGTCAATACCCTTTTTGGGGGTGCTTTATTAAAAAGTCGCTCGGCTAACGTCAAAAAATCCTGCGCATCCGTCAAGCCTCCGTAGATCGCACAGGATTTTTTTATGTCATGCTCAAGTTTAGAAAAACCGTCCTTTTTTCAGCACCAGCGAAATCCCGCCAATGATGAACAGGTAGCGGATATCCACAATTTTTTTCAGCTGCGCGGCAATCCAGCCCTTTATTTTGCGATTGCCCACGACCGCGACAGCCTCCCCTTTTCCAAGAGAAGCAACCGTTCCTTTATTGGAAAATACGAACTTGTGCAGCTCCTTTTTCCGAAGCGTAGCTGCCAAATTCTTCGCACAGAGTACCCCTTGCTGCATCGCAATTTGGGCGGTCGGCGGATACGGGCGTCCTTCGGGATTAAACATTAAAGAACTGTCCCCGATAATGAAAATGTCGTCATGACCCGGTGCATGCAGAAAATCGTCGATCTTCACACGTCCGCGCATCACTTCAAATCCGGCCTTCTCGATCAGACCGTTACCACGAATACCTCCCGTCCACACGACCGTGCAAGCTTCGATTTTCTCACCCTCACCGACGATAACGCCATCCTCAAGGCATTCCTTAATTGGAACACCAATGCGGAAGGTAACGCCCTTGCGCTTAAGGACATCCATCGCGTATTCTACCAGCTCCGGATCGAAGCCCGGCAATGCCGTAGGAGCCGCCTCGACGTTAATAATTTGAATCCGGTTAAAATCAATATCATAGGCTCTCGCCAAATGTGCCAGACGATCCGCCAGCTCCGCCACGAATTCAATGCCGCTAAAGCCCGCACCTCCGACTACAAAATTCAGCCGTCCGGGGTTCCCGTCATTTTTATATAAAGCAAGCTGGTATTCGATATGCTCACGGATCAAGCGGACCGAGTTAATGCTTCGAATTGTAAGCGCGAACTTATCCATACCCTGAATACCGAAGGTTTCCGGTTCCCCGCCCAATCCGATTACCAGATAATCGTAGGATAGCGATCCATCCTCCAGCACGATTTTTTTCTCCTTCGGTATGATTTCCTTAACCGTCCCTTTGATTAGATCCACCTTGAACTCATCGATCAGCTGCGAAATCGGAATCCGTGAATGCTCAATTGTATCCGTACCTGCCGCAGGCATGTGGAGATGCGTTGTTATATAGTGGTAATCATGGCGGTTAACCAGCGTGACATCCGCCTCGTTGTGCTTGAGCTCCTTTTGCAATTGCTGAGCCGTTAAAATACCGCCATACCCGGCGCCCACAATGACAATTTTGGGAATTCTGCTCATGCTTCTACCCCTTCCGGTTTACGTAATCAGTGATTATTCACAGCTTTGCTCTCAACATGACTAATGTATACACGCCCGATACCTTCATCAAATATTAATCACTTAAACTTTCCAAGCGGAACCCGGCAGTTTATAATGATAAACAGTGAATCATGCGTTCGGCGGCTTTCTTAACCTCTATGCGGCTGATTCTACATTCAATATCCATTATCCATACTATCCCTTTCGGAGGTGTTTTTAGAGTGACAGCTCAATCCACAGGTGCGGAACTCCGCGATCTGATTATCATCGGAGGCGGTCCAGCCGGTATTTTCGCTGCTTTCTACGGGGGAATGCGTCAGGCATCCGTCACCTTAATTGAAAGTATGCCCCAACTCGGGGGCCAGCTTGCAGCCCTTTATCCTGAAAAATATATTTATGACGTCGCTGGCTTTCCTAAAGTGACTGCACAGGAACTGGTCAACAATCTGGTTCAGCAGATGAACCACTTTAATCCAGAAGTACAGTTAGAAGAGAAAGTCGTATCATTAGAGAAAAAGGAAGAACGCCACTTCATCGTCAAAACAGATAAAGGCGGCGAGTATCACGGAAAAGCGGTCATTATTACCGCTGGCGTGGGTGCTTTCGAGCCGCGCAGACTGGAACTGCCGGGCGCAGACCATTTTGAAAAAACGAACCTGCATTACTTTGTCAGCGACCTGAGCAAATTTGCAGGCCGGAAAGTGCTGATCAGCGGCGGCGGCGACTCTGCGGTAGACTGGGCACTCATGCTGGAACCGATTGCAGAACAGGTTACATTGATTCACCGCCGCGACAAGTTCCGTGCGCATGAACACAGTGTAGAAAACCTCCTCGCTTCCAAAGTAAACGTCGTTACACCGACTGAAATTACAGAGCTGCACGGGGAAGACTCGATTACGAAGGTTACCCTTGCTCATGTAAAAACCAAAGAAACTCAGGAAATCGAAGTGGACGATGTCATCGTTAACTTTGGATTTGTATCCACTCTCGGCCCGATTGCCGAATGGGGAATTGAAATCGAAAGTAACTCCATCGTGGTCGATTCCCGTCAGGAAACGAATATTCCCGGCATTTTCGCCGCAGGGGACATTACGACCTATCCGGGCAAGCTCAAGCTGATTGCTGTCGGCTTCGGTGAAGCGCCTACGGCCGTCAACAACGCCAAGGTTTATGTTGATCCGGACGCCAAGCTGTCCCCGGGTCACAGTAGTAACATGAAGCTGTAGTCTATTCTAGACTATGACAAAAAAGGGTGTTTTACTCCAAATTTGAATTATTGGAGTGAAATACCCTTTTTTACGGTGTGCCTATTCGTTGCAGTGATTGTCCGTAAAGTCATTTGAACCCTGAATGACTTTACAGTCGCAGTACGAGAGCTTGTCCGGTCTAATGAAGGACTACGGCTGTATTCATCTCTAAGTTTCTTTTGTGAATCTCAGCCAGCAACAGTGCAATGAAGTCACATTCAAGTTTAAGCTCGATTGCCATCTGATAGGAATCCAAAAGCATTTCATCCGTCAGTATAGCCATCCTCGACACAACCTTTCCTTTTATTTCAAAATCTATTCTATCAAAATACCAAAAACGGAACAAGCGTTCTGTTATCCACAGCATGTTGTGGAAATCCTGTGTATAAATTGTTGGTAAGTGTCGTAAAGCCATATATGTGACAGGGGATAATGTGGACAATACTTATACACAGGATTTTGACGCTTGTAAATAAAAAAAATATTTTTATAGTATACACATATATATTACATTTACAATCTACTAAATTGAATTTTATGGGAGTCAATTTAAGAAGATCAAGGATTATTGGGGTCTTGTGTTTACCTGCGCCCAGCGGGGATAAATCTTCCAAAGCGCATCCATTTCTTCATCAGAGTTCCCCCTTTGCACAGGTTCGTAATGACCAGTCCGGGACGGGCATGACGTGCGACCACCGACCGGAAAACCCATTTCTGGCCCACCTTCACCACTTTTACCCGATAGTCAAAAGCAACCGGCTATTCTTGGATGATAGTCCAAGATCCAAGTCCATTTCGACAAGATCCCTGTCAACGGTAGCATGCACCTGATATCACTGGTACAATGACAATATCTGACTACCATTTGCACGGAGCAGCGAAATTTACGGGCAAATCGTTTTTTTCGACAAGGAGGTCATACCATGAACAGCAAAATCGGCATCATGGACATTGGATCAAACTCCATTCGTCTAGTAATCTATGAAATGACAGAGACAGGCGCCTACCGGATTGTGCAGGAATGCAAGGAAGCCGCACGACTGAGCGAGAAGGTTGGGGCGAATGGTCGTATGGAACGGGAGGCCGTTCGGAGTATCGCTCCATTGCTAAATCAATTTATGGCAGTATGCCGTATGCACGGGGTCATTCGAATGCGGGCAGCAGCTACAGCCGCCATCCGCAATGCGGCGAATTCAGATGAGATCGTCCAATGGATCGCGGAGGAAACGGGCTTAACGCTGGAAATACTGAGCGGAGAGCAGGAGGGCTATGCAGGCTTTCTGGGCGTGGTAAATACAATGAATGTGAGCGATGGGATTATTATAGATATTGGGGGCGGCAGCACCGAAATTACGCTGTTCCGCGAGCGGCAGCGGCTTCATACCATATCGTTTCCTTTTGGCGCGGTCAACATGAATTGGCGCTTTGGTCGGGAAGTCAGGAACGGTGAATGGTCCCCTCAGCAGATTGAGGAGATGGAGAGCTTCGTCCGTTCTTCGCTGCAAAACCATGATTGGATCTTTTCCAATCCGGGCCTGCCGTTCATCGGTCTGGGCGGTACCTTGCGTACCTTGGCTAAAATCAATCAGAAGCGGCAGGATTACTCGTTGCCCGTGACGCATCATTACGAAATGACGACAGAAGATGTCAATTATTTTTATGTCAGTCTGCCCCACCTTCCCTATGAAAAACGCAAAAAAACAGCCGGCCTGTCCAAAGACAGAGCCGACATTATTGTACCGGGGCTAATTATATTGAAAGCGATATTCGAGGCCGCTCAAGGCTCCACCTATTTGGTCAGCGGAGCAGGCTTGCGTGACGGGCTGTTTCATGAGCTGGTCAATTCCGAACAGCCTGTGGTCGACAATCCGCTCATCGCGTCGATCCGCAATATACTTTCATTCGCTGTCCCGGTTAGCGAAGCGCACGTCAAGCGGGTTAACGAGTACGCTGTCCGACTCTATGACGAACTCGTTGACGTATGGGCTGACGTGTCGTCCTCAGCTATGGACAAACGTTTGCTGCTGACCGCCGCAACGCTGTACAAAACCGGAGCAGCCTTAAATTACTACCATTTCCGCCAGCATTCCGTGTTCTGGATCCTACATGCGGGCATCGGCGGTCTGGCCCACCGTGAAACGGTATTGGCCGCGCTGATCGCGGACTACCATCCCAAGAATCGGACGCCCCGCCTGTTGCGCACCCATGCCGACATTCTGGAGGCCTCCGACGAGGAGCGTGTACATCGACTAGGTTCCCTGCTCCAGCTCGCGATTGGCATGGACCGGAGCGAATCCGGCATCATCACCAGCATCAATCCCACCACAGGAGACGATGCGCTGCATCTTCGTCTGGAAAGCACCGGTGAACCGATTCTGGAACAGCGGGAGCTGGAGGCCGTCGCCAAAGATTTTCAAAAAGCATGGAACCTTACGTTGTCGTGGTCCATTCTTCCTTCTTCCAATTTCTAACCTTCATGGCTTCGGATTGGCTCCGCATAGGGGCCTCTTCGTCGGTTCTGGCCACAAACTGATAGCTGCCGTTAGACAGAAGCCGCCGCGCCTTCACATTATCCCTCAAGGACAAATGCAAGATATCCGACAGCATCCCCTTGATCCGGTCATCATAAATCGGGCACATCAGTTCAATCCGGCGGGTCAGGTTGCGAGTCATCCAGTCCGCGCTGGACAGGAACAACTCCGAAGCCCCTGCATTTTCAAAATAGAACAGCCTGGAATGCTCCAGAAAGCGATCCACAATACTGATGACACTGATATTCTCGCTGAATCCTTCCACACCGGGACGCAAGCAGCAGACCCCTCTAATGATCAGATCAATCTTCACACCCGCCTGAGATGCTGCATATAGTTCATCAATCATCTCCTGACTGGATAAGGAGTTGATTTTGGCAATAATGCGGGCGGGCTTGCCTGCCAAAGCTTGCTCTGCTTCCCTGCGGATCAGCTCGAACAGCTTGTTCTTCATCCCTGTTGGAGCCACCGTGAAAGCCTGCAAGGTCTTAAGCGCGGAAAAGCCCGTGATTTCATTAAACAGCTCCGAAGCATCCTCGCCAAGCACCGGGTCCGACGTGAACAAACCGATATCCGTATACACCCGTGCTGTGCTTTCATTGTAATTGCCTGTGCCCACATGCACGTAGCGCTTGAGCGCGTTGCGCTCGTGACGCACCACGAGAATAATTTTGGCATGCGTCTTCAAGCCGACCAGCCCGTACACCACATGACAGCCTGCTTTTTCAAGCTTGCGTGCCCAGGCAATATTACGTTCCTCGTCAAAGCGGGCTTTCAGCTCCACGACCACCGTTACCTGCTTGCCCGATTCAGCCGCACGAGCTAATGCCGGGATCAACTTGGATTCTCCGTTGACACGGTACAAAGTCATTTTGATCGCCATTACATCCGGGTCCTCGGACGCTTCAATCACAAAATCAGTCACCGCATCAAACGATTCATACGGATGGTACACCAACACGTCCCGTTTGCGGAGTACGTTGAAAATATCCTCCTGTGGAGGCAGCTCTTCCGGGTACAACGGCTTGATCGACGGAAACTTCAAATGCGAATACCCTTCCAATTGATCAGCAAAGGATGACAGAAACGTCAAATCCAGCGGCCCGTCCATCTCAAACACATGATCGAACAGCTTGAATTCGCGCTGAAGCTCCGTCAGAGCAAAGGGATGAATCCCTTTTTCCACTTCCAGCCTTACCGGCGCACCGCGTCTTCTTCGACGCAGTTCTTTTTCAATCTCTTCGAGCAAATCTTCGATTTCTTCTTCATTAATGGACAAATCGGAATTGCGCGTGACACGAAAGGCTTGAACCGATTCCGGCACATAACCCGTGAACAGCGTTTGAATATGATGCTTGATCAGCTCTTCAATTAAAATGAATGATTTCTTCTTGCTATTGGAACGTAGCGGCACAGACACGACACGCGGAATATTGGAAGGCACCTGCACGATGGCAAAAAACGGCTTATCCTCCTCCGTATCCCCTTGACGTCTCAGTACAACTGCCAAATATACGTATTTATTGTGAACCAGTGGAAAAGGACGGCTCTGATCGACCGCCATCGGCGTCAGCACCGGAAATATAATTTCATGAAAGTACGTATCCAGCGACTTGCGCTGTGTCGCATTCAGGCCCTCATATTCAAGCAGCAAAATTCCCTTTTTCGTCAACAGGCGAGAAATTTCGCGATAGGTTCGATACTGCTCCGATACCATCGAGACCGTGCGCTTGATCAGCCGTTTGTATAAACCGGAGGGGGTATATCCGGTGAAGTCCTTTTGTATAAAACCGGCCTTGATCTTCTCCCGCGTCTCTGCCACCCGAACGGCCATAAATTCATCCAGATTGCTGGACACAATCGCCAAAAATTTGGCTCTCTCCAGCAACGGTGTATCTGTATCCTGCGCTTCCTGAAGCACACGGCGGTTAAATTCAATCCAGCTTAAATCCCGATTAAAGTAGCGTTCTGACCCGGCTTTATCTTTATCCTTATTCTGACTCTCTATCAACATATGGCCTCCATCAATCATGCAGTATAGTTATGCTTCATTGTACTATTAGATGAAACGCACTAGCATCACAGCTGTGTAAACGCAATGTAAAATGTGTGTAAACACAGCCTGATGTTGAAAAGGTCAATGGATACTTTACAAAAATAGCATTAAAGGGTACAGTGTTTACGTCTGTTTCATTGAGGTAGATTGTCGAACCGTACTTTTTCACCGTTTTTTTACGTTTATCATGTTGTTACTTGCCACATACCAGCCACGTTCAATTGCTTTATTTTCAAATGGCATCATATAGGGAGGATTTACGTTATGGAACCCAAGAAAACGCCACGCGTACTGCAAAAAAACATAGAATTTTTCACCGCGGCGCTGTCTCAGCATCTCGTTTCAGTCTGGCAGGAGGACCCGACGGGCGTATACTGCGAGATTGGCAGCGGATATATCGAATTGTTCAGCAGCGAGATGATTCGGGTGCGCAATCAGGACGGGACCCAAAGTCATTATGACCGCAATATCACGATGTTTCAGTTGATCTCCAAGGATCAGCCGATATAATTAATTATATGCTATGCCTGCGCTGTTCTTCCAGATTAGAATTGCTTTTTTATCTTGGAAATAATTGATATCTAACTGTTACCATAGGCTAATCGTTATTCTTTAAGGCAGCTATGCTGCTGGCTTTCGGTTTGTGAAAATATTGCAGGTTTATACAAAAGGCGCCACGGAGCGCTTTTTTTGTCGTTATTTTTTGAACATCGTTTCAAAAAGCAGTATGATAAAGTAGCATATGATCTAAATTTAAAGGGGAATCAACCGATGGAGCATACAACATCAGACGGACGCATCCTGATCATGACCGCGGTTGAGGGCGAACGGGAAGCCGTGCTGCGCGGGCTGAAAGGCGACAGCCGCTTTGCGGTTGAGCTGGCTGGCGTGGGCGCTCCATCCGCAGCGGTTTCGACCGCGTTGGCGCTGGCTGGCGGTGGCTACCGCCTGGTCATCAGCGCCGGAATCGGCGGCGGCTTCGTGGATGTAGCCGCACTGGAGAGCGTCGTCGTCGCTGACGCGATCATCGCCGCCGACCTCGGGGCCGAGACGGCGGAGGGCTTCAGCAGCGTGGACGAGCTGGGCTTCGGCTCCAGCCGAATCGCCGTGAACGGTGCCACCGCGCAGCGGCTCGTTCAGGCGCTGCGCGCCGCCGGACAGACAGCCGTCACCGGGCCGATCCTGACCGTCACGACGGCGACAGGTACGGCGGCAACCGCAGAACGGCTGGCGACGCGCGTTCCCGGAGCCGCTGCCGAAGCGATGGAAGGCTACGGGGTAGCCGTAGCGGCGAACACGCTGGGGCTGCCTGTGATGGAAATCCGCACGATTTCCAATGCAGTGGGTCCACGCGACCGCGCAGCCTGGCGGATCAAAGGAGCTTTGCAAGCGTTGGAAGCCGCATTCTCTACATTAACGGAGGTTATATAGATGCAAATTGCTTTTTCACCTTGTCCCAACGACACCTTTGTCTTCCATGCCTTGGCGCATGGATTGATTCCGGGCGCACCCGCGCTGGACATTACATTTGCCGATATCGACATCACCAACAATCTGGCGGTAACGCCAAACGGGCTGGATGTCATGAAAATCTCCTATGCCGCGCTCCCTTGGGTGCTGGATGAATACGCCCTTCTGCCTTGCGGCGGCGCACTCGGTCGGGGCTGCGGGCCGCTCGTGCTGACCAAGGAAGACACCACGGCGCAAGGACCGGAAGCCCTGTCTGGCAAGCGCGTAGCTGTGCCGAGCGAACGCTCCACCGCCTATCTGCTATTCCGCCTGTGGGCGGCCAAGCATGTGCCGGGAGGGGTAGGGGAAATTGTCGTGATGCCGTTCGACCAGATCATGCCTGCTGTCCGTGACGGACATATGGATGCCGGACTGGTTATTCACGAGGCACGTTTCACGTATCCGTCCTACGGTCTCAGCAAGCAAGTGGATCTGGGCAACTGGTGGGAAGAAGATACGGGGCTCCCGATTCCGCTTGGAGCCATTATTGCCCGCCGTTCTCTAGACCTCGATGCGATCGCAGGCTGGATACACGCCTCTGTCGAGTATGCTTGGAAACATTCTGAGGCTTCGCGCGAATATGTATTGTCCCATGCGCAGGAGCTATCTCCGGATGTGGCTCAATCGCATATCGACCTGTACGTGAACGACTTTACCGCCAATCTGGGCGACAGCGGCTATGCAGCCATCGAAGCACTGCTCGGACGCGCTGCTCAGGAAGGGCTTGTGCCTTCATTTGATTTAGCCAAGCTGCGCCTTGCGTCCACAACCCGCTAATGAACCTACATTGCATGTTTTCCTGCTGAATGAGCAATTTAAACATATAAAACCTCCCGAACGAGCACATTGCCTAGCCATGCGCCCCATTCGGGAGGTTTTATGATTTCATATTGCGAATCATCATCCAGACTCGCTTGATCCTTATTCTTAGTTCTGTTCCACGACCTCGGTCTTAAACACGTTATCCAATTTGGTACCCAATCTTTTGACCAGCGGCACCTTAATATCCCGGCTCAGCTCCTTGAAAAAAGCGTCCATGTCACAATTAATCTTATCCAACACGACCTTTACGGTGCCCTCTGCCAAGATCTGCTCATTCAGATCTTCCGGTACGGTAACCGAGATATCATATTTCTTGCTTAACGTTTTAATGTAGCGGGTAAAGATTTCGATAAGCTCCTCATTGTTGAACTTCTCGACTGCAACTTGCCCTTTGTTCGTAAATTTCAAATTCACTCTCACGTTAGCATTTCCCCTTTTCCTTTTGACCATTTATTTTGGATAAACGTTGAACCTTACGAGGCTCTTCAAAGAAAGGGCCTTACCGGTCGTTTTAGACTCTTGTCCTTTGATATACTAAGTATAACACATTAAGTCCGTTTTCATTTCCCAACTTGTCGTTTTATAATAAAAAATGATACAATTTGCGCATTTTCAGCATTAACTCTTTCTTTTCATGCCAATCATTAGAAATACTTTATACACAAATACACAAAAAAACGCCTTTCTCGCAAAAGAAAGACGTTTCCGTATAGATGCTTATGCAGCATGCATTTACAAAGGTTTTGTACATTCCCAACCATGTGAACGATACTCACGCACCGCATCCCGTACATCCTCGATATCATCGGTATGCAGCAGAACCGCAGGTAAAATCACCCAGTATTCGTTTTCTGCCAGATCAATAAACACGTCCTCGACGTCATAATATTGCATATCGCCAAAAGCTGTATCCCTGATTTTCTGTCCAACCAAAGGTGTAAAATGGGAATCCAATGTTTTCATCACCTTCGTATATTCCTTCACGCCCGTTGCTGTAATCTGCTGTGAAATAATGACGCTCAATGCTGTTACCTCCCTGATTGATAATGCTCATTATAACCTCTCATCAGGCCTTCTACAAAACCTTGTGCTGCAAAAATAGTAAAAATCAACAACCCAATGCCGATCGCAACGGAGCTTAAAACGATAATAAGGATGCCCTGCGTATTTCGTTGCTCCATCCGTTTCGTCAAAATACCGAAGACTAAACCTATGATTCCTGACAAGCCTCCAAAGACGAAAAAACTAAATATGAGCCCCAATCCTGCAAAAATCCAGCCAAACAAAGCAAGCACCCAGCCCTGCGGCTGCGGCTCACTCTGTTTCATTTGCCAGCGTTCCCTCGCTGTCGGTGTGTATCTATCCATTTCTTAGCTCCCCCGGGCCGTGGATTTCACCTTTTTGAAAATTCCCTTTTTCACCTGTTATTCCTATTTATGACTGGTAAGCTTGAAAATGCCACCTTCCCGCTTTCCAAGTTCATAATTTTGTACCGTCATTTCTACCTTCGTATTTTTATCCCATACCGGAAGCTTGTTAGGCGCATTATACTGTTTCATGGCTATGTCTATGACTTCTTCCGCCTTCTTCGTCAAGGCATCGGAAGCCATATTATATTTCCCATAACCTTTATAAGCCCCGCCAAAACCAAGATTCGGTTGATTGTTCACATTCAAAAGCACACCCTTCAACGTACCATCATCCGTCACATCAAAGGTCACTTTTTCCAATACAAAATCATCAGTGACGACAGAGGTCTGCTCCAAAATATGCGATATGGCTGACAGGTTGGCTGCCAATTGAACCCGTTTTAGCAATGCTTCCGTATCCTTTTGCTGCTTCGTCAATTCTTGAGTCGTCTTGTTTAGCGAAGTATTCGCTGTAATCAGCGTATTTACCTTCGTGTTCAAATTATAATTCCATAACGCTAAAGAAATACATCCCAACACAGCTATGCCTGAAATGACTGTGGCTACAACTGCAAGTTTACGAGCAGAACCCGTTTGCGGCTCCACAGACTGAGTATGACTACTTAATTCCCCCATAACAAACTTCCTCTCTATTTACATAGTCATATTTTACTATGACCCCCTTTTAAAATCTAGTATATTTTTCCTACTTTCGCATTCCCTATTCATTGGTACAGGATTTCGTTTCATGGGCCTTCAAGCTTCGGTTGCCTCGTTTTCCCGGTAAAGCCGTATTCACCAGATACACACTGCCCGCGGTTAGCACCAATCCCACCAAGAATGTCAGGGTAAGCGACTCCTTGAGTATCACCATACTAAAGATCGTAGACAGCACCGGAGTCATAAACGTATAGGAGCCAACCGTTCCTGCTTCTCCGTTGTCGATCAGTTTAAAATAAATCATCCAGCCCATCGCAATCACAAATACCGATATAAACAGCAAGATACCGATAAAGGAGGGGCTCCAGTGAATATCGCTCCATTTCTCTGTGGTAAGTCCAATCCCATTAAGTATAATTCCCCCAAAAATGAGCTGCATCGTCACCGCCCAAATGGAGTCCAACTGCTTGCTTTTTTTCTTCATATAAATCGTCCCTAGTGCCCAGCACAGTCCAGAGGACAGCCCCAGCACGATACCCAAGACGGACAAATGCCCTGCCATCCCGCCGGAGCTAATCACGATCACCCCGCCAAAGCCGAGAACCAGTCCAATGACCTTCATCGGAAACATACGCTCACCCAACCACAACCAGGAGAACAATCCGAGCAAGATCGGCTGTAAGAATACTAAAGTGGAAAATAACCCGGCAGGCAAATACCGTAGCCCCACCGTCTGAAAGCCATAGTAGCCTGCAATATTACATATCGCCAGAACGAGATACGTCCACGCATTCTGTCTCAAACGCAAGGTTTCCCTGTGACGCATAGCGAACAGAAGCAGAATTAGCCCGCCCAGCAACGTGCGTATGCCTGAAAATAAAATTGGCGGTGTATCCGGCAAAGCCAGCTTGGTCAACGGCCAGTTAATCCCCCACACCATCACTAATATCAATACAAGCCACAACGTAGCTTTAGATGTTAATGTTTTCATAGATATCTTCCTCTCCCCTAGCGATGATCATCGCTCATTTCATACGACTATAGTCATTTACAGCCATTTGCAAAGCTTTACTTTACTAGCGTATACTGTGGGCACTAATAAATAAAATGAATGTTTTCGATAAGGGAGATAACTTTTCGCTTATGACCATTACCCAAATTATGATCTTTGTCCGCGTAGCTGAAACACTAAATTTTACCCAAACTGCCCATGAACTGCATATGACACAACCCGCAGTCAGCCACGCCATCGCCAGTATTGAAAGCGAGCTGGATGTCCAGCTATTGCTGCGTGACCGGAAAAAAGGCGTACTGCTGACAGATATCGGGCAAAAGGTACTGCTGCAATTCCGCATGATGCTGCAAAGCATGGAAAAAGTAGAGCAGCAGGTCGCCGCCGAAAAAGGGCTGGACGTTGGCACCATCACCATCGGTGCTTTCCCTTCGGCCTCGGCCTATTTTCTGCCCCCGATCATACATCATATTCGTCAGCATTACCCGAACCTCATATTCGATCTGCATGAAGGCTCTACCAATGAAGTCAAGGAATGGCTGCATAACAGAGAGATTGAAGTAGGTATCATTCTGCTGCCAGATCCACAGGTGGATGTCATCCCTTTATGTCAGGATAATATGGTTATTCTCCTGCCGGACGGCCACCCTTTGCAATCGCAAAGCAAAATCGCCATTCGAGACTTGAACCAGCAGGATATGATCTTTTGTAAAGGCGGGCATGAGGTTGCTATTATGGAAGGCTTCGAGCGTGAACAAAGCCAGTTGCAGGCACGTTTCACCACTCACAATGTCAGCACCCTGGTCAGCATGGTTCGACAAGGACTGGGCATGGGGATCGTCTCTTCATTAGCCTTGTCCACATTCCCCCATGATCTGACCGTTAAGGAAACCGCACCCCTGATTACGCGCCAGATTGGTATCGCTGTGCCATCCCTGCACAACGCTTCTCTGGCTGTACAGTTATTTGTACGCACCGCGCAGGAGCTGTTTACCGATGTGGAGAAGTAGAAGCAATGGGAAACGAGATTTTGAACAAAGAAACGGATCTGGATGCCCATCGTTCGGGTGTATTGCATTTTACGGATATTCAAGTGTTGGACCAAAAAGTGATTCTGCTGGATGGTACTGCGGTAACTGTGACCCGAGTTTCTTTACGAGGAACTGTAGGTAATGAACCCATTGAAGATGAAATGTGCTATACCCGCGTTTGGTACGATATGGATGGGGCGTTGAAGATCATTTCAGGGCATTGTAGCACGGTGAAATAGTAAGACTAACACCATTTGTAGAAAAAAATAGCACTATGCTATACTATAAACAGAAGCTGTATCACGTACCACGTGTCATATAACATATGATACGTGGGTAAAATAAGAATAGCCGCGATGGTTGCACATCGCGACTTTCTGACAAAGGCCGGTGGGCGACCACGGCGAGAATTTCATACTACGTACGAAAAATCACCGGATAGCTAGGCGGCCAAACCTATTCCCGGTGGTTTTTCTTGTCTTTACGTGATTGTTTCCAGGCTTGAACCAAAGCCTTTAGGCCAGTAGTAATACTGACCAACTTTAGCACAACGTCAAGAATCTTCACGATTAGATCAAATGACACGGCGTCACCCCCTCTCGGGCTAGCTTCGCCGTATCTTCCCCACCGGTTATTTTGTCCAAATCGTTATAGCATAAATGGGATAATTGGAATATAGAAGGAACCATAAGAAAAACAATACTGGGCTTACAGGTTTCCCTTTGTTTTTACAAGGTTAAGCTCAATGTGGCTTCTACCATGTAGCCATAACAGTTCATCCAGTAAAAACGCCAATCCATTCTTACTACGCAAACGCTCGATCAGCTCTGTAACTACCTCCATAATCTCACGTTGTACATTCTCTGCTAATTGTAGCCCCCCACTTTCCCCATCCACATAAAGATGTGGATGATCCGGTTGTTCTACCTTTCGTACATGTCTCAGATACAATTTTCCATGTTCAAGATAAAAGAAATAGCTACGATCATACAGGACTCCCTCAAATAATTCATACATATGAGGATCATCATCAGGTCCATATACCATAGCAACTCTTTTCAATTCAACCAACTCGGTCATAAATAAATCCTCTCCTTCTGTATTGATTAGTTTTTTTATCAAATAAAGAACATAAATTATGTTTATATGTATTTAATGTACGACTTCTTATACATATAATACACCTTCACATGTATACCTTCAACACTTATCGAATAAAATGTACGCATTATTGTAATTTAAGTTTGACTTCTCTAAGATTTAAGTACATACAATAAGTTGAGGGGGATTGCTCATGGGATTGAAACCAAGTTATAAACCAATGGAAATCACTCTAATTAAACGAGATAAAACACGAACTTACCTTCGCACTCAATTAGGAATATCACCATCTACTTTGGCGAAAATGTCTAATGGGGAATTTGTAGCTATGAGTGTCATTGCACGCATTTGTGAGGAATTAGACTGTAGAATTGAAGAGGTTGTAGAGTTTATACAGGAGCAACTATTAGATACAGAAAAAGAGCGCTAGCCTTTTTAAGGAGGCAAGCGCTTTTCCTTTTTATTAACTCTATGCAAAAAGCAACGCAAGCAACTATCAAAGCAGTTTAAAAGGTTGGGATACAACGCTTTGATGACACGGCAGCTAAATTACTTATTAAGAACGTACCCATCTAAGAGTTAAATTGTTTCAAATATGATAAAAGAGGAAGCTAAAATGATTGAAAATATAAGTCATATTACATTTGTGGTGAAAGATTTAGAAAAAACAACAGAACTGTATAAAGAATTATTTGAAGCTAAAGAAGTATATTACAGCGGAGAAAAAACACATTCATTATCAAGGGAAAGATTTTTCATCATCGGTGGACAATGGATAGCTGTCATGGAAAATGAAGAAATAGTTAATAGAACATACCATCATATTGCTTTCAAAATAAGAGAAGAAGATATAGACAATTATCTCAAAAAAATAAAAGTGTTAAACTTAGAAATAAAGCCACCTCGATCAAGAATTAGGGAGAAGGGTACTCTATTTATTTCTATGATTATGATAATAACTTTTTCGAATTACACACCGGTACGCTAGAGGAAAGATTAACCAGTTATAAAGAAGTAGATAGTAATGAAAAAAATGTATAGATTCAAAAAAACATCCATGGCCTGATTCGTGCAAAATGGAAGATTCATACGACCATCGACCGAGAATTCGCCGGAACGCAAAGGTAGAAGAATTAGAAATGCGCTTTCTAAAAGCTCTTTACTCGAAACAAAATATAAATAGTTCAGTTCTCTTTTTTGCATTTTTAATTCTATACAGTGTTTATTTTGAGATTGAAATTAAACCCGTAGCTCTCTTACTTATTACAGTTGTATTTGCCTTTTTTAATGCCCTGAGTAAATTTGTCCAATCCACACGTAGTAATAATGATCTTAAATAAGTTTCTTAAACACATTCAAAAGACCTCCATAACAATATAGTACGCGACTATACCGCTATAGAGGCCTTCATTTACAACCTTACAATCACATATTTCGAGATTAAAAACTTTCGGCAACCAAGCCGCAGAAGCCCAACCATGCTGATATTTGGGCTTCTGCGGCTCAGACCACCGCTCGGAAAACCTTAATTAACAAGGTTCTTCGTTTGGCTTCCCTGCATCCGTAGCTGTACGGAAGCTCGAACCGCAGCCGCATGTCGCTACTGCATTCGGGTTATGAATCGTGAAGCCGCCTGACATACCGGACTCTTCAAAGTCGATTTCCAGACCGTCCAGGTAGCGAATGCTTTCCTTTTCCACTACAATCTTCATATCCTGTACGTTCATATATATATCCTGATCCGTCTCGTTGTCGTCAAAGCCCATGGCATACGAGAATCCAGTGCAACCGCCCGGCGTAACACCCAGACGCAAAAACATATTCGGCGTTTCCTGCTGCTCCAGCATATCTTTCAAGCGCTCGGCAGCGGAATCGGTGATGTTAATCATGATCCCATCCTCCTCTTTTACTTCATGTTCCCCTTCAGTATACTCCACTATTTGCAGGTGCTCAAGTCATGGAATGTCCTTCCCTTACAGGCTAAAAGACCTGTTTTTCTGTTCGTTTGTATTGAACACCTGTGAGGTGGGGTTTATAATAGATGAAGAGTGTGTAAAAGAAACTGTCGGAAATTTGTCATTTTAAAGGCAATGTTCTGAGACATTTGTCATTGTAATTTTTTTCACATATCATATATCCGCACTGCCGGATTCGTACCGACGGAACGGGACATCCTGTGTGCATTAAGCGCTTGTGCGCTTATAGGGCGGACAGCCTCGCACAGAGCAACTTGAAGGAGGAATAGGCATGTCCACATTAGTTACACCCTTTACAGACCGCAGAATGGCGGAGATTGTAGAAAAGGTACAGAACGGCATTCGTTTGAACCTTGAAGACGGTATATATTTGTACGAAACTGACGATATTCTCACACTGGGTCAGTTGGCTAACGAAGCAAATTTACGCAAGAACGGAAAAAAGGTTTATTTTATTGAGAACATGAGCCTGTACTTTACCAATGTATGCGAAGCGCGCTGCGCGTTCTGTAATTTCCGCAAGGATCAGGGGGAAGACGGCTCTTATACGTTGTCTGGACAGGAAATGATTGATTATGTTGAGCAGCATATCCATCCGGGCGTGAGAGAATTCCATATCGTTGGAGGTCATAATAATCATGTGCCTTTCCAATACTATGTAGACTCATTGAAGGCGCTGAATGAAAAGTACCCCAACGTTACACTCAAAGCTTACACTGCGGCGGAAATTGACTTTTTCACACGTATTAGCGGCTTGAGCATTAAGGAAGTACTTCAGGAGCTGCAAAAGGCAGGACTCCAAACACTAACCGGCGGTGGCGCAGAGATTTTATCGGATGAGTATCGCCAAAAAATGCGTGTCACCAAAGCGAATGTAGATCGCTATCTTGAGGTTCATCGCACGGCTCACAATCTCGGCATGAGAACTCATACGACGATGCTGTACGGTTCGGTTGAATCCTACGAGGATCGTATTGAACATATGCTGCAAATTCGTGCATTGCAGGACGAAACGAACGGATTTATGGTATTTATTCCACTGTCCATGCAGCCGAAAAGCAAAAATGCCAACATTATGCGCCGCAACTCCGCTTACGAGGATCTCAAAACCATTGCGATCAGCCGCCTGATGCTGGACAATATCGATCATGTCAAAGCTTACTTCATTAATATTGGCCCGCAATTGACGCAGGTTGCTCTGACCTTTGGCGCATCGGACGTCCATGGCACGATTGTGCGCGAGCAAATCAGCCATGCCGCAGGTGCACTGACCCCGGCCGGATTGACCCGTAAAGAGCTGATCTGGCTGGTCAAAGGTGCAGGACGCATCCCGGTTGAACGGGACACCTTCTATAACGAAATCGAAGTTTTCGAATAAAAGCCATATCAGATTCGGATTTCCCGCGTGCATTTTATCCCCATACCTCACACTATGCAACGTCAAGCTGCCTCGGAATTTTCTGGTCTGCCTGCCTATAGGCGGGCCGGGAACCCGGGTTTTATAACAACAAAAAAAACTGTGTCTGATCGGAAACATTGAATTTGCATGTCGCCGGGATAAGACGTAATTTGAAGGCGAACAAGGTTTCCTGATGAGGCACCAGACCATTTGCCGGGGACACGGCAGCGAAAGGACGGCGGATTTTGATGAAAAATTTCGTTATTCTGGGAGGCGGCTACGGTGGCCTTACCATTGCCAAGGAATTACTGAATAAACATATTCCCGACGATGTTCAAGTCATTTTAGTGGATCGGATGCCCTTTCAGGGATTGAAAACAGAATACTACGCACTCGCGGCGGGGACGGTATCTGATTTTGATTTACGGGTACATTTTCCCGATGAGCAACGGCTCATTCGCAAATACGGGGAAGTCGCTTCGATGGATCTGGAAAATAAAATCGTACATTTTCAGGACGGCGAGCCATTGCCGTATGAGCAGCTGGTGATTGCACTGGGCTGTACCGACCGTTTTCACAATACGCCGGGGGCTAAAGAACATAGCTGTACCATCCAGTCCTTTAACAATACACGTCAAACGTATCTGCGCCTGAATGAAATCAAGCCTTACGGTCATGTGCATATTGTAGGCGGCGGTCTGAGCGGTGTTGAGATTGCTGCGGAATTGCGCGAAAGCCGCACGGATTTGAATATTACCATTATGGATCGGGGCGAGCGGGTGCTGTCGGCATTCCCGCAGCGTTTGTCTGCCTATGTGCATGCCTGGTTTAAGGAGCATCAAGTCGATGCGTTGAATCATGTTGCGGTTTCCCGCATTGAGCCAGGCGCTATTTACAACCGTGATGAAGAAATTGTGACGGATGCGGTCGTATGGACAGCCGGGATTCAACCAGTGAAAATCGTACAGGATTTAGCTGTACCTAAAGATTCTCAAGGCCGCATTGTGCTAAATGAATATTACCAAATCCCGGATCATCCCGAGGTGTACGTGGTCGGAGACTGTGCCAGTCTCCCCTACTCTCCAAGCGCTCAGGCAGCGGAGGTGCAAGGTGAGCAGATTGCTCACATTGTACACGACCTGTGGAAAGGCCAAACGCCTCACCCGCATCCTTTGAAGCTTCGTGGTACATTGGGCGCGCTTGGCAAGAAGGCCGGATTCGGATACGGCTTCATGGGCAGCACCTCGTTGCGTGGTCGTGTGCCCCGCCTGCTCAAAAGCGGCGTGCTCTGGAAATCCAAACGCCATTTTGGCTGACCTTGTTGGTACAATACACAAAGAAGACCTGCACTGGGAGCGGGTCTTCTTTGTTTTGAACATGTATGGACGGTGCATATATTATAGACAGAACGAAGCAGGCTGACGAGTGATTACACCTTAGTCGAGATCAAGGTTATCCCATGCCTCGGCTTCTTTGATTTTGTTCATAATCACTTCGTACAGCAGCTCTGCTGAATCGGCAGATACAATCTCGCCGTTCACCATCGCATACGGTTCTGCGTTACACTGACCACAATTGCTGAGACAGCCGTACTCAATGACGTCGTAGTCTGGATTTTGCTCCAGTCTGGACATAATTTCATCGGTGCCAAAATGCATATTGCTGGTGCAAAATTCAATGATGGGTCTTAACATTTTTTCACCTGCTTTGGTCGACGGGCATTTTAATTTGGCCCGCTTTGTAATATAATAAATAAGGTATAGGAAAGGAGTTGAATTCTAATGAGCGAAACACAAAGCATTCCAATGTATGATGAAGTATCCGAAGTACTAGATAAGCTTCGTCCGTTCCTGCAACGCGATGGTGGCGACGTTGAGCTGGTTGATGTAGAAGACGGCATCGTTAAGCTGAAGCTGGTAGGCGCTTGCGGCAGTTGCCCAAGTTCCACAATCACGCTGAAAGCAGGGATTGAACGCGCTCTTCTCGAAGAAGTCGACGGCGTCCAAGAAGTGGTACAAGTATTCTAATGCTTGATGCATAATGATCATGAGAGTCTTGACTTCGGTAACGAAGCTCAAGACTCTTTTTTGTGTGACGGAGTCTATTGGATCTTAATCCCTTATATGGTCGGTCGAATCGGGTCCAGCCCTCCCGACACATCCATGATGTTGCCAGTGATAAAATCCGAATCCTCATCACACAAATAAGCAATCACTCGCGCAATGTCCTCTCCACTCCCCGGACGTCCACGCGGTGTCTCTTTATCCTGCAAGCCGATGACGTCGGCAATTGACTTTTCCTTGTTTGCCCCCCGGATATCCCCGGGACAAATCATATTGACCGTGATACCATAAGGAGCTTCTTCCACAGCCAGTGACTTCGTAAAAGACACCAGCCCCACTTTAGCGGCTGCGTATACCGCGCGATGTGGCCAAGCCCGTGCTTCTCCAGCATGACCGAAGCCAAAGTGAATAATACGTCCCCATTGCTGGTTCCGCATATGAGGTAATACCAGATGATCCAGCAGCATCGTGCCGACCAGGTTTCCCTGAATCATGGTATGAATCTCGGCTACACTGTAATCCGCAAACAAGCGACGTTCCCGAATGAAGGGTCCGGCATTATTTACCATAATATCTACGCCGCCCAGCCGATCCTGTACTTCACCGATCAGCTTTGTAATATCTTCCTGAATCGAAATATCTCCTTGCAAAGACAGACAGCGTACTCCCTTGGCTTCAATCACCTGCCTAAGCTCTTCGGCTTCAGTTTGGCTATGCACATAATTTAGCGCAATATCACAGCCTTTATCAGCCAGACGCAGAGCGGTCATTTTACCTAATCCTTTGGCACTGCCCGTTATAAGCGCGACTTTGTGTCTCAACAGTTTTCCTCCTCTTCACAGAGAACGGTCACCCTCAAGTATAAAATATTTAGGCTCCGCCTACAACTCCAAGTAATAAAGAAACCCCGAATCCTCTTGTGCAAGAGAATTCGGGGTTGGGGTTTAACGCGTTCTCGTTCCCTGCTTAGGATGCAGGGATAATCGCGCCTTGGTACTTATCTTTGATGAATTTTTTAGTTTCCGGGGATTGCAACGCTTTGATCAGCTTCTGAATCGCTTCGGAATCTTTATTATCAGGACGCGCTACCAGAACGTTAGCATATGGAGAATCTTTATCTTCCAACGCCAGTGCATCCTTCGTAGGGTTCAGATTTGCTTCCAGAGCGTAGTTCGTGTTGATCAGCGCAATGTCCACTTCAGGCAACTGACGTGGCAGCATAGCCGCTTCCAAAGTCTTGAATTCCAGGTTTTTCGGGTTTTCAGTGATATCTTCTACGGTAGCTTCGATGTTGCTTGAGTCTTTCAGCTTGATCAGACCTTGTTTGGCCAACAACAACAATGAACGGCCTTCATTGGTTGCATCGTTCGGGATGGCTACGGTAGCACCGTTCGGAATTTCATCAAGCTTTTTATATTTTTGGGAGTAGATACCGAATGGCTCCAGATGAACCGCGCCCACAGATACCAGGTTCATTTTGCGCTCTTTGTTCATCACATTCATGTAAGGTACATGTTGATAGAAGTTAGCATCCAGTTGCTTGTCGAACAATTGTACGTTCGGTTGTACGTAGTCGTTAAACTGAACGACTTGAAGACGAATGCCCTCTTTTTCCAACTGAGGCTTGATCGCTTCCAAAATTTCCGCATGCGGCACAGGAGAAGCTCCAACTTTCAGCTCGACTTCACGTGGTGACCCGCCTGTATTTTGGGTCGCATTGTTTGTATCGGATGTCGTGCTTTTCGTACCGCAAGCAGCCAGTACCGCAATTAATGTCAAGCTTAATACGGCCAATACCCATTTTTTCATGTTATTACCCCTCCAATGGATTGTAATGTTCAGGATTCAGACTCCCTGATTAATAAGGATATCTATATGGTTTCCCTATTTTCGAGTATAATGCCGCACCAAACGGTCCCCCGCCATTTGCAGCAGTTGCACCAGTACGACCATCAGTACGACCGCAACGATCATTACAGCCGTTTCATAACGGTAGTATCCGTAGTTGATCGCCAATGTACCCAGACCACCGCCTCCGATCATACCGGACATCGCTGTATAGGATACGAGCGTAACGACGGTAATCGTTAATGCGGCGAGCAGACCCGGCAGTGCCTCACGCAACAGCACCCGACGGATAATCTGCCCTGTAGAGGCGCCCATGGCTTGTGCGGCCTCGATGACACCCTTGTCCACTTCGCGCAATGACGTCTCAACGAGACGGGCCAAGAATGGCGCAGCACCAATGACCAGCGGTGGAATCGTTCCCAGTACCCCTGTGGAAGTCCCCACCAGCGACCGTGTAAAAGGAATCAGTGCAACAATCAAAATAATAAACGGTACGGAACGCAAAATGTTAACGATAAAGGAAAGTACAACGTATATCACCTTCATCAGACTCCATGAAGAGCGGCTTGCCAAAAACAATAAAATACCGAGCGGCAGACCAATAATAAGGGTGAACAACGCAGATGCACCGAGCATCTGAAGTGTCTCTAATGTAGAGTCACCCAGTTCTTCCCAACTCACTTGTGAAAAATCAAGTTCACTCATTGTCCGATCACCTCCACATCAAGTCCCTGACCAGACACTTCGCGCAGCGTATGCTCAATATCCTCCTGATTTCCTTCAAAACGGACGATAAGCTGTCCATACGGTACGTTTTTAATTGTGGAGATGGTTCCCTGCAAGATCGCAAAATCAACACCGGTACTACGAGCCGTTCGCGACAGAATCGCATCGTATGTCTTGCTGCCCAAAAATGAAATTCGTACAACATGCGCCGATTCGCCGCCTCCTGCTGCTGCAATCGCTGCTTGCAGCTCCTCGGGATGCTCAGACTCACGCTGGATAAAGTCTTTGGTTACTTGATGCTGCGGCTTCAGGAATACTTCCGCCACTGGCCCCTGCTCCACGATGTTACCTTCATGAATGACACCAACACGATCACAGATGCTTTGAATGACATGCATTTCATGCGTAATCAGTACGATGGTTAAATTAAAGCGCTGGTTAATGTCTAACAGCAATTTCAGGATGGACCCTGTCGTCTGCGGATCAAGCGCCGAAGTCGCCTCGTCGCACAGCAGTACATGAGGATCACTGGCAAGCGCTCGTGCAATACCTACCCGCTGCTTCTGTCCACCTGAGAGCTGTGACGGATATTTTTCGCTGTGTTCTTCCAGACCGACCAGTTCCAGCAATTCACGAACCTTCTGGTCCAGCTTCTGCTTCGGCATATTCACCAGACGCAATGGAAATGCAATATTGTCATACACCGTCGCCGAGGATAACAAATTAAAATGCTGAAAGATCATTCCGATTTTACGACGCTGTTTCTGTAACTGTGATTGGCTCACGGTGGCGAGATTCACGCCATCTACCCATACTTCGCCCGAGGTCGGCCGTTCCAATAAATTAATACAGCGGATCAGCGTACTTTTCCCCGCCCCGGAATGACCGATGACTCCAAATATTTCACCACGCTTTATAGAAAGATTCAAACCGGACAGCGCACTAACGCGCCGGCTGCCTTTGCCATAATGCTTGGTTAATTGCTTAAGCTCTATCAACGTGCTGCGACCCCCTTCATTTATACAAAAAGAGCCCCTTTCACAGAAATGAAAAGGGCCCCACCATGCGAACCTTTTCTCATCTATCAAAACCGTTATAAGTCTAGCGGTTTTGTAGGAATTAGCACCATAATGTTCCCTTCCGGTGTTTCCACACCGGAAAAGAACGGGTTGCCGGGCTTCATCGGGCCAGTCCCTCCACCTCTCTGGATAAGAAAATATGTTAAACTCCAGCTTTAGCTGTCCGTTAAATTTGATAATCATAATTCAAGCATTTTTCTGAAACTAGATTTCAGTATAGGATAGTTTACATAGCTTTGTCAAAGGATATTTTCTGACATAATTATGGGCGAGATTCCCGGTTCTCCCATTGTTTCACCGTATAACGAAAGGCAGTCGCCAGGGAACGGTTCACCATCTCCAGACCTTGCTTCAAATCCTCCAGGTGATGATCCAGATCCTCCAGTTGTATCTTGCCATACAAAGCACGATGCCGTTGCCAGAGATCATCCTGCATTTCCGTATTCATATAGTGTATCTCTGTGTTGCGCCGCTTGCGTAACCGATTGATCGCGTCAGTGTATGAGTCCTTGATATCATTTAAGCTGTCCGTCATTTCAGGATGCAATTTCAAATATCTGAATTGCCGCAGCACTGTAAAATACGAATAATGCGCCTTGTAATGACCTGTTTTCAGATCATACAGATCATTGAGCCAGTTCCCGAGCTTATCCAAAATGGAAAATACCCGCACAAACCCATCCTTATAAAAGAAAACATACAGCGCGTAATCCGATTTTTCATCAACGCTCATATCCTCGGCATATCCGGCTTTGACTTTCGTTCGGAAAAAGGCGGCAGCATGATGGCTCTGCTCCAGCTCATCCAGAGATGACATCAGGCCCCGTGTTAAAATATCCGCCTTGCGAAAATCATGGGTCGGATCTCCACTAGCCTGAATTTGCCGCTCCAGCAGTTTCAGCATGTCTGACATGCTGTTCATAGCATCCAGCAGGATGCCCTTGTTCACACGTGGCGGCTCGCCTAGCAGCTTGCGTATCATGCTCACGCCTCCTTTTATGAATGTAAAATCCGGTTGTTGGGTTGGTTAGGGCGTCAAGCGAAATAACTCGTCCACCGTCGGTCTACAAGCTTAACAATATCCTCACGCGGCAGTACTTCATCCGGATAGCCGGGCTTCATGCGTGCATCCACCACAATTGGCAGCTTGTAGTTCAGATGATGCAAACGCACTTCGCTGTCTGCATACATATCCGTAGCCGGGTTAAATCGCGTAAACACCGTCCACAGGAATGATGCTTGTGAACGAACGACTTCCTTGGCATCATCTACAATAAAGACAAGCGGCCATTCCTGCTCGCCCGCAGACAAACGCTCCAGCACCCGCGCAGCCAGCTCAGGCTCCTGCTCAAAGGTCGAACCGGATACGACGAGACAACCTCCACAATACGGCTCAATTTCGCGAATACCCGGCAGGTCGCCTCCTACATAGGCACGAGGCAGTTCACGTATAGGCTCACCTACACCCATCAGGATCGCTTTACTGCCGTGATTCAGCTTACGGCCTGTATAATCAAGTGTATCGTGAGACGTATGATTGAAAATAAATAAATCTGTCGCTGGATTAAATCTCTCCAGAATGGTTTCCAGCAGCAGGTTAAAGTCGGATAAATCAATGACCCGATCCGTCAGCATCAGGAATTTGGTCAACGACAATTGACCCTGTCCCAAAATGGTAAAGCCTGATACCAGCGCTTCACGGGAATAGCTTTCACGCACAACTGCCGCTGCCAGTGCATGTACACCCGTTTCTGCGTAAGCCCACAGCGACTTGACGGAAGGCATCACAAGCGGATAGGCAGGTGACAGCAAACGTTGTAAAAATTCGCCGAGATAGTAATCCTCCTGCCGTGGTTTACCTACAATGGTCGCTGGATAAATGGCATCCTTACGGTGGTACATATGCTTGACATGAAATACAGGGAAATCATGCTGTAAGGAGTAGTAGCCAAAATGATCACCAAACGGCCCCTCCGGGCGACGTTCGTGAGGCGGCACATATCCGCTGATCGCAAATTCGGCCTCTGCCGGAATCCGGTGACCGCCGAGTGGGTCTTCTGTCATTGGCAACTTGCCGCCCATAATGAGCGAGGCAAGCAGTAGCTCAGGCAGATTTTCCGGTGCCGGAGCAATTGCAGATGCAATCAGAGCAGGCGGCCCGCCGATAATAACGGTCGTCGGCAACGGCTCATTACGAAGCTCAGCTTCATGATAATGGAAGCCGCCACCTTTATGGATTTGCCAGTGAATCCCTGTCGTCTGATCATCGTAAATTTGGATACGGTACATGCCCAAATTATGATCCTTGGACTGACCCGGCTTCTCGGTATATACGAGCGGGAGCGTGATAAACGGCCCCCCGTCATCCTGCCAACTCGTCACTCTTGGAAGTGGAGCCAGCGGAGCATCCATACGGCGAACTCCCAGTACAGGAGCCTCGCTATGGGATACCGTTTTTAGCCCTACTTTTAGCATGTCCTTAATCAGCCCACGTTCATTCCACAATGCCTTGGGGGTAGGGGGAAGCAATGTTTTGGTCGCCCCTACAATCGCATCCATCAGTTGTTCCGGGCGAGGCCCAAAGGCCATATCGACACGACGGTTTGTGCCAAACAGATTGCTGGCTACAGGGAACGGAGTACCTTTTACATTGGTGAACAGCAATGCCGGGCCTTCTTCCTCAATAACTCTCCGATGAATCTCGGCCAGTTCCAAATAAGGATCGACAGGTGCTTCTATAATTTGAAGATTATTTTCTTTACGTAGCGCTTCAATAAATTGGCGCAAATTCTGGTAGATCAACTGGACGACTCCTCCTAAGCAAATCAAGCCCTCGAGAAACTCGCGGGCCTGGTTTGTTTCTTATATGCTATTATACGTGCTTAAACGCCACTTGGGCAAAATATCCGTTTCACCAACCCTAAATGAAATACTTAAGTGCGCTGTGTGTGTGTTCGAATGATATTGCGTTCCGGCGACAACTGCCAAACCCGATAACTCAAGTAACACAAAATGGAGAACAGCGTTGCAATAACCAGCATATGTCCGAGCACAACGAACATGTAAATTTCCGGTCTGGTGACGTACAGCAGGCTGATCCCAATAATCACCTGAAGCAAAATTAACACCACCGAAACGACGCCCAATACACGAATATCCCGATGATTCGGGTGATAGCGATAGGAGTAATGTCCCACGGCTAAAATGATCACGAACAGCAGCCCGGCCGAAAGCTGGTGAAGCAACAGCGGGGATATCACACCGCCGAGATCCACAATTTTCCGAATTTCCGAGTGACTGAGCAGTGCGCCTGAATACACAGCAATATACGTATAAATCGTCGACAGCCATATGAAATTACGATAGCCCCTGTTGACAGGCGTGGTGGCTAGACGCGGAGTAAACCGCGAATCCGCATGTTCCTTCCAGGCTCCCAGCGTCATCATGGTTGCGCTGGCGAAGGCGATAAGGGCAAATCCAAAATGCAGCGCCATGACCGCAGCAGATTGGGAGAAGATGACAGCCATCGCCCCCATCGCTCCTTGTATAATGACAAACATTAACGTCAGTAACGAGAACAACTGCAAATCCTTCCGATGCTTCATAAACAGCAAAAAGCCAACAAAAGAGGCGATGGAGAGCATGCCGGCCATGGCACTAACAGAGCGATGCGAAAACTCAATAATGGATGCGATCGTATGTGCCGGAACCAGCTTGCCGTTACAAAGCGGGAATTCACGTCCGCACCCGAGTCCCGAATCCGTCCGCGTCACGACACCTCCACCGAAGGTAGCCAGAAACATGACAATACATGTTACGAGTGCAAGCCACTTTAATATTCTGATTTTGTTATTCAAAGAATTCACCCATATCCTTCCATATATAATATTTATTCACTTCATTATGTTGTGAAATGATCACTTAAAATAATTATAACTGATATATCGTTCATTGACATACGCGCTTTGTTGACAAAATGTGAACTTGTCCCATGAGAAAGCCGCCCCCTTTGGAAGGAAGCGGCTTTCTGAATACCATGCACAACATCAATTATTTAGCCAAGCTGGCGTGTACTTCCACAGCCCGATCCAAAAACTGCTCGATTTCTTCGCGGGATTTACGCAATCTGTTCACCAGACGCACCAACTCGCGGCCTTCACTGTAAGCGATAAAGCTGGGAATACCCAGTACGTTTTGCTCCTGGCTGACGCTCTCCGCCTGCTCTACATCAATCTCAATTAATGTAAGCTTGTCTGCATATTGCTGTTCCACATCAGGCATGAACGGATCAATGAAATGACAATCCCCGCACCAGTCCGCCTTAAACACAGCCACCGTTACGCCAGAAGTGGATATTGCCTTATTAAAGTCTTCATGAGAGACGATCTTTTGCATGGATGAGTCCTCCTTCAATTCTGTTTGTAAAAAAAGAGCTGTTGCTTTCTATTGTAACGCCAAGTGGCGCTTTTGCACACTCCCCTATTATTCCCGAATCACCGATTGGAAGCCCTGTCATCGAGACATACTAACAATATACTTCAGACACGCTTAGAACATCCCGACATACTTAGCGGGGTATGGAGTGTTCTCAAACTTTGAAAGGAGGTTATCAAGTATGTCTTTCACCGAATGGTTTCATGTGGCATCACGACAGCTTCAGGGTGGGCTAAAGCTGCTCGGTTCCGTACCACGTGCTGCTGAGGAGGCATGGGAAGGCAAGCGGGCAGCCTGGACCGAGTCCCGCAAGCTGCGCAATCCACTGCGTGAGCTACCGTGGGATGATCAAACTGCACAGGCCGCCATGGATGAAGCCGAAGCGCTCATGCTGGTGAATGGACCCGCTTCCCGTCCCTCTTCTCTGAATATGCCCTTATGCGAAATGGACTGTGAGCTGGTCGAGCGGATCAAAAACGATACGGCACAGGAGAATCGAAGCAACGTCACACGGACAGCCGCTTACCTTGAGTGCTATCACGGCTACCCTGAGTTACATTGGGCGCTGCTGGCTCATCTGGTTTCTCGCAATGGTGGCTATAACATGACCGATTTGAAGGGCGGCCTGATCGACAGTCTGTTCGGCGAACAGGAAAAAGAATGGTTATATCGGCTGCTGGAGCGCTGCAATTCCCTTATTTTTCAGGACGCCTACCCGCAGCTGCAACTATACATGCACAGCCGTCACCTGGGCCGAAGCTGCTTTCATTTGCTGCCCCATTTTCATGTATCACCATTCATGAGACCCTTCTGGGAACGTTTCTGGGCTTGGCGAAACAGCTCTCTCTTAAGCGTAGCCCTGATCATCAATGAACAAAACTATATTGAAGGACGAGTGGTGAAAGATCCGTATTTCCAAAAATTTGTGACGCACAAGCCAGGCTTTTATTGGCACGATTGGCTCCAGTTGAATCAGGTCATATTTCCGCTTGGGCTGAACGGCGGCCTCGCCGGGCTTGTGATGGAGCGCTTTGGCCATCTGGATGAGCGGATCGGCTTCGGTAAAAGCCTGTATGCCATGCTGTTCGGACATCAGCAGGTACTGGATCAAGTAACAGCATTCGCTACCAGCGTACCCCACACTGGCTCACGCAGCGACTATTGGCCGGGACTGTTCACTCCGGACAAAGAAAAAGCGCTGCGCTCTCCTGAAGAGAGTGCAGCGCTACTGGCACATGAATGGCTGCCGCCGGGGCAACGTCTGTACAGCCCAGAGCTGAACGCCGTCTGGTCGGATACCGCTTATGATCCGATCCCCCGTTACGACTGGTTTCAGGACAGTTCCACGCTTGGGCATCTCAGTGAACCAAGGCGACCGCTGTTATTTGCCATGAGGCATGAGCACCGCCATGGCATCCAAAAAACAGCGATGGCCCATGACGCCCATGCCAGCCTGCGGCCTTTTCACTGAAAAAGCTGGAGGGCTGCCCCTTCTTTTAGTCTCGTTGTCCTGTGGACTCACGCTGGAGACGCATCAGTGGACGCAATACCTTTTGCAACACACGCGGGTAGTTACCTAGCTCGTCCCGGCGCAGTACGCGCAGTACAACCAGCAGCACCAGATAGCATACCAGTACAGTCGCCCCGGCAATACAGCATGCGATGAAGAAGGCCACACGTGCAGGCATGATATGAACCAGCAGAATACAAGCCTCATTCACACCATATCCAATGGCTCCCGAGAGCACGACTGCGGTCAGGAAGCCTGCCCAGCGACGGCCCATGATGGAGAAAGATACGATGCCTTTGAGCACATGCAAATTCAGCAGCGTAATCACGAGGAAACATAATCCGGTTGCGGCAATGATGCCGTAAATCCCGAGCCAGCCAGCCAGCAACCAGCTCGCAGCCAGCTTAACGACGATACCGACCAAGACATTAACCATTGAAATCCGCGGTTTGCCCATACCGATCAGAATGGAGTTGGAGGTCATCATCGTGATCTGGAATATTGTTCCGAGTGTCAGAACAGCGATAATTCCGCTGCCCCCAAGCGAGCTAAACAATAAACCATTAATGGAATAGGCGGTTACACACAAGGCCAGCACAATCGGCATTCCGGTCAAAATAGAGATACGCAATGCCACAGTCATCTGATTTTGCAAATGGCGTTCATCCTTGCGGGCAAAAGCCGCCGAAATGATCGGAATGAGCGATGTGCTGAGCGCAATGGCTAAAATCGGCGGAATTCCCGCCACACTTTGTGCCCGCGACCCTAGATAACCCAATTGGGTGGTTGCCTGATCCAAGCCGATTTGGACGGACAGCAGTCTAACCACAATCGACGTATCAATAAAGTTAACAGCCGGAACCGTCAAAGAAGACAATACAATTGGAATAGACAGCGTAAAAATGTCTTTGTAAATGCGCATCATCGGCAGTGCGGAGCTTTCCTCCTGGAATTGCTCTTGTCGATCCTGACGATCCTGGCGACGCATTTTCAGCGTGTAATACAGCATAACTGCCAGTGCGCCAATGCTTCCCATGACACCCCCGAACGATGCCCCGGCCGCAACCTCGCGATCTCCATAACCGAGCTTCAAAATAATAAAGGCGAGCAAAATAGCAGTAGCCACCCGTGCGACCTGCTCCACAATTTGTGAAATACCGCCTGCGGTCATGTTACCACGCCCTTGGAAGTACCCGCGCATCATGGCAATGGCGGGAAACAGCAGCAGGGCTGGTGCCAATGCCTGAATAGCTAAGGCGGACTGCGGAACCCCTGCTACATGCTCGGCAAAATAAGGCGCGCCAAAATACAGCAGCGCTGTAATGATAATGCCTGCCGCGGCCGCGAATATCAAAGCCGCATGATACACACGTCGTGCGTCTGAAGGCCGATTCAGCGCATAGCGTTCGGAGACCATTTTGCTCAACGTACTCGGAATACCTGCTGTAGCCACCGTGAGCAGCATCAAATATGCGTTGTTCGCAATGGTAAACGAGGCGTTCCCCACGGAACCGAGCAAATGCTCCAATGGAACGCGCTGTACCAGACCCAGCACTCTCGCCACCAAGGCGGCCGCGGCTAAAATAAGCGTACCTTTAAGGAATGTTTCTTTATTAGACAAAATGCGTTCCCTTCTTTCTTGCTTTTGACACGCATGCAAAAGCTCCGCAAAGCAGTCATGGCCTGAGCCATCACCGGTGCGGAGCCGCATGTCGATTCTGTCTCTGCAAATCACAATAACGATATCGGGTTATAACACCCAAATCAAGAATACAATAATCATGGCAAACTGCAAGATTACTTTCATCACGGTGCTGGTAAACAGCCCCAATACAGAGCCAAAACCCACTTTAATCGCTCGATCCAGCGGGGCCTTACTTATCAGCTCACCCAGCACAGCACCGATAAAAGGTCCTAAAATCAGGCCAAATGCCGGAATAACGAAAGGGCCGATAATAATCCCAATCGTACTGAGTATCGCGGACAGGCGCGAACCGCCAAATCGTTTGACCCCCCACGCATTGACAGCATAATCCGCAACAAACAACGTAATGACAATTAGCGTCTGAATGATCCAGAACAATTTATCATATAAAGCAAACGAGAAAAACCAGCCGTATACAAAAAACGCAAAATAGATGGCGAGCGCCCCTGGCAATACGGGGTATACTGCCCCGGCCATGCCAACAATGAACAGCGCAACGATAATAATCCAGCCTACAACGTCCACTGGTTCCCTCCTTCTCGTCCAATTATCCTATATGCTTCATCATTCGTTCTCTTAGACAAGTACATAATCGCGGATAACTTCAACGATGCCATCTTCATTGTTCGAAGCGACGACCAGATCAGCCGCTTCTTTTAGCGTATCCTGTGCATTGCCCATCGCAACACCCAGTCCAACCGATTGAATTACAGCCAAATCATTCAGACTGTCACCCACTGCGACTACCTGTTCCATTGTAATTCCGAGCAAATCGCATACTTCAGCAATCCCACTGGCCTTCGATATGCCAGCCGGGTTGATTTCCAGATTCGTCATCGCTGAGTTGGAAATTTCAAGCCCGCCCATATCCTGAAGCTTGAGAAAAATTTGATGACGAATTTCGTCATTTTCCGTATTATAACCGAATTTGAGCCATTCCTGTGTATCCAATGTATCCGGCCAACGATCTCTGTTATATAATTCCTCCGTCGAGTATGCCCAGAACCAGGACCCGGTTTCTACAGCAATCCGGTGCATTTCCCGAACTAGCTCCTTATCAAGCAAATAACGGCGCCACAGTTCATGTGGGGATTTCCACACCTCGCTGCCGTTTACCGTAACCATAGGTGTATCCAGGCCGAGCTGCTGTCCGTAAGGCAAAGCATGCATTGCCGCTCGTCCGGTAGACAAGCATACATGAATCCCCTCTTGAGTCGCCTTGTTAATCCAGTTGATCGTTTCCAGTGTAATTTCCTGATTGTCGTTCAATAAAGTTCCATCCATGTCGAGTGCAAGTAGTTTGTATTTATATTGGTTTTCTCCCATGGGTTCTCTTCCTCCTGTATGTCCCTTATGTCCAACGACATTTTACCATGAAAAAGAGAAGCCCACAAAAGAAATCAAGTTCTCACTTCGCCACCTGCGTCTTTTTAGGGATACCATCCAACCCGTAAACCTCGTCATAAGCGTCAAATATTTTACGCGCCACAGGTCCAGCGCTCGTCGCGCCAAAACCTCCTTCGGGAATAATGACCGCTATGGCCAGCTTCGGATTTTGACGTGGAGCAAAAGCAATGAACACCCCGTTATCTTTAACCGCACGTCCCACCACCTGCTGGGAAGTCCCCGTTTTACGGGCATAATCATACGGAAACCCGTTAAATGCTTTAACATCCGTAGCCATACCGCGAATCACCGTATTCCAGTATGTATCTGAAAAAGCGACCTCATTCAGCACTTTGGGCTTGAACTCACGCACGAGGTTGCCTTGATCATCCACAATTTTACTGACCAAATGCGGCTGCATACGCTTGCCCTTCGTTGCCAGCACAGTCGTATACTGGGCAAGCTGCATCGCCGTATATTTCCCCTGTTGACCAAAGGATGCCTGTACCAAGCGTGTCAGCGCACTTTCATGCTTGCTCGTATACTCAAGTCTGCCTGCCCACTCGCCCTGCAGATCGACTTCAGTCGGTACGCCTAATCCAAATTCCTTCATATACTTGTCCCATACATCAATTCCCTGATGCACCCCTGCATTACTTCCGTATTTGGCATACAGCGGCTTGCCGATCATATCCACCATGAAAGTATTCGAAGAGAACTCAATTGCCTTGCTAGGTGTCAGAGGACCATACACATGTCCGCTCGAATTACCGACCCGGCTGGATCGATTTTTACCGTAGTACGCGCTCCCCGTATCCAGATAAGTTTGTCCGGGAGAAAAAAAGTTTTCCTTCAACCCGATCAGCACGGTTAGGGGTTTAATGGTTGAACCCAGCAGCACCGAGGATTCCGGGTGCGGACCCGCTTTTCCGCTAGGTACGGATTTAATCGTTCCGTTCCCCATTTTATGCTGAATTTCGTCATATACCGAAGGCGATGTACTTCCCGTCTTCCATACATTGGAGTCATAGTCCGGCATACTTGCCATCGCTACGACATTCCCTGTCTCGACCTCCATCGCTACAGCGAAGCCAGTAGTGGCATCGCCGTGGAGCTTACCCGATACCGGATGGGTATGAAGCCAACGAAGCTGATCCACAATCGCTTGTTCCGTTTTTTGCTGAATTTCCTTGTTGATGGTGGAATACAGATGGTATCCCTTTTTCGGCGGAGTAATGGATTCAATGCCCTCCGGCATACTGCGCGGATTTACCTCTACCGTTTTATAGCCGTTTTTTCCTCTCAGCTCATCCTGATACTGAAGCTCCAAGCCACCATATCCGACGGTCTCACTTTCCGAGTAAACCTGTTCGGGTCTTTGGACCTCCGAATTGGCTTGATATAGTTCCTTGTATTTTGGCCGATTGGTCCGCGCTCCTTTGAACTTGTACATATATCCAATCGTTTGCACCGCCACCCGATCCGGGTCATAATGACGTACACTTTCTTCTACAATCTCAATTCCGGGAAACTCCTGCCGATGCTCCAGAAAATATGCGATTTCCTTCTGATTTAAGTCAGATTTGACCAGGCGCGGAGTAAAGCCCCTGTATTGAGTGTAGTCCTTGTCCAGCCGTTCCTTAATTTTCTCTACATCAAGTTGCTCACCCTCCGTACTTCCTAAATCACTCAGCTTGGCAGCAAGCTTTTCAGCAAAAGCATTAAACTCAGGAAGCAGCTTTTTTCCCGGCTTACGGTCTTTTTCTGCACGTTTGCTATAATCCTTTGATAAGGTCACATACAGCGACTGTACCGGAGTTGAATACGCCAGCTTGACGAGACCCGAAGAGTCATAAATCGTACCCCGACTCGGGGCTAACGGGACATTTTTCGTATTTACGGATTGTTGCTGCTCCTTCAGCTCTGCTGATTGCACAAACTGTAACACCGCTAGTCTGGTAATGATAATGGCAAATAACACAAACACACTGAAAAAAAGAAGATTGGTCCGAAAAACCGTCCGCTTTTTTTGTGCCTCTTCATTCTCTTCATGGCTTTTCTTTTTGAATGAAAACTTCTTATCCAAACTTCCTCTGTCCATATTAGCAGGTCATTACTCCTTTCACCGGGTTTATCATATCCCTGATCCTACCATAATAGTGGTAAATAACGATGAATTTGGTGGTTACAATTTTGTAAGAAAACGGATAAAGATCATAAAAAAAACTCCTCTTAGCACAAAGGCCGAGAGAAGCTTTAATGAATTGTTACGTAGTACTTTATTATGGCTGTTTAACTGCATTGGGATCGGATGCTGTAGCATCCTTTTTCTTAGGCACTCCGTCCAAACCATACACCTCATCATAGGCGTCAAAGATTTTGCGTGCCACAGGTCCAGCGCTCGTCGCGCCAAAACCTCCTTCAGGAATGACAACTGCTACAGCCAGCTTTGGATGCTGCCGAGGTGCAAAGGCAATAAATACACCGTTATCCTTCAGCTTGCCGCCTACACTTTGCTGCGAAGTACCTGTTTTGCGGGCAAAGTCATAAGGGAAACCATTAAATGCACTGACGTCGGTCGACATCCCGCGTATAACCTCATTCCAATAGGCATCCGGGAAATCCACTTCATTCAGCACTTTAGGCTTAATGGTTTGAACCACATTGCCGTTGGTATCTTTAATTTGGCTGACCAGATGCGGCTCCATCCGTTTGCCCTTGTTTGCAATCATCGCTGCATATTGCGCAAGTTGCATAGGTGTATATTTACCTTGTTGCCCAAAAGATGCATAAGCCAATTTGGAAAGTGCTGATTCTGTTTTGCTCCTCGCGTACTCCCGATACCCCAGGAACTCACCGGGCAAGTCTACTCCAGTAGAAACGCCTAGTCCAAACTCCTTCATGTAACGGTCCCATACGTTGACGCCTTGGTCTTCTGAGGTGTTATTAATATATTTGTTGTATAAGCGCTTGCCAACCATGTCGACCATAAATACATTGGAGGAATGGCGAATCGCGGAAGCTGGGTCTAACGAGCCGTATACATGACCAGATGAGTTTCGCACCCGCGAAGAGTTGTTACGTCCGAAATAAGCCGCACCTGTATCTTGGTAATACGTATTTGTTGTAAACAGTCCTTCTTCCAATCCAATAAGAACAGACAACGGTTTAATAGTTGATCCAAGAAGTACAGTAGAATCAGGATGCTGTCCAGATTGACCAGATCCAACGTTCTTAATTGTACCGTTTTGATAAACATGTTCAATCTCTTTATATTTTTCTGTCGAAATATTACCGGTTTGCCAATAATTAGCATCATAATCCGGCATGCTCGCCATGGCTACAACATTACCAGTATCCACTTCCATAGCCACTGCAAAGCCTGTTTTGGCATACTGATGAGTCTCGCCAGAAACAGCATGTGTATGGAGCCATCTCAATTGATCCATAATAGCATTTTCCGTCTTAACCTGAATCTCTTTGTTAATCGTTGAATAGATATTATCTCCTTTTTCCGGGGGAGTAACGGAATCTACACCTTCCGGCATATTGCGCGGATCTATCGGGACGGTTTTATAGCCATTTTTTCCTCGTAACTGTTCTTGGTATTGCAGCTCCAGTCCATCAAAGCCGACAGATTCATTATCCATATATATGAGGCCAGGATCACTATCGGCGGAGAGAGACTTCTGAATTTCTTTATATTTAGGCAACGTTTCACGCGCACTTTTATAGCTCTTAATGTAGCCGACTGTTTGGACAGCCACCGTATCCGGATCATAATGGCGCACCGTTTCCTCTACAACATCCACCCCTGGAAACTCGCTCTTATGCTGCATGAAATAGGCAACCTCGTTAGGAGAAAGATTGGTTTTAATCAAACGCGGCGTAAAGCCGTTAAGGCGCTGGTAGTTGCGGTCCATCGCATCCATTATTTGTTCTGCCGTCATTTCGGGCTCGTTTTTATCGCCATATTCGGCAAACCGATTCGCCAGTTTTTGGGTCATTTTCTCCAGCTCAGGCAACATCTTTTTGTCATTATCACGGAATTTTTCCTTGCTGTCACTGTAGTCCTTGGAGAGCGTGATATAAAGCGACTGTACTGGTGTAGAATATGCCAGCCTGTTCTGTCCGGTTGAATCGTAAATTGTTCCGCGAATCGGCGTAAGCGGTACATTTTTGGTAACATTAGTGGCCTCCTGCTGCTTAAGCTGAGGGCCCTCCACAAATTGAAGTATCGCCAGTCTTACAATAATGACCGTAAATATAATGAACGAGCTGAAAAAGAATAGATTGATCCGGAAGCTGAATCTTTTTCGGTCGGACGACTCGTTGTCTTTTCCCTGCTCATTGTCCATTTTTCTCATGTGTCCCTCTCCACTCCTTTTAAATCACTTTATCCTTGACATGGGTCTGGGCAAAACCAGGCGGATTAAACCAATCTCCGCTTTGCGCCCAGGTCGGGTCTAGCGGTACCCACTGATGCGAGCCGCTTAAATATACTTCATTCCAGGCATGTGGTCCATAGCCTCCCTGTCCGTTATACCCGAGCCCGGTTACAACCTTGACCTGAAGCCCCTGAGATCGGGCCATCACCGCGTACAAGCGAGCATAATCAATGCAGACTCCCTTACGTGTATCAAATGTATCCCTTGGGGTCTGCTCATGCCATTCGCCCCTTTGCTCATAATCTTCTACCTTGCCATAGTCATAGCTGATGCGGGTGCCTACCCACTCATACAACGCTCTGGCTTTTTGCTCATCACTGTTAGCCCCTTGTGTAATTTTGGCCGCAGCCTGACTAATATCGTTCGGAATATCCCGGTCGATCATTTCATATTTACGCTGCAAAATGCCGTTCAATTCCTTGGTGACGGCCCGCGTAAATACGGGCAGCTTATCCTTAATCAGCGTACCTGACAAAGGTTCAATGACTGATTGCGCCCCTTGTTTATAAATCGGTGAAGCCTGAACATAGCTACTAAACGCGCTGTCCGGGTATAGACTTACACCTATAAACAGTAACGCTATGACCATTACAGCGCGTGCTCCACCGATAAGCGTACCAATTCCAGCCCCCGCCAGTCTGCTGAAAAAGCCCGATCTCTTTTCCTGCTCACGTAGAGAGTTATCCGATCTGCCACCCACCATCATCACATAAATCGCACGCAGCACAAATTGCGCGACAGCATAGCTGAGCATGAACAATACGGCAAAGCGCAGCAGCGGAAAGCCCTCAAGCCCAGCTACAAGTGTATAATAAAATTGCTCAATTCCGCTCAGTCCACGTTGCGGCAAATGCTCCATATAAGCGGCCAGCCATTGCTGCACCTTCGGTGAAAGCCACATAGCCAACCCCAATGAGCACAAAATTCCGGCAACGGTCAGTATGCCATATACAATGAGACCGAACAGCGCACCTACAGATCTGGAAGCTCCCCGCCTCCAGCCCTGTATTAACGACAAAAGAACGACAGCGATCAAAAATACCGTCACGCCATTCCAATGAAGGACAGGCTCCAGTAAGGATAGTTTCATCATGCTCCCCCTGTCTTTACGGCGACTGCGGCGACTGTTGTGTTACAGTCGAGCCTTTCGCACTTTCAATATATTTCTTGACGGTGTCGCTCATGCTCCACTCGCCCAGCGACATGCCCTGAAACCATACCTTGACCTTATCGCCATCGAGTGGACCTTTTACCTCCAGATTGGAGCTGGTTACCGAAAATGTACCGTCTCCGTTAGAGGTGTATTTGGCATCCCGTCCTTCCTTGATCATCATGTTCAGGGCCTCGCTCTGAAACTTGTTAATCGCATCATCCTTCGCCTGGGTAACTACCTTGCCGACCTGATCAAAGGAAATACCGCTGTAGATCAGCAATCCCACAACTACCACTATGACAATCAGCCATTTAACAAGTGCTCTCACAATCTTCAATATGACAAGCAATAGGATAAGCCCAATGAATATATACAGCCAGTTATCCTGAACGATCTGCCAATTGTGTTTTAAAAACTCTGTCCAGACGCTCTTATCCATTTCACTACACTCCCGTTTTCAACTGCATCTTTTGAATTGTAAAATCGTCTCTCTAATTATACATGATTACATAACGCCCTGTCAGCTTAGCTCTTTTCCGCGTCTTGTCCGCACAAAAAGGGTCTATGTTCGTCCACTCCAGCGTACAACTTAGATAGAGCTAATGCCACATAGCAGCATAGAAAGTCTATTTAGGGAAAGGGGGTCATCCACTTGAAAACAGCCCTCTGGCTGTACCTTTTTTTGTTCATCGCTTTTTTTGATCTGCACGCACAATATCCTATTCTGACACCATTCGCCATCTCTCTGGGCGCAGCGCCCACCTTTATTGGCTGGATGTTGGGCATATACTCCCTGACTCATCTGCCCGGTAATTTAATGGCGGGGCCAAGGGTAGATAAACACGGCAGCCGCCGATATATTATGTTCAGCCTGACAGCCGCAGGAATCATCCTGATCATTCAGGCATACATTCATACGCCGTGGGAGCTGCTTTTTCTTCGTGCCATCAGCGGCTTTGTGCTGGCTTTTTTGTCCCCGGCTTGCATGACTATGCTCGCGCAGCTATCCGATCATCCGGTTACGCAGGGCAAATATATGTCGGGACATGGCGTTGTTCACACGCTGGCCTCCGTCCTGTCTCCAGCGGCAGGCGCGTTCATTGTAGCCAGCTTTGGGTTTAGCGAGACGTTCCGTTCCCTCGGTATCATTCTTGTGGTTACAGGACTCATGGCTTATTTTACATTGCCTAAAAAGGCACCTGCTCTCCAGGCTCAACTGTCTGACGGGCATGCAGCACCCGCTCCACTGACCGGGGCACAGCCGCTTTTTCCATTCAATTGGCGTTACCTGCTTGTGCCTTTTGTTTTGGCGTGCGCACAAGGCATTTTATTTTACGAAATCCCATTACGCAACAATGGTACTGCGTCCATGATGTCCACGGGACTGCTCTTTTCCATTATCAGTTTGGGAGCGCTCTGTACACTCAGTCTGCTTTTTCTAAATAAATATTCACCGATGATACGGCTGATTTGCGGCATCATACTGATGTCCCTGTGCTTCTATGCCCTCGCCACCTTGCCCGAGTCAGTGATTGGAATCGTACTCTTTATACTGGGAACAGCCAAAGGCATTACTTTTCCAGCGCTGGCCTCACTCTTTATACGGCTTGGAGGAGCACGGTTGGGCAAAACCTTTGCACTGCAATCCATTGCAACATCTATCGGCTCCTTTGCCGGACCGGTGCTGGCTGGCCAGCTCCCCGTTCATTTTTCACCTTTTTTTATCGCTTTCCTGTTTTTGATGACCGGCTTGCTGTTCATCCCCATTCAGCGGTTATTCCCGACACCGCCACTGTCTGCCTCAGGGCCGTATCATTCCTAGATCGCTTGAAATGCTCTCCCTTTAACGCCCAAAGTACCTTACAAGAAGGCGAATGCACAGTACCTAAAGCCCTTATCAACATAGACTGGTTTGACTGAACATTTATGTATGAAGGGAGGTGCATTCCGTGAGCCACTGTCATCCTGTGAGCCCAGTTTCTTGTTGTGGATTGGGAACTTCGACCGGCATCATTCTCGTTCTTTATATTTTGCTCGTCATTATTCTCCGTACTTGCTGGATTTAATGTCTGAATTGCCCTACCATGCCGCCCTTATACCCATGCCTGCCACTTCTGGCAGGCTGTTTTGTTGCTTTTTTTGTATGAGAACCCTGTTTGGAGCTACACTATACACATATTCTTTCATTTCCCGGGGAATTTCGAGCACAGGCTTTAAGCAGGGGGTGAGCAAGATGACGATTACCGTTATCGTTGAAGGGAAAAATGATCGCAGTAAACTTCGTCGTTTACTTGATCCCGAGGTTCATATCTTATGCACCTTCGGCACGCTAAACTCAGTAAAACTGGAATCCCTCCGCAAGCAGGCCAAGCATGACGAAATATACTTATTTATGGACAATGACAGCTCAGGCAAAAAAATACGTGGTGTGCTTGCCGACTCTTTTCCAGATGCGCTTCATATGTATACCCGCAAAGGATACGCAGGAGTAGAAGGCACACCAGATGAATATGTGATCGCCCAATTGGAAAAGGCAGGACTGGAAGAATACATTTTATACCCGCCTGTTCCCTAGTTATAAAACCATAGTTATCAAAACCATAGTCATGAAAACCATCCACAAAAAAGCTGTCCGCCAGGCCGCTTTATGCCTGATGGACAGCTAAATGTAACACGCAACAAATTTTATTAAAAATGTCTTGTCTTAGAACTTGTGAACCGTATCCACGATCATCAGCAGAAAGCTGAGTGTCAGATGGTTAATGGAAAAGAAAAATACTTTTTTAGCCCATGAATCCGTCTCTTCTTCTTTAATGGTAAAACCTTTAAAGGCATAAAATGCCCAGAGCACGGACAGCAATACGGAAACAATCATGAAAATCATGCCAGCATATCCATAAGCATACATCAGGATCGGTACCGGAATCAGCAGCACGATATAAGGAATCATTTGAACTTTAGTACGGTGAATGCCTTTCACGACAGGCAACAACGGAAATCCTGCTGCGCGGTATTCTTCGACCCTGCGGATTGCAAGTGCCCAAAAATGAGGCGGCTGCCATAGGAACAAAAGAGCGAATAAGAGCCATGCGCCCATGTCAATACGACCCGAAGCGGCCACATAACCGATCACAGGAGGCATTGCGCCCGAAATACCGCCAATGGATGTACTCCATGTGGATGAGCGTTTCAGCCAAAGTGTGTAAATACCGACGTATACGAACATGCCGAGTACACCGAGCAATCCTGCCTTGACACCAGAGAAAAAGAACAGTACAGCCAGCCCGACAACGCCCAAAATAATAGCGTATGACAACACCATTGTGGGAGTCAAACGCCCTGTTGGCAGTGAGCGATTGCGTGTACGCTCCATTTTCAAATCCAGTTCACGATCAAAATAGTTGTTAAAAACACAAGAAGACGCCATAACCAGCATTGTACCTACCAACGTCAGAATCAGCTTTATATAGTCAACGTCCCATTGTGAAGCCAACCAAAAACCGCCAAATGCCGCAACCAGATTGGTGCGCAGAATACCTGGCTTGGTGACCGTTATAAAATCTTTCCATGTACCAGCCTTACCGGGTGGTTTGGATTTAACCGAATAGGTAGCCGTATCCGAAGTAGCCTCATAACTAATATTATCCACTGTGAGTAACTCCCCCTTAGAAATGTATGAATTCGGGAGTAAGTTGAACTCCGATATAAATTTTATCATATAGTACCCGTAAAAAGTTTGACAGAAAACGCACAAAACGTTCACAATTTCGATGACGAATCGACCCTGTTGATCGTTTACAGTAAATTTGGGTAGTAATAAGTACAGGATACAATACAAAAAGGAGCGACAGATATGGATACAGCCACACACTTTGTCATGGGGATCGGGTTGGCCGGGCTGGCCTACACCGATCCTGCCGTCGCCGCAGATCCAAAGTTGGCGGCAGTCATACTGCTCGCCACGGTCGTAGGGTCACAGGCACCAGATTTTGACACCTTGCTGCGATTAAGAAACAATGCAGCCTACATCCGCAATCATCGTGGACTGTCGCACTCCATTCCCTTCTGGTTGATATGGATCTTGTCTATAACGGGATTAATTGGTCTTATTTTCAGGGACGTGCCTATCGGACATGTCACCCTGTGGGTCACGATTGCTGTCTGCCTGCACGTGTTTGTAGATTTGTTCAATACGTACGGTACACAGGCTTTTCGGCCGTTTACACCCAAGTGGATATCATGGAATATTATCCACATCTTTGATCCCTTTATATTCGGCACCCATGTTGCTGCTATTCTACTGTGGATCACTGGACTGGTTTTACCAGCTCCCTTATTTATTACGTTGTACATCATTACAGGCCTGTACTATATTTGGCGTACCTGGAGTCATTTCCGTACCAGAAACGCGGTACGTGATATGGACCCCGAGCGCCAGCCGGACGATATCTATTATATCATTCCCACGGTTTCATGGAACCGGTGGCATGTGGTAAAAGCTCATCAGAATGGAAGTTATGACATTGGTGGACTGAACAGAAAGCATCTTTTTTGGACAAAACATGCGGTTCCGTCCACACATCCGGCCGTAGAAGCATCCAAATCCTACCGTGACGTGCAGGCATTCCGCTATTTTTCTTCCTTTGCTGTTGCGGAGGTGGAAGAGCTGGAATGGGGCTACATTGTACGCTGGGCGGATGTTCGGTATCGGCATCGGAGGCAATATCCCTTCGTGGCAGTAGTCGCCATGGATAAGCAGTTTGGACTGATCAACAGCTACATCGGCTGGCTCAGCCATGAAAAGATGCAGAAACGCCTCTCCCTGCATACGAATTAAAAAAGCATATCAGCAAGCAACACGAACGACAAACAGCAAGTCTCCCCAGACCCCTGGAGCTTGCTGTTTTTTTGCCGTTCACAGAAAAATCCATCCCTCCATGAAATATCTACATGAAAGCGCCCTCTTGACGAAGCGGACTTGTGTGATTCACAATAGTCATAAGCCATGCGCGCAAAAAATCCGGAGCATGATTGCTCCGGATTTTCTTCATCACAGTTGCTCATAATACAGCTTCCAAGATGGAGTGTTTATGTGTATTACTGCATACGGCCACTGCCCGACAAGGATTGCTCTGCTTGTTGGACCAGCTTTTTAGTGATGTATCCCCCGAGAGAGCCTGTTTCGCGGGAAACGACGTTACCGTAGTAACCATCCTGAGGGATTGTGATGCCGAGTTCTTGAGCGGCTTCATATTTTAATTGTTGTAAAGCGGCGTTGGCCTGCGGTACTTGCAGGTTGTTTGAACGACGTCTGCTCATATTTGAATCTCCTTTCAGTTTCTTTGTGAGTGAGGTTCATTGCAAGCTTGCAAGATTATTATGGCTCGCTTACACCTGCTTATTCCTAAAATTCAACATTCGAACGCTGGAGGTTTTTTCCATGAGCAAAGGTCTATCACTGTGGTTCGCCGTTTCATCCATTGTCCTACTGACGGCAGCCGCCATATCCATCAGCTATTCCGCTTGGCTTGCCATTTTGCTGGGCCTTCTCTCTGTCGGCAACATCGGCTGGGGCTTTGTTATCAAGGCCAGACAACGCCGCTCCTGAGACATTCCTGTTAAACGCCTGATCGCGTTGGCCTGCGGTTTGTCTTAGCGCTTACGGGGCAGAAACCCCATACGTTCTTTGACCGCAGCCAGCGTGATTTCAGCCGCTTCTTGCGCCCGCTCTGCGGATTGGGCCAAAATGCGTCCAATCTCACCGGATTCCCGGATGTCACGATAACGCTGTTGAATAGGCTCCAAGGTGGCTACAACCGCCTCTGCCAGCTCTTTTTTGAACGTACCGTACATTTGACCTTCATAACGATTCTGCACTTCCTGAAGCGACAGGCCCGTACACTGGCTGTAAATTCCCATCAGATTGCTGATCTCCGGTTTGCTTGCCGGGTCATATTTAACTTCACTGCCGGAATCAGTGGTAGCGCGACTGATTTTCTTGCGAATGACTTTCGGTTCATCCAGCAGAGCGATATAGCTGCCCGCATTCGGATTGCTTTTGCTCATTTTTTTAGAAGCATCATCCAATGACATAATTCGTGCGCCCACCTCAGGGATATACGGCTCGGGAACAGTGAAATAATCTCCGTAGCGGTGATTAAAACGACCTGCCAAATCGCGTGTCAGCTCCAAATGCTGCTTCTGATCTTCACCTACCGGAACCAAATCCGCATTGTAAAGCAAAATATCAGCTGCCATCAGTGCTGGATATACGAACAATCCCGCACCTACCGAGTCTTTACCCGCCGATTTGTCCTTGAACTGGGTCATGCGTTCCAGCTCGCCCATATGGGTCAGGGTTGTCATCAACCATCCCAGCTCCGCATGTTGAGGTACATGGGATTGTAAAAAGACGTTGGATTGCTCGGGGTTAATACCTGCTGCAATAAATAATGCCGCCACGGCCTCCGACTGTTCACGCAATTGAGCCGGTTCCTGCGGCACCGTAATGGCATGAAGGTCTACGACCATAAAGTAACAGCGATGATCCTCTTGCAACTTGACAAAGTTTTTCATTGCACCGATATAATTGCCCAAAGTAAGTTGTCCGCTGGGCTGAATACCTGAAAGTACAGTTTTCATATTCATCATTCCTCCTGAAATTTATTTAAACCATTGAACGCAAAAAGGCCCCGCATCCTCAAGGGACGCGAGACCGTGGTACCACCCTTATTCATTGCCTTCAGCCTGTTACTTGTCGGAGTCATGCCCCGTGGCTGCTTGCAATCTTATAGCTCCGTTAACGGGGAGCAATCGGCCGTCATACTGAGGAAGAATGCTTCCTGTTCTGTTCGGCACTCCAAGGTCCATTCAGCAGTGCAGGCTCACCGGTTCGCATCTACCACCGGCTTTCTGAAGAGCGTATGCGAAGGCTTACTTGTCCCCATCATCGCGTTATCCATGTCATTACATTGTAAACTACATTTATGATAATTCTGCATCCTGTTATTGTCAAATGACGATTGTGCCCTGCGGTCAAAAATCTGTTATCATAATGACACGAAGCTTCAACCGATTATAGTGGACAAAGGAGCATGGATATGAAACAAGTGACCAAAGAACATTGGAATGGTTACGACACGTATGTTTTACATAGCCCTGAGCTGGAAGTTACGATGATCCCCCGTCTCGGGAATAATATTATCTCGGTGCGTGATCTGAAGCTGGATCGGGATATCGTACGGCGTCCTGGCGAGGAAGAACTGGCCTTTTATTTGCAAAAGCCGTATCATTTTGGCTTGCCGATTCTGATCCCTCCCGGTCGAATCCGCAAAGGACAATTCGAGTTTGACGGTGTTCCCTATCAGTTTGATCGGAATACGGCCAACGACAATCATATACATGGGCTGCATCGTAATCAATCCTGGCGTTGCAGTGATATTGAAGAAGATGAGGAAGGTTGCAGCGTGACCACCGAGCTGTTGACGGAAAGTGATCCGCATTGGATCGAGCAGTTTCCTATTCCTCTGCGTCTGGAGATGACTTACCGCTTGCAGGGCCCCGTATTGAGTCAAACGCTGCGTGTAACGAATCTGGGTGACAAAGCAGCCCCGTTCGGCTTGGGATATCACACCTGGTTTATGGTGGACGGAGAGCCTGAACGCTGGCGCCTGAAGCTGCCTGTAAACGGGGTATATGAGCAAGACGCTGAACAGCTCCCAACAGGTACAATTACCCCTTTGAATGACTTGGAGCCACTCTCTACGGGACTTTCCCTGAAAGGAACGAATCTGGATACGCTGCTGCGAGCATCGGAAGGACCTGCAGAAGCCCTGTTGACCCGTGATGACGGTTATCACATTCGCTACACGGCGGATGAGCAATACTTTAAGTATTGGGTGTTGTATACCAAGGGTGAATGCGATCAGTATCTTTGCATCGAGCCCTATACCTTATTGCCTGATGCACCCAATATGCACGATCCTGTGGGAACGGGCGGACTGATTCGACTGGAGCCTCAGCAGTCCATTAACCTGAAAACTCAGGTTCATATGATATATCCGTAATTTCCCTCTATTCATTTTCCTTCCTTCGGCGCATATTTTCATAACTCTGTCGCATAATAACCTCATCACAGCCGAAGGAGGTGACTACACATGGCTAATGGAGCTAATCAAGGCAGAGGACGCCGCAGTAACAACCTGGTCGTACCTCAAGCCAACAACGCACTGCAACAATTGAAATATGAAGCAGCACAAGAGCTGGGCATCACCATTCCGGCAGATGGTTATTATGGTGACATGCCATCCCGTGAGGCTGGTTCTCTGGGAGGTTATATCACTAAACGCTTGGTACAACTGGCCGAACAGCAATTATCAGGTCGTTCAGGTCAATAAGCGTCATTATTCCACATGAAGCATTCCGTTTATCGCATTTAACCAACATGCGGTAAGGCGGGCATATAACAAAGGCGGTCTTCCCCAGGAAGGCCGCTCTTTCTTTACCCTTTTATATGGATGATTATTCCGAATTAGCCGCTCGGTATGTAGGCTTGTTATAACGGATCATGAGATTCGCCATGTTATAATTCGATTCCAGCGTAGCATCCACCAGAATGGTTCCCTGTCTGACGGCAAAATCGAAAGCAATTTCACCATGAGTCCAACTACGCTTGTGATTTAGTGTATCCAGCGCCATACGACGGAAATCCGCCCGATGATCTATAGACAGCCCAGGTTCCACCGTTCCAAATGTACCGCCTTTACCTGCAATCGGATTATGACGGATACCAAATTTCCCAACCACGTTGTTACGTATTTGTACAAATACAGTTCCTGACGACAAACCCGCCAGTTCATCATCCAGTTCTTTAAAAACGATATCCATCTGCCTCACTAACGACAATTGACCTACTTCACTCATTACAAAACTCCCCCTATATACCTGTTCCAAAACCTTTAATAGGTCTTATGACTCAATTATATGCGAAGCTTTTTAACGTTACAATCATAAACGACATAAATGGGCATTTATAACTAATTTCAAAGTATATACATCAATTTAAATTTCGCCAACAGGTAATACCAACTCTGATTCGACACATTACGACTTTATTCCTCATATTCTGCAATAATCGCAAAAAAGGCCCCCTAGCGGGAGACCTGATTTGGAGTATATCCGTTATTCCGTCATTTGCAAAAATTGCTCAATATCCTGAACTGTGACTTGCGCGGCATTACGCCAGAAGTCAGCCTGTGTTAAATCGGTCCCCAGATGCTTGGAGGCCAATTCTTCCACGGTCATGCGACCCGTATCACGCAGCAAGGCATCATATTGTTCGGCAAAGCCATCTGAATTTTTCTTCGCAAAGGCGTAAATCCCGGCACTGAACATGTACCCAAATGTATATGGGAAGTTGTAGAATGGAGTGTTCGTAATATAGAAATGCAGCTTGGATGCCCAAAAATGAGGGTGAACCTCATCCAAAACGCCGCTGAAAGCTTCACGCTGTGCTTGCTCCATTAATTCTCCCAGTTGTTGCGCTCCTACAACCCCTTTTTTCCGCAGCTCGTAAAAACGGGTTTCAAACAGGAAGCGGGCATGGATATTCATGAAAAAGGCTACGCCGCGCTGAATTTTATCCTCCAGCAAAGCTACCTTTTCCTGACCTTCGGCAGCTTCCAGCAAAGCATCGGATACAATCAGTTCTGCCAGCGTAGAAGCCGTCTCGGCTACGTTCATCGCATAATTTTGATTCAATGGATGCAATTCATTCATCACATGCTGATGATAACCGTGTCCAAGCTCATGGGCCAGTGTCGAAGCGTTGGATGGCGATCCGGCATAGGTCATGAAAATACGGGTCTCTTTGCTAAGACGAAGGGAAGTACAGAATCCACCAGGACGTTTCCCCGGACGATCTTCTGCTTCAATCCAGCTTTTCTCAAAAGCCATTTGAGCAAAATCAGCCATTCTTGGACTGAATTTACCGAATTGTTCAACAATCGTTACGGCAGCATCGTCATACGAGATTTTAGTAGTAGATGTTCCAAGTGGGGCCTCAACGTCATGCCAGGACAGTTTCTTCAAGCCCAGCAGCTTCGCCTTCCGCTCCAGATATTTAACCAGTACAGGCTTCGTTTCATTAATAACCTGCCACATCGTATCCAGCGTCTGTGCGGACATGCGGCTGATTTCCAGCGGCCCCTTAAGCACGTCAGTCCAGCCCCGTTTTTCATACAGCTTGAGACGGAAGCCAGCCAAATGATTAAGTGTATCCGCACAATAGTCCTCAACCTTGGTCCATGCTTCTTCCCAACGCGTGAACACTTCTTGACGCACACTACGATCCGGTTCATCCAGCTTGTTGGCAGCCTGCCCTACAGACAGATTTACGATTTCTCCATTCTCTGGAACAGGGATCGTCATATTTTTGACAATCGTGTCATAAAAATCCCCCCAACCGTGGTAGCCGTCCACAGCCAGATCCAATGCGAGACTTTCCAGCTCAGGTGCCATTTTCTCACGAGCTTCGTTCCGGTATTCATTCAGGACAAAAGAGATCGGCTTAATCGCTTCCCGTTCCATCCACTTCTGCCAAATGTCTTCACTCGTTTGTGCCAGCAAGTTCTGGAAGGATACCAAAGCACTTTTCCCCTGTGCATACAGCATATTTACGCGTGCGCCCAGTTCAACAGCCTGCTTGTCATGTTGGTTCTGAGCGGTTAGACAGGAAACAAAAGAACCTGCTTGCGATGCTCCGTTAAACAGCTCCTGTATAGCATTCAGCACACGATCCAGACGCTCGGTATCCAATACCGTTTGCGGTACTTTGACTGATTTAAGCTGGGACTGCAATTGTTGAACCTTGCTCTCCAGCTCCTCCAAAAATGCTTTAAATGAGGGAGAGGAAGACCCTCCACTAAATATAGATTCCAAATCCCATGTTTGCTTCAACGGTGTTTTTATAGCAGTTCCACCTTTCTTTTGGCGAATTCATGTGGTTTCATATACAATAAAGCTACGTCGTGATGGTAAAATCACTACAATTGGGAGGAATACAGGATGAGACCTTTACAAATTTCGCCAGAAACGGCTGTGAAATTATCCGAAAAGCTCGGCATTCCGCTGGAACATCTCATGCATACACCCCAGCATATTTTGATGCAAAAGCTGGCCGATCTGGCTAAAGAAGAAACCGCTGACCCGAACGGCGGTGAATCGGACAAATCATGATTCCTTTTCACAAAACCTGGCCTTATGACATTGTTATGGGAGACGTTTATGTACAATCTTGTCCGTTTTGCGACCATGAGAACGTCCTGCTACCCCTGAAGCCCAAAGAGCTTAAGCTCATACATGAAGGTATGAAAAAGCTGCTTGTGTTTCCATGCTGCCACAGCAGGGTTACTTTGGTAGATTGTGACAACGATTATCTGCTGTCAGATACCACCCTGCGCCATCATTAATTCATGAGGCAGTTTAGAGAAAGACAGCCGCTGTTGATAAACAAGGTGTGAACCATGAGCCTGAATCGGCCATAGTGCACACCTTTTTTTATCAGGAAGAGCTTGCGTTCTGCATTTCCTCCGGCAACTGAATATTCTTAGCGAGCATTTGCTCCCTTAATACCGTCCATTGTTCACGAGAAGCCCGGATCATAGCCGCGTCCATAATATTCTTGTCATTAATGACACGTGAAAACCAGCGTACCGCTTCGTTAAAGTTGCCTGTACGTCGATGCAATTCTCCAATCAGATAGAGCAGCCTGGCATTATTCGCCCCGACACCCTCCAGCTCATAGACCCGAATATAGGAGTCCAGACTAAACTTGAGAAACCGAAGCTCCTGCTCCTCATTCCCCTGGTATCGGTACATCCACGCGATATGCTGCAACAGGCTGGCTATCACCCGTTCCTTTTCCCCGATGACCTGCGCACAGAGTAAACCCAGCTTGTACGTTTCCAGCGCCTCTTCCCAGTTACGATGTCCGCCATATTCGCGGGATTGCCACCGATTACTGATTTTGTCCTTAAACAGCTTGGTCTGCTGATCGCTTAACTGAACGGTAGAATGCTCTGTCGAGGTAAATCCGCAATGAGGACAAACCCGTACGACATAAAAATCGGGATTTTCATTCTTGTAATACGCGCAGAAGTCTGAATCCGTACGAATTGCCTTCTTTAGGCTCGGTCTGACACGGGATGTCTGATATTCTTGTTCACAATGCGGACAAGAGATTTTAATCTGATATAACGGTTCAAGTTCCAATGTTTTTACAACCCTCTCCAAAATTCGGCAATCCCCGCAAGCTTACGGGGTATTTACAAAATGATGCGCAGGACCGGACAATCGGTTAAGTATAAATGAACGAAGCGGCTCCTCAATGCCCGTATCCGTTAACGCACCCGCCATACAGGACAACCACGCCTCTGCTCGCTCCTCCGTTACGGGAAACTTCATATGTCTGGCACGTAACATCGGGTGACCATAGGCATCTGAAAACAGGGACGGTCCGCCAAAAAACTGGCTCAGGAACATATACTGTCTTTCCTTGACTGACTCTATGTCTCCAGGAAACAGCGGACTTAACAACGGATCTTTATAAACTCTCGGGTAGAAGGCCTCAATAATAGCACGAACACCTTCCGCACCCCCAAGATTGTCATAAATGCTCAGGCTAGGATTCACTTTTCCCCCAACTTTCTGTGCTATGGTAATAAATATACACCCGTATTATAACAAAAAACAAAAAATGACGCTAAGAATAAGCGTCATCTCATCATTTCACATATGAAGACAGGCTTGCACGACTTACAAACAGGTCCGCCATTCTACAAACACAGCTAATAACTCCGCCAATCCTCTTCACTGGGATGGACGAGAGACGCACGAATAACATACACAAAAGCACACACGAGTAGACCGGCAACGATACTCATCCTGATCACTCCATCCTTAAGGTTATGGATCGTTGTTTTTTTAATTTTAACATAATCTTTACAAAAATACAGCATTTCATGCAAACGCTTTCTTTACTTTTTGGTACTCTTTGTCCATCCTCGTCATAGGAATAGTAGTAGAACTCCAAAGGAGGGGCCTCTATGCCGTTGTACCGCCGTTACTCGCTCCCTTTGCTCATTCTTATGCTGCTATTCCTATTTGTACTTATGGCGGCGCACCCGCAACCCTCTCTAAATGCCGGACTTCGTGGTCTTGCCATTTGGTGGGACGTGCTGTTCCCGTCCTTATTCCCGTTTTTCGTTATTTCCGAGCTGCTGCTCGGTTTTGGCATTGTCCATTTTATAGGTGCGCTGCTGGACCCGCTCATGCAGCCTTTGTTCCGTGTACCCGGCTGCGGAGGCTTTGTCGCCGCTGTCAGTTGTGCATCCGGCTATCCGATTGGAGCCAAATTAACGGCCAAGCTGTGGGAGCAAAAATGGATCACCCGCATCGAAGGAGAACGGCTGGTCGCCTTTACAACCTCCTCTGATCCGATATTCCTGATCGGTGCCGTTTCCGTCGGCTTCTTCCATCAGCCTGAAATTGCAATTGTGCTGGGCGCTGCCCATTATGGTGGCGTGCTGATCATCGGCCTGCTCATGCGCTTCCACGGCTCCCGTTCGGGGGACGCTGATACTCACGGCAACCGTCCCCAGTCTGCTGCAACCGCAGCAGGCCACACCGGGCAGCCTACGCCAATATCCCTCGCTGTCGCTCCAAATGCCAAGTCAGGCACTTCCTCTGTGCAACGACGCGGACGACTACGCCAAGCGTTATATGCCATGCATACAGCCCGTTTGGAAGATGGTCGTCCGATTGGCGAGCTGCTCCGTCAAGCCATTGCTTCCTCCCTCCATCTTATTATTGTCGTAGGAGGACTGGTTGTATTCTTCTGCGTCATTCTGGAAGCTTTGACGAACTCCGGTTTAATGAGCGGGCTTCACCTGCTTACAGCAAGCTTATTGTCCGCCTGCGGCCTTCCTCCTACGTTAACAGATTCCATTGTAGGCGGTATCTTCGAAGTCACTTTAGGGGCACAAGCCGCTGGTGAAGCCACAGGAGCGGCTTTGACGTTCAAGGTAGCCGCAGCAGCCTTTGTCCTCTCCTGGGGCGGACTATCGGTTCATGCGCAGGTCGCGAGTATTTTGAATACGACGAATCTCCGGTACCTGCCCTTTTTGCTGGCCCGCGCTGCGCACGGCATCATCTCTGCTCTGCTGGCTCTCGTGCTATGGCGTCCGCTCATGGGACAGGGAAGCTCGCCAGTCTTTTCTCCGATACACGATATCACCTGGTCTCCCGGCTTCTCATCCATTGTGTTGTGGCAAAGCCTGCTATTCCTCACCTGCCTACTGATAGCCATGCTCTGTCTCTCGTGGCTGAGCGCAGGCACAAGCCGCTTATTCGCACGCCTGAGGGGAGCGTCCAGGCAATGAACGATTGTGTTCTTGCTCATAATTGATTATGATCGGTATATACCCATGACAAAGGAGCTTTTCATCTTGAGATATTATGTTCTGGATCGCGGGGATCAGCACTCCATGGACTTGAGTCAGCAGTTTCACCGTCTTGCCCAAGAAAAGAATTTCAAGCTGGATGCCGAATCGCCGGAAATCGTCGTGTCTATTGGAGGCGACGGTACCATGCTGCATGCGTTTCATACCTTCATCGACCGACTTTCGGATATTGCCTTTGTTGGTGTACATACCGGTCATCTGGGCTTTTATGCCGATTGGCGTGCGGACGAGCTGGAGGAGCTAATCCACCTGATGAGCCAAAGCGGATCTGAGGGACCCCTTAAACCGAGAATCGTCAAGTATCCATTGATCGAGCTGGAGATTCACAAGAAGTCGGGAAATGCTTCTTTTATTGCGTTGAATGAATTTACGTTAAAAGGGGTCGATGGCACGGTCGTTGCGCAAGTGGATATTAACGATGTCACTTTCGAAATGTTCCGTGGAGACGGAATATGCGTTTCTACCCCTTCAGGCACGACTGCCTATAACAAAGCACTCGGCGGAGCTATGGTTCACCCCACTATTGAAGCGTTGCAATTAACTGAGATTGCCTCCATTAACAACCGGGTGTATCGGACACTTGGATCGCCATTGTTGTTGCCCAAGCACCATCATTGTGATATTTTTTCGAGAAAAGATCAGCGTCTTCTGCTGACGGTAGATCATCTGAACTTCCCTGTGGATGATTTGATTTCTGTTCGTTGCCAGGTTTCCAGTCACAAAATCAGCTTCGCTCGTTATCGCCCCTTTCCATTTTGGGATCGGGTACGCAATGCTTTTCTTAATTAGGCAAGCTGCTTTGGAATACACATAGAACTGAAAAGCACTAGAACATGCAAAAGAGCCAACCTTGGCTCTTTTTTTTGTATGATAGGGCCAACTCAATCCATAGTTGATCTTTTTACCGATAAACAAAAACGGCTCCTGAAATTCAGGAACCGTTTTGTTGTGGAGCTGTAAATGTTTTATTCTTTTTGCTTCCCTCAGCTCTTTCGGCTTTGGTAGCAGGCTGCGCCTGACGCTGGCCTCCGGAATCACGCGAGACGCGGGCTTGCCGTCCCTCCCGGTTTTCCTTTGGTTGACGCTCATAGCGTGGGCCACGGGATTCCTTTTTATCGAAATTCCCTTGCTGATTGCGCTGTTTCCGTGGTTCCCGGTCTTGTTGTCCTTCACCGGAAATTCGCCCGTCCTTCGCCTCACGCAGTTCTCTCGGCGGGCGCGAATCACGTGCTTCCCGTGGCTCACGCTGCCGATTCCCTTCACGTCCTTCTCTGGACGGACGGCTTTCACGGAATTCCCGTGGCTGTCGCTCACGCGGTTCCTGGACTTCCCTTGGTTCCCGTTGTTGCAACTCCCGTGACTCCCGAATTTCCTGAGCTTCACGCGGCTGCTCCACTGGCGGCTCCTCGGTTTCCCTGGACTCGCGCTGTGGCTCCGGCCATTCCCGTTCTTCTCCGTCTGCGCGTTGCAGCACCTCTTGCGGCTCTGCGACTTCTACCGTTTCCGTTGGTTCCGCTTGAGGTTCTGCCAATTGTTGATGATCTGGCGAAACGAATTCATCATTGTTTTCATTCTTGTTAAGCACTTCGCGGCTCTTAAGCAGCACAAAATAAGCACAACCAAAATTACAATATTCATTAATGTAATCGTCCAGTACTGCTATGGATGTATCTTTGTTGGCCTTGGGATGCCCGTCACGGTAAAAACCCTTTAGACGCAGCTGATTGTAACCCCAATCACCAATAATATAATCATAGCGCTCCAGCACTTCACTATACCGGTCACGAAAAGCTTCGGGATTCCACCCGTTCTTGTGATCCTGCAACACTTCATAGTTTTTACCACCGATATGAAACAAGCTAATCTGACCGCCTTTCCCGGATCAAGCCTGCGAAAGGGAGCCTTCTTCCTTATGCTGAGCGGCAGACTTCACCTGCTCATGCGCTTGGTAGGAGCTGCGGACCAACGGACCGGATTCGACGTGGCTGAACCCCCGTTGTAATCCCTCTTCCTTTAACTTCGCAAAATCTTCCGGTGGGTAATATTTTTGCACATACAAATGTTTCTCGGATGGCTGCAAATATTGTCCAATTGTCATAATATCGCAATCGACTTTACGCAGATCATCCATGGTTTGTAAGATCTCGTCCCACTCTTCTCCTACACCCAGCATGATACTGGATTTGGTAGGGATGGACGGATTTAATTGCTTCGCACGTTGAAGAAGCTCCAGAGAGCGACGATATTTGGCCTTGGCCCGAACTTTATCGGACGTCCGCTCCACCGTTTCAATATTATGATTCAAAATATCTGGTTTGGCATCCATGACAATACGCAGCGATTCGATATCGCCCATAAAATCGGGAATCAACACTTCTACGCTGCAAACAGGCAAACGGCGGCGAATCGCACGCACCGTTTCTGCAAATACAGTGGCTCCCCCATCCTTCAAATCATCGCGGGCCACACTGGTTACGACACAGTGTTTCAAGTTCATGTTTTCAGCCGCTTCGGCGACGCGTTCAGGCTCCTGCAAGTCCAGTTCCGTAGGCATCCCCGTATTCACCGCGCAAAAACGGCACGCACGCGTACAAATATCACCCAGAATCATAAATGTAGCTGTCCTATTGGCCCAGCATTCATATATATTAGGGCATCGTGCCTCCTCACATACGGTATGTAATGTCTTGGAACGCATCATGCTCTTGATGTCCTGATAGTTATCGCCTGTCGTAAGTTTAATACGAATCCAGTCGGGCTTTGCTTCCTTCACTTTTCTAGACAATGGTATAGACCTTCTTTCTGATGAGCTTAAGCTGTCATTGCCATACATTATAACATGAAAGCGATGGAGAAACCTCCATTCATTGTTCCCTTTTTGATATGACTTTGATGCCGGAAAAGTAAACTCCTTATATGGATAAAAGCGACGGATATGGCTCAATCTAAACCAAAGCGCCCGTACTGATGCCGTTGATGCGGGCCTGTAATCTACGGGGGGCTGTAAAAGCTCCCTTATGAGGAGGTCGGTTCACGTGCCTTACCCTAAACGTACAGCCCGCGCTATTCGCCTGTTGCCGCTGCTGTTGTGCGCCACTACACTAACAATGGCCTGTCCGCTTCCTACTCAGGCCTTGGCTACACCTTTAGAAGCCTCATCCCAAAGCATCCAGACAGCACATGTTGCTACTCCAAATTCCCAGTCATCATTGTATACGTCCAGGCTTGCTCTGTATCGTTCCTTCGAAGCCTTGACAGGGATTCCGTGGTACAGGCTGGCCGCTATCGACCAGTATGAACGCACGCTTACGATTGCGCATCCCAAAGATCGCAAGCATGCGGAGCGAGTCACAGGTATCTTTGTCACCGAACCCGTCTGGTCCGGTCTGATGAACCCTGATCCCGAGGATCGGCATCCACGTTCCATTTCTTTTTTTTCCGGGTTGGGACAGGACGGCTCGGGTGACGGAATTGCTGACCGTGATAATGACAGGGACTTGCTGTTCAGCATCGCCTCTTATCTCGGTAAATATGGGAACACAGAGGACGAATTTTCCATTGCGGTATGGGAATATTACCACAACAGCCGTGCGGTTCAAAGAGTGCAGCAGTTTGCCAAGCTGTACCGGACCTATGGAAAGCTGGAGCTTGGCAAACAAGCCTTCCCACTTCCCTTGGGCAGCATTTATAGCTATCGCAGCACTTGGGGCAGTCGCCGGAGCTGGGGCGGTTACCGCATCCATGAAGGAACAGACCTATTCGCTGGCTATGGCGTTCCGGTTCGCAGTACCTGCTACGGCGTAGTGGAAATGAAAGGCTGGAATCCGTTCGGTGGATGGCGAATCGGGATTCGGGATCTCAGCAACCGCTATCACTACTATGCGCACCTCTCTGGCTTTGACAAGACCGTTCACAACGGGGACATTGTCAAGCCGGGTCAGATTGTTGGCTGGGTCGGAAGCTCGGGTTACGGAAAGCCCGGTACCCAAGGCAAATTCCCGCCACATCTGCACTATGGCATATACCGGGACAGCGGTTGGATGGACTGGTCCTTTGACCCATATCCGTTATTAAGACAATGGGAGCAAACGGAGCGCAAAGCGCTCAAAACCAGCAAAGCAAAAGGGACCTCCACATAAGGTCCCTTCACATTCCACTTGCCTTCGCTTATGGCGTTGGAGATGAAGTGGTGGATTTATCTTCCTGCGCCTGCGGAAAACTCTCTATGCCGGAATCCGCAGCGCCGCCTGTATCTATCGAATGTGGTGGCAGCGCCAAATTGGGGGCGGTGGCCCCATTTTTACCGACGGGCTTACCCTGATTATCATAGTAGTACATTGGGACATTGCCCACTACGAGCAAATAAGACACCGGAATTTCCGTCTCCACAATCTGAGGCTGCATTTCAAAAGGAATCACGACGGACACCTCCGTCGTAATCCGAATATACACTTCCACCAAAATCATGTTGATGCCCGCATCCTGCTGGCGTATATTTAAATCTACCTTGATAGTTCCATGCGGCTCCACCTTGAGTGGAACCTTCGGGCCATAAGCTGCCAACAGCGGACTGCCCAAAGCCTGACCGATTGGAACGCTCTCATCAAAATGGCTTATGCTGTCCATCGTTGCCTTGACTGCCTTGAGCGTATTCGAAGTAATTCTCATATGCTCCGCATAATTCAGAACAAAGCCGGAGGTTTTCCCTTGCGCATCCGTTCTCCATTCGATCAGATTATCAGCGGTCTCCCCCTGCTCTACCTGCGCAGTAATCGCTGAATTAATGGCCTCCGTCGCCATTTGCTTGACCCGCACTTTTGCCAAATGCATCATAGGTGGCTTCAAATGCTGCTCTACATAAGAGGCAACCTGTACGATTCCTACCAGTAGTACCAGCCCCACAAAGAGCCATATTCTGCGTCTTTCGTGTCGCCTTCTGTTAGGCTTGCTGTGCCAATGCGGTCTTCTCTTCATCTCGATCCCCCCGCAGCGATGAGCTTACCCTACAAGGATATGCGGTGGGTGCACGAAAAAGAAGCTGCCCGTCCGGCAGCTCCTTTTTGGTATGCTAAAAAATATATAATTCCCGATGTAACTCTTAAGTATTATTTGAAAAAATTATTTAAAAATACGGTCAATCTTTTCAATATCCGCCTGGCTCAGTTTAACATCCAGCGTTTTCAGATTCGCCAGAACATGCTCCGGCCCCTTCGCCCCTGGAATGAGGGCATCAATCGAATCACGGGTCAAATACCATGCGAGCACAACATGAGCAACCTCTGCATTCAACGCATTGGCAATCTCTCGTACCTGCTCCACTTTGTCCAAATTATGAGCATATGCTTCTTTCTGGAATAATGGATTTTTCGCTCTGTTGTCCGTGAAGGTTGTGTCTTTCGTATACTTACCGCCCAACAATCCGGAAGCCAGCGGGAAATAAGGCACAAACGAAATACCATTGGCCTTGGTGTAAGGAAGCAGTTCCTTCTCCGCTTCCCGTTGGAGCAAATTATATTCGGATTGAAGCACATCTACATAGCCGTCACTATTCGCATCCTTAAGTTGTTCAATGGAAAAGTTAGATACGCCAATGGCCTTGATTTTGCCTTCGTCCTTGAGCTTCTTCAATTCTCCGACAGCCTCTGCCTTCGACGTAGCTTCATCCGGGAAATGGATATAGAACAGATCAATATAATCGGTTTGCAATCTCTTCAGACTGGATTCGACGGATTCACGTAAAAAGGCAGGCGAGTTGTCAAAAACAACCTCTCCGTTCACAAATTTGTGTGCCCCCTTGGTCGCAATCACGGCTTCCTCACGTTTGCCGCGCTCCTTTAGCACCTCACCGATCAACCGCTCTGAGTGCTCAGGTCCATAAATAAAAGCCGTATCCAGAAAATTGATGCCGTTGTCCAAAGCTGTGCGAACGACTTCTTTGCCCGTTTCATCGTTCAAACCGGAAAAAAGATTATGTCCTCCCACCTTATTTGCACCCAAACCGATTTGTTTTACATATAGATCTGTTTTGCCAATACGCACTTGCTCTGCCAATTCACGTCATCTCCTTTTCGAAAGTTACTTCCATTTTAATATTAGATTTCAAAAAAAGCAAAGCTAATATATTTAAAATCAAATAAGAATAATAAGAAATAAAACAGCACTATTTTCTTTTTCGCTTCATACTGCGAATGGTTGTTTTCGTTTCCTGATCCACCCGGTATGATTCCGTGATCTTTTGCAGAGCTTTGTTGAATGTAAAATCATCCAGTGTATTGTTTTTCAAGTAACTCATCGTAATCTCAGGCAGCTTGATATAACAGATAGATATGGCCCACGCGACTGCCATTTGTACATAATAATCCTCACGGTGGGTTTGATCCATCCATTGCAGTACCCGGATGATATACTTTTCCTCAATATAAAAATTCAGAAGTATGACCACTCCAAACCGAATTTCATATTCTTTCCTGGATGACAGATACGGCTGGATAAAGTCCCATACTCGTTCCTTATGATTTTTCGTACATTTTAATCCGGCGCAGAAGCTGTCACACACTGACCAATTATCAATTTTAGGAATAAACCTGGCGACGTAGCCCAAAACCTCCTCTATATCCGCTTTCACATAGCCAATCACCATACCTTGTAGCATTACTTCCTCGAAATGTTCACTTTCAGCGGTTTCAAGGTAGAGACGCCAATCGCCTTTGGCAATATCCTGAGCCAGCTTACGCAGCACCGGCAGGCGTACCCCCAGCACATTATCAATATTCGGAAGCAACGTCGCCGTAAATTTTTGAAAATCCACATCAACATGTGCCAGTATTTGTTCTCTGATTGTTATTTTCACAGTTCCCACTCCCTGATCCTTAACGAAATGAAATGCTCCATAAATAAATAGAGGCCACCGAGCCATAAGGCGAATAGACTCGGCGGTACTCCTCGAATTGCTTTTTAGTAAGTGTATCCAGATTGTACAGCTTCATCATTCCCCGTCGAATAGCTATATCGCCCCAACTGACGACATCCGGACGCTCCATGGAATTAATCAGCATCATTTCAGCCGTCCACGGGCCTATCCCATGCAGCGAGGACAATTTTTGAATCACTTGTGCATCGGAGAGCTCATATAGTTCCTGCAAATCCAACAAGCCCTGTTCTATGGTTTGGGCTATATTCAGGATACAAGCCGCCTTTTTCATCGCGATACCACAGCTTTGAATCACTTCAACCGACTGGGTCGCTATATTTTCCGAATTCATGGCTCCCAGCTTCTCCTGCATTCTTGCCCATATCGTTTGAACAGCCTTGGCAGAAATAAGCTGTCCCACAATCGCATGAACAAGCGCAGCGAACAGATTGGGAATAATCACTCGTTCGACCTTGCCCATTTGCATCATCGCTGTACCGAGTACGGTATCCACACTTTTCAGATAATTGATTTCCTTCTCTCCATAGTCAAAATTTTTCGTGATCACGGTTTGCACACTCAGCTTCCCCCTTTGCAACCCTTATGCTGTCCCACCCCATTTCATTTGAATGGAGCCTGCTCTTAAATCAGGGTTCAAATCCTTCTCTGCTCACGTACAGCTGTTCTTCAGGAAAAACGTTGCGAAATTGTTCGTAGACTGCATTATAAGCAGCCGGATGATACCAATCCTCCAGCCCTAACGGCTCGTAAAGCGCACCGATATTTAAGGTTCGTGTACGCCTTCCTCCACTGCCGTCTCCCATAAAATAATCATCAATACAGACACGATTGACCAGTGGCAAAAGCTTGTCTGCAAAATGGTCGCTGCTTGGAAGCATCGGAGCGATTGTCGCTTGCGTTGGTATTCCTGCCTCTTTCAGCAGTTGCAGCGTCTTGAAACGTGCCTGAATGGGGGGCGCATCCAGCGTAAAATGTTTGCGTATATCTTCGCGGTCTGTTTCTACCGTCATGCTCACTCGTACGCGATCCTCTAATCGGAGCAACAAGTCGATATCCCGTCGTACAAGCGGACTGCGAGTCTGCACAAACAGGAAATCCGGCGGATCTTCCACCATCACCTCCAGCAGAGAACGGGTTACCTCTTCCTTGTACTCGGCAGGTTGATAAGGATCTGTGCTGGACGACATAAAAATGGTGACTTTACCCTTGGATTTGGCCCGCCGAAGCTCCTTGCGAAGAATATCAGCCGCCTTCTTTTTAATATCAACCCATGTGCCCCATTCCTCGCCGCGAAACGTCGAAACCGGCATTTGGCGCACATAGCAATACGAGCAACCAAAGGTACAGCCTGTATACGGGTTTAGCGAATGCGTATACCCCGACAAGAAACCTGTTCCTTTATTCAGAAGGGTCTTGGGGGATTTGTATATATGATGTGCTTCCATTGTTAACCTCTTTCGAGCTGCAAAAGCTTTACCTTCATATCCAAACCACCGCGATATCCGGTTAAAGCGCCATTTTTGCCGATAACCCGATGGCATGGGACGGTGACCAGAATCGGGTTAGCACCGATTGCAGCCCCCACTGCACGAACAGACGCGGGCTTCTGAATCGCGTTGGCAATGTCTGAATAGGATTGTGTCTCCCCATACGGAATGTCACACAGCGCGTTCCAGACTGCCATTTGAAACGCAGTCCCCCGAAAGTCAAAAGGAACGGTAAAACTTGTGCGTTTCCCTTGAAAGTATTCAATAAGCTCTGTGGCATAGGGCTGTAAAACCTCGCCATCTTCAACTAATGGACTGCCAGGAAATCTACTCCCTGCCCACGAAGCTAATTCCTCTAAAGGTTTATCGGGTGAGCCTACGTAACATAATCCATCCGATGTAGCTGCAATATATAAATTCCAATCTTCATGGGTTAACAATGACCAATAGATTGTTTTAGGGGTTTGGGTTAACATAATGTATACCTCCATTTTGTACTTTTTTTGATGTAAGCTGGCGATATTGCAAAGGGGTATAGCCTGTTTTCTTTTTAAATAACGTAATAAAGTAAGGGGTATTGGACAGACCTACGCTCCCCCCTACTTCCGCAACTGACTTATCCGAGTTCATTAGCTGTTGCTTGGCTTGCTCCAATCTGGTTTGCTGTATATATTCCATCGGGGTTATATCCATGACCCGCTTGAAGGTACGATGTAAATGATACGGGCTCCCATGACTCATCTCTGCAAGCAGATGCAGCGTTAAATTTTCCTTATAGTTAGAATCCACATACTCTGTAACCAGTGCAATCCATTCATGATCAGGCAAGCGTTCCCCCGTCGGTTTACACCTTTTGCATGGTCGAAAATGCTCCGCTAAAGCCTGTTCTGCTGTTTTGAATAAGCGAATGTTTTCTCTTTTGGGAGGACGGGATTTGCAGGAGGGGCGACAAAATATTCCTGTTGTCTTCACAGCATAAAAAAATTCACCATCATAAGACTTGTCGTTTTCCACAATAGCTCTCCACTTCTCGTCAGTTATGGGCAACTCGGATTTCTTCATTAAATTCACCTCTCATTTACGATGTGGCCTCCCACATATCTATGTCTAAATTATAAACTAAACAGTGAACATATGTACCCCTCTTGGAATGTAAAGGCAAGATAACGAAAAAAAGATGACTCCATCGGAGCCACCTTTGATCTTACACGTTTATCTTCTCTATATGCTTGAAGCTTGCTCAGTACAGCTTTGATTTCCAACTCATCTGAAGGCTCCTGATATTCCTTTGACCAATACTCGGCATTGGGAATCCCAACCTTCTCTGGGTCGAACACCGGGTCTAGCCCTTGCTTCCGCTGCTGTTCGTAATCCTTAAGCACGCGGAAAGCAGGTTTGGCCAGCAGAATCATGGCGATTAGATTCACCCAGAGCATAATACCGACCCCCATATCTCCCAAGGTCCACGCCAGAGCTGATTCCTTGACCGCCGTTCCATAGAACGTCGAACCCAGAATAACCAGCTTTAGGGAACATAGGCCATTTCGCTTTATGTTCGGCAACCAGATAGGCCATATTCGTTTCTGCGATGTAGTAATAAGAGATAATGGTTGTAAACACAACCGTGATGATTCCATCGGTTTTTTCCAGTTTTTCATAATTTATAATAGACACCTCCATGTTCTAATGGGCATTTCACGTATTTAGCGCACAAAAAACCTAAGCCTTGAAAAATGGTGGATGCTTTTTTGCCCCGCAATTCTTCATGACTTAGGTTTCCTGCATAACCAGTAACAATCCCAGTTAAAGCTTATTAAGTTCCTGTTATTTTCACAACATAATTAATAAAATATATCTGTCAATAAAAATGTTTATCCATATATTCTCCATCCTGTTTGCAATAAAATCCAGTTTATCTGTTAACCACCCGCTCAATATGCACGGTCAGATACAGTTTTTCCTCGTTCGTCAATTCGTGGTTGTATTCTTTTTCCACAAAAGCTCCGATTTTCTCCGTGCAAGCGGCCGCGTCTCTGTGCTTTTCCTTGATCATGTCATACAAATAATCGTAGTTGTTTTCGTAGTGATTCCCCTTAAACACACACTGGGCGAAAAATTTCAGATGTGTAATAAAGCGGAAATAAATCAGAGAGTCCTCGTCAAAATCGACCTTACAATGATATTTTTCGATATTTATAATTTGCTGGATAAACTTCGTAATACTTATAGTGGCGATAACTTCCCCATTCATTTCGGCATTCACGATGTGAATCGCGATAAAGGCCGCTTCCTCCACAGGCAGTTCAATATCGAGCTTTTGTTTGATTTGTTCCAACGTTTTCAGACCGATCGCGAATTCTTCTTTGTACAACTGCTTGATTTCCCACAATAATGCGTTTTTGATCTCCAATCCTTCCCGGTATCTTTCAACGGCGAAATTGATGTGGTCGGTCAAGGAAACATAAATATTTTCATTCAGTTTTTTGTTAAATTGTGCTTGGCGTCATTAATGTTTTCTTCCACAATCACAATCAGATCTAGCGGAACCTCACGCAGCAGCATTTTGAAGTTGTCAGACGTCTGCTTATTTTTCAGGGCAAATACTTTCTGAATTCTGGTTTCGTCTACTTTGTCTCCGGGCTTTTTCTTAAAAGCAACCCCGCGGCCCATCACCACGAGTTCTGTACTGTCCGTCTGGTAGACGCAGATTACATTGTTGTTGATGCCTTTGCTATTGAGTCTCCCAGGGGCTGTTATGTGCTCCCAGCTAACGCTATCATAAAACGATCAGTAATAAGGTCCACCAGTAGTCTCTGGTCGACCTAATAATACAAAGGAGCTGTCTCCCCAGTCGTTTCAGACTTTTGGAGACAGCCCCTTTAATTGTTTAAGACGAATTGTCAAGCCAAGTGCGACAGAGCTTCTGTAAATGATTCGTGAGCGGTTTTCCATGCTAAACATTTTCGTGGGCGGTTATTGATGAAGTGGAGGGCATGCTCGAGGTCCCCCTCCGAGACCTGAGCAAAGTCTGTCCCTTTTGGGGAAAACTCGCGCAGCAGGCCATTGCCATTTTCGTTAGAACCCTGTTGCCACGAGGAATAAGGGTCGGCAAAGTAGACGCTTAGATGGTGAAACTCCTCCAGCAATACGTAGTAGGCAAATTCTTTCCCTCGGTCTTGCGGTTTGAAAGGTGCCGGAGGGGTACTGTGAAACCGCCACACCAAAGGCGATCTCCATCGGATAAAGCGGTACGGTTCGGCATTGTAATGGCGGTGTACAAGCGCGTTTTCCGTTCAATGAATGTTGCCACGCAGCCCTTACTTTTCCCACGACCTGACACCCCCGTATCCAGTTCCCAGTGCCCAAAGGTTTCCCGGGAACGTACTTCCTTGGGACGCTCTGAGATGGACTTGCCTACCGTAAACTTCCCGCGTTTTTCAGCAGGCTGTTGTCTTTCCCTTGATGCCGGAGCTGAGTTGCTGAGACGTTCACCAAACGATAGACCTACCTTCCTGTCTGAATCGCTCCACGATCTGTTCAGGTGACCAAGTCTCATGAAGCTTCTCTTCGATTTGTGCAGCCCATGCTTCGGTCCATATGCCCTTGGACACCGAAGCCTTGCGACGATGCTCGTAAGCTTGCTGGGAGCCTTCTGCTTCGTAGGGCCTTTGCTCGGTATTTCGGCGAATTTCCCGGC
>JBEUOG010000005.1:0-240786 GCA_040544055.1 Paenibacillus sp. PvR008
GAAATTGGAGGGTTATTTGGCATGCTCATTTTAACTATACCACATGATTTAGAATCACTTTACTGGTAATCTTGACAAGCTATTAGCTGGTATAGCTTAACGCCACTACATAGTCTAGAACTTTATTTTTACGGTCTAATACCTTATTTTTCAGTCTAATACTTTATTTTCTAGGTACATTAGCCGATGGATTGAAGAAGTTTCATTACCTGCTCTTTATGATATCTGTCATGATACACGAACATTTCTTGCAAAAAGCTTTCCATGGTGTACGAGCTATTATGGAATTGACTTATAAAAACGGATTCTGAAACCATTTTTAGTTTTCCAATCATCCGCTTACGTTGAGAAATAGCTTCATTTAACAAATCATGAAATTTTTATTCCAACCCATAATATGACTGATAATATCTTGAATTGACCATGTACCTGCTACCTGTTTGCAAAGTATATTATCTGAGTAAGGAGATAACGTAGAAATGAAAGCAGTCCATTTTTCTAAATCATCAGAGATCTCAGCAATCGTTGCCAAGTGAATTCCTCCTGTCTGATATTAGAGCGAGAAGTTCTAAATCAGATTGATTTCAATTCGTACAAGCCATTTTGAAGCGAAAGACTAGCAGGACATGTGCCTTTAATCAAGACTTTGGTGTTGTACTCGCGCGGCATCCTATCGTCCGGGAACCAAGGCCGCTGCTTGTCTATTACAATTAATAATCCTTCCGCGTCCCCTAACGGCGCGAATTGGTTCCTGGCCCCGCCCCATGAATCAAGTTGGAACCCTTCTGTTATTGTTTTACAAAATTCTGCAACGTTATCTACGGGAAGTCCAATCTCACTTATACGAAGTAGATGCTTTGGCCCGAAAGCTTCATCTACGGCGTTATTGAGCGAATGGTGAGCGATGAACTCGATGAGGTTATGATCTGGATCATAGAAGTAAAGTGCTGTTGCATTCCAGCTTTCGAAAAGAAACTCATCCTCTTCGGTTCTTGAAATCAATGAGATGCCCCGGTCGATTACCCATTGTTTTGCTTCTATGAACTTATTGGTTGGAATCGTAAACGCAACGTGATAAAACTCATTCTCCATGAGGGAATCTTCTTGAAAAGCAAGAACCGATTCGCCAGCTCGAAATGACAACCGTGAAGCGGTTTCCTCCAGAACTTCCAGACCCAAGAGAGAGCCGTAAAAAGCTTTCATGGCAACAAATCTGTGTGTATTTAAGAGCACTTCTGTTATTTTCATCGCGTTCGTCATCCTCCTCTTTATGTTCCCAAATTGTAATGATTTTTGCTCAAGATAACTTGATCACATAAGCTGTGGATTGATATCCTGTGTCCTTCAAGACCCCTGTTGGAATCAGCAGCTTTTTACCGGAAGGGCTCCAGCGTAGCTGGTCACTTATGCCATTATCGCCCAGGACCGGAGTTTGCTCCCCTGTTTCTGCTTCTGTAATGAAAAAACGGTATTTGTCTCCATCCTCAGAAACCGCATAGGCCAGCTTGCTGCCATCCGGCGACCAGATTGTACCGAACAGTTGCATACCCGAAGCCAATGTGGACAGCTCTTTCCCTTTGGTATCGCAGAGAACCAATACGTTCTCCCCGGATTTGGTGTGTTTAACAACCGCCAGCTTGCTGCCATCTGGGGAAGGAAGGACCACCCAGACGTTTTTTTTCAGGACTTCGGGTTGCTTGGTTTCGATATCATAGGCGATCAATTCCCCCATTGCAACATAGTAGATCATGTTTCCCGACTGAGCCACGCTAGAAACGCTTCTCTGTCCAGTCTTGACTGCGACCTCACTTTTTCCGTTCACATCAGCCCTGATAATGTCCCCTTCCATATTGGGAAAAATAACGTGACCTGCATCCTCCCATACGCCTCCCCCGGCCATAAACTCTGCATCGTACATCTTCACGGAAACGCCGGTTTCAAGATTCATGATGTAGCCGATTCCTGTGGATTCATACAATTGCTGATAAAGCATATGCTTCCTGTCAGGGGACAGCTTTGCAAATCCGTAGCTTTTCTCCCCCTCCAGCAGCGGCGTCTCCCCACTGGAAGCAAGATCATATTGATAAAGGTTATGTGGATAACGTTTCTCACCTTCAATCATCACGGGGGACAGCTTCCTGTTCTCTTTATCAACGGCAAGCGTGCCTTCACTCACCCAATCCATCCCGCGCACACCCTCGATCTTAGCAATGCCCTCCAGCTTCAACTTGGTGTATACGGATTCAGTGGTGTTATCCATCACAGTAATCTTTTTGCCGGACTTCTCTACGACCTGCCGCGCCTCTGTGTTTCCTGTACTACAAGCAGTCATGGATATAAGAGTCGCCGTGACAAGCAGAATCAGTCCCGTCTTGCCCAGCTTGCTGTGGATATTTGCGTTCATTGCATGATTCCCCCTAAAAACGTTGTACAGCATGGACATGATTGAATCCGATTCGTACAAACTCACTGCAGAAGCCTAATCATTAGTTTTGTGTAACCTTTGCTTACTCTAAGCATACTGGAGGAGTATTGCCAAACCACGGCTGTTTGTTTCCAAGTTGTAAACTTTTTGCGTAGCTTTGATACAGAGTGCAGACCTGTTAAGATGTGGCCGGAAAAGATAGCTCAAAAACCGAACCTTCGCCTTCCGTCTCCAGCAACGTAATGCTTCCATTCTGCTTCTCAGCCAGATTGCGCACCAGTGACAGCCCCAGTCCCGTGCCGCCCGATTGCCTGGATCGGTCGCGGTTGACCGTGTAGAAGGGCTCGAAAATCCTCTCTCTAGCTTCATCAGGAATGCCTATGCCGGAATCACGGATCCTGATCCTACCCGGTTGTCTCTAAGTTCGCTATAAACATGAATTGTTCCTTGAGGGACATTATATTTGATCGCATTATCCAGCAAATTAATAAAAATATGCATAAAGCTCTCTTTATCAATCCAGATATGGGCTGGCTCCGCATCACAGGAAATAGTGATACCGAAGCGCTCCGCCTTGTCGCTCATACGTGCACAAACATCTCGCAGCCCCTCTGCAACCTCCAACAGCTCGGCCTGTGACTCAAAATCATATTTTTCCAGCGCCGACACCTGTAGCACCTTCTCCACCATTTCATATAGCCGCTGAGTTTCTTTGGCGATGCTGGCCTTGGCTTCCAACAGCAGCTTGGGATCATCGTCGTACATATTCAGCAGATCCACATAAGCTTTAATGGAGGTCAGCGGTGTCTTGAATTCATGGCTAATGTTGCCGATATATTGCTCCTGCTGCTGCCCGATTAAAATACAAATATCCAATGATGAAGCTTAGCAAAAGCACCGCTATCCCTGTAGTCAGGAACAAATTCTGGAGGGTTCGCAGAAAACTCTGCGAACTTTTGAGTGAATATTGCAACTGCACTACCCCCATTTGCTCCTCTGGCCCTTGGAGCGGAGCAAGATACAGGAGTGTGTCCCCCACAGCCTCATATGCTATTTTATTCTGCAACGCATAGGCTAACGCAGCATTTACTCCACTCTGCTGGTCCACCGCTGGATGATCTTGAATTGAGGTGCCTACCTGGAGTCCCTGCGCATCATATAGCGTGACTCCCAGTCCGGTAAATCCGGCCAACTCTGTAGCCAGCCCCCGGCCTTGCTGCTTCATAAATGTCTGCGGCTCCAGCCGCGTACCCGTATAATAAGTCTGCTTCACCCGCAGATTAACCGTTTTGACGTGCTGGGCCAGATAAACCTCGGTTTGAGTCTGCTGGTTCTTTTCCCCCCTTGAAGAACGAAATAGCTTAGCACACCTAGAGCAAGAATAAGCAGTACAGCCAGGAACAAGCTGAATTTCAGCTTGATGCTAATTCTCATGGATAATCACCGCTCATCTTTTCTTTATTTGTCTCCTTTTATCTCACTCAAAAGCCTGGCATTTACATTCAATAGCCTCCTCCAACTGCAAATCCAAGCCATGATACATCCGAATATTCATCGGTTTACCTCCAATAGATCATTTCATTCTCAACATAAATCAATACCCCATCCGTTTTCATCTACTTCTTTTGGTTATGGTTCAATGCAACGACAATTGTGATGACTAATCCGATCAGCGTCACCAGCAATGTACCGAACATTATCATTAATGTCAGCGCCTCTTTAACCTCCACAGGCGTCACCTCCTTTGCAGGAGACGAACCGACCGCCCATCTAAGCCAATAGAATGGTTAAAAACATGATAGCACACGATATTAGTAGCCTGAAACCAAGTCTCTGGCTTCATCTTCTGCCTTTTCAATAGCTTCAGCTAAAGTCATTCCAGGCTGCACTTGCTTGTACTGAATGGCTTTGTTACATGTACCCCCTGCCTCGCTCCACTCCCAATATGTATGAACATCCACAGACTCCAGAAAGTAGACCGATAACGCCTCTACAGGGTTTACAGCATATAAATCCATGAACTTCTGGTTTGAAAGCTGATCGCGCTTAAGAAATTCATTTTTCATATTGTATAATAGATTTAATACATCTTCGTCATTCACATTCACGATACGATTCACAAATGCATTGCGTCTTTCCACGTTATTCAATATGATTTGGATAGCGTTGCGTATATACCAAGCCTCCGGGCCAATACTGAGCATATGAATTAAATCGTGAGTAGTCAGGTCAGGGTAAAATGGGGCTGGTTGAATTATTCGTGTCCACACTCCATCGTTCCCGTTCTCAAACACTTGAATCGCATCAGTTACATTCATCCCAATGGTCTGCCATTGGCGGTTGAGGGCATCTGTAATGTGATAGTAGTGCAGCCCGGCTTCTTCGTTTTCTTCTGTCTGCTCCCAAACCTGTCCCATACGAACAATGGTTTTGATGGCTTGTTTGTTGGTTTTAGTGTTTTGCATCATGGTATCATCCCCAATTCTATTTTTGGAAAAATGGCATAGCAAAGCCAAGGGTATGTTGTACATCCCTTTGATAAGGTATCAGTATTATTATTACATGATCGTTTAACGATCAAATGCACAAACACAGTATAGCATATGAACGTTTAGTGTTCAATAATTTACATGCAGTCTTTGGAGGTTTTTTAATGGATAATAAGGATTGGGTCTTATACTGTAAACTGGGAGAAATAATTGAAAAGCACGATGTGTCTTTATTGAAGCTATCTGAGGATATCAACCATAGAAGAACAACGATTATGGATTTAATGCATAATAAAGACATGGAGAACAAGCGTATACCTGCCTCCCTTATCACTAAATTGTGTGTTTATTTCGATATCACTCCTAACGATTTATTTGAAATTCGTAAGCTCTAAACAAAACGGAGACCCGTAAAATATAGACTCTGAAAAGAGTTATTTTTACGGGTCCCACGTTTACGTAATTAGTAAATAATTATCATTGGAAAGCTCATTCCGATCTCCGAAGACGCTTTATAAAGGAAAGCACTCCCCAGATAAACAACGCCAAGATACCACCGAGGATTAAGATTGTAATTAAAATATTACTCCATTCGAAATGCAATCAACATCACTCCATGCATTATTTTATGGTCATCATGTAGGGTACTCTTCTAATGTCTATCCATATTTTAACTCACGTTTACTTTTTCTGCATTCGATTTGAACATTTTTACTTTAATGATGATTGTTAAAAAAGCCAGAAGTGTAAACATTATTCCGCTCCAGATAAGCTGGTGTATTCCCAAGTGAGAGATAAACCAACCGCCAATTGAGGCCCCTATAGTAATGCCAAGATTAGAAAATGAAACAAACAAGCTGTTACCGAATTCGGGAGCTTCTTTCGTCTCTGCCGTTAGCCATGCTTGGCTAATAATAAGCCCTCCAGAATGCACTGCCCCCCAAATGAGTACGACCACAATCATCAGAAGGAAAGAAGAACTCAAATAATAAATAAATAAGTAAATGATCACATAAAGCAGGGGAAACATAAGGACGGTCTTTATAAGATTTTTATGTAATAACCCTCCAAATAAAAAATTCCCAAATATCATGATGATTCCAAAGACCATTAACATGATACTAATCCATGACCCATTCATATGGGTGACCTGACCAAGATATTCAGCAAAGTAGCTGTACACAGAGAACATAGCTGCAAAGATAAAAATAACGGTCACGATATTGAACCATAATTGAGGTTTACGTAGTATACCGAGCTGTTTTCCATAAGACATTTTCTCTTTAACCGGCATAGAAGGAAGCCAAATGAGGATTCCTGTAAAGGCAATCATGCTTACAACAGCCCCAAACAAGAAAGCGGCTTCTAACGATATTTTTTCTGCGAGATAAGAAGTTAAAGGTACGCCAAAAGCAAATCCGACCGTTATTCCGGCGAAAACCTTGGTGACTGCTTTACTGCTTTTTTCCGGCGGGACAAGTTTAGCAGCGGTCACTAGGGCAACCGAAAAAAAGACAGGATGAAAAATAGCAGGGAGAATGCGGAAAATGAGCATCACATCGAACTCGGTTGTAAAGGCATAAACCATATTTGAAATCACAAAACTGAGCACAGCCGTTAAGAGAATGACTTTACGATTTATACCGGAAACGATTAAGGTCAGGAATGGACCTGAAATAGCAACAACTAAAGAAAATACACTTACAAGCCAGCCAGCCTGTGAAGTCGATATATTAAATTTTTGAGTGACCTGGGGTAAAACACCTATAATCCCCATTTCCGTTGTAATAATGCCGAATACGCCTAAAGCCAGAATCATAATAAGCAAAGAGTTAACCTGTTTCATTTTAAATGTAAGCCCCCATTATATTTATATACACAGATATACATATATACAGATTTATAGATGTGTTTTACGAAAAAAAACCTCCTTTCTGTCTATAGTTCCTTTTGGATGTACTCGGCAAATTCCTGTATTGTCTTTTCGTTCCGACGATAGTACGTCCACTTCCCAATTCGTTCAGACTCCAACAAACCAGCTTTTTGCATCGTTAATAAATAACTTGAGATTACAGACTGTGCAAGTCCTGCTTTAGCCTGAATATCTCCCACACATATACCAATTCGAAAATTAAGACCTTGGTTCAAATAAGCCTGTTCATCAAAAAATTCCTCTGGATTTTTTAACCACAGCATAATTAGACGACGTGTCTCATTAGACAAAGCTTTATAAATCAATGACGGTTCCATACAGAATATTATATCCACTTTATTAGATTTGTAAATATAAAATCCAGATTTGTGTACCACTTCAACTACACTGACTTACTACGATTGGAGCGATACATCAAGTACAGGAAATACGGCGCACCGATCAGAGCGATCAGCAGCCCGGAAGGAATCTCCGTCGGCGCAAGCACCGTCCTTCCAATCGTATCTGCCAGCACCAGCATCACCGCTCCCAAGATGCTTGACAAAATAATGGAACGGCGTACATGGTGCCCGATCAACGTACGCACGATATGCGGAGCAATCAGCCCGATGAAGCCAATCGTACCCACGCAGGCTACCGCTCCTCCCGCCAGCAGCACACCCACTGCCATCGCCAGCAGCCGGGTGCGACGCACCGGAAGCCCCAGTCCCATAGCGCTGCTATCGTCAAATATCAAAAGATCGAAGCGGCGAGCTAGCCACCAGGCTACTGGCAACAACACGAGCAGAAAGGCCAGAATCGTCGTCACCTGCGCCCAGCTTCGAGCGTAGGTACTACCGGTCAACCAAATATAGCCCGTACTGCCCCACAACGAACCTTGGATAATCAGTACCTGAATGCCGGCTGATCCGATTGCTGATACAGCGATGCCGAGTAATATGACAACAGACGGATTCAGATGTTTGTTCCAGGATAGAAAGAAAATCACTGCGGCTGAAACTGCCGCTCCGGCGATCGCCGCGACTGGCAGCACATAAACAGGCAGCCCGGGCCAGACGATGATTACCGCAAGCGCGCCGAATCCCGCTCCAGAAGAGACCCCGATGATCGAGGCATCCGCCAAGGGATTGCGAACGGCTAGTTGGATCAAGACACCGCTCACCGCAAGCGCGATACCAGCCCCGGCCGCCACCAGCGTGCGTGGAATTCTAAACTGTAGCAAAGCCGAATTCGCGCTCTCACCGCCGAACAGGCCAGACAGCAGATCGCCCACCGGAATGCGCATTCCTCCAAACATCAGGCTGAATACGGTTAGCAGCACGGCCCCACACGCGAGCAATCTGACCAGCCTGCCATACGGTAATTTCCGAGAGCGAACACCTATGTTCATTGAAGACTGTCCGCCAATGCCGAGAGGCAGTTTCATCCTCCACAGGATCAGCCAAATTAACCAAGGGGCCCCGATCAATGCCATTACCGCTCCGGTCGGCAGATCCATGCTTGATTGGTGGACCATTTTGGCCAGCACGTCAGCGCCCGTCAACAACAGTGCCCCCCACAGGAAGGAACCAGGCAGCACCCAGCGGTGCATTTTCAAGCCGCTTAAGCGTACCAAGTGAGGAGCCACCAAGCCTACAAAACCGATAGGCCCGATGACGCTCACTGTTATAGTCGCCAGCAGGACTGCTAGTACAATGCCCACCGCCCGGGTCAAGTCCACCTTTTGCCCGAGGGACGTGGATGTGGACTCATCCAGATCCAGCACATCGAATTGCCTCGACAGCAAAACCGCGATAACCGAGAGTCCTACAACCCAGGGCCAAGCATAAGTAGTGCCACTCCAATCGTTTTGCACCAGCGAACCGGAACCCCATAGAAATAATCCCTGCGTTTCAAAGGAGTAAAAAATATGTAATGCTCCGGTAAACGAACCGAGCACCATAGACACAATGAGGCCAGCAAGCGCCAGCCGGATCGGACTGCCAGCTCGCCCACCGCCCATGAAGTAAGCAAGCACCGCTGCCAGTAGGCCGCCGATGGCGGCAAACAGAAACGGAGCCTGATGCAGCAATCCGGGGAACATCACCGCGCCAAGCACGACCACAAAATAGGCACCCGCGTTGATTCCAAGTGTATCAGATGCCGCCAACGGATTTTTGGTGATGGCCTGTAGCAACACACCGGCAATAGCCAGCGCACCACCAGCCAAGATTCCGATAACCGTACGCGGCATCCGCAGATCCCACACCATATTATGCTCAAGTGTATTCTGGCGCTGGGTCAACGCCTCAATTACTGTGTGCAGCGGGATCGACGCCTCTCCATAGCACAAGCTTACAAAAAAAAGCACAATGAGGACGGCCAATCCGCCCCCAAAAATACTTCCTACACGCCAAGCCTTCGACAAATTCGTTCTGTCTGCTCGGGTCATTTCGTCAGAACTCCAACCACCTGATCAACCAACACTTTGGATGAGATTGGGCCGCCGAACGTCCACGTTGTTCCGTCCAGTGGGTAGGTCCGTTTTTCTTTGACAAAGTTCAGTTGGTTCCAGACTGAATTGTTCTTCATCGCAGCTCCGAATACATCGTCCGTCTTCTGCGTAATGTAGATAAAATGGCTGTCCTGTACCGCCGGAAGAGCCTCAATACCAACTGTGCTGAATCCATATTTCTCGGTTTTGTCCGACTTCCAGTCATTCACCATACCGATTTTCGCGAGCGTTTCCACTACAAGCGAGTTATCCTTGAACATCCGTAGGCTGGCAGCATTTTGAACTGTGAAAGCCTGAGTCAGCGCATAGTGGAAGTCTGCTTTTCCCGCTTTTTCCAATGTAGCCTTTGCCTCAATATAATGTTGGTCAAGTTCGCTTAGGACTTTATCCGCCTGCTCCGTTTTTCCAGTAGCCATAGCGATCTGCTTAAAGATCTCGACCATGCGGTCGTAATCATAACCGTTTCCCTTATAAGGATCGTATTCTATCGTTGGTGCGATTCCCTTAAGCTGTGCGTAAATCGCTGCATTATTGTCTGCGTTAGAGATAATAAGGTCCGGCTTGAGCGCCGCGATCGCTTCCAAATTCGGTTCGCCCCGTGTACCGATATCAGTGACCGAATCAGCCAGTTTCGCCTCCGGCGTGACCCACAGTTTGTAGTTTTCGTTGTCCGCATTACCAACAGGCTGCACGCCCAGCGCGATCAGGTCTTCGGTAAACGTCCATTCCAATACAACGACACGTTCCGCTGGCTTGTCCAACTTGACTTCCCCGTGATCGTCTTTAACCGTAACCGCCCCGACCGCTTTGGTGGTCTGCTCAGACCCGGAAGTGGCTCCCGTCTTCGAACTATCCCCGGCTGATCCGCAGCCCGCCAATACAATTGCAAAAACCATAAACAACAATAGACCATTCAACCTCTTTTTCATTTCTCTCATTCACCCCTGTACGTATATGTCTCAATAGGAAATGATAATCATTATCAGTAAAAGAGTATAGGGGTTGATGGTTTTTGTCAACAAAGATTGTACTAAAGAAAAGTAATTATGTCGCATTGGAAAGCTCCATCTGCCCGCTACCCGGAATTCCAAATTGAATCGCAAACGGGTTCCGTATATGATAGCTTTATCATTGTTTTTAAGGGAGGCTTCATTTACGTGGCAGTATTAATCAACGAGCAAATAAAAGCTTCCGAGGTCATGCTCACTGGACTCAACGGTGAGAAGATCGGTATCGTCTCGAGAGAGGAAGCCCTGGCTATGGCCCGATCCAAAGGAATGGATCTGGTCTGTACATCACTGATGAGCAGTCCTCCGCCATGTAGCCTAGTAGCTAAGGGCAAGGGAAAAGCGCTCGCGCAGAAGGAAACCGGAACACGCAAGGTGAGCGGTGGCAACATGGCTGGAAAGAGCAGTAAGGAAAAGGTCAAGGAGCTTCGCTTCACGGCTCATATCGAGGAACATGATTACGATACAAAGCTGCGCCAAGCAGACAAACATCTTCGCTCCGGCAAGCCGGTGCAGTTGGTCGTAAAATCGTCCGGCGCGAAGGAAGCGGCCGCCGCAAAAGCGGTGTTAGAGCGGCTATTGGTCGATCTGAAAGAAGCCGGAATGAAGGAAACCGGAATCCAGACAGGCGGCAAAGGCTCACAGGTGAAATTAAATCCGCGTTGAGTAAATCAGTATCGTTTCTTTATCCAGCGAACCCCATCTCAAAGCAAAAACAGGCTGTTTACACAGAATGAAAAAGGGGCCGTTTCGGCCCCCTTCTACCTTCCTCATCAAAATCATAGTGATAACCATACAGCAGGGTCCCTGTTTTCCACACACTCAATTACCGAAAAATTTAACTTGCTGGTGACGTTACGTCACCAAGTATACTAACCTAGTAGGTTATACTGGAAAATCAATGCAGGGGAAGGAGGGAGAACCTGTTGAGCAAAGGAGATTATTTATCGACTGGGCAGCTTGCCAAAAGTACAGGTATGACACTCCGAACTTTGCGATATTACGATCAGATTGGACTATTGACCCCGGAAGATCATCATTCTGGCTCTGCTCGCAAGTATACGGTGAAGGAACTGAAACGACTGCAGCGGATTCAGACGTTGAAGTATGTCGGGCTATCTCTTCAAGAAATTAAAGACATCTTAAACGCAGAGTTGATATCCGAAGGGGACATCAGACATTCGTTGGAAGCACAGCTCGATATTCTCCAGAAGAAGATCGCTCATACGGAACATATCGTCCATGCTATTCGAAAGGCTTTGGAAAAGTTGGCCGATGGATCCGATTTGGATCGCTTCGCGGAGCTTATACAAGCCGTACAGAAGGAAGAGAATTGGGGGGATCAATATCGGACGGCCACCCGTTTGCAAACACGGATCAATCTTTACGACAAGTTCAGTACGAATCCTCAAGGCTGGCATCGTTGGGTTTTTGATCAGCTGGAGGTGACACCGGAAGCTCATATTCTCGAGTTGGGTTGCGGTGACGGGACCTTTTGGTTAAGAAATGCCGAACGAATTCCCAATAGCTGGCGCATCACGCTTACCGATATCTCCAGTGGAATGGTGGAGGAAGCACGTTGCCGCTTAGGAAGCAGCAATGCAATGTTTAAATTTTTGTCGGCTGACGCCCAACAGCTCCCTTTTCACGAAGAGCAATTCGATGTAGTGCTTGCTAACAATATGCTTTATCACGTCTCGGACATCCCCAGAGCGATCGAGGAAATGCACCGTGTTCTAAAGCCCGGTGGACTAGTTTGCACGTCGACGATGAGTACGCAACACCTTCAAGAACTTGAGGACTTGGCGGCTTCCTTCGACCCCGGACTTCGCGTATTAGATCAAGCGATTCATCGGTTCCACCTAGGTAACGGAATGGACTTACTGTCTTCATGCTTTTCTAATCTTCTGTTGCTCCATTACGACGACCGCCTGATGGTAGACGAAGCGGAACCCCTGATCGATTATATGATTTCGACTCCGATGAATGCAAGAGAACGACTTGTAGGAGACGCCATCGATATGTTTCGTATCCATGTCAACCAAAACCTGAAGCAGACAGGTGTCCTTCAACTGACGAAAGAAAATGGAATATTTCTAGGGAGGAAATGAACATGAAAGCAACGGGGCAACAACCAAGAGTACGGATCGTCAAAGAGGAGCTTTTATCGGATAACTGGTACATCTTAAAGAAAGTCACGTTCGAGTATGAAAAAAACAGTGACCAATGGGAGACACAATCCCGTGAAGTGTACGACCGCGGCAACGGAGCAACAATCCTTCTCTATAATCGAAAAAAACAAACCATAGTATTGACCAGACAGTTCCGAATGCCAACCTACCAGAACGGTAATGAGACGGGAATGCTTATCGAAACCTGTGCAGGTCTGCTCGATAAAGAAACACCGGAGGAAAGTATCCTGCGGGAAACGGAGGAAGAGACAGGCTACCGTGTCGACTGTGTACAAAAGGTTGGTGAGGCCTACATGTCGCCCGGATCGGTTACCGAAATCCTGTACTTTTTTGTAGCAGAGTATAACGAAGATATGGCAACAGGACTGGGTGGTGGACTCGAAGATGATCAGGAAAACATTGAAGTGGTAGAGCTTCCTTTTGTTCAGGCGCTCAATTGGGTCAAAAGCGGAGAAATTCGTGATGCCAAGACGATTTTGCTGCTCCAATACGCTCAAATCCATGGTCTTTTAAAGGCAAAGACGAATTCGCTGCATATTCTTATAGCAGGACCTTATCGTTCTGGAACGTCTGATGATCCCGTGCTGATCGAGAAGAATGTTCAGTTCATGAATGAAATTGCTCTTCAAGTTTATGAAACTGGGCATTTACCGGTTCTAGGGGAGTGGTATGCATTGCCCCTAATCGCCACGGCTGGTTCCTCCTCTTTGGGAGATGAGGTTTTCAACCGCATTTTCCATCCGTCCTCCATTCGCCTGCTAGACCACTGCGATGCAGTGCTTCGAATTGGAGGACCCTCGCAGGGTGCTGATGAAATGGTTAAGGTCGCAAGAGAGAAGCAACTGCTTATTTTCGAACGTCTTGAGGATCTCCCACCGGTAACCCTATCCTAGACTTAGTCCATCTATTGCTAAACCTAAATCACTCTGAACACTTTACATGATTCAACACGTACCATTCAAATGACTTGCCGTTATTTATGCCAGGGTTCCACCGTGCTATCAATAACGGCAAGTGAAAATAGCATCCCTACAGAATGCCCCTCCCCTGAAATCACTTGTCAGCCCGGATGAAGTCGCTAACGGAATCTTATGTTATCTACTTTTCTTCACTTTCCATACACCTTACAATTAAATTCCTTTAGAACATGTTTTCTGAATTCATACATACATCTGCCTACGTAGTGGCGCTCCATGTAAATTTTCATTTCAGCTTATCATAGAACCGAAATAACCAAAAGGAAAATATTTAAAATTTAAATTGCTTGATTTCACCCTCACTCTCATTTATTCTCTGTATATGTATAGTACAAGTTGGTATTTTCATCGGCTTATTCAAAGTCTACTCAGCCACAGCTGCGGTCACACCTCCTCATTTTTCGTCCGGGATACTTTATACGTTTATACAGGCCCTATTTTTGTTAATCTCCATAACAGGGCCTAAGGTACTATGACAGATTACGTTTTAATGATATATTGGTAAGTACTAAAAAAGACTATTTACCCAGGGCTTGGGCTGGAGGATGTATGAAAAAGGAATCAAATCAAGACGAAACCAGTTATTTATTTAATGTAGATGTATTAGTTAAAGGTCGTTCGAACGTAGAGGCCCTTCAGTTCCTGCTTAACCTCTTAAGCCAAAACGAACAAATTGTGGATAGCCGGATTCAATCCGGTATCGAACTTGGTAATTTAATCGAAGCTGCACTGTATCTAAAAAAACAGTCAGCCGCTAACGGCTCGTCTGATGCTGCTACTGCGCTAGCAGAGAAGTTTTCCAAAAAGAAAACTAATGTTGCTGTTACGAACAAGCCACCTGTCGTTCAAGAGATCAAACACGCCCACGTACTGCCGAAGCCTGCAACACAACAAGAACTTGGCACGTATGATTGGATTAAACGTTATATACAAGATAATACGCTTGTACGGTTAATCGTGAACCGATATGGTGGACAGCGAAGCATTCCCTGCCGCATACTCAACCTGGATCATGAGAACAACTTGCTGAGCGTGTACCATGTAGATGAGAAGCAAGTGTACTCCTTTAAAATGAATGAAATTGATGAAATTACATCGTAAATGTAAAAAGAGAACCGCCGGAAAAACGTTATGTCTTTCCAAGCGATTCTCTTTTTTGATATTACCTGAAAAGTTAAACTAATCCTCTTTCTTCAAACCCAAGGCAGCTAATGCCAGCAAAAGCCAACCTGCGATAAAGCACACGCCCCCCAGCGGGGTAATGGCACCTAACACGCGAATCCCGGTCAAACTCAGCACATACAAGCTGCCGGAAAACAAAATGATTCCCGTAAATAGCAGCCGCGCTGCCCATTTTAAACGAGCCGACGCTCCCCACTGTCCCGCAGCCAATGCAATGATCAGCAAACCGACAGCGTGAATCATATGATATTTCACACCGGTTTCATACACAGCTAAAGCGTCCGCGTCGATCCGCGTTTTCACGATATGAGCCCCGAACGCTCCAATAGCTACCGCCAGCAGCATCATTATTGATCCTACAATTATCCATCTGCGTTGCATGTTTGTGTACTCCTTTTCATCTTATCCTCTAATCCAGGCTATCTCCTTATTTTATCGAATCCATATGAAGTTTACCAGCCACTCCATTTAAATTTGAATCCAACAGTATTCCATGATTAAACCCTGTCTTTTGGAGGGTAATGTTTAAGGTCCCTTGCTTTTTTGTTCATTTTGTGGAAAATTAGTACCTGTTCGGATACTGTTCAAGGAGTTGAAAAAATGAGTAACCAAGATCCTAATCTGCAAAAGCCTGTTGCGTCTGAGGAGCATCCTGTTTTTTCAGAAGCTCCCGTCTTCCAGCCTCCAGTCAAGCTCAAGCATTCCGGTCCCGGTATCGCTTCTTTTATTATGTCGCTCGTCAGCCTGATCGGGTATATCATTCTGGCTGTTATGGTCATTAATCTGTTGGCTCATTTCAGCCAATACCAAACCCTGAACCCGGAAGTGGTTCTGCAACAAACCGGAACCGTCCTGCTTCCTTTTGTATTTTTAGGCAGTCTGTTATTGAATTGCGCCGGGCTTGTGGTCGGCATTATTGGAATTGCGTTGAAGAACCGTAAGAAAGCCTTTGCCATTGCAGGGCTAATCATTAATGCGTTCATTATTCTGGGTTTCATTGCACTTCTGGCCATGGGTCTCGCCGTTCCGAGTAGCACAGCGGATATCTATCCTTCCTCTGTGCAATCCTTATAATTTCTCCGCATCACACAGAGAGGATTCAATGTATGAACAAAATCAAAATTTTTGCGGACAGTACCAGTGATATTCCGGTCCCATGGCGCGAGCAGTACGAGATTAGCATTGTACCCTTGTATACGGTTTTTGGGGATGAATCATTAAGGGATGGCGTGGATATCCAGCCAGAACAGTTATTTCAGCGCGTAAGTCGTGAGGGACATTTGCCGCGAACCGCCGCCCCTTCTCCATCGGACTTTATTCAAGCCTTTGCTCCCTACATAGAACAAGGGGACGACATTTTATATATCAGTCTGTCTTCCGAGCTGTCCTCAACCTGTCAAAATGCGCTGCTCGCTGCCTCTGAGTTCCCGGAAGGCCGCATTACCGTCTTTGATTCCCTGAATCTGTCGTGCGGCTTGGGCATGCTCGTGATGAAGGCCTCACGCGCCGCAGCCGACGGCAATACAATGGAACAGATTGTGGACATGCTGACGAGAACCCGCCCCCTGATAGACACGGAATTCGTGATTGATACGCTCGAATACCTGTACAAAGGCGGAAGATGCTCAGGGATGCAAAACCTGATCGGTAGTCTGCTCAAAATTCGTCCGGTGATCAAAGTCATAGACGGAAAAATGACACCTGCGTACAAAGTCCGCGGCAAACGTGAAAAGGCGCTGGAACAAATGCTGCAAAATGCCCTGAACCAGCGGGAACATATGGATAACGATATCATTGTTGTCGTACATGCTTTGGCTGAGGAAGATGCGCTGATGCTGCAAGCCCGTTTGCAGAAAGAGACGGGAGCGCAAGAGGTGCTGCTGACAACAGCCGGTTGTGTCATTTCCAGTCATTGTGGTCCGCAAACGATTGGTATAATGTATGCCAAAAAAGAATAGTTTCGAATGTGAAGCCCCTTGCCTCTACAGGTAAGGGCTTTTTTGTGTTTTCCAACAATTTAGCAATGAATAACTATACTATTTTTGATAGTATTAGTCGTCATGTGACGAACGATTCGTCTGACAATCTATCATAAAAAAGAAGGTTATTGTGTATGAGCCCCATACGATCACGCTTGCTAACCAAACTCACACTATTGGCGACTGCCGCCATAATTATAATAACTGCATCCGCTTCTTGTTTATCCGTTCCCGCAGGCGCAGCCAGTGTGGCGTTTCAGGATATTTCAGACAGCTATGCTTATCAATCTATCACCTCACTGCACGCCAAAGGAATTTTGGCAGGTACACAACCCGGCTACTTTTCTCCCAAAAAGGCGGTTACGAGAGCCGAATTGGTTACCGTGCTGGATCGCACCCTCGGTCTGAAACCTGTACAAGCATCGGTCTCCTCCTATCGGGATGTATCCACACAAGCCTGGTATTACGGATGGATTGAAGCAGCCTCCCAGCTTGACGTGGTGCAGGGAGGGACATCCGCCACGTTTCAACCCAACAGCCCTGTAACCCGGCAAGAAGCAGCCTTGATGATCGCACGCCTCATACGCTCGACGGGATCAGGAGAAGTGGTTTCCACTTTTGCAGACGCCGACCAGATTGCAGATTGGGCTCTTGAAGCTGTAACCACCGTGAACCGTTACGGCTTTATGAAAGGGGAAGACAACCAATTTCGCCCCACATCTTCCCTGACCCGCGAAGAAACAGCAGCACTCCTGGAACGGCTGCTGACGTATTCAACACAGCATGCCTCCAAAACAGCGTCCACAGCATCTTCCATCCGACTAGGCTGGCAATATGACCAGAGCGTTCAACAGTTTGAAAGCTCCGTGCTTCAATCTAACATCAACACCCTATCACCGCGCTGGTTTTTTCTAAACGAAACGGGTAATATTAGCGACCTCACAAACACCTCGCTCCTCACCTGGTCCAAACAGCATCAAAAAAAAATCTGGGCGATGGTAGGCAACCGTTCCAATCTAACAATGACGCACCAAATCCTGTCCAGTGATGTTTTGCGGAACAAAACCGTAACTCAGCTTGCGAATGCCGTATCTACACATCATCTGAATGGGCTTGTGATTGATTTTGAAAATGTAGATGGTCAGGATCGTACCCAGCTTACGTTGTTCATCCAACAGTTAAAAGCCAAGTTAAAAAGCCTGAATGCTGTGCTGGCGATCTGTGTATCTCCTGATTACGGTACAGACTGGACAGCCGCCTTTGATTATGAGCATCTTGGCGTTGGGGCAGACTATTTGATTCTGATGGGATATGACGAACATTGGGGAGGCAGCTCGACTCCCGGTTCCGTATCCTCATTACCGTGGCTCCGTGAAAGCGTACGTCGCTTTGTACTAACCACCGACCCGGATAAGGCAATATTGGCATTGCCTTTATTCACACGAAACTGGACCCTCAATGCGAGTGGTCAATCGGTCGCTTCATCGGATATTTCACTGATTGAGCAAAACCAGCTTGTGTCTCGTTCCTCTTCCAAACCGATCTGGCATGAGGATATTCAGCAGTATACGGTTTCCTACAAGGATACTCAGCTTCATAAGCTATGGCTGGAGGAAGGGCGATCCTTCACCCGTAAATACCGTTTGGGACAGGACAAAGGCTTTGCAGGCTTCGCCTACTGGTATCCAGGCGGGGCAAGCTCTGATCTATGGTCCAGTGTGAAAAATGCAGACCGTTTCGCACAGCGTGGTTTGTAAAAGCCAAAAAACCTTCAACTCCACTTTTAGCGTGAGGTTGAAGGTTTTTTGCATACATCCCTATCGCCTGTCTATGCCCGGTACGCAACGATTCCGTTCACAACCGTCATACGTGCTTTTACGTCAAGCAAAGCCTGAGGGCGCTCCGACAGGTCCCGGTCAATGACCGTAAAATCAGCGGCTTTGCCTACAGCCATCGAACCCCGTTCATCCGCTTCTCCCGCAGCCACTGCACTTCCGAGGGTAAACAGATGAATGGCTTCGTGAATGTCCAGCTTTTCATCGGGAAGATAACCTTCATGCGTCTCTTCCGGCTTGGTGCGGGTCACAGCGGCATGCATGCCGAGAAAAGGGTCCAACGGCTCAATCGGCGCGTCACTGCCTCCAGCACATGGAATACCAGCGTCCAGCAGTTTTTTCCAGGCATACAAATATTCAGTCCGTCACTCGCCAACCCGATCCAGCACCCACGGGAAATCACTTGCCACAAAACGCGGCTGGATGTCCGCAATCAGCGGTAGCTTCGCCATTCTCTTGACTAGATCGGCAGTCAGCACCTGTCCATGGATCAGACGATCCGGCAAACCGCTTTCCTCCGTTAGCGCATGGGCTTCCATCGCTGTCAAAATCAAATGCGCCGCTCCGTCCCCTATCGCATGTACAGCGACCGGAAAGCCTGCGGCTCTGACAGCCGCCACCATCTGATTCAGCTCTGGCTGCGGTTGAATCGCCATGCCGCTGGTATGTGGAGCATCACTATAGGGCGCAGATAATAGCGCGGTTCTTCCACCAATTGCACCATCGGCAAACATTTTTACCGCACCGATTTTAAACCACTCATTTCCGTCACCAGCACGCAGCCCTTGCGCTTTCGCTTCCTCCATGAACGGATGATAAATGAGCTGATGCGTACGAAAAACAATGCCTTCCTCCCTCAGCTCCCTGTAAATCCGCTGCATAGTGTCCACGCTGCCCAGAAAACGCAAATCCTCCGTGTGCGCAGCCGTCAAACCGAGCCGTAGTGCATCCAGACAAGCTCGGCGGATTGCATCTTTTTTAACCGAATAATCCGGCTCTGGCTGCACACTTGTAAAGGCAGTGGACGCTTCCTCATAAACTAATCCGTTCAACTGTCCATCCGCATTTCTTCCGTAGGCTCCCCAAACCGGATCAGGGGTGTTCTCGCTAATACCAGCACGCAGAAACGCTTCTGAATTCGCCAGAAACGTATGAAAGCATGTACGAGTCAAATATACCGGGTGCTGATCCGTAATGGTATCAAGCTCCGATAGGGTCGGAATCTCAACAGGAATAAACGCATTTTCGTTCCAGTTCAGCCCTAAAATCCATTCTCCCGGCGGTGTTACCGCAACCCGTTTGCGCAACATATCAAGCATCTCTTCCTTCGAGGTAGCCGAGGTAAAATCCAGCATCGCCAGCTTCATGCCATGCATGGACAAATGCATATGTGAATCGGCCAAGCCCGGCAACACATAAGCGTCCTCCCAATCCACCGTGTCATATTCCTTACCCGACAATTGCAATTCAAGCTCCCGTGCTTGTCCGATGGCCTGTATGATGCCGTTTTGTACAATGACCGAATCTCCCTTGGCAGCCCAGTCCCCATACAGCTTGCCGTGCCTGAACAATGTTAGCGTCAACGCAGCTCATCTCCCTTTTTTCAACTATATAAAGTGAACTAAAGAGTTACTATAGCGCCACTGCGCAGTCGGATGGTGCTTCATATCACGCCTGTGCTGCCGATTTCAGGCATAGTGTGTGTATGTCTACCTGCTGCACCAGATCCGCAAATCGGTCATGCATTGCACAGACAGCCATTTTGTAGTGTCCATCGATCTCATACTGTTTAAAATGACAATACTCGGTGGTAAAGCCTTCCGTCGTAAAACCGATCAACGGACGCTCACTTAGATCAAATGAAAATGACTTTAGCGGCAACGTTAATCCCTGCCCTTCGGCCTTCACAAAGCTTTCCTTGAGCGTCCACAGATCGTAGAAATAGGATAAGCGGCTCTCCGCCTCCTGGCGCATCAACGCATCATACTCCGTGTCCGAAAAGCACACCCTCCCTACCTCAAAATCAATAGGACGGAGCTGTTCAATGTCGATTCCGAGCGGATGATCATTCACGGCGCATACCACCCATTTTCCCGAGTGAGAAACATTAAAATGGAATGCGGGTGCATTCAACAAGGAAGGCTTGCCGAAAGCATTATATGTAAATTGAAGACTGGCGTTGGAAACCTTCAATTGCCGACAGGCCAACCACCTTAACAACACATCGGCGTATAAGCCCCTTAATGCATCTTCCCGATGTAAAAAACGATCCAGCTTCTGCCGCTTCTCAGTCGAAACCCGGTTTAGCAGTGACTCGTAATGACCGTCTGCCTCCGGCTTGCTCGTGTCAATCGCATATATTTCCATGGTTGCCCCCTCTGCCGTAATGAATATCAGCCCATTCATAATTTCACCGCTCTATTCAAAATTCATTGAAAGTTTATGGTCTGCGGTGTACATGGTCAATATACTACTCTAGCACTTTCAATTCAATATGGATACAATTGGGATATAACCCTCTTGTTGCTCACATCGCATCATCAGACAGGGTGATAGGTATCAGCATAGAGAACTATTCAGTATAAATCATTTTTGTAAGCGATTCAAAAAATGCAGAGGAGGACGAAATAATGAAATATGATTTTGCCGTCTTGCTATGTATTATGCTCGTTGTTTTGCTGTCATTGAACATTTTCCAGATGTTTTCACCGAAAATCGCTTCAGCGGCTTCAGAGAATGCTGTGAATGGTATTCAGTTTAAAGATACAGATGGAAACGTGGTCCATGCTCATGGGGACGGTATAATTAAGGTAGACGGTTACTACTACTGGTTTGGTGAAAATCGCAACCCCAACGGCACGTTCAAGGCGGTATCCGCCTACCGTTCCTCTGATTTAAAAAACTGGGAGTTCCGCAAAAACGTGCTGACCAGCAGCTCGGCAGTAGAGCTGAATGATTCGAATATTGAATGTCCAAAAGTTATTTATAATGAGAAAACACGCAAATACGTATTGTGGATGCACAAGGAAAATGGAGTTAATTACAACGAAGCCCGAGTGGCAGTTGCCTCTTCGGATACAGTAGACGGCGATTACACCTATCAGGGCAGCTTCCGCCCTCTGGATTACGATTCACGGGATATGACCCTGTTCAACGACAACGGTACGGCTTACCTGATTTCCGCTACCCGTGTGAATGCCGGTTTGAACATTTATCGTCTGACACCGGATTTTCTGCAAGTTAAATCGCTGGTGACCACGCTCTGGCCGGGACAATATCGTGAAGCTCCGGAATGTTCAAAAAAGGAGACATCTACTTCCTGATCACATCCGGGGCAACGGGCTGAACCCCAACCAAGCCAAGTATGCTACGGCATCCAGCATTGAAGAAACGTGGAGCAACACGATTAACTTCGGAGACAGTACGACCTACGGTTCACAATCGGCCTACGTCATTCCGGTAGAAGGTACCCAAACGACCTCGTACCTGTATTTGGGCGACCGTTGGGCGGGAGCGTGGAGCGGATCTGTGCAGGATTCACAATATGTATGGCTGCCGCTGCGTTTTCCAACCGGGACTTCTTTGGCTATGGACTGGTTCGACAGTACGAACATCGACACCGCCAGCGGTGCGGTTCAAGGCGTAACCACACCAATCGCTATTGACCCGGACGGATACTATCAGCTGGTAAGCCGCAAGAGCAACAAGCCGCTGAATGTAATTGACGGTGCAACCACGGATGGAGCGGATCTGGAGCAGCGTGCGGATTCGGGAGCATCCAGACAGCAATGGCAGCTGGTATCTGTAACCGGAGGTTATTACAAGCTGAAAAACCGGGCAACGGGCAAACTGATCGACATTTCCGAAGGCACTACCGCCGATGGAGCCAAAGCGATTCAATGGGGATAACGGCGGAACGAATCAGTATTTTCGTGTAGTGAAAGTAGATTAGTTCGTTCAACGTCGAACGTACATCATCAATGTCATTGAAGTAGGAGTCTATAATTTCCAGTTATTTCTAAAAAAAGCCGTCTTCCCAGCAGATCACTGCTACCGGAAGAACGACTTCTTTTTGCGGGAAAATGATAGTTGAACCTGATTTTGGCTATCCCTTGTCCAGATCAGCTTGAAGCGCGTCAGCCTTCCCCTTCGCGATATCCACAGTCCACAGCATCAGCATACCGATAGCGAAAAAGGTAACCAGCGATAAAATACCCCAGCGCGAGGAACCGGTTAGCTGACCGACCATAGCCGCCAGTACAGGAGACAATAACGCTACACATCACATAACATGCCGATTGCATGTGTGTACCCCAGATAGGAGGATGCGGTTGTCGCATCCAGCGTCGAAGCTGCAACAGAGCTGTAGAAAATAGGCAGCACTGCTGCCAGTATCGTCGTCGCATAGCCTGAATTGGCCCAATCGTAAGTAACCCACGCACGCACTGCTCTTCGATTCACATCGCTCCCGCCCTTTACATTGAACTCATCTCAGGACCATTGTCATTTATTGTATCAGTAATCCATGATACAAGGTCGCGATGTTTGTAAACCTGCAGCGCTCTGGCAACCCACATGACAGGACGTTACAGCTCCCACGGATAATCTGTCGTCAGGAAGCTCGCCAATTGCTTGCTTTCCTCCCTGCGCTGACGCCGTATCGCTGCACGCGATGGCGCAGTCTGGTGCAATTGTAATTCTTCTTCCGTCTCTGGAATGACCTGCGGCACGATGACTTTACGGTTGTTCTCGTCCATCGCCACAAAGGTCAGGAAGGCGGTGGCTGCGATTTTCCGGTCGCCAGTCATCAGTCCTTCACGGATTACCTTCACAAATACCTCCATAGAGCTACGGCCTGTCCAGGTTACGAACGCCTCCAGCGTGACGGAATCGCTCGGATGGATGGGCAGCAAAAAATCCACCGAATCCGTGGAAGCTGTGACCGTATTCGTGCGGCACAGCTTAGCGGCTGCGATGGATGCAATATCGTCTATGTACGACATGAGCCTGCCTCCGAAGAGCGTGTTGTGATTGTTAACATCGTTGGGAAATACACGGGACGTCTTGAAGCAGTAGGTTTCTCGGATGTACTTGCTTTGCATGGGTTCTTTCCTCTCTTTTCCTCGTAGCTGTCTTTTTATATAGTGGAAGCCTGTTTTAGACTATGCTAATCATCCCACTAATCCGCATAATAAATCAATACATAAAAATCTGCATCCTTATCCGAATCATTACGGTAGGTATGTATGTCAGACACTTGAAATTGTATGGCATCCCCTGCGCTCAGCTTGAGCTGTTGCCCCTGCATTTCAAAGTACATTTCCCCACGGATCATGAGAATAGATTCTTCTCCCAGATGCTTCTCTGCCTGGTGTGTAAAACCCGGCTTCAGACTTACCGTGAACACCTCGAACTTCTTTTCCGAATGATACGGGAATACAGGGTAAACAAAATAGTTACCGTCCTCATCAATAACTGGATACAGGTCTTCCCTGCTAATCTTCGTGATTTGCGGCGGGTCTTCTTTGAGAAAGGTGGAAAAGGATACGTGCAAACCGTTCGCAATTTTCCAAAGTGTTGTCACCGTAGGATTGGACTTCCCCTTCTCAATCTGAGCCAGCATACCTTTACTGACTCCTGTCAATTCAGCCACTTTATCCAGACTCAGTCCTCTAGTCTTCCTGATTTGAGATAAATTAGAGCCGATAATATACTGCATTGAATCCACAGACCGTACCTCCTCGTATCCAAAAGTCTATACAAGAAGAATACACAAAAGTAGGCCCGTTAGCTATAGACGATGTTCATCATAACATACAAATATATAATATATTGATTATTTTCGAGGTTCCGTTATATACTATAATGAAATTTAGAATGGAGGGAAGGTTGAAATGTCTATAGCTTCGGGGTTAAGCGAAACGGAGCGCGATCCACTCCACTTTTTACAAGGAGTCAAGGATTGTATCCCTACGTTGCTCGGTTATGTGTGTATTGGCTTCGCAACAGGCATTGTGGGGGCCTCGTCAGGGGTTAGCACGATGGAAATCGCCCTGATGTCGGCGCTTGTATACGCAGGAGCTTCCCAATTTATTATGTGCTCGATGCTGGCTACGGCCAGTCCCCCCTCTGTCATTATTTTAACGACATTCATTGTGAATGCCCGTCACCTGTTGTTAAGCGCATCGTTGGCTCCTTATTTCTCTAAGTATTCATTGTGGAAAAATATAGGGATTGGCGTTCTTCTGACGGACGAATCCTTCGGGGTAGCCTCTGATAAACTGGCCAAAGGCGGGCAGGTCAGTGACCGCTGGATGAACGGGCTTAATATTACAGCTTATCTCGTCTGGATTGTATCCTGTGTGGCGGGAGGGGTTCTCGGGAACTGGATCTCCCGGCCGGAGGCCTTTGGTCTGGATTTTGCCTTGCCTGCGATGTTTCTTGCCCTGCTCATTTCCCAGCTACAAAGTGTTCAGACCTCCAAGCTCAAGCACCGACTGCTGCTCGTGCTGTGTATGGCTATTCTGATGTACCTTTTGTCCTGGTGGGTGCCATCGCATATCGCCGTCATTGTAGCTACTGTGATTACTGCAACGATTGGAGTGTTAACCGACAAATGAACATTGATCCAAACGTCATGTACATCATTATCGGTGGCATGGTCGTCACTGCCATCCCGAGAATCATTCCCTTCGTCGTGCTGCAAAAGCTGGCGCTGCCCAAACCTGTGCTCCAATGGCTGTCCTATATCCCTATTTGCATTTTCACGGCGCTCGTCATGGAACATCTGCTCGTCCGAACGGAAGGCTCCGTCACTTTTAATTGGCAAGTGCTTATTGCTATCATTCCTACACTGGTGACTGCCTTATGGAGCAAAAACCTGCTGGCTACGGTCGTAGTCGGTATTGTGAGCATGGCTGTGGTCCGGCTGTTGTGGCTGGGATAGATAACAGCAGTCGTCAGAAGGGTAATTATGACAAACTTAAGATGGGCAAGCAGCATCCGGTATAGCCAAACCGTCATTAACAATACTGTACAAATGATAAAAATAACCATTATTTTCTATCAACTCATCAAATGAACCACTCTCTACTATTTGACCGTCTACCATAACGAATATCACATTATATCGTTCCAATACGGTTTTAGACAAACGATGTGTCACCACTACACATGTCGTACTTTCCAACTTTAGTATGGTTTCTTCAATGACATACGCCGTTTTACTGTCCAGCGATGAGGTGGCTTCATCCAGAAGCAATAACGGTGTTTGCCTGATTAACGTCCTGGCAATTGCAATTCTTTGCTTTTCACCTCCGGACAGTATTCCACCCTTTTCTCCAACCTGTATCGGCACCAATCCTCGGCAGATATTCGCTTTAAATCCACGTCATCAACGGTGATCTTTCCTTCATAGTTATTATATTGCTTCATAATAAGCTTGAGCAAAGTGGACTTTCCGGACCCGCTAGGTCCTACTAAGGCGTATTTCTCACCCTTCTTTAACGTTATATCTATCCCATACAAGTTCAAACGTTCTTCTGTGTAACCAAAAGATACATTAGTTAGACAAACCGCTTGGTCGATAGATGTTTTTTTTCGTATATGGAAGACTGGACCGTTCCGCGCTAAAAATCCCTATCACTTTGGCTGAAATATCACGTAATGCCCTGATCTGTGTTATATACTGAATGCTCATATATATTGGATTAACGATTTTGTTGGTCAACTGTACACAAGCTATCAAAGTCCCCAATGTAATAGCTCCCCGCATGGATAGAAAGCTACCTATAACAAATACGGAAATAAACATAAGACCGCCAAATATGTCACTGAGCAATCTAACATAAGCATTTAATTTGAAAAATATGTACTTGCTCTGCTCGACTTCCTTATTACTCTGCCCAAATTGTTGTTCTACATGATGTTCTATTCCGTGGCTTTTAATGATAGCAAAACCCGAAAAAAAAGTCATTCATTTTAATCGTAAACTTAGAACGGTGATCAGTGTCATAATGAACAGACTGGCTACAATACAGGGGCTTAAAATAAGCATAGCAAAAAGAGAAGCCATGAACGATATTCCTGTACCGATCAAAGAAAATATATTTTAAGAAAAATCGTCCTCAATCATCTTGATGTCATTGCTCATGACTGATATGTATTGTGCGCTGTGATTAGTAGAAAATTGAACCTGGCTTTTATTCAAAATATGCCGAAAGACCATTTCTTTCAAATGCAGCATCGTTTCGCAGAGATATGAGGCTTGCAATAAATGAGACAACAGCTTTGTAAAAGAGTTTACAATAATAAAGCATAGCGTAACCAGATCCGTTACAACAAACTCTTTATCGGCCTGCGATGTGACTGTATCTATTAAATTTTTGTTACTACTTAGGTCTCCCTGAAAATAAGGTAGATTTTTTGAGTTTTTAAAGAATTTTTATTGCCAAATGCTGAAAAAGTAAATAGAGTTATAGGGAGTAGATGAGGAGTGAGACCATGAAGCTAACACCGCAACAAGTAAATACGATCTGCAAAGGAGATCAGGAAATTGCAGGCTACTTTCATGCGCTCCTCACTGTCGTGGATCGTCAATCCAAGCAAATCGAAAAGTAGAAAAACGCGTAAACGAGCTTGAACGTCAGCTCGGTCAAAATAGCAACAACAGCAGTAAACCGCCTTCAAGCGACGGCCTTCGTAAACCCACTAATCTTCGTCAGCCGGGCGGGAAAAAGGGAGCGCCTAAAGGCCATGATGGATATACGCTCCGATCGTGGACTCCCCTGATGAAATTGTCTTTCATCAGGTAACGACGTGAACAAGCTGCTCGCATTCGCTCGAAACGGTAACGGTTGAGGGCTACGAGAAACGTCAAATCTTCGACTTACCGCCTCCCTGCGTGAGGGTGACTGAGCATCGGATCGAGAAGAAATGCTGTCCGTGTTGCGGTCTGGAACAGAAAGCGACGTTTCCTGCGGATATTCAAGCGCCTACCCAATACGGAGAGGGCTTCGCAGCTTGGACAGCTTATTTGCATGCTTACCAGATGCTACCCCTTAAGCGAATGGCTCAGTTGTTTGCTGACTTGACAACGTATCGTCCCAGCGAAGCAACGCTATTATCCTTGCTGCAGACGATGTCTCGATCGCTCGAAAGCGTGGAGCAAACCATTCGCTCGGCGCTTTTTCGCAAAGCAACGGTAAACGTCGACGAAACAGGCTGTCGGATCGCAGGAAAGAATCACTGGGTGCATGTGGTGTCCAATGAACATTGGACACTACTTGGTGCGCACCAAAAACGCGGCAGCCAAGCGATGGATGAACTCGGATTCTTACCGTTCTATTCGGGAACGGTCGTTCACGACTGCTTACCCGCGTACTTCAAAGACTTCTACTACTTCGACCATGCCCTCTGTAACGCACATTTGTTACGCGAATGCCAAGGCATTGCGGAGCATGACGGGCACGCATGGGCAAAGCAGATGAAAGAACTGCTACAGGAAAGCTGGAAACTCACGCAAACTGCTCGCCGTGACCGTCGGCCCTTAGCCGCGGCTATCCTTGATGAAGCCAGCAAGCGTTATGACGACATTCTCGAGCGCGGCAAAGATGAATGGGCAAACGACGCCGTCCGTGCAAAAGCGGGTCCGAGAGGTCGGAAAATAAAGAGTAAGGCCGCCAATCTAGGCGAACGACTGAAGGTACATAAAGCGTCGATTCTCCGGTTTCTTTGGGATGCCGACATTCCGTTTAATCATAACCAGGCGGAACGGGACTTGCGCATGGTAAAGGTAAAGCAAAAAGTATCCGGTGCCTTCCGCACGTTCGCTGGCGCTAAGGTGTTTGTGCGAACGAGAAGTGTCATTTCCACGCTACTAAAACAGGATCAACCCGTCCTTGCTTCACTCGTCAATGCCTTTCGTGGTCATCCCATTTTGGGGTGACCTAAGCAGTAACAACAGCCGCATCTATATTTTCATTGCTGACACATTTCTGCAGCAGCTGGCACAGTTGCTTATCATCGTCAAAATTAAGATTGTACTCTTCATTTCCCCGCCTGCCCTTCCATTTGTAGTTATCATAAGTTGAACTTGAGATTGCTCTAATCAGGTATCGTTTTTCCCAAAAAGCAGTCGGACGGCTCCCGGTTTCTTTTTTATGGAAATATATCGCTGGTTTAATTTAAGAACTCACACTTATCTTTTTCCCGCGAATGGGCACCCCTAGCATGGCAACACAGGCAAGCCCAAGCACAAGCGTGGTAATTATACTTCCTTCCAAACCAAAGGCCCCTCCGCTTAGCCAGTCGGCTCCGCTCAATTGCATGGCATAAATACCTTCAGTCGGAATCCCGCTGACAGGAACACTAAATACATAACCCTGGAACATATTCCACGCCGCATGGAGCGCTATGGCGAAATAAAGATTGCCCGTCCGCATCGTCACCCCGGAAAAAAGCAGAGATACGAGTCCAATATTAAGTGCGCTGATCCATGTAAAGTTTCCATTCGCCATATGCTCGAGCGAGAACGCGGCTGCAATGATGAACACTGCCCACAATGGGGACAAGCGGCTGGAGAGTAGCTGCTGAATGTAGCCCCTGAAGAGAATTTCTTCAGAAACCCCGGCCATAAAGGAAGCGATGAACAGACTGACCCAATCGACCCGGCCCCATTGGGGGCTCAACCAGTCTCCTTGTAATTCCGCGAGGCTACAGACCAGCATAATGACAATGACAGCGGTCAGTAAACATGCCCCGGTTATAAAGCCTGTGCATAACCTTTTCACATCCGGGCGGGTAAGGCCAATCGAGGCGAGAGGACGTTTATGCACAATCTTGACGGCAAACCATACCGTAATCAGAATATACGGACCCAACCCGTAAAACACCGTCGCCCAGCCGTCCTGATTGAACAAATACCCTGAATCCGTCCGCAGCAGGGCCACAATTCGCCCGCCTACCGTCAAGGCCAATATAGTTGCGACTACCAGCAGAATATTCCAGCCTGCTCTCAATTGATGGTTACCATTTCTAAAAATCCCACGTATTATTCGCATTTCCCGGCTAACCTTCCTTCACTTAATATTGTTCTTGTTAGACGAAGCAGAGCCCTTGAACCCTGCAAGCCGACCGACACTTGGCTGAGCATACTTGATGCCAAAACAGCGCAGTCCCATTCATCGGGAACCGGGCTGTTTCATAGCATAACCTATAGCATCCTTATAGTTTAACAATGACCTTCCGGACAAACTCAGCGGCCCGCCCGCTCCTCATACAGCCGCCGCGCATATTCCGCGATCCGCTCATGTGAAGCGCAATATCAATCTTTGGCCGCCACTGTCGTCAATGACGATATTGAAGGCCCATATACGTCCCAATGAGATTGTATAGTAACTGGTAATGTTTTAGCCAAGAAGATTCCGTTCCTGCTAACCTCATTTCAAAATAGTTAGACTATTGAACTAACGGGGAACGCTAGTTCAACGACAACAGCGGCAGTCTAAGACTTTATTTATCAAGTCTTAATTTGCTTGGATTGACGATCCACGACAGTGAGGAGCTCATGAAAGTAGCCTGCAATTTCCTGATCTCCTTTGCAGATCGTATTTACTTGTTGCGGTGTTAGCTTCATGGTCTCACTCCTCATCTACTCCCTATAACTCTATTTACTTTTTCAGCATTTGGGAATAAAAATTCTTTAAAAACTCAAAAAATCTACCTTATTTTCAGGGAGACCTAAGTAGTAACAAATTTTTGAAGATGAAAGCGAGGTAAATATCCAACAGACTGGTAAGGGTAATCATTGAGACGACAGCCAGCAGCTTACATTTATATTTAAATAAAAACGACTTCATCGCCATGCTCCCAACTGATTGGTTGTTCACATATGAATCATCCCTTTTGATTTGGCCATCATTACAGCTTCTGATCTTGTACGCACATTGAATTTATTGAAGATACGTGTCAAATGATATTCTACCGTTCGTTGACTGACATATAAGAGAGTTGCAAGTTCTTTATTGCTTTTCCCCAGTGCGACCCACTCCAAAATAGAACGTTCTTTATTGCTGAGTAATATATCTTCGTGCACTGTATGTAGTCTTTGAAGTAAGGCTACAGGGAGCGTAGCCATTCCTTCTAATGCGTTCCGTATCGTCCGAACCATCTGTGCGGGTGAAGCTGTTTTATCAATAAATCCGATCACACCTAATTCAAGTAACCGATTGAGCTCAGGAGATTTAAGACTCGGATAGCTTATTATTATAGGCTTATCCGATGTTCTATGAAAATACTCCAATTCATCTACCCCAATCACTTCCAGATCACAAATTAAAAGAGAATAATCCACCTTGGTACTTTTGTCTGCAAGCGCAGTGAATGACGTGACAAGAGTGACACATAGGTCCTGCTCTTTTTCGATACTTACCTTGAATTCATTTCGCCATGCAGGTCGGTTGTCTACAAGAAAAATAGTCTTCACACGGTTCAATATATTACCTCCTGATACACATGAGTAACAGTCCCAACCCGATAATAAAAGTTTAAAGTATATAAATTACTTTCCATGTACTTCATACTTGCTGGAGTTTAAAAACAATGCAGTTAAACTTCCTGCCACTACCGTGACTATCATGTTCATAATGACCGAGTGCCAACTAATCGTTTCCCTTATGTCAGGGAAAGGGGATTTATTGGAAAGAGTACTGACAGATAGCATGTTAGCATACTGTTTAAACGATTCCAGAGACGTTGTACCAATGGCATAATGCCATGCCCCCTTTGTAATAAGAGTAAATTGAAAACCAACCACTGCCACAATAATAAAGGTAATGATTATATGAGCTGTAGTGGTCTTTTTACTCACCCATTTTGCCGAAGATATAGCCAAGCCCATCAAAGCAAGCCCGCTTAGCATTCCAAAAAACTTCGAACAAAATAAATATACAATACCTTCCGAAGGACTACCGGACACCATAATACGCGAGTGATACAGGCCCTCTGGATTCAAGAAAATCTCAATAAGAGTCGCCCCCCACACGATCATGATTCCCATCAAAAATACTATTGATTTTATAAAGAAAAGGTGGGAAGTTTTAATAGGCGACATATGATTGAGTGTCATTTTCCCTATAAAAAAATCGTTATAGTAGTCCATAAAAATGTAGATTGGAAGTAATATTCCGATAACCATATTAATTTCCAAATAAGGCATTGCGAATTTCTGATTGGGACTTATTAAAAAGTGCAGGCTCAATATAGCGCTCAAGACGGTTAAAATGGTAAATACAGTAAAATGTCTTTTGAGTTCAACTTTAAACATATAGAGTAATGCCATACAAGTTCCCCTTTTCAAGAAAAATAACCCCCTGATTCAATATAGAACCAAGCGGTAAAACAGTAAAAATAGATTAACCGCCATACAAGATACAAAAATTACCATTATATCACAAAACACCATGTAAGAGCTACTGAATTAGATTTAATATTGTTCAAATCTAGATTTGTACGAATTGTAATGTGAATATACTCACATGATTACTCAATATTTTTCATTATTTTATCGAATATCCCATTATTGTTAGCTAATATTCTTCTTTGGTCATGACTAGATTTACACCCATTTATAGTTATTTTAATTCTTTTAACCCCTATTTCACCCAATATTTTGGCACGTTCAGCAGTAAGCAAGTAACCATTGCTAACCATAAAATGACCCACAGCTATATTATTTTCATGTGCAATCGAGTTAATTTGATCCATGAGCCTAGTAATCTTTCTAAATTCAAGCAAAGGCTCTCCCGCGGCCCAATTCACAATTATGCGTTTAAACTCCAGTTTATGGATTGATTTCCTATATACGTCAAAATTTCATCTTGAACCTTTTGATTAAAAGAACTGTTTCCCGATTTGGAAGTCAAATTTTCAAAACAATACGAACATCTGAAATTACAATTAAAGGTAGCCAAAATCGTAAGATTTAGTGTCTGATTCTGGTATCTTGTCGTATTAAAATTCTTTTCCATCCGCTCCAGTTCATTAATAGGTTCCAAATATATAAATTGGCCTTGTATCAACTGTTTTTTTTCAGCACAATTTTCAAGATAATCAAAATCCTGTTTAATGAATGCACTATATAGATCTTTATGAATTTCTCCGAAGCCACTGGACAGACTGTTATAAATCAAATAATTCTCTCCGCCCGATTCATCCCTCTTATTCTCAAACCATAGCTTTGAATAATTCTTCTATGGATTGCTTATGCTCACCTTTTATGTCATCTACACTTCCCTGTAACAATACTTTCCCATCATTTACAAAAGCGACATCTGTAAATAATCTTTCAACGTCATTGATTAGATGAGTACTAATCAAAATAGCACTTGAAGGATCAAAATTCTCAAGTATAATTTGCATAATTTTATCCCGTGTAGACGGGTCTACGGCTGCCAAGGGTTCATCCAAAACATACAGCCTAGCTTTTCGGGCAAAAACCAACGAGATGCTGAGTCGTTCCTGCATACCTTTAGATAACGATTTAATTTTGTCCTTCACATTCAATCCCAAAGCTTTGACCATACTATATGCCCTGTCTCGATCAAAGTCGGTAAATGAATGATGAAAGAAATCAATAGATTGCTCAATACTCATCCATTGATAAAGAAATTCCCTGTCAGGCAGATAAGAAACCACTTTTTTAGTTTCAACACCAGGTTGTAAACCATTAATTAGAATCTTTCCTTTATAATCTCGCAACAAAGAAACAATTAATTTCATTAACGTGGTTTTCCCTGCTCCATTTGGGCCAAGAAGCCCTAAAATACTTCCTGGCCTAACCGAAAGGTTTAACGAATCTAGTGCTTTTTTCTTCCCGTATTTTTTTATAACGTCCTGACAATCTAATATATATTCCAACTTCCCAACTCCCTTACTTCCCATCATTAAAATTTGAAATTCTTCTCAATGATCCTATTCTTTTCATAACTTTGTAAAAATAATCAATACAATATATCTTACCATCTAGTTTCAAAGTCAACAACGCAATTTTTCCGCAAGTTTAGGTTGCGTATTCTACAGAATATTTTTATTTCATGTCATCAATTAAAATCGAGTTCCATCACATATCGTACATCCCCGTGAATATACTTAATAACCAACAGGCCAAACTGTGCCGTGTATCCACTTGGGGAGGTGCCTAACAATGCCGGAACCACGTCAGCCATATTCATTCGTCGTATCCCGCGAAGATTGGTCGCTGCATCGCAAAGGGTACCAAGACCAGCAGCGTCATCAGCAGAAGGTCAAAGATGTGATTAAGCAAAATCTGCCTGATCTGATTACGGAAGAAAATATTATCATGTCAGACGGTCAGCAGATTATTAAAGTGCCGATTCGAAGTCTGGACGAATATCGCTTCATTTATAATTATCAAAAGCAGAAGCATGTAGGCCAAGGGGACGGCGACAGTCAGGTGGGCGATGTCATCGGACGCGATCCTGCTTTCCAGAAGCCCGGTAAAGGTGAGAAAGCCGGAGACCAGCCCGGACACGATATCATGGAGACGGAAGTCAGCATGGAAGAACTGGAAGATATGCTGTTCGAGGACATGGAATTACCGCATTTGCAGCAGAAAGACAAGGAGCAGATTGAGGTCGAGTCCATCGTATTCAATGACATACGCAAAAAAGGCATGCAGGCCAATATTGACAAGAAGCGAACCATTCTCGAAAATCTGCGCCGCAACGCTCGTCAGGGGAAGCCGGGCATTCATCATATCAGTCCAGACGATCTCCGTTACAAAACATGGGAGGAAAAAACCATCCCCCAATCCAACGCGGTGATCATTGCGATGATGGATACTTCAGGCTCAATGGGATCTTTTGAAAAGTATTGCGCCCGCAGCTTCTTTTTCTGGATGACCCGCTTTTTGCGCCGCCAATATGAAAAGGTGGAGATTGTCTTTCTGGCGCATCATACCGAAGCCAAAGAGGTTACAGAGGAAGAATTTTTCACCCGTGGAGAAAGTGGCGGTACCATCTGTTCTTCGGCCTATCTCAAGGCATTGGAGATTATCGACAAGCGCTATCCTCCTTCCCATTATAATATTTATCCCTTCCATTTCTCGGATGGCGACAATCTGACCTCAGACAACGAGCGGTGCGTGAAGCTAATCGAGGAGCTTATGAAGCGCAGCAATATGTTCGGCTACGGGGAAGTGAATCAATATAACCGCAGCAGCACACTGATGTCAGCCTATAAGAACATTAAAAAGGATCAGTTTATGTACTATGTCATCAAGGAAAAAAGTGAGGTGTACCAAGCCTTGCGTACCTTTTTTCGCAAACGGGAAGGGGGAAGCGCTGGATGAGCAGTGACCATCAGGAGCTAGAATATGCGATTGCTGAGATTATGGAGATAGCCAACGGATTCGGGCTGGACTACTATCCGATGCGGTATGAGATTTGTCCGGCGGATATTGTATACACGTTCGGGGCCTATGGGATGCCCACGCGCTTTAGCCACTGGAGCTTTGGAAAGACGTTTCATAAAATGAAGATGCAGTACGATTTTGGCCTAAGCAAAATCTATGAGCTGGTCATCAACTCCAATCCCTGCTACGCCTTCCTGCTGGATGGAAATTCTTTGGTTCAAAATAAACTGATTGTCGCCCATGTGCTGGCGCACTGTGATTTTTTCAAGCACAACGCCCGCTTTTCAGCTTCCAACCGCAATATGGTGGAGAGTATGTCCGCTACGGCAGACCGGATTAACGGTTATGAAATGGAATACGGTTCGAAGGCCGTCGAATCCTTCATTGATTCGGTACTGGCTATACAGGAGCATATTGATCCGCAGTTGATCAAACCGCAGCATCTGGACAAACAGCGATATATGGAGCTTAAAATCCGTGAGCAAAAGGAACCGGGAAAACGGAAGCGCCCAGACGGGCCCTACGATGATCTGTGGTCACTGGACACGGTACAGGAGCAGCCCGATCCGTCCGAGAGCGAAGGCATTCGGGTACGACAGTTCCCGCCGGAACCGGAGAAGGATATCGTCTGGTTTATTCAGGAATTTTCGGAGGTGCTGGAGGACTGGCAGCGGGATATTATGACGATGCTGCGGGACGAAATGCTGTATTTCTGGCCACAGATGGAGACAAAAATCATGAATGAAGGCTGGGCCTCCTATTGGCATCAGCGGATTGTCAGGGAACTGGATTTGACCGGGGATGAAACCGTTGAATTTGCAATGCTGAATGCTTCTGTCGTACAGCCTTCCAAGCAAAGCCTGAATCCGTATTATTTGGGGCTTAAAATATTTGAGGATATTGAAAAGCGATGGGATAACCCAACCCGTGAAGAGCAGGAGCGACAAGGACGCAAACCAGGCGAAGGACGCGCTAAAATGTTTGAGGTACGGGAGTTTGACTCAGACACCTCTTTTATACGCAATTACATGACCAAGCAACTGACCGAGGATTTGGATCTGTACGTATTTGAGAAACGGGGACCGGATTGGAAAATCACAGATAAATCGTGGGAGAACATACGGGACCAGCTCGTATTCTCGCGTGTGAATGGTGGCTCCCCTTATATCATCGTTGAGGATGGAGATTATCTGCACACTGGCGAGTTAAAGCTCAAGCATCAGTTTGAAGGGATTGAGCTGGATTTAAAATATATGGAGCGTACGCTTCCGTATGTGTATCAGCTGTGGGGGCGGACCGTTCATTTGGAAACGATGATTGAAGGCAAGCTGGCCTTATTCTCATACGACGGCAAGAAGCATCATCGCAAGTTTGTATAGTAGTATAGAACCCAACGACCAGTTATAGGATAAATAAAAAAGGCACAGTCCGAAAAAACGGAATGCGCCTTTTTATCCAGAACGCCTTATCCTTAGGAACCCACTTGATCCACTCGATCGGAACCACATATTCGCATTTCTCCAAGTCATCCAGATCATACGAAGTGGGCTACTGCAATACACCTTTCCGCAGCAATGGATTTTGGCTCCCGCTGAGGAGGGACGCAGCAAGTTTATTAATTTCGTCACCTTCACCCCGATTGAGCAGGAGGTGACCGCCATCTACCGACTGGCCCTCGGGTTCGTTTTCGCAACCGCTGTGGTACGACTTTCTCGTTAACGATGAACCTCGTGTTCGGCTGGATCAACAATCGACCTTGTGAAATGGATGGGGCCCAGCGCTATACAACTCGCGTTCGTTCACAGTATCTTTTCCGCCTTATAGCCAATTCCATACACCGTCTGCAATAGCGACTGATGCGGTTCAAGCTTCTTGCGCAAGCGCTGGATATGAATATCCACCGTCCGTGTTCCACCTGCATAATCGAAGCCCCATACCTGTTCCAGCAGCTCGTCCCGTGTGTATACCCGCCCAGCGTGTGACACCAGGAGTGCCAGCACATCAAACTCCTTGGGTGTCAGCTCCAGCGCTGTTCCCTCCAGTTCAGCCGTCCTGCTGGAAGGACGCACTCGCAACGGGCCAAGTACCGTTTCTGATCCTTCCGGCGCGGGCGCTCCCTCCCGTTCCGGCCTCCGTACCAGCGCCTTGATGCGGGCGAGCAGCTCTCGCAGATCAAACGGCTTGCTCATAAAATCGTCCGCGCCCAGCTCCGGCCCGAGCACCTTATCCACGATGTCGTTTTTGGCGGTCAGCAGCAAAATGCTGATGCCCTTCCGACTTTCCAAACGACGGCACACCTCATATCCGCCCAGCTTGGGCATCATCACATCGAGCACCAGCACATCCGGGTGAAACAAACGGACTTTTTCCAATGCGTCCTCCCCGTCAATAGCGGTTTCTACCAAAAAACCTTCCCTCTTCAACGCATAGGCCAGCGCATTTCGAATGCTGGGTTCATCGTCCGCTACTAATATTTTTTTATCCATGTCTTTTCCTCCCTGCCCCAAAAACCAACCGTTTCCGCCTACTTATAATAATGAATCAGACATGTATGGCATATGAACTGCTCGCGTGGATTGTCAAAATCAAAATCCGCAATGTCACGAATCCGTTCCACATTTCTTCTTCAAGCATATAGTGCATTTCTATATCTCCCAATTTACATACACGTCTATCGGGATACAGCCGCCGGGCGGATTCCTGACTCTCCGTAGCGCTGCTCGATGACCCGACCGTGAAGGACAATAGCTACTTCGATTTGCATGGTAAGCACTCAGATAATTCCGAGCATGATGAATTCCTCCCCGTTTTTACAGCTCCTGATGTTTCTCATCCACCTAGCGCTCCAGCAGTTGCCCTGCTTTCATAATCAGGCGGTCATCCAGATACACATCCGGTCGCTGAACGACACCGTCAATATGTACACCCGCAGCGATGGTCCCACCAAAAGTATTATTGCTGCCAAAAGCTACGTGAATCGTGCCGTACACCTTCTCATCTTCCAGTACGACCCCCGTAATACGTGCTTTATCATTCGTTCCGATACCAAACTCGGCCAGCAGTCTGCCGTCACCTTCGCCCAGTATTTCCAGCAGGGGCTGTCCTGCTTCCCCTTCTGCGGCTGTCAACCTGCCGTTTTCAACCGTCAGCAGTAGCGGCTTCTTCAAGCTACCGATTCCCGCAACAGAGCCGTCCACCACAATCTGGCCTTGCGCCGTCCCCTCAAGCGGAGCAATATACGCTTCACCGGAAGGAAGGTTACCGGATTCGCCAGGGTTCAGATACATGCCCGTGCTGGGCACGCCGTTGCGACCCTCAATGGTAAAGCTCAGGCTGTAACCATCCTTTTCAATCCGCACCTGCTTGGCAGCCGTCAATAATGCGGTCACCTCTTCAGTCAGCGCCTTGACCTTTGGATAATCGGCAGTAATCGCACCGTTCATGAACATGTCGTCCGTCATGCCTGGCATCGTCGCCAGACGCGCTCCAGCCGCTGCGGCTTGCTTGCGGGCATGGGTATGCGTCAGCGAATACCGGGTGACGCATACGACAACGTTGGAGCGAAGCATGGCTTCGGCCACAGGTACCGGAGGCTCTTCCCCCGATTTGGAGCGTACCTTCATCGTCAAAATAGCAGCTTCTGCCCCCAGCGCCTTGCCAGCTTCATAAATGGACTCGCCCAATTCCTTTTTATCATCGTCAGTTACGACCAGAAGCATCTCTCCAGCGGTAAGTCCCAAGCATTTTTGCAATACATTTTTACTAATTTCAACACGTTGTTGGCTCATATTCCCTACCCCCTATTTCTGATCCTTGAAATGCCAGGCTGGTTACGATCTGCATTCCAATAATCACCCCCAGAACGATTGTACCCACAATGAGAATAAATGCAAAAGGCTCAAACGTTTTCGGGTGGCGTGCTTAGACATGATGTATTTCTTCCTTTGTTGAATAGATTTAACTTATGTTACTGCAACTTTCTTTCCATAAACAATGTTCGTCCTGACCAAAACAAAGGCTTGTTTATTGTGCATACAGGATAAAACTTTCGCTGCTCCTTTTTTTATGGCTCTTGCAATATTTGAACTCACCTTCATCTTCCTCATGAATAGACTGATAACTAACAGACGATTGCCTTTTTCTTTTATCACGAATCAAGTGAGGTTCTTATGACGAAATCCTATACAAAAGCAGAGATTCACAAAATTCCCCGTCGTTTCGGCCTGTTTCCGTTAAAATCAAACTCAATCTCATCGCTGTACCGAAAAAATGCAGTCATCCAGATAAAAACGAGGAAGGGAACTTATGCATTAAAGCCCTTTTGCCGCACAAAGCTTACCCGAGTAAGTACGATCCAGCATATGAAGCAGGTTGCGAGCTATATAATGATTTTAAGGAAGAGAAGGTATAACTACATGGCTGCATGGCTTCCCACTCAATCCCGGAGGTTATGGACTTTACATCAGGGCAAGCCGTTTTATATGAGTCAATGGATCCAAGGAAGAGGATTGGAGAACCCTGAGGATTTTGAAAAGCTTGGACGGGCACTTGCCACGCTTCATACTATTCCCATTAGTTTGCATCAGATTCGAACAGAAAAATCTCCCACACTTCAACAAATTCGGATGTGGAAAGCTCAAGACCATCGCTTTCAAAATAACAGAGCAAAAAGCAGTCGTAATAAAGAGTACCGTAGATGGTACAGAAGGTACGGCAAAGCCTGCAAGCATTTATCCTCACAAACATGGAAGGATTTACAGGACACTTCTATTTTAAATCTTCTCAAAAAGGAAAGGCATCTTCCCGCCTTGATACACAGCGACATCACAACCCCCAATGTTATTATTTCCGATGCCGGGGAGCTCAAAATCATTGATTGGGACCGCATCAAGGTGGGTTCTGTCTATACTGATCTGTCCAAGGCCCTCATGAATACAACTCAATTCAATCCCGAATTTGTCCAATCGCTGCTAAACGGATACGAAAGAATCAAACCTCTAAACCGAGCAGAACGGAAAACCGTCACAGCCTTATGCAAATTGCCAAGAGAAGCCTGGCATGCCTCTCGCCACTCGAAACGCTCAAGAGAGCTCGAAATACTGAACAGTTGGGAACAAACATGGCCTCTTCGATTACAAATCATTGATATCTTGCATAAATGGTCTAATTCATAAGGGAAAGCGAGGAGAATGATGTCCATCTTGCCCATAGTTGAGCGTACCTACGGTTTAAAGATAAGAAATTCTCATCAAATCAAAGACGTGTACAAAATCAAGACCGCCAACGCGACCTATTGCTTAAAACCATACAGCTTTTCGGAAGATGAGGTTCGTTTTATTGTACGGATCTTGTCCTGGCTGGATGAGCGAGGATTTACCCGGAGCCAAAAGGTCTATCCCACGGTGCAGCAGTCTGCCTACATGACTCATAAAGGCAGCTCTTACACATTAACGAATTGGGTCAATGGACAAAACCCGAAGTTTACAAAAAGAATAGATTTTAAGAAAGCAATTGCAACTTTAGCCAGATTCCACTCCAGAGCGGAAGGCTTTCCTATCGACGAAGCTCCCGCATCCCGAATCCGGTATGCTGGACTGGACCATGAAGTATCAGGATATAAGGAACAGCTCACTCCCTACAAAAGCACAACACATCTTGTGACGCTCTGTGAAGAAGTGCTGAATCTTTTACAGCAACCCAACATTCTGGAAGCAATTGACCGGGAGCAGAAAGCCGCCGCATTTATTCATGGTGATTACAATTATCCCAATCTAATCATAGATAGGCAGCACAGACTGCATCTGATTGATTTTGAAAATTGCTCACTGCACGTTAGAATGAAGGATCTATCCCATATCCTCCATCGAAATTATCTTTGGAACGGGACAGGAATGCTACGCTGGATCGACTTCTACCAGCGATATCGTCCGTTGAGCGCCCTTGATTTACAATTGCTTCACGCGCTCTTGCTGACTCCTTATCATGTGGTTCGTAACATGAGAAGGGGCGGAATCCGTTCAGCCAAACGGGTTATTCCAACAGTAGCTAAGTTGAACAAATACCGACGTGAGCTTAGAGCGCTGCTATAATCTGTCGGCTTGGAACTAAACAGGAAAACAGACCCGACGAAACGGTCTGTTTTTTATGTTCTGACAACGATCTATGGGAAATCTACATGCCACTGAACTGAATCTACTTGCTGATTGTACCGGTACAATCAAAAATTTATAACATTGTAATCAGTACGCCCCCCTTCTACAATGATGCTAAACTAACAATAGAGGTGACTGCACATGTACATCATGACAAAAGAAGAAATAAAGGCTTATCTAAACAGGATCGGAATTCAAGACATTCAGCCTCCTACCCAATCCTATTTATTTGAGCTGCATAAGGCCCATGTGAAACATCTTTCGTGGCAAACGGTGGACATTTTTGCAAGAAAGCCGGCAGCCATTGGTTTTCAAGAATCAGTTCAACTTATTTTACAGGGTAGAAGCGGTTATTGTTTTCATCTGAATGGTGCCTTCAGCGCACTACTACATTCACTGGGCTACAAGGTCTGCCTGCATCGTGCCGGGGTTCAGCCTTTAGGGGCAGAGCCACGCATCAATTCATTTCATCTTGGGTTAACCGTGAACTTGCTAAATGAGCAGCACGAAGATGAAGTATGGATTGTTGATGTTGGTTTAGGCGATATGCCCTATGAGCCTGTTCCACTCCGTATGGGCACTTATGAACAAGCCCCTCTTCAATACAAGGTTACGGAGTCCGGGGTTGTTGCAAAAGGCTGGCGGTTAGAGCATGATTCGCTTGCTTCATTTGTTGGCGTTGATTATGACCCTACGGTTGTTCGGGATTTGGAAGAATTTATGCCAAAGCATCATTTCTATAGCCGCTCAGCGGATTCTCCATGGTTCAACCTGTTTCTGATTCGGCAAAGACAAGCATTAGAGACGAATGAACTAAGAGGCTGCATTTGGAAAAAACACGGGCTAAACGGATTGGAAAAAATAGAGCTGGATCATAAATCGCAGTGGCTGGAAGTGTTGGCAGATGTATTTGGTGAGCCGCTTGTTAACTATAGTCACCAGGAACGGGACGAGTTATGGAAAAGAGTATTTGCGGCTCATACTGAATGGAAGAAATCAATCATTTCCTTATAAGTATTACGCTCTTCCTCAGTTGCGTTGATTGGACCGCCACGGAGGGAGAGCGTTATTTTCCTCAAAAGGCTCTCCCCGGGATACAACTCATTCTATCCTCTCACACCTACATCCTTTCGCTGGGATGTTGAAGCATTTCCAACTCCTTCGCCATGTCTTCAATCAGCTTTGTGAAGGAAGCCAATTCCTCAGAACTGAAAGCCTGCTGTTGGGCGCTGGCTGTGGTAGCAGCCGTTTCGGATTGCACACTGTTCAGCATACGGGCTATATCCAGTACCTTGCGCTGAATTTGCTCCTGCGCCTGCTTGGAATTGGATGCCAGCTTGCGTACTTCCTGTGCCACAATCTGAAACCCGCGTCCTGCTTCCTGCGCATGTGCTGCTTCAATCGCCGCATTCAGCCCCAGCAAGTGTGTCTGATCCGACAGCTCGCGAATCGTGCCGCTCATCTGCTCAATATGCTTGATCTCATCGCCCAACTGCTGTACCAATTCTTCCGTATGTTCCTGCGAAGAGGCCGTTGTACGTGCACTATCTGCAATGTTATCTGTATTTTCACATAATTCAGCAATCATACCGGTCAAATTTTGGGCAATTCGGGACACGACGGTTAATACTTGTGTCTGCTCATCAGCCAGTTCGTTAATCTGCTCCTTTTCCTTCTTCTGATAGGCTTCCAGCACAAGCTGGGAGTCCAGATTGAACATTTTGGAAAGAGCGTGAACAATCGGATACCAATCGTCGATCCCCGAATGCTTCAAAATATCTACTGCAATGTCCAAGTAAGTTATGTATGTGCCCAAATAATAATCCGAGGACAGACCAATGCGGGAATGCACCTGCCCTACAAAAAGACGGTGCTCTATAAATGGTTTATCTATTTTCCCGTCTGCCAGAGAAAGCCAGTATTCTCGTTGTGTTTCCTTTAAGCGTTCAATATTGGACCATTTGGAGATAATCGACATGAGGTGCGGGACCTTTTCCACATGATCATAAAATCGATCCACCACCTCATCCACAATAGATTGGAACAAACCCTGATGGAGATGCAATAAAGCCAAATCATCATCCGTGATTCCAATATATTGAATCTGTTTGAATCTACTTTCAGCTACATCAATCATAAGTTTCCTCCAAATAAATAGTTTACATCCATTTAACATTACCATATTTATCGGCACATTTTTGGAAAATTTTATAAATTTAGTGAATTCATTGTGATTTTTCACATATCCATGATGGACAAGCACCTGAAATAACTCCTCATGATAAAAAAAGCATCCGGTAGCAAGCACTTGAAACTCCCAGTGTTTGCTACCGGATTCCTATAGGATAGTAGCTGGTGGGTACCTCCGTTCAGCTACGGTGCCTTCCATATCAGCTCATTACTCCACCCTCTTGCTTTTGCTTATCTTAAGCTTACCGAATTTTATCGATTTAACAGACTGCCTACATATCGAAGCAGGTCGTTGGCGCTGGCACCTGTATAACCGTGTTCCTCAATCAATCGCTTAATCACCTCATTCATGCGTTTGAGCTGATTAGCATCGGGTGTTTTGGTCGAGGTCGTAATTTTCACAATATCCTTCAAATCAGCGAACAGCTTTTTCTCAATCGCTTCTCTCAGCCGATCATGATGATGATATTCGAACTTGCGTCCCTTGCGTGAGTAAGCGGAAATCCGGATAAGAATTTCTTCGCGGAACGCCTTTTTCGCATTTTCCGATACCCCAATCTGCTCTTCGATCGAACGCATCAGCCGCTCATCCGGGTCGAGTTCCTCATCCGTAAGCGGGTCGCGGATTTTCACCCAATTGCAGAAAGCTTCGATATTATCCAAATAGTTGTCGAACAGCGTCTTGGCTGATTCCTCGAACGAGTACACAAAGGCTTTCTGGACTTCTTTTTTCGCCAGCTCGTCATACTCCTTACGGGCCACGGAAATGAAATTCAGATAGCGCTCCCTTTCCTCCTTCGTAATTGAAGCATGCTGATCCAGACCATCCTTGATGGCTCGTAAAATGTCCAGTGCATTGATGGACTCTACATTTTGCTTAATGAGCGCACTGGAAATACGATTGATGACGTACCTTGGATCTACCCCGGACATGCCTTCCTCCAGAAACTCATTTTGCATTTCCTTCAGATCGGCTGTCTTGTAGCCTTCCACCTCTTCGCCATCATACATGCGCATCTTTTTGACCAGATCCATGCCCTGCTTCTTCGTCTCCTTCAAGCGGGTAAGCACGGAGAAAATAGCAGCCGTCCGCAGTGCATGAGGGGCGATGTGAATATGCTTCATGTCACTTTGTTCAATGAGTTTAGCGTAAATCTTTTCTTCTTCCGAGACTTTAAGGTTGTAAGGAATCGGCATCACGATCATCCGTGATTGCAGAGCCTCGTTCTTTTTGTTTGCGATAAAGCTTTTATACTCCGATTCATTGGTATGAGCAACGATCAATTCATCTGCACTGATTAACGCAAAACGTCCCGCTTTAAAATTACCCTCCTGGGTCAGAGACAGCAAATTCCACAAAAACTTCTCATCGCATTTCAGCATCTCTTGAAACTCCATCAGTCCACGGTTGGCTTTGTTCAGTTCTCCGTCAAAACGATACGCGCGTGGATCGGATTCCGACCCATACTCCGTAATCGTAGAAAAGTCGATGCTGCCCGTCAAATCGGCAATATCCTGTGACTTCGGATCCGAAGGACTGAACGTACCGATGCCGATCCGATTTTCTTCCGATATAAACACCCGCTCCACGCGGACCTTTTCAATATCTCCATCAAATTCTGTACGCAATCTCATCTGGCAGGCAGGGCACAGATTGCCTTCAATCCGCACCCCCAGCAGCTCCTTCTCAAAATCCGGACGCAGCTCATGAGGAATGAGATGAAGCGGATCTTCGTGCATGGGGCAGCCTTCAATGGCGTATACCGCTCCCTGATCCGTCCTCGAAAATTTCTCCAGACCGCGTTTGAGCAAGGTGACCAGCGTGGATTTACCTCCACTGACGGGTCCCATCAAAAGTAGAATACGCTTGCGCACATCGAGCCGACGGGCTGAGGAATGGAAGTATTCCTCCACCAGCTTTTCCAGCGCCCGGTCCAGTCCAAAAATCTCCTGCTCGAAAAATTTATATCGCTTATGTCCCCCAGCCTCTTCTACACCAAAAGATTCAATCATCCTGTAAACCCGTGCATGAGCGGTCATCGCCGGCGTCGGGTCTTTCTTGAGTATCTCGATATACTCTCTAAAAGTGCCGCTCCAGGCCAGACGGTTGTTTTCCGCCCGGTACTCCGCAACGCGTTCAAAAATATTCATGCTAGGTTCCTCCTATGACTGCGTAATGACTATCCTCCACTCCGGATGGTTAATGGCTACACTCGTCCACGCCTTTCAGGATATGATGCAATCCTCTTAAAAAAAGTGTAATACATACCTATGCAGATTGATTTCAGAATTGACCTTTTTTTTGCGACAGGTTCCCTGCCTTTTCGAAAAACAGAGAGATACACTATACTAAAATATACAACAACGACGCGGACCTGCCGCATTATGGTACAATATAAGCTCGGAATAATGGGATAAAGGAGCGGGAGAAGCATGGCGGTTCGGCATGAGACGGAGCTGTACGCTCCGATCAAAGCCTTTTTTGAGAGCTCGGGATACGAAATCAAGGGAGAAGTGCGTAACTGCGATTTGGTGGGAATAAAGCCAGAACAGCAGGAGCCACTGATTGTGGAGATTAAAAAGACGTTCAATCTGGCGCTGGTGCTGCAAGGCATGCAGCGTCTGAAGCTAAGCAGCAATGTGTATGTGGCGGTGGAACGAAACCGTGCGAAAAAAGGGGCTGTCAATCAGCGCTGGAACGAGCTGGTCGGACTGTGCCGCCAGTTGGGGCTGGGCTTGCTCACCATCACCCATTACAAGACCAAGCCGCCGCTCGTAGAGGTACTTTGCAAGCCTGCGGGTACGAACGGTGGTGACCGCAAAGCGGCGGCAGCCCGCCCCGGCTCGCGCAAGGAAAAGCTGCTGCGGGAGTTTCACGCACGCAGCGGCGACCACAACACTGGCGGCAGTACCCGACGCAAGCTGGTCACGGCCTACCGGGAAAAAGCGCTGCGCGTGGCCGCAGCCTTGCAGGGCCTGGGGGAAGCTGCCCCAGCGCAGCTCGCCCGTACAGCAGCCGTCAGCGGGGCAGCAGCCGTGCTCCAGCGCAACTACTACGGCTGGTTCGAGCGCGTAGCCCGTGGCCGCTACAGGCTGACTCCGTTTGGCGAAGCCGCCCTGAATGAGTATGCGGCGGTACTGCAAGATCAGAGCGCCGAAACGACCGCTGGCAAGGTCGTAGAGTCAAATGACGGCGGCGGACAACGCCGGATCGCGGAAGCGCCAGCCACATACTCTGCCGCCGCGAATGCAGACGATCACTGAAAATCCTGCCGCTTACTTCTGACACTACGACTGCCGGAAGTTCTGCCACAGCAAGTAGATCGTTCGGCCCCTACTAGCTTCGCGCAGTGAATTCGCTGATCGTTTCACCGATCAAGTTCATGCCCATGAGTAGCTGCTCGCGGCCCGGATGGCTGAAGTTCAGGCGGATATGGGACGCGCCTTCGCTGCCAACCGCGCACAACTCTCCTGGCATAAAGGCTACACCCTTGGGTAAGGCCGCCTTTAGCAGCAGTGCGCTGTCCAGCCCATCGGGCAACCGAACCCACACATACATGCCGCCGGACGGAATGTGGTACGTCACATCTTTCCAAAACGGGCGCTTGAGCAGCTCCAGAATTAATTGCAGACGTGTCGAGTACTCTTTGTTCAACATGGCTAAATGCTCGTGCCATTGAAAACGCGAGCTGGTCAGCAACTGGAACAGGAGCCGCTGGTTCATCGTACTGGACTGCATATCGGCCAACTGCTTCAAAGCGTACATACCTTCGATCAACGGGGCGGGGCCTGACGCCCATCCGGTTCTCAGCGCGGGCGCAACCGTTTTGTTGAATGAACCGATATATAGCACCTGACCGCCCTGCCCCGCATGATCTAGCGCAAATAGCGAAGGATAGGCTTCTGTAAATTTCCGGCTTTGCCCATGCGGGCTCCTGTCCCCGGATTCATTTTTTTGTTTAAAATGCAGTTCTCCGTAAGAATCGTCCTCCACGATCAGCACCTGATGGCGCCTGCACAGCTCCAAAATCTCCTGACGTCTTGCCGCGCTCCATAAGGAACCGGTCGGGTTCGTAAACGTGGGTGTAGCGAAAAAAAGCTTGGGATGGTGATGAACGATTAAGGCTTCAAGCTGATCGGGAAGCACACCTTCTCCATCAGATTCTACGGGAACGATCTGCGCTCCCTGCATCGACAGCACTTGAAGACACCCGGGCGACGTTGGATTTTCGACCAACACCGGGTCGCGTTCATCCACCATCAGCCTTACGATCAGGTCAATGGCCTGCTGACTGCCTGTTGTCAGGAGGATTTGTCCTGGTGATACTCTAACTCCTTTGCGCTGTTCCCACTCTCCTGCAAGCCAAGCCCGCAAAGGAAAATAGCCCTCCGGTTCACCATACTGGAGGGCGTCAGGACCGGAGCCAAACACATCATGAGCCGCTTCTTTCAGCAGCTTCACCGGAAACAGCTCTTGTGCAGGCAATTCTTCAGCCAAAGATATAAAGGAGTGTCTTCTCGCATTTTCCCGGATATGCCGCACTGGAGAAGCCAACATTGCAGCCGTTCGTGAAGCAAAGGAATATTGCATGAACATCCTCCTTCTCCTGAAAAATAGGTCACGGCTTCCGGGCTGGCGCGTCAGGCATATAGCTGCTTGGTCTGACGCGCATACAGGGCATAACGTTCAATCGCCTGCGCCCGGCTGGACACGCCTAATTTCGCATAAATTTTACGTAAATAATTATCAATAGAGCGCCGACTGACTTCGATCTCAGTAGCAATTTTGTCATATGTAATTCCTTGTACAATTCGTTCCATAATAAAAACTTCAGTTTGTGTCAATTCGTCAAAAGGCTCAGAAGCCATTAGCGGTATAAAAGGCCAGTTTCCACAACGAATCCAGTCCATCGGTAACGAAGCAAATCCTTCGCGCAAACCGTTGATCAGATGGATCAACTGGCTTGGTGACGCCTGTTTGGATAACATTCCATTCGCTCCCAGCGAAATCAGCTGTTGGAAGAGCGTAATATTATCCTCATCCGTCATAATAACAATATGGCTGTCTGGAGACAAGACCCGTATTTGTGTTAGAAACGGTTCCGCCGTTCCCTCAGGCAACCTGTAATCCATTAAAATGATTTCCGGCCGAATGGAGCAAGCCAATTCCAGACCTTCCGTTCCGGAGGAGGACATCCCTCTGACAAGCAAATCCTGCTGGTCTTCCAAAATAAGCTTTGTTCCCAGCATACTTGTAGGATGGATGTCTATGATGACCACCTGCCATACTTTTCTCATGTCTAAACCTCCTGATTTCACAAAAAAAATACATAAAAATACATAGTTAGCGAAAATGAATCTATAATTTTGGGTTGCATATGTAGAAATTGCGTGAATGTGAACGTATAGGAAGCGAAAATGGTTTAAGGAAATTGTATCCTAGGACTTCCTTCCGATGCAATCTCTTTTTCCAAATAATTTTATGCATTTATTTCGCTTTTGCGAAATAAATAGGCCCATGATAGAATTGGAACTGCAAAATAAGACTGGAAATTTGATTTTACACAGGAGTTGAAAATCGCATGCAAGCTTCACCTGAACACCCTCCTGCCGAATCCCGGCGGGGCACTTCAAGAAAGGGGATGCCCGTAAAGGCTTTTCTGCTATTTTGGTTCCTACTTATTATACTAGGTGCTCTCGCAACCTATCTGTACAGCAATCATTTAAAGCAGGAAATGCTGAACGAAATGCAAACCCATACGGACCAGCAGATTCAAGCACTCAAAACCAACTATGAAAAACAGTTGGCCGCGCTTTCCAAGGAAGTTAACGGATTAGAGGGCAAAGTGCAGTCCTTCAATGAGCTGCTGACCTTTACCAAGGATAATGCAAACAATAAAACCGACAACAGCAACAAGCTTTACACCCAACTGAACGAAGTTAAGCAGCAGCTCAATACACTTCAGAAAAAAATGGACCTGCTGAAATGAATATGGATACAAAACAGATAAATCGTTTCTTCATGTTGGCCCTTGCTCCTTTTATCGGTGTGTTGGGGTATGTTTTGTTAATTCATCCCACATTCAGCTTTTCCGGGGATACTGTCCCGAGTTTGCAAAAAGCCGAAGTCGTTCTACAAACGCAGTCAGTAGGCAACCAGCTCGAAGAAGCCAAACAAACGGCAACATACACCTTGTCCACCATTCGCCGAACATCGGAGCTGTACAAGCAAACGACCCAAACGATGAATCAGCTTGTTCAAACGGCCTCTACCCAATCCAAGCGTCCCGAAAAAATCTATGATCGACGCATCACCGCCAAGCTCGGGGTTCCCTATGAGCGGATAGACAGCAACCGGATTACTATTGAATTGTTTAAGGTGAACCCGGGGATTTATCACGGCTATGCCATGAAGGTCAAGCTTAAAGATCCTTCCGCCATGAAAATGTCTCTGGGGAGCGACAAACTGGGCGGCTCCGAAACGACCATGCGTGCTGTCCTGAGACACGGAGCTGTCGGTGGCATTAATGCAGGCGGCTTTGCGGATGGAGACGGCAAACGCTATCCATTAAGCACTACCGTCATGAACGGCCATTACCTGGCCGGCTTTCAGTCCAGCTTTAAAGATTTGTCCTTCGTCGGATTGAGTAGCACCGGCAAGCTCATCGGCGGCAAGTTTTACAGTCAAGACGCTCTGGACAGCCTTAAGCCTGCCTTTGGCGCTACCTTCGTTCCCGTTCTGCTGCAAAGAGGCCAAAAGATGCCTATTCCAGACAAATGGAAGGTATCGCCCAAACGGGCGCCACGTACAGCTATCGGTAACTATAAAGATGATCAACTGCTCATTATTGTCGTAGACGGCTACAATGAAAGCGGGGGTTCAGGTGCAACACTCGAAGAACTACAAGGGAAAATGTACAATCTCGGCGTTCAGGATGCTTATAATCTGGACGGGGGAGGCTCCTCCTCACTCATCCTGAACGGTCGGGTCGTGAACAAGCCTTCGGATGGTAATCTGCGTCCGGTCCCTACTCATTTTTTGTTCTATAAATAGGAGCTTATCGTTTACAAGCATGTAAACTACGCTTGCTCCCTTATACTCTATAAGAAAAAAAAGCATCACGAACGAATGTCGTGATGCTTTTGCCCCATTTTAGGAGTACTGTGTCATTTCCGTCAAGCATTGAGCACAAATATAACGGTCTTTAAAATTGTTCACTTGCTCAACTGATCCACAGAATACACACTTCGGACGATAACGCTCCAAAATAATATGGTCGCCCTGAACCAAAATTTCGACAGGGTCTCCCTCATTCATTTGATATCTTTTGCGCAGTGACTTGGGCAAGACTATTCTCCCCAGTTGATCAACTTTACGCACCACACCGGCAGGTTTCATCGTGTCGTACACCTCTCCTATTCATTATGCCTTGCAATTTTCTTCCCTGCGAAAAACTAGGTACAAAGACACTATTCTTTATGTAGTATTCGCTGTCTTTTTGTCGAATCCTGCTGATCACAGGAAATTTTATTACATTTTTTTTTAAAATCATGAACCATATCAAAGTATGGTACAGAATGTCTGTAATATTTTTATCGACCGGAAAGTCCATTATCATTAGCTTTCCCTGAGGATTTTACAAATTACTGATTATAACCTTCTTTTCAAGCTCTACCTCGGGTTCATCTTAACAACAGAGACGAGAGGCTTGATTAGCAACTAAGGTCCTGGTTCTTTATTCGCAGTTATGCTCGCTCACCTGATATCATTCACGATAAACCTGGAAAATTCATTTGCCGCAACGCTTCATATACAATAATTGCAGCGGAATTCGACAAATTTAGCGATCTTACTTTATCTGACATAGGCATCTTGATGCATGTATCCGGATTAGCAGCCAGAAGCTCGGGAGGCAGCCCTTTCGTTTCTTTGCCAAATACCAGAAAGTCTCCATCCTGAAATGCAATATCACTATAACGCTGATTTGCTTTCGTGGTGGCATAAAAAAAGCGGCCTTCCTGATACTTCTCCTGCACCTCAGCAAAAGACTCGTGGTATTCAATGTGGACCGCATACCAGTAATCAAGTCCAGCCCGTTTTAACGTGGCATCGTCGGTACGGAAGCCCAGCGGCTTCACCAGATGCAGATGTGTTCCGGTAGCAGCACACGTTCTGGCAATATTCCCTGTGTTAGCCGGGATTTCCGGCTCAACAAGCACAATATGTAATGACATCACGTTTTCCTCCCTTCATGTTTGAACTGAAAATTTACACATTCTATTATCTTAACAAAATCGGTGAGATATGAACACCAAACCGAAAAATTATCGCTCCACACCACTAAAAGCCTTCCCCTATACACGTTCAGGGAAGGCTTCACTTTGGTTTTTTCGATTTCCAACATTTGTGTATCGAAATATATGTCCGTTACAATCAGCTATGACGCTGCTTAAAGCCATCCATAAACTCGGCCAACGCTTGACAGTTTTCCAGTGGAACGGCATTGTAGATCGAAGCGCGAAGTCCTCCTACACTGCGATGTCCCTTTAGACCGACGAAACCGGCCTGCTCGGACTCCTTAATAAATTGCTTTTCCAAGTCCTCATTTGCGAGGCGGAAGGTCACATTCATAATGGAACGGTCAGCGACGTCTACACAACCACGGTAGAAGCCTTCACTGCTGTCAATACGGTCGTAGAGCAAAGCAGCTTTCTGCTGGTTCACGCGTTCAATGCCTTCCAGGCCGCCTTCTTCCTGGATCCATTTCAGCACTTCATTCACCATGTATATGGCAAAGGATGGAGGTGTATTGTAGAGAGAATTATTTTTTTCATAAGTGCTGTAACGCAGCATCGTAGGAATATTGTCCGGCGAGGATGTTAACAGCTCTTCACGGGCGATCACGACTGTCACGCCGGAAGGTCCCAGATTTTTTTGTGCTCCAGCATAGATCAAACCAAATTGAGTAGCATCAAACGGCTTGCAAAAAATATCACTGGACATGTCCACAATCAAAGGCACAGAACCGGTATCCGGAAATTGCTTGAACTGCGTGCCTTCAATCGTCTCGTTGGACGTAATATGCACATAAGCAGTATTGTCAGGCAAGTCCAAAGAATCCACATTCGGAAGACGCATGTACTTCTCATCAGCGGAGGACGCAGCAATATGAGCCTTGCCCAAAAGCTTGGCTTCCTTATATGCCTTGTCCGACCAGCTACCTGTCATGATATAGCTTCCCGTCTGACCTTCGCTCAAGAAATTTAAGGGCAGCATAGCAAATTGCGTACTAGCGCCTCCTTGAAGAAATAACACCTTGTAGCCTTCTGGATTGCCTAGCAGAGATAGCAGACGTTCCTGCGCTTCATTATGAACAGATTCATACACAGCTCCACGGTGAGACATTTCCATAATGGACATACCTGTTCCCTGAAAATCTACGAATTCAGCTTGTACACGTTCCAGCACTTTGAGCGGCAATGCCGCTGGTCCTGCATTAAAATTATAGGCTCTCTTACTCAACAAATTCCCATCCCTTCTCTACTCTGGTGCGGATATTATCGCTATGATAGCAGTATTCATAAGAGCGTTCAAGACTTGTTAAAAAATGTTTCCGATTTCATTTACGATGTGACAAATATGTGAATGTAAGCATATTTAACATCTTATCTTTATGGTATTTAATTTAATGTTAAAAGGTCCCCGGCTTAAAAACCGGAGACCAAGGCAGCTACGCTGCTCGTTTTGTTAGCTAAGATTGTTATTCAAGGCAACATGCTGCTCATTTTTTAACCGCTATTAGCAGTCAAAATACAGGCTGTATTCGTGCGGATGAACACGGATGTTAACCGATTTAGCTTCAGAACGTTTGAGCTCTACATAGTTATCAATAAAGTCCTTCGTAAATACGTCACCTTCTGTCAAGAACTCGTAGTCGGCTTCCAGAGCGTCCAGAGCCTCATCCAGCGAAGCAGGAACACTGCGGATTTTACCTATTTCAGCGTCGGACAGCTCATAGATGTTCGTATCAAGCGGACCATACCCCAATTCGATCGGGTTCAGTTTGCGCTTGATGCCATCCAGACCCGCCATCAGCATTGCGGAGAAGGCGAGGTAAGGGTTAGCTGTGGAGTCCGGTGTACGGAACTCGATCCGACAGCCTTTAGGTGTAACCGCCGCTACTGGAATACGAACAGCTGCAGAACGGTTACCTTTGGAGAATACCAGGTTAACTGGAGCTTCATAGCCTGGAACGAGACGCTTGAACGAGTTCGTGCTTGGGTTCGTCAAAGCGATCAGCGCTGGTGCATGGTACAGAATACCGCCAATGTAATGAAGGGCCAGTTCGCTCAGGTTAGCATAAGCACCTTTTTCGTAGAATAAAGGAGTGTCGCCATCGAAAATGGATTGATGAACGTGCATACCGCTTCCGTTGTCTCCAAAGAGTGGTTTCGGCATAAATGTTGCCACTTTACCGTATTGACGAGCTGTGTTGTGTACAATGTATTTATAAACAAGCAGATTATCAGCTGTTTTCTTGAGTGTATCAAAACGGAAGTTAATTTCCGCCTGGCCTGCCGTAGCAACCTCATGGTGATGGCGCTCAATTCTCAGACCTGCTTCTTCAAGCAAACGGCACATTTCACTACGGATGTCTTGTTGGGTGTCTACTGGCGCTACAGGCACATAACCGCCCTTCACTCCCACTTTAAAGCCCAGATTGCCGCCTTCTTCCTTGCGATTCGTGTTCCAAGCTGCTTCTTCAGAATCTACGAAGAAGGAGGAGCTGTTCATACTGCTCTCGTAGCGCACTTCGTCAAAGATGAAAAATTCGGATTCTGGTGCAAAGTTAACTTTCGTACCTACACCAGCAGTTTTCAGGAATTCTTCTGCTTTTCTTGCAATGCCGCGAGGATCGCGGTCGTATTTTTCGCCGTCTGGCGTAGCAATGTCACACAGAATATTCAGTGTAGGATGCTGAGTGAAAGGGTCGATAAAAACTGCTTCCGTATCGGGCAGCATAACCATGTCGGATTCCTCGATGCCACGATAGCCGGGAATGGAAGAACCGTCGAAAGCAACACCGTTAACAAATGTTTCTTCATCTACTTCGGAAGCTGGCAACGAAATATGGTGAGCACGGCCGGCCAAATCTACAAAGCGAAAATCTACCCACTCAATATTATTTTCCTGAATTGTTTTTAATACATTTTCAACGGACATGTCTTCTTCCTCCCAATTTCCCGAACATTAAGTCTTATACAACCCTGAAATGTTCATGATCGAATGTTTTTTCTGTCGTCATTATAAATCTCAAACATGACACGGGTCAATAGCTATGTAAGGTATTTTTTAAACTAATGTTAGATATGCTTACGCTCCTGATAACATTTGAATAGCCCAAAAAGCCCGAAACATCGGGCTTTTTGGGCTATTTTAATCGAATTACTGCTTTGCGGCAAAACTTTTATGCATTAATGTTAAGTATTGGTTTTAAGAAATGGTACTAGGCGTATGAAATGTTTTTCCTACAGCTGGAGCCAGCAATTCCAAATCTTTCAGCAAATCTGAAAATTGGTCCGGGAACAGGGATTGTACTCCATCACCCGTCATCGAATTGTCGGGGTCAGTGTGCATTTCAATAATCAGTCCGTCTGCTCCGGCAGCCACCGAAGCCTTCGTCATAGGAACAACCAGCTCACGACGCCCTGTGCCATGGCTCGGGTCGGAAATAACCGGTAAATGACTCAGCTGTTGCAGAACAGGAATAGCTGACAGGTCCAGCGTATTTCTGGTGTAGGTTTCAAATGTACGGATTCCGCGCTCACACAGCATAACATTCGGATTACCGCCCGCCAAAATATACTCGGCAGCATTCAGGAACTCATCGTAAGTCGAACTGAAACCACGCTTGAGCAGCACTGGCTTGCCGCAGGTTCCCAGCTTGCGCAATAGATCAAAGTTTTGCATGTTACGTGTACCTACTTGTAAAATATCCGCATATTCCGCACAGATATCTACGTATTCGGGTGTCATAACCTCTGTAATGGTCAGGAGGTCATGCTTTTTGCCCGCCTCGGCCATCATGATCAAACCTTCTACACCCGTTCCTTGGAAGCTGTAAGGACCCGTACGCGGCTTAAAAGCACCTCCACGGAGAACTTGCGCGCCCGCAGCTTTAACCAATGCAGCAATTTCGTCGATCTGCGCAGCAGACTCAACGGCGCATGGTCCACCCATAATAACAAGCTCGCCTCCGCCGATATTCACACCTTTGATAGAGATGACGGTATTTTCGGGATGAAAATCACGGCTCGCCAATTTGTAGGACTTCGATATTTTGACTACATTCTCTACGCCCTTCATTTGGCGCAGGTGTTCAGCCAGCTTAGGCTCTACACTGCCGATCAACCCGATAATCGTACGATCCGATCCATGGGAAACGTGAGCCTGCAAACCTTCTTTTTCAATAACTGCAACAATGGCCTGGATATGTTCTTCAGGTGTTTGGACACCAGCGATAACGATCATATTTTTCTTCCTCTCTATAAAACATATTTTATGGATCATTTACAGATGATATTATGACACTTAAACGCTTGTTCGCTTTTAAGCTTTTATTCGTTAAAGTAAATATACCTGTTTTGCCTGTACTCGTCAAGACTTAATTATCCTGAATATTGACCTGCATTTTGGATCTCGTGATGCCAATTTAGTCCGGGGGTCTACGTCCAATTCAAAAAAAGCCGCCATCCGAGAGTCCCTTCCCGAATAGCAGCCATGATCTGTTACATGTTATTTAGTCGTTTTTGACTTTTCACGCACAGGGGGCAACAGCTTCTTCATATCAATCGTCCGCTGAATCTCCCATGTATCCGGGTTAGCCGGATCATATTGCTCCAGGTACAAAATAACCTCTTTCGTAATCAACGTAGGCGTAGAAGCTCCAGAGGTCACTGCTACCTTGTGAACGCCTTCCAGCCATTCCCGCTTCAGTTCTGTCACATCGGAAATACGGTAAGCTGTTGTACCCGCAATTTCCTCGGACACCTGAGCCAATCGGTTTGAATTGTTACTGCGCGGATCGCCAACGACAATCACCAGATCTGCCTGTCCGGCCTGCTCCGCCACCGCTTCCTGACGCACTTGCGTGGCCAGACAAATTTCATTGTGTATCTCGGCACCCGGGAACTTCTCCAGCAGTTTTTTCATAATGTGCTTGATATCCCACTGACTCATGGTCGTCTGATTCGTGATCAGGATTTTGCCCGCAGACAATGTAAGGCTGTCGATCTCCTCTTCTTTCTCGATCAGATGAACATGGTCAGGAGCAATACCGATGGCTCCCTCCGGCTCGGGATGATTCTTTTTGCCGATATAAATAATCTGATATCCCTCGGCAGACTTCTCCCGAATCAGATCATGGGTCTTCGTCACGTCCGGGCAAGTTGCATCAACCGTAGTCAGCCCCTTATCGCGAGCTAGTTTGCGAACCTCAGGGGATACACCATGGGCGGTGAAAATAACGGTACCACTCTCCACCTGGCTTAAAATCTCCATGCGGTTAGGGCCGTCCAGTGTAATAATTCCTTCATCCTCGAAGGAATTTGTGACATGACTGTTATGCACAATCATGCCTAGTATATAAATAGGCCGAGGTAAGTCCAAGTTTCTGGCCGCCTGACGAGCCAATACCATGGCATCGACTACGCCGTAGCAGTAACCCCGGGGCGAAATTCTGAGCACTTCCAAAAATAGCACCCGCTTTCTTCGACACAGTATACAGCTCCAAAAAACTGGGTAGCTGCGGCATCCAAGCCTTTACCGGCCAATTCTATGATGTAGTTGCCTTCCTATTATAGCCTATTCCAAAGGCGCGGAAAAGCTGACCGGAAGCCAGATGATAAATGTCGTCCCTTCCCCTTGGCGTGTAACCACTTCCACGGACCCATAATGTTCATCTATAATCCACTTGGCAATGGACAAACCCAAGCCAATACCCTCCGTCACCCCGCGCGACTCATCCGCCCGATAAAAGCGGTCAAAAATAAAGGGAACTTCACTCTTGTCCATCCCGATGCCTGTATCACTAATCCGCAGACCTACCTGTCCCTGATAGACGATAGTATCAAACCGGACCGTACCTTCAGGTGTATATTTAAACGCATTATCTATGAAAATGAACAGCATTTGCTGCAAATAATCCTTACTGCCATCCATATAAACGCCATTCAGTATCGAAAAGTCACCCACATTCCATTCGGACGTCCGCTCCAAAAATTGAGCACGCCGAGCAACCTCACTTACGAGTGGCTCCAGCGCCACCGGGGCCTTCTCGAATGTTTTCCCTGTATCTGCTCTGGCGAGCGATAGCATATCGCCAACCAGACGGCTCATCCGTTTTCCTTCATCCGCCATATCACTCAGGGCCTCCATAGAGAGTTCACGAATCATCGCTTCATCCATATTGGGACGGTCTCCAGGCTCGGTAGTCCACATTTTGAGCAAAAAATCAACGTTGCCTCTGATTGTCGTAAGCGGTGTACGCAGTTCATGGGAAGCATCGGCTACAAAGCGGCGCTGGGCTCCATAAGCATCCTCCAGCTCCTTATAAAAAATCTCCGTACGCCCCAGCATCTTGTTAACCGTCGCGATCAGTTGTCCAATTTCATCTGGCGGTCCATCATATTCGATCCGGACACTCAAATCATTACTGGACTGAATCTGATTAGCCCCTTCAATCACCTTCACTAGCGGCTTCATTGATTTACGAGCCAGAAAGAGGCCCGAGGTTGCGGCAGCGAGCAGGGCAAACAACGAACCGTATACAAGCACATTTTGCAGCCTGTTCATCAGCCGATCCTGAGAGCCTGTAAATTGCCCCACCTGTAACAGTCCAACCACCAATCCCAGTTCCTCGGATTTGATTGGTTGCTGATAAATCATAAAAGAATCGCCATCCACATTCACACGCCGAATCCCTTCATTTTGAACCGCTCCAGCCGCTGTGGACGGAACCGGAAAGGTAATGTCGAGGTTTTTCATATTTTGCGTGGTCTTGGTCACTCCGGACGTATAATTGTAAATCTGCACATATGATTGGGATTCATCAATTCCCCGGCCCTGAACCAATCCTAAGTCCAGATTGGGAACTTCGAACAGCCCGCCTTTCACTGTGACCAGTAATTGCTTATAGATACGTGGCGCCTGGTTCGTAAGCTGGCTTTTCACTTCATTATATGTGTAATAATATACCAGTCCATAAATAGCTAATCCAAACATAACAAGCACTATAGCCAAGATGCTGGAATACCAAGCTGTCAGTCGCAAACGAATGGACATAATTACACATCACCTCTTAAAATATAACCCGCTCCCCGAATCGTACGAATGAGCCGTTTGCCGCCATCCTGCTCCGTTTTTTGTCGGAGCATGGCAATATACACCTCCAGCACGTTCGACTCCCCGCTGTAGTCATAGCCCCAAATTTTGTCCATAATCAAATCACGCGACAGAACACGCTTCGGGTTTTGCATAAACAAGTGGAGCAGTTCAAATTCTTTTGCCGTCAGCTCCAGCCGCTTGCCACCGCGAACCACTTCACGCGATTCGTTATCCAGCTGCAAATCCTCGAAGGTCAGTCGATGTCCGTTATGATCCTGCTGCTCGGTTTTACGACGCAGAAGCGCCCGCACACGAGCCAGTAGCTCCTCCAGAGCAAACGGCTTTACGAGATAATCGTCTGCACCCATATCCAATCCCTTGACCCGGTTCTCAACCTCGTCCTTGGCTGTAAGCATCAGAACGGGCACCGTACTTCCTCCCTCCCGCATGCGACGGCATACCTCGAAACCATCCAGTTGCGGCATCATCACATCCAGCACGACAACATCAGGCTCAGCTGTAAGCATTTTATTCAATCCCTCTGCGCCGTTGGCAGCCGTCAGCACTTCGTAGCCCTCGAAGGCCAGCCCTCTGCGCAGCATGGACACAATTTTTTCATCGTCATCAATAATCAGAATGGTAGAACGCATACACCATCGAGCTCCTTTATTATCTTCTTTTCACTCTATTGTAGCAGGAGTAGACGCGTGTAGCATCTTGCCGCCGCATACAGCAAGAAACGGAAGGTAGCTTCCTTCCGTTTATTTCCACATTTTTCACTTTTAAAGAATAATTGGATTACTGTTGAAGAGTCGAGCTAAAGTCGTTCTTGTTACCCACTTTTAACTGAACATCCTTTTTCTGTCCTGCCCGTTCAATGTTAAGCGTCAGTGCTGTACCCACTTTTTGCTTTTGAATGAAATCGATCAACTCCTGTGATGTGCTGTAAGGAGTACCATTAGCTCCGATAATCACATCATAAGGACGCAGATCCGCCTGATAAGCTGGTGATTTGTAGATAATATCCCGCACCACCGAGCCTTCAGTCAGGGTTGTACCCAACTCCTTGGCTACTTCGGGACTCAGGTTCAACAGGCTTGCACCAATGAAAGGAACGGGTTCTTTCGGAATAGGCTGATTATTTTTCAGCTTATTGACGACTTCCAAAATCGTATTGGACGGAATCGCAAACCCGATTCCCTGTGCGTCAGCACTGACAGCTACGTTCATGCCGATAACCTGTCCTTGCAGGTTCAACAGAGGCCCACCAGAGTTCCCGGGGTTAATAGATGCATCGGTCTGAATTAAATGTTTATATTGAGTAGGGTTTCCCGTAGACTCACTGTTAATGGTAATCGTACGTTCCTTCGCACTCAGCACCCCGGCTGTTACCGAATGCTCGAAGCCTTCAGGATTACCGATGGCTACCATCCACTCACCAACTTTAGCATTTGCGGAGTTGCCTAACGTTACCGTCGGGAAGTTATCCTTGCCTTCAATTTTCAGCACAGCCAAATCCAGGTCTGCATTTTTACCCAGCACTTTGGCTTCATACGGCTTATTGGTTCCCTCTACCGTGACCTGAACCACATTCGCGCCTTCAACAACGTGATTGTTCGTCAGGATGTAGCCTGATTTATCGAAAATAAAGCCGGAACCAATACCAAGCGGGGTCAGTTGTCCACTGTTGCTGCCTTCATTTTCATTGCTGCCGCCGTTGTTTCCGCTATTACCACTGTCTCCATACTGATTACCGAAAAAGTATTGATACAGCGGGTCATTGTAATAAGGGCTGCTTTGTCTGCCACTGCTGCTATTGGATTGCTTAGCCAGTGTTTCAATTTTGACGACTGCCGGACCCGCCTTGGCCACAACGGATTGAACGTCTGCGGTACCGGAAGGCATCACAGCCGGAACTGCGTTAGGTGACGGACTCGTCGTTCCCGAATTGGTCGTTGCTCCGCTTTCAGCTGCCGCCGATGTCAACGCCGTCTCAGGTGTGAACATATTCGTGCGGTCGGCCGTGTACATCAGAACCGTAATAACCAGCATCCCCGCCAAAAAGGATAGGAAAATCGTCTTTACCTGGGACTTGGGTTTATTCTGTTTAAATTGCCAGTTACCGCCGTTCCGACCCGAGCCGTCTTGTTGTTGCTCAGCCCCGGCACGATGGTAAGAGGAAGGAAGAGGCCTTACCGCCTGCGGTGGCGTAATTTCAACGTCCTTCTCTACAAGTTTCCCATCCTTTCGTTGTCCATCTGATTGAACCGAAGAAAAGGGACCGTACGAATAGTAATATGAGGAACCGTTTGAGTCATTTTGCTGGGTTGTTTTATCGGATCCAACCTGATCGTTGTCATCCCGGCGTCCGGAATTATTATTTTTAAATTCGTCCATTATATATCTCCTCCAAACCCTATGCTTCAAGGTGGTGTTGTTTAGCTGACTTTATTTTGCACTTTAAACCTTAATTCCACCTTAAAAACAATTAAAAAGGAGATAAAACCTTTAACTCATGACCGCTCACCCCTTGTTCAAACACGAAATGCCCCGGATATGAATCCGGAGCATTTCCAATCGTATATGCTTTTTTATTTCGTGTTAAAGTTTTCGTCGAATTTTTCGTTCGGTGTTTGAGCATTGTTTTGAACTTTGCTGCGACTGGAGTTTTGTACCTCTTGTGCTACAGAGCTTGTGCCGCCTTGATCTGCTGCGAATTCTTCGCTATATTTCTCATTTGGTGTCTGGTAGTTGTCCTGAATTTTATTTTGCTCGGACTTTTTCACCTTTTGAGAAACGACACCTACCGAGTTGTCTTGGGCAAATTCCGCTTTGTACTGACTTCCTGCGTTTGCCTTGTTACCTTGATTCGTGTACGAACTTCCGCCTTGATTTGCCATAATTCTCAACCTCCCAGTATGTTTTCGGGATAAGCTTATCCCGCAACATAGTATGTGAAGTCAGGAAGGACAATATACACGAATTATATGGAATCATCCAGCGTAGCGGCCGGAATGGATTTGTGCGTCTCGATCACCTTTTGGAGCGAATTCAGCATCTTCTCCGTACATTTTCCGCTTCCTTTTCTAATAATTTGCACATCCACTTCTTTCTTGCCCCACTCGGAATACACCTGTCGGGTAGTTTTGAAATACAAGTCGATTTTATTGCCTTTGATCGCTGATCCCGTATCTGCCACAATGCCGTAGCCATAACCTGGAATGTACAAAATGCTGCCCAAAGGGAATGTTTTGGGATCGGCCGCAATCGTGGACAGTGTGTTTTTGTCACGACGCACTTTAACACCGGAATACGTGATACCGTAACTGGGATGACTTGGCCGCTTACCAGTGGATTCATAACCTGCTGTATATCCTGTTGCCGTGACCGTCATGGTCGTAATCACCTGCTTCTCCCGCGGAGCCAAAACAGGCGTTGACTGCCATTTCTTATGCTGGACCGGCTCTTTGTGACCATAAACCTCATTGCCGGGCAATACCAGACAAGTGGTGGTTAATACGGTTCCCAAAATCCGTTTCCATACCAACATAGATCTCATAAAAAACCTCCCCTTGAGGCAAAGGCTTTCCAGAAATCCGTTGGTTTATACGAGCACTTAATTATTTTTGAACATCCTGCCCTGGATAGAGCCTGCTAAGCTTCATTTTATCTTCAAAAATATGCAGGAGCGTCTGTACAATAGGGGTGTGCTCGTCGTCTGTGTGTAATATAATGGAAGAAGGGGAAATCGAAATGAGTGTGCTGACGATTCTGTCCTCGACCTCCATTTCCAGTTCAACTCCAGGCATCTCCACAATAATGTCATCTCCTTCAGGTGTCGGTATCGGCACCATGGAGCTATCGAGGATGGTAAAATCGTGTCCACCCTGATGAAGCACATGCACCAGTGGAACTTTACTTTCCTGGAAAAACACAAAATATTTGAGCAATCCCATAAATTCTTCATACTGCCGATCTGCCCAAAATTCTTCCATGGCATAGTCGACGATTTCCTCAAGCTCTTTTTTGTATCCGTTCAACCTGAATTGAATAAGCCCTTCCAGATTAATCACGCGCAGCTCCATAAAATCCTTTTCCAGTAAGACCGCCAGTTTGCCGTGACGCTTCATACGCCCTCTTGGGCCATCATCTTTTAACAAAGAATGCACCATACTGCGAATCAGCTCCGTATCCTCTTCCTCCAGCAGCGAGCAGGCTTTGGCGAGGATCAGATCAAGCATTCCCCATTCCTTGACTTCGATAATATAATCCGCTATTGCGGAAGCCATGATGCTGTATACACAGGGGAGAAAGCTTTCAAACGCCGAATTGCTCTCTGTCCCCTTGCAGGTCCATGCCACTTTGTTTTCAAGTTGTCTGAAAGTGAATCGAAATCCGCGCCGTGACATATGTAGTCCTTTATTTCTACTCTTGACCACCTGATAAAAACGGTCGCTTTCCTGATTTCCGTCTGTATGGGTCCACACTGTAAACAGTTCCATTGGCTCACTCCTTTCGATCACTGATTACAGTATATGGCGGGCTCGAAAGGGTTATACAAAGTGAACGACTGGAAACAGGATACAGCGTAAAATGAGAATAATCAGGTTTCGATTGAGAAGGTTTCGGTATAAGAGCATTTTGGATTACTGCTGTTCATTTTTTGAACTTGCCGCTCATGCTGCTGTATTCTATGTCGACCCACAAGCCCATGCTGCTTCGGGCGCTTCCAGGTTTGTTTGCCTTTTCCGGCAGTGAGTGGCCACCCGGTAGTATGCGCTCTGGGCGGGGGATCTGCATCGGACTTGGCGCAGGGCTGGCGGCCCGTCACGGAGGTTTGCTCGATCTCTGCGGCTGAACGAATCTGACGATGGCCGTCCGCCCAGTCTGTTATTGACGCATCGGAAGATTCCGTTGATACAAATTGTGATGCTTTGTAATGGTTTGCTGCTAATTACGGCTGGCTTCGTGCTAGGCTGGTAGCCAGCTCTGTATTCAGCCCTATCCTGCCTTGCTGCCTATGAAACGACCCGACTGATGTTTATCGGCCTGACTCGGATGGTTTGTGTCGTCAGCAAGGATCAGCAAACCGTCAAAGAAGCCTTATACCGCAGGCTCCGTATACACAGCACGCCTGTGGGAAGCCCTGCACAGATAGATGGTAAGGTTAAAGGCGATCCAGACGATGAAAAAGATGAACAGGTCATCGTCTACAGCTAAGAATTAAACGGTGCTGGCTCAATAATATGTGTCCACACATTGTCGTTCCCTTGTTCAAATACTTGAATAGCATCAGAGACATTAATTCCGATAGTGCTCCATTTGCGGTTTAGAGAATCTGTAATATGGTAGTAGTTCAATTCTGTATCGGTATCTCCCTCTTTCTTCTCCCAAACCGGTTCCATACGAGTAATATCCTTATCGCCTGTTTGTTGCCTTTTGCCTGTGGGGTCATTAAGGTTCCATCCTCCATTAAAAATTTGTTAAAATGGCAAAAGTACAGCCAAGATTATGTTAAGGCATATTGTCAATCTATATTCGGAGGATATTTATATGTTAAAGTTCAGAATTAAACTAAAAGAGGTTCTAAAAGATCGTGGAATAACGCAGAAAAAATTAGAGGAACTCTCGGGAGTTCCACAATCCAAAATATCTAATTTGTGCAACAATAAATTTCAAGAATTGATTATAAACAACATTGAAAAAATCGCCCATGCATTACATATCAAAGACATATATATTAATTCGATTTGAGGAAAAAGAATAAACACGTTAAAAATTATAAACACATCAAAAAACGCTTATCTACACTAATCCCTCTACACGGATTAATGATAGATAAGCGTTTTGCAGTGATTACGCTATATTAACGAAAGTACTCCTAATTTTGCATGATAAAATCATGTGCGATACTGCTGGCACCGTCAAAAGTACGAATAATATCATAGCGGGTATTGCGTTGTGCCGGAACGTGACCTGTTTCGCGGATCAGCTGTAAAATGGATTCGATGTTGACTTTGTACGTTGCGCCTGCGGCGGAAACGACGTTTTCCTCAATCATCGTACTGCCGAAGTCGTCGCAACCGTAGTACAGTGATTTTTTGCCGATTTCCGGTCCCATCGTTACCCAGGAAGACTGAATATGCTTGATGTTATCCAGTACAAGGCGGCTGATTGCAACAGTCTTCAAATATTCCTCCGGCGTCTGGCGTTCCTTTTTCAGGTTTGTGTTATCCGGTTGGAAGGTCCATGGAATAAAGGCCAGGAAGCCTGCGGAATCGTATTGGTTTTCAATGCATTCGTCCTGGGCATCACGAACACGCAGTAAATGCAGCGCACGCTCCTCCATCAACTCGCCAAAGCCGATAACCATCGTGGCAGTCGTGTTCATACCAACCTTGTGAGCGGTCTGCATCACATCCATCCAATCACGCCAAGAGCCTTTGAGACGGCTGATTTTGCGGCGTGTGCGGTCATCCAAAATTTCTCCGCCCCCGCCTGGCAGGGAATCCAATCCGGCTTCATGAATGGCTCGAATCGTATCTTCCATGGACAAGCCGGATTTTTCCTTCATCTTATGAATTTCAGCCGGCGAGAAGGAATGCATCGTAATATCGGGAAAACGCTCCTTGATCGCTTTGAGCAAATCGGTATAGTAACTGAACGGCAGGTTAGGATTCACTCCGCCCTGCATCAGAATTTCGGTGCCGCCTACTTCCTGCGTTTCCTTGATTTTCTGAAAAATCACTTCATCGGGCAGGACATAGCCTTCATCTGAACCCGGTCTACGGTAAAAAGCGCAAAAGCGGCAGTATACGTCACAGACGTTAGTATAGTTAATATTTCGTCCGATGACGAAAGTTTTAATCGGATCAGGATGCATACGGTTCATCACTTTATTCGCCGCGTGACCGATCTTTTCTACCTCGTCTGACTCGAACAAAGCAACGGTGTCCTCTAAATTCAGGCGTTCGCCGCGTAGGGCTTTATCTAAAATATGGTCGATTACACTCATGGTGTATCCTCCTTCACATTCACAGGGCGACGAAATGAAAGACAGGACTTATGAACGAGAAAGCTTTCACAAACCTGCGTTCGAACCCTGCCATAATGTATGCTCATGACTAGCCTTGTATTTTGTCTATGCCATATAGCATAGTAAAACCTAACGATAATACTAACATATCTTTAGGTAAGGAACCATACTTATTCCCGCTTCTTTCTGCTTTCTACCCAGGGAATGATGCGACGAACAAGCTATAATTCTACGGTACATTGACCCATGGAATGGGAAAACGAAGTTTGTACAGCACGTTCATATTGTCCTCAGCCATGTCGCGCTACACAAAGCAGCAAGCTTCCCAATAAGGACAAGCTTGCTGCTTTTTTATATTTTATGTTCATTATGCCTGTAATCAACATACAGGAGCTTCAATTTCGACATGTTGTCGTTTTAGCGAAGAGCCTTATTTAAATCACTGATCAGATCGTCGATATCCTCCAGACCTACGGAGAAACGCAGCAGACCATCCGTGATTCCCCGCTCTAGACGTACACTGTGTGGCATTGCCGCATGTGACATCATCGTCGGATACGACAAGATACTTTCCACAGCTCCCAGACTTACCGCCACAATGGGAATTTGTACGCGATTGAGTACCTCTTTTGCACGCTCACCGGAACCTACATCAAACGAGATAACCGCACCGTATCCACTGGATTGGCTCTCATGTACAGCACGCCCCGGATGATTTTCCAGCCCCGGATAGTATACCGCCTCAATGTCACTGCGCTCGTTCAGCCAGTTGGCCAGCTTCGCCGCACTCTTTTCGCTGTGCGCCATACGTGCCTCCAGTGTCTTCATCCCGCGCATAAGCAACCACGACTCCTGTGGGGCCAATACGGTTCCAAGTCCATTTTGAAGCTGCTTGATTTGTCTGCCCAACGACTCCGTACGTGCCACCGCAAGACCTGCCAATACATCGCTGTGGCCGCCGAGAAATTTAGTTGCACTGTGCAGCACGATATCGACGCCTTGCTCAATCGGACGTTGATAATAGGGCGTCATAAAGGTGTTATCGAGCAGCGTCAGAAGCCCTTTCTCCTGTGCCCAAGCCGTTACTCCTGCCACATCGGTGATTTTGAGGGTAGGATTAGAAGGTGTTTCCATATATACAGCCTTCGTATTTTCCTGCAACGCTTCTTTCACAAGGTTGATGTCCGTCATATCGACGAAGGTGGTTTCGATATTCATCCGTTTTAAAATAGAAGTCAGCAGGCGGTAGGTCCCTCCATATACATCTTCCGAAACAATGACATGGTCCCCAGCGGACAACAGCATAAACGTACTAGATATAGCCGCCATACCCGATGCAAAGGCAAAACCTCTCGCCCCCCCTTCCAGAAAGGCGATGTAGTCCTCCAAGGCTTGCCGTGTCGGATTACCGGAACGGCTGTAATCATGCAGCGGAGGATTGAAAATATCGTGATGGTGAAAGGTGGACGCCTGATAAATCGGTACACTCGACGCACCCGTAACACTATCAATCTCAGAGCCAAAATGCAGCAGCTTGGTAGCGAATTTCCGTTCTTTTTCCGTTTCCTGCCCGATTTTCCGCACGCCCTCAATCATTGCTGTTCCCCTCCTTCGATTTCTTGACGTGCCGCTTCCAGCGCTGAACGCAAATCTTCAATTAAATCATCCGTGTGTTCAATACCGACGGAGAAACGCAGCAAACGATCATCCACCCCGACCGCATCCCGAATCTCAGCCGGTATATCGGCATGTGTCTGCACAGCAGGATAAGTCATTAACGATTCCACACCGCCCAGACTTTCTGCAAAAGCAATGAGCTTAATGTTTCGAAGTAGCGGCTCCACATAACGGGCATCTTTTACTTTAAAAGAGAAAATACCTGTGTTGCCGCTGGATTGTTTGTTTTGAATTTCACGACCAGGATGGCCCTCAAGCCCCGGATAAAACACCTCAGCCACCGCCGGATGCGTCAGCAGATAATTGGCCAGCACCGTCGCATTGTGCTCATGCCGATCCATACGCAGCGCCAATGTTTTCATGCCCTTCATCAACTGGTAGCTATCGCTCGGAGAAAGTACAGCCCCAATGGAATTATGTAGGAAGGAAATTTCGGCTGACAGCTCTTTACCTTTGGCTATGATCAAGCCTGCCAGCACATCATTGTGTCCGCCCAGATACTTGGTTGCGCTATGTACCACAATATCGGCACCCAGTTCCAAAGGACGCTGGAAATATGGTGTTAACAGCGTATTATCTACAATGGTAAGCAACTGACGTTGTGACGCCCATTTGGCTACAGCCCGAATATCGGTAATCATCATTAATGGATTCGTAGGCGTTTCTATGAATACCGCTTTGGTATTCGGTCGATATGACTGCTCGATGGCTTCAAGATCGTTCGTATCCACATAGCTCGCAGTCACGCCGAATCTGGATAAAATACGTTCCAGCAAACGATACGTACCTCCATACAGATCCAGCGATACAATCAGATGATCTCCTTGTCCAAACAGGGCAAATACCGTTTGCAGCGCCGCCATACCTGAACTGCATGCAAAGCCTGCATCACCGGATTCCAGTGTAGCGGACGCCTCTTCCAGTACCTTACGTGTCGGATTAATCGTCCGAATGTAATCAAAACCTGTGCTTTGACCCAGACGGGGATGGCGAAACGCCGTAGACTGATAAATCGGAAAGTTCACCGCTCCGGTTATCGGCTCTTCGATTGAACCAATTTGTGCTAATCTGCTTTCGATTTTCCACTGTTTCTCACTCATATGAATCCTCCTGTTCATTTCCATAATAGGTGCTGTAACATATGCTGCAAAATTGGATTATCATATCTATACTGCTGCGCTGCTGCAAGGCGGTACTGCGGAGATATAAACGTTAAGCCCCTTATTAAATCTGGGGCCCGATATCGAAAGGTGTTTCTTGGTATACATAATAGTTGAGCCAATTTGAAAATAATAAATTGGCATGCGCACGCCAGGTTGAGGGCGGTGTACGCTCAGGGTCATTGTTGGGAAAATAATTTTTCGGTACTTCAATATCCATCCCTTTGGCGACATCACGATCATATTCCCATTTCAGGGAAAGTGGATCGTATTCGGAATGCCCCGTCACAAAGATTTGTTTGCCATCACGCGTAGCTACCAGATACACTCCGGCTTCCTCAGATTCGGATAAAAGCTCCAGTTCGGCAACATGCTCAATATCTTCGGGCCTAACCTCTGTATGCCGGGAATGAGGTGCATAAAACAATTCATCAAAACCGCGTAGCAACTTCACTTTAGGTTTAATAACGCTATGTGGAAAAACGCCAAAACATTTGTAATCAAGTCCGTATTTGGGAACGCCGAAATGATGGTACAGACCCGCCTGTGAGGCCCAACAGATATGCATGGTCGAAGTTACATTCGTTTTCGTCCATTCAAAAATTTGCCGGATTTCCTCCCAGTAGTTCACATCTTCAAACTCAAGCTGTTCAACGGGTGCTCCCGTAATAACCATGCCGTCAAAACGACTGTTTCTGATCTCGTCAAACGTTTTATAAAACATGTTCAAATATTCCTGCGATGTATTTTTAGATACATGCGACTTCATGTGTACCAATGTAACGTCCACTTGAAGCGGGGTATTGCCGACCAGACGCAACAGTTGAGTTTCCGTTGTCTCTTTGGTAGGCATCAAATTCAAAATGGCAATGCGCAACGGACGAATATCCTGATGATAAGCTAGACTTTCATCCATTACGAAAATATTTTCGCCCTCCAGCACTTCCTTGGCAGGTAGTGTATCCGGAATTTTAATCGGCATGTAAACTCACTCCTTGTTCGGTTAAGTTTTTGCGAAAATCGTCATGTTGAAATGCCGGGCATAAAATAAAAAGACCTTTCTCGGTTACGAGAAAGGTCATATTTGTATCCATATGCGCCTCTCTCATCTGTCAGGGCATCGCTCTTTGTAAAAAGCGCGCGTCCTGCAAGAATTAGCACCGTACGATTAAAATCGCCGGTTGCCGGGTATCATCGGGCTAGTCCCTCCACCTGCTCTTGATAAGATTTCGCTATATTCATTTTGGGTTCATAAAAAGTTCTTGTTGTTCACTTTAATGCATCCGCTGGGCCTCGTCAAGATGGAACTTGTAATTTTGCGCCCTGCATTCACATTTCGTCTTACATTTCCATATGTTATATCATACATTACCCTATCGCCGAAGCTCTTGTCACTACTGTTGATTTAGCCCATGATTTTGCGCTTGAAAGGCTGTAGGCCGAGCGTTATACTATACAAGTGCTATAGGCCGAAAATATGGAGCAGTGGTGCAGATTTAGAGTGCTTTCTGCGATACTGTGGCAACCTAAAAAAGAACATTTGTGAGGTGAATCCGGAATGGAAGGCGACCCGAGTCCGAATAGGCGGCGATCCCTGAACAACAGCATAGGAATGACTTCAGCTTGCCAAAAGACGGGACGCCAGGCTCTGCATGCTCCAAAAGCCTCTGGCTTTTGATGGGATGCCGCTTACCCGATCCGGCTAACTGGCTAACTGAGTCCATTCCTTATGCTTGAGGTACACGTATTTTCCGTTACGACGGAGCATAAGGAGTGACATATATGAAAATCCGTTTGGTAAACAACGGGGTTTTTACCCCTGTCGAAGAAATTGAAATGGCGCTTACTCCGCCAACAGAAGGCTTTTATTGGATTGATGCCGATGTTGATGATCTGGCAGTGCTCCAGCCTCTGTTCTCCATGCATGATCTCGCGGTAGAGGACTGCTTGAGTGAAGAAGAGCAGCGCCCGAAGATTGAAATTTACGAGAGCCATTATTTTATCGTTGTAAACAGCATTCGTTTTGATGATGAAGAAATATTTTTACGTGCTTTGAACATTTTTCTCGGCCGCCATTTTATCATTACGGTGACCAAGCAGAAAATCAATGAGCTACGCACCCTCAAGCCTATGCTGTGGGAGCAGGAGGTCAGCCAGCCTGACCGTTTTATGTATCTATTGATCGACTTGATCGTTGACAACTATTTTCTGGTTGGTGACCGGATTGAGGTTCGCATTGAAAAGCTGGAAGAAGACATTCTGATGCATACGAAAAAATCGCATTTGAATGAAATTATCGGCTTACGCAGTGAGATTCTGTGGCTGAAAAAAGTGCTTGGTCCGCAAAAAGAAGTCATCAATACGTTGAACAAACGGGATTTACGGCTGATCGACGATCAATTGCAAAAATATTTCAGCGACATTTATGAAAATGCCGTGAAAATTTCGGAGACTTTCGAAACTTACCGCGATCTAATGGGTAACCTTCGAGAAGCTTATCAATCCAGTATCGCTAACCGTGCGAATGAAATCATGCGCGTGTTTACAGCGATTACAACCGTGTTTATGCCGTTGACGGTTATTACCGGAATTTATGGTATGAACTTTGATAATATGCCTGAGCTTCATACACATTATGGTTATTTTGTCGTCATTGGTATTATGGTGGCTCTGGGTGTCAGCATGTTCTGTATTTTCCGCAAGAACGATTGGGTTTAAGAAGAAAAGGTTGAAGCAGCAGCCGTATCCTCACAGGATATAGCTGCTGCTTTTTGTGTGATTATTTTTATATTTGCGCTATGTTATCCCGCATGTCGATCTGATGCCACCTGATGGCGAAAACGGATACGAATCAGACGCAGCCGCTCATAAACTTGATCGAGCCCCGTTTCCGCGGCCTGTTCCTCACCATATACCCGCAGCATGACGGGCTTGAGCAGCGTATCCCCCAGTTCTTCATACGCAGACCAGATCGCCGTCTGCTCTTCCTCAGATACGTTCACCAATTCCTGACGGATCAGCTTTTCCATATCGATTCCATCTCGATCCAAATGTTCTACTGCTTCAATCATTTCTCTACGATGTAACCCCGCCTTCAGTCCAATATGCTCCAGCGTAAGACCGTCTGAAACTCCTTCAATAATGGTTTTTGTCAGACTGAACTTATTCAGCTCCTGCTTATATTGGTTCTCTTTTTGCTTGTACAGCCATGATAAGAAAACTTCCTCATCCAGCGTCTCTGTTACCCAATTTAGCGGAAATGGCGTTGTCCGCTCATTTTGTGTCGTAATAGCCAGTAGCTCTGGCCCATATTGAGATATTTTACCCTGCCCCATCCCTGGAAGCTCCAGCAACTCCTCCTCGGTATGGGGAAGATAGACGCTAATCAACCGGAGCAGACGGTTGGTAGCGATAAAATAAGGTGCCTTTCGCTCGGCAGCCGCCTTTTGCCGTCTCCACATCGTCAATTGCTCATACACATCATCACGCGGAAACAAATCACTATAGCAATACAGCTTTTGTAATGTTTGTCCACGTCCTGCTGCCCCTTCCTGCTCATGAAAAACACCATGGATTAAGGGTCTGTAGCCCTCTGCCATCTTAAGCGCCAGCTCGTGGCGGTATACATGCAGCAATTCCTGCCACAAGCTGCCCTCATACCATAAATCATCTGTGCTTTCATCCAAGCTGTGTTGTGTGCTCCACCCTGCACTCCATACCCCATCATGTTGTCCAATCCATACCTGGGCAAATAGCTCGTGGCCCTGTTCATTCCGTTTGGACAAGCGGTTTAAAAATACGATTTCCATGCTTTTTTCCTCCATACTTATAATTGGGTTACAGTCCCGCACAACGCAAAACACAAAAAAAGCACCTATCTCGCGTATTGCAAGAAAGGTGCTTCCCTTTTTGAGCCGTACTATACTGTTGCCTATATGATAACCGTACCTCGGATCGCCGTCAACCCGAAATTCTCATTTATTCAGCTTTTCCTTTGCCAAGGCAAGAGCGCCGCACAATCCGGCATTGTCTCCCAAGCCTGGGGCCACGATATATTGATCAATTTCTGTAGTCAGACTCAGATGCTGTACATATCCGTTCAACAGTCTTTGAAGCTCGGCGCGAACGAGCGGGAACAGTTGCTCCTGCTTCATCACTCCGCCGCCCATAATAATTTTTTGCGGTGAAAGAATCAATACATAGCTCATCAAAGCCTGTGCCAGATAATAAGCTTCCATCTCCCAAGCCGGGTGATCCACAGAAAGCTCATGACCTTTGACCTTCCATCTTTTTTCAAGCGCAGGACCCGCTGCCAGTCCTTCCAGACAATCTCCGTGATAAGGACATGTCCCTTCATATGTATCTTCCGGATGACGACGCACCAGGATATGGCCCATTTCAGGATGGGATAATCCATGAATCAGCTTTCCACCGACCAAAGCACCCGCTCCGATGCCTGTACCTATCGTAATATAGAGACAGCTGTCCAGTCCCTTGGCCGCCCCCCAGATGGATTCGCCCAATGCTGCACCGTTCACATCCGTGTCAAATCCCGTAGGTACGTCAAAATGCTCTTTCAGCTTGCCGATCAGGTTATAATTGCCCCAATGCGGCTTTGGCGTTGTTGTAATATAGCCATATGTATCACTGCCTTCGATAGGATCAATCGGCCCGAACGACCCTACGCCCAGCGCTTCAATGCCCTTCCCTTCAAAAAATGCAACGACATTCGCCATCGTTTCTGCTGGCGTGGCTGTTGGAAAGCTCGCGCGTTCCAGCACCTCTCCCTGTTCGTTGCCAATTCCACATACAAATTTGGTACCGCCTGCCTCAATTGCTCCCAATACTGTCATAGTTACTGTTGTCCCCTCTCAGTCATGATCCGGTTCTCTCTATCCTATATTCGCCTGAAACGTTTCCAAGGTCAATCCCCTTATCACAATTGTATATAATCCTTCACAAGAATATATATATCCCTTGACATAACTGTGCATAAAAAAGGACACTAACGCACAAAGCGCCAGCATCCTCATATGTGTAATGCCAGCTCCGAGTTGTACCTGTAAAGCCAAACTGGCTTCGTTATGATCCAGTTGCCACACCCATTAACGTACACAAGCTTTTCATTTCAAGCTCCTCAAACTTGTCAACAATTTGCACATGATCCAGCGTCAGCAGACAGCTGTCCAGTGCGCATGCTACAGGTACACCACAGTGAATTTCAGCCAGCTTACGTGACAAATGCAGCATATCCAGATCACTCTCGATCTTCTTACGCACCGCTGGCGTCAACTGATCCAGATTCTCCAGAATACCTTCAATGGAGTCATATTCCTGTACCAGCTTGAGTGCCGTCTTCTCACCAATACCTCGTACTCCCGGGTAATTGTCACTTGCATCGCCCATTAGACCCTTGATATCCACAACTTGGCGGGGTTTGAGCCCTTTTTCAGACAGCAGCGTTTCCGGGGTGTACACCATATAATTGCCGTGACCTTTTTTCATAATAATAACCCGTGTCCGCACATCCACCAATTGAAGTAAATCATGATCTCCGGAGAGAATCATTACATCCATGTCCTCATTCTGCGTATAATGGCGTGCCAGCGTACCGATGCAATCATCCGCTTCAAAGCCTGTCACTCCAATGTTAGGGATGCCAAGGCTGTCCGTCACTTCACGGATCAATGTAAATTGAGGAATCAAATCTTCCGGCGCGTCAGCCCGATTCCCCTTGTACGCAGCAAAATGCTCCCCGCGGAACGTCGTTCCTCCCATATCCCAGCAGCATACGACATGCGTCGGATTAAACGTTTGTACCGCATCCCAAAAATATCGAATAAAACCATATATGGCATTCGTTGGAACTCCGGCCTTTGTGCGCCTTATATAACCGTTTGCAGCGGTTGCATAATAAGCGCGGAATAACAGAGCCATGCCGTCAACCAGCATTATGGATTGTTCATTACGTTGTGTCACAGATTGTATTGCTCCCATTCATCATATTATTTAACCCCAAAAGTATAACATATCGCGGAGCCGAATTGGACGTTATTGAGCGCCCCATGCTTCATCAAATGTTTCCTCTTTGAAGCCTACCGTTACTTTGTTCCCGTCTGTTACAATCGGGCGCTTGATCAATCTTCCATTCGAGGATAAAAGCGAGATTTGCTCTTCACGGCTCATGTCTGCCAGCTTGTCCTTCAGCTTTAGCTCCTTATATACCTCACCGCTCGTATTGAAAAACTTTTTCAGCTCCAGTCCACTTTTGCTGATTAAATCAGTCAATTCCTCCGGTCCGGGGGGTTGCTCAAAAATAGGAATCAATTCCGTTTCATGTCCCTTGCTTTGCAGCCATTTCACTGCATTGCGGCAAGTGCTGCATTTGGAGTACTGGTATACTTTCAACTGGCTCATCGTTATGTTAACCCTCCATTTTGATTTCTTAACAGCTCCTGTAACTGGGCCATATCGTCCGGCAAAGGAGCGCAAAACGTCATCTGCTCTCCAGTCACAGGATGCACCAAGGACAGCTCTGAGGCATGCAATGCCTGTCGGGGCATCTGGGCATCCAGCTGATCATAACGCTCACGTTGCGCAGCGTCATCAGGCGTATTTCGGTACATTTTATCTCCGATCAACGGACATCCGATAGAAGTCATGTGTACCCGGATTTGGTGCGTACGCCCGGATTCCAGCTTGATCCCGATGCGGCTCCCCTCATTCCAGGCTTCCTCCACCTTATAGAGTGTAAGGGCCGGATAACCATCAGGGGTTACCATGCGCAAATGCGGATCATCCGGATTACGGTCAATCGGCCCATCCACCCTGCCTTCCTGTGGATCAGGGCAACTGTGCACCAGGGCTGTGTAGCGCTTATCTACCGTCCCCGCAATCATTTGCTCGGAAATATGCTGGTGTATATATGGATTTTTAGCCACCACAAGGACACCCGTCGTCTCCTGATCGAGACGATGAACGGGACGGAACCTGAACAGCTCGCCTTTGGCCTGCCAATAATGCACAACCCCGTTAGCCAGCGTTCCCGTGTAATGACCGTGAGTCGGATGGACAATCATACCCGCCGCCTTGTTGACGACCAATAAATGCTCATCCTCAAATAAAATGTCAAAAGGAATCGGTTCAGGCAAAATATCAACGGAACGCTCGCGTTCCATACGAATTTCCACCCGATCCCCGGACTGTACCTTTACACTGATATACACTCGTGTTCCGTTCAGCATAATGCCTTGTTCCGTCAGCTTGAGTTTGGATATCAGCTTGCGTGAAACATTCATACGTTTTTGCAAAATGGTCTTCAACAGCATTCCCTCCTCCTCAGGAGGGATCGTATACACGATAGGTTCATAATACAAGCTCATCACAGATTCCCGGTTGCCTCCTTATTTGCGAAACACTTTTTTGCTGCGCACATATTCGACATCCGGTACCCCTTGACGTACATTCGCGGTGCGGGCCACGACGAAGAAATAATCGGACAGACGGTTCAAATACCGGCGTACCGCAGGATTGATTTCCGTATGTTTACCCAGTGTGACAGCACGACGTTCCGCGCGGCGGCAAACCGTACGGCAAACATGAAGCGCTGAGGATAACGTGCTACCCCCCGGAATAATAAAACGCTCCACCTTCGGATTTTCCTCCTGACATGCGTCAATCCAGCCTTCAAGCCGCTCTGCCAGCTCATCCTTCACCTTGTATTTGCTTTCGTTGATTTTGACAAACGCCAAATCCGAGCCGCAATCAAACAATTCCTGCTGCACTTCCTCCAATTGAGCCCGAATATCCGCAAACTTTTCCCCTTCGGCAAAGCTGATCGCTTGTCCTACAAAGCTGTTCAGTTCGTCAATCGTACCGTATGCCTCCACACGGTCATCATCCTTGGACACTCGACCGCCGATCACCGAAGTTTGTCCCTCATCACCTGTTCTTGTATAAATTCCCATGGTATCTCATCCCCTCTATCATTCCGTCAGTGCTTTTAACACCTTGATGGCTTCTTCCTTATTACTCGTACGCGGTGGCACGGTAGCAAATAATGTTTTGGAGTTATATTTTAAATCCTTGAACATCTTCATCTGCTCCACCGGAATCCCGAACAAATGAGTTTCCTTGATCATATCTGTGCCTTTTTCCCCTTGCTTTTTCTCCTTAAATACGCCGCCCTCGAACACACCCCGAGCATACGTTTTCTTGTCAAAAACATCGTCTAAAGGCAGATTCGAGCCATTCTGTCCGTACAACTTCATATCCTCTTCCGGCAAAATAAACAGGTCGTGTTCCCCGGCTGCATATTCAACGACCAGTTTCTGCTGGTTATACAGTGGGCTAACTGCAATCTCGATGGTTGGAGCCTGTTCGCCCAGTTTATCCTTAAGCTTTTGCGCCAGCTCATCACGAAGAACTGAAGCATCCCCTTGCTTATCCATGATAAAAATGGAGAAACTGTCCTTATCCCGCCCCCCCGCATCCAGCCAACAGCACAAGTGCCAGCATTCCGATGATCCATGGCGACAGGCTTTTCAGCCCTGCTCTCATATGTACGCCCCCTCTTCCATGCCACTAATATATCATAAGTTGTGAACGCAAAAAAAGAAGGCCCTGCGGCCTTCTTCTATACATACGGCTTGGCTTCACACGTTTACACCTTGCATTCCGTACCGTACAACTTCATGTATTCGTTAATTTTCAAATCGAGCTTGCAACTGATCTCAACGACAAGATCAGAGGTGAAGGACTTCTCTTCCTGAAACGTCCGCATCATCTCATTGCGCAGGAACAAAATTTCATCTTCCAGGGAAATGTCGTATCCTATTGAACCCGATGAATGATATCCAACATATGACATGAGCTTTCCTCCTGCAATTGAAAAATTGAACTGCCTGCTTTTGATTTTAAATTATAGCATATAAATTTAGAAATAAAAGGCTATTTTCTATGAATTACCCATAAAAAAATAATTTTAACCTTCTTTTTTTACTTTTTCTACAAATTGACCGATCCGATCCAATGCTTCCGTCAGTTGAGCGACAGAGGTCGCATACGAGCAACGAAGGTATCCTTCGCCCCCCAAACCGAACACGTTCCCCGGCACAGCCGCAACCTTGGCCTCTGCCAAAAGACGTTGCGCAAACTCATCCGAGCTCATCCCTGTGCTTTGAATACTTGGGAAAACATAAAAAGCCCCTCTCGGCTCGTGGCACTCCAGACCAATGTCCCGGAACCCCTCAACCATCAGACGGCGACGCTGATTGTAAGCTTCCACCATGCGATCCTTCTCGCCCAAACCATTGCGTAGACCCTCAAGAGCTGCTACCTGACCCATCGAAGGCGCACACATCACGGTATACTGGTGAATTTTAAGCATAGCGGCAATTAAATCAGGATGCCCGCATGTATACCCAATACGCCAGCCCGTCATGGCAAAGGCTTTGGAAAAACCGCTGACGAGAATGGTACGGTCCATCATGCCCGGCACAGCCGCGAAGCTGACATGCTTCTCGCCATAATTCAGTTCAGCATAAATTTCATCAGAAATGACGATCAAATCATGCTTTTCTACAACTTTCGCAATCGGAAGCCAATCCTCATAGGTCATGGTCGCCCCGGTTGGATTGCTCGGATAGCATAAAATCAGCACTTTGGATTTAGGTGTGATTTTAGCCTCCAGCGCCTCTGCTGTCAGCTTGAATTCATCCTTAGCGAAGGTTTCAATCCCTACGGGAATACCGCCGCCAATCGAAGTGATCGGAGAATACGAAATGTAGCATGGCTCTGGAACCAGAATTTCGTCGCCGGGTACAATTAACGCACGCAAAGCCAGGTCAATCGCTTCACTGCCACCCACCGTCACGATAATTTCACTTTTTGGATCATAGCGGACTGCAAATTGCTCATCCAGATATTCACTAATTGCCTCACGCAGTTCAGGCATCCCCGCGTTGGAAGTATAGCTGGTAAACCCCCGCTCCAATGAATAGACGCAGGCTTCCCGCATATGCCAAGGGGTTGTAAAATCTGGTTCGCCTACCCCCAGAGTAATAATATCCTTGTTGCCGCCCACCAGATCAAAAAACTTACGGATGCCCGAGGATGGAATCTCGCGCACCAATGGAGACAAATACGAGCTCATGGCTTTGTTACTGTCAGTCAATGCTTCAGGTTTGATATTCATCATGATCTTCCTTTACGGCGAAATCATCAGACGATTATCTTCCTGATGATCTTCGAAGATAATTCCGTCCTGTTTGTATTTTTTGAGCGTAAAATTGGTCTTTGTGGACAGGACCGAATCAATAGGCGACAGCTTTTCCGACACAAAGTTCGCTACCTCGCGAAGATTGCGTCCTTCTACTTCCACTAACAAGTCGTATGCACCGGACATGAGATATACCGATTTAACTTGTGGATACAAATAAATCCGTTCAGCGATGCCTTCAAATCCTCTTCCCCGCTCCGGTGTAATCTGCACCTCAATCAAAGCAGTAACCTTTTCGTCGTCGACTTTATCCCAATTGACCACAGCGGCGTATTTGACGATCACATGTTGGTCTTCAAGCTCTTTAATCGCCGTACGTACATCCTGTTCGGCAACTCCCAGCAAGGTAGCAAGCAGAGTCGGCGTCCTTCTTGCATCTTCTTTTAACAATTCCAGCACTTTTAATTTCAAATCATTCAGTTCTGTCATTCTACATAAGGCCTCCATCAAAAGAGATTACTATACATCATACAATACACGCTTTAAACCTGCAAAGAAAAACCGCCCGCCCCGGTGAACCCGGCAGACGGACGGCTTGTTTTGAGAAAAAGCTTCAAAAGCGGAATGTCCCGTTTACATATAGTAAGGGTTGTTTTGGTGAGACGGCTGGCCCTGTTGATGCATCGGTTGACCGTATACTCCCGCTGAGGAGGATTTTTGCTGAATGAACTGCTGGCACTCTTGTTGGGTCTTCCGGGCTTCCTGAATCTGTTTGTCCAAATCGGTGCGCAATGCTTTAGTCGTAGTGGAGTACATATTGTTTTGGCTCATCAAACGGTACAACTCACCCTGCAGACGCAGCGTATCGCTCGTAAGGTCGGTGAAAAGCTGACGCACAGCCGGACAATTGGATTCAGTTGTCGCCGTTGTATATTCTCCCACGGTGCGTTTCATATCGGCAAGAATGGTATAGAGCAAATCTTCTTCGGGCATAAATGACGTATTGTTCTGTGAAAACATCGTGATATTACCTCCTTTGTTGGTTAATCCATAATTACTGCTGCGGTTGCATAGGAGCAAGCTGCTGGTGCTGTTGAAGGGCATTGGAAAGCAAGTTTAGGTGGTGCTCATGAGTTCTCGCGAATTGCAGACAAACTTGCTGCATGGCAGGATGCTGAATGGATGCTGCCGTTGCCGCACATTGCTTGAGCAGCAGCTCTTCATTGGAAATGGAGTCCACGATGTACTCCAGTTCTTTGCCAGTCAAAGGTTGCATGTTCGTAGATTGCATGGTCTGTGCCTCCTTAAATGTTTTGTTGCACGCTGGTTAGCTTGTCCGTTTGGCGGAATTATATGTATATGTGAAGAGTGACGGAGTTTATCGAAATTTGACGATTAATGAAGAGGGATTCTGCAGTGGAGACGCTATGCGCTCCATTTGATCTTACGAACGCTGTCGCTTCTTCAGATTCAAATGGATCGCTTCGCTGCTTCGACGGGAATTGCCCCCTAAGGCGCCAAGATTTCGACAAAAATCCCCTTGTGTGGAAAGTGAAGGGTATTAGAATATGAGCTGCCTGATGGCTTCTCGGAACTACTGACAACCTTTAACGCCCTTTAGAACTAAAAGTGTGATTGAAAATACGATGTGTACCTGAATATTACTTATTGTTAATAAGGAGTGTTCTTTTATGGAATTGATTAGTGGAAATACATATTGGCCTAATACCCTGAAGCAGAAGCTGGATTTTCCTTCTTTAACAGAAGATTTGACTTGTGATGTGCTTATCGTCGGGGGTGGGATGGGCGGCTCTCTCTGTGCCCGGCTGCTGGGAGAACGACAGGTGGATACGGTGGTCATTGACAAGCGTAAGCTGGCGCATGGAAGTTCTTCGGCCAATACCGGATTGCTGCAATATAGCAATGATAAGACGCTGACCTCTTTTATCAACACCTTTGGCGAAGCTAATGGGGTGCTGTTTTATCGGATGTGTAAGGATGCTCTGGATCAGTTGGAAAAGCTGGCCAGCACAGTGGACATCGACCCGTCCTTTATCCGTCGCAGCAGCCTGTATTATGCGAGTACACCCGAGGATGTGTCGGTGCTCCAAAAAGAATTCGAACAGTTAACCCGCTTTGGGTTCCCGGTGGAATATTGGGATGAGCAACAGGTGGCTGCCCGTTTTCCTTTTCGAAAACCAGCTGCGCTGTATACACATGAAGATGCAGAGGTAAATCCGTTTCGTTTTGCACAGGGACTCCTGCAATCTGCCAGCCGTCTTGGTGTACACTTATATGAACATACCGAAGCGAAGCATTTTGAATTTGGCGACAATGAGGTTGTTTGTCATACCAGCGGTGGAACCATCCGGGCGAAAAAGGTTATTTTTGCGGCAGGCTATGAATCACAGGAAATTAAAAAGGATCGTGGAGCCATACTGGAAAGCTCTTATGCGATTGCTACCCATCCGGTTGGAGATTCAGCCATGTGGCATGAGCAATGTCTAATCTGGGAAACCGCCCGTCCTTATCTGTATATACGCTCCACTACGGAAGGGCGCATGATTATCGGCGGTTTGGATGAACCTGTGCTCGACCCAAAACAGCGTGAAGTCAGACTGCTGCACCAACAAAAAAAGCTGCTGAAAGCATTACAAGAGCATTTTCCCGATATACCATTCAAGATTGATTACGCGTGGGCAGCCGTCTTTGGCTCCTCCCATGATGGCTTACCGTATATTGGCCCACACCCGCGCTTTCCGAACTGCTACTTTTTGGAGGGCTACGGGGGAAATGGCACAGTCACCAGCATGATGGCTGCACAGCTGTTGGCTGATGAACTGACGGGCACACACCGACCTGAGATGGAGCTTTTTTCACTAACACGTACCACCAAGCCTTCACCCGAAATCACGGAGCCGCCGGCTTAAGAAATACGAAACACGAAAGAACCTCCAATTCCCATTTCCGTGGGTTTGGAGGCTCTTTTTTTTGAATATATATTTCAAGCTACTCGGTTTGCCTGTGCCAGCGTCGTGCCTTGGAATGAGACTTGCTCTGCTTCGTTGTTTGCTCCTTCTTTAGTACATTGCGCATAAATACCCATCCCGCCACGGGCATTAACGCAAGCCCAATCAACAGCCAGATCATGGCTATAGGTGCCTTGCTAATGCTCAACACACCCAGAAAGATAAGCATTCCGGTCAATCGACCTACCATCAGACACAACTCGCGCAGTACGACCAATTCCACCCTCTGATTAGCATCCTCTTCGCTCACTCCCATCAGGTCAAAGCTAGCAGAAATCATCGGGATTAAATATATCGGCAAAAACAAGGCGGTCCCGATGCCCATAATCAGCAGCGTGCTATACTGCATCCGCCACAGTAACGGCAAAAGCGCAATCACCAGCAGCACGGCACCCAACAGCATGCCAACCGAGCGATAATGTGGCTTGAGCCATTTGCCAACAGCCCAAAAGCTGAAAAATGAAACTGCGGATGTAATAAGCGAAAACTGCGCCAGCTTCCACTCCTGCTGAGTAGCGACATACACAAGCAGCGTAATCAGGAAGGCAAAAACTCCTTCACGAATGCCCTGGGTAACAAGCGACAACGACAATGGCCGCCACATACTTCCTTTTTGCGACAAACGCTGCTTGGGCTCCAGCCAATTGTAACTTCCTGTCGTCTTACGCTTGCGAAGAAAGAAACTCAGCACCACCCCTACCACATAAAGTGCCAGAGAGATACTAAATATCACGCGGTATCCCGCATCATCCTCCATACGGGCGATAATCCAGCCGGACAGCCAGGGACCGACAATACCCGAAAACGAGCCCAGCAGACCCACCCATCCGTTAAAATGATCCCGGCTTACCCGATCTGTGACTTCGAAAAAAATCACATTAAAAGCCAGCCAAAACAAACCCAACGCTGCACCCAATAGCATCCCTAACGGCCATATGTAGTTTACAGCCTTCGGCCCCGTATATAAAACGACCAGGTAAAATAAGCCGGACAACGCGGTCCCTACGCGCAGAGCATTCATTTTGTTATGCTCCTTGACCCATTTTCCAGCCACCCAGACCATGATTCCCAGCGCAATTTGCTGGCTGACATTAAACCAGCCAATCATCGCGTAATCCTGCCTGCTTTTCCACAGATATACGTTAAGAAAAGTACCTGACAAAGCTGCCGCAAAAACAAACAATCCATTCAGGCTTAGTAGCAGAATGGATTGTCCGTTCAGGTTTGATTTCAATATAGTTCCCCCTAACCGAAAATCACCATTCAGCTCCTTTTAACTCAGCTTGCTTCAGAGCTTCTTCGGTTTAAGATGCCCGTGTTCAACTTAGGCTTATCCGGGGGAATATGATTTAATTGTTGGAAATACCACTCAGCTTCTCTAACAAACGCAATCGGTCATCCTCTGACAACGTCTGCTGAACATGGAAGCAGCTTGGACATACATATACATTTAAGACAAACGGCAAATCCAGAACAGGTCTGCCGAGCGCAGGAGAAATTGACGGTACAAAGCTTTCCCCTGTCATGGTTTGCGAACCTGCATGCAGCATATATTCACCGCACTGGGAACATTCAAGAACCTCATCTTGTCTGTCGAGAATTTGTTCAGCGCCTTGTTCATAAGCCATCAGATCCGCACCGCTTTCTTCGAATTTTTGCAGGGTATGCAGCACAGGTAGCTTGTGAAGCTCGTTGTCCTGCAACAACGGAGCATCGGCAGGCTTTTCAACTATGATTTCATCCTCAGCTTCATATAAAATATCCTGCTCATCCTCGTCCCCAAGCTGGATGCTCAAGGTGCGATAGCCCTTTAGGTCTTCCTTCCCAGGGAGAGGCGCGGCTTGACCCGAAGAAGCCACATCATCATGGCTGTGTTCGTGGTCATGTGCAGAATCAGACTCCGTTTCATCTTCATCATCGGTAATATCCGAATACCCTTTCAGGTCGTTATGGCAATAAGGGCACTCTTCTTCAGGTCCCAATTCTTCATCCCAAATAATTTCCATGTTACACCATGGACAAATAGTCATTTCCAAGCTTCATCATCCTTCCGTTCCATGCGTATACCAAGCTCTAGTATACAGGATGTGTCAAGTTACACTGGCACCGATCACATAAGATAACGATATCGAGATAATCATGGAGAACAAGCCGACAGCGCGGTTGTCCTCCTTAATTTCCTGATCGATTGAAAATACCGGTGTCAGAAACTCAAACAGAAAGTACGCCGCAAGCAGCAGTAAAAAGCCGACGAACGACCAAATCATCGTATCATACACGCTGGATTTGGCTTCCATCGCAAAGCGGAGCACGTTGCAAATACCGAACATTTTCCCGCCCGTAGCCATCGCAACTGAAATATTACCGCGTTTGATCTCTTCCCAGCATTTATACCGGGTTACCAGCTCAAAGCAACACAAAAATACAATCAGCTCCAGCACCGCCACCGAGAAATAACCCAGCATCATTCCTAACGGATGTGACAGCAATTCATCAATCGCCATCTTCACTTTGTCCCTCCCGTTCTACAAAGCTTTCCCGGCCGGAGCCGGTAACCCGTAGCTCATTCCAATTCAGCAACAGTCACGCCTGTGCCGCCTTCATTGTAATTTCCGATACGGTAGCTTTTCACATGCTTATGCTTACGAAGGTACTCCTGAATACCGGTCCGGAGAACCCCTGTACCCTTGCCATGAATAATGTGTACCTGCCCCAGATTGGCCAGGAATGCTTCATCCATGAAGCGATCTACCTCCATCAGCGCTTCCTCCACGTTCGCACCGCGCAGATCAAGCTCGTTTCGCACATTATCATCCCGTGTCCGCTTAATGCCGGTTACCGGCTTCTGAGCTCTCGGTGCAGTTGTTTGGGCGGGTTGCAGCAGCTCCAGATCGTCCAGACTGACCTTCATTTTCATGATTCCCAGTTGGACCACCGCTTCCTTGCTGCCGGACAGTTCCACCACATGACCTTTTTTATTCAGGCTGTGAACGGATACCTCATCACCAGCTACGATAGAGCGAGTACGTGCAGCGACAGGGCGCTTGACTACGCTTTTCTTACGATGTTTCGGTTCCGCTTCATCCAGCTCTCTGCGAGCTGCAATCAGCCTATGCTCCTTAACAGAGGCTCCTTCTTCCTGAGCCAACTTACGCAGATCGGCAATGATTTTCTCCGCTTCGCTGCGAGCTTTGTCCACGAGACCTCTCGCTTCGTCCGCAGCTTTTTCCAGCATACGGTCCCGCTGTGCTTCCAGCTTATCCAGCTCATTCTGGTGACGGGTGCGCAGTTCTTCCATCTCACCGCGCAATTGTTCCGCCTTTTCCCGCTCTTGCTCTGCTGTCAAACGGTTCTGTTCCAGTGACGCAATCATGTGCTCTACGCGCTGATCTTCTTCCGTCACCTCACCACGGGCATAATCCAGAATACGGCCCGGCAATCCCAAGCGCTCAGCAATGGCAAAAGCGTTACTTCGACCGGGCACACCCACGAGAAGACGGTATGTCGGGCTTAATGTAGCAACATCAAACTCCATGCTCGCATTAATGATTCCTTTGCGCTCATAGGCATAGGCCTTTAATTCACTGTAGTGAGTCGTCGCAACCATACGGCAGCCCAAAGCATGCATATGCTCCAGAATGGATACAGCCAAAGCCGAGCCTTCCGCAGGATCGGTTCCTGCACCTACCTCATCAAGCAACACAAGGCTTTTGGGCGTCATATTTTTCAGGATGCTGATAATGTTGGTCATATGACTGGAAAAGGTACTCAGGTTTTGCTCAATGCTTTGCTCGTCACCAATATCTGCATAGATCGCATCAAATACGCACAGTTGGCTTTCGTCTTCTACAGGCACAAAAAGTCCCGACATCGCCATCAGACTAAGCAAGCCGATGGTTTTTAGCGTAACGGTTTTCCCCCCTGTATTCGGTCCGGTTACGATAATGGAGGTGTACGAATTGCCCAGCTCCACATCAATCGGAACGACCTGCTCCAACGGAATAAGAGGGTGTCTGCCTTTTTTCAGCTTCAAGTAACCACGATCATTCATCAAAGGCAAGGTTGCCTTCATCTCACGAGCAAGACGCGCTTTGGCAAAAATAAAATCAAGCGTCCCCAAAACATCTACATCATATAGAAGCATATCCGCTTGTTCTGCAACAAGTGCGGTCAGCTTTTGTAAAATCACTTCGATTTCGCGTTCTTCTCTCAACCGTGTTTCCCGCAGCTTGTTGTTCATGGCCACGATGGATTCAGGCTCAATAAACAGCGTTGCACCGGACCCGGATTGATCATGCACAATTCCGCCAAAATAAGAACGGTACTCTGCTTTAACCAGAATTACAAAACGATCTCCACGGATCGTAATCAACTGGTCCTGAAGCATCTTGGATACGGTGGAGGAACGAATCATGGAATCGAGCTTTTCCCGAATACGCACTTCACCCGAGCGCAGCTCCCTGCGGATCTGTGAAAGCTCTGTACTGGCAGAATCCAGCACCTCTGCATTTTCGTCGATACAGCCTTTAATCGAGTTTTCCAGACCTCTCTGTTCTGAAAGCTGCTCACTCCAATACAGCAGTGTTTCGACTGGATTTTCCTCATGCAAACTTGCCACGTACACCTGTACACGGCGTGCAGCCTGAACTGTTGTCCGAATGCCAAGCAGCTCCTGCGGACTCAATGTTCCGCCGATACGGGCGCGTTTGACCGCCGGAGTAATATCTACGACTCCGTTAAACGAGGGTACTCCTTTAAGTCGATCGGCAGCATAGGCCTCATCCGTGCCTTTCAGCAATTTCTTGATATGTTCCAAATCATCGCTGGGCTTTAGCCGCTGGGCTGTCTGCTGACCAATCGCGGTTTGAGCATAGTGACTTAGTTTATTTAAAATTTTTTGATATTCTAGGGTTTTGAAAATTTTAGAGTCCAACTTCACTACTCCTTTCACTTATATCTATATTATAACGAAAGCCGCGCACTTACGCTATTTGCCAACTCTGTTTTACACATAAGAAAGCCGTTTATGCCACACAATAACCTTTGTATAACCCTGTACATTCAAAAAACAAAGGAGGTTATTCCGTGAGCATTCTCGGTCACATTGTGCGTTTCATCGTTGCCGCTTTGGTTCTGATGGTCGTAAGCTGGATCGTTCCCGGTTTTAGTGTAGGCGGCTTTTGGAGCGCGCTAATCCTTGCCATTGTCATTGCCTTGATCGGTTACATCATTGAGGCTATGTTTGGCCGACGCGTTTCACCATTCGGACGTGGTATCGTAGGCTTTCTGGTGAGCGCTCTGGTTATCTGGATCGCTCAATATATCGTAACCAGTGTCAGTGTTTCCGTTCTGGGCGCATTGCTCGCTGCATTGGTTATCGGGATTATCGACCTGTTCATTCCGGTAGCGACACCGTTTGAAGCCGGCCGCAAGAGCGAGAAATAATTTGGGTTCACATTCCGACAAGGCTGTTCCACAGCAGATTTCTTCTGCCGATGGACAGCCTTTTGTCATCTACAGAACCGAACAGAATACAACATACAAATAATCCCCGGCGATAAGCAGCCGGGGATTGCATTGCATTTATAATCCGTATCTACTGATCCTGTTCGATTAATTCAATCCACTCATTGTACTCGGATTGAAGCTTGGTGTACTCTTCTTGCAATTGACGTAATTCCGTCGATATCTTCTCCGTATGTTCCCGATCCACATCCTGCTGAACCTGTAAAAGACGAAGCTGATGAGCCGCCAGCTCATACTTCTGACCGACTTCCTCCAGCTCGGACTGTAAAGCCATCCGTTCCTGATCTACAGATTGCTGTTCAGCCTTCGCCGCCTCGGCAGCTTCAACGGCCAGACGAATTTCCTCTTGAAGCCGTTCCTTTTGTTCGACAGTCACGGCTATTTCCCGTTCCCACGAAGCGAATTCTTTCTTACGGGCAGCATCTTCGGCCTCCAAACGTTCCGCTTCGGCCTTCAACTGCTCGTATTTAAGCTGCCATTCCAGTGATTCCTCTTCGGCACGCTCCAGTTCCTTCCGCCGTTCACTATCTTCACGTTGGAGCTGCTTGATATTCTGTCCTAGTTGCTCTGCCCGACTCTTCATGCTTCCAGACTGTTCCTGAAGCGTTTTGTAAGCCTTTGTTCCCTCTTGCTCACGCAGGATTGCCTTCTCCAGCTCGTCCTGAACGCGAATCAGCTCAGGTGAAAGCTCCTTGATTCTCGCTTCCAACTGCGACAGACGTTGCTGCTGTGCAGCAAACTTATGATTTACAGCTTCAACCTCAGCCACCGCATGCTGTAATTGCTCCTGTACAGTCTCCTTCTGTTCACGTACTTCCAGTATCGAAAGCTCCAGCTCATCTACTGCGTGCTGGCGTTCCTCTGCAAGCTTCTGCCAAGACTTCTCACTTTCGGCCAGTGTAGCCAACTCACTTTGCAGTTTGCGGGAGGACACATGCGCCTGTTCCAGCAACTTCTGCATCCGGCGCTGTTCTTCCTCCAGCTTGGCCGCTTGCTGCTGCGTTGCCTTGGCTTCCGCTGCCAATTCATTGTAACGGCTTTGCAGCTCTTCACGCGCAAGCGTATCCGCCTGCTCACGCTCTGTCGCAGCCTGTCGCTGCGTTTCCAGCATAGACTCCAGCTCGGACTGCTGTTGCTTCAATGCTGCAACCTGATCTTGCGCCTCTCCCAGACGGGAAGACAGCTCTGCACTGCCTGCTTGTACCTGCTCCAATTGCTCTTGAAGCTCCTCAACCCGAATCTCCTGCTCCAGTGCAGCTTCCTCGGCTCGTTTCTCCGCCTCCTGATGCTGGAGCTTTTCCTCATTCAGCACCAGTTCCGCCTGTTTACGCTCCTGCTCCAGCTGCTCATTCAGCCCAGACCACTTGTCCTGCCATTCAGTGACCTTCCGGCTATGCTCCTGCTGCAAAGCAGAACGCAACTTGTCCAGCTCTGTACGCTGACGCTCCTGATGAGCCTTCTCCGCAGCCGACAGCTTGGCTTCCGCCTGCTTGACCGCTTCGGCCAGCTCCTTCTTGGTTTGCTCCTCCATCTGGCGAATACGGGCATTTGCCGCCTCCTGCTGCTCTTTCAGCTTACGGGAAGCTTCCTGACGGGACTCCTCCAATTGACGTTCAGCCTGCTTTTGTCCATTTTCGAGTTCTGCCGCTTTTTTCCGCTGCTGTTCCAGCTTCGCCTTTAATTCGGCAATTTCCCTGGCTGATGCGGATTCGGTCTCCGTCAATTTATTCAGAACCGTTTCCTTCTCTTCCTTAAATTGGGCAAAAGACTGCTGCATATCCGTATTTTTTTGCTGCTGTTCTCCAAGAGCCGTCTGGAGTTGAGCCAGTTCGCCCCGAAGCTCCGCCCGCTCCCCGGCCAACCGGTTCATATGACTCTGAATTTCCTGAATTTGTACAGCTTCTTCTGCCATATGAACCGCAGCCAGCACGGCAATTCGGGGCATATCAAGACGCGAATGAGCCTGAGAAATGCTATGCATGCGTTCATCCACGTAATTGGCAACCTGCTTCATATAATCGGTATTACTGCCAACGAGTTTATAAGAAGTACCGTAGATCTCTACAGTGACGCGAGTACGATCTGGTGTAGTCACAATTATGCCCTCCTTCAATACTACTGTAAGTTGATTCTAAGTTGTGTCCGGTACTATGGTAACCCGCCCTTCGTGAAGCGTTCAACCCCATTAGTCCGGTTTCCCCGCAGCGGGTGAATATCAGAGTAGAGAGCTTCCATGATGATAGGCCAAAAAGCCGTATCGAACCTCTGTCACTAAGATTCGATACGGCTCCCCGCATTTCCTGCTACTTTCTCAATTCCGCTCCAAAAGTTTGTTCCAGAGACGTAACGACAGGAATATGTGCCGCATTAATCTCTTCATCCGTCAACGTATGCTCCCAGTGACGGTAGGTCAGGGAGATAGCTACGCTCTTCTTGTCTTCGCCAAGCTTGCTGCCTGTAAATACATCAAACACTCGTGCATCCTGCAATAGCTCTCCGCCCGCCGCATGAATCACACGCAGCAGTTCGCCTGCTTCTACGTCCTTATCCACCACGAGGGCAATGTCTCGTTCCACGGACGGGAAGCGAGCCAGCTCTCTGAACTGAATGTGACTGTTGGCGTGTTCGATCACCTGTTGCAACTCAATTTCCGCTACATACGTATCATTCAGCCCATAAGACTGTTGCAGCTCCGGATGGATCTGCCCGATGGTGCCGATTCGTTGGGAGGCCCCATTCACATCCAGCCATACCGAGGCGGAACGGCCCGGATGATAGCTTTGCGGCTGGTCAGCCACATAACGGATGCTTGCACCCAATCCGAAATAGCCGAATACCGTTTCCAGCGCGCCTTTAATATCAAAGAAATCAACCTTCTCAGCACCGATATTCCATTGTTTTTCACGGCGTACGCCAGTCAGCAGCAAACTAAGCACTTGAATTTCCTGCGGCTGGCGGGTCAACGTTTGTTCCGCGGTATAAAATACAGTTCCTATTTCGAAAATCGCCAGATTTTCCTGCTTTCGGTTCATGTTATACACTGCTGTATCCAGCATTTGCGGAATAATGCTCGTACGCAGCACACTGCGCTCTTCGCTCATAGGCATCGCCAAACGTACAGGATGACCTCCCTCTGTCAGCGAATTAAACAAACCTGCACTTTCCGGATGCACAAACGAGTAACTAATCGTCTCTTGCCAGCCGCCATGGGCCAGCAATTTACGCAGCGAGCGGCGCAGTGATTGCGATGCCGTCAAAGCACCCGGCGTCGTTGGTCCTTCAATCGGCGTCGTCGGAATGTTGTCATAACCATACAGACGGGCTACCTCTTCAATCAAATCCACATCGATGGTAATATCCCCGCGGCGTGTAGGCACTTCCACTTCCAGCACACCTTGCTCCACGTCACCGCATCCGAAATGAAGTCTACCGAAAATCGTTTTCACCTCAAGCAGCGACAACTCTGTTCCCAAATATCGGTTCACTTTATCCAGCGACAGCTTTATAATCCGGTTTTCGGCCTTCGCAGAAGCAGATTCCACGATTCCTTGATGCACAGTGCCTCCTGCATAACGCTGGATTAGCGCTGCCGCACGGTTCACCGCAGGTACAACAGCACCCGGATCAACCTCTTTTTCAAAACGCAGGCTTGCTTCGGAACGAAGTCCAAGCTGACGGGACGTTTTGCGAACCGTACCGCCGTCAAACTTTGCGGATTCCAGCGCAATGCTGACCGTCGCATCCGTAACTTCAGAATTGGCTCCGCCCATCACCCCTGCCAGCGCAATCGGCTTCACGCCGTCTGTAATCAGCAGCATATGTGGCTCCAGCTTGCGCTCCTGATCGTCCAGCGTAACCAATGTTTCGCCTGCACGAGCGAGACGTACTTCTATGTTGCCATTTTCCAGCTTATCCGCATCAAAAGCATGCAACGGCTGACCGTATTCCAGCATGACATAGTTCGTAATATCCACGATGTTGTTGATTGGACGAACACCCGCCGCCATCAGGCGGTTTTGAATCCACAGCGGAGAAGCCCCCACTTTTACACCCGTGATATAACGAGCCGCATAGTGCGTACACAGTTCAGGTGTATCCACCTTCACCGACAGATGATCTGCCGCCGCATCGCTGATTTCCACCAAATCCTTAGCCGGGTCAGCCAGCGAAATGTCACGCCCCAGAATCGCGCTCACTTCATAAGCCGCACCATGCATACTCAAGCAATCCGAACGGTTTGGTGTCAGATCAAAATCCAGCACCTGATCATCCAGCGCCAGCAGCTTCGTAATCGGCGTACCGATTTCAGCATCCTCAGGCAGCACCAGAATACCTTCTTGCAGCTCTTTGGGCAGCAGCTTGTCATTCATACCCAGTTCCTTCGCCGAGCAGATCATGCCCATGGACACAACACCGCGCAGCTTGGCCTTTTTAATCTGAAAATCTCCCGGCAGCTTCGCGCCCACGACGGCAATAGGAACCTTTTGCCCTGCATCCACATTTTTGGCGCCACACACGATTTGCAGATCTTCCTCTTGTCCCGCATCGACGATACAAACATTCAGCTTATCCGCATCAGGGTGTTTTTCCTTGCTTTTGACATAACCGACCACGACGCCAGTAATCCCTTTGTTGCGATGTTCGACTTCATCAATTTCAATACCCGAACGGGTGATTTTCTCTGCCAGATCCTCCGCGCTCACCTGATCCAGCGACACATACTCGGATAGCCAATCGAATGATACTTTCATATGGGTTCACTTCCCTTGATATAGTTGTTTATTGACGCGAAAACTGCTTCAAGAATGACAGGTCGCTGTTATAAAAATGACGAATATCGTCAATTCCGTATTTCAAAATGGCAATCCGTTCTACACCCATACCGAATGCAAAGCCGCTATATACCTCGGGATCAAAACCGCCCATTTCCAGCACTTTCGGATGCATCATGCCACAGCCCAAAATTTCGATCCATACGCGCTCGCCATTTTTCTTTACAAAAGTCACGTCTACCTCAGCACTCGGCTCAGTAAACGGAAAGAAGCTTGGACGCAGACGGATTTCGGTCGATTCCCCGAACATTTCGCGTGCAAATTGCAGCAAAGTTCCTTTCAGATCACTCATGCGAATGTCTTTACCAACAACAATCCCTTCAATTTGGTGGAATTGGAAAGAATGCGTGGCATCGTCATCATCACGTCGAAAAACCGTACCCGGACAAATGACCTTGATAGGTGTTTCGCCCTTCATCGCCTCCATTGCGCGAATCTGAACGGGTGACGTATGGGTACGCATCAACAGATCCTCGGTCAGATAAAACGAATCCTGCATATCCCGCGCCGGGTGATTCTTAGGCAGGTTCAACGCTTCAAAGTTATAATAATCCGTCTCTGCCTGTGGGCCCTCCGCAACTCGGTAGCCCATACCTGTAAAAATGTCCTCAATCTGCTCAATTACTTTATTAATCGGGTGCAGCCCGCCTTGCGGCAATGTGCGTCCAGGCAGCGTAACGTCGACCTTTTCCGCTTGCAGACGCTCATTCGTCTCCGCTTTCGTGAACTCATCCTGTTTACGGTTGACGACTTCTTCAATCGCCTCGCGAACTTCATTAGCTACCTGTCCGACAACCGGACGCTCTTCCGCGCTCAGCTTGCCCATACCGCGCAAAATTTCAGTCAGCGCACCCTTTTTACCCGAATATTTGACCCGCAGATCGGCCAGCTCCTTGGGCGTTGCCACCTTCTCCAATACTTCCAGTGCTTCTTCCTTCAAGGCCAGCAAATGTTCCTTCATTTGGATGGTTTCGCTCATCGCCTGTTCAGTCCCCTTTCTTCATATCCAGCTTTTCAGACAACAAAAAAAGGTCCTTTCTCCCGGTAAAGGGACGAAAAGACCGTGGTACCACCCTCGTTAGACAATCCTGTTCAGCACACCCCACGCTTTGCCTTTCGACAATATCTGCCTTTCGACAGTACAGGTGTTATCCATGCTATGCATGATCATCTCGCTCTGCACGTTGTAACGGTCGTGAACCGGTATCCCCTACTTGCCCACTTGCCATCTACAGATGGCATACGAGGTTCAAGGAACTGCTCCGGAGCGAACTTCAACAGCCCTGTTTTGCAGAAACGCTCTCAATCCTACGGCGCTTCCTCCCTGTTCAATCGGACACTGCCTACTCTTCTCCATCAAGACATTTTCAAATTTCAAACTATTGTTCATTATTATATGCAAACCCTCACGCTTTGGCAAGCCGGGCATACGTTTCACCCATTCTGACGAAGACGTTTAATCCGACTGATCCAGTTTGGCACGAATACGCCTGATTTCTGACAGCAGTTCCTTATTTTCATCGTCCAGCCCCGCCGTACCCATCAGCTCCGTAAGACGCAACTGTAATCGCAGAAGCTCCTCACGCTGCTCCTGATCCTCTGGTTGCTGTTGACGGTTCCGCTGTTCTTCCTGCTTTTCGTCGGCGGTCCCTTCGTAGATTTCATATACGCCTCCATGCTGCATATCAAGCAAACGGGTTGCCGTCCGGCGCACCAGCTCCCGGTCATGCGAGACAAGCACCAGTGCCCCATCGTAACTACGCAAAGACTCCTCCACGATTTCACGAGTTTCAATGTCAAAATAATTGGTCGGCTCATCCAGCACCAGCAGGTTGGCTCCACTAAAATACAAGCGTAGAAAGGCCGCCCTGCATTTCTCTCCCATACTGAGTGTACCGATCCTCTTGAACACATCTTCTCTGGCAAAAAGAAAGCATCCCAGCACCGTTCTCGCTTCCGTCTGCGTCATGGTGGGGAGCGCAAGTAAACTGTCCAGCAATGTCTGATCCTCTGGAAGCTGCTCCAGCTCCTGTGAAAAATATCCGATTTTTAGCTGTGGATTCGCTATGATCTTTCCCTTATACGGCTCCAACTGACCTGTTAACAGCCGCAGCAGCGTTGTTTTGCCAATCCCATTCGGGCCCCGAACAGCCAGGCGGTCGCCACGTGCAATGTTCAGGTTGAGATCCTGCACAATGGCACGATCGTCGTAGCTAAAATAGACATGCTCGGCGCGCAGCAGATATTTGGCCTGAAACCCACTGTCACTTAATTTCATATGCAAAGATGCTACTTCGCGCGGCTGCTCAACCCGGTTGGCCTTCAGCCGTTCCAGCTCCTTCTCCTTCGCATGATAACGAGAAATATTTTTATTAGCCTTGGCCTTATAAAAACTTTGCGTAACGGCCATTTCCACATTGGAAGCTGCCCGGTGCGCCTGATGGAACCATTCCCGGTAATTTCGGATCGTCTCCTCCAACGCCTGCCTTGCCAGTTCCTGCTTCCGATAGTTGGCTTCCTGCTCCCGCAGCTCCCATTCCTTATGCGCCTTATACTCAGTATAGCCGCCCTTATATCGCCGAATGCCCGTTGACGTCAGCTCACATATGCCTGTAGCTACCCGATCCAAAAAGGCTCTGTCATGCGATACAAACAACAACGTCCCATGATATGTGGACAGCCACTGCTCCAGCCAGAGCAAACTTTCGGCATCCAGATGGTTGGTCGGTTCATCCAGCACCAGCAGCTTCGGCTGTCTGACCATCAGTCCGGCCAACCGCACTCTCGTCTTCTGCCCTCCGCTCAGGTCACCATAGGCAATAAGCCACGTCTCAGCAGGCATGCCCATCCGGGTCAGCGCCTTTTCCACTTCGGACTCCCACGCAAAACCTTGCAGCCGCTCGTACTCATCCATCAGCTCGCCGTATCGCTCCAGATGACGCTCTGCATCCTCTCCCTCATGGGCAATTTCGGCCTCCAGTTGCTTCAGCGTCGTCCTCACTCGCCAATGCTCAGGACTGGCCTGCTGTGCCGCCTCAAGTGCAGTTCGGGCGGATTGAATGGTATCCTGCTGCTTCAGCCAGCCCTGCTCCTCCAGCGGCAATTCATGCTCTACCTTACCTGAAGTCGGCGCCTCGTCGCCCAACAGTATCCGCAATAGCGTCGTTTTGCCGGCTCCGTTTCTTCCGAACAGCGCGAGCCGCTCCCCCTCCGTCACATCCATGGACACATTCTCAAACAAAGACGTCCCGTTCCAATCCTTTATGACATTTCGAATACGCAAAATTGTTTTCATACGATAATCATCCTTTCCCTGTCCGGTTTTCACCACCGGAAGCAATAAAAAAAGCCGCAGAAGGCTGCGGCTTGCATACAAGGAATATAGAATGACTGCTATGAATCGTTTCAGAACATACGTTTATGAGAAAGAGAACCGTAAACGGAAAAAAGCATAATCCCGTTCCGGAGCAAACGTATACGTCCCAAACCTCATTTCAGACACACCTCTCCCGTTGCAGCATACAGCCGCCTGCCAGTAACTGTGGAGTTTATGGGAAAAATCAGTGTGCTTACTTCATCGGACGTATTGTTACCTTCCTTTTCACGGAATACTTGCTTGCAGCCAGTATAGCAGATCAGAACGTATTTGCAAATCCATTGTACATCAAAATTATTTCCCGAATACAAGGGTTGTATTGGACGAGCCTGCATATTTAGTTACAAATTCCTTTGTATATTCAGGAGTGAACTTGATAACTGTAGTTCTTGCTCGGATTCCAGTTGGTCACCCGCGACTTTTGGTTGGTAATGGCTGGAAAGCTGCCCACGTCTTTAAACTCGCCATTTGCTTTATCATCCAGAATGCCGCCCTTTTCGCTACCTTTTCCAAAATAGTTGTACTCTGAGTAGATTCTTGCATTCTTAGCTATCGTGTAGGCCAACTTGCAAATTTTCAAAATAATTGTTGGCGATAGTGATATGAGGTAAGCCATCGTAGCTTTTATTGCCATCATCAGGATAACCCAGAATAAGGCCGTACTTATGATTAGCAAATTTGGGATTACTGATGGTTACATAATCAGCCGATTGTCCAACATACAAAAGCTTGTCCAGATCTGAACCATTGGAATCATAATTGTGGCCTGAAAAAGTGACATGATCAATCCAATAGTTCGTTCCCGCAGTAAGATAAAGCTGAATATCATCATTATCGTTAATGTTGGAGCTATGTTCAAAAGTCAGGTTTTGAAAGATCACATTACCGGAATTAGCCGTTGTTTTCAAATGAATATTAACCAGTTTGTTTTGCGCGTATGAACCGATAAGCGATTTGTTAGAACCAATATTGATGACGGTTTTAGAGGAGGCAGAAATATTTTTTTCAATCACCAGGATTTTGGGAGTTGAATCCCCTAACTGGTTTTTCAAATCGTTGAGATTGTTGATATAGATAAACTGACCGTTCTTACCCCAGGTTGTGCTGGGCTTGGAAGCTCCATTTTCATTTTTGGCCTGTCCGGCAAAACCTGTAAGTCCATTCGTCGACGTATTCGGGAAATAAGCCGCAGCGAACGTAGAGGTTGCTGGAAAAACGAAACAATTGGTTTTAATTTGTATAATAGTGTAAAAATAGTTCGTAAGAACGCAAACAAGCCGGGACACCCGATTGGCATCCGGCTAACATATATGTAATCCAACTGCCTCTTGCTCTGCCCCATTTTCAAAAAGGATTCTGTCGTACGTCGAGCTATGGGCAAAAATAAAAACCCTTGCACCGCAAGGGTTTGGAGCATTTTTACCGAAAAGCGGGTGATGGGAATCGAACCCACGCTATCAGCTTGGAAGGCTGAAGTTCTACCATTGAACTACACCCGCACTTTAGAATATCTCAATTCTTATGTATGACATCATTAAACTGTTGTCAACCAGCAGAATCAGGATGTTATCTAGTATAACTTACCTGCCTGTAAAATGCAAGCAAACTATATACCATCCTGAACCAGCCAATTCATAGATTTGCGCAAAAACAAGTTTTCAAAGGATTCCGCCGGAATAGGCCGACTGAAATAATAGCCTTGTCCCTCATGGCAATCCTGATCCTGTAAAAATTGGAGCTGACCCTCATTTTCCACTCCTTCAGCCGTAACCTTCAGCTTCAAAAGGTGGGCCATGGAGGCAATGGTCGACACAATAGCCGCATTTTTGCTGTCCACCAGCACCTCATTGACAAAGGAACGGTCAATTTTAAGACGGTCAATCGGAAGATTTTTCAAATAATGCAACGAGCTATAGCCTGTTCCAAAATCGTCGATACTGATTGCAACGCCAATGGCCTTTATTTTTCTCAGCTGCTCAAAGGCTCGATCCTTATCAAAAGTCATACTCTCTGTAATCTCCAGCTCCAGATAGCACGGTTCCAGTCCCGTGCAGGCCAAGATGCCCCGAATCACATCCACCAGTTTTTTTTGCTGAAATTGACGCATGGATAAATTCACTGATATCGGGATCGGCTGGTACCCTGCCTTCTGCCAGCGCTTGTTTTGCAGGCATGCTTCCCGCAGCACCCATTCCCCCAAAGGCACGATCAGGCCGCTTTCTTCGGCCACCGGAATAAAATTTCCCGGCATCACCATTCCGCGATGAGGATGATTCCAACGCACCAGTGCCTCCAAGCTCGTCAGTTCACCGCTTTGCAAATGAACACGCGGTTGATACACCAGTGAAAATTCTTCATTTTCAAGCGCGCGCCGTAAATCATTTTCCAATTGTAGCCTTTCCTGCGCCCGCATCTGCATGCCACTGGTATACCGCTGAAAATTCACTCCCTGCTCCTTGGCATTATGAACAGTGGTATCCGCATGCTGAATGAGCTGCTCACCCTGAGTGGCATCTAACGGGTACAAAGCTATCCCCATACTCACCATCACATGATAATATTCTCCATTAATATCAAATGATTGCTCAAACAGCTTTACCATATCATCAATACGATTTTTCATGGCATCTATATCCTTGTAGCCCGTGAGAAGAAACGCAAACTCATCTCCGCCCATGCTGAAAACATCCTCGCCTTCACGGCAAAAATGCTCCAAGCGTTCGCCTACCGCATAGAGCAAATAATTCCCTGCCATATGCCCCAGCGAATCGTTAATGGTTTTGAATCGGTCAATATCCAGTATTAAAAGAGTTGCCGTTTCATCGGGTTTTAATGAATTGCGCAGAGATTACTCCAGAAGTTGTGAAAGACGCCGACGATTCGGCAGACCTGTTATATCGTCATAATAGGCAATGTAATTAGATTCAGATTCTGCCGCCTTCTTTTCCTGGTATGGAACAAGGACCATGAACCGAACCAAGCCGCTTAGCAGATCATAAAACGCAATAGCATTCATCAAAAGTCCCATAAGGTGATTTATATCACCCATTTGACGGGAGGACAAATAAAACAGCTGGCTCACGATACACAGCCCAACGACCCGTATATCTGAATGGTCCCGAGGATCAGCAAAGTAAAACATATCCCTATCCATAAAGCGGTCTTCTTGTATCCTGATTTGGCTTTTCTAAAGGAGAGGGAGCAAATGACTATAAGCATAATAGAGGTAAAGACACGGTTCACATAAAGAAGCCACAGCGAAATACCCGGAGACAAAACAAAGTCCGTCAGGCTAACAAAACTAAACGAGAAGATATGAACAAGGTAAAGCAGACCAGCCACCAGAAATGTGGGCGCGATGAGAAGTCTCTGCCAGAATAACTATTCCAGCAAAACCGACCAGGTTTGATAAAAAATAGAGAAACAGATCGCCGCACAGGCGAATCCTGCAATGGGGTATAGCAAGAAAAAAACATTATGGGAGTATAGATTATTCAAAGTTACATGAAATAACTGAACCAAGACAAACAGAACTAGCGCAGCAATGCCGATGCCTATCGTTTTCTTTACTTCCAGCCGTGTACTCATTCAGCCCCTTGCATATCGGAAATTCCGATCATCTAAGACGTTTGACAGCTTTCTGGTACATAATAACATTTAATCTGTGAAAGGTGAATCATTTTTTAGTCTTATATTCATTATTTCATTTTCGTATTTACGCAAATAAATAAGCTTCCAGCACCAAAAAAGCGCATCATCTTTTCAGACCATGCGCTCTATCCGGTCTTTTTCAAATGAGTGATACCTATGCTCCAGTTCTGTACAACACAAAAGAATCAGTAGCTACTACACCCCTTTGTGAAAGTCCCAGAACACTAAACTACAGGAAGCGTGATTTTAAACTGTGTCCCCTTTCCATGTGTACTGTCTACATGAATAAAGCCTCCATGATTTTTGATTATCCGATAGCTCACTGCCAGTCCCAAGCCGGTACCGCTTTCTTTCGTTGTAAAAAATGGATCAAATAAACGTGACAATGTATTGTGATCCATTCCCAAACCGTTATCTTCAATGCAAATATGGACATATGAGCCTTCCAGCACCGTATGAATATCAATGCATCCCTCACGGTCCTCTCCGATACCTTCGATGGCATCCATTGCATTTTTGATCATATTGAGAATGACCTGCTTAATCTGCTTTACATCAATCGAAACCTTCATGAGCGTGCTATTTTCATCCAGTGCGATCTGGCAACCCTTCATCAGTGCCTCGCTTTCGGTCAGCATCACAACCTCTTTCAGCAGCCCCATCACAGGTACAGCCGTTTTTTGAGGAGCTGAAGGCTTGGACGAATTCAGAAACTCATAAATAATGTCGTTCGCGCGATCTATCTCTGTCAAAATTATACGAGCATACTCATCTCTTCCCAGCTCCACCAGATGCGGTCGCAGTAATTGAATAAAGCCCCGGATGGCGGTAAGCGGGTTACGGATTTCATGAGCAATCGAGGCGGAAATGCGTCCTAACATCGCGAGCTTGTCATTTTGATACGCAGTCTGCTCAATTTGCTTATAATCCGACACATCCTTGACACTGAACAAAAAATCGCCATCCATCTGATCCCCGTAGGTCACCGTAATCAACCAATGCCGACCATACTCATCAATCAATTCATGATAGCGCTTTCTATGAAAGATGGTCTCTTTGTATATCCGCAAAATTTTCTTCTTCTTAAATCGACTTAACTCGGGATGATGCAAAATTTGCATCAAGTTGCGACCTGCCAGCGAACTACGCGGCAGTTCCAGCAGTTTGGCCATTTGCACGTTAATAAAGGTCAGTACCCCGTCACTGTCAAACAGCATGATACCACTATCCAGGTTCTCCAGCACATTTTCATACTTGTTATTGGCGATCTGTGTGGAAGGGCAAGCTCCCACGGTATCAAGCAAGGCTTCTTGGAATTCACTGATCATGCCAGGCTTCCCCCTTGTTTCGGAATGATAAACTGGCCGTATCGGACGCTTAACATTATTGAAGAAGAGAAAGACATCATCTATCGACTACCCTTCAACGGTTAGAAAACAGATTCACAAAATTCCACCATCTCTTTCCAATTGAGAGTCTAATTTTATGATAGACAAGACTTAGGATTCCAGTCAACCGGAAAAAGTGTCGAATTCACATTTTTATCCTGTTTTCTTTCGTCATAATATCTGCGCAACATTACCAAAAACGAAATAATAAGTTAGGAATAAGCGCCCTACACACCAAAAAAGCTCTCCAGGGTGTGAGAGCTTCTTTGGTGTGTAGGATGTCAGCTGCCGCTCTTATTATGCTGAAGCCGAGAGCGTCTCTGGCTCATAACAGCCAGTCTTCTCTTGAGCTCTCCCTGCCATTTTTCATCGTTCATCTGTTTCGCTACCATCAATAAATCCAGGGACATGTCAATTTGGCGCTTCACAATTTCAAACGCATCTTCACTCTCCCGATTCACACAATTCTCAAATATCGTATCATCATCTTCCATGACGTAGTCCTGAAAATCAATCTCGCTTGCCCCGTCTCCATGTGCATACTCCGCCAAAATTTCATACTCATTCTCGACTTTATAATGGACCTCAATGCGACGACATACCGGGCAAAACAGCAAAGGAACATTATGAACTTGGGTGCGGTAATGCTTCAGCGTTCCCTTGGTTCCTACCATGCTTGCTCCACAGCAATAACTCATCCGGGCTCAGCCTCCTCTGAACAAAACCTGCTCTGCCTTGTTTATCCTCTATGTTACCTTATTCGCTTTCACCAGTTGAAATTCCTCCAAAACACAGCAACATTTCCACAATTATTTCTTATTTCACCCTGTACCGTTCACTTCAAACACACATAATCATAAAATCTTTCCCTGCAATAACATAGGCAAGCAAGCCCCCAATGTCGGTAAAAAACCGCTTGTTTGGGGGCTTGCAAGTTTAATGTTCAACTTCTTCTGAAGCTTGTATTACAGGTTTTTGTCGCCTGGTTTCCAGTTCATTGCACACAAGCCGCCGGATTGCAAAGCTTGCAGTACACGCAATGTTTCTTCTACACTACGACCTACGTCGTTGTGGTTAACCACTTGATATTTCAATTCGCCTTCAGGATCAATGATGAACAAGCCGCGCAATGCAATTCCTTCTTCTTCGATCAGAACGCCATAATCGCTTGCTGTTTTTTTCGTGATATCAGAAGCCAACGGGAAGTTCAGTTTGCCCAATCCGTTGTTTTCTTTAGCTGTGTTGATCCATGCTTTGTGGCTGTGTACGGAGTCTACACTGATACCCAGAATTTCAGTATCCAGCTCTTTAAATTGGTCAGCAGCATCGCTCAATGCTGTGATTTCTGTTGGGCACACAAAAGTGAAATCCAGTGGATAGAAGAAGAATACGAGCCATTTGCCACGGTAATCGGAAAGCTTCACCGAACCAAATTCTTGACCGTCCCCAGTCACTGTTTCCAATGCAAAATCAGGTGCGGGTCTTCCTACCAATCTTTCTGCCATAATATGAAATCCTCCTTTTAAAATATGTAAGAAAAACATCAAATGTGTTTTCCTCAATCATCTGTATTGTATTGAAACAACCTACTTGATAAATGTTATCATTCGCAGAAATCAAAGTCAATATTGTAACGATTACTTTTTTAGAATTATTTTAAACTAGCTTTTGAAAATTCACAATTTATACACATTCACCAGGTTGTACACTTCCGGATATAACAGCAGCCCCTGATTGCTCAGGAGCTGCTGTATTACGCACTTGCTGTATAGTCAGCTACCTTGTTTTAAGGAAGCCTCTAAGCTTTTATCGAATAGCCGCAGCGATCAGATCACCCATTTGGGTTGTCGATATGGCCTTGGATTTATCCAGCGCGATATCGGCTGTGCGATATCCGGCATCCAGTACCTCAGCAACCGCCTTCTCAATGGCATCAGCAGCTTTCTCATATCCAAAAGTCATACGGAACATTAAAGCAACGGACAGGATCGTTGCAATCGGATTGGCAAGTCCTTGACCCGCAATGTCCGGTGCCGAGCCGTGGACCGGCTCGTACAGACCGAAGCTGCCTTCTCCGAGAGAAGCAGAGGACAGCATACCGATGGAACCAGTCAGCATAGCCGCTTCATCACTAAGGATATCGCCGAACATATTTTCCGTCACGATAACGTCAAAGCTGGACGGCCGACGCAACAATTGCATTGCGCAGTTATCAACCAGAACATGCTCCAGCTCAACATCCGGATAGTCCACTGCGACCCGGTTAACCACTTCACGCCACAAACGGGAAGTTTCCAGTACGTTAGCCTTGTCCACCGATGCGAGCTTTTTGCGACGCTTTTGTGCAATCTCGAAAGATTGGCGAACAATGCGCTCCACTTCCGTTACATTATATGCGCATGTATCAACAGCTTCCTCACCCTGAGGACTTTCACGTCTGAACTTCTTACCGAAGTAGATGCCGCCCGTCAGCTCGCGCACAACGATCAGATCCGTTCCTTCCAGCACTTCAGGTTTCAGAGTCGATGCATCCTTGAGACAGTCGAAGACGACAGCCGGACGAAGATTCGAGAACAGGCCCAGCTCTTTGCGTATACCCAGCAGTCCTGTTTCAGGCCGAAGCTCCTTCGGATTGTTATCCCACTTGGGACCACCTACGGCTCCCAACAGTACGGCATCTGCAGATTGGCAGACAGCCAGCGTTTCTCGCGGCAATGGTGTACCTTTCTCATCAATGGCAATTCCGCCGAACAGTGCATGCTCCGTTTCAAATGAATGACCAAACACTTCCTCCGTACGCTTCAAAATTTTCTCTGCCTCAGCGACCACTTCCGGTCCGATTCCGTCCCCAGCTATTACCGCAATCTTTTTCACGTCTGCCATCACGTACACTCCTCTTGTTTTACAGCCTTACGGGCGTATTATTCATACCTTCTTTGTAACATACATGGCAGGGCTTTGACCAAGATATAGAATCTATCAATTGATAGGCTTAGCCTATAAGCTAAAAATCTGTAGTACGACAAAACAAAACAGGATCGGAAATACCCGATCCTGTAAATTTCAAATTGCTTGATTCGCAACCATCAGGACTTGTAATCTACGCGATTGCTGTAGGTTTTACGCTTGTCGATCAAGCCATTCAATGCATCCACATAAGCACGGGCACTTGCTTCCAGAATGTCAGTGCTTACCCCACGTCCCTGTACAGACAGATCGTTTTGAGTCAACACGACATGCACTTCACCCAGAGCATCCTTACCTTGGGTAACAGACTTGATCGAGTAATCCGAAAGAACGACTGCCTCGCTGCTGGCTTGGTCAATCGCATTGTAAATCGCATCGACCGAACCGTTCCCTTCAGCTTCCGTCTCTATAACCTGACCTTCGTCGGTAACCAGACGCACCTTGGCAGAAGGTGTAGCCTCGTTTCCATAGGTTACGAAAATCGTTTCCAGCTTGAAGACTTCCGGTGAATCGGCCAGTTTTTCTTCCAGCAACGCCAGAATATCATCATCCGATACTTCTTTCTTCCTATCAGCCAAATCCTTAAACTGTCCGAAAGAGCGGTTAAGCTCCTCTTCGCTCAATTCGTAGCCCAGCTCGATCAAACGTTCGCGGAAGGCATGGCGACCGGAATGCTTGCCCAGTACCAGCTTGCTTTCCTTCAGACCAATACTTTCCGGCGTCATGATTTCGTAGGTCGTTTTTTCCTTCAACATGCCATCCTGATGAATACCCGATTCATGCGCAAAAGCATTCGCTCCAACAATCGCCTTATTGCCCGGCACGACCATACCCGTCAGACGGCTGACCATACGGCTCGTACGTGCAATCTCGGACAGTTGCAGAGACGTTTTGGCCTGGAAAAATTCCTGTCTCGTCTCCAGCGCCATTGCGATTTCCTCAATAGCGGTATTTCCGGCGCGTTCACCGATACCGTTAATGGTGCCCTCAATCTGATCCGCCCCGTTCAGGATCGCAGCCAGTGTATTGGCCGTAGCCATTCCCAGGTCGTTGTGGCAATGTGCGCTCAATTGAATCTTTTCCACACCAACTACATTCTCCTTAACATGCTTGAAAATGTTGCCGTATTCATAAGGGGTCAAGTAACCCACGGTATCCGGAATATTGACGACAGACGCACCTTCCTGTACAGCCATGGTGACCATTTCCACCACAAAATCCAGCTCTGTACGACCTGCATCCTCCAGGGAAAACTCTACCTTGGGCAAATATTTTAACCCGTAACGAATGGCTGAACGAGCGGTTTCCAATACCTGTGCCTTCTCCATCCGCAGCTTATGCTGACGGTGAATCGGAGAGGTTGCCAAAAAGATATGGATACATGGGTCCTGAGCTCCCTTAAGTGCTTCGCGAACCGCATCAATATCCTGTTCCCTCGCACGTGAAAGACCAATAACCGTTGAATTTTTGACAGCCTTGGCAACTGCATTAACAGCAGCCAAGTCACCCGGAGAAGCAGCCGGGAATCCAGCTTCCATACGGTCAATACCCAGTTTTTCCAACTGGTAGGCGATCTCTACTTTCTCACGGGTATTCAAGTTCACACCAGGTGACTGTTCTCCGTCTCTCAACGTTGTGTCAAATATATATATTTTGCGCAACGCAACGCACCTCCCTCAGGATAGAAGCATTAAATTACAATGCGGCTCACGCAATAAGCAGGGCCGCATTGTAAGATTACCTTATAAATGAATCATGTTTTCGAACTCGTTGTACAAAAAGATCTTATTTTTTGATCCAGTGCATCATTTCGCGCAATTGTCCGCCCACCACTTCAATCGGATGGTTAGCTTCATTACGACGAGTAGCCGTCAGGAATGCACGTCCGGATTGGTTTTCAAGGATAAAGTCACGAGCAAATTTACCTTGTTGAATGTCAGTCAATACGTCTTTCATTGCTTTCTTCGTATCTTCTGTTACGATACGTGGTCCAGTTACATAGTCGCCATATTCCGCTGTATTACTGATGGAATCGCGCATTGTTGCCAATCCGCCTTCATACATCAGGTCAACGATCAGCTTAAGCTCATGCAAACATTCGAAGTAAGCCATTTCAGGAGCATATCCTGCTTCAGTCAACGTTTCAAAACCCGCTTTTACGAGTGCACTCACGCCGCCACACAATACCGCTTGCTCACCGAACAGATCCGTTTCCGTTTCTTCACGGAAGGAGGTTTCGATCACGCCTGCACGTGTACAGCCAATACCCTTGGCATAAGCAAGACCGATTTCTTTCGCTTGACCCGTTGCATCCTGCTCGATTGCGATCAGACCCGGTACGCCAAAGCCTTCTACATAGGTACGACGTACCATATGTCCTGGGGATTTTGGAGCAACCAGCAATACATCGCTATCTTTAGGAGCAACGATTTGTCCGAAATGAACGTTGAAACCATGGGAGAATAAAAGAGCTGCGCCTTTTTTCAGGTTAGGTTCAATTTCATTTTTGTACACAGAAGCTTGTGTTTCATCCGGCAACAAAATTTGAACCACATCTGCGCGGCTTGTTGCATCAGCCACGTTCAGAACTTCAAAACCGTCGTTTCTTGCAACATCTGCTGATTTACCTTCACGCAAACCGATAACAACATTCAGACCACTGTCACGCAAGTTTTGTGCTTGAGCATGTCCTTGGCTACCGTAACCGATAACGGCAACCGTTTTTCCTTTCAATACGCTGAGCTCTGCATCTTTTTCGTAGTACGTTGTAACTGCCATGGTTAATTTCCTCCTTTTAATTGGACCCTTCATAATGAGCGGGTACTCCAAGAGACTCTGCCTTGTTACCAAAACTTGAAAATCTCTTCGAGCCCCCGCTCTTATGCGGGCGGTTCTTTATTGATGTAATGCGCTATAAGCGGTAATTCGTTAAAGCACCATATTAAGCATTGCCACGTATCATGGCTGTAACCCCGGTTCGGGTCAGCTCACGAATACCGTAAGGCTTCAATAACTCGATCATGGCATCAATTTTTTCGGTATCGCCAATGACCTGAACAATCAAGCTCGTCGTTCCAACATCAACTACTGCTGCTCTGAATGTTTCCACGACACCCATAATTTCTGGCCGCTGAGGCGGTTCTGCTTTTACCTTAATCATCGCCAACTCCCGTGCAACCATCGGCTTGGAGCTAAGATCAATAACCTTGATTACATCAACCAGCTTGTAAAGCTGCTTTTCAATCTGCTCCAGATTGTTCGCGTCACCTATAGTCACAATGACCATACGGGATAATCCGACTTCCTCCGATTGACCCACAGTAATGCTCTCAATGTTAAAACCACGGCGACCGAACAGGCCGGACACACGCTGCAAAACGCCGGGATGATCATTTACCAGTACAGCAATGGTATTTTTAATCGTCATTTTACTCGTCCCCCATCAGCATTTGATCAATCGTCGAACCTTGCGTCACCATCGGATATACATTCTCTTCCTTGCTGACCACAAACTCGACAACGACCGGTCCGGGTGTATCAAGCGCCTCCTGCCAAGCCCGACGTGCCTCTTCCTTATTCGTAGCACGCAGTCCTTTTACGCCGTATGCCTCAGCCAGTTTCACAAAATCCGGGCTTCCGGCCAGATCAATATGGCTATAGCGATTGTCATAGATCAATTCCTGCCATTGTCGAACCATCCCCAGCACCTGATTGTTGATAATTACGATTTTGACCGGGATGTTATTGATTGCACAAATGGCCAGCTCCTGCGAACACATCTGCATACCGCCGTCTCCGTTAATCGAGATAACCAGTCTGTCGGGATTTGCCATCTGAGCGCCGATCGCGGAAGGGAAACCAAATCCCATCGTACCTAGTCCACCGGATGTTACCCATGAGCGCGGCTGATTGAATTTATAATACTGCGCCGCCCACATTTGATGCTGACCCACGTCCGTCGTTACGATTGCGCCGCCTTTGGTCGTTTCATCCAGCAGCTCGACAACCCATTGTGGCTTAAGCACTGTATCCGAATCCTTATAAGAATAAGGCTTCTCATTTTTCCATTGTTGAATTTGCGCTCTCCATGCCTCCGCTCGATTCGCGCGTTTCACATCCTGATTCAGCAGTTCCAGTACCGCCTTCACATCGCCTACAATCGGAATGTCTGTCGGTACGTTTTTACCGATTTCAGCAGGATCGATATCAATATGGACGATTTTGGCGTGAGGAGCAAAGCCGTCTAGCTTGCCTGTCACCCGGTCATCAAAGCGGGCACCGATACAGATTAGCAAATCCGACTGTTGAATCGCCTGATTGGAGGTGTACGTTCCGTGCATCCCTGGCATTCCTGTCCACAGTTCATGACCACTTGGGAAACCGCCCAATCCCAGCAATGTTGTCGTAATCGGGATTTCCGTTTTGCGAACAAAGTCGTAAAGTGCCTCATGTCCGCCGGAGTATACGACCCCGCCACCTGCCAAAATAAATGGGCGTTCCGCTTCAGCAATAGCCTGAGTTAGCTTGTCTAGTTGAATTTTGTTAGGCAATACCTTCGGGTTATAACCTCGCATGGTCACAGGTCCCGTTTGCGGAACAAACAGCGTTTGGGCTGCCGATATATCCTTCGGAATATCAATCAGTACCGGACCCTTGCGACCCGTGTTGGCAATATGGAATGCCTCATGAATGATTCGCGGCAGATCCTCTACATCTCTTACCAGATAGCTGTGCTTCGTAATCGGCATCGTGATTCCCGTAATATCGGCTTCTTGGAAAGCGTCTGTGCCGATCAGGGAGGATATAACGTTGCCTGTGATGACCACTAACGGCACCGAATCCATAAAGGCCGTCGCAATACCGGTTACCAGGTTGGTTGCTCCAGGTCCGGAAGTCGCGATACAGACGCCGACTTTACCGCTGGCACGTGCGTAACCATCTGCCGCATGAATGGCTCCCTGCTCGTGACGGGTGAGGACATGCTTGAAATCCTCAAAGCCGTACATGGCATCATAAATGTAAAGCACTGCACCACCGGGGTATCCGAAGACACAATCTACTCCCTCCAGCAACAGGCTACGGAGCAAAATTTCCGAACCCGTAATCACTTCAGGTTTCATCCACTTTTCACGTAATTCATCGGTTGACCGAACTTCAGGAATTTGTGCACTCATTGGTCATCCTCCTTTACAAAATTTACATACATCTGACATTTGTAAAAACAAAAAAAACCTTCCATCCCTAGAACAGACTTGCTGTTACTGAGGGACGAAAGGCTGTAGCTTCCGTGGTACCACCCGTGTTTGCCCGATATTTCGCAATATCGAACCTTGGCAGGTACAGAAATCACAAAGGATCTCCATATCTGGCGTCTGTAACGTAGACCGTACGATTTTCCCTAATAGGTGATTCAGCGCGCCGCTAAATATCATCGGGCCCAAATACTTTTCAGGAAAACAGCTCCAAGGTGAGCTCGTTAAAAAGGGATTTTGGTGAAGCTTGCAGCTAATGCCTCACTCTCTGAACAAAAGAGCCCTAATCACTTCGTCCTTTTCATTGCCGTTGAGTTCATGTCATTCTTTCAAATGTTTAGACACATTATATGTCCCCCATCTGGGATAGTCAATACCCAGATTTCATAAAAATTTATGTTTTTTCTCCGTGGTACCTCTGAGTCGCACACTTGCAAGAGGTATCCGCATATTATAAAAAAGACCACACTGCGAGACTGTGCGCACCTCCAAAGCTGCGTCTTGCCTTGCTAAAAGGGTGGAAAAGGAGGCCCGCTTATGATCCGCAAACGCAGCGCCCAGGATGACAGCATGATCCTTCGCCTGATCGAGCAAGAGCTTGTTCCCCTATCACATTTAAGCGCACAAGAAATGGATCAAATTCGTAAAGAATTACCCCGGCGCTTAAACCGGGGCATCACTTTTGTCGCTTGCAGGCCGGATAAAGCACAGCCTGTCGGCTTCATTCATGTCATGCTGCATGGAGAGCTGCTGTATATTGATTTGATCGCAATCTCTTCGCCTCATCAAGGCCAGCGCTACGGAAAACAACTGCTGGAGCATGCCGAGCAATACGGACGACTACGACGCTGCAAGCGGGCAAAAGTCATGGTAGATGAAGACAATATCCTTGGAATCCGCTTTTATCTGCGTAACCATTACCAAATGCTACGATACGTCTCCCTGAGTCAATGCTATGAACTTGAAAAGGCACTGTGATAAAGTGATCCTACAGCTCATCATTCCATTAGCCTAGAATAAATTGGGGTAAAGCGGATAACCTACTCCGGGGTATCCCCCATCTGTATATGGGCCGTACTGAGGGCCACCGTATCCCGGTCCCCCATAACCTGGTCCGTAGCCACCATATCCACCAACGTAAGGAGCCGTGCCGATGGCAAGCAAGTCAAACAACACCAAGGGAATAATCGCCTTCGTCTTTACTTTTTTCTTACAGTTTGGGTGAAGAATCAGTCGGTTACCCGAAATGCGAATCAGCTTGCCGCTGACCTGGGAACCATCCTTGCGAGTAGCCAGAATGACTTTACCGACAAGCTTCTCCACCTGCTTTCTGGTTACTGCCTGTTTCATCGTATTTCCTCCTTCTTTCTCAACGGATGGACAGATTGAACGGCTCCTTGATAGCTCACCGCCACCACAAAACAGACTGGAGCTGACAGGGGCCGAGCGTTCGTCCAATCTGCATAGCACAGTCTATTCCATCCATGCCAGAAGCGTATGTTTAAATGCCTGCACAACCTAAAAAATCCGGTACCTGCGAATGCAGATACCGGATTTGCGAACAAATACAATTTACTGATTTCAAGACAAACAGCGTTTAGCTGCCCATAGACTATTAGCGCTTGCTTGGATCATAGAGCTGACCCAAAGCAGCCGGAGCACGCGAGCGCCCTACAGCCGCTACCAGTACAATAATCGTCAGGAGATACGGCAGCATAAAAATAATTTCCTGGGGAATACTTTGTGACCATGCGAACAACTGCACATAGTTGCGAATGGCCTGGGAAAAGCCAAAGAACACGGCTGCGCCAAAAGCGCCGAGCGGGTTCCATTTCCCGAAAATCATAGCGGCAATGGCAATATATCCTTGACCAGATACCGTATTATGCGAAAACATATTTGTCGTCGTCAAGGTGATCGTTGCTCCGCCAATACCAGCCAACGCGCCGCTGATCATGACCCCGATATAACGCAGTCGATTTACCTTGATACCAACGGTGTCCGCAGCTCCCGGATGCTCTCCGACAGAACGCAAACGCAAGCCGAACGGCGTTTTATACAATGTAAAATATCCAATAATGACTAATAATATGGCCAAATAGGTCGTAGGATAGGCTTGGAAAAAGGCTTTCCCCAAAATCGGAATATCTACTAGATAGGGAATGGATATTTCGCTAAACCCCTGAATTCGCCCAGTATCGCCATCACCCTCAAATAAAAGCTTAACCATGTATAGCGTACTGCCTGCCGCCAAAAAGTTAATAACAATCCCGCTAATGACCTGATCGGCTTTAAACGTAATTGAGGCTACAGCATGAATCAGCGAAACCAGAATACCGAACACCGCCGCCGACAGCACACCTACCCAAGCGGCAGAGGTTCCCCCCAGCCCTGCTTGTTCCGCATAAAATGCCCCTACACCCGCCGCAAACGCCCCGAACACCATAAGACCTTCCAGCCCGAGGTTCGTTACACCGGATTTTTCCGAAAAAACTCCGCCGAGAGACGCAAATATAATCGCCGTCGCAAAAACGAGCGTTGTATGGATTAATTCACCAAGTGTTAACCAACTCATTTTACAACACCTTCTCTTTCTTCCGCTTGGAGTAGAGCGGCTTCACAACCCAACGTACAATTCCCTGGGCTGCAATAAAGAAAATAATCGAGCCGATGACAACCCGAATAATTTCGGGCGGTACATCTGCGCTAAAGCTCATCCCCGCAGAACCATACGTAAGCGTTCCGAACAAAACAGAGCCCAGCAGTACACCGAACGGATTATTCATCCCGATGAGCGCCACGGCGATACCGTCAAAGCCGGTTCCCGGCGATCCTGCCATGATGGATTGATAATGGAATACCCCCAGCACTTCAAAGGCACCCGCCAATCCAGCAAAAACACCACTAATGAACATCGCTTTTACGATGTTGCGATTCACATTCATACCTGCATAGCGGGATGCGTCCTGATTAAATCCGACAGCACGCAGCTCATAGCCCTGCTTGGTTTTCCATATGAAAATATAGAAAAACACCGCCGCCAGCACAGCAATGACCGTCCCCCAATGAACCCGGGCATTTCCCATCATCTGTGACAGCCATTCAATCGAAATCGAAGCGGAAGGCTGAATATCCACAGAACGATTTTCACCATCCATGAGTGCGAACTGGTTAATCACCAGGTTAGCCAAATACAGACCAATCCAGTTCATCATAATACAGGTGATGACCTCATTAACGCCACGCTTGGCCTTCAAATAGCCAGCAATTGCAGCCCATAGACCACCGAATACCGCCCCGGCAATGATCGCCAGCGGCGCATGAATAATAGCAGGCAGTCCATGCAGCTTGATGCCTACAATCGAAGCAGCCGTCATACCCACCAGAAATTGACCTTCGCCGCCGATGTTAAACAATCCGGCACGGGCCGCAAAAGCAAATGCCAGCCCCGTCAAAATAAGTGGGGTCATCTCACGTATAGCCTCACCAAAGTTGTATGAGTCTCCGTACACACGACTAAATAGTGCAGAATACGCCACAATGGGATCATAGCCGCCAATCAGCATCACGACTGCACCCAGAAGAAGACCCAAAATAATAGAGACCAGCGCCAGAACAAAGGAGTCTTTTGTGAATATTTTCAATAGGTTAGCCATTCTCTACTCCTTTCTTCACTGCACTTCCGGCCATCATCAGTCCCAATTCCTGATCATTCGTTTCTTCCGGTAGCACTTCCCCGACAATCTTGCCCTCATAGATGACAGCAATTCGGTCAGATACATTCATAATCTCGTCCAGCTCAAAAGAAATGAGCAATACCGCTTTGCCTTGATCCCGCTGGGCAATCAGTTGCTTCTGAACAAATTCAATCGCTCCAACATCCAGCCCCCGTGTAGGTTGGGCCGCAATGAGCAGGTCTGGATTTTTATCTATTTCACGCGCAATGATGGCCTTTTGCTGATTACCGCCAGATAATGCTCTCGCCTTGGTATGAATATCCGGCGTTCTCACATCGAATTTCTCAATGAGACTTTTCGCCTGCTTATCAATAGCCTCTTTATTCAGAAAGCCGTTTTTACTGTAAGGAGCCTGATAGTACGTCTGCAGGACCATGTTTTCGCTCATAGTAAAATCGAGTACTAACCCGTGCTTATGCCGGTCCTCCGGGATATGCGAAACGCCTGCCTCTGAAATTTTACGTGGTGACTGATTCGTCATCTCTTGTCCGAGCAATCGGATGTGCCCGCCATCGACCTTGAGTAAACCGGTCAAAGCTTCAATCAGCTCACTCTGTCCATTGCCATCCACTCCGGCGATTCCCAAAATCTCACCTGCCTTGATTTGCAGGTTCAGCTCGTTCAGAACGCTAATGTCATCCTTGTTTTTAGAGACCACATTGCTCATTTCCAGAACGGTTTGTCCCGGCTGGGCAGGCTGCTTGTCCACTTTAAAGGACACACGGCGGCCTACCATTTTCTCCGCCAGCTCATTCGGCGTCGTTTCCGATGTCTTGACCGTATCAATGACCTGACCCCGGCGAATAATCGTAACTGTATCTGCAATTTGCATGATTTCTTTAAGTTTATGAGTGATCAGAATAATGGACTTGCCTTCAGCTACCAGACGCTTCATAATGTCCAGCAGCTCAATGATTTCCTGTGGAGTCAACACCGCTGTTGGCTCGTCGAAAATCAGGATATCTGCGCCACGGTAGAGCGTTTTGATAATTTCCACACGCTGTTGCATGCCGACGGATATATCTTCAATTTTGGCATTCGGATTCACCTGAAGGCCGTACTGCTCAGACAACCGCTGCACTTCGGCGGCAGCCTTTTTATAATTGATTTTCAGACCTTTGCGTGGTTCCGAACCCAGGACAATATTTTCGGTTACGGTAAACGGCTGCACGAGCTTAAAATGCTGATGCACCATGCCAATACCCAGATCAATCGCCTTATTGGGGCTATCAATCTGTACTGGTTTCCCACCGATTTCTATCGATCCTTCATCCGGCTGATACAGTCCGAAAAGAATGTTCATAAGCGTAGATTTACCCGCACCATTCTCACCCAAAAGGGCATGAATTTCTCCCTTATGCAGCTTGATGCTGATGGAGTCGTTGGCAACGATGCCGGGGAATCGTTTTGTAATTTGCTTTAACTCAACGACGGGGGTCGCTGCATCCATGAGATCACCCTTATACACTTTATAGTATGTGCTCCAATGAGCTGATTGACCGTTATGATCTGTATAACTCCAGACGTAAGAACAAGGCTAGTCTTGTGAACCAGCCTTGTCGCCACCTTTATTTATCTTGCAAGCCAAATTTTATTTCGAAGGAACTGTAATTTCGCCCTTAATAATTTTTTGCTTGTATTGTTCTACGAGATCAAGCACGTCTTTAGGAACGTTTTTACTGGATGTATCCGCCAAGCCAACTCCGTTGTCTTTCAGAGCCAGCGTTTCGATACCGCCCTTAAATTTACCGTCGATGACTTCCTGGGATACGCGTTTTACGGCTTCATCCACACGTTTGACCATTGAAGTCAACGTTACGCCGTCACCAAACTCAAGCGATTGGTCTTTATCTACACCGATAACCCATACTTGCTGACCTTGTTGCTTCCGTGCGAGCGCTTCGTTAAATACGCCTGTACCTGATCCGCCAGCTGCGTGGAAAATAATATCTGCACCATCGTTGTAGATCGTTGCAGCCGCAGCTTTACCCAGATCCGGCTTATCAAACGCACCTGTGTAGTTTACTTCCAATTTTGCATTTGGATTTACTGCTTTAATACCAGCTTCGAAACCTTTTTCAAAACGTTTGATCAGCGGGCTGTCTTGTCCACCCACAAAACCAATTTTGTTTGTTTTGGTGAGTTTACCAGCTACAACTCCCACCAGGAAGGAACCTTCATTTTCAGCAAAAACAACCGATTTTACATTAGGCGCATCCACGACACTGTCGATGATCGCCAGATTTTTGTCCGGGTTGTCTTTCGCTACTTGTCCAATCGCATTCGCCAGATTAAAACCAATACCCCAAGTCAGGTTAAAACCACCCTTGACAAATTGGTTCAGGTTAGGAATATAATCTTGGTCCGATTTACTTTGCAGGTATTTAGCCTTGATGCCTGTTTCTTTTTCAATAGCTTGCAGTGCTTCCCAAGCAGATTGGTTAAACGACTTGTCGTTTACTCCACCTACATCTGTAACCATGCCGATTTGGACATTCGATGTTTTGGCAGAACCACCTGCGTCTTTGCCACTTGCGTTGGACGCGCCTTGATTTTTGTTACCGCAGCCTGCGAGAATGACTGAGATCGCTAGCAGCATAACCAAAGACATACTGAACATTTTCTTCATGCTGATACTGTTCCCCCTTAGTGTTAGATCCCTGGACTGTCTCTTTTCTCTGAGAATGGACACGTCATGCATGCCATTTACTGTCGAGACAGATCGTACAGAAGACTTACTTTAGAGATTATACAATTATGATCGACTAAAATCTAGATGATTAATAACCTTGGGTCAATTTTTTTTGAAATGCCATCAATGTAAGCGTTACACCTATTGCAAAACCCATACATTCTATCATCACACGTCATGTTTATTCGTATTTTGAATAATTTGGGGCTTTTTCATTTCGTTAAGTATGTACAAAAAAAGGCATCCCTAAACAGCATACTGCTCAGGATACCTTTTTCAACCACTTTCGCGGTTTCCACGCCTTCATTTCAATAATTAAGCGTTGATTTTGCCTTTAGCAACAGTTGCCAAAGAGTTAAACGCGTTGATATCGTTGACTGCAAGATCAGCCAAGATTTTGCGGTTAATGTCCACACCAGCCAATTTCAGGCCGTGCATCAGTTTGCTGTAAGACAAACCGTTCAAACGAGCTGCTGCATTGATACGCACGATCCACAGTCTGCGGAAGTTACGTTTCGTCTGACGACGGTCACGGTATGCGTAAACAAGCGATTTCATTACCTGCTCGTTAGCTGTTTTAAAAATGCGGTGTTTGGAACCAAAATAACCTTTAGCAAGCTTCAATACTTTTTTATGACGACGACGAACGACGAATCCGCCCTTTACTCTTGCCATATTAAAAGACCTCCCAAATAATGTTTATGCTTAATTCATTGCCGTGCTGTGTGCTATTTCAGGTTAGCAAGACCTTGTTTCAGACGCTTAACGTCCCCAGGTGCCATCTCAGGGTTAGTACCCAGAACGCGTTTTGCACGTTTGGATTTGTGGGAAAGCAAGTGGTTTTTGTAAGCTTTGTAACGCATTACTTTACCAGTACCGGTAATCTTGAAGCGGCCTTTAAGGCTGCTATGTGTTTTCATTTTAGGCATTGAACTTCCTCCTTAATTTGTCATTGACTCTTTGGAGCCAATATCATAATCATGCTGCGTCCTTCGAGCTTGGGTTGGCGCTCCACGGTACAAAGATCAGCAACTTCCACTTTCACACGTTCGAGAATTTTTTGACCCACGTTAGCATGGGTAATTTCCCGACCGCGGAAACGAACGGAGCATTTCACTTTGTCCCCTTCATTCAGGAACTTCACCACATTGCGAAACTTGGTCTGGTAGTCATGCTCCTCGATGTTGGAACGGAACCATACCTCTTTGATGTCAACGATCTTCTGGTTTTTACGGGCTTCCTTTTCTTTCTTCTGTTGCTCATAGCGGAATTTTCCGTAATCCATAATCCGACACACGGGCGGCTTCGCTTGAGGCGCCACGTTCACGAGATCCAAGTTTGCGTCAATCGCCATTTGCAGAGCTTCACGAGTCGGTGTAATCCCGATTTGTTCCCCGTTAGCACCAACCAGACGTACTTCTCTCACCCGAATCTCATCATTGATCATATGTTCCTTACTAATAACCCTCCACCTCCAGAACCTGTTATTGTTGTATTGTGTTAAAGCACAAAAAAGGGATGACGACTATACAGCCGACATCCCTGTCTGATACTCAATTCATCATGAAAGTTCAATTCACAAATCATTGGATCAAGACCAGCCGGCAATACCGGACAGGTGAGAAGTCGGACCTTCTACTTGTTAATCCATCTTTTCAATTAACATACTCGAACATCATATCACGCAACTCTCCAGAGTGTCAATACCATTTATTCAAAACAGTTGACACTTGGGATCTGCGAAACACTCATACCCTAATATGCATTTAGCCCTGTTTGCTTTGAACTTCTTCCAGCCGAACGACACGCGTATGCTGGGTGTGGCTCCATTGCTTGTTGTTTTGCGTAAAGAACGCATAGAACGTAATCGGATACCACGAAACCAGATAGACAGGGAACAGCAGCAAATAAAGATACACTTTTTTGAACGTGACCTTTTCCAGGATCATCGCGATCAAAAAGGTGGTAATATTCAGACCAACAGCTATAGCACCGGTCCAAGCCGGGAATTGTACATAGATATTTTCGATATTAGGTCCACCAAATAACGTAATGTCTATCCACATCGCTACTGTCATCAAGAAGGTAAGCAGTACGATGTACACGTTCAGACCATAAAGAGCCATATCGAATTTAACCAGGCTTCTATGCTTGATGCTCTGCCACAGCAACGGGAAGAAATAACGGCGAGCGACTGTAAAGTGACCCTGCATCCAGCGCAGACGTTGTCTGGAGGAAGCTTTAAAAGTCAACGGCTTCTCATCATATACCTTGGCATCATAATTAAATCTTGGATATACGTTGCGTTGCGTACAGCGCATGGTGAACTCCAAATCCTCTACCAGACTCGTCGCACCCCAGCCCATTTCCTTGAGCAGATTCGTTTCAAAGCACATGCCTGTACCACCAAGGAAGTTAGCCATATTCAGGTTGTGACGTGACAGTTGCCACAAACGGTTGATGTACCAGTAAGATACTCCGTATGCCGCAGTAATCCATGAATCCTCAGGATTCTTCGTATCAATGTACCCTTGGATAACACGGGCACCTGTGCACAAATCGTTGTTCATTTCACTTAAGAAATTCGTATGTGCCAAATTGTCAGCATCGAACATGACAATCGCATCATATTGGCGTGGCATAGCCCACAATTCCTTGAGCATCCACTCAATGGCGTAGCCTTTACCACGCAAATTCGGATTCGTACGTTCACAAGCATTCATGCCGTGTGCGCGAACGATATCCGCCGTCTTGTCCGTGCAGTTATCACAAATAACGAATACATCGTACAGTTCCTTTGGATAATCAAGTTGCTTCAAGTTCTCCATCAATGCTCCAACAACCTGTTCCTCGTTGTGGGCAGCGACCAAAATGGCAAATGATTTTTCCGGAGCCGCATGCTCTTTTCTTTTTTTGCGAACCAGACCGAACAAGGAGAATGCAAACTGATAGGCCGCGATCAGCGCCAGTATAATCTGGAGCGTCACGAAAATGGCGTCTAACATAATCTCTTGTTACCCCCTTTTTTATACCCCTTAAAAATCTTGCGTTTGTTTGTTTTCTATCTCTGTAGCGCAAGTTGCGGCGCTTTGCGCGCCTTTTTTTGTAGTTTTTGACCCGACCCTTGCTTTTTTCATTGACTGTGCGCAGCCCCCTTTTGGCTGACACAGGAACGCCATTACGATTTTCGTTGGTTTTCAATCTTTTGTCAAAGCCTTTAAACCGGTCTCAGCAGCAAAAAAACACGACAAACTCCCGTTTGAACCAGGAATGCGACGCTGAGCCTTTTATTCATGACGGTAGGTCTTATTTTCATCCATTTGCTAACTTTTTATTTCTTTAGTCCCTCCTTTTTGTGGGCCATTTAACAGCCACTTCTAAATACTCTATCGTATTAGACGGATGAACGCAAAGAAAGTTATACAATTCAACTTATATTCCATTAACATTTTTGTGTAGAATTGAACCAGATAAGTTGTGATTCTTGAAATAAGCAGCGTTTAAAAATATGATGAGAGCAAGAGAATAATTACTTATCGCCTGATTCTGTCCAAGTGATTCAAAATATTTGCCGACCAACCCGGCACGGCAAGCGGAGGAAACTAAATGCAACGTCTAGTCGTAAAACTTGTAAATCTGGAGCAGCAGTTGTTCAAATGGATCAACGGACGCTTACACAATCGTTTTTTGAACTTCTGGCTTTATTATCTTACACATCTGGGTGGGGCGACCTTTACAATCACCTCCACACTGCTTGTATGGCTGCTTGCTCCGCTTCCATGGAAGGAATCCGGTATGAAGGGGGCTATCGCGCTTGGAGTCAGCCACATCCCTGTAGCCATCGCCAAGAAGCTGTATCCGCGGATTCGTCCGTACCTGGCACTGCCAGATACGAATACGTTCCGTAATCCCCTGTCGGATCATTCTTTTCCTTCAGGGCATACAACCGCTATTTTTTCAGTGACCGTTCCTTTTATGCTACAGTCACCCATGCTAACACTGCTTCTGCTGCCTGTCGCGCTGATTGTGGGTTTTTCCCGAATTTACCTGGGGCTCCACTATCCTACGGACGTCCTCGCAGGAGCGGTCATCGGCACATCTGCGGCAATAGGAACGGTTGCATTCTGGCCTTAAAGCCGATATGGTATGATTGAGAACATCCCAGCAGGAACAGGTGAAATGAGAGTGGCTAAAAAACGAGTGTTATTATTATCGGAAGGTTTCGGTGCCGGACATACTCAAGCTGCGTACGCGCTCTCAAGCAGTTTGCGCAAGCTTTCTCCGAATGTGCAGACCAGAGTGCTGGAATTGGGGAGCTTTTTGAATCCGAGAATGGCTCCGCTCATTATTACAGCGTACAAGAAGACTATCATATCGCAGCCTCGCCTGATCGGAATGGTTTACCGTCATCAGTATAAAAAATCATTAAACCGTCTTACAACGCTCGCTTTGCATCGTCTTTTCTACACGCAGACCCGAAACATTCTCCGACAGCTTCGTCCTGATTTGGTGGTATGCACTCATCCCATCCCAAGTGCGGTGATTTCACGTTTGAAGCGCTTGGGCGTACATGTCCCGCTTTGTACCGTCATTACAGATTACGATGCGCATGGAACATGGATCAGTCCCGAGGTTGACCGGTACTTTGTATCTACGCCTGAAGTCATGCGTAAGCTGCGCACACGTGGAGTGCCTATGTCGAAAATTCAAGTAACGGGTATTCCGGTCCATCCGAATTTCTGGGAACATCCGGGGCACGACGAAATCCAGGACCAATTCGGTCTTAAGCCGATTCCCACCGTGCTCGTTATGGGCGGCGGTTGGGGTCTGATGAACGACGAAGTCATTCATCGCTCGCTTACCCATTGGAGAGAAAACATTCAATTTATTTTTTGTCTGGGTCATAATGATAAAATTCGTCGTAAGATGCAGCTGGACCCCCGCTTCATTCATCCGAATATTCATATTTTCGGATTTACGCGGGAAATCGACAAATTAATGGAGGTATCGAATCTGCTCATTACCAAGCCCGGCGGAATGACATGCACCGAGGGACTGGCGAAAGGGATTCCGATGTTGTTTCACAAACCTCTCCCCGGACAGGAAGAAGAAAATTGTCAATACTTTACGGCTCAAGGCTTCGGAGAACCGATTACTTCGCTGGATGTTGTCGTTAAATGGATGAACCGGCTGTTACACGAATTTCCGGAAATCGTTCGCAAGCGACAGGATCACGTTCATAATGTAGCGCGATATTATCCTCTTCAGAGTGCACAGAGTATTTTGGATATACTGGAACCAAACAGGGTGCTTTCCTAAATAAGGAAGCACCCTGTTTTATTTTATTTATTTCCCATACTTCTCAAGACGTATTTTCTCATACTCTTCTAAAGCATCTTTGCCGATCAACACCTCGACACGATGGATGTTCATGCCTTTGCCCATAAATTTATGCTCATATTCGGTCATGACATGATCTTCATTGATACCATCACGATGAAGGTTCAATGATATGTTCGTCATTTGCAGACCACTGTCGGCAAACGAATTCAGCGAGAACTCAAACAGTGTCTCCGAATCGGTTTTGAAATGAATTTGCCCCTTACTGTTTAAAAGCTGACGGTACTTGTCCAAGAAGCGCGGATGCGTCAAGCGACGACGCGCATGCTTGGCTTTAGGCCACGGATCGCTAAAATTCAAATAAATGCGCTCAATTTCCCCAGGTTCAAAAACATTTTCAATCTGTTCAATGTTCGCCAGTGCCAATTTGATATTAGGCGGCGTATCCACTTCTGTGTCACTCCAGGCCAGACGCGACTTTTCCGCTGCACGACGAACCAGCTCATCGTACATATCAAAGCCAATATAGTTGATTTCCGGATTCCGATAGCTCATTTGGCTGATAAAACGCCCTTTGCCCATACCGAATTCCACATGAATCGGACGATCATTGCCAAAAAGCTGCTGCCACTTTCCTTTATACTGTCCCGGCTCCAAGATGACAAGATCCTGCTGTTCTTCCAGACTTTCCCGTATTCCTTTTCTTCCGCGTAAACGCATGTTACTCCTCCATATGCTCTGTTATCAAGGAAAAAGGAATTTCACCCCCGCTTGAAGATACGGAAATGAAATTCCTTTTTCAATATATTTGGATTGGGGTCCAACTAATTTAATTGTTCATAGTCTACCCCATCAGCAGGTGAAAAATCAATCGCCTTTTGGCAAGCGGCTCTGATTTTTTGCCGTGCGGCCGTTCCAATCTGGCGGTCCTGCCCAAAACGGACACCGGTCAGCGCCAATGCCTCATCAAAGGTTAACTCAACAGTAACTTTATCCATACGCGTTTTATCCTGCGTATTCATAAAAGATCACCTCACAGGTTATTAGTGATGGAACCGACGTGCACTTACCCTAAAGCAAGCGATAGAAGCAGCACAGCTGCTCTGAAAAATAATCATTAGCCGATGGTTAACTTTTATTTTCAGGATCGCAAACAGTCCTTTTATAGCATGTGTGGTACCGCTTACAATATAACACATGGTGTAACCTTTTTCAATCCTGAATCCTATAAAATCCGCACTTTCTCCTGCCTTTCACTGTCAAGTGATTCCCAATTCCGACTGATTTTTGTTACAATAGGGTGATCGCAAAAAAAAGGAGTACACCCATGAAAACAGATTTATTGCCTGCTCCTCTCCTGTGGGGAGATAAACGGTTCCATACGTGGAATTACGAAATGCGCGAGCAATTTCAAAATAAAGTGTTTAAAGTCATGCTGGATGCGGGTTTTACCTGTCCGAACCGGGATGGTTCCATTGCCAAAGGAGGCTGCACCTTTTGCAGCGCACGGGGATCTGGTGATTTTGCAGGACGCCGCCGGGACGATCTGGTCACCCAATTCAATACGATTCGGGACCGACAGCATCTAAAATGGCCAAACGCCAAATATATCGGCTATTTTCAAGCCTATACGAATACGTATGCCCCGGTTGAGGAGCTGCGCGAATACTTTGAGGTAATTCTGGAGCAGCCCGGCGTTATCGGCCTATCCATTGCTACACGTCCCGATTGCCTGCCTGACGATGTAGTGGATTACCTTGCCGAGCTGAACGAGCGCACATACCTGTGGATCGAAATGGGGCTGCAAACCGTCCATGAATCCACCTCGGAGCTAATTAATCGCGCCCATGACACCCAATGCTATCTGGATGCGGTGGAAAAGCTGCGCAAGCGTAATATCCGCGTGTGCGCGCACATTATTTACGGACTGCCGCAGGAAACGCATGAAATGATGCTGGACACAGGTCGCGCAGTAGCGGCTATGGATGTGCAGGGCATCAAAATCCACCTGCTGCATCTCATGCGCAAAACGCCGATGGTCAAGCAGTATGAAGCCGGATTGCTACGCTTTCTGGAAAAGGATGAATACGTCAAGCTGATCGTCGATACGCTGGAATTTTTACCGCCCGAAATGATCGTTCATCGGTTGACCGGGGATGCACCACGCGATTTGCTGATGGGCCCGATGTGGTCGCTCAAAAAATGGGAAGTACTTAACGCCATTGACGATGAGCTAAAATCGCGTGAAACGTGGCAAGGTAAGTATTGGAGACAGCCTTAAATGGGCTTCCTGTCCGTTCTGAGTTACGCACATCAATTGGTAGCTGCGCGAGTCCAGCCGGGCGATACCGCTATAGATGCCACAGTCGGCACTGGAGCGGATACGCTTTTCCTGGCTAAGGCTGCCGGAAGACGGGGACGTGTCTACGGCTTCGATATCCAGCAGGAGGCGTTGCAGCTCGCTCGTCGTCGGCTCGACGAAGACGAATCCCCCTCACTGGCGGAGGTATCGCTATTACTGCAAGGTCATGAGCAGATGCGGGAGGCCGTTCCCGACAAGCTGCATGGCAAAGTCGCTGCGGTCATGTTTAACCTCGGCTACTTGCCCTCCGAAGGCGCTGATCCGTCTGTTATCACGCATACCGACAGTACACTCGCCGCTCTTGATGCGGCACTGTATCTGCTGCGCCCGCGCGGTATTCTGACCGCCGTACTGTATCCGGGACACGCCGGAGGCGGCGAGGAAGCGGAAGCTGTCCTCAAATGGGCCTCTGCCCTCCCGGTATCCAGCGGTCAAAGCATTATTTACCGCCAATTACAACGAGCCGCTTCGCCTTACGTAGTGGCGGTTGACAAGAAATAATGTCGGCTTTTTTAATTCGCATATTCAGGTTATGAGCGGCTTTTTTTTAGCCGCCTTACATATATCTTTTTTTGAGCGTCGTACGGGCTATTCATCCCAGTTTTATTACCCCATCGGCACGTTTCTGATTTCCCTATTCTGTTAGGTCGCACTCATTACTCATTATGGAGGAGAGAAATTATGCTAAAGCCATACCCGCTGCAATTTCAACCTGAGTTCAAAGAGAGAGTTTGGGGAGGACGAGCCTTGGAACAATTCGGTTTGACCCCGCCGGAAGGACATATTGGCGAAGGATGGATGATTGCCGATCATCCAAATGGAACTACAACGGTCATCAATGGCGAGCTGGCTGGCAAAGGACTGGATGAAATTCGCGAAACCTACGGGCAGGACTGGCTCGGGGCCAAGGGCGTATCGGAGAAAGGCGGACGTTTTCCGCTTCTGATCAAGCTGCTGGATTGCAATGACGATCTGTCCGTGCAAGTGCATCCGACAGATGATTATGCAGGACTTCCAGCCGGAGAGCTGGGAAAAACCGAAATGTGGTACGTGCTTGATGCCAAGCCGGATGCTAAAATTATTTATGGTCTGACCGAGGGTGTGACCCGGGACAGCCTGCGTACCGCTCTTGAAAGCGGAGACATTCTGGGCAGCTTGCGTCAGGTTTCTGTTGAGGCAGGCGACACATTCTTCATCCCCGCTGGAACCGTACATGCGCTGTGTGCAGGCGTTGTTGTTGCTGAAATTCAGCAAAATTCAGATACCACCTATCGGTTATATGACTACAACCGTCCTGGTCTGGATGGCAAGCCCCGTGAGCTGCATATCGAGGATTCCCTCAATGTGACCTCTTACGAGGGGGCTGGTGCCACAACGATGAAAACAGGAGGTTTGCAACCGGGCGAATGGCTTCAACTCGCAGCCTGTGAGTATTTTGTCGTAGAAAAGGGTATCGTAGAAGGAAGCTGGGCGCTTTCCACAACCGATGACAGCTTTACCATTCTCGTGATTTGCGAAGGTAGCGGTACATTAACGTGGGACGATCATTCGGCGTCTCTCTCCTGCAAAGCCGGAGATTGCTTCCTGCTGCCCGCCAATCTGGGCGGTTACACGCTGAATGACGGAATGACTGTCCTTAGATCTTATCTTCCTTAAAGCTTAAAGGGTGTGTTGTCTAATCATGCGGGAATATACCTTCACCATCGCTGAAAATGACGGAACGGAGCTTTTTGCCTACCGCTGGCTACCGGATGAGCATACGCCCGTGCGGGGAATCGTTCAGATTTCGCACGGGATGTGCGAGACGTCCCACCGCTATATTCGCTTGGCCGAGAAGCTTACAGTTTCCGGCTACGGTGTATATGCCAACGATCATATCGGCCACGGACGTACGGCTGGTGATCCTGATAAGCTTGGCATGCCGGGAGCAAATGCATTCAAACGAATGGCAAGCGGTATGATGGATCTGGGCGAAATTGCGGCCAAGGAGTTCCCTCATCAGCCTCGTTTCTTGCTCGGTCACAGTATGGGGTCCTTTTTAACCCAGAAAATCATGTATGATGACAGGCAACAGTATCATGGTTTTATTTTATCGGGAACGAACGGGCGGCGCGGTCTGCTGAAACTTGGAGAGCAAGTTGCCCTGCTGCAAGCCAAACTGCAAGGAATGGATCACCGCAGCATACTGCTCAACGCTATGGTCTTCGGCGGATTTAATCGGGCCTTTCGTCCGGTGCGGACGGCGTTTGACTGGCTATCCCGCGATTCCGAGGAAGTAGATCAATTCGTGCATGATCCGTTATGCGGAGCCATCTGCACGACAGGCTTTTTCCTTGATTTTTTCCGGATTTTGCAGGAAATCCATTGGCCCTCCTCACTCGAAAAAATCAATCCCAAACTGCCTGTCTATATTTTTGCCGGGGATTGTGATCCGGTGGGGCTGTTCGGTAAAGGTGTTCTATCACTGGTGAATATGTACCGAAGTCTGAAGCTTCAGGATGTAGAATATCGTCTCTATCCTGACGGCCGGCATGAGATGCTGCATGAAACGAACCGCCACGAGGTCATGACCGATATCGTTGATTGGCTGGATCGTCATGTTAACACAGCAGCGAGCTCCGTTTCTATTTTGTCTGGAGGCTCTGAGGCATCCAGTTCGTCCGCTTTGTCCAGGTCATCCTCGTTGGAATAAAAAAGGAACCTTCAAAACCACGATTACAGTGGACTTGAAAGTTTCTTTTTTGTGTTTACTTTTTACTTTGAGGTTATGTTGAAAATTACCATGCATTCCGTTCTCTTAGGGAAGTAATATGAGCTATATGATGTTTGCCGTGCCAGGCATAGATGCCGATGTTTCGTTCCAGGCGGATCGTCTGACCCGATTCCGGATGGATAAACGTTCGGTGTAATTGGTCAGCCCCCAGCGAACGCAACACAACCACCCACCGTTCATGCAGCCCTTCCAGCAATTGCAGAGAAGGCTCCAGCGGAAGCTCCCTTGCATCCGGTATTTCGGCCCAACGCCCCTCATCATATGGCTTAATCGTGGGTGTATCCTCTGTTAGCGCCAGCTTGAAGCGAATATAACTGTTCATATGGCTGTCTGCCAAATGATGAACAACCTGCCGGACCGTCCAGCCACCTTCGCGATAAGGCGTGTTCAACTGTTGTTCGTCCAGCCCTTCGACCGCCTGACGAAGCTGAGAAGGCAGTTCAGCAATATCGTGAGTCCATGCCACAAGCTGTTCTTCTGTAATGGGTTCCGGAACGACGAATGGCCCAATCGGGTAGCGCAAATCATGATCCAAAACAGTTCCCCACCCTTCTTTCGCATCTGAGTATCCTACTACATGTAATCTTATGTTATAACTATGCAGGAAAAAAAGCAGACCTGCAAGAGCCTGCTTTTTCATATACGTAAAGATTGGATACAACTGTTGATCTATTTTATCCTTCCAGCAACAGCGATTCCGGATCTTCCAGCAATTCTTTGACCGTTACCAGGAAGCGAACCGCTTCGCTGCCATCAATAATCCGATGATCGTAGGACAACGCGATATACATCATCGGACGATTTTCCATACGTTCCTCGTCAATGGCAATCGGGCGAAGCTGGATTTTATGCATTCCCAAAATACCCACTTGCGGTGTATTCAGGATTGGCGTAGACAGCAGGGAACCGAAAATACCTCCGTTGGTAATGGTAAAGGTCCCACCTTGCAGATCCGCCAGAGAAAGCGAATTGGAACGTGCTTTGCCAGCCAAGTCCGCAATACTCTTCTCGATTTCGGCAAAGCCGAGACGATCAGCATCCCGTACGACGGGTACGACCAGCCCTTCCTTCGCAGATACAGCAATCCCGATATCATAGTATTTTTTCAGTACGATATCATCGCCGTTAATTTCCGCATTCACAGTAGGGAACCGCTTAAGCGCGCCGACCACTGCCTTCGTAAAGAAGGACATAAAGCCCAGCCCAACATCGTGCTTCTCCTTGAACTTATCTTTGCGGCGTTTGCGAACATCAAGAATAGCGGTCATATCCACTTCATTAAAGGTGGTGAGCATAGCGGCCGTTTGCTGTGCCTCAACGAGACGCTTGGCAATGGTTGCTCTGCGGCGGGACATGCGTTGACGTTCCACCGGCTTGCTGTACTCTGTCTGAGACGGGGACGCCGCAGCAGGAGTCGCAGGTGCAGGTGATGCAGCACGCGAAACATCGGCGCTGTTTGCATGCGTTTTAACGTCCTCCTGGAACACTCGTCCGAGCGGGTCCTTTCCCTGTACTTGCTCCAGATCAATTCCACGCTCACGCGCCAGCTTCCGGGCAGATGGAGATGCCGTCTGACCGTTCCCGTCACCGTTGGATGTAATAGGCTGTGCGGCCTGTTCCGCTGCTGATTTACCACCGCCTTCTGTGGAAGCGGGCGAAGTCGCTACAGGCGGTGCTTCCGGCGCTTTGGTCGCTGCTGCTTCTCCGGCACCGGATGGTTCTGCGTTACCGCTCCCACTACCGCTTCCGATCAAACCAACAGCTTCACCGATAACCACCGTTTCCCCTTCCTGACGAAGGATTTTCTGGACTACGCCCGCTTCTTCAGCGCTAATTTCCAGATTGACCTTATCGGTTTCCAGCTCCAGTAGAACATCTCCCTGTCCTACTGAATCCCCTTCCTTCACAAGCCATTTGGAGATTGTTCCTTCCGTGATGGATTCTCCCATTGCTGGTACTAAAATATCGCTCACAGCCGCTACCTCCCCAGTGTAATATTGTTTTTGGAATCCTGCTTCAACGCTGATTGAATAATTCGCTGCTGCTCTAGGCTGTGTACTTGCTGATAACCACTCGCCGGGCTGGAACGATCCGGTCTGCCTGCGTAGCGGATTTCCGCTCCTTGCGGCACTACATTCCGCAAACGAGGCTCAATGTAACTCCAGGCACCCATGTTTTTCGGTTCTTCCTGTGCCCATACGAATTCCTTAGCATGCTGGAAGCGGCTGAAAATATTCCGAATTTCCTCTTCCGGGAAAGGATACAACTGCTCGACACGAATAATGTGCAGACGGTCCTCCGCTTCATCCTTGTCCTTCTCCAACGCCTCTTCCAGATCAATGGCAATCTTGCCACTGCACAGTACAATCCGCTCTACACGATCCGGGCGCGCACCCAGTCCGGGCTGCTCCAGCACGGGACGGAATGTTCCTTCGCTGAATTCGGAAGCAGGCGAAGCGACACGGTTGTTACGAATGAGACTCTTTGGCGACATCATCACAAGCGGACGAGCTTCCTCACTCTCGCTTAATGCAGCCTGACGGCGCAGCAGATGGAAATACTGCGAGGCACTACTCAGGTTAGCGACAGTCCAGTTATTTTGTGCAGACAGCTGGAGGAAACGTTCCAGACGTGCGCTCGTATGCTCCGGTCCTTGTCCTTCACTTCCATGCGGCAACAGCATCACCAGGCTGGATTTCTGTCTCCATTTGGCGCGGCCAGCGGAAATGAACTGGTCGAAAATAACCTGCGCACAGTTGGCAAAATCACCGAATTGCGCTTCCCAAATCACTAACGTTTCAGGAGAGTACACGTTATAGCCATACTCAAAGCCAAGGACAGACGCTTCAGACAACGGACTGTTATGAATACTGAACGAAGCGCGTGCTTCTGGCAATGTGTGCAAAGGGCAATGCGTATTGCCCGTTTCAGGCTCATGCAGCACGAGGTTACGGTGAGCAAACGTTGCCCGCTCCGCATCCTGACCCGTCATACGAATCGGTTTGCCATCTGCCAGAATCGTAGCCAAAGCCAGCGTTTCCGCCAAGCTCCAATCCACCTTCTCCCCATCGTTCAGAGCCGTTTTTCTTCGCTGTAAAATACGATCCAGCTTCGGATATACCTGGAAGGCTTTTGGCCATTTGAGCAAGTTTTCATTGATCTGACGCAGCTTTTTCAACTCTACTGCCGTACGGACCACAGAATCCTGACCCCTTTTTGCCTTGGAAGGAGCAATTGCAGGCTCCTCTTCCGGGTTATTCTTCACATGCTCATGTGCTTCCTTCAGTCGATTTTGTACCTTTTCGATAAGTCCAGCATTATACGCTTCATCCACGATTCCTTGCTTAATCAGTTTTTGAGCGTACAATTTACTAACCGTTGGATGGTTTTTCACTTTGCTGTATACCAGCGGTTGCGTTGTTTCCGGATCATCGGATTCATTATGACCATAACGGCGATAGCCGATCAGATCAATCAGGAAATCTTTCTTGAAACGGTTGCGATATTCACCAGCCATTCGAGCTGCTGCAATGCACGCCTCGGGATTGTCCGCGTTCACGTGTACGATCGGAATTTCATAGCCTTTGGCCAGATCGCTTGCATAGCGGGTCGAACGTGAATCCACACTTTCCGTTGTAAAGCCCAGACGATTGTTAACAATAATATGAACCGAGCCACCATTACGGAAGCCGCGTAAATTCGTGAAATTAAGTGATTCCGCCACGATGCCTTCACCTGGAAAAGCCGCATCGCCATGCATGATAATGGTTGCCGCCTTGCTGACATCCAGCTTCGGATAGCCTGCCTCACTGCGATCTTCCTGTGCTGCGCGAGAAAAGCCCTGCACGACCGGGTTCACATATTCCAGATGACTCGGGTTATTCGCCAATGTCAGACGGGCCTGTACCGCTTCCCCGTCCTTTACAAAACGATTGGCACCCAGATGGTATTTCACATCTCCGGTCCAGCCGTAGTTAATCCCTGTCGAGCCTTCCGACGGAATCAAATCCTTATTCGGAGAATGATGAAATTCAGAGAAAATCTTGCTGTAAGGCTTGCCCAGCACGTGGGCCAGTACATTCAGACGACCACGATGCGCCATCCCCATCAGCACGTGGCTTGCACCTGCATTCGTCGTAAGACGGATAATCTCGTCGAGTACGGGTACAAGAACATCATTACCTTCGATGGAAAAACGTTTCTGTCCGACAAACGTTTTATGCAAAAACTCTTCGAACTGCTCCACCTCTACCAGTCTGCCCAGCAACGCCTTGCGTTCCTGTGTGGTGAGCGGTTTGGAGGACCAGCCGGATTCAGCATAGCTGTTCAACCAGCAGCGCTCCTCCTCGTTATGAATGTGACTAAATTCATAGGCAATCGGGCCTGTGTATGCTACACGCAAGCGTTGGATAGCTTCCCAGCCGTTAAGTGTTCCAGCAGGAGCGTTATCCCATATTAAAGAGGCCGGAAAAGCCTTTAGGTCCTGTTCAGTTAAACCGTAGGATGCCGGATCAAGCAAGCGTGTATCCTGCTCGGCATCCAGTCCCAGCGGGTCTATTTGTGCAGCCAAATGTCCATATTCACGGATGTTCCACACCATTTTCCCGGCTGTAACCGCTTTCTGTAATGTGTTCGAATCAAGATGTCCCTGAGCGCTTGCCGGGGGGCCTTGCAATTTGTAGTCTATCATGGAAGCAACCGAGTATTCGGATTGTGGCGGCTCACCCCATTGATCAAAAAGCTCGCGGTAAGCCGGATCAACTGTTCCGGGGTCCGCTACATACTTTTCATACTGGTCCTGCACATAACCTAGATTAGGTCCATAATAACTTTGCCAAGGTACCTGTCTACTGCTCTCTTCCATTGTCATCTCGTTCCCTCCGTCAAATTTTGAAATTCATAGCTGGACGGAAATCATTTTCATTTCAGTTTTTGCAAAATTCTCATTTTAAGTTGTTCACAATATGCTCACATTATATGAAATTCTTCATCAAAAGTCGAATTTCACAGTTCCTATCCTTCTTCCATTGTATGAACTTTTCCGTCTATAAGCATTTCCTTTTTCTCAACATACCAATGCGTAAATTAGATGAATCGGGTTATTTCGTATGAAAACAAGCGCCACAGGCGGGTTTGTCCCCCAGCCTTGGCGCTTTTATCGTACAAATCATAATATCAGGAACCAGATTGGGCAGTATGCAGACGACTGTACACTCCACCCGCCGCAACCAGCTCCTCATGTCTTCTCTGTTCGGTAATGCCTTTTTCCGTCACTACGATAATACGGTCGGCATTTTTAATCGTCGCCAGTCGCTGGGCAATGACCAATGTCGTCCGTCCGGCAGACAATTCTGCCAGCGATTGCTGAATCGCAGCCTCTGTCTCCGTATCCAGCGCTGAGGTCGCTCCATCCAAAATGAGAATCGGCGGATTTTTCAAGAACATCCGTGCAATCGCCAACCGCTGTTTCTAACCTCCAGACAGCTTCACACCCCGTTCACCGATCACCGTATCCATTCCTTCCGGCTGAGAACGGATAAAATCATGCAGCTGCGCACGCCGTGCAGCCTCCCATATTTCATCCTCCCCGGCATCCAGCTTGCCATACCCGATATTTTCGCGAATAGTGCCAGAGAACAGGAACACATCCTGCTGCACAATCCCAATCTGTCGGCGTAGTGAAACCAGCGTCATACTGTGGATATTCATACCATCAATGGTAATGGCACCGCCCTCCACATCGTAAAAACGGGGAAGAAAGCTGCAAATCGTCGTTTTCCCCGCCCCTGACGGACCTACAAAAGCAACCGTTTCGCCAGCCTGAATGCCGAGACAATTCCTTTTTAGTACCTTGTCCTTGCCTTCATATCCAAAAGGAACATCGCTATAGCGAATATCTCCTCTCAAATGGTTTGCGCCCCGAAAACGGTTGTTGTTTTTGTCAAAGCGTACCTTTTCAAACTGCTCATTACCAAAAGCTTGCACAACACGGATACCGCCAATTATATTTTCTACACGGGCATTAAACTCTCCCATGCTCGTATACATCGTATCGAAGGCCTTGGTCATCTTTTTGTTAAAATAAATGGACACCCAGATTAGCACCGGAATCACCGCAAAAATTAGCAACGCGAGCTTCCAGTGAATCGAGCTCATCAGCACAAATGCCCCAATCAGCGTCATAATCGCAATGAACAAATCCTCCGGCCGTGATGCGCCATTTCGCCAATCTCCACCAAATCATTCGTAATTCGCGACATCAGCTGCCTGTCTTGTTGTTATCAAAAAATCGGAAGGACATCTTTTGCATATGCTCAAACAGTCTCCGCCGCATCGCCGTTTCAATATTAACGCCCAGCATATGACCCCAATAGTTAATGATGTACTGCATCACCGTATTTACCGCATAGATCGCGCCAGCAAACCCGCGCAGGCCCACAGAATCAGCCTTAAGTTATTTTGCGGCAATAAGTCGTCCACCACATAATTCACGGCGAGCAGAAACCCCAGCTCCAGCAACGCAAGCAAAGACCGCGCACGAAAAATCCAAAAGAAACAAAGAACGATACAGTCGATAGTATTCCAAAAAACGACGTAGCGTGCTTCTCCCCATTTCTGTATGCACTCATTGGCGAATAGACTTCCAATCGATGAAAAAATCCAATAAACAAAAAAATATCCGGCAGGCGCAAAATCTGCGTCATTAGGACATTTTGATTAGAATCGGAGTAGCGGGATTCGAACCCACGACCTCACCTACCCCAAGTGCCTCGTGGGGGCTGTTGTGAGGTAAAACTGTGAAGGTGGACTTTTTTGCTTACTCTTTTTTGTTAGGCAATCACCCAATTATGCATGGACAATTACCCAAAAAGTATACAGCCAAATACAATATCTTGAAAACTAAGATTAAGATAAGGAGTGATTGTCTTTGTATTATCGTCAATATCCATCTGAATATTATGAATGCATGACGTTCTGCCAAAGTCCACCTAATCCAGGGACTTATCAGGAATGTCATGATGCATGTAGATTAAATTTCCCACCAAAACCTATATAAGTTGAACTAAAGATTAGAAAACTATGGTAAGGATTTCGTTGCTACATGTCGAAGTAATATAGACAATGACTTTAGACAGGCAGGGGAATTTAATGGACCATTCAGCATCCTTTCAAGAGATCCAAATCGCGATGAAGCAAGCCAAAAAACGTCGAATGTACGAACGATACCAGACGCTGTATTTGTATCTGCAAGGAACAGAAATAGAGCAAATAGCTCATACCCTCAACCGAAGTGCAAAAACCGTAAAAGGTTACATTCAAGCCTATGAAACAGGAGGGCTTCCAGGTCTGCAAATGAATCATTCGCCAGGCGCCCCCGTTCGATTAACCGAAGAACAACAAGAAAAGCTGAAACAGACCATCGTGGGCTCCGTTCCGCATGATGTAGGCTTTACCGCGCGGCACATTTGGACACTGGAGATCATGGCAGCCTTTATCCAACGGGAATTTGGAGTGACGTATTCGCTTCGTGGCATCTCCAAAATGATGCACCGTCAGGGGCTAAGCTACACCAAGCCAACCTATACCTTGGCAGCGGCGGACGAAGAAAAGCAAAGAATCTTTTCAGAAGAAACGTTTCCGGATTTAAAAAAAGATACATGACAGGAAAAATCGGCCATGTATTATTTGAAGATGAATCCATGATTCGCGATGACCAAGCCATTCAAAAAACGTGGTTTCTTCGTGGCAAGCAGCGTATCATTCAAACGACAGGTAAACATCACGGCGTCAAACTGCTGGCAACCGTCGACTATGGGACAGGCCAGATCGTATGGCAGGAAGATGAGCAGTATACAGCAGAAACCTTTTTGAGCTTTTTGAAAAAAGTCGTAGCCGAATATCCAACAGGCAAAATTGTGATGGTGTTGGATAATGCACGAATCCACCATGCGAAATTGCTGGAACCGTTCCTAACCGAGATGAAGGACCGACTTGAACTGGTTTTTCTGCCTCCCTATAGCCCACAACTCAATGTAGTCGAAGGGTTGTAGAAATGGCTTAAATCGGATGTGATTAACAACGTTTTCTACCACACGGTCACCGAAATTCGCACCAACGTACAACAATTCATGGAAGAGATTATGAAAGTACCTTTGACGATCATTGACCGTCTCTGTGTCAGGTTCTAGTCAGTTTTTTTCTTTAGTTCAACTTATATAGATTTGAGTATCTCGCGAAATAAAAAACCACTTACGCTCGGAAATCCCAAGCTTAAGTGGTTAATCGTGCTTTTATATCTTATAACAACCTTAAGTTGTCGGGTTCAATGCCCCTTGATACTCATCCATTAAATTGTCGATAATCTGCTGTACGGACAAAATCTCTTTAATCTCATGAACTCTGGACCCAGCAAAAACCAAACCGTTCTTAACATCTCCTCTAAGGGAAGTAAGCAGGGATTCCATTGTACAGAAGCGATGTGAACAAACCTTTAGACAATCATAGCATTTGACTATCTTTAATTTGGCATCATCACTGATCCGGTCCGTAAATTCATTCCGAATCGCTCTACCTTCTAGACCCACTGTAGACTTGATGAGGACAGTATCTCCTTGCTGAGCATCTACATACTTTTGCTTGAAGGCTAAGGGAGCATCACACTCATGGCTAGCCACAAAACGGGTGCCCATTTGAACACCAGATGCGCCAATCCGAAGGGCTTTTGCGATATCATCCCCTGTCAGAATCCCACCCGCAGCAATAACCGGAATCGAAACGGCCTCTAAGACTTCAGGAAGGATATCAAACATGGATCTGTCTGTACCTAAATGGCCCCCAGCTTCGAACCCTTCCACAACGACTGCGGAGGCACCAAGTCTTTCGGAAATTCTGGCTAATTTGGCGGATGAAACAATAGTTACCACAGGAGTACCATATTCTTTACCCCAAGCATAAATATCTCTAGAAATTCCGGCTCCGGAAATAATAAAGTCAACCTTTTCTTCCAAAGCAACCTTCATTTTTTCGGCAAAGTCCTTCACTGCGAATAGTACATTCACACCGATATAGCCAATCCCTTTAGAGAGTTCTCTTGTTTTGCGAATATGCATTCTCAGCTCTTCAGTAGTGATCCCTGTACCAGAGATGGTGCCGATCCCGCCTGCATTGGCTACAGCAGCGGCTAGTCCACTTAAGGATATGCCTACGCCCATTCCACCTTGAATAACAGGAACTCTGGATTTAATATGTCCGAATTGGATTGTTGGAACTTTCAATTACACACCTCTTTCACAAGTTGTAGACATTATAAAAACTCCTCTGGAGTAATTAGCTATAACGTAACACAGTTAAGCCTTTCCCGATGTGACTGTGAGCATGCTCAAACTATGTTAAATATCATGTCTTTGAATCAGATATCAATTTATCCTATTGAATTAAATGCACTTTTAGAATTAACTATTGGGGAATTTAATATAATAGCCAACTATAGGCCGAATAGTTCAAGAACTGGAGTCTGGAAAGTACAATCTAAAAGGGACAATATTCTGTATTTCTTAAAGACGTATACTAGAAAACAGAGATGGCATCCTGAAGTTTACGCTTATCAGAATTAGATGCACCATTTACACCCTTATGTTCCAGAATTAATTGAAATATATGAGGGCAAAGATTGGCAAGCAATTCTAATAAGCTCTATGGATGGCACTATTATGAGAATGGTTCGGTCGACCTGATAAGGATGGGGCACCTATAGAGTTAAATCATCACTTTGATCCGGTTACCTATCTTCACAATTCAATGGAGGAGACCTATACCAAATGTAGTCAGAGTAATTTATTAGATCAGGATGAGATAATGCTTGTTGAATGGGCTCTAGAGAATACTTCTGTATTTACAGATTCTTTACCTGTTCCAGTTAGTTGAGACTCCACTCCGGGTAATTGGTTAGTTAATACTGATGGCAATTTGGTAGGGATGATTGATTTCTAGAATATGCTCTGGGGTATAGATGTAGAGAGTTTTTCGATATTGTTTGAGAGGTATTTTAACGAATCAGAGAATGCTAAGGCCTTCGTGTTCCCAAGCATGAAGCACTGGAGTTTGTTCGTTTTGCGCGCCTGCTCTTGCTAAATAAGCTTTCTGCTCATTGGAGATACCTTCTATGTACCTTGAATATAAAGGATATCTTTCATTCTTAAATTCACAATAATTGGTTAATCAACAGGCCTGCTTTTTAATAATTCTGTTAACAGTTAAATATTAGAATAAAATAAATTTCAAGCATGGATACTTGGAAACAGGCATCATAGATTCAAATTCCGAGGCAACCTTAAAGAACCCCAACGCGTTTTGGACGGTTGGATCAGAGTAATTATGCGTTTTCATGCTACTTGCAAAATGAGAAGCCCTTCTCACGACAAATAAAGAATTTTGACAAAGCCCTATTTCCGTGTTAGAGGTTTCCTCCCATTTTTTTGTAGGACTCACCCGGAGCAACTCCCTCTGTAAAATAAGTATAGGCCTCATGAATAAATTCATCTGTATTCAGGTGAATTGGCTCTCCTGTGTATAAATTGACGACAGAGTCACTGGAAATCGCCTTTCACTCATTTCACTTATTGATTTAAAATAAACAAAATGTTATATTGTCTATAAAATAATCAACATTTAATTGAGGTGTTTATTAAAATGGATCATTCCGAGCTATTTTGGAATGCTGGAATTGAGGAACTGAAACGTGGGTATATCCGTCAGGAAGAACAGGTGGTTTGTCTGCTGGACGGACAGCGCTATGAGCAAGGAATCATATATCAGGATCAAGGGGTATTTTATGACGCGGAGCGGTATATGCGTCTTCATATTGAGCGGACGTACGGTTCGGTCTTTGACTATTTGATCGGCCTGGACAAAAAGCTGACCGGGCTGACGGATCATCAGAATCGATTACTTCAGTTGTTTTATCAAGGCACGGGCGATGCGGATATTCAAAAGGAAACCGGAATCGGCAGCGCATCCACCATACGCAATCATCGCTTTGGCCTCAAAGAAAAGGAACGGCAGGCCAAGGTATTTCTGACCTTGATGGAGCTGCTAAAAGAAAAAGACCGCCACGCTCCTGCTATCGTCGAGGTGCCGGTACGGGCACGGATGGTAGATGAGCGCTACAACATTACCGAAGACGAAAGGCAAAAGGTACTAGCAAAGTATTTTCCAGATGGCACACAGGGTCGCCTGAAAACCTTCAAAATGCAGGAAAAGCATAAGTTGATTGTACTGCGTGAAGTTGCGGGACGTTTTGAGGAAGGACGGACGTATCATGAGAAGGATATTAATGCCATTTTACAGGAAGTGTATGACGATTATGTCACGGTGCGAAGATATATGATTGAATATAGTCTGTTGGATCGCAAGCCGGATGGCAGTGAATATTGGTTGAAGGAATCTTGAAGCACGATATTTGAATAATAAGGAGAACTCAACATGAATCGAAGAAAAGAACTGGTGCAGCAGTATATGGAGACCAAGACAGAGGCCGGAATCTACTGCATTCGCAATACACACAACGGAAAAATTTTTGTCGCTGGCACACCAAATTTAAAATCACTGAACGGTCGTCGGTTTGAGTTACAAATGGGAACTTGTCAGAACCAACAACTGCAACAGGAATGGCATGAGTACGGCGAAGATGCGTTTGAGTTTGAGGTGCTGGAACTTTTGAAGAAAAAAGATTCGGAATTCTTCGATGTCAAAGATGCGCTGGCCAAGCTGGAGCAGACCTGGCTTGATCGGCTCCAGCCTTACGGAGAAAAAGGATATTTGTAAAATTACCAATCCGCACGATATTCTTCTCGAAGGATGGCAAAAAAAACAGCGTCGACAAACTGGCCTTTTTCATAAAAATAGTCTCTCAAGTGACCCTCTTGGGTAAAACCACTTTTGAGCAATAACCGTCTGGAGCCTTCGTTATCTGGATCAATGAAGGCTTCGATACGGTGAACCTGCGGCAAATGAAATCCATAATGAATCACTGCCTTCATCGCTTCTGCCATCAGGCCCTGTCGCCAGTATTCGGGTGCCAACTCATAGCCGATTTCAATACGGGAGTGCTTCTTGTGCCAGTTATGAAATCCAATAGTACCAACTACACGTTCAGGAGCTTCTCTTAACGTAATCCCCCAACGTAAGCTGTCTTAAACGCAGTCGGCTGGTTTCCAGCACCGGAAATATTTCCTTTGTCATCATTTATCTCCTTCCTCATATATGAAGATACTAATTCATCAGCCACCAGCCGATCCCCACCAACACCCCATTGATTAAAAATAATAAAATACATGCTTTCCATTTGTTTATTCCGCTTGTTTGAAAAAATCCAGTCACCGTACTACGGCACATAAACACCGTAAACAGCAAATTCCAAACAATACGCATGCCAAACTTTACGTAGTATAGGGCAGGACTTAGATGTACGCCCCCCAACATTGGAGGTACTTCCGGAATAAACAGGATCGCACACGTATAACGCATCGTTTCATATGTAAAATAAAATACAGCCAGCCACCAGGCCCACTTCTTACCAAATAACATACCGACACCGGCAGTTGTCCCCGACAAACCGAGCAAAGCGATGAACCCTTGAAACATCCCCCTGCAAATTCCCACCCATGTAGAAGCCTCATTCAACGCATTAAGCATCAACAGCTGTGTCACCAGCAGAAGAGCTCCATTAAAAATCAATAAAATGGCTGCAATACTTACACCTAAAGGCCGTTCAAGGACTACGTTTGTTACGTAATCTTCTACTTCTTTTTTCGTATACAGATCTGACACTTCTTCTACTCTCCTAACCCAATCATATACATCCATTTTCGGACGGGTACAATAACAGTGTGTTTTCGCCTCCTTCAGATATATCGGCTTTTAGGAAAATATGGTTTAATCTACTCTGAAAATTGCGGTTATCCGTAGGCTAATCATTGTTAATAGAATCCCAAATAGAGTAATATCTATCCTTATACTACCATTCCAAGATGAACTCTGACAAATAAAAGGGCTAAAGTCCCACCTTTCTCCTTGGTAATTCTTCAATCGATCATACCTGGGTTGCCAAACATTTGGGCGCGCCCTATAACATAATTTAGGTGTGCCCAAATTTAAAATAATGGAGGACATCATTATGACTGTAACTACAGGAAAATTACACGACAGCCAGGAATTTTTTCATAAGTACGGTATTCAAGCAGAATCCCCACATCCTTGGGAAGATGGTATGAGACTGAGCAAGGAGCTAAAGCCGGGACAATGGGAATGGTGGTATACGGATGGCTCCTTCTTCGCCTGGTTCTGTGCAGTACCGAGCGGTAAATTTACAGGTACGATTACGGTAGAAGGTCACACTCAGGAAGTCGAAGGAAGTGGCTACCATGATCATAATTGGGGAATGAGGAATTGACCTGTCTGGAAGGTAAAAAAATCCCGCTCCCGACACAGGCAAGCCGATCAGCAGCGACTGTATCTATCTGTATGAACAGGACGGTCATCAGGCGGCGGTTCGATGGTCACTGCTATATACCTATTCCAATCTATCGACACTGTATGAGCTTCAAGTACAGTGTCGTTTTTTCGTTTTATGAACACGGCATTTTTACATAGGATATAATGGAAAATTGTGCAAATGCCCCTGTTCCTGAAGCTTCCGAAATTCTATGGAGGCGGTACCCATCATATGATCCACGGTGTCTATATTTACCCGAAGCAGCAGCTGCTTTGTTTTTATAGATGAAGCAAAATATCTTCTTTTTTCTTGGCTCTACACCAAAGTTAGTGCTTGAGGTTTCGAGCCGTTCATGTTAACGGGCATAGCGTGCTTGATTGCATTCCACCAAAAGCCCCTGAACATATCGATCCCGGTTACGCGTAAAATAATGCCTACGTTGAAATGCTTTCATCCGGTTGTTTCTGCCTTCAACCGTAGCGTTCGTCCACCGACAGCGATGGTAGTTTAGAATTTCTTGTCGCCAGTTTCGAATGGTTTTTAAGCTAGCATCTACGGCGGGATGCTGGATTCGCTCCCCTTCCTCCAGCCAGTGATCCAATCGAATTTCCGCTGTTTTCACATCAGGCGATTGGTTATACCATTCACCGAAAGCCTCTTTCCAGTCGTGAACCCGTTGGAGTAGGGACGAATATCGCAGGATTTCGTTCAGTTCCTGCTGTTTTTCATCCGTCAGAGATGCTTTTTGTGGGTTGAGCAGCCGATGATTTGTCTTTAACATGACTTTTGCTCGTGGAGACAACGTCCCTTGTAAATCGAGGCCTTACGACGCTGGGCATAGCTCTCCTGAGATCGTTCAGCCTGATAAGGCTCTTGTACTGCGTTTCGACGGAGTTCCCGGCTAATGGTGGCGTGGTGTCTACCCAGTTCCTTGGCAATATCTCTGGCACTTTTCCCCTGCTGGTGAAGGATTTCTAGTTTGCTGCGTTCAATTATGCTAAGATGAGTGTAGCTCATGGTGGATTCTCCTTGTGTAAATGGGGTGTGGTAACTTTCATTCTACACGAATCCGGCCATGGGCCCTTTTTTTATTTATTTCCAGCAGGTGTCGCACTTCATATTACAATCCGTCTCTACTAAAAATTCTAAAGTCCAGAGCACAAGACTTGGCCATTCCTAATACAGCAGAGAACGCAGTGGGGAACGCCCTTTCATCCCTTTCTGATCAAAAAGTCAAAAAGAGATTCCTCCTTAAAAGATGGAAATGGGCAGTAGCCATCGTTGCTTTCACCTTCGAGCCTGAGCCTTGGCAAAGCGTGAAGCTTGCTTCACCCTTTCGCAGAATCAGCCCTATTCTACGAAGCCCTGGAGCTCAACAAAACCCATGCGAAAACAGCAACGCATCGAGCCGTTATGCGCCTTCTCAGTATTTAGTGCGAAGGAACTTTCGGGACCATGATACTAGCCCATCTCGTGAAAACCCATAAGAGGAATGTCCGTAATGTACAGGAGTACTGCCTCTTTTCGACGTTGTCCCTCAACATTCAACGAATGCTTGAAGCTCTAGCCAGACCAATGAAGAATCACATCGTTTGTGAAATACCCATGGATAAAGGGTCTGAAGATTTTTTCCTCAGACCCTTTTGTCATCAGCCCCGGCGTTGTCCGGTGGTGTGGTGTTAACCTATCGTATCAACAAAGCCATATCCCAATCCGGGCTTTCCTCGTAAAGCAAAGAAGCTAGCACAAGTGCCACGCCCGCGGCACCCGTCAAAAAGCCCGCTTCATCCACTTGCTCATACTTGCCATTCACAAAATGTTCATCATAATAACCAAACTTCGACTCTGCCGCATACTTATCCAGCACAGCCACAACTAGTTCATCACGCATCGCACCAAGCGTCACATGACCCGTATCCGAATACATACGTTGAATCATATGAAGCAGCCCCCCTACACCGTGACACAAGGTAGAGGCGGTGAGTCCTCCCATGGTCTGGATGCGATTCTCTATCTCTACATACGCCTGCAATCCAATTGCGCTCCATTCCTGATTATGCATCGCTTGCCCAGCTAGCCAGATGGATCGTGCAATCCCAGGCACCCCATAGCACCAGGAGTCCCACGGGTCTCGGGTACTGCTCGGATGCAATTCACCCTGAAGTACCTCTTCAACAGCGACTCGCCCCGGCCAGAACGTTCCCGCTTCACCGCTCACTCGCCATCGACATGTCCACTCGGTGAGCAGCCGCAGATCTGCACGCATCGCTTCTGTTGTCATGCCCTGCAATTGCGATAGACTCAGAAAAGCCAGCGGTCCTGAGATACCATGGGATAGACCTAGGTTAAAATTCCCATTTGGATACTGCACCTTTTCATGTTCGAGGAACTGATTCGCAGACGGGATATGCCAAGCAGGGATCCGATATCCTTGATAATCTTTTTCCCCACAGAAGACATGGAATACTTCAACAATCCGTTGCCAGATGATCTTCATCTGCGGTCGATCTGAGAAAGCCAACACAACTCGTCCAATTCCTGCCAAACCTTCGATTGTATCGTACTGACCAATACGCAATTGCCCTTCTTCCCACTGGTTTTTGCATATCTCTACATAATTTAACACGGCTTCCTCGAACCAACTAGCCAGTGTATCTAGCATGCCTTGGTAGCGCGTATTCTTTCGTGACAGAGCACGGACGCCTATCAAAATACCCGCTAACCCACTGTATAGCGATAGAGTATGAATACCTTGCTGTTCGATTACCTCTTGAATCTTTTGCAGGTAACTATGCCCTACCATATCCCAACCTTCATCAGGATATAACTGATCCAGTTGCCCCATTAATACACAAATACCCGTAAATCCACCCGAGAAGCTTGTGTCTGACCATCGTGCTACCTGTATCCCTTCAATCACTTGCCCAGGAACCTGCTTCATCTGGGCACGTACCTGATCAGGATCCTTATAACGCTGCACAATCGCCTGCAACACTTGTGCCACTTGCTTTCTAACTTCCCCATTTAAGGGGATCCATTGTGTCGATACCGCACTTGCCGCTTTCATCCTCAATCATCTCCTTCTAATTCACCGCAACTTCTTCTGCAAATGAACTTGCTTGCACTTGATACATCTGCGCATATACCCCACCTAAACGCATCAATTCAGCATGCGATCCCTGCTCAATGATCCGGCCGTCCTCCATGACTAAAATCTGATCCGCTAGACGCGCTGACGAGATACGATGTGTAATGAAAATCCCTATCGTGTCTCTCATTAAATGAATGAACAATTGCAGTAAGTCCCGTTCAGCCAATGGATCCAAGAACGAGCTCGGCTCGTCTAGAATATATACATCCGCACTTCGCAGAATGGCTCTTGCAATTGCAATACGTTGCCACTGTCCCCCCGAAAGTTGATGTCCTTCATCGAACCATTTGCCAAGTTGTGTATCGAGACCGTTTGGCAAATTCGCAATCACTTGGTCAATAGCTGCAACTTTGGCTGCATCCATCAATCGCTCATCTTGTTCGAGCTCAGCCAATGAGCCGAAGCCAATATTATGGCGAGCCGACATTTCATAGTGAACAAAATCTTGAAACACAACCCCCATGCGTTCTTGGACTTGTTGCAGATCGTAGTCGAGAACATTACGGCCATTGACTTGGATGGTACCACGATAATCCGTGTACAATTGCATTAACAGCTTCACGAGTGTGGACTTACCCGAACCATTCTTCCCTACAATAGCCACAGTCTGCCCCTTCTTGAATGTCACATCCACTTCTCGAATCGTATCCGAATCTTGTCCTGGATAAGCGAAAGATACCTGATCGAACGAAATCTGTGTAATCTGGACACTTGCATTTGCGTCACACGATAGCTCTGTTGCATTGGGAAACTGTTTCTGTCGATTAACAGGATCCGACGTGGGCAATTGTAAGAACAAGAGCAAATGCTCCATGTAAAGATTGTTCTGTGAGAACTGGACAAGCCCCTGAATAACCCCATTCATCTGGGTCTGCGTGAGCATAATCGCTTGGATATACCCATACAAACTCCCGATCATCATCGCTCCTATAAATGTCTCGTGAATTGCAAGCCCAATTAACCAGAACAAAGCCACCATTTCTAGCATATCGTACAGAAAAGTAACTCGAATTCGCTTCAACAATATGCGACGATCCACAAGGAAGAAGCCGTGCAACAAATCGCGGTATCGGTTTAACAAGTAAGAACCCAGTTGGAATATTTTCACTTCCTTAAATGTGCTATCGTTTGTTAATAGATACGTCATGTACCACGATTCTCGACTCAGCGGAGCGCGATCCAAGTAGATTTGGAACTGTTCTCGATTGATTTTGAAAATCGAATAGATAGAAACCGTTGATATCATGAGAATCACGAGCACCACCCACCATTTCCACAACACAAGTATGATAGCAGATGAAATAAGTGTAATGAGTCCAGAAGCTATGCCAGCCATCTGACTATACAATTGATAGGGGCGATAAGTGGCTTCTTGTGAAACCCTTTTTAATTGGTCATTAATCGAAGCATTCTCAAAATCGGCCAATCCCAACGTGGTTGATTTCTCACAGATCATGACATTCATCGAATTGGAAATGACCGCCTGAAGATTACCCTCTACATAGCTTTGAGCGACGTCGATGAGATTCTTCAAGACATAGACGACGATGAACCAAACAAAGGGAGAAAGCACCCAATATCCCTCTTCTTTCCATCCCATGGAAACACTATTCAACAAATTCTGTGTAACCATTAATGTCATCACAGGCACAGCGCCTTGAATGATGTGTAGTAGCATACTTGGAATCATATACTTCTTATTCATATAGAAAATCAATCGGAAGAGTTGCAGTCCGTGTCGAACCGTCTTCCAGAGTGAAGCTAATTCATGCTGGCATCCCTTCCAAATAAAGTTCATTAGCGCTTCCTCCAATATTGCAGCAAGCTATTCAGGGCATGACGAGCCATAATCATTATCTTACGTTCTTTATCTCGATCAATCCCAATCAATCGGTTTAAGTACATATGAATCACACTGAACAGGATATCGTCTTTGTTGTTCATAAGAGTGCCCTGCCGCTCATGCTCAAGAACTGCTTGCTGATACGACTTGACAGCCTCTTCCCTGTGCTGACCAATCTGATGAATCAGCTTACCTTCTTGATGCAATGATACTAATTCGGATGAATCCCTCCCTAACAACTGCAGGAATAAACGCCGTTCATTACGGAAGTCATCCAGATATTCTTTTACACCGAAGCGCTCATTGAGGAGCTCGTAAACCTTCTGCTCGTTGTAACCAAACTGAGTCATGTATTGTATCACACTACACACCGCCACGACCTCCTGACTTAGCTGGATCTGCTTAAATCGAAGCAGCCGAACCAAATTCGCTGTGACATCGCTGTCACAAGCAAACATACGTTCTGCTAATCGCATAAGCTCAGGTCCACCATATCGTTCGATCTCTGGTTCATACGTATCCACAACAACCTTATTAAGCATTCCATCTTGAAGTAACATAGTCGTCCATTCATGGAAGATTGGGATGAACGAGGATATGTCATTACCGCGTGGCATGTTGAACCGTACCCGAATATGACGAGTTGGATCGGAGTAACGAATGAAATACGCTTGTTCAATTACACCTGCCTCACGGCATTTCTGAACAAAATCTCCCCACTGACGACCAATGAACTCATCTTGGCGACTGTGTATCCCATAGAACTTGGCATAGAACCACGATCCACCCGGCAACTGCACACGCTGAGATGCATCAACAACAGTCAGGCGAGAGATTTCTGTCTCCTTACTTACCGCCACCGCCACTTCCGCTTGGGTCAGATCCATCTCTTCCGTGCGTCTAACGAGTGGGAAGACAAATTCCGCCGTCAGGCGCCCATCGCTCCGCTGGATCGGCATACCCTCAAATCCCCCTATATGCTCGATCAACGTCACTTGACCATTTGATTTCAAGTCTCTGCAGATCTCCTCCACATGCAGAGGATGCTCCATATCGAGCAAGATACGATTATCGAATTGGGTCATATACACATACCGAGGTACTTTCCACTGCATACTGAATTCCCTAACCAGAAGCGCCAATTGCTCCTTGCTCTCGCGCTCAGATGTCGTGCCACTCAATTGTATACGCCATGTCGCTGGACTTAGCACGATGTTCCCATACCTTAAACGCGGAGTAAAGGGGGATTGATCCATTACTCCCCATTCTAATGTCGACCATTGTCGATACCCTTCCTGACTAACTTCCACCAGAAATCGGTACACATTCGGTGCACCCTGGTAGTTCAACATATGCCCCGCTGTCGGGATCACTTCACAATTGTGCTTGCGTGACTTCAAATAAAATTTATTGTCTCGCACCCCAACCATCAGATCGGACACATGAATCTGTTGATCCTCTGGTACAGTGTGATTCGTGCCAATTCCGATTTCATAAGTGCGAAAATTTTTCGTGAGAACGACATTCGTCGATCTTGCTGCACTGGGTAAGTACGAAATCTCTGCAAGTAGTTTACCTGGTGATAGGCGTTGCTCTTCCTCATGAATCCCATTGAACATGTTTTTAAACGAGACACCCATTAAATCAATAAATCGTCCGAACGTTTTCCCCGCGCCACTCGATCCAGGATTCGGTCCAAGTACTAACGTATACTCTCCGCGATTGAGCGCTTCCCGATCCTGCACAACCATTAAAAAGTAGAGTTCCATTGACGGAGTAGGAATTAACTCACTGGTGGTTTTATCAGATTCATCCTCCACGATCTGTTGAATCCTTTCGTTCGTGAGAACGATCTCTTGTTCACCCTGATGCATACACGAGACGAACCATTTGAAGAGTAATTGTTCACACTTCGTACTGAATGGCACACTCGGATTCTTCAACTGCCTATGAACGCTACTCGGATTTTGATAGGTGGCCGGTGCCCCTAGCCCAATCTCCTCATCAAGCAACTCCAGAATTGGTATCTCTCGATACGAACCGTATTTCTCTATGAATTCATTGCAGTATTCCTCCAGGTGTCGGTACTTACGCGTAGAAATTCGACTAAACAATTGTGCAACTTTCTCAACATCCTCACGAACCTGATAGGGCAAGGTCACGGATCGATCTTCCAAGGACAAGTCAACCTGTACCGTCGTCTTCACCTCCGCCAAAGCATTCATCATCTGTCGCAACTGAAGTAATTGCTCCTCGCCCTGCCCAATAGATTGGTTATTATATGAGCGAATATTCCGACGAATTTCATTGAGAGCAACCTTCCATTCATCTATACCCTCTACCCCATCCAACACAGACAAGATATGATCGAAGGGCTCTATACTCGTCGTCGGAGGTCGCAATTCCGAAATTAAGAATTCTTGTTCAAAAAGCTGCCAAATGTAATGATGAATCGTATCTAATTCTGCCTCCATGAAAGCACTCTTAATCCGGGATACGAGTTCTAGGTACGGAATTGGATACATACTAGCTTCCATCACCAGATCGAATACTGCAGAGGCTCGTACGGATACGCTATCACTTTCTCCGACGCCGAGACCGCCATATCTCGCTACGTAAGGAATCTTTGCTCGTTCGCCTTGACGGTAGATAAGAGAGTTGCGCTGAATACGAAACTGAACCACAACTTCACGTTGCTTCTCGATCTTATCAACAATCTTTAACAACCATTCCATATCTGGTCGCACGCGTTTGCGATACGTAGCGATGCCTTCTATGTTCATCTGCGACTGTTCGGCGAATTGCCCGTAAGTCACACCGGAAAACAGGCCAAATGGTGTGGGACGCGTCATCATGCGGAGCAGATAGCGCATGAAACCTTTGATAACCTGCGCTTTCTTTCGTGCATTCTGGTCATTACCAAGATGAGAAAGTGACTCAAGCAAGCTCGGGCTCGATACCGCAATCGCTTCGCGAATGATCGGGTCATTGGATAATTCGACAAGTTTATTTAGCGAAAAACGCTTAAGCTCTTCTTGGTCTTTCCAATCGGAAGGAAAACACTGTATAAACAAATTGAATGGCAAAACAGGCATACGAATCATAAAAAAATCCAGTGCGCGATAAATATTGGGTTCTTTCGTCATTTTTCCTCCTAGTTATAGTGGACTGAAAAAAGAGATTTAGGGAGTAGTTATAGAGTCTAAATACTTTCAGACCTCTTTACATTCGACACATACCCGAAATCTTATATAATCCTAAATTTTGAAAGCACGTAACAGCGGTGAATCAAATAGAAGGATGATCAATGTTACCTATAATAAAATGGGTAAATACCCAAAAAATGTCCACTTCCAAAAATAGGTAATATCCCCTCTTTCCCACGAACAGGGCAAAGTGATCTCCATGTTAAATTATGAGTATTATCATTCTAAATCGGCTATGCTGAATTGATGAGCAAGTCGATTTCATTAGCGGTAAAGTCACTAGTCGTACCGCATCACCACACCGCTTACATCCAAACTACGGTGAATAGGTTAAATCACCAACATTCTCGTATCGAAACTTCTAAATCAGTCAAAGTGGAATTTCATTCACCTTTACTACACCCTAAAACAAACAGCGGATTACCTTTTTTCTGTCTTCCTTTCTTGGGGGCTTCTTCTTTTCATTTGATGGTTTCACGCCCGGGTTGCGACGAAAGACTATGTGGGTTTTATCTGTATCAACAATAATGCGTGCTTTTACATTCCTCTCTTACTCCAAATCCAGAAACTGATGATTGGACATATCACAATAATCCCGGTTAAGTACACCCAGAAGATCATACTTCCTTGTCCGCAAAGTTCTCTCAAAATACTGACAAACGGATCATGCAGAAAACGAAGTTCAGAGACGATGACATAACTGCCAAGCAACCCTAAAATGGTGCATGCATACACAATTGAAACTCGTGTGATAAGGATAGAAAGAACACTGCAAATCACAAGCACCGCGATGCTAGTCAGTACAAGAAGGAAATCGTATTGGATCGTTAGCCACAACACATTGCCATATCCAATCGATTCTGGCACTAAGTACACCACTGTCGATTGCGGATGAGAAAAGAACAACCATCCACACGCTAGCGAGACCAGCGTTGTTCCAAAGATAAGCGAGACAATCAAAACGATCTGTGTAAGTAATTTAACTAGCCAGTGCTGATAGCGATCGAACGAACGTAACATATATATGCGATACGCTCCCGAATGTATCTCATCAGCAAGCGACTCTACAAATAAGCCCGGCAACACAAACAATTGCAACAAAAACGACATATCCTTCATAATGAATACGGGCAGATTTAGTGCATCAACCGAAAACCACCGGCTTAGGTCAATTTGAATACCGCCTGTTAGACGTAAGAATCCAATATCGATCAATAGAGCAAGCAGATAAGCACATCCAAACGTTCGAATCCTCTTCCCCTTCCATATCCGTTCCAGTTCACTGATCCACAAGCCAGTGTTCACACGCCAACACTCCTAATTTAAATAATCTGCTCTCGTAAATTTTCTACGAGCAGCTACAATACATACGAAAAAGTAAATAACTAAACCCACTGCTATTGAAATTTGTGCATATTCATCGCCCGACAATGCCTTCTCGACACCAACAACCTGCATACCTGGAATCAACCCCGCATAAATCAAGGCAAGCAAGAATGCATTTTCCGTTATTAAAGGACTTCCCGGATCGAAAATGCTTGTAGTAAACATTGATATAATGATATAGATCATCGCAATACCAACTGTACGAGCCGCAGTCCTACAGCACATAGCAATCCAAATAAACAAACCGCCCCCCCCGATCAATGTAGCGAAATCAAGTGCATATTGTTTCAAAGTATAGAATAGTATTGCAGCATTTGTGGAAGGAATCCTATTCCCTGATACCATTACCTCTGGGGGAGATGGAAGTTTCATTACGCCAAAGATCGTAAACGATACGCCTAAAATGACCACCATCAACAGGATGAATAAATTCATTATCATCCATTTGCTAACAAAGATTTGACCCCGAGAATAGCTTCTTAAAAAAAACATTCGCAATTTACCACCCTGAAACTCTTCTGTGTATAAGAGACCAGCCAACAGCGCGACCATTAAATTCCCAAATAAATATATACTTTCTTTCATCCCTCTCGATGCCGACATGCTCGCAGCTACATAGAATGGGCTATCAGGTAATTGTCGCTGATCAATCCACATAAAATATGTTATCATTGCATAAGCAAACGGAATGCAAGAAACTAACATGAACCATGCCCATTTCTGATGAATCAACTTCTCGAATTCAATCCTGATTAACACTTTCATGACAACATCAACTCCAAGAATGCGTCTTCTAGCCTCTGACCATCCACAATCAAATCATTCACATTCCCCGTCCATATGACCACCCCTGCTCGAATAACAATGAGTTGGTCACACATGAGTTGCAGCTCATCTAGAAGGTGGCTGGATACGAAGAATGATAAACCTCGTGATTCCCTCAGTTGGAGGATCAGATTACGAAGTTCCCGCATACCTAGCGGATCGAGTCCATTGGATGGCTCATCCAGAAGTAGCAGGTGGGGGGACCCTAACATAGCTTGCGCGATACCTAATCGTTGCTTCATCCCTAACGAATAAGTCTTCACTTTATCATCTGCTCGGGAATGTAATTCCACAATCTGGAGCAACTGATCAATGTGCTTTTCTCGATCTGTTGAGCGAATTTCCGAGTGCAATCGAGATAAATTTCGAAGCACCTGCCTTCCGGTCATGTACTCAAAAAAGATGGGGGATTCTATAATCGCCCCTACATTAGCTAATGCCTGTTTTCTCTGCGTTTGCACATCGTATGTCCCAATGCGAATCGCTCCGCTTGTTGGCTGGATAAGCCCTGTCATTAATCGCATTAATGTTGTTTTTCCCGCTCCATTAGGGCCTATAAATCCGTAGATCTTACCTTTTTCCAATTTAAAGGACGTCTCTTGAATAAGAGTCTTATTACCTATTCGCTTCGTCACACGATCCACTTCCAGAATCAGCTCGGTCATCAGTTCACACCTCTGTATGCTATATTGGTTACTCTCTTCCGTTCACTACAAAAAAGTGCAGACCTCTGTCTTGCATTAGCCCACACGACTAACAACTAGACAGAAGCCTGCAGAACGTTAACGTTACTGACTACATATGATCATACTTGGCTTTTTATTAACAATAATTCGATGTTGTTTTACCACAAGGCACAGTTCCGCATTCACTAGATTGACAATTAACTCCAGTAATACATCCTCCAGTGCAAGCAAACCAACTGGTAACTTGAGGCTGGATTTCGCCAACATTTTTGCTTACTTGTACATCAAGATCAAATTGATTATTAGACATAATAACTACCTCCTAAGGTTTTCATTGTCTCTCGGTATTTCACCAAACTAGACAATTTCCTAATTAGAGAAGCAGTGATAGCAATCTATACCGGCGCCAATACAGATAGCGTGATCCAACTCCTCTATTACAAATTATATTATAGATTCTATTTTTTACTAGGGTTACATTTTTATCCCCCTTATCGCATAACGTAATTGTTGTCAAACAATCCTCGCCGTCTTGCTACTTTGACTGCGTCTTTGCAACTATTCACCTCTAGCTTTTTGAGTATATGTTTCACATGTGTTTTTATTGTTTCCAGTTCGACATGCAGAACTTCGCTTATTTTTGATTTAGAGTACCCTTCGTGCAGATACGCGATTACTTGTCGCTCGGTCCGCGTAAGGGAGCGTTTAAGCTCTTCCAATCTTAGTTTACGGAACTCATCGCACAGCACCCTAGCGGCGTCAGGATGAATCGCTACGCGATTATGATACGCATCGCGAATAGCTGCAGCAATATCCGTGTAGTTCTTCTTCTTAATATAGTTGACGGCTCCAACGCTAAAAGAGTCTGCAATCACTTCCAAATTATCTACTGAAGATAAGATAATAATGCTAACATGTTTTCTCATCAAAATCTCTCTCACTGCATCCAACCCATCGTACTGCGAAGAGGTCAGTGTTACATCCATCACGATAACATCGACTTTATACTGTTCTGCAAAATGAATGGCTTCCTTCTCCGTTGCTATACTTGCGACATATTTCATATCTGGCTGCTGCTTCACATATTCGCAGATTAAATCACGCCATACCGAATCAGTCTCCACATGTAACACACCGATATCCCCCATAATTTGGAATAGCCGCGCAATATTTCCAAACCCCATACCTAAAGGTATACTTTTTAGCGCAGCAAGTACCTCCTTTTCATTTTGTAATTCTTGGTACTAGACAACGTTTTTTTAAACGTATGAGCCTCCTTGAAATACGACGATCAACAGCACCAGAGATGTTACCCATAAAAATATGTTTTTTCACATTTCATCTACTAGGGGTGGTATCAGCTACGCTGGAACTACCCCATGTTGCAGCGATATATTCAACATAATCATGTAGTACATTTATATCTCCCGATAAAAGCTTATATACGTAAGTATTGCCTTCCGCCCATTGTTGAAACAAACCAATCCAGTGTCGGGTATCCTCATCAGTCTCTATGACCCAATCTAAATCAGCGTAGTCATATGTTTATTGTAGAGCTTGTTGATAATCGCCTTGGGCTTCACATACACTAGCACACAGTAGATCAGCATAGGTGATGTACACAAACATGGGACGCTCGGAGTGCTGGTATTTTTCCACTTCTGCCACATTCTCATAGAGCAACAGTGCAGCAGCATGTTGTGGCTGTGAAAATAATGTTTCTGCAATTTGATATAGTCTGGGAGAGTACATAAGCTTGTCCATAATATGTCCAACCATTCGACGGATCGCTTCCAGCTTGTCCAGCTCCGCACAACGATATAACAATGGTTCAATTCGTCTCATGTTTTGGGGGAGGTCAATGATGTAGTTTTCTATGTATAGATCGTAAAAGTCACCTTCCGGTAAACCCATAGCCACAGTGATTCGATCAAGCTGCTGCACGGAAACAGGACGATGCTGAATAATCCAATTACTAAGTGTTCTTTGATGGACACCTGAATATTCCGCAAATTGAGCCAGTGTCATATCGTTTTGTTTTAGATAATCTTCAAACTTCGCCGAAACTGTAGGTGTATTGTACAAAAATAACCACCCCTTATCAGGAACATATAGAAAATCAACTCATGAAACGAGGACTACTGCAATCAGATGAATCGCATAGGCCTTTCCGCAATTCATTATACCATTTTTTTGAAATAAAATCATATATATATCAAAATTTACTTATGATACCCATTTAGATACTTTGCAATGATTTCATAATTAAAGGTATCGCCATTTTTCTTATTTCAGCATTTTGCATAATTCGATTTCCAACGCTCGTAGTTACAATATATAGACGAACTAAAACGTTTCGATCTATATATTGCTGATTGGAAAACGCCCCTGGGTTATTAGCCGGAACCAGGCATGACCGATGCTTATCCGAATTTGCAACCGGTACTGACTCGCCCAATCAATTGGGAACTGATTAGGCAGCAGTACAACCAAATGATGAAGTATGCTACTACTTTACGCCTGGGTACCGCTGAAACGGAAGCCATCCTGAAGCGTTTTACACGCAATAATTTAAAGCATCCAACCTATCAAACTTTGGGCGAACTTGGTTAAGCAGTAATGACGATATTCTTGTGCGACTATCTTTACTCGGAGGAGCTGCGCTGGGAGATCAATTCAGGCTTGAATGTTGTGGAGAACTGGAACTCGGCAAACAGTTTCATTTTTTACGGAAAAGGCGGAGAAATAGCTACCAACCGGCTAGTGGATTAAGAGATGGCCGTACTGTCGCTTCACCTCCTGCAGAAATGCTTGGTTTACATCAATACCATCATGTTACAAAACATCTTATCTGACCGAAGATGGTCCAGTGGAGTAAGTGCCCGTAAGTCTTCCGGAGTCATCATATCGTGTGAACCCGTACGGAACGTTCAAGCTGCAGATTCATATTTTCCTGAATATCCGCTATTTTCACCGCTCTGGACAATGGATTGTTTTTGGCTCGGCGTATAAAATCGCTGTACTCCTCTCCCTCGTTCCGAGTGAGCCCTTCCACCGCTTCAATGATATGTCTGTCAAAGCCCGCTTCTTTCAGCTGATCCGCTGTGACCTCTGTATCCTCCAGTACATCATGCAGCACGGCTACTATTTTTTCGTCCATACACTCTACTCGGTTCATGACCTGAAGCGGGTGGAAAATATAAGGCTGGTCGCCCTTGTCCGTCTGTCCTTGATGCGCCTGTGCGGCAATCGCAATCGCTGTTTCTATGTTCATTTTACGCCACCTCCATGCTCTGGTCTTTTTTACCTTTGAACACCCTTTAGCAATTACGAACGTAATCGCGTTATTTTTGTGGCTTCATAACCTTTAGATGACTGGATATGCTCTACTCGATAACCAGCTTGGATATCCAAAAGCTCTTCCATAAAAGGAAGGCACGGACTGTAAATAAAGCTTCCTCCCGGCCGGATTGCCCTAAGCAATTCCATATATTTGTGGGCGTATTCGTGAATATTGCCGTCCGCTTTCAGATGATGATGTATAAAATGATTGGAGAACGCCATATGAGAGATAATCGTTCCCCATGCGCCTTCCTCGAAGGATGTCTCCAGCCAGTCTCCCTGAGTACCACCTGTTCCTTTGTCAGCCAACCGATCTGTTCCATAAGCCTCAATCCCTAGGGAACGTAAATAGCCGACCAACCGTGCCTCTGATCCGCAGCCTACATCGAGTACAGGCTCCTGCAAACGGGCAATGTCCAATCCTAACAGCTTTGCTTGCAATTCAGGCGTGTATTCCTCACAAGGTATCCAAAAGGTATACTCACTCTCTGCATACTTGGCAAACATCGTCCGTCCGTTGGTACGAATTAGAAAATCTCTTAAATGCCCGTAATGCTGTTGTAGCAGTAAATTTAGTATTCTCTCATTCATAACCTGGTTTTGGAACAGCTTTTGAATCCGGGTGAAGAGTCGATCATACAATTGCGTAAGCTCATCAAGATGATCTGAGTGAAAATGAATATACTGATTGACGCTCACAAACTGGTGCAGCGTCTTTACCGCTACGCCAGTGACAAAAGCGGTATACTCATGCTGACGCTTCAAGCTTTGGAGCATGAGGAGCAGTTCCGGGCTTCTCTGTGTCAGCCAATACGTCATTTCCGGTGAAGGCCCCATCAGGGCGTTCCCCTCATGCATATAAAACAAACTCCGATGCTGATTATAGAGTATTTGACCGTCAATGAGTCTGTTAAGCTGGGCAACCGTCATTAGCGTTTCCTCCCAAGGCTCAAGATAAATGAAACTTTTATTTTTCCAATGAATGCCATATGCACATAAAATACGCAAGCGATGATGGAAATGCGATGTCTATTTGTAATGGAGGACACTTGAACTACAGCCGGGTACTCACTCCTGTCCTCTCCTTCTTCTGCCCAGAACGTTAAGGCCCTACCCAAGCTGGAACAGAGCCATCTTTGGGTAGGGCCAGCTTATTTTCTAAGTATACCATGCGTATGGAAGTAGCGTTTTATGGTGAATGATTCGTTCGTACATAAGAGGATAAAGGGATATTCAGCTCACGGATACCCTGGGCTACCAGACGGGCTATTTGCTCCGCGCCGTACTCCTGAAAATGCGTATCGTCCTTCACCCCATCAGGGAACGCAGGGTACACTCCCGGCTCCAGATGTAAAAATAACGGAAGCGTCCCTTCCGGACCAAGTGTATTATAGTACGCCACACTTAACCGGCTTAGATCGACCAGCGCAACGCCTGTCTCGGATGCCGTTTCCTTCATCGCCTGCACGTATTCCGGAAAACTGATCCGATAGGAAGCACTTGCGGCGTCATAATCCCTGCGACCAACAGGGGTTATCAGCACAGGTGTGGCCCCGCGTTGTCTCGCTCCCTGAATGTAGGTTTTCAAATAGACTTTATATTCCGCTGGAGAAACATATCGCTCTTGATTGTTGATTGCCGCATCATTATGACCAAACTGGATGAGCAAATAATCACCTGGTCGGATGGTCCGCAAAATATCGTCCAGTCTTCCTTGTACAAGGAAAGTCTTCGTGCTTCGTCCACCAATAGAACGGTTCACAACAGTCGTCTCCTCTGTGAAGAACGGCGCAATCATCTGTCCCCAACCAGCCTGAGGCTTCATAGAGGATTTATAGGTTTGGACCGTGGAATCCCCCGCAAGATATACGGAAGGATGCTCACTCTGCGTTCGAGTTTCTTTTGGCGTAATAACCAGCGCGTTAATCTTCGGATCATTTCCCGAGAAATACAATTCCAGCTGACCGTCGATGAGCGCAAGCTCAAATGTGGCCTCGACAAATTGTCCTGCTGTTTTGGCGGTAGGCTCCACCTTGACGATGGACTCGGCCTTTACCGTAATGTCTGTGCTTCCGACTGTATCCCCGGCGGTCAGGGAAAGCGTATAATCCGCAGGCGGCAAATTGACGACAAAAGATGATCCCTGAACACGAACGAAATCCGAACGAATAGCGTCATTTCCACCACGATCCTCTTCTTTCACCTTGGAAAGATCGGTAAATCCATAGCCTCGTTCAGGCGTATATGCATCCTTGGCGGTGACCTGAGTGTAGCCCTCAGCTATGCTTCCCGGGCCAAAGTCAAAACGAAGAGGCCCCGCGAGCTGTTTATCGGCCAATGCCTGCCCCGGAACAAGTATGGTCGCAAACAACAAGCTGAACCCTGCGCATAATCCGATCATTTTACCGAACAACCTGTGACGCTTTCCCTTTTGTCTCAAGCGCAACCCTCGCTTTTCAGGTTATTTGAATGACTCGTCATCGTTCTATACGTGTAGTGATGCCCGCCAGCCTTCTATATCCTTGGTCCAACGACCAGGATACCGCAATACCGACCGTGTACCGGACCAAATCGGCGGTCAGGAACCCTTTTCCCAACACCAGCCCACCCAGTGTCGTCGCCCGGATACTGTTAATCCAGGGAGCCTGGTACATCTGACTGAACTCAATGGCGAAACAAAACAGCAAACTGCCCCACAGCGCTACAGACAAACGACGATCCACCCACAACATTCTCAGCCCAAAGTAAATCATGCACGCCCACAAGGCATCCCCAAAATGATTGGCAACGAATTCAGGCAACCGGGAGGAAAAGGCCCGGCTTCCCAAGCCCAACAGGATAGCGACCAGCACAGCAGCCAGATACACAGCTCGGGTCTTCCAGCGGGATTTCACACCTGTGTTCCGATTCGTCTTCCTGTCGACGTCGACGCTTTTACGAGTTCTTCCCATGCTAAATCACCTGACCTAACGCTGGAAAATCTTCGCCAAGCTGCTGGAATCTCGTCGAGTATACCCTTAGGTTAGCGCTTGCAAGAGTGCTGATATTCCTGCTGGTGTCATATTGTATGCACACCAGCTTGTCTGTATTTTTCGTGATCCAATTCATCATAACGAGCCTCCGCAATATCGTACAAACGTAGCTTATAAATCAGATGATCTTCGCACAACAACAGCGTATCCCCTCTGAAATCCCTGTCAACCGCCTTGATCGCTTGGCCCGCTTCATTTACAAACCGGACCGTATGCTGTTCCTTGAATCCGCGCTTAGGTTTGAGTCGGGTCAAAATATATTGTTCATGCTTGCCATACCCTTTGTCGAATAAAAAGGCCTGGCCCTGCTTGATAAATCCGGACGCCCCCGAGTTATGCGGATTTACAAACTCTACGCTGAGTCGATCGGTTATTTGTCCAAGTTGAAAATCCATATAATAATACAACCAGACTTCTTCATCCGAAATGACATTAAGCGCATAACAGTCAGAGATTTCTGTCGTCTGATTGGTATACAGCTTTGTTCCGTCACTGCTAAAAGCTACCAAGCCGGATTCGCCCACTGGCGTTGACCAGCCATAGTTGCCGAACACTCCTTCATCAAAATATCCCGCCCAGATCACACCACTAGCGGTTGTTTGCACATTTTGAATACCATCACCCAGCAAAAGTTCGCGGATTTTCGCACCGCTGCTGCGGTTTACGATTTTGCCATTCAAATCATACTGGTCTGGACCATAGTAGCTACATCTGGCGCCAACCAACAGCAATTGCTCCTCCCCTAGCGGCTGCACAAAATGATAATTAAACTCCTGTCCAGGAAGCAGCAGTTCCTCCATATGATTACCATCGAGCGTTAACACTTTGTATGTATGCCCATCCGTTGTACGGGAAGGAACGAACATCCCCTGCTCCCTTTCCGGTGTACGGTCAATCAGTAAAAATATACAACCTGTCGTCAAAGCCAATGGAGGAGGAAACGACTTGAAAACCATCCGTGTGTGCACTAATATCGGCATAAAGCTGAAGTTTGTGCTTGATTGTTGTCTGCTTGCTTTTTCGGTTCATATATTGTATCCCCACTCCACTTCTGATGCTAAAATTCAATACCTCGCACTTTGGCAAAAATCATTTGGCTGGCCAATGTCCCTTCTTCATCATACTCGACATTCCGCAAAATACCCTCCAGCGTAAAACCTGCCCGTTCTGCTACCTTGGCGCTGCGCGTATTTCTATAATCACAACGAATCTCCAGCCGATTCGCCTCCAAATGCTGGATGGCAAAATTCGTAATACCATGTACAGCTTCTGTTATAATGCCTTTCCCTGTGCAAGACGTTCTGAGCCAGTATCCGATTTCAAACCTACGTGCAGCCCAGTCGATCCGGTGCAAGCCACTGCTGGCTACAAAATCTCCCGATGCCGTATCAAATACGTACAACATCATGTCAGACCGGTCCAGAAATTTAAGTCTGGCTTGGCGTGAGTGGATTTCAGATTCCTCTGGCGTAGGAAGATTTCTCGCAAAAGGCAGCCAAGGACGCAATTCATCCACACTCTCCCGGATCGCTTCATTGACCTTCGCTCCATCGCCCCACTGTGGAGCGCGAATCGTCAACCGTTCTGTCTGGAATTGCTCCGGGAACGATAATAAGATGGGGCTAGTCTGATCCTTACTCATGATGCTCCCTCCTCCATATTCCCCGAATAGCTGGCATGATCCAGCCAACCGATGATTTCACGCAAACTGCCAATCCTGTAATCCGGTACATTACCCGTTTCCCGCCACGACATAAAGCCCTCCAGCCAGATCGTATGCAATCCTGCGCTTTGGGCACCGCGAATATCATTCGTCGGATGATCGCCTACATACCAGACGTTGCCTGGGTCTGTTATCCCAAGCTCATTTAACGACAGCTCGAATATTCGAGGATTAGGCTTCTCGATGTGGACGCCTCCCGAGACGATAATGGAATCAAAATAGTCCTTCAGCATAACGCGGTTGATCTTTGCTTGTTGCGTGCGGAGAGAGCCATTGGTGATGATGCCAAGCTTCAAGCCCCGCGACCGCAGCTCGGACAGCACTTCCTTTGCCCCGTCCATCAGTACCGTAAACTTATGAAATTCACCATACCAAAAACCCAGCATTTCCTGTACCGTCGTATCTGGATTTTTCAGTTCCAAATCTGCATGCAGCTCCGTATACAGCTCCCTTTTGTCGCGGTATCCATCCTGATCCGCCAGGCGTATGTGCTCGACTATTGCTGCCCTACTCGCCGGGTCTTCCGCCACAATGAATCGTTCCACAAAACGCTCCGTATATGCCGCAAACGCCTGTTTGCGATGAATCAGCGTATTATCCAGATCAAAAATAATCGCTTCTATGGACATCACGAACTCCCTTCTTTCGGTTTCTTATACCGATGAATTCGAAACAAATTGATACACCATTCATTCACACAAGCTGCTCCAAAACTGGACCCTTTTTACGGAATCAAAATCAATCTCTTCATAAGACTTCTCCCCAAACTCAAGCTTGAAATATTCCTGCAAACATTCCCCATACACGATAATATCCGTTTGATACACGGAAAATACCGGATTTCCCGCTTCACATGGCTGCTCGGGAATATATCTGTGCCCATATATCGGAATGAGCTTGGGCACGCGCATAAATTCACGTTTACATACGTCAACGGCTTCCGCCGAATCTGTCGGTCTCTCACCCCATTCTGGAGGCCAGAATACATGTTGCTCCACATCGAAAATCATGCCTTCCAGCGACCAGTTGTATCCTAGTATTCCATTCGAATCTATCTGAGTTGTCTCAGGTCCTTCCAAAAATATGTACTTGTTTCTAGTGTAATCTAACAGGAAAAGAAATCCAAGACCCATCCGCAATGAGTTGCCGAATAAGCTTGGATTACATAAGTCCCTCTTGGGTCAGAAAATATGACTTCTAAACATGCTGTCCATTCACCTGAATATCTACGGCTACCTGCTGCCCCAGCCATTCCCGCATGCGATTCCACGAAAAACACTGCTCCATGTGAAATACACCATGAGGAAGCTCAGAGCGGTATAGCGCAAGCGCTGCAAAGACGGCTGCCTTGGCGGTTAAATCGGATTGATGATGTCCCCTTAGTTGGCATTCGACTTTCGTTACCTTACCATGAAGGGTTCCTCGTGCGTCCACCTTGACCGCCACCGCGTTCCCTCCCAGATGCAGCTTACTAAAGCTGCGAACTACTGCGTTACGCACGGATGGCCGTCGGAGCAGACCCGATATTCCTGTGGTCCGAAGCCCTGCCAGAAGGCGGGTAGTCAACCGCGAATCGAAACAAAGACGGGTGCTGACCGTAGGAATCCCGAGCGTATGTGGAAGTGTCTGCTGATCGGAAAAAGGGAAACGATATGCGCGATGGCGTCCCACACCTGCGCCGAAATCTGCCACTCGCCCGTCGCTGAAGCTTTTTCGAATCACCGGGCGACCCTGTTCCATAACCTCCAAATCCGTATGAATCTGATCCACTGTCCATTCAATGGCAGCCTGACCGTGTTTGTCTCCCAGGCCCAGCATCAGAGATATGTTCAACTCATCTGTCTGATCCATAAGCTGCGTCGCTTGCAGTGCCAACAGATTCGTCAGTCCGGGGGCCAACCCCACACTTAGCAGGGCAGTAGCCTGATAAGCTCGCGCTTCCTGATGGTACCGCTCCACCTGACTCAAGAAGGCTGCATTCGCGGTAATATCCATATAATGTACACCATGCTGAAGACAAGCACGTACCAAGTCTGTATTTTCCTGATCCAGACACATGATAACGATCTTGGCCTGCTTTAAAATCGACGGATTTATCGGCTCATGAATATTAAGCTGTAAAGGCAGCACCTTACCACCCGATTGCTTGCTGAATTCAGTGGCACGTTCCATACTGCGTCCTGCGGCAAACACCTTGCCGGGAAACATTTCACTTAGTTCTGTGCATAAAATTTTTCCGACATGACCGTATCCGCCAATGATGATAATGTTATCCTTTGTCATGAGTAAATTCTCCCCCTTTAACTGCAAACCACGCATTCACTAAAAAAGCACCAAAATACCGGGTGATATGGGTAAAGCCTGCATCCACCAGCATTCCCTGTATTGCCGTATTGGACACCGGGTCGGACTCACGGCCAATGGAAGCAGCGAATCGCTCCCAATCCTCCAGAGGAATGCCCTGATCCAGCATATGGCTTTTCCACGCCTGCATTTGAATGGCAAAAGCAGGCTCCTGTGGATTTCCATTGATGGAGGCCAGGCAAAAAGGAGCGCCCGGTTTGAGACGAGCGGATATCTGCTGTAGCAGTGCCCGTTTGCTCTCCATGCTGTGAAGAAAATGAAGCACCAGCAGGCAGGTAGCCGCATCATAATTCAGCTCCGCGTGTACTTCCTCGGTCTGTTTTCCAGACTGCTCAATGGGCTGTTCTTGGAGTAGTTCTCCGTGAAGCTCTCCCAACGTACCTGTGACAAAAGATATTTTTGACCTTATACCCGCTTGCGCCACACGCTGACGTGCCAAATCCAGCATGCGTTCGGATGGATCAACTGCCGTAAAAGACCATGCCGAATGTTGTCCTCCGAGCTTGATCAGCTCCTGACCACCTCCAGCCCCGATGATCAGTACATTCGGATCTGCGGCCTGCGTGCGGGCCTGAGCCTCAAGCTGTGCGGTTATCAAGCGGTCCGTCATCTCATACAGATGAGCATATCCCGGTATTTTTAAAGCAATCGTGTCCGGGTACTTGCGTACATTCGGATCGTTCCAGCTCATAGACTGGTTAGGAATCGTATGTTCAGTGCTTGTATGATGGCTGTTGCCTGTGTGATGAGCGTCCATAGGATCGTTTGGCTTACTACTGCTATATTCCATATATATAGTTCCCTCCAAAATTCGAATAGCTGGAAAAAGATGCGACTGGCCTTACATTTAGCCTTGATCTTCCCCAAGCATTCGTATATTGTTGATTTAATCAAGAATCATTCTCAATTATAACGACCACACGTATATCCACCATCCCATAGATGTGGGATTTACTTCGGATACAATTTTGCGAAACTCCAGCTTTTCACGATGGGAGCAATGTATGAGCGCACAATATACACAATTTTCACAGCTAAAAGATGCTCGACAGCAAATCATTCGACTGGGAGAAAAAGCCCCTTCATCCCAAGCGTACAAACATACGCTAATCGACCGTTTGCGTACTCAGGTTTCATTCGATGCGGCGTGCTGTACGTCAGTAGATCCGCATACGCTGCTTTCCACGGGAGCATTCACCGAATCAGGCGTGGATGATATTCATTACAAGCTGTTAGAGTACGAATATCTGCGCAATGATGTGATGAAATACGACCAGTTGGTGCGGGAGGGGCAGTCCATAGCGACTCTAAACGGAGCTACGGGAGGTCATCCGGATCGGAGCGCACGGTACAGGGATGTTTTACAGCCTGCCGGATTCGGGGATGAGCTACGTGTTCCTTTAATGTACAAAGGAAGCTGCTGGGGATTTCTCACGTTGTTTCGCCATCATACGGAACCGGTATTTAGTGCAGAGGAGCAGCAGCTTCTTGAAGCCTTAGCGCCGTCCATAGCCTACCATTTGCGTCAGGCCAGTGTGGGCTTATCTCCAGACTCCGGTATAATTATAGAAAATGATATGGAGCCAGGGGTGCTGGTCCTTTCCGGCAAGCTGGAGCCGATTTCCTCCAATCCAACGGCAGACCAGTGGCTAAAGTTGCTTCGACAGCAGGAAGGCATCGACGAAAATAGCCTTCCCGCGCCCGTTCGGGCGGTATGCTTTCGGGCACTATCCACAGCCCTTCCGGGAGCTTTCACTACTTCCGCCTCACCAGCCAAACTATGTATTCCCGCCTCAGACGCAGGAACCCCGTGGGTAACACTCAGGGCCACCCTCCTTCAAAGCGGGCAAAGTAAAGATGAAAAACAGCTTGCCGTATGGTTTGAACCTGCTAAAGCCTCTGAAATGCTTCCGCTTATGGCCGAGATGTATGCATGGTCCGAGAGGGAAAGACAAATTGTCCGGCTCATTGTTCAAGGCTTATCGACCCGAGAGCTGGCAAGCGCACTTCATATTTCAGCCTACACGGTGCAAGATCATCTGAAAGCGATTTTCTTGAAAACCGATGTAAGCAGCCGCCGTGAGCTGGTATGGAAGGTATATTCCAGATTCAACTAATTTCAATTCTCCTATGCCACAATAAGTGCATGCCAAAAAGACAGATGACCCGATTAAGGATCATCTGTCTTTGCATGTCTGCTCTCTTTGTTCGCAAGAGCCTTATTGGTTCGAAGAGGATTTCGTATCATCGTAGGACACAGGTGAAGGCTTCGCAATCCATTCGTCAGCCTCCGGCTCGATATCCACGCCGTTTTCCAGCTTATTTTTCTCCATCAAGGAATCTCCGTCCTCGTTCTTCTTGTTGCGGATTTTCGCTTCGTCTTGAGTGTGGTCGCTCATATTGATTCCTCCTTTTTAACTTCATCTGATAGATGTGTACCTTACTCAACATTCCCCATTGCCGTCCTGTGCAAACCTCTACACGACCAGATGCCCTTTTTTCTCTGCCGGACCAATAGTCGCCTCAATCCCGGCATTAAACTCCAGAAAGTCGCTTTCCACTCCATCGCTGAAAATGACTCCATGTTCCGGCATCTGCGAAGCAATCCGCAGCGGCTTTTCGGCCTCTACCTGACCAAACACCAGATCCGCAGCAGTCGTCCGACTGGGAAAGGGCTCTCTCACCGTAAAATATAACGATGGCGAACTCCACGTTGCGCGGTTATTATGATGATCGTTATCATTCCCGCTATAGTCGCGCCCGTTGCTCCCCCGGCTTCGTCTTCGCCCATCTGCCGCTGCTTCTGGATGGAAGGCTGCGCCTGACATCAGATGATCTGGGGTCAGCGAAATTGGGCGTTGCGTAGCGCTGCCGACAATTCCGGCTGCCCCGGCAAGCACGCTGGTCAGCCAGCCCGTCGCGCCCAGCCCCGTCGACACGATGATGCCGCTGGATGACTGCTGCTCTACCTGATCCTCCAGCCTCAGCTCATATCTTGCAGAAACATGAGTTTTGCGTCCAATGAACAAATCGTTCACCGCATACAATGACTGACCATCATTGAGCTGGGCTTTAGCCAGCGTAACCTCCTTGATCGGACGTTTGTGTACGAACACATCTGGCACAACCCAACGCAAATCCGATACCGTAAATGGCAGCAGTACCCCGTCCCAACGCCATGGATCTGGATTCACACCGATCAACGGCTGCTCGGTCAAGTATTTTAACGTGTTAGCTACCAGCCCGTCCTGACCCAGCACCACCACTGTATCCTGCTCACCAAAAATAAAGTTGGGCACATGCTCCCGCTCCACAATCTGAACCCGCCCCAAGGCTGTCAGCTCTGAAGTTGCCGTTGCTACCGCTCTGCGGTAATTTTCATCCTCCAGCACATAATCACTAAAATCCGCGCCTAGCCGTTCTATAAAAAACCGGGCCTGCTGCACGGTGTTATACCGGACAATCAGTTCCTCCAGACGTGTTTTACGCTTCACCAAAATGATCTTGTGCTCTGTCATCCGACTGCTCATCGCACTCTTCCTCCCGATCCTCTCGTTCCTTCCGATCCGCCTGTTCCCGTACCCGACATCAGACCTTGCAACAGGTCAGGTGTAATGTTTAACTGACCGATTTTCCCTGCATTTTCTGCAAGCTCCTGGAATGCAATGGCAATCAGCTTATCCGGGCTCATATCCATATTTGCCATAGCCTGAAGCACGTTCGGCTCGACATCCTGCAACGATTTCATGACAGCTGTCAGCTCATAGGCTTTGGCATCGGCTTCCGCCTTTTTATTCGTTACGGTCAGCTCAATCAGCTCACGTTTTTTCTCCTCCAAAGCCGTGTCAAAACGCAGTTGCTCCTCCTTCATCTCGCTTTGCTTCTGCTTTACTGAACGTTCAGCATCGAGCTGGGTTTCGCGGATTTGCTTCTTTTTCATCTCTACTGCAATTTCGGTATTCAGCTCATTCTCCTTCACACGCCGCTCCTGCTCAATGGAAGCATTCCGACGTTCATACAGGGCGTAATCCGCATTGCGAAGAATTTCCTCCCTCGCCTGTGCTTCCAATGCTCTCATCGTTTCTTTATTCGGTAAAATCGCCAAAATCGACAGGCCCATGACCTCGATGCCGAGCTTTTCGATTTCCGCGTGTTGAGCGATATCCTTCGTCATGCTTTGGGCCAAACGTTCACTGGATTGAACAGCCTCTTTGAGCGGGATACGCTCCAGATATTTTTTGGTGAGCACCTTTCCGATGTTAATCACCCGTTGGGCCAGCTTGCCCGGGTCATCCGAAATGTAGCGTTTGGTCTTCAAATCATACGTATAATTCAAAATCTGCGTCGTTCTTCGGTAATCCACAATCCGATAGGTCAGTTGCCCCTGCACAGTCACCGCCTGAAAATCATGGGTCATTTCCTCAAATATGAACGGCACATCAATAGAGGAAACAGGCACGACGACGACCGAGGTTGTTGGAGCATAATAATAAAAGGATAATCCCACCCCTTCCCGAACTACTTTCCCGTTCTTCACCTTCATCACATACTCACTGGGCTGAAATTTCACAAAATTAAATCCGAACATGGCAGATGCCTCGCCTTCGTTATAGTTTTTATTATTTTGTTATTATCAATTAGTTATTAACAATAAAATAGCATACATTTTCAATAATATCAATATGATATTTATATAAAAAAAGCTGCTTCCCCTCCGATACACTCGGTTAGAGGAAACAGCCTTATTAAAACACCTTATTTATCATCCACATTCCACTCTCTATAAAACTGCTCCAAATACATCTCCATCCATTGATGCCGGACAGCCGCCAACTCTTTAGCATACGTGGTATTCATTAAATCCTTGAGCTTTAACAGCTTTTCGTAAAAATGGTATATGGCACTTTTCCCCGTAGCACGATAATCATGCTGTGAAAAATCCTTTTCCGGGTGATGCATCATGCTGCCTTTGGAGCCTGCATACATAAAAGTCCTCGCGATGCCAATCGCTCCAAGTGCATCCAACCGATCTGCATCCTGCACAACCTGACCTTCCAGCGTATCCATAGGAGGGTTTTGTCCACCGTTGTAGGACATCGTAGCGATAATGGTCATCACATGCGTAATCACGCCTGGATCGCTTACATGCAGACACAGCCACTGCTCCACTTTATCCAGCCCCGCTTGTTTGGAGTCGTTTAATTTTTCATCCGCTACATCATGCAGTAGCGCTGCCAGTTCACAAATAAACGTATCTGCGCCTTCCTTGGCAGCAATTTCGAGGGACAGCTTTCTCACCCGGTCAATGTGCCACCAATCGTGACCACTGTGGTCATTCTCCAACTGCTGCTGTACAAAGGGTTCTGCCTGTTGAATAATATCTGCCCTTATTGCTTCCTGTTGTCCTGTTCGATTCTCCATAAGTCACCTTCTGCTCCACCCTTGTATTCCAAGGCGAGTTATTTTAATTTCTAACGCTTGTTCATTTACCTAATCATTTGCTTACTGCGGATCATAGAAAGCGCCTTACGGGCTGCCAGCTTCCCATTCGGCATTCCGTGCTTCACCACTTCTTTTAGTGCCCAAAATGGATAAGCTTTCTCTATTTTATTCTATAATGTGTATGGCATCCAACCTTTATGATGGAAGTTAGTGACCATACAAAAAAGAACTTCCAAAATCACATCAATAGTGATCATAGAAGTTCTTTTGTATTTCCGTATCTTACTCCACGACACCAAGCTCGCGGTTTTTTTCCTTGAAACGGCTGTTATGGGAAGATACATAGGCCGCTCTGTCTGCTGCGGGATCAATGTACAGCTTGGCGCTATTCAGCGCAAGGGCAGCATCCGTGAACGTACCCGCAATCAGATACAGCTTGCTTCCATACTCGACAAAATCGCCTGCGGCGAAAACCCCTGGCAGATTCGTTTCCAGCTTCTCACTCACTCTGGCATGCCACTCACCCATATCCAGTCCCCAATCCCTAAGCGGGCCAAAATCCGATTTCAGACCATGGTTCACAATGATTGCATCGACGTTCAATACCTGTGTTTCCCCCGTCTCTACATGACTGATCGTCACCTGTTCAATCGTCTCGCCATTATTACTATGTAGCTGGCTCACCGCGTAAGGTGTGAGGACTTGGACAGAAGAAGCTTTCATGCGGGCTATATTTTTCTCGTGACCGCCAAAATACTCACGCCGATGGACTACTGCCACACTTGCGGCAATAGATTCCAGCTCATTCGCCCAATCCACTGCCGAGTCGCCTCCTCCGGAAATCAGGACATGCTTGCCTCGGAACGGCTCCAATTCTTGCACAGTATAATGCAAGTTTGTAACCTCATAGCGGTCAGCGCCTTCAATCTCCAGCTTGGCCATTTTGAGAATGCCATAGCCTACTGCCAGGACCACCGTACGTGTCCAATGCTGCTCCCCTGTCGCAGAGGTCAGCAGGAAGGTTTCATCCTCTTGTCGATCCAAACCTGTGATCTGCTGTCCCAGCACAATCGTAGGCTCGAAAGTCCGCGCCTGCTGCTCTAGCTGATCAATCAGCTTTTCACATAATATCGGCGTGACACCTCCAACATCCCAAATCATCTTCTCCGGGTAAATGCGCATCCGTCCGCCCAACTCATGCTTGGCTTCAATTAACTTGGTCTTCATATCTCTCATTCCGCTGTAAAATGCGGTATACATACCGGCAGGACCACCGCCGATTATCGTTACATCATATAATTCCAAGGACTCTGTCACTCTGCAACTCTCCCTACCTTAGCGTGATATGTCTGCTCCTATTATAATTGATAATAATTATCAATATCAATTAAGAATTAAAAACATATCCGCTTCGGAGGTTTTTGTGACCTTAGAACTACATTTTTATACGGTATATATGGCTGTTGTTTCTCTTAATCGTCGGATCTATGAGTTTGGCTGCGTTTCTACGCACATGCACCATGATATGGTTGATAATACCACCCATACTGTTCGTTTCCGCCTCACCAACGTGCCATAGCACCTGTTCGTTCAGAACCTCGACGCATGCCCGCAGCTTTACCAAGTATTGATCGTTCATTCTGTGCTTGGAGATGATTTTAAACTCACGCATGGAAGAATCCATATTCCCCCTGCTCCTCTCATATGAATTTTTCAAAAAAATGACTTCCATCTATAATCCAATACCGCTCAGACGGAGGCACCTCGTTCAAAAAGTTTTGATATTCCCCATTCCACCCCGCTGGAACATAATGTTCAAACGATGCTAGCTCTGGAAACAGCGAATAGAGAATTTTCTGGTCAAAATCAACATACAGCGTAGGGCAGAACTCTAACACCTCATCCTTATGCTCAATGGCATCAGCCAGCATACTGAGCAGTGAGGTTAGTTCATCAACAGCTACTCTATATTCACAGATATGCCCCAAAAATGCTCCTGCCGTTGTTTCATCCAAAATGGGAATACCAAACCGTTCCTCCATTACTGTATTCAGAAACCAATACTCTCTTTCAGTCACATACCAGTTCCATTGTCCTTCAAAAATGACACCCACAATGATGTTTTGCGCATATTCAGGCTGTAATTTCATAAGCTTTTTGCGCTACCCTCTTTCTAACTTTCTTGTTGTATATCATGACTTCGTAAAATATTTATTTGGGATACACGGTTCCGTTTAATGCCAATATAACAGATTCCAACGGCAGAATCGGACGTTATAGCAAGGTGTCTCCGAATAACCGTGGAGAATACAGACCCATGTATGAGCAAGCGTATATGCGAAAATCCACTTACAGTTCTATCCAAAATCGGTTCATACGCTTCCCGTCTTCCTCTACGTAATCCCAGTCCGGCATGCCCCCGTTTCGGAGGATTGTCTTTTGGGAGGCGATATTATCGGAGTCGCATACGACCAAAGCTCTGGAAATCCCCAGCTCTTTTGCTTTTTCCAGTGCCAACGCAAGCATAGTAACAGCGTAGCTATTCCCCCGTGCGGAAGGACGGATACCGTAGCCGATATGCCCTCCGGCATTCAACAGACTTTCGTTAAGCTTATGCCTGATGTTTACCGCTCCGACGACCTGCTCATTTGCAGTCACAAGCCAATACGTTGAGGTTTTGACCCAGCCTTCCAGCAAGTCAATTCCATTTTCCTGATTGCTCAAAAAGGTCAGCAAGCCTTCAAAATCATACGGTTCTGTAGAAATCACCCACGGTACCATAAGCTCCTGACTCTTTTCCATTCCTCATAAAAAGAAAGATAAGCTTCCTTCCATACTCTATCCGGCTTTACCAAGCTGACTGTTTGCACGCCTATCACTTCCTCCTATTAAACTCGCAATTCTTCTTGCCTAGTGTTCATATATCTCAATATCCGTGAATTTACGGGCCCAATCTGTAAAAGATTGCTTGTCATCCCAAGTGACCTGCTTCATCGCTTTGGCACAGCCCCAATTTAAAATCTGCTGATGTAGCATATGCACCCGGAAGCGCTCTACAAATCCTTTTTTGTCTTCCATCCCTTTCACGTAAGCTGTAAGAAAACGTCTGGCCAGCTCTTCCTCTCCATTCTCCAGATACATTATGGTTATTTTCGGAAGGTCTGCAACCCCGTCCCCAAAATAGGCTGTTGTAAAATCAAAAAGCCCACTGACGCTCCAACCACCATCGGCGTTTTTAACAAGGAAATTTTGCGGTTTAAAATCTCCCATTACAAATGTGTTGGTATTCAGTTGATCGAATGCTTGGCGTGAGCCTTCCAATATGCCCTCTACCCATGCTATGTCCTGCACGGAAATGTCTGAGTATTTTCGGGCATCCTCTAGCCAGTAACAGATACGTCCATATAACCACGCCCGATAAGAGACATCAAAAGGACGAATGGCTAGGCTGGATGTATCCAGCTCGCCACTATCCTCAACCTTCCAGCTATGAAGCTCCAGTAGTACAGTAGCCAGCATTTCAGCCATCTGTTGTTGATCAGGCGGTGTCAGTCTCGCTTGCAGCTCGGGCGTATGTATATGCTGACCGTCTAAACAAGGCATAATAGAATAGCTCCAGCCAAAAATATCCTCGGTTTCATCCACAAGATACGGTGCAGGCACAGAAATTTGGGTTCTTGTATGTAGTTGCTCCACTATAAACTTCTCTTCCACCCATTGCCCTTGAAAAAGCGGGTTGCCCTTCAACACAAATTGTCCAGCCGTTGAGGAAATATAGAGGGTTTGTCCCATGACGCCTTCTGCCGTTTTCCCCGAAGATCGCAAGCGACCCAAATCGAAACGATCCAGCACCCTTTGCAATTGATCATCTGCTATCTCCCCCAACTGGTTAGAGGAAAAATAAATGGTTGTCGTCATCTCTACACCCCATAGTTTTTGAACGTTGCTTCCAAAGTTTCATTCGTGTCCTGTATCCACACCTGGCTCACCTCAAAGGTTCCGGGAGCGAAAAACAATGGGAATCTCTGTTTAAACCAATCCTGCATCGGCAGATTAAGCGCTTCCTCCATATCCACCCATAGCAGTTCTCCTTCTGGAGGATTTTCTAGCAGCTCCCCTTCACTCGCAGTAGCCAAATAGTTAAATACCATGTATCTTAACCCTTTGCTAGGGTCACAAAATTCGTCAATTCCTTTAAACACAATCTCCGTAACCGTTAATCCGGTTTCTTCCTTCACTTCACGAATGGCTCCATTGACAATACTCTCTGGAAACTCCACTTTTCCTCCCGGCGCAATGTAACCTGGAAAGCCCTTTTTATCCGGTCTGTTGATGAGCAATACCTTGGTTCCGTTCTGAATCATGCACATGGTATATATTCTGTGTGTCACTTCTGTGGTCAATCCGATCATACCTTTCTTTATCCCTCAACTTTAACTCCCTTTAGCCGCATATATTAGAGTCCTCGCTAGATGTTTTTCTTATAATAATAGTGCTTAAAGCCTCGGGGGGCATCATCAATGACGCCGATCACTCGAAATATCAACCTCCAGCACACTTAAAAGACCACCGATCACCTGACCATCGTCGTTTTTGAGGGTAAGATTAATCTCCTCATACCGGGTTCGGATATCCTCAGGTATGTGTTTCGCATTAAATTCAATCAATTTATTCCTGACAAATCGTGCTTCATCCTTACTGCTTCGACTCATTTGATTTTCCGGCAGTAAACAAAAAGGAACTCTCCCAACTTATACAGCAACTTCCCGATAAAGATGTCCCCCTCGTTGCAGACTTAATCAAACGTCTGATTAATCATCCTTTAGACTCTCATATCCCATTTGACGATGAGCCGCTTACAGACAGCGATATCCAAGCTATGAAGAATGCAAAAAAAGAATTTAACAAGGGAACAAGCTTCAAGTTAAAGGATTTTGAAAATGAATTACGAAATTGAATTAGGCTCTGATGCACTGAAGTACTTATCCAAAATGGAAAAACCTCTTCGTATACGCATTCTTGATCAACTCCATATCTTATCTAAAAATCCACGACATTCTGAGTTAAACATAAAAAAATTGCAAGGCTATATTAACTTATATCGTCTCCGTGTGGGTTCATACCGCATTTTATACTCTTTTATATTGTATAAATATTTCCATGTAAAGTCACCTTTTCATTTTTCAAGAGTTATGTTTAGAAATAAAGAAGCCGTATAGAAACGGATTGGCTTTTGGTAAAATTAGATGCAAAAAGGTAGTTGCGGGTTTGTTAGACCTGCAACTACCTTTTTTATAGATTCAACTAACAACTCTATCGAACGAGCCGCTTATGAAGCGCTGACTGGAGTCAGCTTGCCGCCGCCGGACAGGGTAATGGTTCCTCCATTCAACCAGCTATTTGTACTCGCGCTTGCATCATAATAAATGGTGTGTCCGTTATCCACGATGTTTGAGAGCTTAGTGTCACTGTCTGTCAAAGAGGTCAGATAGGAATCCGCAGCAATATTTGATTAGATTGAAATATCCAATGACTTCCCAACGCCCGTAATGCCGCTGCTGCTAGCAGTGTTGACACGAGTGGTTTCCGTGTTGCTTGGGAAGGAGCTGGCTGTTGCGATTTTTGAGTTGACGTGCTGCTGGATTGAGAACTTTGCTGAGCAATTTGCGCTTCAAGTTGAGCTTTTTGCTTTTCCAGACTAGCCGTATCGTTGGTGCTGGATGAAGATGAAGTGCTTGCAAGAACTGCTGGATGTCGATGAAATGTTCATAAAAGATTCCGCCTTTATCATAGTATGGGTTTACAGTTGTGGACTAACTATACTCTAAGTAATGGTATTGCAAAGTATGACTATGAAGATGATGAAACAGATTGTTCAAAAACTTTAGCGATTTTATCAAATAAAGCCGATATTTCTTCATCTGTCGCATTCGATTCGTCCGTATTGCCCCATGCGTTTTTTAATGCAGACAACAGATCCGTTTCTTGATCATCCTCTGAAGACGTCGACCCGGATACCAGACTGGAACTCAGAATACTTTGCAAATCACTCAGGAGAGATCTTTTTTCATCTACCGTAAGCTCTCTTTCAGATGTAGTACTGTTGTCCTTCTGGTTGGAAGTCTCTTGAATATTCCATGCGAACGGAGGCATAATTCCACCCATCGCTTGCATCATAGGAGGTAAACCGCTGCTATCGACCTCCGACTGGAAGGAGTCATCTTTGGGCGGCGGTGCAGGGCGATTATTCTGGATCGTTTCTGCTACTTTATCGAATAGATCCGATACTTCCTCATCCGTTGCCGTCGAAAGATCCAGATTGGATAATAACTCGGTAACTGAAGACAGCGGGTTCTTGGTATTGCTGCTAGTAGGTTCATCTGTTTCAGATAAGGCGCTTGAGGAGGTCAGGTAGCTTTGCAGCTCGGATAATAACGTTTTCTGTTGATCCGTAGTCAGCGTATACGCATCCTGATCGTATTTGTAATCTTTACTGTAGTTTTCCGTAGGAAGCGAGGCTTGCATTCCACCCGCATATTCCATAAATTCCGTGCTCAATTCGAGTGAATCGTTAGATTTCTTGTGTGTGATGTTACCTGTGTTATTTAATCCAGTCTCGTTGGACTTCACCGTACTCGAAGTATCGTAGGAAGTCGTGATCAAATGCCTGTTAATGGATAGTGGCAAAGTAGATCCCCTCTCAGTGTAAATGATGTTTTTAGTTGCCCACCCCTCTTTCATCGGTAGCGAAACTGAATGCAACCTGAGAATACGCTGAATGATAACTGAATAATTTCCCCACTGCTCCCTGGACAATAGTCAAGGAAAATCCCCGCCGTAGGACGGGGAGATGAACCCTACTCCAGACAGGAGCAAGCACAGGTATAATTTGTTACTCTTAGCAGAGAATAAATGAACGTATTCAGAAAATCGAAAGTAGGGGAACGGTTCATGATCCGTATTAGTCATTTGGTTCACGAGAGATTTCTGTTCTTATTTAAATTTTTGCATTCGCCAGCCTATGTGGGTAGTATAACGCCAAGTTCCAGATTTCTAGCCAAAAAAATGATTGAGTCTATTCCATGGAGTGAAGTTCATACCGTTGCCGAGCTTGGTGCTGGTACTGGCGCAATTACCCAGTATATCCCGTCTGCTGCAAGGGAACAAACCAAAGTACTGCTTTTTGAGAAGGATCAGACAATGCGACGAGATTTAAAAAAGAGATTTCCGAATTATCTTTGTTATTCCGACTCCCGTGAGCTTCAACTTGCTATGAAAAATGCACAAATTGAACAGCTTGACTGCATTATAAGCGGGCTGCCATTTTTTAATTTTCCACAAACCATGCGGGATCAAATTGTAGACCAGATTCACCTCTCGCTCAAAGATCAGGGAATGTTTGTTGCCTTTCAATATTCCAAACAAATGAAGCAGCAGTTAGGGGAATGGTTTGATATTGAGGAAATCAAGTTTGTGCCTATGAACATTCCACCCGCATTCGTCTATGTATGCCGGAAGAAAGCATGAATAGGGGGAGTGGTCATGGACGTTGAATATTTAATTTCCATCATCGAACAGTATGGCTATGCGGCACTATTTTTTTCCCTATGGCTCGGGATCGTGGGGCTACCCATTCCAGACGAAGTGATTGTGATGACTGGCGGGGCTGTAACCAGCATGGGAATACTTCAACCGTTACTCGCCTTTTTCATCGTATATCTAGGGGTTATATCGGGCTTGTCCTTAGGTTATGTATTGGGAAGATTCTTGGGTACAACCGTTCTGGATCGTTTACGACGAAAAAAGAAAATGGACAAGTACATTACATTTTCGGAAAATTTGGTACATAAGTATGGCAATTTCACCATTTGCATCAGTTATTTCCTGCCGATTGTCCGTCACATCATCCCTTATATTGTCGGGATCAATAAAATGAGCTTCAGGCGTTATGCACTATTCTCTTATTCAACAGGCTTGATCTGGACGCTAATCTTCTTTTTGCTCGGACATTTCTTCGCCGATCATGTACAAACAACAGGAGAACTTATACATCATTATGGCTTACAGATTGCATTGCTTCTCATGGTGCTGGCAATACTATTTTTTATAATGAAATATGTTTGGGGGAAGAAAACAACTGAGGAGTAAAGGTTGCTCATGTTCGGCATGTTCATTCTGGCGTTACTTACCTACATGAAAAAGAAATAGACCGCCCTCTGGAAAAGGAATGCGGTCATATTTCGATGACTAAAACTTTTTGAACAGCCACCGCCCTTATAAGCGGCTGTTGTAAAAGAGTGAGGATGTTGGTAGCATCCTTACTCTTTTTTAGTATATACCTTTTGGCTATAGTTTATCACAGGAAAAACCATATTGCCAATATGGAAAATCCTTTATTCAGGCACCCAACGGTAGGATTTCCCACCTAATATTCTCTATTCAAATATCAGATGACAGCATTTCATCCCAAGTTATTTTTTCAATTTAAGCAGCTTAACCAGCTTGTCATGAATTGCAGTATTCGGGTAATTTCCGCTAAATTGGGAGGCGCCGGGTCCCATCGCAGTCAGTGCCACATCTACTGCGGTATGTCCTTTTGTCGTCCAATCGATATAAAACGTTTCGTTCGTGCCTTGTATGGTGAATGGACCATCTTCATTCGTGGTGCCGTCGTCGGCTTCGTCTTTCGCATCCTTGCCTTCAATGGCCAAACCACCCGTTTCGTGGTCAGCTGTAACCAGAACCAATGTATCTGGATGCGCTTTGGCATAATCTTTGGCTACTTTAACGGCCTTGTCGAGCTGCTGCCCAGCCTTGATCGTTAATGCGCCTTCATTGTCATGCGCCATCTCATCCGTTCCTTCTTCCTCTACCATCAGGAAAAAGCCTTTTTGGTTTTTGGAAAGAACATCAATCGCTTTCGTCGTCATATCAGGCAAAGAAACGGTTGGGTTATAAGAGTTCCCCAGCTTATTATGAGCTTGGAACATCTCTTCATTGGCGAACAAGCCGAGCAGTTTAGAGCCTTTGGCTGCTTTCATTTCCGCCTGATCTGTCACATAGCTATAGCCCAATTTCTTGGCCTGCTCCACTAAATTTCCTTGAGTTCCCTTACTAGCTTCCTCAGGATCTTCTGCCGGCGCATCTGGATGTTTACCTGCTGTACCCGCAGGATACCAGAAATCCTCACCACCACCCAGAATAACATCCATCTTGCTGTTTTCCAGATACTGCTTGGCAATTTCGCTTTGCGCAGAGCGCTTTTCGACATGCGCACCAAAAGCTGCCCCCGTTGCGTCCGTCACCTGACTTGTCGTTACGACACCTGTGGACATACCTGCCTTTTTCGCCAGCTCCATGATCGTTGTGACGGGCTTTTTATTCAGATCCATCCCGATAGCGCCGTTATATGTTTTTACACCTGTTGCAATGGCAGTTGCGGCGGCGGCGGAATCTGTAACCAGGTTGTCCCCTGAGCTTGTGCTAACCAGCCCCGTTACAGGCATGTTATCCATTTCAAGCAATCCCGACTTCCCGACTGTTGCAAGACGAACCGCATTGCGGCTTGCTTCTCCCATACCATCGCCGATAAAAAGAATGACATTTTTAGGAGCATCCATTTTTACTGAGGTAGACTTCTGTGCTTTGGACACTTGTGCTGTAGTGGACTTCGTATTAGATGAGGCTGCAAAAGCGTTGGGAATGTCAGCAGATAACAATGGCGCACTCAAGACCGTAATAGCACCTAAAGCAAGAATACTCTTTTTCATTGAACGCTTCTTCACAAGGTCACACTCCATTTGATATTAATATATGAAAATTAATCATATATTTGCTTTGTAAAGCTTCGTCGTGCAGAAGATTACACGAATGTAAAATTTGGAGTGGTTATCTCATAGCAGCCTCAGGTATGCTTGTAAAAAACGTTGAATAACCGGGATATCCGGGGGACTGATTTCATCAGGAAGATGATCCAGATCAAAAAGTCTTAATTCCTTGACTTCATTTCGATCTTCTTTTAGCTCTCCGGTGTATTCGGTAAAAATATACGCTGTAACGACATTGTATACTTCGTCCCCATGTGGATATTTGTAATATAATTCCGGTCCGGAAAACACATCCAATAAGGTAAGGCTACCCGCCTAGCAATCCCCACAAACCATTATCTGTTCGAAGTCCTAGCAGTAATTTGTTTTCATGAAGTAATAGCACGCAAGCGCCTGCCATGATTAAGGGTCTGGTACCTACCACTTTTCTTAAGTCCATAATATAGCCCAATCTGATCACTCTTTTTATTCGTCAAAAGAAGGCACCGACTCTTGTGTTGTCAAGAACGATGCCTTCTGATGTTTAGATGTCATTTGTACCTTATTCCTCTTAAATCGCTTCAATTTCCTTGCCAATCGGCATAGTGTAATAAAGCGGCTTTTGCTGTTCGTTTTGCTGGTAGACTACGAGTAGCAGCGTGCGGCCTTCGGCGGTCAAAGGGCTGCCGCCACTCAGAATATGATCCAGCCGGAACGGCAGAATATCCAGAACGGCGTGCTTTTGCAGTTCCTTTTCACCCAGCTTCAAGGAAGCGAAAGCCGGAATGACCTCGCGGTATGGCTGCGGCTGATCTGTCACAAAGTCTGCAACCACAGGTGCCAACAGCGCATCCGGGTGCTGGAGAGCCATTTTCATATAGCTGGACCAATCGTCCTTCTCCAAGGCGTGTTCCCACCAGATTTTACGCGGCTTGTATTTATGGTTCAGGAAGTAGTCGAGCTTCATCAGCCCAAGCACCATATCCATTCGCTTCGTTCCGCGTGATTCAAGAAAGGACTGGAGACGCGTGAACAGGTCTTCGAGCTGGTGGCCGATTTTTTGCCAGCCTTGTCCCTCCCAATAGTCTCCGAACTCCTGAAAGAAATCAAAGGCGGACGCAAATTCGCGCTCGATCAGATAGTTCACTGTATGATCCATACGATGAGAGTTCCAATATTTCTCCAGCACATCTTCCAAACGTTTGAGCCGAACGATATCGGCAAAGGAAAGGACGTCATTGCTCAGCATTTCATAAGGCGCAACGTCCATATACGTGTAGTTGTACTTATCTGCGTCGATACGCAGTCCAGTGCCGCGCAGCATTTTGAGGAAGCCGAGCTGAAGCTCTTCCGGGCCGAGCGCAAAAACGTCATTAAACGTTTTACGGAACGTGTTATAGTCTTCCAAAGGCAGGCCCGCGATTAAATCGAGATGCTGGTCGATCTTGCCGCTTTGCTTGACCTTCGTAACGGTACGGGAAAGCTTGGCAAAGTTCTGGCGACGCTTGACCAGCTCATTGGTCGGATCATTCGTCGACTGGACGCCGATTTCAAAGCGGAATACGCCCGGCGGCGCGTTTTCCGCCAAATAATCCAACACCTCGGGACGCATAATATCTGCCGTAATCTCAAACTGGAAGACACATCCACGATGGTTTTCAATGAGAAACTTGAACATTTCCAGCGCATAATCGCGTTTAATGTTAAAGGTCCGATCCACGAACTTGATCAGGTTAGCTCCGTTGTCGATCAGATACAGAATATCCGACTTCGTACGCTCAATATCGTAATAACGTACCCCTACCTCAATACTGGACAGACAAAACTGGCAACTGAATGGGCACCCCCGACTGGTTTCAAAATAAACAACCCGTTTGCCTAATTCCGGTACATCCTCTGCAAAGCGGTACGGTGACGGCAGCTCGTTCAAGTCCGCCTTTGGACGACCCGGCATCTGAATGACCTCTTCTCCCTTGCGGTAGGCCAGTCCATAGACAAAATGGTACTTTTGCGTACCCTCAATCTCCTGAAGCAGTTGATGAAAGGTTTCCTCCCCCTCACCGACAACGATAAAATCCACATTCGGCAGGCGTTTCATCCAATGATCGGTATCGTAAGAGACTTCCGGGCCACCGAGAATGATTTTGACCTCCGGCATAATCTTTTTCAATACATCAATCACTTTAATCGTCTCTTCAATATTCCAGATGTAGCAGGAAAAGCCGATGACATCCGCTCCCCGCTGAAACAGGTCGGATACGATGTTCATCACAGGGTCCTTGATCGTATACTCCGCCAGCTCGATGTCAAAGTCCTTTTCACTGTAGGCTTTGAGACACCGGATCGCCAGCGAGGTATGAATATATTTTGCGTTTAACGTTGATAAAATGACTTTCATAGGTCACAACCTTTTATAGTTTGCATGACGCCTCATATCTTTTGGTATAGCTATTCAAAATCCTCGTACACATCATCCACATAAATTTCATCTTCGCTCACTGTTCCTCCGGCATTCCCCTGATTTTGAAAAAAATCAAGGAACAGCTTGCCGTACTTGCGGAACTTCACTTCGCCGACACCCTTGATCCGCAGCATGTCCGCCTCAGATTGCGGGTTCGCTACACTCATCTCACGCAGCGTAGCATCGTTAAAAATGATATAGGACGGCACATGCTCCTGCGCGGCCAAATCGCGGCGAATCAGGCGCAGTTGCTCGAACACCGTTTCGTTGACTGCCGCTGGGTACGCATCGCGTCCCTGTCGTCCACGTGAGCTTGTCCCACCTGCAAAAGCTGTGGCATGTCGCACCACACGCTGCATGACTTCGCGCTGACCTTTCAGCACTTCAGCCGCAGGCTGCTGCAAACGGACAACCGGATATTGTCCCTCAGACAGCAGCAGATAACCTTCCGATACAAGGACGTTAATAATTTCAGAAATTTCTTTTTCCGTCCGATTGCCCATTACACCATAGGTTGGCAGGTTGTCAAAGCCATACTGTAGCACTTTTTTGTTACGCGAGCCTTTCAATACCGAGGCTACCATCGAAACACCAAAACGTTCCCGCATGCGATGAATACACGAAAAAATCTTTTGCGCATCAATGGTCATGTCTACCAGTTCCCGTTCATCTGTACATGAGCTGCATGTGCCGCAAGCCTCATGCTCCTCTGCCTCACCAAAATACTCAAGCTGCGCCGTACGCAAGCAGCGAGTCGTGTAGCAATAATCAACCATCTGCTGGAGCTTACGGTAGTCGTTGCGCTTGCGGTCCTCATCCTGCGGATTTTGCTCGATCAGGAATTTCTGGGTCACAATATCCTGCGGTCCGAACAGCAAAATACATTGACTCGGATCGCCGTCACGTCCTGCGCGTCCCGCCTCTTGTACGTAAGCCTCCATATTTTTAGGCATATTGTAGTGAATGACGTAGCGCACGTTCGATTTGTCGATCCCCATGCCGAAGGCGTTAGTCGCTACAATGACGCGAATATCGTCGTATAGGAACCCCTCCTGGCTGTCTGCCCGTTCCTGATCGGTCATCCCGGCATGATAACGCCCAGCCGCCATTCCCGCATCCCGCAGCCGTTGGTACAGATCGTCCACGTCCTTGCGTGTCGCCGCATAAATAATGCCCGATTCGCCGTCATGCTCACGCGCATAATTCAGCAGAAAGCTGCGCTTGTCCTCCCCACGCAGCACGCTGAACGCCAAATTCGGACGTCCCAGTCCCGTGACGAATGTCTCCGGCTCACGCAGGCGAAGCAGCCGCACGATGTCGTCCATGACCTGCGGTGTCGCCGTTGCCGTGAATGCCGCTACAATCGGGCGCTCGTATAGCCCGTCCACAAAAGGAGCCACCGCCAAATAGCTGGTGCGAAAGTCATGTCCCCACTGGGATACACAGTGCGCCTCGTCGACCGCAACGCAGGAAATCGGTAGCTGCGCCATCTCATCGCGGAACCAGTCCAGCTCCAGCCGCTCCGGTGCAACATATAGCAGCTTCAAATCTCCATTCCGTGCGGCACGTATGCGGTCTTTCACTTCTCGGCCACTCAGCGTACTATTGATATAGGCAGCCGCAATTCCCATCGTGGTCAGCGCATCCACCTGATCCTTCATCAGTGAGATCAGCGGTGACACAACAATCGTCAGCCCATCATGCAGCAGTGCAGGAATCTGGTAGCATATGGATTTCCCGCCGCCTGTAGGCATAATGCCTAACGTATCGTTGCCCTCCAGCATACTGGCGACAATTTTCCTTTGACCCTCCCGGAAATCGGGATAGCCATAAAATTTTTGCAGTAAATCCTGCGCCCGTTCCAATGTTGGTGCTTGTACACTCATAGTTTCAAAACTCCTCATATTTCTGGCGTCCCTCGACGCATATCGGCTTATCTTTCGTTACCTTTAGTTTACCGGGGTTCAGGGTAATGTTCAACCGCTGGAAGTCCATAGGCATGATGTATAATGAAATTCTTATCGAACCCTTCTACCATGGCGTTCGCTGTTTTCTCATGATATAGTGAACACGGTGCCGCAAGTTTGTCCATTACTATGATGAGACACGGTACCAAGAAGGAGAAAGAACCCATGAACAATCGTAAACCCAATCGAAAAAATCATACAAAATCCACGCCAAACACAGGCAACGCCAAACGCAGCCACAAACCCGCCGGAAAATCCGGCTCACATAGACCCGAAGCACGGGGCAAAACGGGGGTTTTTGATAAAAATGCTGCCCGAGAGCACGGTAAACCGGAAAAAAACGTTGCAAAAACATATATTGTACAGGAGCCTGCCGAGCTGTTGAATTTTTTGGTAGTGCATGTGTCTGGCATGGGCCGCAATTCCATTAAATCAGCGCTGGCCCGTGGACAGGTGTCCGTGAACGGCATTCCTCGTACCGTGTTCAATTTTCCGCTGGAGCAAGGTCAGACAGTGGTCCTTTCCAAGGAAAAGATCACTCCCGTGGTGCCGCTGACCGGGCTACGTATTTTGCATGAGGATGAGGCCATTATTGTCATTCACAAGGATGCCGGGCTGCTGTCCGTCGCCTCTGCGCAGGAACAGGAAGTAACAGCATATCGTCAGCTTACGGCACATGTGCGACGCGAACATCCATACAATCGTATTTTTGTGCTGCATCGTCTGGATCGTGATACATCTGGAGTCATGATGTTTGCGAAAAGTGAAGCCATACAGCAGGAAATGCAACAAGCGTGGAAGGAAGTCGTGTATGAACGAACATACATCGCTCTCGTCGAAGGACAGGTTAAAAAGGCTGCGGGCACTATCACCTCATGGCTGAAGGAAAGCAAGACGCTGAAAATGTATTCCAGCCCATATCCGAATGACGGACAGCACGCGGTTACTCATTACAAGCTGCTTCAGGCCAATCGGCATTTTTCCTTGCTGGAAGTACGTTTGGAAACTGGACGCAAGAATCAAATTCGCGTTCATATGGAGGATATCGGCCATCCGATTGTGGGAGATAAAAAATACGGCTCCAAAGCCAAATCTATCGGTCGCCTCGGCCTGCATGCGCGCGTACTGTCGTTTATTCATCCCGTCACTGGAGTATTGCTGCGGTTTGAATCCGACATTCCTAAAACCTTTTTAAATCCGTTTCGAGAGTAGCCTTACGTAAGACAAGCAGGAATAATTGGAGCGGAAAAAATCTACGGGGAAATCAGGGGGCTGCATGATACAGCTCCCTTTTTTATTCATTAAGCGGTATGCTTCGAACACCATTAGCTGTTTTCATCAGCTCGTCCCAAATGGAGATCGGTGTATTGCAAATGGGGCAATTCAGCCGACCGTTTAAATAGGGTAAATGGGCCAAAAGGTTGTTCTCTTCAATTTTTTGGGCATATTGATATACCCATTGTAGATTAGAGTCTTTATGGTCCAATGAGCCGGGCTGGATCGAATAAGGAACCAGGTTGTTTGAGTTTACCGGATCTTTATCGTAAACCACCAGGACATCACTTTGTTCAACAGGCCAAACATAGAGCGGAGTTCCGCAATGCGGACAATCCAGCGTATATTCATCACCAGTATCAAAGCTTTGCAGCATAAAAGCTACACATCGATAACCCTGAAAGGCAGCCCCCGCAGCCAAAACATAACGCTTGCCAACATCTCCTTCGTGGTCCTTAGCATACAGCACCATTTCCTCGGTCAATCCTGTAAGCCGGACAATGGCCTGCTGGTATTGTTCATATATATATTCAGCCAGATCTGCATCCAATTCTACCTGATCCCTTGCAAATTCCAACGGAACTTTTGTATGTAATGGATTAACATTTTTGGCTTCGAATATTCCGCAAATATTATAAATATCCGCTCGAATACTTATATCAGAAGTGCTTAACGCAATATCTACGAGGTACGGTACAGCTGCGAAGGTACAAGTATATAACGTATTTTGGTGATACAGTTCCTCCCAATACAAGGTGTCAGCCATTTCGCCGTCATATCCGGCTTGGAGCTGCTTCAACATCTCCGGGACGTATTGAGAGGAACCATAGGGGCCTTGGAGCAAAGCCCAGGCCGGATCGGACAAAGCCAGCATCTTGAAACTCCTTTCACCATTTTACTTTCAATGTAACATGGGATGGGATTGTGAAATTCTTTTTGCTATCAAATTCATTTTAACTTCATAATTCTTAGCTTCTTATGTTTATTGTATTATACGCTTAGTTTTAGTTGAAGTTTCTTTTTTCATTTTACGCAATGCCCAAAGTCACTTTCTTGCAAGTCTATAATCATATTCGGTTAAGCTTGCGGTATTGTGAAGGTGATATGTGTTTTCTGGTGGAAAATACCCGGCTAAAATAAAATCCGTTCAGATATCCGCATTTTCCCGAAATATCATCCAGCGTATATTCTGTCTCCAGCAATAAAGTCTGGGCCTTCTCCAGACGCAGTGTGGTCACATACCGGATGGGTGTCAAGCCCACCGCCGTCTTGAAAACGCTTCGTGAAATTGCACGGGACTTAACCCCAAACATGGGCGTCCACCGCCTTCATTTTCCATGTCCTGCTGACTGTGCGCCAAATGTCCACAAAGCGTTCTATTCATCATCTGCTTTGTCATTATAAATCCTGTTACTAAAGATTAGCTAAACGTGAAATAAAGTATATACACGTGAACGTTGATTCCAGGTTATGGTACATTAATCCTAGCTACAGGATGGAGTATATGAATGGGTATATGAATGGGTATATGAATGGGTATATGAAAAGAAGTGATGGGAACATTATGTATGAATACTGCGACTATAAGGGGAAATAGCCCATGACCATGACACCGGAACAGCGGATTACCCTGCACGGGTTTAACAATCTGACCAAATCGTTGAGCTTCAACATGTACGATATTTGTTACACCAAAACAAGGGGAGAACGCGAGGCCTATATCGAATATATTGACGAACAATACAATGCGGATCGGCTGACTGCCATTTTAAAAAATGTGTCCGACATCATTGAGGCTCATGTGCTTAATGTAGCCCAGCAGGACTATGTTCCTCAAGGAGCCAGTGTGACCATGCTTATTTCGGAAGGTCCTATCGTGGAGGTGCCTACAGAATCCTACGCCGAATCACCCGGCCCTCTGCCCGATTCTGTCGTTATACAGTTAGATAAAAGCCATATCACTGTCCACACCTACCCGGAATATCACCCCGACGAGGGAATCAGCACGTTCCGAGCCGATATTGACGTCTCTACCTGTGGGGAAATCTCCCCGCTCAAGGTACTCCATTATTTGATTCATTCCTTCGACACGGATATTATGACAATTGATTATCGGGTACGCGGATTTACACGTGATACGAATGGGCACAAGTTGTTCATCGACCATGACATCGCCTCCATTCAAAATTATATTCCCGATGAAGTGCGTAACCAGTATGACATGATAGACGTGAACGTGTATCAGGAAAACATTTTTCACACTAAATGCAAGCTGAAACAATTCGATCTCGACAATTATCTATTCGGCTATACGAAGAAAAGTCTGAGCGGGAACGAGCAGCAGAACATAACCGCCCGTCTTAAAACAGAAATGGATGAAATTTATTATGGCAAAAATATGACGTAGCGGGATGGGAGCAGCAGGATCGACTATATGTTATCCATTAGAAAAGGACAATAGCTTTGGAGCTGAAACAGAGCCGGGCTTTTGTCCTTTTTTGATGCAAAATAAGAGATTTGATTCAGTTTTATCTGTACAAGTGAGAGATTGTTCACTATGATAGGGAAAGAATCCACTAATTTGAATTATTAAATTACACCTCTTAGGCACGTTTTCGATTGTAAGCGTACTCAATTGATCCTACTTATTTTGTTATGGAACACAAAGGAGGAATTTGCATGCAAGGCGGTATTGGCGGTAAAAATATCATTTTACGACTGGAAATTTCCACTGAGCACATCCAATTTGGTCAATTGATTATGCTGGTCAACGAACATGGCGGGGATGTTATTGCGATTGACGTCATTCGCACCTCTGAAAAGGTCACCGTGCGGGATATTACGGTTACCATTGCCGACCCGGCCGAAATCGACCGAATGATTGCCCGGATTAAAAAAGCGCAAGGCGTGAAGGTACTGTCCATCTCTGACCGGACCTTTCTGCTGCACCTTGGAGGTAAAATTGAAATGCAGCCCAAGGTTCCGATTCAGAATCGCGACGACTTGTCCCGGGTGTACACTCCAGATGTAGCACGCGTGTGCATGGCGATTCATGAGGAGCCGGACAAAGCCTTCCGTTTGACGATCAAACGGAACACCGTTGCTGTCGTCTCAGACGGAAGCGCTGTCCTCGGCTTGGGCAATATTGGCCCCTACGCGGCTATGCCGGTCATGGAAGGCAAGGCCATGCTGTTCAAGCAGCTCGGGTCCGTCGATGCTTTCCCGATTTGTCTGGACACACAGGACACCGAGGAAATCATCAAGGCGATCAAGCAAATCGCTCCAGCTTTCGGCGGTATTAATCTGGAGGATATTTCATCGCCCCGCTGCTTTGAGATTGAGCAACGACTGCGTCAGGAGCTGGACATTCCTGTTTTTCATGATGATCAGCATGGCACCGCTGTTGTCTTGTACGCAGGGCTGATCAACGCCCTCAAAGTCGTCGGCAAAGCGCTGTCTGATGTCAAAATCGTCGTCTGCGGTATCGGAGCTGCGGGTGTAGCCTGCACTAAAATTTTGCTGTCTGCGGGTGCAGCTAACATCATTGGTGTAGATCGCCACGGGGCGATTACAGCGGATGAAACGTATGATCATCCGGTGTGGGACTGGTACGCACAGCATACCAACCCGGAACGGTTGTCAGGCACGCTGTCCGAGGTTCTGGAAGGCGCTGACGTGTTTATTGGTCTATCGGCAGGCGGGCTGCTCCAACGGGAAGACGTAAAACGCATGAACGAGGCTCCGGTGCTGTTCACCATGGCTAACCCGACCCCCGAAATTGCCCCCGAGGATATCGAAGACATCGCAGGCGTCATTGCTACTGGACGTTCAGACTACCCTAACCAGATCAACAACGTGCTATGCTTCCCCGGCATATTCCGCGCGGCGCTCGACTGTCGCGCCCGCGAAATTAACGAGGAGATGAAGCTTGCGGCAGCAGAAGCCATTGCGAGTACGATCCGCCCCGAAGAATTAAATAAGCTGTATATCATCCCCGGTGTATTTAACGAGAATGCCGTTCAGCGGGTGCGTGAGAAGGTCATTCGGGCTGCGATTGAGAGCGGAACCGCCAGAAGAGTACCTCGCGATTTCAGGTAAAAGAGAATAGCCATGAACGTGCCAAAAAGGATTGCTACCCTAATACGGGGTGCAATCCTTTTTTATAAGAAGATCAAGATTTCCTGACATTATGACTTCCATTTGGAAAACAACTGGCTGGCACGTTGGGCGAACTCCTCCAGATTAAAGCTGGAGTTGTCCAGCTTGTAGTACCATTTTTTAATCGTATCCAGAATCCATGACGGAACTTTAACCTCCGAGATACCTGAGTAAAACGTATGATACGCCCACACCAGATGCTCCCAGCGCTTGTCATCGCCCTCCTTCACATATTCGGATACGTCCAGTACTTTAGCACGTCCATCTTGCATCAGTACGTTCTTGAGGTGAATATCACGGGGATTCAGCCCCTTGGATCGGACAAACTCCCTCGCCTCTTCCACGTCCTGGATTACTTGCTCCGGCACCGGAATGCCTTGCAGCAGACAATCCAGCAGCGTAATACCTGATTCATAGCTTATGACAATATACTTGTCACCTTTCCCGTAATAATGTGGAAAAAAATCGGACCCCCGCAAACGCTCATATACGTCGGCCTCCGCATCCTTCTTCTCGATCGCCATGTCTGAGTACACCTTGAACGCGTAGCCGGGCAACGTATCGAGCGTAAATACTGCCGCATCCGTCCCGATGCCAATACAACGGACGTCTTGGGAGACTGTTTTAATCGTAACCGGATCATTATCCTCCGTACTGTAAACAGTCACCTGACTTATAATTTCGTCTGCCTGCCTCCATTGTTCAACCATGCGCGATCCCTTCCTTCTCTGTTCTAAACCATTGGAATGAAGTTAGACATCTGTCGGATACAGCAGTAATTTTTTCAACTCTGAATAGCTTGCCGCTGTTTCATAGGCTCCCGCTACCTCAGACTCCGGGGCAGCCTTCCTGTGATTGAACCAAATGGCCCGCCAATTCGCCGCTACAGCTCCCACTACGTCATTACGCCAGGAATCCCCAATATAGCAGCAATGCTCCGCCAGAGTCCTTGTCCGTTCGTTCACTATTTCGAAAATACGTGGATCAGGCTTGGCATAGCCAACCGTTCCGGATACAAAAATATGCTCTGCCGCAATATGATTTTCCAGCGCCATGGCCCTGATTTTGCTCATCTGGTGATCTTCGAGACCATTCGTAATCAAGCCAACCAGATATCCGGCCGAGCTCAATTCATCTATTAACGATGTAGCTCCCTCGAAAGGCTCAATCTGATATTGGCGATCCAAGTACTCTTTTTGGATATCCACTGCCTGCTCACGGGTAATATTTACCCCAAATTCCTGTAAAGCCAGGACAAACCGGCCTTCCCTCATATCCTCCAGTTCATCCAGCCCTGCCTTCCCCTCCAATAGTCCTCCTTTTGCCGACAATACATCGCTGTAATAGCGAATACGATGATAGGCCTCTTCATAAGGAAAACGCTCACTCAATCCTAATACTGTACGCAACGCATCGCGAGTAGGGTGTAAATGATCGTACATTGTGTCATCCACATCAAAAAATACGGCCTTCTTGTGCAAGTTCATATACCCACTTCTTTCTGTAAAAATCATTGGATGACGTCCATCCTCACCTTGTCCTGATATTATACCCGCTGACCCGATACGTTGCACCTTACTCCTTCGCCATCCATAGCTCGTATCCGCTCCCGCATTCACACTTCACCGTGGCGGTCATAAACTGAAAAGACATCTTTTTCACAAACTCACTTTACTTCTGTACTTATCTAAAATAGGTATCACGTCCTGTTTTGCCCCGAAAGCGGTTTATTCCATAGCACACGGGTAAAAGGTCACATTTTTGAAAAGATTCAGCATACAGGTTTACATTTCGTGTAAAATCACGTACCTTTTAGGGATGAACGCTTTATGGATGTACTTGGATAAGGAGGCATACACAATGAATTCCGGTTTTAACCCTGCCTACGGATCAGCCACACCTTTGATTGAGGCACTTATAGAATTTGAACAGGAGCTTGAAGCGAACCGGCATTCTCTGGGTTTTGATTTGGGATTGATCATGGAGCATGGCCGCGCGCCACGATATATGGCTACACCGCCGGATGTGATTCCCTTTGCCCACGCAGGCGTGGACGGAATACATTACGGCTTTTTAACGGATTTTGGACTTGAAAAGGATCTTTCGCAGGCCCCCATTGTGTGCATATCCCCTGTTGACTGGACGGGTGTATGGGTGGTGGCCCGCCACTTGCAGGATTTTTTAAGTGTAGTTTATACAGAGAACAGTTCATTAAAGCGATACTACGCTAGTGGACAGGATTATACAGGACATGCAGGACATCGGCCGCCTCAGGCCGTAAATGAACGCACTGCGTTTGTGCGGGAATGCTTTCGAGAGCGCTTCGGTGTCCAACCGATTCAGGATATGGCTGCCTATATCGACAGTTTGCGAACCGAGCGCAAGCAAAACGAAGCTGTCCCTACACTGAACGGCTTGGGCATTCCGACATTTCCTTCTTCCGCAAAACAGCGTTCCTCTATGAAGAGTGCTCTTTTAAGCGTGGCAGAGCCCTTTCATTGGGATAAACAAGGTGAAACGGTTCGTGATTTGTTCCGCAACGGTTCGCGTGAAGCGAGATTGGCCTTTATCCGGGACGCTCAAACACGCCATCTGTTCACCCATTCTGCCCTTCGCGTTTTTGTAGCAGGACAGCTTAGATCCATGGGCTTGTCTGAGGCTGCAACATATTTGGAAGAGTCCTACTATACAGTTATTCCCGATACGATAGAATCTTGACGGATTCCTTCTTATTTCCCCACACTACCGCCTCTGAAAAGGCGGCTTTTTGTGCTACAATATATACAAATAATACGGCCAAACGGCCCGGTACGAATGAAAGAGAGCGAGCATGAATAATCATTCCCATCCTACCCCTGAGATCATCGAGGTTTGTCTGCTGGCCGGCAAGCTCATGATGCAAAATGGAGCCGAAACCTATCGTGTCGAAGATACGATGTCCCGCATTGCCTTAGCCTACGGCATATCCCAGTCTCATAGCTATGTGACACCGACCGGGATTTTTTTTGCCATTAACGACGCGGAGCCTGCCACGCTGATTCGGATTGTGGAGCGGACCACCGATTTGCACAAGGTAGTAGAGGTTAACGCGATTTCACGTAAAATAAGTCATGGTGACTTGTCACCCCGCGCAGCAGTTACGGAGCTGACCAAGATTGAACGCGGGCCTCTACGCTATTCCAATCGCGTGCAGCTGATGGCTGCGGCATTAGCCAGCGGCTGCTTTATGATTATGTTTGGCGGGGTCTGGCGAGACTTCCCCGTAGCCCTTCTCTGTGGCGGGGCTGGCTTCGCGGCCGTGCAATATTTTCACAGACTCGTTAAAGTTAAGTTTTTCTCAGAGTTTTCTGCATCTTTTTTAATCGGCTTGCTGGCGGCCTTACTGACAGTTGCAGGCTGGGGTCAGATGATGGACAAAATCATTATTGGCTCCGTTATGCCATTGGTGCCAGGCTTATTAATTACAAATGCCATTCGGGATTTGATGGCCGGACACCTCGTTTCGGGCATATCCAAGGGTGCTGACGCTTGCTTGACGTCCTTTGGCATTGGGGCTGGCGTTGCGGTTATCATTTCGTATATGTGATTCGGAGGAGATCCAAGTTTATGCTTGCACAATTATTCACAAGCTTTATTGCTACCGCTGCTTTCGGCATTCTTTTCCACGCTCCCCGACATTCACTGCTACAATGCGGCTTCGTCGGCATGTTGGGCTGGCTCGTCTATTATTGGACTACAGACAGCATGGGACCCGTGAGTGCCAGCCTTTTGGCAACGGTTCTGATCGGAATCATCAGCCAGAGCTTTGCCAAACTGTACAAAATGCCCGTTATTATTTTCAGCGTGGCAGGTATGATTCCGCTTGTCCCGGGGGGAATGGCCTACAATGCGATGCGACAGTTTGTACAACATAATTATCCTCAGGCACTGGAGCTAGCTATGAGTACGCTGATGATCGCAGGTGCCATTGCTGTCGGGTTGGTGCTGTCCGAGGTGCTCAATCAGGTTTTTCGCAACATACGTTTTAAACCGCAGCGCTAAGCGATGGAAATAGGCAACATCATTTTTTCACAACATAAAAAAGCTGCTTCCAAAACCACGCACGATTGTAGTGCGCAGAACATTTTGGATGCAGCTTTTTTTCATGTTCCACTTTATAAACGATGTTTGTTCGTCTATTTATCCTCAACATCCACTCGTTTACCCAGAATAGCCAGATCCCGCTCTATGCTGTCTAGCACCGCAACACGCGGATAATAACCCCATTGCTCAAAACCGAACTTCCGCAGCAAGGCGATACTCGGCTCGTTGTGACCGAATACAAACCCCAACACCGTCGTAATTCCAAGCCTAGGGCATTCATTCAGTACGTGCTGCACCAGACGACTTCCTACTCCAGTTCCACGAGAATCTTCATGGACATAAATACTGATTTCCGCCGTACCGTTATAAGCTGGACGTCCGTAAAAAGACTGAAGGCTGGCCCATCCTGCAATCGCCTCTTTATGTCTCAGAACCCACAAAGGTCGATGGTCTTCTTGATGAGCCTCAAACCATGCGATACGGCTCTCCACTGTCACGGGCTCCAGATCTGCCGTTACCATTCGTCCTGCAATGGTGGAATTATAAATGCCCACAATATCTGGAAGCTCCTCCCTGCGCGCAAATTCAATGGAAAAAGATTGGTCCCTATTCATCGTTCGTATCCGCCGCCTGTTCTGTTGATTTATTTCATTGTACAAGACAAGCACCCGAACAGCCATATTAAGTTGTTTTTTGCGGTTCGGATACAAAGGGTTCTATAATAGAGCTTGAAGAAAAACAAAAGCTTCAAAGCTTGGTCAACCCATTAAACAACATGAGACGAGGAGGTATGCTTCAGAGTTCACGGGATTCTGAAGCAGCTTATATGAATATTGGAACTCAAATTTTGATTCTGGAAGTACCTATTGAATCCTTTTTTGGAAAGACGACCATTTATCCTGTACTGCTCAAGGATGAGGACGGACTTACGCTCATTGACACAGGGATGCTCGGTCAATTGGAGCCATTGCTCAAGGCTATGGCAGATGTGGGAGAGGATATCAGCCACCTGAAGCGAATTATTTTAACGCATCAGGACATTGATCATATCGGGAATGTTCATGCACTGCTGGACTTGCTGCCGAATACCGCTCTATTGGCTCATAAGGATGATATTCCTTATATGACAGGGGATCGGCCGTTTGTGAAGCTGACGCCGGAACGAATCAATCTGATGGAATCTACGCTCAAGCAGCAAGCAGAAGATATGATTCGCCGCCTGCCGGACTTGCGCTTTGCCCATATTCTTGAGGATGGTGAGCATCTACCATATGGTGGGGGAATACAGATTATTCATACACCCGGCCACACGCCGGGGCATATCAGTTTGTATGTGCCCGCGCAAAAGCTGCTTTTGGCAGTAGATGAGCTGCTCGTAGTCGAGGGTGAACTGGTCGGCCCTGCTGAATCAGCTACACCGGATATGCCACTGGCCTTGGAAAGCCTCGGTAAACTGACTGTGTTGGATGTCGAGAAGGTGCTGTGCTACCATGGGGGTTTTTATGATCAGAATGTACAGGCACGTCTACAGACATTAAGTCAGAAACGAGACTAAAGTCAGTCAGATCTACAAACAAATATGTAATAAGCGTTATCATAAATCCATGAATAGAAAGGGTTAAATCTGTATGAATGATAAAGTAACCCGGTTGTATGATGAACTGAAGTCACAGTCATGGGACGGATTGCTCGTCACCGATCCCAAGCATATCTACTATCTGACTGGCTTTGCCAGTGAGCCGCATGAACGATTTCTCGGATTGGTGCTGCTTCGGGACGAGGAGCCTGAACTGATCGTGCCTGCACTGGATGCAGAGGCAGCCCACGCTGCTTCTTCCGTGACTCGTATTTCCACCCACACAGATACAGACAATCCTTATGATCTGCTGCGCCAACGCACAGGTGCTGGAGTGAAGATGTTCGCCTTGGAAAAGGAACACGTCTCCGTACTCCGCTACGAACAGCTACATACTGCCATTGGCGCGGCTCAATATGTGGATCTCGGTCCCGTGCTTCAGGATATGCGCGTAAGAAAAACACCTGAGGAAGTGCGGCGTCTGAAACATGCCGCACAGCTGGTGGAAGACGCACTTCGCCACGGCCTGACCCATGTGCGTGAAGGCGTGACAGAAGTCGAGCTGGTAGCCGAAATCGAATACCAGATGAAGAAAATCGGCGCAGATGGCCCGTCCTTTGACACCACGGTGCTGTCTGGACCCAAAACAGCTCTGCCTCATGGTGTTCCGGGCACACGCAAGCTGCAACACGGCGATCTGCTCATGTTTGATATGGGCGTATATTCAGATGGTTACGCCTCAGACATTACGCGTACTTTTGCTTTTGGCAAGCTGTCAGCTGAGCTGGAGACGATTTATCAGACGGTACTCCGCTCGAACGAAGCTGGTATTGCCGCCATTCGCCCGGGTGTATCCTGTGCCTCCGTAGACCAGGCAGCACGTGCAGTTGTAGAAGCTGCCGGGTATGGCCCCGCCTTTAACCATCGGGTTGGACATGGCCTTGGCATGAGCGTTCACGAATATCCGTCTGTGCATGGCGGCAATGAAGACCTGCTTCATGAGGGCTTCGTGTTCACCATAGAACCCGGCATCTACGTGCCAGGCCTCGGTGGTGTGCGGATTGAAGATGACGTTCTGGTCACCTCTGACGGCGTAGAAGTACTGACCTCTTTTCCGAAAGAGCTGACGATACTGGGATAAAGTTAATTGTATTCATTACATTTGTGTCTTAAGAAGTATAGTTAAAAAAAGGAGGGGCAACCCCGAGCCAAATTACGGCTTGAGAGTTTGCCCCTCCTCTTCTGCAAAGCGGAAGTTGCGTGCGATGTACAATATCGGTGTACCCGCCGCGGTTAGTACAAATTTTAAGATATAGGTGGTGAACAGCAGCTCCAGCCATATTCCCCATTCATAGCCGTAAAAGGCGATGCTGCAAAAAATGAGCGTATCCATAAACGAGCTAATCATCGTGCTGCCATTGCCGCGAATCCAGAGCTGGTGACGTTCCGGGAAAAACTTGCGTATCCAGGAGTATAGACGCACGTCCAGCAATTGGCTAACCGCATAAGCTGTCAGGCTGGCAAGCGCAAGTCGTGGTAATAATCCGAATAATTGCTGCATCGGCGCCTGGGCAAAGTCTGTTGCGTTAGGCTGAAACACCAGCGCCATCTGCATCGTTAGCGTCGTCATAATCAAGGTGAAAAATCCGAACCACACAGCTTTACGCGCCTCTTTGGGCCCATATTTTTCATTCAGCAAATCGCTGGCCATGTACATAGAGACATACATTGTGTTTCCCAAAGTCGTCGTAATACCCAGCAGATCAATGGTTTTGGTTACCTGAATGTTGGCAAGCACGGTAGCCACACCAATCCAGGCGTACAAACCTTTTTTACCGAATAAACGATAACCTAACAAAAAGAACATAAAATTGACGAGGACAAAGACTGCCCCCCATAGCAAATTAAACATGAAATCCTCCTAGTTTTGATAGCGCGGGATGGTTGCGAACCGCGGTTCTTCCGAAGCAAGTCGGAAAGACATTATTTTAATGTTATACGATCATCTATGAAGGTTAAGAGTCCATCCCCATCATGCGGTAGATTCGGTCCATGTCCAAATGAGCCCGCACCACCTCAGCAACACGGTCAAACTCACGTTCCTTGGCTTCACGTACAGTAAAGGTGCTGTCCAGCGCTGCCAAGCCCTTGGCTTGTCTCAATCCATCCAGCCAGGAACGACGAAAACGATCATTATCAAACACACCATGCAAATAGGTCCCCCATACTTTACCATCCGCTGTTCCCCAACCTTCCTCAAAGGCCGTTCCCTCGCCGCGACGGATATGGAATAACGTGTGCATTGGGTTCATTCCCTCGGCACTATCTGTAAGCGCGTGTGGTTCCGTAACACATTCCGTAACGCCCATATGTATTTCATAGCCTTCAATCATCGGCGCGGGAGCAGAATCCGAATCGGGCTCAGTATTTAGCAACAGTGGACAGTGATTAGATAAGGTTCCCTGTACGCGTACCGTTTGCTTTTCCTTTAAGAAGGTCGTGGAAAGAGCCAGCCAACCCAATCCTTCTGCCTGCTGCGGCAACCCAGATTCGACCGCTTCGGGATCAAACAAGGCTGTACCGAGCATCTGATAGCCTCCGCAAATGCCAACCAACTGCGTGCGTCCCGCATTCATAGCCTCCCGAATGTCCTGCTCCAGACCTCTTGTCCGCAATTCAAGCAGGTCGCCAATCGTGTCCTTCGTCCCTGGTAAAATAATAGCGTCAGGTACACCCAGTTCTCCGGCCTCCGTGACATAACGTACACTCACATCCGGCTCTGCGGCCAAAGCATCCGTGTCTGTAAAATTGGAAATACGCGGATAGCGAATGACCGCAATGTCCAGCGCTTTATCCTTTGCAGACAGCTTGGGCTTCTTGTCCAGCACCACGGAATCCTCTGCCTCAATGCGGATATCCGGTAGATAGGGCAGCACGCCGAGTACAGGAATACCGGTTCGTTCCTCCAGCCAGTCCAGCCCCGGCTGAAGCAGGGACAGATCCCCTCTGAACTTGTTAATGACGAATCCACGAATACGCTGCACCTCATGCGGCTCCAGCAGTTCAATCGTCCCTACCAGAGATGCGAAAACACCGCCCCGGTCGATATCCGAAATAAGCAGCACTGGAGCGTCCGCCCAGCCCGCAAGATTCATATTTACAATATCGCGGTCCTTTAAATTAATTTCTGCCGGACTACCTGCCCCTTCCATAAGGACAATGTCATAGGTATCACGCAGCCGATTCAGCGCGTCCATGACCGTCTGCTTGGCTTGCGGCAAAAATTCCTTTCGGTAATTGGAAGCACTCATATATGCATAAGGCACACCGTGAACAACAATTTGTGAATGCATATCCTTAACCGGCTTGATCAAAATCGGGTTCATGTCGGTCGTTGCTTCAATTCCGCAGGCTTCTGCCTGCACACCCTGAGCGCGTCCAATTTCTTTGCCGTCCTCGGTGACATAAGAATTTAGCGCCATATTTTGTGACTTGAACGGTGCGGGACGATAGCCATCCTGCGTGAATATACGGCACAATGCAGTAGTCACCACGCTTTTGCCCACATCCGATGCTGTGCCCTGAAGCATAAGCACTGCTGCGGGATTCGTGCGGGACGGTTCGAAATTTGACAATGGCCTGTTCCCCTTTTACCAATTCATTTAAAAATCTGCTTACAGTCCGTACAAAATCACAATAAACAGCAATAAAACGGTCTCCAGCAATTCGTTCAAGGCTCCGTAAATATCTCCTGTTAGTCCACCCAAACGGCCGTTAATACGGCTTGCTGTGAAGCTTCCAACACCATTGGCCAGCAGCGGCAGCAGCAAAAAGCCTGTCCAAATGGTTAATTCGTCCGGATGAGAAAGGATTGACTCCCAATACGCTGTAAAAGATGTATTACTCATGCTGCCTGTTCCTGTAAACCATCCGGCAATGATAAATTGCCCTGCTGCGGCACCCACAGTGATAAGTACAGCCCAGAACACAGCCAATCCGGCACGTCTGCCAGTCATATCGGCAAAACGCGCCGCCAGTCCATCATCATTACGAGCTTTAGGCCAGCGTTTCATCGCGCTTACCATAAACCAGCGGCTCCAAACCATCGGAAGCAGCAATAAACCGGACAGATCCCGTTCAGAAAGTACCGTATACAGCAAAGAAGCCTTGAGCATAAGCAACAGCACACAAGCAATGACGCCCATCGCCCCTACACGGCTATCCTTCATAATCTCCAGCATCCGTTCACGGGAACGATAGCTGAACAAAGCATCAGCGGCATCCATCCAGCCGTCCAGATGCAGCCCGCCCGTGAGCCACACCCAAACGGCGAGGGTAAGAACTGCACATGGCAACGGTGGCAATACCAAAGAGGCAAGCGCTGCAAAGCACGATACGATGAGGCCCATGACGATGCCTACCAACGGATAATAGCTTGCACTACGTTTCAGCAGCTCTGGCGAAAAATCCAGCTCTGCCTTAACTGGAAGACGGGACAAAAATTGAAAAGCTGCCGCAATCGCCTGACGTTCGCCGCTCATAGCTTGTATTCCAACTGTTTTAGTTCTACGGGAATGCCAGCCGTCACCAGAAATACCTCATCACAAAGGCGGGCGATCCGCTGATTCATCGTCCCGCTTAAATCCCGATACAGCCGTCCAAGCGGATACTCGGGCACAATGCCATCACCGACCTCATTGGTCACGATGACGAGCGGCCCCGGATACTGCTCCACAGCTATCGCCAGTGCATCCATGGCGGATCTGGATGCAGCTTCGCCGTCCTCGCCTGCGGCCAGCAGCACGTTCGACAGCCACAGGGTCAGGCAGTCGACCAGTACCATTGGCGCGGGCGATGGCTGCGGTGCTTGGCTGGCGTGCAGGTTGGCAGTGTCACTGCCGCGCTGCTGTTCCGCAGCGGCAGACCGCGCCGCAGAATGCAAAGCGCTGCGTGCTTCGCCTGGTGGCGCTGCGTCAGGCTGTGCCGACGGGGAAGCAGCAAACGTGCCCGATGCGCAGGCTTCGTCGGCAGGATTGCCGCCTTGCGCAGCCAGCCGTGGCTCTACGCCGCTGCCCAGGCGCCACAGCAGCTCCGGCAGCGCCTGCGCTTCCTCCAGCGTCTGCCAGTCATACCCGGCAGACTCGCGCTGGAGCCGATGAAGGGCGATACGCTCCTTCATCTCCACGTCATAGGCTTGCGCCGTTGCAATGTAGCAGGCGCGCGGGGCGCGCGACATGCACAATCGCTCGGCAAAGCCGCTTTTACCGCTGCGTGCACCGCCGGTCACGAGCGCCTTCATCGCTGCGCGGCTCCCTGACCGTCCGATACGCCTGCATCGGCAAAGGTCGCCATTTCGCGCATAATGCGGCACGCCGCATCAATCAGGTGCAGGCTAAGCGCACCGCCTGTGCCCTCACCGAGCCGCATGTCCAGATGAAGCATCGGCTCCAGCTTGAGCTCGCGGAGCACCGCCGCGTGCCCGCGCTCGTCCGAGGCGTGCGAAGCGAGCATGTACGCTGCGCTTGCAGGCGCAAGTGTACGAGCAGCGAGCGCAGCTGCGCCGGAGATAAAGCCGTCCAGCACGACCGGACAGCGATGAGCGGCTGCGCCGAGGATGACGCCTGCCAATGCGGCAATCTCCAGGCCGCCGACCTTGGTCAGTACGTCAAGGGCGTCGTTTCCGTCAGGCTGGTTCACGTCCAATGCGCGGCAGACGACCGCTATTTTACGGGTCAGCCCAGCCGAATCCACACCTGTGCCCCGGCCGACGATTATTTCCGGCTCCAGCCCGGTAAGGGCACATACGACTGCAGCGCTGGCCGTCGTATTTCCAATGCCCAGCTCTCCGGTTACGAATAGCTGTGTACCGCCTTTGACTGCTTCCGCCACGGCTTCAGCTCCAGCCATAACCGCTTGCTCGGCTTCCGTACGCAGCATCGCCGGACCCTTCGCCATGTTCGCGGTACCCATACGCACCTTGCGGTTCACCAGATCCGCGTGAGCGACATCTGCATTCACACCCACGTCTACCACCTTGACATCTGCGCTTGCATGACGTGCCAGCACATTAATGGCCGCGCCGCCGGACAGCATGTTATACAGCATTTGCGGTGTAACCTCAGCCGGGAAGGCGCTGACTCCCTCTTCACACACACCATGATCCGCAGCCATGACCATAACCGTCTTGCGGTCAAATTCGGGCTTGTCCACCCCCGTAATGCCTGCCAGTTGTATAGCCAGGCTTTCCAGCTTTCCAAGACTTCCCGGTGGCTTCGTTAATTGATCCAGATGCTCCGAGGCCGCCAAGGCTGCTGCCCCATCCGGCTGTGTAATGCTGGCGATCAACTGCCGTAATTTTTCGTTCATGCCTTCCACTCCCTGCTCCCTATATATGTTTAGCGATCTCATCATAAATTCTGTTGCTTCAACACTTTACTCCAGTTACTCCAGTCGTTCGCCCCGACCAACTGGATCCCGTGCACTTCTCCGCAGTAAAAGCTGCGGCACGCCACTATCCGGATGAGGCAACATTACAGGCTCAACACCATACACATGGCGAATTCGCTCCTCTGTTAACAGCTCTGATGAAGCTCCTAACCCCTCAACCATTCCGTCCTTGAGCACAAGCAAGTCATCACAAAACTGGGCAGTCAAATTGAGATCATGCAGGACAGAGATAATCGTCACGCCTGTTTCCCGGCGCCATTCCGCCAGCAGCTCCATAAATTCAAGCTGATAACGCAGATCCAGATAGGTTGTAGGCTCGTCCAGCAGCAAAATCTGCGGCTCCTGCACCATCACCTTCGCCAAAGCCACGCGCTGCCGCTGTCCCCCGCTCAAACGGTCTAACGGCCTGTCCGCCAAGTTGGTAAGACCCAGCCTCTCCAGCACACGATCCGTAATGATTCCCGGGTACATCCCTTTTTCCTTATCCACCTTTTCTCTACCAAACCAGTCCTGATGGGGAAAGCGTCCCATTTCCACGACTTCCCTTACCGTGTAACCCACCGGGGGGAGCCCCTCCTGCTGAAGCACAGCTACAAGACGGGAAAGCTCTTTTCTGCCATAGCTACTGACCTTTTTACCATATACAAGAACGTTTCCCGAAGTCGCGTGATCCACACCGGAAAGCAGATGCAGCAACGTCGACTTTCCACTGCCGTTCGGACCGATGATGCCCCACCAATCTCCTTCGTCTACGCTCCAGCTTATATTTTTTAACGCATGGAATTCCCCAAAATCACGAGTCAGACTGGCAATCTCCAACGCCCGGACTCTCGATGCCTGTGGTCCACTTGGTTCCTTCACAGCAATCCCCCCCTGCGCAACTTCTTGTTCCGGTACAGGAGATATGCGAAGAACGGTGCGCCGACAAAGGCGGTCATGACACCAAGTGGAATTTCGGTCGGAGCCAGTAGCGTACGTGCCGCAGTATCGGCCCAAGCCATGAAAATAGCCCCGCCCAGCGCGGATAACGGAACGATCATCCGATAGTCGGGACCCGTCACCAGACGGATGATATGCGGTACAACGAGTCCCACAAAGCCAATCACTCCACATACCGAAACAGCAGCGGCTGTCAGCAGCGTGGATACGACAAGCACAGAAAGCTTCGTGGTATCTACGTTAACCCCCATATGAGCCGCTTGACGTTCGCCCAAAGCCAAAATGTTCAGCACTCGTGCCCGGTTCCACAGAAACACCAGCCCAATGACCACATAAGGTAAAAGGATGCCTGTATACGACCAGCCGCGCAGGCTGAGGCTTCCCATTGTCCAGTACAATATTTCATTGACTGTCTCCTTCGACATGGCTGTCAGAAAGGAAACGACCGCTCCCAGAAAAGATTGCATCACCACGCCCGACAAAATGAGGCTTTGCGTCGGGATTTTACCACCTTCCCGCGCCAGCGTAAGCACCATCCACAACGTCAGCATTCCGGTCGTAAACGCCACCAGCGGCAGCGTCCATACGCCTACAAATGAAAATTGAAGCCCCCAATAAATCAATACCGCTGCCCCTACCGAAGCACCCGAGGATACCCCCAGCGTGTACGGATCAGCCAACGGATTGCGCAGCACGCCCTGAAATCCGGCTCCCGCCAGCGCAAGCGCTGCGCCTACGAGCATTCCCAGTAACACACGCGGCAGTCTGACCTTCAAAATAATCTGCTCTGTGGATGTATTCCAATCCGGTGTAAACGTCTCACCTAACCACGGCAGATGGTTGACCAGAATACCCGTGATTTGGCTGACGGGAAGCTTGGCCGAGCCGATGCCGAGACAGAGCAGCAGCGTCAGCAGCAATAAGGCAAGACCTGTCCCTCCAAAGCCAATAAGTCTACGATTCATTTGAAAATTTCAGGATACACGCCCTTGGCCACTTCCTTGAGACCTTCCGTTACGCGCGGACCCGGACGACTGATCAGATTATCATCCACGGCAAACACCCGGTTGTGACGAACAGCCGATATTTGATCCCACCCACTACGGGCTTTGATAATATCGCCGAGCGTTTGGCCTGTTTTGTCGTCCTTGACATTTTTGCTGTATAAAATTACGTCTGGATTGGCCGCAATAATATTTTCCTCACTGATCTGGTACCAGCCCTTTTGGGTTGCAGCAACATTTTCCCCACCCGCCAAAGAAATCAGCTCATCCATAAACTCGCCCTTACCGACCGTCCAGCCGGGTGAAAATTCGACGTATACTCTCAGCTTCTGCCCTTTACCGATATTTTCAACACCGTTTTTCACTTCCGCTACATCTGCTCGCATCTTGTCGGTTACCGCTCTCGCTTCTTTCTGATGGTCGGTAATTTTCCCATATAGTTCAATATTAGCCATGACATCTTCAACCGTTTTCGGCTCGGTTTTAAAAATCATAATTCCCAAGTCACGCAGCTTGGTCGTAGCCTGCTCACTAAGTGATATCCCTGCAAAAACGACTTCCGGATTCGCAGCAATGATCGCCTCTTCATTCGGCTTCATAATGCCGCCCACTTTGGGCTTCTTCGTAGCTGCTTCCGGGTAATCGGAATAATCGGATACGCCGACAATTTCCTTATCCAGTCCGATGGCGAACAGCGCCTCGGTTTCAGCCGGAGAGACGGAAACGATTTTGTCCGGCGCTTTTTTGAACGTAAACTCCTGTCCGGTCGCATCCTTAATGGTCAGCGGGTAGACCGTTTTGCCCGGAGGCTCCTGAGCGGTTGCCGTCTGTCCCGGTTGCTGTGAGGCTTGATCCCCTTTATTTTCAGCGTTCTTTCCGTTAGCTCCACATGCACTCAGCACAACCGCCAAGACCAGAGCCAATAAGCCTGTGGTCCAGACCTTTATTTTATTCCCTGCCATAATTTACACCCCTCCATATAAATTCTTTAAGAGCGTCACTTGAACATCATCCGATATCTGCTAAATCCAGCCTTCTTTTCCTTTCAAAAAACCCCTGCATCCTCAGATAAGGACACAGGGGTCACGTTAGCGCAGCTCGTACGCAGGCGGCAGTTTCTTCCGCATGGACAGTCACTGCGAACACGTCATCCTTTCCTCGAAGGACTATGGTGACAGGCGGACGGGCAGGTATCCTGACTTACAGAAACATGCGACAGCCTGCTGCTCCTTTATATGCTTTGTGGCACATAAAGCATAGCGTGCTGGCATTTTTCCATTTACAGTGGCGGGACCGCGCCGGATTCACACCGGCTTCCCTTTTAACAGCGCACCGGAAAGAACCCAAGGGCTTCATCCCACTGCGCCGACCTCGTCTGCTGGATATTTGATGTAGTGTTGGTCAAGCCGTTCTTTTACTTGATGATTATAGGTTAAAAAAGACTGGCTTACAACCCAAACTACCTGTTCACCTGCCCCTATCTGACCTAAAAAGAAAGCACCTTTCCTATCCACTGGTGTCGCTCTCCCAGCCTCAACCGGATCGTAATGGCCGCTCCCGGCTTCGGATTCAGACTCCAAAAATCATGACCCGGTACCAGCATACAAGCCAACTGACGAATCACTCCACCATGCGTGACGACCAGAACAGAAGGTGGAGCATCAGACAAACCTGTTTTCTGAATCTCCAGCATTTTACGCCACTCATACAAGGAGTCTAGAAATTCACCAAGGCGGTTCACAAAGTCTTTCCAGGGCTCTCCACCCGGCGGCGTAACCCGTTGCGGCTCATCAATCCACGCGCGGTACAACGCCACATCCTTGAGCATATCATACGTTTTTCCATCCCATTCCCCAAAATGAAGCTCTCTCAGACGTGGTTCCATGATGGCAGACCAAGCAGACATATTAGATAGGAAACGTTCAGAATCCAATTTCGATGTTAGCTCCAACCGTGATTCCGGTTTCGATTCGAAGTGGGTCCCCCCTTCAAGCTCTGGTTTCAGTTCCGATTCCGGCAACATGATCTGCAAGGTCTGACGACAACGTATCAAGTCACTGCAATAGATTCGGGCAAAGGGATGTCTCTGTAATTTTTCCCGCAAAGGCTCTAATTCCTGCTCAGCTCCCGGTAGCAAGCCCAGATCGGAGTGCCCCAGATATCGACGTTCCCTGTTCCATAAGGTTGTGCCGTGACGTACCAGCACAAGTTCCAAGTCCCACTGCTGATGTTCTGTAAAATAATGCTTCAAGGTCATATCGCTTCCTGCTCTATTGTCAGTGTTCGGTGTGTCACGCTTCACTGTATCCACCCCAGCGCATAGCATCCGGCGGACACGAACAGACACAATCCCACAAACATACTGGACACGGCAAACATCAGCCGGATCGTATGCCGGATATCATTCGACTCCATCGGTCGCATCAGCTCTCCCATATATGCACGGAAGGAGCGCACGCCATGATATACATTATAGCCCCCGAGACGAATTCCCAACGCACCCGCAACTGCTGATTCTGGAAAGCCGCTGTTCGGACTGGGATGCAGTCGAGCATCTCGCCTTACCGTACGCCAGCTACGTCCAGCATCATGTCGATAAACCCACGCCGCTACTACCAGCATCCCAGCTGTCAGGCGTGCTGGAATGTAATTAGCGACATCATCCAGACGTGCCGAGGCCCAGCCCAAATGCAGATACTTTTCATTTTTGTACCCAACCATGGAATCAAGGGTATTCACGGCACGATAAGCTAGAGCTAAGGGTGCTCCCCCAATCAGGGTATAAAAAAGCGGGGAAATAATCGCGTCCACGATGTTTTCAGCCACCGTTTCGACGGTACCGCGCACAATCTCAGGCTCATCGAGCTGCTGCGTATCCCGCCCGACGATCATCCCCAGCTCCCGACGTGCCGCAGGCAGATCACCAGCCTTTAATTCGCGATACACTGCCATTCCGGCGTCCTTTAGTCCTTTGGAAGCAATCGTGGTGGCGATCAGCACAATTTCCATACCGACAGACAGCCACGGATGAATCCAGGCAAGCAAGCGTAGTAGCGCCCAGGCAAGCGCGAAGGAGCCGCCCACCACAATCAGTGGCAGCAGCAAGCCAGCGCGTTTCAAACCACGGTCACTGTGAACCCGGCGGCGAATCGCCTTTTCCAAGGCAGAAATGGCATGTCCCATGCCGATGACCGGATGTGGCAACCACCTCGGATCGCCGATCAGCCTGTCCAGAAGATATGCAGCCATCATGATCAAGCTAACTGTCACGCCGCCGTTCCTCCTCCAGCACTTCGCCCAATACAGCCAGCAGCATGCCGTTGGCTTCCGCGTCCTTGACTGCAATTCGAAAATGGCTCGTCGTTAGCCCCGGGTACATGGCACAGCTCCGTATAAGAATCCCGCGCTGTCCAAGCGCCTGCTGAATGGCCGATGCGCTCCACGTCCCCGGCGCCCGTGCCAGCAGGTAATTCGCTTCACCGGGGATAACACCACAGCCCCATTCTGCCAAAGCCGTCAGCAGACGGCTGCGCTCCGTAGCAATCAGCTCCTGCGTGCGGCGCTCGTACGCCTCACCGCTACGCAAACACGCCTCTCCGGCCAGCAACGCCAGTCCGTTCACGCTCCAGGTCACCTGCTTGGCCGTCATTCGCCGGATGTAGTCCGGATGAGCAATCGCATAGCCCAGACGCAAGCCCGGAATCGCATAAAATTTGGTCATCGACCGGATCAAAATCACATGAGGATACCGATCCAGCACAGGCAACAGTGAAATTTGCCGCTCCTGCGGGATAAAATCAATAAACGCTTCATCCACCACCAGCACGGTGCCCGTTTTCCCCGCACCCTCTGCCAGCTCACGCAGCTCCTGATCGCCGTATTGCACACCGTTCGGATTATTCGGCTGACCGAGGAACAATACATCCACCTGCTCCATGAGCTGGAGTATGTCTTCAACATCCGCCTTCCATTGAAGCGAGGCCTTGCCGTACACCCTGCTTACCTCGGCTCCAAATTTGCCCGCCAGCTCGGCATATTCCGAAAAGCACGGCTCCACCGTGCCCACACGCTTGGGAGCCAGTCCCAGTAACAGCAACGCCATGCTCTCAGCCGCGCCGTTTCCGATACTCAGCGACTCTGGTGGAACATGCAGTCGCCGCGCCAGCATATTTTTAAAATTCCGGTGTCCGGGGTCTGGATAGCGAACCACAGTGTCCAACGCGCTTTGCAGCACCTCAAGCACCTGCGGTGGCGGACCCAGCGGATTAATATTTGCGCTAAAATCCACAAAATCCGCAGCCGCCCCGCCGAATGTCGCCGCAGCCGTCTCCCTGTCCCCGCCGTGACCGTAAACCTCTATCATTGCCTATCATCCCTTTCCGACCGTTCCGAATCATTTAGCTCCATTATGGGGCTGCTTTTCGCGTCCCGTCAATGCAAATGAGCTTTTGTGTATCGCTCACTTGGGTTACAATAGAAGGACGTACACATAAAACTACACAGTTTGTATATACGGAGGAATGGACATGCTGTTCATCGACAACCAGGGCATACACGATCCAACCATTAATCTTGCCATTGAGGAGTACGCGCTCAAGCATCTTCCGCTGGATGACAGCTATCTGCTGTTTTACATTAATCAGCCTTCTATTATTATAGGCAAGCATCAAAATACCATTGAAGAAATCAACGCCGAGTTTGTCAGAGACAACAACATTCAAGTCGTTCGTCGCCTGTCCGGCGGCGGGGCTGTATATCATGATCTCGGTAATTTAAATTTCAGCTTCATTACCAAGGATAACGGGGAGTCCTTTCATAATTTCCTCAAATTCACACAACCTGTCATTGACGCCCTGCGCCAAATGGGTGTGGAAGCCGAAATGACCGGCCGCAACGATCTTCAGGTCGGTGAGCGCAAAATTTCAGGGAACGCTCAATTTGCCACGCGCGGACGCATGTTTAGCCACGGTACATTGATGTTTAACCTGAATCTGGACAATGTGGCCGCATCACTGCATGCTAATCCCGAAAAGTTTAAATCCAAAAGCACTAAATCTGTCCGCAGCCGCGTCGCTAACATCAGCGAGTTGATGGACCGCGAGATGACCATTGAGCAATTCCGCGAGGAGCTGCTGCGTTACATATTTGATGCAGAGCTGGATCAGGTACCCCAATATAAGCTAACCGATGCCGATTGGGCCAAGATCCATGAAATTTCCGCTGAACGCTACCAATCGTGGGACTGGAACTACGGTCAATCCCCTGAAAGCAATGTCAAGCACACACGTAAATTTCCGGTCGGCATTATTGATATCCGCATGGATCTCAAGGAAGGCCACATCCGTGATATTAAAATCTACGGCGATTTCTTCGGTGTGGGTGACGTCGCTGATATTGAAAATATTCTGCGCGGCAAACGCTACGATGAAGGTGAGGTTCGTCAAGCCTTGTCCTCTCTTGATTTGAAGCATTATTTCGGAAATATCGAGCTGGACGATTTTATAGGACTCCTATTTTTGGAAGACTAACAGTTACTTTTTTCCATTGATTCAATCCAATTCTTCAGTGGTTATAAGGGGACAGGCTCTTAAGAGAGTCGTCCCCTTTTCATTGTGATATTGTCATTTTGAGTATTATAAGATACAATTTGAACAGTGCCCCATGATAGAGATAAAGGAGAGAATACCGATATGTATAAATTAATTGCCATTGATATTGATGATACACTCATTAACGATCAGAAAGAAGTTACTCCTGCAACGCAACTGGCGCTTGAAGCTGCTGTAGCCAAAGGTGTCGTGGTTACACTTGCAACAGGACGTGCTTATGCATCTGCCAAACAACTCGCCCGCCAAACTGGCTTGAACGTTCCAATCATTACGTACCAAGGTGCCTTGATTAAAAACCTGCTGGACGAAAACGTGCTGTATGAGCGTTATGTTCCACTCGTGGCTGCACGTCGCTTGTATGAATTCTGCGTGGAACGCAATCTGCATCTGCAAACGTATATAGATGACAAATTGTACACACGTGAAGATAATCAGAAAATCAAGGATTACACCGAGCTGAACAATACGGAATATTTTGTAGAGCCTGTATTCAGCAAGGTGGTAGAATTGCCAACTCCTAAAATGCTGATTATTGACGAGCCGGAAGTGCTGGACGAGTTGATCCCGGAACTGCGCCAACTGCTCGGCAGTGAAGTGCATATTACCAAATCCAAGCCTCATTTTCTGGAAATCATGCATCATGAAGGCACCAAGGGTCACGCTCTTACCTTCCTTGCTAACCATTATGGCTGTGATCTGTCCGAAACGATTGCGATCGGCGACTCCTGGAATGATCACGAAATGCTCGAATGTGCGGGTCTCGGCATAGCGATGGAGAATGCCATTCCTGATTTGAAAAGGCTGGCTGATTACATCACTAGCAGCAATAACGAAGACGGTGTTAAGCACGCCATCGACAAATTCGTGCTGAATGCTGAATAACTGAGATCAATGAAGCAGCACAACAAAACCTCCAAGCTGTCGCATGTTCAGTAACACGCGGCAGCTTGGAGGTTTTTTCTGTCATATCATAGTATGCCTAACAAATTCAAAATATCAGACAGCAGAACGCACCTTGCGCCTGTTCACCAGACGGATAATTCCATTGTTCATAAGAATTAATCCGGTCACAATGAGCAGCACCCCCGCCAGCATCCACCAGCTTACCTGTTCTCCGTACAACAACGCTCCCAACCCCACCGCAATCGGCGGTGAAATATACAGCCACGTCGTCGGGAAAAGAGGATTTGTACGCTCCATGAGCCAGTAGAACAGTGTATGTCCAATCATCGACCCGAACAAAATCAGATACAATAAAGAGCCCATGGCAGGAAGGTACTGCCACCCCTCAGAACTCCACGGCTCCGTAATTGCAGACAGTACCAGCAGCATCCATCCTCCATGGAGCATTTGCACCGCATTCAGAGCAATCGGGCTCGTTTCACGAAATACATCCATCACCCGCTTGGAATAAAGAGCTCCCCCGGAATAACAGAGCTCCCCCAGCAAAATGACAAGGCATCCTGCCAGCCACAGGCCACTGATCTGAACTGCCAATCCGGGCAGCACCACCAGCACCACACCGAGAAAGCTGATCATGCAGCCAATGACCGTAATCCGCGACGTTTTTTGCCTTAGAAGCATTGATTGCAAAATAACGATCATCATCGGTCCGGTAGCTGACAAAATGGCTCCGATGCCCGAGCTGACATATTGCTCTGCCCAATACAAGGCCGAAAACGTACCGAAGGTCGTACCCGCTCCAATGAATACCGTTTCCTTCCGCCATAATAACGACCAGCGAACCTTCCCCGTCAGCTTCATGGCGATAAATAATATAGCCCCTGCCGCGAAAAAACGTACACCCGCCGACAAAAACGGCGGAAGTCCTGCTTCTACCCCCACTTTTATAGCCAAAAACGTTGTACCAAAAATAAGACATATTACCGTAAACGCGATACCAACCATGATACGTCCCTCTCCCTTCAGTTGCTTTCAAGCATACAGGGAGACAGACAGAACAGATGTGTAACCACAGAACAGTTGCAAGCGGTTTTGAGATGTTTTATAGTAAAATACACACAAAAGGAGCGTGGACAGCGTGGGCAAGAACAACAGCGAATTACTCTTTTCAGCCGATCATGCCTTAAAGCTGTATGAGCAGGTCATCCATTATGTGACTGTGCGGATTGATCGCGGGGATTGGCAAGCAGACACGAAGCTGCCGTCCGTACGAAGCCTGGCTCAGGAGCTGGGTGTACATCGGCTAACCGTTTTCCGGGCATATCAGGAGTTGAAGCAACGGGGAATGGTCTATGTAAAGGACAAATCAGGATATTACGTTCTTGCTTCCCAAGCGACCCGGCATGCGAAATATGCTGGCTACTCGGGGCATTCGTCCATTGATCTCACGTTTCACTCCGAATCCGCCCATGCGGCAGATGATCCGTCTGTTTCAGCCTGGAGGGGAATGGATGGACTTAGCCGCGTTCAATCGGTAAATGCGAATTTCCAGTTTTCCAAAGCGCTGATTGACCCGTCTCTCCTGCCCAACCGATTTTGGGGAGAACTGATGATGCAGGTATTTGAAAAGCATCCGAAAGTAGCAGCCACCTATTCCTCTGTACAGGGCGATGCCGAGCTTCGGGATGCGATGGCGCAGTATTTTAGCGTCGATAAGCATTTTGCATTGTCACCGGACGAGGTGTTGATTACCTCCGGCGCACAGCAGGCCATCGACCTGATTTCCCGTTCTCTGATCCGGACAGGAGACCGCGTGTTGACCGAGCGTCCCGCCTATGGCCCTGCTATGGAAATATTCCGCAGACAAGGCGCGCGTCTGACGATGACCGATATCCGACCGGAAGGTTATGACATGGAACAGATTGAATGGTGCATGAAAACAGAAAAGCCGCGTGTGTTCTATATCAATCCAACGTTTCATAACCCGACTGGTTTCACAGTACCCGATGAACAGCGCAAACAACTGCCCGAGCTGGCCGAGCGCTACGGCTGCCTTATTGTCGAAGACGACAGCACCTATGACATCAGCTTTGGGCAAAAGCCGCCGTCACCTATTTTTGCTTATGATATTTCGGGAAGCGTCGTCTACATTCGCAGCTATAGCAAATATGTCGCGCCAGGTCTGCGAATCGCAGCCGTGACCTGCCGACCACAGCTCATGAACAGCCTGCTGAACGTCAAAGCGTTGGTAGATAACGGCTCGCCACTGCTGAATCAGAAGCTGTTCCTGCAATACTTTCAATCTCCACGCATGCAGCAGCATCTCAAAAAGCTATGTATCGCGCTCCAGATCCGCAAGGAAACGATGGAAGACAGCCTCCGCGATTCCGGCTGGACATGGACCAGCCCGGCAGGTGGCCTCAGTCTGTGGCTCCAGTTGCCTTCTACATTGAAACCTAATGAACTGCTCGCCAAATGTGCGCAGGAATCGGTCACCTTCGTACCGGGTAATGTATTCGATCCGATTGGCGTGGAAGGCAAAACGCATGTGAGATTGTCCTATTCGTATGCCAACGAGCTGCAAATCAAAGAAGGTATAGCTACCCTTCTCCGTATCAGCCGGACGATGTAAGGGACAGCATTACTCCAATGGCAGGCTCAAGCCGGTCTGTGCCAGGCTGATCCCTTCCAGAAGCCCGTAGTTGCGTGTGACATCCACATCATGAGACATATGTGTAAATACCGTGCGGTTGGGTTTGAGTCTTCCTATAAGCTCCTGAGCCTCCAGCATGTCATATACCGAGCGGGTCGTATATTCGGCCTCCTCATGATAAAAGCTCGTTCCCAGCACGAGCAAATCCAGATTGTGCAGGGGCAGGATTTCCGCCTCATTCAGTCCAATCGAATCCGAACAGTAGGCCCACGAGAAGCCGTCCTTTTCCAGACGATAAGCGTAAGCATAACCGTTCTTCCCGTGATTCACACGCCATCCCCGGATATTCCATCCTCCAAGCAAAGCCCCCTGATCGACAGGGATAAGGTCAATATGCCCCGGAAGCCAGGAAAATTGACGCAGGATCGTTTCGATCACCTCCTGTGGAGCGTACAAACGGCCTCTGTTCCCCGTCCAGCGACAGGCATCCGCCCATTCCGGCAGTCCTCCAATATGGTCAAAATGTGCGTGCGTCACGAGGATGGTACGGATGAAGCGAAGCCCGCGCATTTCCATCTGCTTGCGCCAGTCCGGGCCGCAATCAATCATAAAGTCCTCCGTCTCGCTTTCGATCAGCACACACGACCTTTGCCTCACATTTGCCCCTGTCGTGCGGGCCTCCGTACATACGAGACAATCACAATACACACGCGGAACGCCCATCGCATCCCCCGTGCCAAGAAAAATAAGCCGATTCATGGTTTAACTCCTATCTATCTGGATGTTTTTACTACTATTATAACGAACACATCAAGTTTGCGTAAATCCTGCCAGCGCCCAACGCCAAAAGGAGCATGCCCAAACCTTGAAATCAGGCCGGGCATCCCCTCATGCGTGATTATTTTATTATTAAATCATGATAGGCATTGGATCTTTCTTCAGGCGGTTTTCCACCATCCAACTGGACTGATCGTTATACAGATAAGCCCGATGCACCAGCACACGCACCTGCTGACCAGGCTCCAGCGTGGACTTCTCCAGCGAACGGTATGTCATGAGACGATGATCCCCGACCTGTACTTCAACCATCCATTCACTCCCACGAAAATGCAAATGCTTCACAATGCCTTCCTCGGTCGCCGACAGAAGCGCAAACTCCTCGCTGGGCCCGACATCAATATACTCCGGACGGATCAAGGCACGTGCTCCCACTCCAGCAGCTTCCTCGAAGCCTTTGAGACTGTCCGCCTGTTCGATCACCGTCGATTCCCCAATAAAGGAAGCTACGAACGGAGTCCCCGGCTTTTTATAAATATCCCAAGGTGTTCCCTTCTGCTCCAGCCGTCCCTGATTAATCACCATAATTTCATCCGCTACTTCAATCGCCTCATCTTGATCATGCGTGACGAAAATCGAAGTGATCCCCACCCGCTCAATCAACTCCCGCAGCCAGGTACGCAGCTCCTGGCGAATCTTGGCGTCAATGGCTGCAAAAGGCTCATCCAGCAGCAGCAATTGAGGCTCCGGTGCCAAGGCACGCGCAAAAGCAACCCGCTGCCGCTGTCCACCAGACAACTGATGTGGATAACGATGCTCGAAGCCTTTGAGTCCTGTCAGCTCGACCAGCTCTGTGACACGTTCCTTGATTCGGGCTTTGGAGCTTTTTTTCACTTTTAGGCCAAAGGCAATATTGTCGTACACGCTCATGTGCTTGAACAAAGCATAGTTTTGAAATACAAATCCGATTCCGCGTTCCTGCGGGGCCAGCTCGTTTACCCTTTTTCCGTGAAAATGAATTTCGCCCGCATCCGGTTGCTCCAGACCTGCCAAAATCCGAAGAATGGAGGTTTTACCGCCGCCGCTCGGACCGAGTAAACCAATCAGATGACCCGCTTGAATATCAAAGGATACGTCCTTTACCGCATGAAAATTACCGAAATGCTTGTTTAAACCCCTTACTTCAACATGCATAACCGTACACTTCCTTTCCTCTTCTGAACCTGTGCCGGAACAGCAGCACCCTTGCTTACTGCAAAGCGCGTACCCATTTGAAATCATTTTATTATTCCAATGTATATACTATGTTTTTCTTATGTGATACTTTATCAAAGGAAAGCTTTCGTCGTCAACTCTATATATTACGTCAGGTGTAAAATGGGTAAAATAATAAGAAGAAGGGAGCGGGTAATAGTGTTGCATACTTTAGAATTATCCACCAGCGGACGAGATGAAATGCGTGATATTACACGCGAGGTTGCTTCATTGATCGAAAAAAGCGGAGTTCAGGAAGGAACTGCACTGATTTATTGTCCACATACAACGGCCGGAATAGCCATTAATGAAAATGCCGACCCGGACGTCAAACATGATGTGATTTTAAGGCTGGGGAATTTATTTTTGCGAATTCGACGGACCACGCAGACGCCAGTATCATGTGAAAATCATGAAAGACTGACCTTGCAAAAAAACAGACCATGATGTTCTCCTGCTGGATGCATCATGGTCTGTTATAATCTTAGTCGCTTTCGCAAAGTACCGTAATGATAAGGCACCGTCATGAAGTGAATATACCCACTAAAGCGCCCTACAGATTCATAGCCGAGGCGTGTGATTGCAGGTACGCTCATAGGTTTCTGCACAGCAGCTTTACATGTGCCAAAGCAGCAGGCCTGATCACTTCAAATGTTAAACCATCCTGAATGTAAAAGGACACAAAGCCGTGCATAGATAAAAACAAACTTTTCGGTACCCGTGAACAATCTTCCTCTGAATGTCCCTGACCACTTAATTCCTGACGAATCATGGACGCGAATAATTCCACACAACGGTTTTGCTCCGTGCGACAGTAAGCGAACAGTTCTTCATCGTGCATCATGAACATAATTTCGTACTGATAAGGATTTTCCAAGCCAAAACGAATGAACTCCAGCATCAAGTGCTCCAGTCTGTTCAGACCATCACCCGGCGTGCCTGTTGCTCCTTGCAGTAGAATCCCGCGTAACGTATTAAAATCCTCAATCACAATGGCGTAGAACAGTTCAGCCTTCTCTTTAAAATGATAGTATAACGAACCATGACTGTAACCCAGATGCTGGCCAATGCTGCGCATTGAAATAGCACGGTAGCCCTTGGTAATAAACAGGTGCCTGGCCGCTTCCAGAATCCGCCCTCTTGACAACTCCTGTTCTACTGCTCTTCTAGCCATATTATTTATTCCCCTTCAATAAAGTAAAGCCGCTCTCCCTCCGACACAAGCGATTGCCCCTGTGTCAAGTCTGTTATCCAGTTGCTGAAGGATTCCGCATCACCAGCCAGCGGCAGACAGGTTAAGGTAACTTTATCCGTAAACATGGTTTCTCCAGTACGGATGCTGCGATTTCGCAATTCATTTTCCACTTTGCCCAACCAGGTGTAATCCAATTCCACAAAAATTTCACGATGCAGCACACGCGTAATCGCATCCCCTGCCTCAATTGCTGCAACAGCACCGTCTGAATATGCACGAATCAGACCTCCTGCTCCCAGCAAAATCCCCCCAAAGTAACGGGTAACGACAATCGCCACATTTTTCAGCTTCTGATTACGAATAACCTCCAAAATGGGCTTGCCCGCCGTACCGCTCGGTTCTCCGTCATCCGATTGCTTCTGGATTTCGTCTCGTTCCCCGATCATGTAAGCAGAACAATTATGAGTTGCGTTCCAATGCTCTTTTTTAATGCGCTCGATAAAAGCAGCCGCTTCTTCCTCGGTCTGAACAGGCTGGATGTGACCGATAAAACGGGATTTCCGGATCACAATTTCCTTGCTGCCGGAGCCGCGTACAGTTCGGTATTGTTCCAACATATCACGTATAACCTTCCTTACCCCATTTTACAAGAAAGCAGTCCCCCGCTTCTGGCAGCCGGTGAACTGCTCTCCTGTACTTTATTTGGTGCTATACGCTATAACGCTCCTATCTGAAATCCTGTTTCGGTCAGGAGTTTACAGCTTCCTTATTCGGACAATCTCGCTTCAAGCTCAGCCTTTTGCTCTTCGAAGCCTGGTTTACCCAGCAGAGCAAACATGTTTTTCTTGTAAGCTTCTACGCCCGGTTGATCGAACGGATTCACACCCAACAGGTAGCCGCTGATGCCGCAAGCTTTTTCGAAGAAATAAGCCAGGTACCCGAAGGAGTAAGGGCTCAGGTCAGGAATGTTCACAATCAGATTCGGTACTTGTCCGTCTGTGTGAGCCAGCAATGTACCCTGGAATGCTTTTTTATTTACAAAGTCCACCGTTTTTCCTGCCAGGAAGTTCAGTCCATCCAGATCATCCTCATCTGCTTCGATGGTGATGTGGCTAGGTACATTTTCCACTTGGATAACCGTTTCGAAAATGTTACGGCTACCTTCCTGAATGAATTGTCCCATGGAGTGCAGGTCTGTCGAAAAGTCAACAGAAGCAGGGTAGATACCTTTGTAATCCTTGCCTTCGCTTTCGCCGTACAGTTGTTTCCACCACTCAGAAACGAAATGCAGGGACGGCTCATAGTTCACGAGAATTTCAATAGCTTTACCTTTGCGGTACAACGCGTTACGAACGGCTGCATATTGGTAAGCCTCGTTCTCAGCTACATTCGGATTGCTGTATTCCTTGGAAGCGTCTGCCGCCCCTTGGAGCATTTCCTCAATGTTAATACCAGCTGTAGCAATCGGCAGCAAGCCTACTGCTGTCAGCACGGAGTAACGTCCACCTACATCATCAGGAATAATGAAGGATTCGTAGCCTTCCTCGTTAGCCAGTTTTTTCAGAGCGCCGCGTTCTTTATCTGTTGTTGCATAAATACGTTTGCGCGCTTCTTCTTTACCGTATTTTTTCTCCAGAGCCGCACGGAATACGCGGAAAGCGATAGCTGGCTCTGTTGTTGTACCTGATTTGGAAATGACATTCACGGAGAAGTCTTTTCCTTCAATCAGTTCCAACAGATGATTCACATATGTAGAGCTGATGTTGTTGCCTGCAAAATAAACAGCCGGGCCTTTGCGCTTGTCCTTAGGCAGTGCATTATGGAAAGAATGCGACAGCATTTCAATCGCAGCGCGTGCGCCAAGGTAAGAACCGCCGATGCCGATGACGATCAGCACTTCGGAATCACTTTGGATTTTAGCAGCAGCTTTTTGGATGCGTGCAAACTCTTCTTTATCATAGTTGGTAGGCAAGTCAATCCAACCCAGGAAATCGGAACCTACACCGGTTTGGTTATGCAGCTGCTCATGAGCCAGCTTGATGGGTTCTGCAAAATAATCAATTTCGTGCTGCCCTACAAAGGAGAGCGCTTTAGTGTAATCGAAAATAACTTTTTTAGACATGTTTGGAACCTCCTGTTTTGTATTGCTAAGACCATGAATACGAACATAAGGACTTAAGAATAGGATACTTTAATTTGCAGGGCCTGACAAGCTTGCGTTACCTGTGTGTCCGGTGCCTTGCCAGACCCTAGTGTAGATAGGGTGGGATACCCATGCTACAATAAATAGAGAACAACCTGTTTAAACCGTCAAATCAAGCCGAACTCGCATCTGCATCGGACGGCAACCTCCAACAAGAAAGGTGATTAGCTATGAAAAACATCGGATTTATCGGACTGGGCACCATGGGCGCCCCGATGGCATCCAATCTGCTGAAGCAGGGATATGGAGTCACGATCTACAATCGCACCGCCTCACGCTGCGAACCACTGGCAGAGCAAGGCGCGCGTACGGCTTCAACTCCTCGTGAGGCGGCTGAAGGTCAGCAGCTGGTCATTACCATGGTCAGCGATGATCACTCGATCCGTGATATCTACTACGGCGAGGACGGCGTGTTTGCCGGTCTTACGTCTGGTGTAACCGTGATGGACAACAGCACCATTTCACCTGAGCTGGTCAAACAACTGGCCGCCGAAGCGAACAAGCTGGGCTGTTCCTTCATTGATGCTCCGGTAACGGGCAGTAAGCCTGCTGCTATAGACGGCACGCTTGTGTTCATGGTTGGCGGTGACGCTGAGGCCATTGACGCACAATCAGACGTTTTTGATACTCTGGGCAAAAAAGTGCTTCACATGGGACCGAATGGCAGCGGGGCCGTAGCCAAGCTCGCACATAACACGATGGTCGGTATTAACAACCTCGCTCTGGCTGAGGGCTTTGCCATCGCCACCAAATCCGGTATTCCGGCGGACAGCTTCCTTGAGCTGGTACAGCTCGGATCGGCAGGCAGCAAGGCTGCTGACCTGAAAGGACGTAAAATCATCGAGCATGATTTCAGCAACCAGTTCTCACTTGCCTTGATGCTCAAAGACTTGAAGCTCGCTGCTTCGCTGACGGATAGCCTGTCCATCCCGACGCCTATGCTGTCCATTGCCAAGAGCCTGTTTCAAGCCGGGCAAGCGCAAGGCTACGGCGACGAGGACTTGTCCGCTGTCGTGAAGACCTATGAGGCGTGGATCGGCCACACTATTGGCGGTAAGCCACTCGAATAAGCCGCATCCTTCTTTTTAACCATGTTGCTGTGCTTTTGTACATATCGCATAGCTTATAGGGTAAGCACACTTGACTTAAAGTCGAGTGGTGCTTGCCCCTTTTTCGCTACTTATTCCGGGTAAGAACAGCAGTAATCCGTTACACTTCGTACTTCCAACTTGAATGATGACTGTGCAGGCACGTGGAATGTTGCCGTTCCCTGTATTTCCAGCCATTCCTCAGCACCTGGAAGCATTACTTTCAAATCCCCTGCCAAAATCTCCATGATCTCACGGGAATCCGTGCCGAATTCATACGTTCCCGGCAGCATAATCCCCAATGTTACCTTACTGCCATCACCCAAAATAACCGTACGGCTTGTGACCTGACCGTCGTAATATACATTTGCTTTTTTAACTACGCTAACTCCATCAAACTGTGTCATTCGTTATCCCCTCATCTGCTCATCAATGGTTGAATGGAATATTTATGGATCATAACATAAATTTGTTCCAAGCCTCAGTATGAAAATACACACGGCTGCAAATTTTCCTCAATGTATGAAACAAACAGCCGTAAGCCTTGCTCAGGTTACGACTGTCTGTTTAAAGATTGTTTTATTTCAACAAAGCTTTTACACGATTAACAACGTTCTCTACTGTAAAGCCATATTCCTTAATGACGCGGTCGCCAGGTGCGGATGCGCCAAATGTGCTGATACCGAGAATGTCGCCTTGGTCGCCGACATATTTTTCCCAGCCCAGTGGATAAGCCATTTCTACAGCCAAACGAGCTTTTACTTCAGGCAGCAGAACGGAATCTTTGTATGCTTTGTCTTGTTTTTCGAACAGATCCCAGCTTGGGAAGCTGATGACGCGTACTTGGATACCTTGCTCCGCAAGTGCTTCCTGAGCTTTAACAGCCAGTTGTACTTCGGAACCCGTAGCCAGAATTTGAGCAACCGGCTTACCGTCTGTCGCATCTGCAACGACATAAGCACCGCGTTTGATACCTTCGCGTGCATGTTCAGCAGTAGCAGCCAGGATTGGCAGGTTTTGACGAGTCAATACCAGAGCAACCGGGTTTTTCTTGTTTTCCAGCGTGTAAGCCCAAGCAGCGGAAGTTTCATTACCATCCGCCGGACGGATAACTGTCAGGTTCGGGATAATACGCAGGGAAGCCAATTGTTCGATCGGTTCATGAGTCGGGCCATCTTCACCAACAGCAATACTGTCGTGAGTCAGAACGTAAGTTACAGGCAATCCCATCAGAGCTGCCAGACGAACGGCCGGACGCAGGTAATCCGTAAACACGAAGAATGTACCGCCGAATACTTTTACCCCTTGGTGCAATGTCATACCATTCATCGCAGCAGCCATACCGAACTCGCGGATACCGAAATAGATGTTACGGCCGGCATAGTCTTCTGGCGTAAAGTTCGTCAGGTTGTTCAAGTGTGTCATCGTGGAGCTTTCCAGATCGGCAGATCCGCCAGTCAGGAACGGTACGTTGGGAGCCAATCCGTTCAGTGCATTACCGGAAGCCACACGAGTCGAAACTGCTTTGTCTTCAGTTGTGTACTTCGGAAGATCACGGTCCCATCCTTCTGGAAGGTCGCCGCCTACGGCTGTTTCGAACTGAGCTGCCAGGTCAGGGTGAGCCGCTTTGTATTTCGCGAACTGCTCATCCCATGCTTTGTTAGCTTCGATGCCGCGCTCTTTTACTTTAGCAAAATGCTCGCGAACCTCTTGCGGTACGTGGAAGTCCTCTTCGTATACCCATTTATAGAATTCTTTAGTCAGCTTGGCTTCGTCTGCACCCAGTGGGGAACCGTGAGTACCGCCATGGCCGCCTTTACCTTGTTTGTTCGGGCTTCCGTAGCCGATGACTGTTTTCACTTCAATCAACGTAGGGCGTGTCGAGTCGCCTTGCGCTTCCTCAATCGCTTTTTGGATCGCTGGAAGGTCGTTACCGTCTTCTACGCGCAGCACTTGCCAGTTGTAAGCTTCAAAGCGTTTGGCAACACTCTCGGACGAGGACAGATCCAGCTTGCCATCCAGTGTAATATCATTGGAATCAAACAATACGATCAGTTTGCCCAAACGCAGACGTCCAGCCAATGAAGCCGCTTCATGAGACAGGCCTTCCATCAGATCGCCGTCGCCGCAGATTGCATATGTGAAGTGATCTACAACTTTGAATTGATCTTTATTATAGGTTGCGCCCAGTTGAGCTTCAGCCATAGCCATACCTACGGCCATAGCTACACCTTGTCCCAGAGGTCCGGTCGTAGCGTCTACACCAGCAGTGTGTCCAAACTCAGGGTGACCTGGTGTAAGGCTGCCCCATTGACGGAATTGTTTCAGTTCTTCCATAGGCAGATCATAGCCGCTCAGGTGCAGCAAGCTGTACAGCAGCATGGAGCCGTGTCCTGCGGACAGTACAAAACGGTCACGGTTAATCCATGTAGGGTGATTCGGGTTATGATTCATCGTTTTAGCAAAAAGTTGGTAGCCCATCGGCGCGGAACCCATCGGCATGCCGGGATGTCCCGAGTTTGCTTTCTCGATAGCATCAATTGCCAACGTACGAATTGTCGTAATGGACAAATTGTCGATCGTGGAGTTTTCATCCTTTTGAATCGCTTGATTCTTTTCAGTCATGGTTAGCCTCCTCATATTGTAAAAAGTATGCAAATTGCATTCGGTCATGCTCTCCAATACCGCCGTCCAATATAGTAGCGACGCCCATTGAAGTGAGTGAATCTGCTTGAATGTTTCAATATGACTTATACATCCTTAAATATTGTACCATTTGCCGTGCAGGTTTGCCAGATCGTTTATAAAGATGTTTGTCGAAATGAAATGTCGTACCGAGTCCTCATATAAATATACCCGCAAAGTATTAACCTCATTTAAAAAATCAAAAATTCGTGAAAAATAACGTTTTTTGTCCGGTTTTGACAACCGCTATCTGTAGAAAAAAGCAAAAACCCGTCATTTCGACGGGCTTTGCTTTTAAGAAGTATGAACTTTTACATTTTAAAAAATATAAAAATCAGTTAAAAACGACCGTTTTATTTTCATGAACCAAAATCCGGTCCTCCGCATGCCACTTCACGGCTCTTGCCAAAACGACCCGCTCAATGGTGCGACCGATCCGTTTTAACTCATTGACATCATCACCGTGGCTTACCCGCTGTACGTCCTGCTCGATGATCGGGCCACCGTCCAGTTCTTCAGTTACATAATGCGCGGTTGCGCCAATAATTTTCACACCGCGATTATAGGCTTGGGCATATGGCTTCCCACCCACGAATGCAGGCAGGAACGAATGATGGATATTAATGATCCGGTTGCGGTTATGCTCAATGAACTTGGGTGAAATAATCTGCATGTACCGGGCCAAAATAATGACGTCGATATCCTCACCAATGACATCCAGTTGACGGCGCTCCGCCTCCGGCTTGGTATCGGCTGTCACCGGAATATGGTGATACGGAATGCCGAACGACTCCACGTACTCCTTCATATCCGGATGATTGCTGACCACCAGAGAAATATCCGCGTCCAGATCCCCTGCCTGCCATTGCCACAATAGCTCCACCAGACAGTGATCTTCTTTGGAAACGAAAATAGCGAGCTTTTTCTTGCGGCTGACCGCTGAAATCGTCCACTCCATCCGGAATTGTTCCGCAACTGTGGCAAAATCCTGCTCCAGTTGGGGCTGGGCTTCACTCAAGTTTGGCAAATCAAATTCAACCCGCATAAAAAACATACCGCCGGACGGGTCCATCGTGTATTGATCAGATTGAACAATGTTGGCGCCATGCTCGTACAAAAAGCGAGACACGGCCGCTACAATACCCGGGCCATCAGGACAGGATACGAGCATACGCGCACGGTTTTCATGCGCAGATTGAGTACTGTTTGGCTGATGTTTTACGTGAAGTTCCATGTGGCTACAAATCCCCCTTGGCTTATACCGTCACTGGCAAATGACTGCCGGCAAACCAGGCAATCAGACGATGATTAATATGTTCTTCGCTCAACTCCGGAAACAATGCTGCTTCCGTTACCATGTCATACAGACGTTCCAGCGGCTCGCGCGGATCGGCTTTTTTCGCTTTGGCATCATTTTTCAGCAGCGTCCAGGTATCCAGCACAAAGTTACGCACATCCACATCCTGCTTTTTGAAAAACGAATGCAGTTGCTCTACCTGACCCAAAAACTCATCGCCAAAACGCTCTTTCACATTCCCGCGAAGCAAAGCGATTTCAACCTCATACATCGGACGCTGGGTTTTCGCTTCCTTCCCAATCCATGGCGTTTCCAAAATAAACGGGCGACCTTGAAGCGCATCGTGATGTACCACGTTATGAATGGTCTGATAGCCGATCCAGCCTGATCCAATCGGAGTATGTCGGTCTTTATGAGCGCCAACCGCATTTTTACTGTCATTGACGTGAACCACTGCGATGCGATCCAGCCCGACAATACGATCAAATTGCTCCAGCACGCCGTCCAGATCATTCACAATATCATAGCCCGCATCGTGAATGTGACAGGTATCCATACAAACGGTAAGACGCTCGTTGTGCTCTACTTTATCTATAATGGAGGCAATTTCTTCGAAGCTGCGGCCCATTTCGGTGCCTTTGCCCGCCATCGTTTCCAGCGCAATGTTGACATCCGTCTCCTTCACGCCGTTCAGTACCTCATTCAAACCGTCGGCGATACGCCCAATTCCATATTCAGCATCCTTATCGGTAAAAGCGCCCGGATGAAGCACGATGTTTTTCACGCCAATCGCGTGGGTGCGACGAATTTCCTCCTGAAGAAAGCTGACCGCAAGCTCATAGGTATTTTCTTTGTAAGAGCCAAGATTGATGATATACGGTGCATGCACCACGATATCTTCCATCCCTTTTTCAGCCATCAACTGCTTGCCTTCCTCCAGATACATGGATTCCATCGGCTTACGGCGCGTGTTTTGCGGTGCCCCCGTGTATATCATGAACGAGCTGGACCCGTAAGAAGACGCTTCTTTCGTAGCGCTGAGCAGACCCTTGTCCGAGAAGGACACATGAGAACCAATTTTCAGCATGATCCTGATTCATCCCCTTATCCTTATTATCCTGTTATGCTTGTCTTATTTTGATTTAATCATTTTAACGTGATTATTGAAATCAAACAACATGGCTTTTATGGCAGTGCACACACAAATCAGGATTACAGGTAAGGGAAATGAGGTAAATGAAAGCATGGATTAACATCCTTTAGCGTATACAGGTACATTCGAATGAGGTTTTTTTCTTGAAAAGGGTTATATTCTATAACATAAATATTTTTTTGCGAATCGGAAGGAGAGTCAAACTCCATGAATATCGTTATATGCGGAGGTACTGGATTGGTAGGGAGCGCACTGGTCAAAAGCCTGCTCAACGACGGACACACCGTGAAGGTGATCACTCGCAAGCCAATGGTAGGTCACGAAGCGAGCCCCCGCTTGCAATACATGAGCTGGAACGAACTGAAACAAAAACCCGAATCACTGGAAGGCACAGACGCGGTCATTAATCTGGCAGGAGAGACGCTGAATCAGCGCTGGACGGATAAGTCCAAGCAAAGAATTCTCCAATCACGCCTGTTGTCCGTTGCCCGATTGGCCCAAGCTCTAAATGCTCTGCAAAAAAAGCCGGAAGTCATCATTCAGGCTTCGGCTGTAGCCGCATATGGTACATCTCTTACTGAAACGTTCGATGAAACCAGCCCGCGCCGTTCGGAAGATTTTCTGTCTCAAGTGGTCGAGCAGTGGGAAGAAGCCACCAACGATTACCCTTCCGAATCCCGGTTAATCAAGCTGCGCATTAGTCTCGTACTGGACAGAAAACGCGGGGCTTTCCCACTCATGAAGCTGCCTTACAGCTTCGGATTTGGCGGCAAAATAGGCAGCGGTAACCAATGGATGAGCTGGATTCATATTGGGGATATCGTCCGTCTGATCACTCACTGCATCCATACAACGGATATTACCGGGGCCGTGAACGCAGCATCACCACACCCGTTGACGAACGACCAGTTTGGTAGAACTGTGGCTGGGGTATACCACCGCCCACACTGGTTTCCCGTTTCCGGCGTTCTCGTTCAGAAGCTAGTGGGTGAGATGAGTACCCTCGTTTTGGACGGTCAAAAAGTAATCCCGCGCAAAGCGCTGGAGCACCGCTTTCAGTTTAACTATCCTTCACTGAAGGAAGCACTGGAGGAACTACATTCTCCTCGTAAGCAGCATTGAATTTAAAAAGAGGAACTCTGGACTGATAAAATCTTTATCAGCTAGGGTTCCTCCTTTCTATTATAATACAAAAGAAGCCCAGAGCATTAATCGGGCTTCTTCTTTATACATATCAAACTATCCTTCACTCAAGAAGTGTTGGAGGAAGATTTAAAAGATTCCAGTCGATAAGTATAGGATACTCCGGCTATTTTAAAAGTGTCCCCGTCCTTCATTGCATACTCCTTGTAAGGCACCATCGGCTCTCCGTTTAGAACGGTTCCGTTCGTCGAGGACAAATCCTTAACAAGGTGACCTTGTCCTTCTGCATCTATACAAAGCTCAATATGAGAACGGGAAACTCCCTCCGTATGCTCTACAAACTGCACCAATTGCGGCTCTCTTCCGATGAAGAAGCTGCCTCCAACGAATTGGTCCGGCTGCAATCGGATGCGCTCGGCCGCTCCACTTCCCGGTGGCTTGCGCTCCAGACAGGCAATCGGTGATTGCTGAACGTGTGGAATATGCATCCCCTGATCTGCACGAAGCAGCACCGTTTCCTGCCTCGATGTAGCATTTAGCAGCTCCGTCACACCAGACAACGACTTATAATATGCCTCGCTGGTATCACTGGCTTCCAAATCACTTTCCCGAGCCGCATCTCTCCTCTGCGGCTCGTACACGTCATGACGCGCAGAAGCTTTACCTATATCTCCCGCACCCCGACTACCCATATTTTCAGATTCCGCGTCAGGAAAAGACCAGCGCCAGCTTTCCTGCCCTTGCCCCCTCGGATCGGAAGAGCGCTTATCCTTATTCTGACGTCCTGCTACGAATCCGGTTAGCTTATCGACCTGATAACGGTCATTTTTCCGCTGTGCAGGAGAAGCTGCGCCAAGCCATTCCGAATCCAGCACAGGGACTGAATCCGCATAGGTATGAGACGAAGCGTCCTTGCGTCCCCATTTTCCCGTCCAGCTCATATAAGCAACGGCTGCGAGTACCAAGGTCAGCACAACGGAAATAACGAGCGGCACCGTATCTGGATGGTCCAGATAAATATAGCGCCACACGATGGCCGAAGCGAGAAGACAGCCTAAAGCAATGTACGTTTTATATTTCTGCAATGCAGGCTCCGTTTCTTCTATTTCTACATCTGCCTCATCATTCTCCTGGGGCTTCACGGACGGCTTGAGCCGATTGATCCGTTTAAGCTCCTGGATCTCCTGAAGCGTTTCCTGATCCTCATGCATTTTTTTCTGGAGTCTTGGTTCCCTTGAGGCGAAAAATTTAGATTCCTCTCCTTGCCCATATCCCCCTCGACTCGTCGAATGATCGGCTGGTGGAAAAGATTTTCCGTATGCATCTGTTGAATGTAATTCGTCACGCTCTCCTTGAACTCCTATTCGAACATGAGTATCTCTGCTGCGTCCCTCTCCATATTCACCTTGAACGCTAACGCTGTCTGCGCCGACCGTCATCCCTTGCAGCAGCAGCTCCTTCAACGCTCCCGGATCAAATTCATTCCTGTCGCACAGTTCAAATATGCGTTGTATATGATCCCCTTGAAAATGAACCACACGTGTCATCAAGCGAATAACCAATTGCTTAAATTGGCTGCCTGCTTGCCCTTCATACGGTACACCCTGCAAAGGAACATAGGTTAAACTGACGTTTTCCCTTGAGTCTGAACCGCTAATAAAGATATAATCCTCATGCAAAATAAATTGGCGCATATCCAGCATATACTGCGGACTACGATGGAGGGCATCCGCCACTTCAAAAAGAATCCTATAGAAATCGGAAGTCGATACTCCTCCTCCCTTCCATACCTGGGACAGCATACGTTGACCCGAAATATCGTAGTGCAGCTCCACCTGAAAATCGACTTCCTTGATTCTTAGCTCCAGAAGACCGGGAATCCGATTGCCAGTCATCATTCCGGTTTGCACGGAATTTAAATCATCGGTCTTAAGCCCGCCTTCCTTGTTCAAAATCATAAATGTCCCGCCGTTGCGGGCAAAATCCCTGCTTAAACCAAACAATTCATGACCTCCTTAGCATTTTTTCCCGATCTCCGTGAGTACCATAATATCTACCTAGCCGGACATGTTATGGCAAAAAGTAAAGATAAGCGCTGATCGCTCCCGGAATAACTGCGGTCATAAAAGGAAACCTGAGATGCGCCTCCCTCCCGTTCGTCAGCGCCTTGCCGCTGCGAAACAGAAAGAATCCTCCCAGATTAAAAGCCACACGCCGCAATCTCATCATGGTTTCCCGTCTCCACAGCAGGATCACCAAACCAATAATACCCGCGAAAAAAATCGAATAGAGAGCCGACTGCCATGCAAAAGCAGCCCCCGTCCATGCCCCGATCAAGCCAAACAGCTTCACATCGCCAGCACCTACAGCTCCCATCCAGTACAGAATCAGCATGAAACCAAATCCCGTACCTAGTCCAGCGACTGCAAATAAAAATCCATGCCAGCCCCCAAACACCGTATTAAACAGCAGGCCCACCGCCATGCCGGGCATCGTAAGCTTGTTAGGAATTTTCATACTACGTAAATCCGTGACCAGCGCAATCGCCAGCAAAACACCACATACGATATACATCCACGTCAATGCAGTTCCCCCTTAATGATAAGCACGAAGCGTTTCAAACCTTTTCCCATCGTTATTCTCTCTATCTATTGGCGTTGTTCCCATACATCCGTGCTATGGCGAACCCTCTGTGTCCCTCTACCCATCCGCCGTCTTCTCTACCGAAAATGGAACCTCGATACGTTGTCCATCCTCCGTTTCGATCACAAAGCTCCATTGACCAGGTGTCGTGTTTGTACCTACAAACCAGTTCCATTCAATAATCCCGTCTGCATCAGCAGAGGTCCAGCCCAAGTGTTGAGCCGTGCTTTGACCCGACTTATAAAGTACAGAAAGGTTAGCAGATGTTCCGGGTTCCACTTTGGCCTTAATCAAGTTATATACACCCTTCACGGCAGGCTCAGGCTTGGCAAGCAACTGTATGGAGTTCTGGGCATTGTTAGCTGCTGTAGCATCTCCTGTACCTGCTCCCTCTCCCGTATCACCGATCCAGAGACGTTCCTCTGCCGCCGCCTGGAGTACAATGCTACGATACAGAAAGGGAACCTTCATCGGAAGCTCATAAGACAGCTCCACCCTAAAATAAGGGTCCTTAGTTCCCGTAAGAGACGGCACATGCACGCTCGTTACATGTATACGGTCGTACTCCAGAATGCTATCCTCTATAAAAGGCTTTAACAGCGGCTTTAGAGCAGAATCAAGCGCGGCTTCTGTCAAGCGCCCACGTAGCTCCTTAAGGGGCTTTTCCCCCCCCTGCACAGCGCTTTCCACCCAATCACCGATGGGAGGTGGCAATTGGGTAGCGAATTGGCTTGCATATTCACTCACAGATAACTTGGGCAGCTCATCCAGTGGTTGGCGGACTGCATCTATTTTTGCAGACGCCGCATCCACCGCCAGAGACACCGGATAGATTTTAGCCGAAACCTGTTTGACCGCTTCTGAAGCAGTGGTTTGCAAGGCCGTAGATACCAGCGTCATCTGTACCATATAAATCAGAAAAATAATAAAAAACAGAAACAACGGCAACACCAGCGACGCCTCTAAAACGATACTTCCTTGTTCACGGCGACTCCGCTCACCAATCCGCTGTAAATACCGATTAATAAGAAAAATGCGCTGTTTTCGTAACATAGTACACACTTCCCTTAATGCTTTCGCCTTCCTCTGAGGCAGTACCCAGCATCTTCATCACCCCAGGTAAAAACCATAGCCGCATCCCGTTCTTAACCTCGCCCCTTGCATACGTTTGCCGTTCGGCAGGATTGACATCTGTATTCAGGCGGATCAGGGCCAGCATACGAGACATTTTCCGTTCATTATTGCTATGGAGCATCAAGAACAATCTCAAATGATCCTTATACGTCATTCGAAATTTCAGAAAATCAGACAAAGGCACATACCCCTTCTGAGCCAGCATAATCATATCTTCAATCGCCTTCTCTACCCCATATAAAAGAGCTGCCGCCAAAACGACCAACGGATTGCCTTTGGAGCTATTTTTGACCAATCCCTCCATCGTACGAATGGCCAGCCTCATGGCAAAAATCTCGCCATAAGCGGAGGCCAGGTTTCCGGTCGGATTATGGAAACCGTACAGAATGTACTCGACCTCCTGATTATTCAGCTCCAGTTGATCTCCCAAAATTTGCGCTGCGTTTCCTCCGCTTCCACCTGATCCGGCTAAACTGCCAAATCGACTAAAATCCACGTGATTAAAGTATGAGAGCGCATATTCATTCTGGAAAAATTCATCCCCCAGTTGCGTCAGCAAGCCGGATGCCGCCCCATATAGACTATCCATACTGTCCATGGAAGCTCCTGCAGCATCATAGGTGTCATAGGACAAATCAGCGGATATAGACGGGCTGGATGCAGACTGGTTAAAAGAAATACTTTCATTGTAATACTGCTCCAGCTTTTGAAATTGTCCGGCACTTTGCGTACCTTTGGAAAGCATTTCAATGATCTGATAGGCTTGCTTGAGCTTGGTCTTCGCCTCTTTTTCCATTTTTTTGCGTTCTTTATCGGGTCCACGCCGTGTGTCCATTGCTCTGGCTTCATCATCAAGTACATTAGAAGGCCCCGACCAGGCATACGTATTCAAGTATTTATCCATTTCCTTGAGCGTTGAGATCACTTCTTGTCTGAACATATCTGTATTGAGATTCGGATCTGTATAAAAGGATAGCGTGCGAATCATACTCGTTAATCTGTTGTTAACCGTATGAATAGCTATTCGTTGCTTTTCTATAGTCGTTTCCATCTGATCAAATTCCTTATCTGGAATCAATAAGTCGTCGGCCTTCTGCCTTGCGCTTCCTACAGACGGATCAGCACTGGAGCTCCCTCCACTCGGAGTAGGGGCTGCGGAAACCTCATCATACCCTGCATTGGCAGCCCTCTGTTTATATTGAGCAATGACTTGACGCATCTCTTCGTTAATCTGCCTGGCCTCATTCAGCGGCTCCTTAGCTTCTACAAGCAGCTTGTCATGCTCTTCCCCTATCTTAGTCATGGCTTGACCCAGGCGATCAAGTGCCGATCTCGCCCTCCTCGCATATTTCGCCATCTGCATGATTTTAACGTCGTCCACACTCTTCTTATTGTCCTCATACACATGCACGTAATGCTTATATTGGGCGGCAATATCGGCTACAACCTCAAGGGAATCCCAAATATACTGATTAGGGATATACGCGCCCCTCTGTTTAATGATCCGTTTGCGAACCTCTTCCATATAAGCTCCTGCCTCACGCTGCTTTTCCAGCATGTCATCCAGCTTGGCCTCGCGTTTGTCATACAGCTTTTGAAGCCGTTTCAGCAAATCAACCGTATGGGAAGCCTCTTTCATATTCTGAGAGAGCGGCTTCAGCTTTTCCAGCACTTCCACTGTAAAATCGACAGGCGCTTTATACTTCATTTCTTCACGAATCTGCTCGTTAAATACGGCATATTTACCAAGCTCTCTTTCCATGTGCAAAGAGCTTGAATCCAGCTTCGTATTCATAAGCGGCAGTGTGTCTGCACGCGGCGTGCGCTTGGCGCTGTCGTTCAGCACTTTGACCATAATTTGTTCTCCGCTGCTCTCACCATAGGCAAACAAACCGTAATCCTGTTGCAATGCCGGATCATAGGCAGACATAACTGAACGAACCGCCGCATGGGTCAACCGTTCAGTTTGCACATGCAGCGCGGCAATTCGTGCATAATCAATAAAAACAGCAATAAAGCCAAACATGACCGCTAAAATCAGAATCAAAAAGACCGTGACGGCTCCTAACTCGCTATCCTTAGCATTACGTCCTTTTCCAAACACTCGCTTCCTCCCTTCCAGTCCATTCGTGTTCTCCGCTTCTTACGGACCGTTCTGTCCATATTGTGTTAATACTTGTCCTGCAACTGCCGGATTTACCTTTTCCCCTGAGCCCCTGCCCATAAACTTTGCTCCATAATATCGAACCAGCTCTACCGTGCGAATCCATTCCACAGGCTCTACCACACCCGAGCTCATTGTTCCCTGTAAATCCGTCTGATCCAGAAACTGATTCAGCAAAGGTACTTTCACTATTTTATTCAGCTCTGTCGTCACCTTACGGCTGATCAGGCTGTTCTCATACGTCATCTGTCCTTGCATACCGGCAGGCATACCTCTTTCGGCATTGGACAGCTTCTGAGCAGGCAAATCGCCTCCCCCACCGCCACCGGGCACCTGCACACTTACCTGATTATTGGCTCCAGCCCACCCAAACAAAGCACCCAGCATAACATCATCCTTCAAGCGCCAATAGAGCGAATCCCGTTGTCCTTGGGCAAAAGCGCCTGTACGCGGTTCCTTGAAGCTGTTATCCCAGCTGTAAGCGGCTCGTTCCGAAGCAGTAGAAGCGACCTGCACCAAGATGGATTTTTGATATATGTACAGGCAAAAAAATAACATCACAAAAATGACCAACAACAGTATGGGAAAGACGAGGGAAGCTTCCAATGAGAAGCTCCCTTCCTCTTTGTGTGCCAAATTGCGCAGCATTATGAATCCATGAAGTCGTTACTCTTTTTATCCGCTTTTTTCAACAGACCTTCTACAATCTTCTTGATCTGATCCTTGAAAATAATCGCCACCGCAATCAGAATCGCGATAATCAGAATCATTTCTAACGTACCCAAACCGTCCTCATCCTTGTACAATTTACGAATACTGCCTGTTACTAATGTCATCATCGTTGTATTCCTCCTACATATTCATCATCATTAAGGCGGGAGCGCCCACCAGTACAATAACCGTTAGCAAAATCAGTGCCATCGGAAATACCAGCTTAGATGAAGCCTGCTCCCCTCTTGTTCGGCTAATCGAAGTCCGCTTACTCCATAACGTCTGGGACAACTCACGTAAAGCCATCACAAAATCGCTCCCGCCACGTCTCATATTCAGCAGCACCGTTGTCGTAAATACCGTCATTTCCTGAATGCCGCAGCGCTTGCTCAAATGCTCAAATGCCTGTTGAAAGGAATAGCCACTTTCCCATTCCCCCACCGTCTGACGCAGCTCTCGATACAACGGATGTACCGTATCCACTCCTTTACGCTCCACGCAATGAAGCAATGCCCGCTGTACCGTCTCGCCTGCGCCGACCAAAAGCATGATTTTACTTAGCAATTCAGGCAATTCCATTAAAATTTGCTGATCCCGCTTCTGTACCTTTCCGTGCAGATCCTTGACCAGCGCGATGGGCACCAGAATACCCAGCCCCAATCCGAGCACCAGCCCGGTCGCATCCCCGCCCATCATGAGCGATATTAAAGCTCCACCAGCGGCCATCATGTATCCGTAACCCACCATTTCGGCCAGAAAAAGCATCGTTTTCTCCCCGCTGTTGTGCATACCGTACAGCTTTTGTACCGAGCGCTGTAGCTTGAACATCAGCAAAGGCAGTCTTTGGGCGGCACGTGAAGCATGGATCATGTGTACGAAAGGAATCGAGAGCCTTTGCAGCCGCAGTCCTTCCAGCTTCATATGACGAAAGCTCGCATACTTAGCAGCGTACATCCGGTTCAGCACCACCCAACCTCCCACTTGCAGAACCAGCATGACCAGACAAATCAACATCACCATACCCATCTCTCCTTACACTTCAATCTTCATAATGTGGTTGATCCACAAGAGACAGCCACCCAGTACAAGCAAACAAAAGGTAGACAAAATCATACCTGTCCCGCTGTATAGCGGCATCATATAATCTCCCGCAGTCATGGTCATAAACAGTACAAACAGAAAAGGCGCCGCAAACATAACCCTCGATTCAAAACGTTTCTGCGCGATCATCACACCGATCTCTTGCTGAATTTCCAGCTTCTCCCCTATAACACTTGAAGCCCGTCGCACGACCTCCACCAGATCACCCCCGGTTCGTTTGCAAGCTGCAAACACGTCCGCAAAATTCGTAATGTCCTCCATCTGCGCCCGACGAGCAAAATCCTGCAAGGCCGTCTCCACAGGTTGTCCAATTTCCAGACAGGCTGTAATAATGTTAAATTCAAAAATCAGATCATGATCTCCATCCGGGCTAAGCAGCCTCAAATCCTCTACGGCCTCACGAAAGCCGTTCTCCACCGACCTCCCCGCCGAAAGAGAAGACGAGAGCGAATATAAAGCCTGCTTGAATTGAATGCTTAGAGCTGACCTGCGCCGTTGCAGCAAAAGCTGCCTAAAATAACGAGGCGTCAGCAAAGCTCCAGCAGCACACAGCAACGACAATATCCATTGATGATAAAAAAGATAGCCGATCATTGCGAATAGCACGCCACTAAAGAGGATACACAGGCTTTTTTGTACAGGTGACAGTGTATATACCGTATATTCCGGCAGGGAAGTAGTCTGACGGGATGCTTGCTCCGGCTTCACAGCCGCTTTTCCTGGCTTCATACCGACGCTTCCCCCCTGCTCCAGCTTTCCGGCTTCATCCCGGCCATTTGCAGCTTCAACGTATGTTGCAAACCTTCACCGCAAAGCTCCAGCCCTCCGACGATGCGTCCTTTACTTTCGCCCCGTTCCTGAAAACGATAGAGAGGATTGAGCATCACTTCACCATTTTCAAAGCCAATCACTTCGCTAATTTCCAGCACCCGTCTGGATTTGTCCCGCAACCGTGACAGATGTACGAATATATCAATGGCCGAGCTGATCTGTTGCCGTACCACACCAAGCGGAAGATCAGCCCCGCTCAGTACCATCGTTTCCAATCTACTGACCATATCACGGATATTATTCGCGTGCCCCGTCGATAACGAGCCATCATGTCCCGTGTTCATTGCTTGTACAATGTTTATAAAAAGGTCATTAAAAGAACAAAAAAGTGAGGGATACCCCCTCACTCTCCATACTGCTCCATAAAGGCTATTTCCTCCTCATAGAGCATTTCCTCTTCGTAGATCTCTTGCTTTATAGTTGGGTTATTATTTATAATGTCATCCTCATCAGAATCAAGAAATCTCCAGTTAATTTCTCTAAAAGTTTCACCCTCATAAGTTGTTATGGTAATTCGTTGAAGAAATTTACGTAATACCACATTACTCAAATCATTCAAATCGAGGTTATTCAACTCTTTATTGAAATCTTCAAATTTTAACTTTAAACTATATATTTCATCATCAATAAAATTCAATCTTTTAATTTCATTTTGCAACTTTTGCATTTCCGAATCAATAGATTGATTTCTAGTATTATATTCTTCGTCAGAAATAAATTTTTTAACTACCAACCTAAAGTTAGTCTCCTTCTCTTCAGCTAATTCAGTCAACCTTTCAGTATGTTCCTTTATTGTTTTAGCAAAGTCAACTGTTTGATATCTATTTTCAATTAGCTTTGTGTAGTACCAGTCATTTACTTCTGGAGCATTGATACGTTCCTTTATCTCTTCTTTTATCCATTCAAGCATTTCTTCTTCTCTTACTAAATTACGATATTCACATACAGAATTTCCGTATTGTTCATGATTACGACAATAATAATAATGGTGTGTCTGACGAGTTGTTTTTTGTACTTTTTTTCTCATCATCCCACCGCAATTTCCACAACATAATAAATTACTAAATAAATGAGAGGTTGAATATCTTCCCCTACCATTTGTCTCAGCACCTGTTCTAACTTTTTTCCCATCATCATGTTTTGTGTTGTATGTGAAACTCTCAATATGCGGTCTACTAGCCATTTCAGCCTTTGCCCTAAAGAAAGTCTCGTCATCTATAATTCTAAGTAGTTGATCATCATAAATAATCTGCTTATTGATTGGGATTTTCTCAATTAGATTAGAATTAATATCAGACTTTCTTGTTCTATGCTGTCTAACTTTACCTAAATAAATTTCATTTTTTAAAATCTTAGCAACATGTGATCCAGTCCATTTACCTCCGCGCTTAGTTGGTATTTGATCATCCACATACAGTTTTTTAGCTATTTTATTTACTCCATATAAATCATCAATGTATAACTTATATATATTTCTGACTACTTCAGCTTCATACTCATTAATAACTAATTTACCCTGAACGATATTATAGCCATATGGTTCTCTACCTGACCAAATGCCTTTTTTTGCTGCTTCTTTCTTTGCCCACTGTATGCTATCACTCTTCGACGTACTTTCCGCTTCAGCTAAAGTTGCAAACAGTTGAATCTTAAGCATATCTGCATTATTTAGTGAAAAAGATTGTATATCTTCAAACCATACGCCTACACCAATTTTTTTCAGTTCGTCAATGTGAATCAACATCTCTTTTACATTACGACCAAATCTGCTGACTGATTTAGTTAATATAACATCAAAGAATCCAGCTTTAGCATCTTTCATCATTTGAAGAAAAGCTTTACGGTACTTAGTTGATTTAGCACCGCTAAAACCTTCATCGACGTATCCCTTGTATGGAATATTTCCTCCATCTCTACTACTGAAAACACCAGACTCAGACAATATATAGTCATGATCCTCTGCGTACTTCATTAAACCACTAATTTGATTATCTATTGACTGCTTTTGCTCTTCTTTGTCTGTTGAGCATCTGGCATAGTATGTAGCTATTCTCTTCATATAAACCTCCATTTGTAAACAATACAATATCTATATAAAGGTTATCATTAAAACAAAAAAAATAATAGCTTAAATACGTATCAGACACACTACAACATGTTAATTGTAGATATTTTTTTTATTACCACATAAAATGTATTTATTAAACATAAGGAAGTGTACCAATGAAATCATTGAATCAGCAAACAACGGTAATTCTATTATCATTCTTATTATCTGTATTCGGAATTTTTATATTAATTTTCCCCATATTCGAAAAAATACTCTTGATCTTGTCATATGCTGCTCTTCTTCTTTTTTTAATAATACAACTACTACAAATTTTTTATTCTAGGAAATTCATTAAGCTTCCTGCCAAGTGTCAATACAACTGGTTTAACCGAATTGAAATACACATTGGAAAAAAAATAAAATACCGAAGAGATTTCATTAGGCAAATGCATAAAGTATTAGTTATATCGAAAAAAAGAAAAGCGAAAGTAACTGCATATACTTGGCTAGTTTCATCTAAAAACATCAAAAATTTATTAGGAGATTGCGCAACAGTAACAACACCTAGTCCTTTCGAAGAATTCTCCCAAAAATTTCTAAATAATATATATAGAAAAGTTCTAAAAGAAAAGAAGAATATCCTCCTACCTTTCATAAAGGTTGAGATAGATACTAATAAAATAACTCAAAATCAGTTAGATGATATTGCGCTTAAATATAAATTATAACCTGCGGTATCCTACTATTCTATTTGTTAAAAAGTTCAGACAAAATTACGAGGAGATAATTTATATGACATTTACTGCTTGGATAATTCTCACAATCATTATTCTGATTATAATTGACATTAATGTTCTTGACAGTTTTGAAAAGACACTTATACATCCAATTAAACAGAAATTTAAATCCTGCTCCACATTCTATAACTATAAAAAAACTAAATTGTTGTATCAAGCATATCAAGGCGAAACATCCTATGACTTAAAGCTTCATAAAGATTATTTAGAGCATATTACCCCCACCAGTAATATTTTTTTAATCCTTATAGACTCATTTATAAAACTTATCTACCCTCTGTTCACCTTTATTATTCTATTTCTTTTAACATCTAATAGTACTTTATTCCAATTAAGAATCAATAAATCTGATAAGGACAATGCTCCTACACTCATTGAAAATTTCACTAAAGTAATTAATAATATTGTTGAGAATAACGTAACAAGCATTTTGCTTATCTCTCTTGCTGTAGCACTTTTATTCGTTTGCACAAGTTTAATTCACAATAGGAAATTAAAAATTGTTGAGCTTCACAAGAATCTTATTAACCGAATAATTGAAGAAAAAAAAGAGGAAAAAGACTCTTTAGATTAAGCTTAAACAATGTAAACCCAGATGTCTCTGAATTGAAGCAATTGGTTTTTCACAAAAAAGAGTCAACCCATAATTGGATTGGCTCTATCTACTCCTTCTATATATTTTCTCAAGGACATTAATCAGATCATCATTATATAGGATACCTATAAACTTCAAAATCTTATTATGTTGTAAAGGAATCATTTAACTACACGAGCGACCACTAGATATCTAAAAAAACAATTCGCTTGTAATTCTATCATTTTTTATATATAACCTTGGTTCCTACCCCTAACTCTAAATCTTCTTAAAACAGCCTTTACGTTCGTCTGAAGCAACTTCTATGTATATTACTCTGCTGGTGGTTCCTTGAATATTACTGCTGACTGGGTATATGTGAATTCCTTATTTATTGTAACAGTACGTCCATCACCAAGTTCCATTGTTGCTATTAAAATTGATCCTCTATATGTCTTCTCTTTATCATCGTCGTCTTTCTGAATCAATTCCTTTTCCCCATGCGTAAGTCCAGATGATTGTAAGAGGTACACACAACCATCTGCCTCATAATGCTTCCCACTATCTGATTCTGTTTGAGACAGGCCAATAGCCTCTAGAGCTTCCCGCTTAGTATCGTATTTTCTGAATGTTCTTGAGCTTTCAGGATTTCTAGAGTCGTACATTTTTATCAAAAAGTGAGGTTGAGCTGTCGCCCGTTTGGTATTATCATGTTGACTCATCGCTGCTACATTGGCAAGCGTGTAACCCTGTGTTTCATCCTTCCTGTCTATACTTGGGCGTAATCCTCTTGGCTTACCCTTTTCTAGATATATATCTGTGAGCCGTTTCCACTCTAGCCACATTTCAGGCTTACACTTGATAATCTGCTCCACTGTCTCTTCAGGAATAGTCCATTCGCAGGGTAAGCTTCGATAATACTCGTCACCATGTTTTGTATTATTGATTCTCGAATTAACTGAACCGTAGAGTAAGAAATAAGCAAATTTCTCATCCTCGCTGATTAGACCACTTTCTCTTGCAATCAAACTATACTTTATTCCACGCTTTTTATAATCCACAATTTGAATATCTTCACCATATGTATCTTGCCAACGTTTAATCTCTTTTTCACTCAAAATTCTTGGTCTGCCTCTACCTGTATTTTGTCTTGATTCATTCAAATTATTGCCTCCAATTTTTGTGATCAAATGTTGATTTTATAGCTATCCATTGAATACTAACCAGATGAATCCGTAGATTAAAACGATTAGTCCTATAATGCACGACAAGCAAAAAAGTAAAAGCATAAGAACAAATTTTTTACCGTTTATGATTAACACCTCATTAAAAAATATAAAACGGGTAGAAGAAGCCGGATACTATTTCAGTCAACTTTATAAAACAATATGTAAAAGGATACTATAGAATGTTGTATCTAAACATGCTAATCAATCAAGCGCATCCCCCCTTTCATTGCAAAAGTCCTCCCTTATATAATCCCTTTCATTTTTAATCTTTTCTCTTCTTTCTCTACTTCCTTTTTCAATTTTTCGAAACCCTCTTTATAAAAATTTAGACATTCATATTCTTCCAAATGATCATCTAATAGTTTGGCAAACAAAGTAGCATTTTCATCATTGCCAAGGAGAGAGTATGAATCTTCTCCGTCCATTTCAAATTGAATGAATTTGTACAGGTCATATGTACTGTCCTCTGAAATAATCCAATTCCATAAAATATCGTAAAATGCTCGTACTTCTTTATTAGAAAGAGTTGTTTCATCGTAAATCTCTTTTCTATAATTTTGTTTTCCTTGTTCAATCATTTCGAGTTCTAGAGCCATATCATAAGAGTGTTGAAGCATTCCAGCAGCTTGCACAGGCTGACCGTTCTCCCATTTACGCAGCTTAGATTCAGAGCATCCAAGCATCCCACTAAGTTTTCTGAGACTGATTTGTAGAAACTGTCTACGCTGCTTATACTCTTGACCAATTTTCTTCCATTCGTCACTGCTATCTCGCACAAACTGCTCTTTTAATTCCTTGCTATCGGCAAAGATAAGTTTAGACGTATTATTATATAGTTCTACTAGCTGCTCAGTGTTCATATTGCTCAATTTAATTGTGTTCATTATGTATTTCTCCTTGGTATGTATATTATTATTTTAGTTTCAATATAATTCCAGATTTACTTCATGTGAAGACAATCCAACACTAGCTCAATCCACATCACCCCTTTCAAGCCACTTCGTTCAATGAACAATGGTTTGCGAATGTACACCCTCAATTTCGCTGATTTTCAAACTAGCCATGTCAAGGCTAGAGCGCATTGAATTTAGCCTTTTAGTGGTATCATCGGTTATTTCTTTAACATCACTAATATGCGCTCTTGTCATAGCTTGAATAGTATTTTTGACCTCCTCTACATATTCCCTAATCATCTGCTGGCTCTTCTTTGTCTTAAAATGAGAACTGCACATCAAATCGACGCCCTTTTCAAGTACTTTTTCAGCGTTATCAAAAGCCTCATTGAATTTATTCATCTCATATTTTCTCCTCGTATATGTATTTATTGTAATTCTGAGCTATTTTACTGGCTCCTACTTTAAGTCTATGACAAAGGTTGCAAATCGTTAAGGTGAGTTATACTTTTTATTTCCTGTGCCTTCATCATCTAATTAGAAATGTATCTAATAACTTGATTCAATCAATCTATTTTCTACTTCTGCAACTATAACAATGAACAAAACTCCCCTTATCGGGTAGTTATTGCACATGTTTACCCCACAGCATACGCTGCGTTGTTCAACTCATACACTTTAAACCTTATCAAAGCCAACGTATCAGATAATCCATGTTCAAACTATATATACGTGTATGGTTATGCAACTCGGTTAAACCGATCTGTACATCTCCCCAATCTCGTCACTGTAATCAAAAGTTTGATCGAAATATAGGCGAAAAAGGCATGTTCTTGACTATAACTCACAAAAATAAATGTGCAAAAAACATAGATAAACATTGAGTTTTTTATCAATCTCGTCAAATTTCTATATATTATATATAAGGAGATTGGATATCTTTAATTAGTATATCCTCGTAGGAGGAGAGACAAGGTATTGGAAATGTTTTCTCCAATATCCTTCTCTCGCATAAGTAGCTGAAAGATCATAATCTAACGATAGAACGGTAATCAATCCGAATCTGTTTTGTGCCTATGTACGTTTGGACAAGAATTAAATCTTTGTTAAAGTGTCTTGCAAAATTAGTGGTGGAAATATTGAATTGCTTGGCTATATCTTTCTTTAGGTATGTTCCCGGTGGCTGACTAAGTAACCAATCCATGATCCTTTCTGTCATTGTTGCTTCTGTAGATAGTTCTACATCACCGTTTAATTTATGCTTGCTCACGAAATCATCTACAACTAATTGAATTGGTTTAGCTATCTTGATATGTTTCAATTGCTTGGTTACTCCGCTAAAAACCTCTTCTTCATTTGTCACTATGTATATTTCTGCTTGAGGTTTGGGATTACGTTGTACTCGTTTCACTGTCTGGTACATCTCTGATATGATAGTACCTTGCCTGATTTTCTCTAGGTCAGGATTTTTGAAAGATTTAGTTTTCCCATTCTTAACAACTCCTAAACCAATTCTCCAGTCATGCTTATCTGTATACTGACACAAATGTATGACATGAGACTCAAAACGTGGATTAGGCGTACCAAGCAAGTAACAGCAATCGAAGTCGCGCCAAGTGTTCTTTCCAATTAAATTCCCGTACCAGTTAACCGATATAGATTCGCCATTATATTCATCCCCTATGGCAATGTCGGTAAATCCAGCTTGTCTGAGTTGACGAATAAAGCCGCTTTCATCACCGTTATCTGATAAAACGAACTCCTTCTGTAGCACAATCAAATAGCGTTTACCAAGCTTAAAATTACGCTTAATGAAATTTGATATTTTTTCAAAGTATTCGTTCTTACCTGTCTCAGTATTCAGCTTCTTATGAATGCTGGTTTTGCTGGTGTTGAATGTAATGTGCGTTATCGTTGAGCCTGAATGATCAATAATCCTTGACTGCTTATCCAAAACAAATTTGGTATTTCCATTTTTCACACTATATAGATAGTCTATTTGTCCGTTAGCGTCTAGTATTACGTTGTTGGCTAGACAAAATAATCTGTGCATTTTGTTATATGTACTGAGTGAATAATAGTTGTAATAGCATGTATTTTGATAGAATAATTGAAGTCTTTGAACAATGCCCATGAGATTATTATAGGCTGCTAAACCTTTGTTACGGATAATCTCTGATTTATTTTTATCTAAGGCATTATACAACTCGTAGATCGCGTAGATCGGCTCTAAGCTATCAATTTTGGAATGACACCTTATGATTCCTCTGCTTGAGAGCTTTTTCCCTTCACTTGTCTTCATTCGTTCACATTCATTAGCCTGATCAAGCAAGCCTTTGGTCGCATCATACAACAAGGGATGAAGAGTATGCGGTAAAACAGACAATATTGAATCATACTCCGATCTACTGAAACTGACAATATCGAAGTCGATACGTTCATCAATAATCTGTGTGTGCCTTCCCTCAGTGAACCATCGCCTTAGTTTATCATCTTCACACAGCATTTTATAACGTGAGTGAGTAATAATGAGAACATCCGAGTCACGTACAGCTTCAAGATTATGGCGGTAATGCTTCTGCCAACTTTCACTTGTAATCCCAACTACATGTCTACCTTTGCCTATAATTCGTTCACTACTGTCTCCAAACCCTTGGTACAACCTGTCAATATTTTCACCTATGTACTCTTCTGAATCTTCAACGTCCTTAGCAAACCGCTTCACCAACAAAAACTTCCTATATGGCTTCCCATAATTGATACCTGTAAACTGATAAGACTCTATATAGTCTTTCAAAATCCTATTTGTTTGCATAGACTTCCCCAATGAAGCCTCCAAATCAATGACCACAAATGTATTCGGATCAGTTTCACCTTCTAATATCCTCCGTTTCATATTTAAAATTTTATTTGTATACTTCTCGCCATAAACGTCGACAAATGTTGGAATAGAATGATTGGAATGTATTAGTTTAGCTCCTTACTGGCATTCTGTTGGCATACTCATGAAACTCATGATCGGTTTTATAATCTGCCATTGCCTGTTGTAAGCGTTCACTAGAGCAAAACAAATAAACATTCCTATCACTCTTCAAATCATCACCAATCGCAACCAACATAAATCCCTTTAACTGAAGGTAAAGAGATAGTTTGCGCGAATGAATGACAGTTGTCCCATTAGAAATATAGACCACTCCCGTTGTTTTTCAGTTTTCAAAGATCACACAACAAATAAACTTAACGATTCATATCAGAAAGAAAAAATAAAACAATATTAAGTTGCCAATCCTAAAAATATTTTAATTCCATCTAATCTGGCATTCATTTTTGTCGACTTGCTGTGTTTTAAATCTGCTTTGTTAATTGTATTCGTGGTAATGCAATATGTATTGTCTACTACTTAACTTTCATTCCCTTTGATCCCGTTTCACCTTCGCCCTACTTTTCGATTCATTTTGCATCTCCTTTTTTTGTGATTCCAACTGAATTCGCTACGTTCAAATGGTGTGTTTATAATATAACACTGTCCTACGATACTGTCAACAACATTTCTCAAATCATCTACAAACTGGATTCTATGTGTTTAATCCGTATGTACAATCAGAAATGTATATAATGAAGAAAAAAATTGAGTCGCCTTTATGTCAACCAGATTAATACTATCACACAGTTTTCTCCAATCACAAATATGCAATATCTTTCATGTGGACATTTTTTGTCCATCTGCTTGACTGTCCTATCCAAGCACAACAATTTGTAATCGTTGATATTGAAGCAAGGTGTATGCAAATATCATCCCCCTTTATTCAGATAGTCTAACTATGTAAACAAGCTCAAAACACGTCCTGTCCCTCAACCATATCCTGTAGTTCAGGAATAAGTGTCAGGAGTTTTTTGTAATTTCTAAGTTGCTGAGTAGTTATATTCAAATCATTAGCAATGTTGGTTTGTGTTTTTTGGTGACCAAAATTATTTTGCTCACCAATTCCATATGTATGTTGATTATTACCTTCCAGATTGGCGCTTCCATCCCTCACACCTTAAATCCTCTCCAACTCAACATTACATTTAGCAAGCTTCTCCCTACATACAAAAAAGGCTAGACGGATAATCCCATCTAACCTTCTCTTAAATTTTATATGACTTAATGTTCGGCCTTGTGTTTTCCATTGATCCATACTAGGAATGATTAAATTCCCCCGTGGTGACCTGTTGATTCGTAATTAGACCCATTTTAGAAATACATTTTTTCAAAGCATTTTTAATTCAATTTGTTACACGTTTAAGCACCTCCAATTATTTCTTGAAGTTGTATTCTCTGATTATGGCTGTGCCACTGAACAGGCATAGCTAAGATAAACAAAAAGCTAGTTGCGACGATCAGAAGAACCATTTTTCTCAACATTGTTTATCCACACCCTCTCAATGAAATTGAAAAACTCTGCTTTGGTTTCAGGAACCGCATGGGCTTGAAAACGAACAAACAATCCCATACAGTTTATAAAATAATCCTTATTATTTAGTGTATGCGCTTTTACCATTGAATACATCAAATGATTAAAACCATCACTGTAAGAACCTTGATACAAATAATAATATGCTAGTTCGTAACTAAAGAGTGCAAACTGTTCTGGTATTACTTGATTAGTGTACATGTCAAATGATGGCTGTCCCTGTTGCACAAAAGAGTCAATAACCGTTTCAAAACGCTGGAGTATTTCATTCACATCTATCTGGTATTGGTTAGCCGCAATCATAACGTTCATCAACTTAGCAACCATTTCCTTTTCCGACTTATCAGG
>JBEUOG010000006.1:0-191806 GCA_040544055.1 Paenibacillus sp. PvR008
GAAATTGGAGGGTTATTTGGCATGCTCATTTTAACTATACCACATGATTTAGAATCACTTTACTGGTAATCTTGACAAGCTATTAGCTGGTATAGTTTAGTAACCGGGATTCATTTAGATCATACGAGTCAAGTCCCAAAAATATGAGCATATGCTTTAAGTTTTGAGTCCCTCACTATTCATTTCCTCATAGAACTGAATAGTTGGATAAAGACAACAAAAAGCCCTTGCTGTGCAAGGGCTTTTTGAGGAGATGGGCCCTGAGGGACTCGAACCCCCGACCAATCGGTTATGAGCCGACCGCTCTAACCAACTGAGCTAAGGGCCCTCAAAAAAATCTGTATATTCACGCTACATTTACATAAAACAGCGGCGTTAATTAATATACAACATTTTCTTGTGTTTCGTCAATAGTTTTTCGAAAATTTTTCTATTTTTTTATGAATCTAAGGAATAAATCGGACGCCATAACGTCCTTTGCGCGAGCGGTACACCTCCACTGCGCGGGGATCGTTGTAGCCGTACATCCAGCCGTCGTGCTCCAGCCTTTTTGCCAGACATCCTGCCTGAAATTTGGTCGTGTACAGTCTGCCGTAGTAAATCCAATACATCCGAACTCCCTCTTTTCACATGATGGTAGAAGTTAGTGTAACCGGATCGAATTCGAATTACACGGCCTGCATCATAACAATCTGCAACGAGTATGAGTCGATTTAATAAATGGCCCCGTTGCATTCAATATGCTAAGCCTTATTTGCCAAAGGAGGCCGGGTCCTGACGCCAGGAACGCAGCAGTTCCATCTCTTCTTCCTGAATCGTCCCTTCACGCAAGGCAACGTCCATCAGGGCCGTGTAATTGGACAAGCTTTGCAGCTTCACACCTGCTTCTGCAAAGGCTTGAGTCGCTTTATCAAGCTGGTAGCTGAAAATAGCGAGTACAGCTAACGGCTGGGCGCCTGCTTGCTCTACGGCCTGCGCTGCTTTGATGGAGCTGCCGCCAGTAGAGATGAGATCCTCGATAACAATAACCTTTTGTCCCTCACTAATCCGACCTTCGATTTGGTTCTCTTTGCCGTGTCCTTTGGCTTTGTCTCTTACATACGCCATCGGCAGATTAAGCTTTTGCGCCACCCAGGCCGCATGAGGAATCCCCGCTGTAGCCGTGCCTGCAATGACTTCGGTTTCAGGGTATTGCTCACGGATCACAGCAGCGAACGAATCAGCGATCAGCTCGCGCACCTCCGGGTAGGACATGGTCAGGCGATTGTCACAGTAGATAGGCGATTTAATGCCGGATGTCCATGTAAAAGGCTGCTGCGGACGCAGCGCTACCGCCTGAATTCGTAACAGATGGGATGCAATTTGCTCGGGTATATTATTTAATGTAGTCATACTTGGTTCATCTCCTCAATAATGTGTTCCGCTGCGGCACGTGGGTCTGCTGCAGCCGTGATGGGCCGTCCAACGACGATGTAGCTACTGCCTTGGGCGATGGCTTGTCCGGGTGTCACTACACGTGACTGGTCGCCTGTAGCGCTGCCTGCCGGACGTATGCCGGGGGTAATCGTTTTGAAGTCAGGTCCGCATACAGCGCGGATCGCAGGCACTTCCAGTGGGGACGCCACTACTCCGTCCAGTCCCGCCTCACGGGTCAGTTGTGCGTATCGAACGACCACATCCTGTACTGTACCGGGAATGCCTATCTCCTTATTCATGGTTGTCTGGTCCGTACTGGTCAACTGTGTAACTGCTATAATGAGCGGCATGGCAAGTGAACTGTCTGCCAAAACAGCGGCTTCGGCCCCAGCCTTGGCGGCTGCCATCATATTTCGCCCTCCGGCAGCGTGTACGTTGAACATATCCACACCCAAGCGGGTGATGCTCTCCGCACCTCCCCGTACGGTGTTGGGGATATCATGCATTTTCAAATCCAGAAATACGGAGTATCCTCTCGACTTTAGCTGCTCTACAAAAGCGGGCCCTGCGCTATAAAACAACTGCATGCCTACTTTTATATAACAGGGAATACCCTCCAGCTGTTGAATGAGCCGCTCCGCCTGCTGCGCATCCGGATAATCTAACGCGACCATCAACCGTCCTGCCATCTGCTGAAATGCTTCGTTCACCGTCCTGCATCTCCTTTTCACGTCAATTCGGGTAATTTGCCCGTGATAAAGGACATCCGTCAGCCGAAGCTGATGAATGTCCTTTCCTGTACTACTTATTTTTCATCCTCTATTCGTATCGCGTTAGTGGCTCAGAACCGGCATGGATTCGGATGTAAAGTTAATCGTCTCCAGCATTCTCAGCAAAGCGCGTACGGTATCCAGCGAGGTCATGCAGACGATGCCGTTCTCAACCGCTTCACGGCGGATACGGAATCCATCACGCTCTGGCGTTTTCCCCTTGGTCAGCGTATTGAAGACGAAGTTGGCTTCACCTGTGCGGATCATATCCAGGATGTTCGGGGTTCCCTCGCTCAGCTTGTTGATCGTCTTCACTGGAATGTTAGCCTGCTCCAGCGCAGCCGCCGTTCCACCTGTTGCAATAATTTTGTAGCCCAGTCTGTAAAAGCCCTGCATTAACTCGACTGCTTCTTCTTTGTCCTTATCCGCCACCGTGATGATGATCGCTCCGGTAGATGGGATTTTCATACCAGCACCCACGAGTCCTTTGTACAGCGCTTTGGCGTACTGAATGTCGCGTCCCATCACTTCACCCGTCGATTTCATTTCTGGCCCCAGGGTCGGCTCTACACGGCGCAGCTTGGCAAAAGAGAATACCGGAACCTTGACCGAGACATAATTACTTTCAGGCCATAGCCCTTCTGTATAGCCCGCATCCTTGAGCTTGCCGCCCAAAATGGCCTGTGTCGCCAGATTCGCCATCGGGATATTCGTGACTTTGCTCAGGAAAGGAACCGTCCGCGAGGAACGCGGGTTGACCTCGATCACATACACCTCATCTTGATGAATGACGAACTGGATGTTCACCAGACCAATCGTTTTCAATTCCTTGGCGATGCTGATCGTGATTTCCACGATTTTTTGCTTCAACTCGTCGGACAAGTGCTGCGGCGGATACACCGCGATAGAGTCACCTGAGTGAACCCCAGCCCGTTCCACATGCTCCATAATGCCCGGCACCAGTACCGTATCGCCGTCACAGATGGCGTCAACCTCAACTTCTTTGCCCAGCATGTAACGGTCGATCAGCACCGGATGTTCAGGGTTGATTTTAACGGCTTCTTCCATGTAGCGCAGCAATTCCGCATCGGAGTATACAATCTCCATCGCCCGTCCGCCGAGGACGTAGGATGGACGCACCAGCACCGGGTAGCCCAGCGCCTGCGCAGTTCCTACCGCTTCATCTACCGAGATGACCGTGTTGCCTTTAGGCTGTGCAATAGCCAGACGTGACAGCAACCGCTCAAACTTTTTCCGATCTTCCGCTTCGTCGATACTTTCCAGACTCGTACCCAAAATGTTCACGCCTGCCGCACTAAGCGGAGCTGCGAGATTAATGGCCGTTTGACCGCCGAACTGGACGATAACGCCAATCGGTTTTTCCTGCTCGATGACATTCATAACATCCTCGAAGAAAAGCGGCTCAAAGTAGAGACGGTCGGATGTGTTAAAGTCCGTAGATACCGTTTCAGGGTTGTTATTGATAATCACTGCTTCGTAGCCCGCTTTTTGAATGGCCCATACCGCATGCACGGTGGAGTAATCAAATTCAATCCCTTGCCCGATCCGAATCGGCCCGGAGCCGAGTACGATGACTTTCTCTTTATTAGATGGAATCACTTCGTTTTCCACCTCATAAGAGGAGTAATAGTACGGCGTAGTGGCTTCAAACTCAGCTGCGCATGTATCTACCATTTTATAGACAGGACGCAGGTTGTGGCTCAGACGGAACTCACGCACTTCACGTTCAGTTGTCATGCTGCCATCTGGTTGGCCCAGACTGCGAACCTCGGCGATGGAGCGGTCCGTAAAGCCATTACGTTTAGCCTGATAGAGTGTTTCGTAGGTCAGTTCGGACTCTTCAGCCATTTTGGCTTCGAACTTGACGATGCCCTCTACCTTGTCAAGGAACCACCAGTCAATTTTCGTTAAATCCTGAATTTCCTGCTGCTCCCAGCCGCGACGGAATGCCTCAGCTACCAGGAACAAGCGCTCATCATCTGCTTTAATCAGGCGCTCCGTGAGCACCTCATCCGAAAGTTGATCGGCCCCCTTAAGATGCAGACGATGTACACCGATTTCCAGCGACCGTACCGCTTTATGAATGGACTCTTCGAACGTGCGTCCGATGGCCATCACTTCGCCAGTTGCTTTCATTTGCGTGCCCAGCTTGCGGTTGGCAGAAATGAATTTATCGAACGGCCAGCGCGGTATTTTGCTCACGATGTAATCCAGAGTAGGCTCAAAGCAAGCATACGTTTGTCCCGTTACCGGGTTCACGATTTCATCCAGCGTGTAGCCCAGCGCGATTTTGGCAGCCATTTTAGCAATCGGATATCCAGTCGCCTTGGAAGCCAGCGCTGAAGAACGACTCACCCGCGGATTTACTTCAATGACATAGTATTGATAGCTGTGTGGATCAAGCGCAAACTGCACATTACATCCGCCTTCAATATTGAGGGCGCGGATAATTTTCAGGGAAGCGGAGCGCAGCATCTGGTACTCGCGATCTGACAGCGTCTGACTCGGCGCTACAACGATACTGTCACCAGTATGTACGCCGACCGGATCAAAGTTTTCCATGTTGCAGACAACGATACAGTTATCATTGCCGTCACGCATGACCTCATACTCGACTTCCTTCATGCCTGCGATGCTTTTTTCCACCAGACATTGTCCAATTGGACTGTAACGCAAGCCAGAGCTTACCGTCTCACGCAGTTCTTCTTCGTTCACACAGATCCCGCCGCCTGTTCCACCCAGCGTATAAGCCGGGCGAACGATGATCGGATAACCGATTTCGTTAGCAAAATCCAGCGATTCCTCTAACGTTGTGACAATGACGCTCTCAGGGACAGGCTGTTCCAGCTCACGCATCAAATCGCGGAACAAGTCACGGTCTTCGGCTTTTTCTATCGAAGTCAGTTGTGTTCCCAGCAGCTTGACGTTTTCACGCTCCAGCACTCCGGCACGAGCCAGCTCCACCGCCATATTCAGTCCTGTTTGTCCTCCCAGTGTAGGAAGCAGGCCATCCGGACGCTCTTGACGGATAATTTGTGTTACAAAATCAAGTGTAATCGGCTCGATGTATACTTTGTCCGCCATGTTAGTGTCCGTCATGATGGTTGCCGGGTTACTGTTGATCAGCACTACCTCGACGCCTTCTTCTTTGAGCGCTTGACAAGCTTGTGTACCAGCGTAGTCGAATTCAGCAGCCTGGCCAATCACGATAGGGCCGGAACCAATTACGAGTATTTTTTTAAGTTCTGTATTTTTCGGCATATTAGCGCTCTCCTCTCACTGCGGCGGCGATAGCAGCCTGACGCGGTTGCTTTGGATGATTTCTTTTGTGCTCACGGATCATGTCCAGAAAGCGGTCAAACAAGTAGCCGTTATCGTAAGGTCCAGGCGCAGCCTCCGGATGATATTGCACCGAAAACGCGGGATACTTAGTATGCTTAAGACCTTCAATCGTTTTATCGTTGTTATTGATATGCGTCACTTCAAGCTCGGTTCCTTCGATCGAACCCTCATTCACCGTGTAGCCGTGATTTTGTGAAGTGATGAAGCAGCGTCCGCTCTCCAGTTCCTTCACCGGATGGTTACCGCCGCGATGACCGAATTTCAGTTTCTCCGTATCCGCTCCCGAAGCTAAGGCAAACAGCTGGTGTCCCAAGCAAATTCCGAAGATTGGATATTCCCCTAGCAGTTCAGCCACCGTGCGTACGGCATGCGGTACGTCTTTGGGATCTCCAGGGCCGTTGGACAACTGAATTCCGTCCGGGTCCAAGCGGCGAATTTCCTCTGCCGTTGTATCATGTGGAACAACAACCACATCACAATCCCGTTTATTCAGCTCGCGCAAGATACCGCTCTTAGCGCCATAGTCAATCAGTACGATCCGCTCCCCGTTGCCAGGGCTGCTATACGGATGAGGTGTAGAGGTCAATGGAACCTGATTACGCAGTTCTTCAATCGTCAGGTCAGCCATCATTTCTTTCAGTTCTTCCACAGGCTGAGTGCCTGTCGTCAAAATGCCCTTCATCGTGCCGTGATGGCGAATAATCCGGGTAAGCATACGGGTGTCGATGTCGCTAATACCAATGATGCCATATTCCTTCAGCAAATCGTCCACGCTGTATTGGGCACGCCAGTTGCTTGGCACCGGCTCGTAACGTCGAACTGCAAAGCCATGCACATAAGGACGTACCGACTCGAAATCATCCCGAGTAATTCCATAATTGCCAATCAGCGGGTAAGTCATCGTTACGATTTGTCCGCAATAAGAGGGATCGGTCAGCACCTCTTGGTAGCCTGTAATCCCTGTGTTGAAAACGACCTCGCCTGTTTTTTCACCTTCCGCACCAAATGCTGTGCCTGTAAACAGCGTGCCGTCCTGAAGCAACAATCTTGCCTGCATCCCGTCTCACTCCTCTGTATGATTTCCTGCTATAATGTTCTATTTTTAGTGGTTTGTATTTATTTCACTTCGTCAGCAGACCATACCAGTCTGCCGTCTACCCAAGTTTTCACTGGCCAGCCTTTAAGTTTCCAGCCTGTAAAAGGAGTGTTGCGTCCTTTGCTGGCAAATGTTTGCGGATCAACTGCCTGCTCCTGCTCCAAATCAATCATGGTCAAGTCAGCAGGTGCTCCTTCTTCTAGACGCCCTGTGTCGAGGCGGAAGACACGTGCCGGGTCAGCCGTCATGCGCCGTACCAAAAAGTCGAGCGTCCATTGTCCAGTAGCTACAAATTTCGTGTACAGCAGCGGAAAAGCCGTTTCGAAGCCAACGATACCGAAAGGTGCCAGTTCCAAACCTTTAGCCTTCTCTTCTTCGCTGTGTGCCGCATGGTCGGTTACGATGATGTCGATCGTACCGTCCTCCAGTCCCTCGATGCAGGCCTGCACATCACGCGGGGAGCGCAGCGGAGGATTCATTTTCCAATTCGCATCCAGCCCCGGAATGTCTTCATCCGACAATACCAGATGGTGTGGACATACCTCAGCCGTTACCTTGATGCCAAAAGATTTCGCGTGGCGGATCAACCGCACAGACTGCTCCGTGCTGACATGGCATACATGATAGTGTGCCCCGGTTGCCTCGGATAGTAAAATGTCCCTTCCGACGTGAATCGCTTCGGATTCGTTCGGAATGCCTTTAAGTCCGTGACGCTTGGCAAATTCGCCGTCTGTCACCGCTGCTCCTTCAACAAGCGTGTTATCTTCGCAGTGAGCAATAACCGGCATATCCAGCGCTTTGGCTCGCGCCATGGCGTCCTTCATCATTTGCGCGCTTTGCACCCCGACACCATCGTCAGTAAAGCCGATTGCGCCTGCTGCTTTGAGCGCTTCAAAGTCCGTCAGTTCGCGGCCCAACTCGTTTTTCGTAATAGCTGCGTAAGGAAGTACCTTGGCAAGCCCGGCGTCCTGCCCCTTTTTCAGTACCAATTGAACCGTGTCCACATTGTCCGTCACCGGGCGTGTGTTCGGCATGCAGGCAATCGTCGTAAATCCGCCTTTCACCGCCGCGCGGCTGCCCGTTTCAATCGTTTCTTTATATTCAAAGCCAGGTTCTCTCAGATGCACATGCATGTCGATTAAACCGGGAATCACCAGTTTGCCTTGGGCATCGATTTTTTCGACTTGGCTCTCCTGCTCGGATGCCCCTTCTTCCACAAGTAGACTAACTCCAGCGTCCGCATTTACGATTGCTAAGATTTTTCCGTCTGCGATCAGAATAGATTTCAGTTCAGCCTCGCCCTGCTCATTCAATACGCTTGCATTCATAATTAATTGGTTCATGTAAAAGGTTCCTCCGCTCAGGTTTTCTGCAACTTTAGCCGCTGCTTGTTATGCTTTCCTTAAAAGGGCGCTCTATTGGGAACACCGCTTTAACCGTTACCAATGCTAATTCCGCGATCCTGCTGACAGCTTCTACAGCTTCATTGCCCGTTCCATAACCGCCATGCGGATTGGAACCCCGTTTGCCATCTGCGGGAAAATCCGTGATTGTTCGCTTTCCACAACTGCACTGTCGATTTCCACATTCCGGTTCACTGGAGCCGGATGCATAATGATCGTTCCGGGTTTAAGGTTGGCTGCTCTTTGCTCTGTCAAGCCGTACTGCTCGCGATACTCATCCGCTGAGCGCAACATTCCTTCGGCGTGCCGTTCCAGCTGTACCCGAAGCATCATAACTACGTCTGCCTGCAATGCCTCTTGCATCGGTACATAAGGCGCGTGCGCCGCAAGATCAGATGCCTGCATATTATCCGGCGCGCAGAAGCTAACCTGGGCTCCAAATTTTTGCAAGGCCCACAGATTCGAGCGAGCCACACGGCTGTGCAGAATGTCTCCAATAATGGATACCCGCAAGCCTTTTAACTCCCCGAAAGTCTTGCGCATCGTGTACAGATCCAGCAACGCCTGCGTTGGATGCTCGTTGTTGCCATCACCGGCATTCACCAGTGGAACACTGACCTTCTCAGCAAGCTCTTGCAGCACTCCGGCTGGCTTCAGCCGAATGACTCCTGCGTCGATACCCATGGATTCAAGCGTGCGTACCGTGTCGTAGATGGATTCTCCTTTTTCTACACTGGAGGCCGCAGCGGAAAAGTTCAAAACCTGAGCGCCTAAGCGTTTTTCCGCCATTTCAAAAGAAAAGCGGGTGCGGGTGCTGTTTTCAAAAAACATGTTGGCCGCAAAGCGTGATTGCAGTACTGGAACCAGCTTTTCCGGTTGTGACTCCCAATAATGAGCGCGATCCAGAATCGACTCGATTTCATTTCGGCTAAGCTCTTTTAATCCGAGCAGGCTGCGTTCTCTAAGTTGACTGGCTGTTGTAATCATGCCTGTTCCCCCCGGTTCTGATTGATTGTCACTTCGTCCTTACCATCCGTCTCCTGAAGCGCAACTACGATTTCCTCGGATTTGGAGGTCGGGATGTTCTTGCCGATGTAATCTGGACGAATCGGAAGCTCACGGTGTCCGCGATCTGCCAGCACTGCCAGCTGGATCATTTGCGGTCGTCCGCAGTGCATCAATGCGTCCATCGCCGCGCGAATGGTACGGCCTGTGTACAGCACATCGTCGAAGAGAATGACTTTCTTATCATGAACCGATACGTCAGCGGGATTCATCAAAAGCTCTTTTCCATTTTCTTTGGCTTCGGCATTGTTCCCCCGGTCATCGCGGTAAGCTGTGACATCCAGCTCTCCCCATGGAATCGGGGCGCCCTCAATTTCAGCGATTTTTGCAGCGAGACGCTGCGCCAGATGAACCCCTCGTGTTCGAATGCCTACCAGCACACAATTGTCAATACCTTTGTTTTTTTCCAAAATTTCATGGGCAATCCGTGTCAAAACACGGCGAATCGCAATTTCATCCATCAGTACATGTGTTTCATGACTCATGCTTCCAGCCTCCTCAGGTTATGTTCCCTTCAGACCTGGTCCCGTGTTCGGATACAAAAAAGACTCCTTGCCCAAGTTTGGCAAGGAGTCTCGTATGAACAGTCTTCCACCGTTCTCCGATCTCTCGGATACACTGAAGGCATACCGCCGCAGCGGATGCACTGATCAGTGATCCATTCACGTTACCTTGCCAGCCTCACGGGACTGATTTAAAGGTGCTATTCAGGATTTCCTTTATCCAGCTTCTCATAGTGAAAGATGGCAAGCCATCTCTTGGACAAAGTTCATCGCAACTACAAGAAGTATGACAGATTGAAAATCTCGTGTCAACACCTGTTCAACCGGAGCCACCGGAAGCATTTTAATAATTATACAACTTTACTGTATAATTATCCATAGTTGTTTTTACATATCCCAGCCCAATAACAAAAATAACCGCCAATCAGGCGGTTATTTTTAATCATTATTCAGGTTTGTGAATACGAATGCAGTTCATCATGGTTTACCGACTGCGTAAGGATGCCAGTACATCTTCCATATCGGGAGGAATCGGTCTGCTGAACTCCATATACTCTCCAGTGGTGGGATGCTTAAAGCCCAATACTGCGGCATGCAGTGCCTGACCGTCCATACGGACCCCTTTGCTACGTCCATACATCGGATCACCAACCAACGGGTGCCCAATAAATTTCATGTGCACACGGATTTGATGCGTGCGCCCTGTTTCCAGTTGAAGTTCCAGCAAGGTGTAATCCCCCAAACGCTCAATCACGAGAAAATGGGTAACTGCATGCTTGCTGTTACGCTCTGTCACAGTGAACAATTTGCGGTCCCCCGAATCACGCCCGATGGGAGCATCTACCGTTCCCTGATCATGACTTAGATGGCCGTGAACCAGCGCTATATATTTGCGAGTGACACTGTGGTCCTTGAGCTGCGCTGCGAGCGAGGCGTGAGCCTGATCATTTTTTGCCGCCATCAGCAGTCCTGATGTATCCTTATCAATACGATGGACGATACCAGGACGCAATTCTCCGTTAATGCCAGAAAGATCATGACAATGGTACATGAGCGCGTTGACCAGTGTGCCCGAAGAGTGTCCCGGTGCAGGATGTACAACCAGACCACGTTGCTTGTTAATGACAATGACGTCCGAATCCTCGTAAACAACATCCAGCGGAATATTTTCCGGTACAATATCTACACTCTCCGGCTCAGGTACGGATAATGAAATTCGATCACCTTCAGCCAGCTTGTAATTCGCCTTGATCGCTGTGCCGTTCACCAGCACCCGACCGTTCCCGATCCACAATTGTATCTGGGAACGGGACACATCCTTCATTTCTTCGGCGATATATTTGTCTATACGCGTTTTGGCATCCCCGGATTCCGCTGTCCATTCCAGAGATTCGCCCTCCAGTTCGTCCTCATAAGACAGACCTGTGGCTTCGCCGTTTTCGTTTACTTCATTCATGCTATGACTTCCCTTCAATGCTATCACTGCCATTATCTTTGTTTCGACGCGATTCCAACAATGTATCCAAAATAATCAGTGCTACACCGATGACAATCGCTGAGTCTGCCACATTAAAAATCGGAAACGTATAGCTTCCAAAATTGAATTGAGCAAAATCAACCACTTTCCCTGAAATAGCCCGATCCAGGAAGTTACCGACCGCGCCTCCAAGTACCAAACTTAATGCAACTGGAAGCAATTTCTGCCCGGCCTTAACCGTTTTCCGCAAGTACCATATGATACCGATCACCACCACAATCGTAATCACGATAAACAGCCAACGCTGGCCTTCCAAAATCCCAAAAGCGGCTCCCCGGTTACGATGGGACGTGATTAAAAAGAAATTGCCGATGACTGGTATTTGCTCGTACAATTCCATGCGCGTAGCCACCAAATATTTGACTCCCTGATCAATCAAAAAAATAATTAGCGCAATACCAAAATAAATCACAGTCCTTCGTCACTCCGATCTGCTTATATCCGTTGTCGAACCCATTTATTGTAGCATAAGCCTTCTCAGATCGTCCACGAATCCCCCAAGCTATTGGGCCTGGATTACGAATGAAATCAACTCCAGCGCATTTGATCAGAATTTCCTATGTAAAAGAGGTCTTTCCGGTGCAAACTACAAGGAGCATAACCGACACAGCGTACGCGCAGGTTAAACCTAGAATAAGGAGAGGATTCCATGTCCCCATTGACGGAGCAACAATTGCAGGGATTGCGTAACGAACTGCTGGAACGTAAAAAGGAGATTGAGCATCGTTTACAGGACAACGATCATTATGGACTCGGCGATTCCCAACGCGATCAGACCGGCGAGCTTTCCCCTATTGATAATCATCCGGGTGATTTGGCTACCGAAACGTATGAGCGAGCCAAGGACATTTCCCTATTGGAGCACGACGAATTTCAATTAGAACGTATCGAATCAGCCTTAATGGCAATGGATAAGGGAACCTATGGCATTTGTGCAGCCAGCGGCAAACCAATTCCTTATGAGCGCCTGCTAGCTGTTCCCTATACCATTTACTGCAAAGAATACAGCCCTGAAACAGAAGTTTCCAACCGACGCCCGGTGGAGGAGGAATTCCTCGCTCCCGCATTCGGCAGAACAAGTCTGGATGAGCGTGAAGATCAAAACGGCTTTGACGGCGAGGACGCCTGGCAAATCGTTGAAAGCTGGGGTACATCGAATACACCAGCCATGGCTGAAAGTGGAGAAATTCATAGCTACGACGATATGGAAATTGAGGCCAACGATGATAATATGGGCTTCGTAGAGCCCTACGAAAGCTTTATAGCTACAGACATATATGGAAAAAATGTATCTGTTGTCCGCAGCTCTATTTATCAGCGTTATCTGGATGATGGCGAGGGCGAAGGTCTACTGGAGCCGGATACGCACGAAGATGAATAGTTTAACCAAATCCTAACAGGTAAACAAGACCTAGTAGGTGTTTAGCTCCAGTTGTCGTTGCACAATCCGTACAATATCAGCAATATAATCACCGATGATCGGCAAATTCAGCGCTCCCAGCACTTGCAACACATAAATAATGGTCGCCGCGAAAAAAGTAAAACCAAGCGCGATGCCGATTCCCCGGGACAGACCTGATATTAAGTTCAGCCAGAGCAATCGCCAAGGCTTGTTGAGCAACAGGGCATAATCAGCAATGCGCATGCGTTCCAACTGCTGCGACACGGAACGCACCAGCTTTTCCACACGGCTTAGCTGGTCAGCCTGATCGCCTGCTGTACCTAGATCTGTGACTACAGCCCCCGTACTTTCTCCGTTCATGCCTTGGCGGCTTCTGCCCTGTCTACGCCTTGATCGTGCGGTCATGAACAATCCCCCTTTTCCATGCTGCCCTGAACGCAGCAAACGAGCCGAAGCACGTAACGGAGATCATCCATCCGTTTCCAATGCTTAGGCTCGTTTTTATATGCTGCCTGTTATTGTATTATGGGACAAGGGGCTTGTAATTATTCCCCAATATGCACGCCAATGGTTTTGCCGTTTACTTCTACGCGTTCCACAGGCTCGGCTTGACCAAATGTCACCATCGTTACCAGTACGTTCTCACGCAACACCGAATCGAAGTTTTCGATCGCCTGACGTAGCTCACTATCTACATCCAGCGTCAGTGCGACATACTTTTCAATCGGCAGATCCAGCTTCTTACGGTAATCCTGCACCGCACGAACAACCTCACGTACCCAGCCTTCTTGCTCCAGCTCAGGCGTAATGTCCGTGTTCAACGCTACGGTTAAACCATAGCCGGAGGCGGAAGCAAAGCCTTCCTTCGCTTTTTTCTCCACCAGCAATTCCTCGGCTGTAACCTGCAACTCTTCCCCTTCTGGAGAAGCCACGTTCAGCACTCCCTTTTCCACAACCGAACGGGTGTCTTCAGCAGACATTCCTTTGAAAAAGTTTTGCAGGAAGCCGACATTTTTGCCGTATTTCTTGCCCGCTACCTTCAAATTGAGCTTCAGCGTGAAGTCTACAAAGCCGCTATCGTCTGTCTCAACATGAATATTTTTCACATTGATCTCATCCTTGATGATTTCCTCATAACCACTCAGATCAAATTCCTGATCCATGGACAAAATCAATTCAGACAACGGCTGACGCGTTTTCAGCCCCGTTTCGTTACGGACATTGCGCGCCAGTTCTACTACGCGGCGAGCCGTCTCCATGTCACGTTCCAGCTCCAGATCAATCAGGGCTTCATTTGCAGTTGGATAATCATCCAGATGAACGCTTTCCCCGTTGCTCAGGTTCAGGTAAATATCCTCAGCCAGCATCGGCGTGAACGGCGCAAGCAGCTTCGCTGTGGTCAACAACACCTCAGTCAGTGTGCGGTACGCATCCAATTTATCTTCTGTAAGGCCATTGCCCCAGAATCGGTCACGCGAGCGCCGGATATACCAATTGCTCAGTTCATCTACAAACGACTCAATCGCTTTGGACGAGTTGAGGAAGTCGTTCACAGCCAGCGCTTTGTCCACCACCAGATTCAAGCTGTTGAGGCGGGACAAAATCCAGCGATCCAGCTTGTGTGCTGATGGCTTGAACGGATGCTGCGCCGGATCAAAACCGTCGATATCCGCATACAAGGTCAGGAAAGCATGTGTATTTACGAGCGTATCTACCAGCTTTGATTTGGATTCGCCTACAATGCCTTTGGAAAAACGTTTGCTATTCCACGGTGCACTATCGGACAACAAAGCCCAACGGAAAGCATCTGTACCGTACTCGTCAATCACTTCCCACGGATCAATCACATTCCCCTTGGATTTGGACATTTTCTGCCCCTGCTCATCCAGTACGTGGCCTGTCGCCATAACTGCTTTATAAGGGGCTTTGCCTGTCAGCATGGTGGAAACAGCAAGCAAGCTGTAGAACCAGCCGCGAGTCTGGTCAATACCTTCACAGATCATGTCTGCCGGGAATTGCTGCTCGAATGTTTCATTATTTTCAAACGGATAATGATGTTGGGCAAACGGCATGGAGCCGCTATCGAACCATACGTCGATCACTTCCGGTGTACGGGTCATTTCGTATTTACCGCATTTACTGCGAACCTTAATTTCATCCACATATGGCTTGTGCAGCTCAATGTCGGCTGGTACGTCACCAATCGCACGTTCCCGTAGTTCAGCAATACTATGCGGAGCGAACTGCTCTCCGGTTTCCTCACAAACCCAGATATTCAGCGGTGTGCCCCAATAGCGATCACGGCTGATGTTCCAGTCCACCAATTCCTCCAAAAACTTGCCGAAGCGTCCTTCGCGTATATGACCCGGATACCATTCAACTTCGTTATTGTTGGCAATCAGTTGATCCTTGATGGCGGTTGTTTTGATAAACCAGCTGTCCATGGCGTAGTACAATAGCGGAGTATCACAACGCCAGCAGAACGGATAACTATGCTCGTACTTTTCCTTACTGTACAGCAAACCTTTTTCCGACAGCATTTTAACAATATCCACATCACAGTCCTTCACAAAACGGCCTGCAAAATCAGTGATTTCCTCTACATAGTTACCTTGGAGATCCACCACATTGATGAATCCAACGCCATTTTCACGGCATACTCGGTAATCATCCTCACCATGCGCCGGAGCCATATGAACGATACCTGTACCGCTGGAGTCCGTTACGAACTTCGCACCCAGAATCTGATTACCCTTCTCGACTTGGAAATACGTAAATGGCGGAGTATACGTTTGACCTACCAGTTCCGAACCCGGCAGCGTGCCAATCACTTCATGATCGCCTTTAATCACATCTTCGACGAGATTTTTGGCAACGATGTATACACCGTCTTCCTGTTTTACACGAGCGTACTCCAGGTTAGGGTTGACAGCCAGTGCCACGTGACTCGGCAAGGTCCAAGGTGTTGTCGTCCAGGCCAGTACATATTCACCACTGCTATGCAGCTTAAATTTGGCCGTGGCGCTCAGGTCTTTCACGTCTTTGTAGCCCTGTGCCACTTCATGGGAACTCAGCGTTGTCTGACAATCCGGACAATACGGACTTACGCGATGACCGCGATACAGCAGATCCTTTTCGTGAATCGTCGCCAGAATGTTCCACACACTCTCGATATAATTATTATCCAACGTGATGTATGGATTATCGAGGTCTGTCCAGTAGCCGATGGCTTCGGTCAGATCACGCCATTGTTGCTCATACTCAAACACGCTGGCTTTACATTTTTTGATGAACTTTTCCACACCATACTCTTCGATTTCAGGCTTATGGGAAATGCCCAATTGCTTCTGTACACCCAATTCTACAGGCAGCCCATGGGTATCCCAACCCGCCTTACGTACGACACGATACCCCTTCATCGTCTGGTAACGGCCAACAAAATCCTTAATTACACGGCCCAGCATGTGACCGATATGCGGCTTACCATTAGCTGTTGGCGGGCCTTCATAAAATACAAAGTTTGGCTTCCCCTCACGATGTGTGATGGTTTTGCGGAACGTGTCCTCCTGCTTCCATTTGCTCAGGATGCGCAGGTCGCGGGACCGTGCCTTTTCTTTGACATCTACTCTGTTCATAATGTCATTCTTCCTCTCTGATCATCATTGGTTTTTGTAGCACTCCCTGAAAAAAGCAACAAAAAAGCCCCGTCCCTGTAAAGGGACGAGACTGTGCTCGCGTTACCACCCTGATTTCGTAAACAGACCATTCTAAAAAAAGACTGGTCCCGTCACGACTCTCCGAGCCCTACTCAACTACAGCAGGGCGCCATTATAACGTATGGCACACGGTGATAGCTTACACACGCCGGATAAAACTCAAGCGCTTCAGCTCACTTCTCAGGGATGATCTTCGGTCATGTTCTGAACGTTGGCTTGCACCGGAAAAAGGCCAACTCTCTGAGGGACAAAAACATGACGTACTCGTTCCCATCAACGAATTACAAATGTTAAATTCATCGGGATATTAAATCAGCAGCTTCGCTGCCCTGAATAACAACCCATTACCCAACGGATAACGTGATATTCAGTATAGTATTTACAGTTATAGCCTGTTTGAAGATAAAAGTCAACCCTGACGGGACCCAATCATCGCTGTCAGAAATGACGATTAATAAATCTCTTTCATTTCACGCTCGCGCTCCAGCACTTCGCGTTCACGATTTTCAAGCGCTTCCCATCCGTCCTGACTTAACAAGTCAAGCTGCGCCTCCACCAATGTACGAAAACGTGCCCGGTAAATCGAAGCCTGCTTCTTCAGCTCCTCGACCTCCAGCGCAATTTTGCGGGATTTGGACAACGCTTCATTCACAATGCGGTCCGCATTTTTTTCCGCTTCCTTCACGATAAGCTGCGATTCTTTCTTGGCGTTGCTACGGACTTCATCAGCCGCTTCTTGCGCCACGATAATCGTCTTGCTCAGCGTATCCTCAATGGTCGAAAAATGATCGAGCTTTTCCTGAACATTCAACAGCTGTGTACTCAGTTCTTTATTTTCACGGATAACGCCCTCGTAATCCTTGATCACCTGATCCAAAAATTCATTGACCTGATCTTCGTCATAACCGCGAAGCCGGCGGGCAAATTCCTTGTTATGTATATCCAATGGCGTTAATGGCATGCCGTGCACCTCCTATAAGATTGACAAAAAAACATTTTCCGCGTCACGACGCTCACTATCATCTATCGGTCATCATACCCCGTTTTGTGAATGCTGTACAGAGCAAAATCGTTCCAGTTCTCCGCTATAGCTTAATTCTTTCGACAGAAAGCTCGTGAATCCTGCCTCCAGCTATATAAACTTGCCAATTTTGACACGGAATCTTCCTTTTTTTGTCATCCCGTCTGTTTCCAGCACTTTGAAACGCCCAAATCCCTGCATGGAAATAACGTCCCCCGCCTTAAGTGAAGTGGATGGATTCTCCTCAACCTTCCAATTTACCCGGCACCGTCCCGCCCGGATCGGTGTTAAGATCTTGCTGCGGCTCAGCTTGTACACATCACTGGCAATGCCATCCAGACGCAAAGAAGCCACCGTCAGGTCCAGTGGCTCCAATGTAACGTCCTTCGTCCGCAGATTTTCTGGAGGCAACAGTTCTGTCCATACATGAACACGATGAACCTGCTGTAAATGCATCGTAATAAAATCGCTGATCTCTGAAGCCACTAATACATGGCACCCGTCGTCCAGCACATGAATATCCCCTATTTTTCCACGCTTGATTCCAAGACCTAATATTGCACCCAGATAATCCCCGTGCTCCAGCGTGTTAATTTTATGATCATCGGACGTGACGGAAAGAACCTGAATACCCATATTCTCTCCGTCCACATACGAATAATCGGGCGCTATTAGCGCCCGCTTTCGTTCCGATGCCTCATAACCGCCATCTACCCTAATCGTGACCTTGTCTTCCTTCGAAGCAAGCGTCTCCAATATGTACAGTTGGCGCGGGTCCAAAAAATCAGTCAGCTTCTGCTCATGATAAGCCCCCGCATGACTGATCCATTCGGAAGCGCGATCCACATAATCCCGTTCATCCGGGTGAAAATGCTCATAAATCTCGGTTCGCATAAGTCCTCCTAGATGAAATTGCTAATTAAAGTCATCAAACCATTCGACGCAAAACGCAGAGCAATCAGCGCAACGATGGGTGAAATATCAATCATTCCCAAGATTGGCGGTATAAATCTGCGAAAAGGAGACAAATACGGCTCCACAAACTTGGCAAGTAAATCACCGATCACACTCTCTCTTGCATTAGGAAGCCATGACATCAGGACATATGCAATGATCATGTAAGAATAAATCTGAAATAGCCAACCGATTACCTCGATCAAGAAAAGCTCACCTCATTCTGTTAAGTTCTTGTTCAGTGTCAGCTAGTATTTCCGTAATGGAGCCTTGAATTTCAACCGTATCCGGTGTACACAGGAAAATATTATTGCCCACCTTGGAAATGCCTCCGCCCAACGCATATACAGTACCACTTAAAAAATCAATGATGCGCAGCGCCTGATCCTTGCGGATGCGTTGCAAATTGACCACGACGGTACGATGGGAACGAATGTGGTCGGCAATTTCCTGTGCTTCATCATAAGAACGCGGCTCAAACAGGACAACTTTCACATTTTTCTGTGAATGGATGCTGACAACATTATTGCCCTTCTGGTTCTTACGTTTATCAAAGCTTGGGGTTTCAATTTCTTGATCTTCCGGCGTATTCATAACCTCTCGCTCTACAACTTCCTCTTCTTCCTGAAGTCCCAGGAAGTTCATGAACTTATTCATTACGCCCAATGGAAATCCTCCTCTCGTCCGACCAGTACAGAACCAAGCCGTAACCAAGTCGCTCCTTCTTCAACCGCCACCTCAAAATCATTAGACATGCCCATCGACAGGTGAACAATAGGTTCTCTCGTTAAAGCTTGTCCATTTAACGCATCACGCAATTCACGTAGCCCCCGAAATACAGGCCGGGTATTCTCCGGGTCTGCCTCATGGGGAGCCATCGTCATCAAGCCGATCACGTCCACATGCTCCAGCTCGCGAATTTGTTTCAGAAAAGGTGCTACAGCCTCAGAAGAAAGGCCATATTTCGAAGTTTCTCCTGAAATGTTAACTTGCACAAAGACTTTAACCCTCAGTCCAAGAGCGGCCGCCTTCTTGTCCAATTCCTGAGCCAGCGACAGCCGGTCAAGCGAATGTATAAATTCAAATTTTCCAATAACATCTTTAACCTTATTCGTTTGCAGGTGACCGATAAAATGCCATGTTCCCCGGTCACCCAGCTTGCTCCATTTATCCGCAGCATCCTGCCAGCGATTTTCGCCAACATGCTCCAAGCCATTGTCCAATACGGATGCCATCGCCGCTGCCGAAACATATTTCGTGACAGCGATCACATTTACCTCTTCACGCGAACGTCCGCTGCGGGCACATGCCGCTTCCACACGGGCGTTCACTTCTTTAATTCGTTCCTCCAAAGTCACGGGAGGACTCACCTCTCTTCCAGACCAATCCAGCTCGCCATTCTCCCTGTGACGCCGCCTTCCTTGCGATACGAAAAAAACAAATCGCTGCGGCTACTCGTACATAAGGTAGTACATTCGATACGGCTCGGCAATATTCCTGCTTTCATCATAATGTGTCGATTGCATTGTTTCAAGTCAAGCAGCGTTTTTCCGCCGTCTAACGGGAAATAGACAGTGTCTTCCCATTTATCATTACCCGGGCAATCACGCTCCAAAACCCGAATTCGGCTCATAACATGCTCATCCACCTCGTAGGACTCAGAACCAATGGAAGGACCAATGGCTGCAAGCAAATCGGACGGCTGCGATCCATATTCGGTCTGCATCGTTTGCACCATTTTCAGCGCAATCTCCGCAACTGTTCCTTTCCAGCCCGCATGCGCCAGCCCAACCACACGCCGCACCGGATCACAAAAATATAACGGCACGCAATCCGCATAAAAGGATGTCAGTAAAATGCCTGGTACATCGGTCAACAGTCCGTCTGTATCCTGAAAAGCGGATGCACGATCCACAAAGCCGCGCCCGCGGTCAGCAGCCTTTACAACAGCAACGTGATTACCGTGTACCTGCTCTCCACAGGTCCAGGCTTCAGACACAAATCCGAGCTGCTCCGCAATAAGCTGCCGATTGCGAATAACTTTCTCCGGGTCATCCCCTACATGAAACGCACAATTCAGACTTTCGTAAGGCACTTCACTGACACCGCCATGGCGTCCGGTAAAACCTGCTGTCAATCCGCGAACCTGTTTCTCCCATGATTGAATATATAACAACTCCGGCAAAGGATGTGTGCCATCTGTCGTTGACGCGACACCCGTTGCCCCGGTATTCACTACAAACGGTTCCATTCGTTTTCACCTCTACTGCCCAGTGTACCAAAAAGCCGCCGCCGTGTCTTCACATAGCTGTCAAATACACATATTCCTAAAGCTCAAAATCACTGCTCAAAATCCACGTCGATCATTTCGTTCCTGGCGCTCAATATATAATTTTTCCTCACCATCACCCTGCGGCTCATGCAGTCCCTCCAATCGTACAAGTACCACATCCGAGCCAATTTTCACAATGTTGCGCCAAGGAATGACCAGTTCACTTCCCCCTCCAAACCAGCCCATAAAACGGCTACTGCCAGGGACAACAATAGCCTCAATTTTGCCCTGCCGTACATCAATCTCCAAATCACTGATTTGTCCCAATCGTCGCCCATCTACAATGTTAATGACATCCTTTGTTTGAAACTCGGAAATTTTCATGGCCCTTACCGACGTTTCCGGCGTACTCACATGCATCACATCCTTTATTTCACTATATGAGCGAGAGAACCCAAAAAATGTCCTGTAAACGCAAAAACGATCCACACAGGATCGTTTTTATCGGTGTGTCTTTCAAGCTTCTTTTCCCTTAAAACTACGACTTCACATGCTTTTGCATTTGCTGTATGGCCGACTTCTCTAATCTCGAAACCTGGGCTTGAGAGATACCGATTTCGTCGGCAACCTCCATCTGCGTCTTTCCTTCATAAAAACGCATAGACAATATCATCTTTTCACGCTGGCCCAGGCGATGCATCGCTTCCCGCAGAGCGATTTCCTCAATCCATGAGACGTCCTTATTTCTGTCATCACTGATCTGATCCATCACATAGATTGGGTCGCCCCCGTCGTGATATATCGGCTCGAACAGCGAAACCGGGTCCTGAATCGCATCTAATGCGAACACAACATCTTCCTTAGGCACATTCAGCGCCTCAGAAATTTCAAAAATCGTCGGTTCCCGCGAATTCAGATTTGTCAGACTATCCCGCACCTGAAGCGCCTTATATGCAATATCTCGCAGCGAACGGGATACACGGATCGGATTGTTGTCCCGCAAATACCGGCGTATCTCACCGATAATCATCGGCACCGCATAAGTGGAAAACTTCACGTTTTGCGAAAGGTCAAAATTATCAATCGCCTTCATCAGGCCGATGCATCCTACCTGAAACAAATCGTCAACAAACTCTCCCCGATTGTTAAAACGCTGAATCACACTCAGGACGAGCCGTAAATTGCCGTTAACCAATTTTTCTCTGGCTGATCGTTCATTATTTTGCTGAAGTGATGTGAACAGCTCGCGCATTTCCGCATTGGTTAGCACCGGCAGTTTGGCGGTATCCACACCGCAAATTTCCACTTTGTTTCGGGTCATCGTGTCTTACCTCCCAAGGAGCAACATTAATGTACATTATCTCCTGAGGGTGTTTTTTTATTCGCCGTTTCCATCGCTTCCGAATATCCCCAAACGTCATACCATTTTGTTGAATTCTTTCTGTAAACGCTTTATAATACGTTTTTCCAGACGCGAAATATAGGATTGCGAGATACCTAACAGGTCAGCAACATCCTTCTGTGTCTTCTCTTCTCCGTCCTGCAAGCCAAAACGCAACTCCATAATCAGACGTTCTCGATCTGTCAGCTTATCCAGCGCCTTATGCAATAATTTGCGGTCCACCTGCTCCTCGATATTGCGGTAAATGGTATCATTTTCCGTTCCCATCACGTCGGAAAGCAGCAACTCGTTCCCGTCCCAATCAATATTCAAAGGCTCGTCAAAAGAAACTTCCGTTCTCGTTTTACTATTTCGGCGCAAATACATTAAAATTTCATTTTCGATGCATCGGGAAGCATAGGTAGCGAGCTTGATTTTTTTCTCGGGATCAAAGGTGTTAACTGCCTTGATAAGTCCAATCGCCCCTATGGATACGAGATCCTCAATGTTGATTCCTGTGTTCTCAAACTTACGCGCAATGTACACCACCAGCCGCAAATTCCGTTCAATCAACATGGAGCGTACTGCTGCATCTCCGGAAGAGAGCTTTCCAAGCAAATACTCTTCCTCATCCCTCGTCAACGGCGGGGGGAGCGCCTCGCTGCCTCCGATATAATAAATCTCTTCACTTTTTAACCCAAATAAAAATAAAATACGATAATATTGCAACTGTAAAGTCAATCTGATTTTCATCTTGAATTTCATCTGTTCCCGCATGTCATTCTCCCCCTTCTGAAAATGGTGCAAAATCTCGCTGCGTCCCTTCGTCCGTTACAGCAATAGCCTGATTGCCTTCAGACCTGATCGTGTGTCCACGACCATCGTCCTGCGCTTCAAAGCGTGCTTCCTGCTTCTGGTCCGGCTCAGCAGCCCCCTCCGCGTGTGCCGTCACATCCGGATGAATGATTGCGCGGTATTTTCCCTCTGCCGACAACGTCCCCCCATCCAAGCCGATCAACACCCGATGATGCACATAGCGAGCCCCATTCATCACCACCTCTACGCGATCCGGTTTGAGTGCGAGCATGAAGGAATGGTTACGATTAATGCCACGATAGGGAACGAGACGAACTCGATCCTGCCAGTTGAACGATTCGTCTCCCAACTCCATCACCAGCTGATCCGCATTTCCCTCAGATAGCTTTTGGAGCCAGGAAGAAGGTAAATATTCCTCCCACAAAGCAGCCTCCATGACCATCACTGGTGTCCGGGTCAAAGGATCATGAAGTTGGTTCCCCGTATCCAACAAGCCTGTACACTCAATATGATCCTGCCCGATCCATACCTGCACCTCACCCAGAAATCCACTCATCCTTTCCGCGCGCTGCTTTGAAGATTGCACAATACGAAAGAAAAGCATCACTCCGCCAAACGTGCATAAAATAAACCAGAATGCAATTTTCAGCTCAAAGGACATTCCACCTGAAGCCGTGTACCAGATGCCATTAAATAATTCCCCCGTACTCTGGAGTAAATAATGCATCCCCAGAATTCCTCCCGCTGCTACAAAATTGATCATATAAAAAGCACCCATCGTACGAAGGTACTTTTGCATGCTGCCAAACCCAAAAGCCACCAACAGCATAATGACCGATAATGCCAGCTTAATCAGGAATGTAAATAAAAAGGACAGCTCCGGCACAAACATCATGACCACGTACATCGCACCGATGACAGCCGAAGCAAGCAGCCGCCACCACACCGGACGAATTTTTCTCATCCAGGCGGTAGCCATCAGCAGTACAGCATCAATGAACAAATTGGCCAAAAAAATTAAGTCGATGTAAACAACCAAAGATTCACCCGCCCAGCGTTTGCAGGATAGGCTTAAGTATAGTAGTCATGCTGTTCAAAGTCTGTCTAACGATGGGGACGGTGACCGACTAATTTTGTCGGAAAGGGGAGAAGCACGGGAAATGGTAAAAATGGAGTTCTTACAATGGAATCAGCCAACGAATCGAATACGAGATGCAGAAAATAGAAAGAAGCCCGTATCTCCAAGGAGAATACGGGCTATCCGATTTCAATCTAGTTATCGTTATTATTATTGCGTGACCGGTTACGTAAAAATGTCGGAATATCGAGTTGATCACTGCTCTGAGTGTTGCCGAACGGACGCAAGTTGGGAGAACCCTTTTCCGCCGATTCAGGAGCCGCCGGGTTAGCTGCCGGTTTACGCCCCGGTGCCGGTTGGCTTGGTTTACCTTCAAAGCCAGTTGCAATGACGGTAACCTTAATCTCTTCTTTCAACTCTTCGTCAATGATGGCACCGAAAATCATGTTGACCTCCGGATCGGAAGCCGAGGTTACAATTTCAGCTGCTTCATTCACTTCGTACAAAGACAGATTGTTGCCGCCAGTGATGTTCATAATCACACCCCGTGCGCCTTCAATGGATGTTTCCAACAACGGGCTCATGATAGCCTTGCGTGCTGCTTCAGCCGCCCGATTCTCACCAGTTGCTTCGCCAATCCCCATCAAGGCGGAGCCACGCTCCGTCATGATCGTTTTCACGTCAGCAAAGTCGAGGTTGATCAGACCTGGTACCGCGATCAAATCAGAAATACCTTGTACCGCCTGACGAAGAACATTGTCCGCTTCGCGGAATGCTTCCAGCATAGGGGTCTTTTTATCCACAATTTCAAGCAGGCGATCATTAGGGATAACAATCAAGGTGTCTACCTTTTCTTTTAATCCCTCAATGCCCAGCTCAGCTTGATTAGAGCGCTTACGCCCTTCAAAGGTGAACGGTCGTGTTACAACGCCTACAGTCAGTGCGCCGCATTCCTTGGCAATTTCAGCAATGACAGGAGCTGCTCCAGTACCTGTACCGCCACCCATTCCTGCCGTCACGAATACCATATCCGCACCTTTGAGTGTGTTCATAATGAGTTCACGCGACTCCTCAGCCGCTTTTTTACCCACATCCGGATTAGCTCCGGCACCCAAGCCACGAGTCAGCTTATCACCAATTTGAAGCTTATGCTCAGACTTCGCTAAATGAAGCGCCTGAGCATCTGTGTTGACGGTGATAAACTCCACACCCTGAACACCATTTTCGATCATTCGGTTAACCGCATTGCTGCCGCCGCCTCCGACGCCGATCACTTTAATTTGAGCCAAGCTCTCCATTTCAAAATCAAATTCCAACATACTATTCCATCTCCCCCTCAATGTTGCATGGATGGCCCGTCCATGATTCGCATAATTAGCAATGAACGTTATATAAACTCACTGAACATGTTTTTTAAGCGTTCAATCAGCCCCTGCTTTTGCTCGCCTTCCGCAGCAGGACTGCTCTTGGTTCGGTTGGTCGGTTTCTTGGAACTTCCACCACTACTGCTGCTAACGCTCGTCGATCTTCCGCGATAGTAGCGAATAGCATTATGCAAGATGCCGACTCCGCTTGTGAAACCCGGATCCCTTACACCGATAAAGTCTGGTACAGCGATCCTTACAGAAGCAGCCAGTTCGCTTTGTGCCACCTGAAGTACACCAGGCATGGAGACGGTGCCTCCGGTAAGTATATAACCCCCCGGAAGCTCTGTGTAACCCAAGCGCTTAACTTCCGCCTGAATGAGTTGAAAAATTTCCTGCACCCTCGGCTCAATAATGGCAGCCAAGTCCTGCTGATTGAATTCCTTATCGACATTACTGCCGATACGGGTCACTTTAAAGACCACATCGGCTGCCGCATCATCATACCATGCGCAGCCGTATTTAAGCTTTACTTTTTCGGCTTGATCGGTAAGGGTTCTCAGTCCGTAGGCAATATCATTGGTTACAAATTCTCCGCCGATGGGAAGTGTAGATGTGGCAACAATCGTTCCTTCCTGGAAAATAGCAACATTTGTAGAGCCTGCACCAATATCCACCAGCACCGAACCCATCACCTTTTCATCCTTCGAAAGTGACAATTGTCCGGCGCCCAGAGGCAGCAGCACCAAATCTTTGATCCTCAAGCCGCCCTTCTCAACGCAACGCAACAGATTATGTATCGGCGTCTTGCCTCCCGTAACAATCGTAGCCTCAACTTCCAGACGAACTCCGATCATACCGCGTGGGTCTTGAATACCTTCAAGGCCATCCACAACATACTGCTTGGCTACCACGTCAATAATTTCTCTCTCTGGTGGTACTGCAATAACTTCAGCTGCCTTGAGCACACGCTCAATGTCCTCCTCACCGATTTCACGGTCCTCGTTGGACACGGCTACTACGCCATGACTATTTTGCAGGCCAATATGGTTGCCTGAAATCCCCACATACACTTCTGTTATTTGAATACCAACCATGCGCTCTGCGTGATCCACGGCGTTACGGATTGATTGCACGGTTTGATCGATGTCTACAATTGCACCTTTGCGAATCCCTTCCGAGTCGGCAGATCCAACTCCAATAATATTAAAGGTTCCATTGTTCATTTCCCCAATAATAGCCCGAACTTTGGATGTACCGATGTCCAAACTAACAATGATGTCATTGTTGCTCAAGTCTGAGGCACCTCCTGACTCCAAAATGATTTTCGTTCTTTGAACACACTTTGTACATATTCAACATACTCCATGCTTTCCCTCTTTTTTCTACAAATTTTTTAGAAGCCAATTTATGGTTGCAGTCACATAAAAATCTGAAGAAAAAAGAAGGAGGCAAGTCTATTACCCATAAAATCAATTCTAGCATTTTTTCACATCACTGAGTAGTATCTTTTTCTTGGGCCTCTTCGCTCGTGTCCTGTTTGAACGGAACGTAGGAATCTGCCTCCAGCATTGTGATCAAACCGGGCTCTTCTGTTTCCAGTACCTGATTCAAATAGCTCATTTTAGAGCTCAGCAGAGAAACCGTCGTAATGACCTCAAATTGAGAGCGTGTATACATTTTTATGCGGTCCGGAAAAGAAGGTATTGGCGCGGGAATGATTTCCGAAATGTCGGCTGTCCATTCCCCCGGAATCCGAGATAATACATCACACAGCTTTGCTTTGTAGGGATCATCCGATTTCCATTTGGTCAAAATGGGCTTCTCGACCGCAATTCCGCTGCTGCCCACGCCTACGCTTGTCCCATTCGCAAGAATGGCACGCAGGCTCCCATCACTCTGCAACTCGTAAGCAACTGTAGCAAACTCTTTAATATGAACAGCAATGACTCCCGGAAACTGCTTGTCCACCGTTACTTGCTGAATCGACTGAATCTCTCGCAGCTTCTCGGAAATACCCGAAGAACTGACTCCGAAATACTGATCGCCGATAGCCAGACCACTTCGATTAAGCAACTGTTCCCGAGTCGAAAATACATTACCGTCAAAACGGATTTCAGAAACCCGGCTTAACGAGGAACGAAAAAAGAGAACAGCAAGCAGTACGATAAACAACAAAATGAGAAGGATGGCAATCTTCCGACTTGTTCTTTTCTTCATTCTGTTCTGTTTAAGAACAGGTATTTGAGCGTTTGGCATAGCTTCTCTCCACAAAAGCCTTTGGTCCCCCCGCTAACGGAGGGACATTACAGGCATTAATTTACGAAATCCAGCTGCTCCGGCACCGGAGACTGACGGCTCATTCGGGCACCCAGTCCCTGGAAAAGATGATCGATCCGGTCATACCCTCTGTCAATATGGTGTACCTGCTCGACAATGGTAAGTCCTTGAGCGGCCAGACCCGCTATAACCAGCGCAGCCCCTGCGCGTAGATCGGTAGCCTCTACCGTGGCCCCGTACAGACGGGGAACTCCCCGAATAAAGGCGGCATTCGCATCAACCGTAATATCGGCACCCATCACATTCAATTCATCCACATGTTTGAATCGGCTTTCGAAGACCGTCTCTTTCATCACACTGAAGCCATCTGCCAGAGAAAGCAGAACCATGACTTGAGACTGCAAGTCCGTCGGAAAAGACGGGTAAGGGGAGGTAACAATCCTCTCCACCGCTTTGGGGCGGCTCATGCAGCTTACGGTCATTATATCATTCAAGATGCCGATTTGAACACCAGCCCGCCTGAGGACGTGAATCAGAGCGGACAAATGTGAGGGATTACAGTGCGTCAACGACACACTGCCGCGCGTGGCCGCAGCCGCAATCATAACGGTCCCGGCTACGATGCGGTCGGGAATAACCTCATACGTACAAGGATACAAACAGTTGACTCCTGTAATCGTAATCGTATCCGTCCCCGCTCCGATAATATGAGCCCCCATCGCATTCAGGAAGTTTTGAAGATCCTGAATCTCAGGTTCCCTCGCTGCATTGGTAATCGTCGTTCGTCCTTCAGCCAACGCAGCGGCCATCATAATATTTTCGGTGGCCCCCACGCTCGGGAAATCCAGATGGATATCCGTTCCAGTCAGCTTGCAGGCCCGAAACGTAATTTGTTCGTCTTTTTCCTCGATCTCCGCTCCAAGAGCCTTCAGCCCCTCCAAGTGAAGATCAATTTTGCGCTCGCCTATGGCACAGCCTCCCGGCTGGTAAATGGAAACTTCTCCATATCTGGCGAGCAACGGTCCCATAAGAAAGATAGACGAGCGCATCTGCTTCATCAAATCTTCCGGAATCTGGAACGTTCGGACGGACGACGTATCCACGTATACCGTTTCCTCTTCATGTCGGCATGTACAGCCAAGTCTCTCAAGGATGTGCAGCATGACCTTAATGTCTAATAGATGAGGCACATTCCGAATCTCTACCTTACCTTGTGCAAGCAAACTTGCCGCAAGAATAGGCAGTGCCGCGTTTTTTGCCCCATGGATACGTATGGTGCCTGACAAGGGACGGCCTCCCTCAATCACCAATTTGTCCAATGTATCACCTCCGAGTTTACCGCTCACCCACTACGAAAACCTCCGGAACTAGCTTGATGCCGGTTTGAGATGATATTGTACTTTGAATATGCTTCATTAGGGTAAGCACGTCCTCTGCTGTCGCTTGACCGGTATTTACAATGAAATTGGCATGCTGTACGGAAACCTCAGCGCCTCCCGCCTTTAAGCCCTTGAGGCCTGCGTCCTCAATAAGTCGGGCCGCATAGTCTCCTGGCGGATTGCGAAACACGCTTCCCGCACAAGCCAGCTGTAACGGCTGAGTCAGCCTACGACGATCTTTGAAGGCCGAAAGAGCCGCCGAAATTTCCTCGCGGTCGCCCTGCTTCATCCGAAACACCGCCTCTGTCACCATTCCACGCTGCTCATGCAGCACGGAGTGACGATAGCTGAAATGCATTTGTTCGGCATCATACACAGCCAATTCCCCTGTATCCAGCACAATCTCAGCGGACTGGAATATTTGTGACACATCAGACCCATGGGCACCGGCGTTCATGTAAACAGCCCCGCCAACCGATCCCGGGATACCTCCCGCAAATTCGAGGCCGGATAGCCCCTGCTTGCTGGCCATGACACACAGTTTGACTAGTGACACGCCTCCACCGGCGACGATCCGTTCATCTTCAAAACGGACATAATCAAATCCCGGTCCCAGCTTGATCACGAGGCCCCGGATTCCTTTATCGGAAACGAGCATGTTCGAGCCCCGTCCCAACTGCATCCACGGGATTCCGTGCTCGCCAGCCAGCCGCAGTAAGGTTGCTAGCTGCTCCTTGGTATCCGGGATGACAAGAGCATCCGCCGGACCTCCAATCTTCCACGTCGTATATTTGGAAAGCGGCTCATGCTCCAGCACTTTTCCGATATCATGCTCCGCTAATAATGGCATCCATTGCTGCATTGTACTGAAACCTCCTTGTTGCTTGCCCCGCATGGTTATAAGGCTCTCACCTGACAACCGGCAGCCTGAGCGATGGTCACAATGTATAGGGTATCCTATGTCAATACCATCCGGTGTGTGACAACCGCCCAGTCTGCGCTGCGGTCTAACTTTTACGGGCAAGACGCTCCATTTCTTTTACTAAAATATTAGCTGAATCAGGCTTGCCAAGCGCAGACGCTGATTCAGCCATTCGGCTGCGCAATGCCTCATCCTCCATAATCCCCGCAATGGATTGAAACAAGGACAAACCGTTCAGATCCTTCTCCACAATCATGACCGAAGCCCCTGCCTTTTCAAGTGTACGGGCATTGGCCTCCTGATGGTTGTTCGTCACATTGGGAGATGGAATCAAGATCGATGGAATACCCAACGATGTGATTTCAGCCAAAAAGGACGCGCCAGCGCGATTAACGATTAAAGAGGTACAAGCTAGCACCTCTGGCATATTGTGAATATAGGGAAGCACATGCAGATGATTGGGTAGTGAGCCGATCTGATTCCGTATGCTGTCCAACGTCTGCTCATAATAAGATTCACCAGTCACATATACAAAATGGACGTCTTTCAGTTGCGAAAGTTGCGGAGCCATTGCAATCATGGCATCATTGACGGCCTTTGCTCCCCTGCTGCCACCGACCACAAGCACGACTGAGCTGTTCATTGGAACCCCGATGGTAGCAAAGCCTCGGTCTCGGTTAGCCTGACGAACCGTTGTAGCGCGCGGATTCCCGGTGTACAGTACATTTTTGGCTTTGGGGAAAGCTCCTTCCGAGCCCTCAAAGCTGACGGCCACCGTATCCACGTAACGGCTCAGAAATGCATTGGTCAGGCCCGGAATTGCGTTTTGCTCATGAATAATGCTGGGTATCCCCAACTTGGAAGCTGCATAGACGACAGGGCCGCATACATAACCCCCGGTGCCTATAACGATATCCGGCTTGAATTTTTTCAATAATGCTTTGGATCTGCGAACCCCTTTGAAAAAGCGCATGATCGTTTTTATATTTTCCACAGACAAACTGCGACGGAATCCTGTAATATCAATAGCCTCGAACGGAATTTTTTCCTGGGGGACCAGCTTGCTTTCCAGTCCCCGCTGACCGCCAATGTATAAAAATTCAGCGTCCGGATCAATCTCTTCGCACTGTCTGGCTACGGCGAGCGCCGGATAAATGTGTCCTCCGGTACCGCCGCCGCTCAACACGACGCGCATAAACGTTCACCTCGCATAACGTGATAAATTCAGTAAAATGCCCAGCGCTGTTAGCATCAACGTCAGAGAAGAGCCTCCGTAGCTGATTAAGGGCAGTGTTATTCCTGTCACCGGCATTAAGCCGATTACGACACCTATGTTAATGACCACCTGTACGGCAACCATTCCCACAATGCCCACAGCAAGCAAACTGCCGTAAGTATCCGGGATGGTAATAGCGACGCGCATTCCTCTCCACACGAGAACCAGAAAGAGCGCCAGCACCGTCATTCCACCGATAAAGCCAAGCTCCTCCGCCAAAATCGAAAAAATAAAGTCCGTCTGCGGCTCGGGAACATAGCTGTATTTCTGTCGGCTCATGCCGAGCCCCAAGCCTGCCAGCCCACCAGGTCCAATGGCGTACAGCGATTGAATAATCTGATAGCCTGCACCAAGCGGATCGGACCATGGGTCCAAAAACGCAGTGATCCGCTGGAGCCGATAAGGCGCAGCCGCAATCAGGGCCGCAAATCCGGCCGCTCCCGTTAATGCCAGCAGGCCCAGATGCTTCATACGTGCGCCTGCCGTAAATACGATCAGCATAGACGCCCCCATCATTACCGTGCCTGTGCCTAAATCGGGCTGGAGCATAATCAGGCCAAAGGCCAGTCCCATGAGTCCAAGCGGGGGCAACAGGCCGCGCGTAAAGGAGTTAATATCATAATCCTGGCGGCTAAGCCAGCGGGCGAGAAAAAGAATCATGCCCAGCTTCATAAACTCGGATGGCTGAATGCCAAAAGAGCTGATACCGAGCCAGCTTCGTGCACCGCCTCTGACTACACCAATACCGGGAATTAATACGGCAACCAGCAGAGTGAGACAGATCAGCAGCACGACCTTGGCATACTTCTGCCAGATCCGATAGTCCGTTCGGGCAGTAAAGTACATCGCTACAAGACCTAGCCCGGCGAACAGCAATTGCCGCTTCACAAAATAGTAGGAGTCCCCGTACTCGTGAAAAGCGAGGACGGCGCCCGCACTGTATACCATAACCATGCCGATGGCTAACAAGCTCAAAATACAGACGAAAAGCCATATATCCGGCGCCGGACGAGATTGCTTCATCAGGAGGCCACCCCTTGCATAAAAGTGGGGGCTTATCCAACCCCCCTACTTACAATTTATGCGCCGCCTCTTTAAAAATACGTCCACGCTCTTCATAGGACCGGAACATATCCCAGCTTGCGCACGCGGGTGAGAGCAATACGACATCTCCCGGCTCAGCGAGTTTAGCAGCCTTGTTCACAGACTCCACGAGCGTAGCGGCGGCGTCCTCCCCATTATCGACGACCTCGACACGCTCTATTCCAGCCTGACGTGCCCGGTCTGCCAGCTTGTGCCGAGTCTCACCCAGCAGCACAACAGCCTTTACGCCCTCCTGCAAGGACGGTACGAGCTCTGCATAATCCGAACCACGGTCCAATCCTCCCGCAATCAATACAATAGGTTGCTTGAAGGAAGACAGCGCCATCATCGTCGCTTTGGAATTGGTTGCTTTAGAATTGTTGTAATAAGCTGCCCCAGCATGTTCTCCAACATATTCCAGCCGATGCTCCACTCCACGAAAAGCGCTTAGCGGTTCCGTCAATTCAGACGGCTCCGCTCCTGCGGCAATAGCAATCGCGCAAGCAGCGAGGGCATTTTCCACATTAAAGCGGCCCGGAAGACCAATCTCGGCCACGCCTATAATCGGATGCACCACACCACTCGCATCGCGATATACGATGCTGCGTTCGATGTCTTCCGTCACATCCGGTATGTATGGCGGGTCAGCGTACAATCCTTCCTGCAAACGTTCCGTCATCGAGAACGGGAGCAGCTTCGCTTTGATATAGGGCACAAGCTCCCGACAAACGGGATCATCCCAGTTCAATACCGCTGTATCAGTTGCCGTTTGATTGGCGAACAGACGCGCCTTGGACGCAACATAATCCTCCATGTCACCATGATAATCCAGATGGGTTTCAGCCACGTTCAGCAAGCAGGCTACAGCAGGTTTGAAATCCTTTGTTCCTTTTAGCTGAAAACTGCTCAGCTCCACCACCATCCACTCGTCCGATCCGGCATCCACAGCGGCCTCACATAATGGCGTGCCGATATTACCAGCCACGATCGGCTTCATGCCGGATGCCTCTAACAGCTTACCTACCCAAGTTGTCGTGGTCGTTTTCCCATTCGAGCCAGTAATCCCGATCATCGGCGCTTTGCATAGATGATAGGCGACCTCGACCTCGGTCACGACCTCAATACCCAGTTCGACAGCTTTCTGAACTGGCGGGGCCGTATAAGGAATACCCGGATTTTTGACAACCAGCTTCACTCCCGGATGAATTAGCCCTTCCGGGTGACTGCCGCATAAAACGGAAATTCCCAAAGCCTCTAATTCAGAAGCTTCGGGACATTGTTCCCTGTCTTTTTTATCATTGACTGTCAGCTTGGCCCCGGCCTGGTGCAGTACCTTGGCGACTTGCACGCCACTTTTGGCCAGGCCTATAATAACGACCTCTTGATCTCGGTATGTGTCTGGATGGTTCATTTGTCTACAACCCCTTGTTGAGATAAAGTCCGAGTCCTGCCAGCAGCAGTCCTACAGCCCAGAATGTAATAACTACGCGCCATTCGGACCAGCCGGACAGCTCGAAGTGATGATGAATCGGGCTCATTTTGAAAATGCGTTTGCCACGTGTTTTAAAGGAAGCTACTTGCAAAACTACGGACAGCATTTCAATTACAAATACACCACCAATAATAATGAACAAAATTTCGCTTTTGGTGACGATAGCGATGGCACCTATAGCGCCTCCGATTCCCAGCGAGCCTGTATCGCCCATAAATACCTTGGCCGGATGCGCGTTGTATACAAGAAAGCCAAGTACAGCACCTATCATGGCCGCTGAGCAAACCGCAGCCGGAAGCGAGGTTGCTTGAATCGCTACGATGGCATAAGCACCGAAGGCAATCGCACTGGTACCGGACAGCAGCCCGTCCAGCCCATCTGTGAAGTTGACGGCGTTGCTAATCGCCAACATCATAATGACAATGAATGGATAATAGAACCAGCCACTCCAATCAAACGACCAGGAAGTTCCCGGAATGCCAATGGCAGTGCTGTGATCATTGCTGATCAGAAGCCAGCACATGATTCCGCTGAACAGCAATTGCCCGAATAGTTTTTGACGGGCAGTCAGTCCAAGCGAACGCTTGAATACAATTTTGATATAGTCGTCCAAGAAGCCGATCAGCCCAAAACCAAGCGTAGCGACCAGCAGGACGTAAAAGTCCGTATTTTTTATCGCCGAAAACTTTAGAAAGGTCAGCGTAAAAGCCACCAGAATAACGATTCCGCCCATAGTAGGCGTACCCGTCTTTTTGAGATGGCTTTGTGGCCCGTCATCCCGGACCTGCTGGCCGAATTTCATTCGCCGCAGCAACGGAATGAGTATTGGAGCGGCAATGACCGCCAGTATAAACGATACGACGATCGTCAGCAGTAATAATTGAATATCCATGGGAGTCTCCCTCTCGTCAACATCATTTCTGTAGCGGACCGTTTTTCAGCGCATCCACAATTTCTTCCAGTCGCATCCCTCGGGATGCCTTAACCAGCACGATATCATCGGCACGGAGGTAAGCTTGCAGATCTTGAATCAGCTTTTGCTTATCCTCATAAGCATGTACGTCATCAGACGGCATGGACGCTTGCGCCCCATGCGCAATGGACGCGCCCAACACACCGTAGGTGAACAGCACGTCTACGTCATGTTTCGCTGCAAAAAGCCCAATTTCCTCGTGGAATTGCTTTTCCTCGGGACCCAGCTCCAGCATATCGCCAAGCACGGCGATTTTACGTCCCTTCGTTTCGTAACCGGATAACGTTTGAATTGCGGCTTTCATTGAAGCCGGACTGGCGTTATAAGCATCGTTCAGCAGGGTAAGCCCATTGGTGCAGCTCACGACCTCAATGCGCATGCCTGTCAATTTCAAAGCCGACATCCCTTGGCGCACATGGTCTGCATCTACCCCAAAATGGCGCGCTACCGCCAGTGCTGCCAAACCGTTCACAACATTGTGCTGCCCAAGCAACGGAAGCCGGAAAGCATCCTTGCCGGATTGGGCCGTCGTGAACAAACTGCCTTCTCCATCCGTAGTTATTCCAGTTGGATAATCATCGTTATCCGCAGACATACCGAACGTGAACAGCTTCAAGCCGTCAAGCTTAACCGTTTCGGGCTCCGCAAGCACTTGTGGCAATAGCGGTTCATCTCCATTGTAAATCAGCAAGCCGTCGGGTTTGAGACCGCTGGCGATTTCCAGCTTTGCACGTGCAATTTCCGTACGGGAACCGAGCTGGAGCAAATGCGCTTCGCCAATGTTCGTAATGACCGCTACATCAGGCTGGGCAATATCAGTCAGCAGGCGGATTTCCCCGCGTCCGCTCATACCCATCTCCAAAATGAGGATGTCCGCATCCTGCGGCATGGACAGCACGGTTAAAGGCAGACCGATATGGTTGTTATAATTCCCTTCGGTTTTGTGTACTTTAAAGGTCGTGCCTAACAGAGCGTTGACGATGTCTTTTGTCGTCGTTTTGCCGTTGCTACCAGTAATCCCTACGACAGATACACCCGTCTCCCGCAAATATGCGGCCGCAAGACGCTGGAGGGCCGCCAAAGTATCATCTACTTCAATCGCATTCCCTACCGGAGGTGCACCGTGATCCTTTTGCCATAAAAAAGCAGCTGCGCCTTCTCCGCTCACAATCTGCTGCACATAATCATGCCCGTCAAACCGTTCACCCGAGAGTGGAACGAACAGCCCCTGGGACTGCGGCTTGCGTGAATCTGTAAAAACGCCCTCAACCATTCGTTCGGCGTCCGCCTCTATGTGGAGCGTTCCCCCGCTCATGGAGGCGATTTGACCGATTGTTCTTTTCATCACTTGGATAAACCCCTTATCGCTTCTTTGGCTACGATGCGGTCATCGAATTCATGCACCGTTTTTCCGATCAACTGGTAGGTCTCATGACCTTTTCCCGCAATCAATACTACATCGTCAGGGCTTGCCATTTCAACAGCTTTATGAATAGCAGCTCTACGATCTACAATCAGCTCGTAGCGTTCTGCGGGTATACCTTCGTCAATCAGCCCTTGCTCGATGTCTTTCAAAATGGCTTCCGGGCCCTCTGTCCGCGGATTATCCGAGGTAATAAAAGCATGATCGCTGTATTGAGCAGCAATTTTTCCCATCAAAGGACGTTTCGTACGATCCCGGTCCCCGCCGCACCCGAATACACACCATACTTTGCCAACTGCAAACTCCTTAACGGTGCGAAGCACATTTTCCAGTCCATCCGGTGTATGGGCATAGTCCACGATAACCGCAAATGGCTGACCTGCGTCTACAGGCTCTACCCGCCCATCTACACCTGCTATAGACTCCAGGCTATGCTTGATATCAGCCAGAGGCACTCCTTCCAGCAAAGCGGCCGTGATGGCTGCCAATGCGTTATACACATTGAACTTGCCCACCATTCGCAGCTCAATATCGGTATCTCCTTTAAAAGTAGAGACATGGAAGGATGTTCCCTTGGCACCTACAGTGATATGGGATGCCTGCACATCCGACTTCTTTTCCACGCCGTATGTAATCACTTGGGCCGCAGTTATGGCCTGAAAATAGGATGAGGCCGGGTCATCCGCATTCAGAACAGCATATTTACTGTCCGACGTATCCCGCGAGAAGGTATTCCCCAATCGGGAAAATAACAGCCCTTTGGCCGCACGGTACTCCTCCATCGTGTTATGGTAGTCCAGATGATCCTGTGTCAGGTTCGAAAAAATAGCGGTGCGAAAATCAGTTCCTTTCACGCGCCCTTGCTCCAGCGCATGTGAGGATACCTCCATCGCACAGCATTGGACACCTTGCTCCGCCATATTGCTAAGATAGCGTTGCAGCTCTACCGCCTCGGGTGTGGTACCGGACATAGGATAGGACTGACCACCGTAACGCATTTGAATAGTGCCAATCAGTCCAGTGTTCACTCCGGCATCGTTCAAAATTTTTTCAATTAGATAAGTTATGGTTGTTTTGCCATTCGTTCCGGTTACGCCGATCATGCGCATACGGCGGCTCGGTGAATCAAACATATAATCCGCCAAAACCGCCATTGCGTACCGGGCATCCTTAACTATAAGTTGTGGCACAGGTACATTCAATTCCCGTTCCACAACCAAAGCCGCCGCCCCGGACGCAACTGCCTGCTGCGCATAATCGTGTCCGTCAACCGTAAAGCCGGGCAGACACAAAAATAAATCTCCCTGCTGTACCCGGCGTGAGTCCGCCCCGATTCCTCGGCAGTCCACTGTACCGTCCCCCACAATGCGGGAGGCGGCCAGCAGTGAAGCCAATTGTTGAAGCTGCATCTTTCATTCCTCCATTGCTCTCTCGTTAATCTTAGTATGGGTATAAAAAGAACCTATCAATCCCCCATATATATACGGATTGTTGATCCCCGCTCCAGCCGGGAGCCTGGCTTTGGTGCCTGACTGACCACCGTCTTGCCTGACCCGGATTTTACGAGCATAAAGTTCATATTCATATCTTCGTATAAATCAGCCACAGTAGCACCTACCAAATCCGGTACCGTATCCATTCGATTTTCCCCGTACTTGTATTCCTTGGCAATCTGATTGGTGCGAGGTGGAATTTTCAGAGCAAGCAGCGAATCCCGCAAAATATTTTGCACGATTGGCGCAGCGACTACCCCGCCGAATTGAATGCCCTTCGGGTTATCCACAGCGGTATAGACGACAATTTGCGGATCATCTGCCGGGGCAAAACCGATAAAGGATACAATATGCTCCGAGGAAGAGTAACGTCCGTTGATCACCTTTTGCGCTGTACCTGTTTTGCCACCCACCCGGTAACCCTCAATAAAAGCGGGACGGCCTGTGCCTTTGGCTACGACGCTCTCCAGCGCTTCCCTCACCTGTCGGGAGGTATCCTCTGAAATGACTCTGCGCACCAGTTCAGGCTCTACTTTTTCCAGCACCTTGCCTGTCTCTGGGTGAATCCAGCCTTTGGTAATGTGCGGTTTATACAGATTGCCGCCATTGATCGCAGCAGACACGGCCGTCACCTGCTGAATCGGAGTCACAGATACCCCTTGGCCAAAAGCGGTTGTCGCCAGCTCTACCGGTCCTACCTGGGGTAACTTAAATAAGATACCATTTGCTTCACCAATCATGTCAATGCCCGTTTTACTGCCAAACCCGAAATTGCGAATATACTTGAACAGCGATTCCTTACCTAGACGCTGACCCAGTGTCACAAAGCCTGGATTACAGGAGTTTTCCACGACTTGAAGGAAGGTCTGGCTACCGTGGCCGCCTTTTTTCCAGCAGCGCAGGCGAGCCCCGCCAACTTCAATGTATCCCGGATCGAAAAAGTGATCGTTTTTGAGATTGACCTTCTTTTCTTCCAATGCAGCGGCCAAAGTAATAATTTTAAAAGTAGAGCCTGGTTCATATGTCATCCAAATCGGCAGATTTCGATTGTAAATTTCAGGTGCATATTGTTTGTATAGCGCAGGCTCATAGCCTGGTCGCCCGGCCATGCCCAATATTTCCCCATTCTTGGGGTTCATTGCGATGGCCAACGCGGAATTAGCCTGGAATTTGACCATAGCCTGGTCAAGCTCCCGTTCCATGATAGACTGTACAGACTTATCAATGGTCAGTTGCAAGTTCAGACCATCCTTTGGTTCAACGTACTTCTCAGAAGAGCCGGGCATCAGACGGCCGCCTGCATCGGATAGATACGCAATGCTTCCGTCAATACCGCGAAGCTTGCTGTTGTTCTTTTTCTCTACCCCCGTCAACCCCTGATTATCAATTCCCGTAAACCCGAGAATATGAGCTGCCAAATCGCCATAAGGATAATAACGTTTGTTGTCTTCAGCAACAACGATACCCGGCAGCTTCAAATCACGAATTTGCTGCGCTTTCTCCATCGTAATTTTTCGTCCGCCGGGCTGAAGTTTTTGGCTTGCTGTTCGTTTGGTAATCAGCTTGAGCACTTTATCCTCGCTCATATCTAGCAAGGGCGCCAGCCTGCGCGCCGTTTCTTCCGGCTCCTTGATCTGCACCGGTATCGCCATGACTGTCGGTGAAGTGACATTATAGGTCAGCGCCGTACCTTGCCGATCCAAAATTTCGCCGCGTTTGGCGGCAAAAGGTATATTTCGGCGCCACGATTCCTCGGCCTTGGCCGAGAGTTCGCCCCCTTTACCCAATTGAACATAGGCGAGCCGGACTGACAAGGCTGCAAATAGTACAAACAATCCCAGCAGCCCCCATACCAGCCTGCGCCGCATGGTCACGTTAGATTTCTTCAAACGCGCTCCCCTCCGTTCCTCCAAATACTCATGATATGTCTTACCTCATGAATATTCAAAAAAACGGACGTTAGAACAAGCTATCAGTTATCCTCGCCTTTAATCGCAGCCGCACTTTTTTCATCGACTACAGCGGAGCTCCCACCCTTGGAAGTCTCCCCGCTTGAGCTTGCACTCGCAGTGGTATCGGTTTTTGAATCGATATTCGTTTTCGCTGTACTGTCTGTTTGGTTAGTTGCTACGCCGGTAGTCGAGTCAGGTGTTTCCTCCGGCTTTACTCCGGTCACAGTTTCTTTGGCCGGCTGGAGCGTCACACTGACGATCCGCTTGCCACTCACCATTTGTGCCTTTTGCGAGACAACATAACCTTCGCCGCTTACCTGAACGCCCACCTTCATGAGCGTCAACACTTGCAGCGTGTCACGCAACGAGACGCCTGTAAAGTCGGGAATGGTCATGTTGGCACTATCTTCGGTTAGCAAATAAATGCGTTGTCCCGGCTTCATTTTAACGCCTGCCTCCGGATACTGGCGGACAATTTTGGAGCCTTTGCCGACCGTTTCATAGGCAATACCCTGTTTGAGCAGTGCGTTTTGTGCATCCTTCTTCACCTGACCGGTTAATTGTGGTACCGTGGGCAAATTCACCGTTTTTACAGCAGCACTGTCTGATTTATTCGCTTTGGCTCCTGTTTTGGGAACTCCCATATATTGCAGCGACTGGGATACGATTTTTTTGAACACAGGGGCTGCTGCCGTACCTCCACCTACCGATTGGTTAGGTTCATCCATAACAACCAGAACAGCTATTTTCGGATCATTCACGGGTGCAAAGCCGATAAAGGACACGACATCCTTCGAATGGTCATACACTTTGCCCACAACTTTCGTCGCTGTACCTGTTTTACCAGCAACACGGTACCCATCAATATAAGCAAGACGCCCGGTTCCAATTTCTTGGTCAGACACGACCTGCTCCAGATAGCTGCTAGTCTGTACTGCCGATTCCTGCGAAATCACCTGGCGGACTTCCTTCGGTTGAATCGTCTGTACTTCCCCTGTATCCGGGTTCGTAATTTCCTTCACCAGATGAGGTTGCATCAACTTACCACCGTTAGCAATTGCCGAGATAGCCGCTACCTGCTGGATTGGCGTTACCTGAACACGTCCATGTCCAAATGCAGCCGTTGCGACTTCGGATTTGTATTGGGTATGGAATGTAATAGCTCCGCTAGACTCACTCGGAAGATCAATACCTGTTTTTACACCAAATCCAAAGTTATCAATATATTTCTTCAGTTTTTCGCCACCCAGCTTATCCAGCCCCAAATGGACGAAGCCGACGTTACTTGAACGCTTGACACCTTGAAGATAGGTTAACGTTCCCCAGTTACGGCTCACGTCGCGAATATCCCAGCCTCCGACTCTAACCATACCAGACTGATAGGTTTCATTCGGATTAAATACCTTTTCCTGAACCGCGGCAGCCAAGGTTACAATCTTAAACGTAGAACCCGGCTCGTAGATAGACTGAGTAGCATTATTACGAAAATATTCCAAAGGTGCACTCCCATATGTATTGGGATTAAAATTCGGGTAACTCGACATACCGAGAACATCCATCGTTTTGGGATCCGCCGCTACCACAGTCATGGTTTTCGGATTGTAATTCGCAATAGCTTCCTGCATAGCGTCCTCTATATAATACTGAATCGTGTCATCAATCGTCAGCTTTAAATTTTTACCATTTTGTGCCGGTTCATAGATGCTCTCCGATCCCTGAAGAGGAACTCCCTTTAGATCCCGCTGATAAAGAAGCTTTCCGGCCGTGCCCGAGAGCTCTTTATTATAATAGGCTTCCAACCCCATGCCTGCTGTGCCGTCTTTTCGTAGATAGCCAAGAACATGAGAAGCAAGCTTATTTTCCGGATAATAGCGTTTGGATTCCTGAACCGTGTCCACAGCTCCAATCACTTTGTACTTATCCTTTAAATATTCTTTGAACGTGTCCACCTGTGCTTTTACCTCAGGATCTACCTTCCAGCCTCCGTTACGGATCTCGCGGTTTTTTAAATAGTTACCGTCTTTGTCCTTGGCCGAAAGATGCTTTCTCAGTTCGTCCTCAGGTGTTTTGAGCAGCTGATGCAGTTTGGCTACGACCTCGTTTTCCAGATCATATTCCTGGATGATGCTCGGATTGACCACTACTGTATAAGCAGGGGCATCTGTAGCCAGTACATTTCCTTTACGATCCGTAATCGTTCCGCGCTTGGGTTGGATCACTTGGTCTTTTTCCACCTGCGTAACTACCTGATTATGCCAGTATTCCCCGCTCACGACCTGAATCCAAAATACCTTAAGTAACAGAACAAGAAAAAAGAGGGTAATACATCCCCCTATCAGTAGTGTGCGAAGCTTTATTCTTTTGACCATAGCTCAAACCTCTCTGCAAAAAATGTACGTCAGAGCATAGCTTGATGCTATGCCCCTAACTATCTATTTGGCAGCCTGCTTTTCCACACGAATGGGCTCTCTCGTCGGCTCGATATATCCCTGTTCCTTTGCCGTAGGTACAATCTGATTTTCCAGCCGTTCCTTCTGAATTTTTAGTTGGGCGATATTGGTCTGTAATTTGGAAATGTCCTTGCTCGCTGTATTAATCGAATAATTGATTTGATAAATGTGCGCGTACCTGCCAATCAGCATACCAGCAATGACAATGCACGTTACAAGTGTCAAAAGATACAGCAGCTTTTCCCGAATCGGCAGCTCTCTGCGGCGTGTAACAACTTTGGTGGTTTCACGATACCGTTGTTGCTGAACCTGTTCCTGACGGGCTCTTTCTCTTACAGCCAAATTACCGCGTGTATAAGCCATGTCGCCTCTCCTTCTCCATTAAATTTACAATTTTTCGGCAACTCTCAGCTTGGCTGACCGGGACCGTGGATTAAGCTCCAATTCCTGCTCTGACGCCACAATCGGCTTACGATTCACCAGCTTCAGATCGCCTATCATTTTGTCCTCCAAAATAGGCAAATCAGATGGATAGATGCTTTTCGCCAAATACTCCTTGAAAATATGCTTGCATATCCGATCCTCCAGAGAATGGAACGTAATGACCGAAATTCTGCCCCCTGGAGCCAGACATTTTACTGCCTGATGCAAAGTATCTTCCAGTGCACCCAACTCATCATTCACAGCGATTCGCAAAGCCTGAAAGCTGCGTTTGGCCGGATGTCCCCCGGTTCTGCGTGCCGCAGCCGGAATTCCTTCTTTGATAATATCGACAAGTTCCCCTGTTGTGTGAATAGGCTTGTTTTTTCGACGTTCAACCATAATCTTCGCGATCCGGCGTGAAAACTTCTCTTCTCCGTATTGAAACAAAATACGCGCAATCTCTGCTTCCGGCCATTCATTGACAATCTCGTAAGCCGTTAGCGAGCTACTCTGATCCATCCGCATATCAAGCGGCGCATCATGATTGTAGCTGAATCCCCGTTCCCCCTCATCGAACTGGGGCGAGGACACACCCAGATCGAACAAAATACCCTGGACCTGCGGGACGCCGTCTTTTTCGGGCAATCCCAGTTCAGCCAGCCTGTCCTGCAAGTGGCGAAAGTTGGATTTCACCAATGAAATCTTTCCTTCGTAGGCCGACAGCTTCTCGCGCGCATTGTTCAATGCCCAGTCATCCTGATCAAAGGCAATCAGCCTTCCCTCAGGGCCAAGCTGTGACGCAATGACGGAACTGTGTCCTGCCCCTCCCAACGTGCAGTCCACATAGATCCCGTCCTGCCTGATGTTTAGTGCCTGTGTTGCTTCTTCCTTGAGTACGGTAATGTGGTGAAACAAACGGCTGACCTCCTAAATTACAATTCAAAGTTGAAATCAACCAATTTCTCAGCAATGTCGTTAAATGCTTCTTCTGATTGGCTGAAATATTGCTTCCAAGTGTGCTTGCTCCAAATCTCTACCCGGGTGGACACTCCCAATACGACGCACTCTTTGGTAAGCTTGGCGTATTCGCACAAATTCCCCGGTAAATTTACCCTGCCCTGTTTGTCCAATTCGCATTCAGTCGCGCCCGAGAAAAAAAAACGGGTAAACGCTCGCGCATCGGCCTTCATCAAAGGCAGTGCTTTAAGTTTTTTCTCCATGACAGCCCACTCATCCATGGGATACACGAAGAGGCATTGGTCCAGCCCGCGGGTAACCACGAACGAGGCACCGAGAAGTTCACGAAACTTGGCCGGAACAGTAAGCCGACCCTTCTCATCAATGCTATGTTGGAACTCCCCCATAAACATTGGTTTCGTCACCCCTTACCCCATTCTCCCACTTTGGCCCACTTTCCACCACCTAAGCATAATAGATTCGCTTTAAAAAATCAAAGACCTTCTTTACATTTCCAAAAAGTGATAAACGACAAATCCATACGGTGATGTCGGTTATTGTTGCCACGTATCATAACACGTCAAAAAGCCCCTCATTCCATGAAGACGAACTCCCGACAATATGCATCAGGTTTCGAAACAACATGAAAATAAAGGGCTTAGTCTCATTCATCATTCCAACCTATACAAACACCTGTGTTACACGTTAAAACCTTTGAACCTGGCCATCGTGACCGGCAATGCTCAAGTTATGCATTCCAGCTATCCAGATAGACCTTTTGGTCTTCTGTTAAAGAATCAATCTTGATTCCCAGGCTATCCAGCTTGAAGCGGGCTACCTGCTCATCAATTTCATAAGGTACATTAATTACAGATTTGCCCAGCTCATTATAACGATCGTTCACATATTTCAAGCCAAGCGCCTGAAGTGCAAACGTGGTATCCATGATTTCCGCAGGATGACCATCTGCCGCAGCCAAATTCACGAGGCGTCCTTCTGCCAGCAAATACATTTTACGTCCATCCTTGAAGCGGTACTCCTCAATGTTGCGACGCACCGTCCGAATGGATTCGGAACGTTTGGCAAGCTCAGGCTTACTAACCTCCACATCAAAATGCCCCGCATTACACAGCACAGCCCCGTCCTTCATGACATCAAAGTGCTCTCCGGTAATTACGGCTTTGTTGCCAGTCACCGTAATGAAGAAGTCACCCAACTTGGCTGCTTCCACCATCGGCAACACATGGAAACCATCCATATGCGCTTCTACTGCCTTGATTGGATCAACTTCGGTTACGACCACGTTGGCTCCCAGCCCTTTCGCACGCATCGCAACCCCTTTACCACACCAGCCATAACCAACCACGACGACCGTGCTGCCTGCCACAACCAGGTTGGTTGTGCGAATAATGCCGTCGAATGCTGACTGCCCAGTACCATAACGATTGTCGAACAAATATTTGCAGTAAGCATCATTAACGGCCACCATCGGGAAGTGGAGTTGACCCTCTTTTTCGAGCGCCTTCAAGCGGATAATCCCAGTAGTCGTTTCCTCCGCCCCACCGCGGATGGTAGAAATCAGATCAGGGCGTTCGGATTGCAAGAGAGTAACCAGGTCGCCTCCGTCATCAATAATAAGGTCCGGCTTCGTTTCCAACGCCTTAATTTGCAAGCTTTTAAACTCAGCGGGGTCCGGATTGTATTTAGCCAAAACCGTAACTCCATCTTCAACCAATGCTGCGCAAACATCATCCTGAGTTGACAACGGATTACTACCCGTAATCGTAACCTCAGCCCCGCCCGCCTGTACTACTTTTGCCAGATAGGCCGTTTTGGCCTCCAGATGAAGACAGATGGTTACCTTCAGACCCTTAAAAGGCTGCTCCTGCTCGAACTGTTGACGTATACGGTTCAATACCGGCATATGGGCTTCCACCCAATCAATTTTCAGGTGCCCCTCAGGAGCCAGTTTAAGATCGTGAACGATGCTGTTTTGCAAAGAATGGGTAGTCATATTTGTTCCTCCTTTATATTGGTTGTAGCTGTTAAGATACTAAATCATACATAAATGACACGATGCGTACCCGTCAGATCGGTCGGCACATCCATAATCATATCGATCAGGCTGAGGCCATAACGGTTTAGAAAATGATAAATCGTATACACCCGTTCCTGCGGCTGTCCGAACGGAAAAAGTGACCACTCGATACGATCCCATTGACGAAGCGCTGATTCATTTTGCCGGAACAGTGCTTCCTGAACTTTTGCTTCCAGATAGGCAATCTGATCCAGAATCTTTTCACGATTGGTCTCCCCAAGCCGAAGCAAACCTTTTTCAATCAATCCTAACTGCTGTATCAGTGGTTCATACATATGGACAAAGGCTTCCTTGGCCCCGGCAAACTGCTCCTGCATTCCAAGCTGATCGTGGGTGACAATCCATTGCTTTTTCCGTTCCTCAAGCCCGTCTCTAACTTCTCCAAAGCTCAATTCGTACTTAAGCATATGCTTTTCCACACCTGGCTCCACCAACGTAAAGGACATCCGTGGTAGCAGTAATGGCATCTGCATCCCCAGCACGCCGAAGGCATCCCGTGTAATCGCCCAGTAGGCAATTTCTCCTAGTCCCAGCACAGAGGCCAGCACCGGAAACAGTGAGTCCTGCATAAGAGGGCGAGTTAGGACATTGTTACTAAAACGTTCCGGGTGCCCGTCTGTCTCTTCGAGCAGTTCTTCGACTGTAAATGCCACCTGACCGCGGCGATCTGTGAACAGCCCGTTTTGCTTGAACAGCAGCAAGCGTTCTTCTTCATGGATATAAAAAAGATTCGCGCCGCCTTCATGCACATCTGCTTGCAAATGATAGCCGTAATCTACAATCTGTGCAGCAGTTGCCCGGTAAGCTTGCTCCAGTTCATCATTGTGCTGAACTAACCGACGGAAAACGGATGCCTCCAGCTTGCGCAACGAAGGATCAGCAGAATCCAGCAGCACTAATCCGTAGGCGCCGAAAAGAAGTCCCAGCAGTTTGGCGAAGCTTTCACTTAGTCCGTATGAATCATTGAAACCATGCTCAATCATACGCAAAATATCAGCCTTATGCTCTGAGTCAGGCAAGCTTTGCTCTATATCAGCCATAGCTTGCTTCCACTCTGCGGCATCGACCTTAATCGCACTAACCGAAGAACGACGTTCCGGCTGCTTATCCAGCTTGATTTTGACTGCTTGCGGGTCATTCGCCATTACATATGTATGGTTGACCTCATCCCAGTCATGATCCTCACCCGCAATCCAGAAAACGGGAATAACTGGACGCCCCAGCTGTTCCTCCGCTTCCTTGGCCGCCTTAATAATCGTAGCAGCTTTGTAAACGACCAGCATCGGACCTGTGAACAGTCCACTTTGCTGCCCGCCAACTACCACCAGAGCGTCTGGCTGCTCCAGCCGATCCAATGAAGCATGAACCGCCTCGTGTGCGTTGTATTGCTCATTGTATATACGAAGACATGCTACGACATCCTTACGGTTTAATCGCAGATGCTCCGTCTCATCCAGTCGCTTCGCTCGTTGGGCATAAGCATCGGCATGCAGAACATCATATTCATACAAATCGCGTGCGCGTCCTGTACCCTGTATGTAATCTTCTGCCAAAGCCGACCCTCCGCGAAGCTCTTCCGGAATTATTCTCATGGGTCTGCCTCCTGTCTCCACCAAAACCTTACTGCTTGATTGTACCGAAAGCCCTTGTCCGCGTCAAAGCTTCTCACAAAAAAAACCGCCGAGCAAACTCGGCGGTTGGTCCATAAAACAACATCAGGCGTAAGGCTCAGCTACAAAATGTCCTTTGGACACTTCGATCAGCTTGGCATTTTCCAAGTTATAGGCTCCTGACTTATTGCCGGATGCATCATTTGTATGAATGGGGCCGGCTTGATCGCCAGGCATAATAATCCGTTTTTTGTTGGCTTCAACTTCCGGATCGGGAATCGGAATCGCCGACAGAAGCATTTTCGTATAAGGATGGAGCGGATTTGCATACAACTCCGCGCTTTCTGCAAGCTCTACCATTTTACCCATATACATTACGGCTACCCGGTCACTGATATGCTTGACCATCGACAGATCATGCGCAATGAACAGGTACGTCAGACCAAGACGCTCTTGAAGCTCTTTTAACAGGTTGACAACCTGAGCCTGAATAGACACGTCAAGAGCCGAGATCGGTTCATCACAAATGATGAATTTAGGGTTAACCGCCAGCGCGCGGGCAATACCGATCCGTTGACGCTGACCACCGGAAAATTCATACGGATAACGGGTTGCATGATCCGGGTTCAAACCTACCAGATCCAGCAACTCTTCAATCCGTTTTTTGCGCTCTGCACGGCTACCTGCCATCTTGTGAATATCCAGTGCCTCACCGATGATATCAGAAACCGTAAAACGCGGGTTCAAGGATGCATAAGGATCTTGGAAGATCATCTGCATATCACGGCGCATGGCTTTCATTTTACTCGGTGATAATTTGTAAATATCTGTACCGTTAAAACGTACGCTACCTGCTGTAGGTTCATATAAGCGCAGAATGGTACGACCCGCTGTAGATTTACCACAACCGGATTCGCCTACCATACCAAGTGTTTCACCCTCGCGAATATAGAAATTCAGGTTGTCCACCGCTTTGAGCACACGGTTTTTGCCAACATTAAAATACTTTTTAAGACCTTCAACCTCAATTAAATTGTTGCTACTCACCATGACCTCACCTCCTATTTCTTCAGCTTCGGATCAAGCGCATCACGCAAGCCATCGCCAAAAAGGTTGAACGCAAGCATAATCAAACTGATCAAACCTGCCGGGAAAAGCATACGCCAAGGATAGTACATCCATCCGGTCAGAGCTGATTCAATCATTGAACCCAGCGACGCTTGAGGAGCCTGTACCCCTAATCCCAAGAAGCTCAGAAAAGCCTCGGAAAAAATAGCACTTGGAACCGTCAAAGTCAGTGTGACGATAATTGGGCCCACAGCGTTAGGCAACAGGTGACGGAACAGCAGGCGGCCTGCTCCAGCGCCCATCGAGCGGGAAGCAAGCACAAATTCCCGATTTTTCAGCTGTAGCATTTCGCCGCGCACAATCCACGACATGTTAATCCACCCGGTCACACAGAGCGCAATAATAATCGTCGTGATACTCGGCTTCAGTACAACGAGCAGCAGGATCGTAACAAGCAGATAAGGAATGGAATACAGAATTTCAGAAAATTTATTCATGATTTCATCTACACGGCCACCAAAGTAACCCATAATCCCACCATAAATAACACCAATCAGCAAGTCAATCATTGCTGCGGCCAAACCAATAATCAAGGAAATCCGAGCACCCATCCATGTACGGACAAACATATCACGACCCAAATCATCTGTTCCGAACCAGTGTTCCGCGGAAGGCGGAAGATTGGTGCTCAACAAATCATTCGTGCGGTCATCGTATGGCGAAAGCATCGGACCAACTATCGAAGCAAGTACAATGAGAATCAAAACACTCAAGCTCGTCATTGCCAGCTTATTTTTACGAAGTCGCTCCCAAGCATCACGCCAAGCGGACAAGCTTTCGCGCTGAATAACTTCAGACTGCTTCTCATCCGCTCCGATTTTCTGGAAGTCTTCCGGTTTTACCTGAAGCTTCTCCAAATTCACAGCATTGTCTTTCACAGACATAAAGTTATCCCTCCTTCCCGCCGGTCAGCTTAATCCGTGGATCAATAAAACCGTATGCAATATCAGTAATAAAACGTGTCACCATCAGCAAAATGCCGTAAAAAATAGTAACTCCCATAATCATGGTATAGTCACGGGTCGTAATACTGTCTACGAACACTTTACCGATACCACCAATCCCGAAAATACGTTCAATAACGACGGAACCGGTAATAATATTTGCTGTCATAGGCCCAACATAGGTAACAACCGGCAAAATGGCGTTACGTACAACGTGTTTGAACATTACGGAAACAGGCTTCAAACCTTTAGCCTTGGCAGTCTTGATATAATCCGCATGAAGCACTTCCAGCATGCTGGAACGCGTTAATCGAGCGATAAACGCAATTGGCGAAGCAGATAAAGCGACAACAGGCAGGAAGTAATCCATTGGACCATCAAAGCCCATAACATTAAACCAGCCTAGCTCCTGAGCAAAGTAGAACTGAATCAACGATGCAAGAACAAAGCTGGGAACCGCTATTCCCATAATGGCTAAAATCATCGCTACGTTGTCAATAAGCCTGCGATGGTACAAAGCTGCGAGCATACCTAGTAAAATACCGACAATAATCGACACGATTATGGCGACAAATCCCAATTTAAGCGATACCGAAAAAGTTTGTCCAATAATGTCAGTAACACTTTGGTTCAGCTTTTTCATGGAAATACCAAAATCACCTGAAGCAATATCACCTAAGTATTTAAAATATTGGACATATACAGGCTTATCCAGCCCATATTGCTCCATCAACCGGGCTTGAATCTCAGGAGAAGTCGCTTTTTCACTCATGAAGGGGTTACCCGGAATTGCTTTCATGAGAAAAAACGTCGCAGAGATCAGAATGAACAAAGAAAGCAGCATATAGAAAAATTTACTGATCAAATAACGCGTCATTGCCCGTTTACACCCCCCATAATTTTTTTCGACACCATTCGATTTTATCGAAATAGAAATGGACTGGCCAATCTACTTATTTGCATGGTTACATGATGATGGAAAGGACCATCACACACAAAAAATGGGATATATATGGTTGTATCCACATATATATCCCGAAGTAACTATCAAACTTCAGAATTGAGCTTCAGTTACTGTGTAATATACGCTCTTGTGAAATCAATCGCTCCACTAAAGTCAAGCGCGATGCCTTTTACATTCGGTTTCGTTAAAGAAGGATTTGTATAGTAGTAGATCGGAAGCATTACCATATCGTCTTGAACCAGAATTTTCTCTGCTTTTGCGAAATCTTCCATGCGTTTTGCTGGATCGGTTTCTGTCTTAGCAGCTTGAATCAAAGCATCGTATGCAGGATTAGCGTAGCCAGAATTATTATTAGTGTTGCCTGTTGTCCACATATCCAGGAATGTCATCGGATCATTATAATCAGCAGACCAGCCACCACGAGCGATTTGGAAATTCAGCTTGTTACGTGTTTGAATAAATACGCCCCACTCTTGGTTTTGGGTTTTAACGTCCACACCAAGGTTTTTCTTCCACATATCAGCGACTGCCAAAGCAATCTTTTGGTGACCTTCACTGGAGTTATACAGCAAGGTTACCGGAGGAAGTGTAGTTACGCCTTCTTCCTTCATACCTTCTTGAAGCAATTTCTTCGCTTCAGTAAAATCTTCATTGAAGAAATCATCTTTATGTTCGGAACGGAACTCCTGAGAAACCCCTTTGATACCTGGAGGTACAAAGCCATAAGCAGGAATTTGACCGCCCATTGTTACTCTCTCAACAATCGGTTGGCGTTGAATAGCCATCGCAAACGCTTTACGGATTTTAACATTGTTAAATGGTTTTTCAGTTACGTTAAACAGGTAGTAGTACGTACTTGCAATCCCTTTTGACTGAAATTCGTTAGGCAGTTCTTTTTTCACAGCCGGAATTTGGTCTGTAGGGATTTCACCGTTTGGCAAACCTGCATAATCAAGTTGTCCACTTCTGTAAGAAGCCAGCTCTGTTGCACCACTGTTTACCAGGGACATCGTGATTTTGTTCAGTTTGATTTGGTCTTTACCCCAATAGTTTTCGCTCTTGGTTACTTCGATCTTTTGACCGCTGTCCCAAGTCGTTAATGTGAAAGGTCCGTTAGTAATCATGCTATCTTTCTGAACAGCCCACTTATCATTCCCTTTAACAGAAGGATTTACAGGGTAGAAAGTGTAAAAAGAAGTCAATCCCAGGAAGTAAGGAGTTGGGTGATCCAGCTCTACTTGCAATGTATGATCATCAACTGCTTTGACACCTACATCTTTGAAGTCTGTAATTTTAGTGCCTTTAAAAGATTTGGAAGTGCTCAGGTTGTAGCCCTCAGCATTTTTGATATAGTACAATTGGTAAGCATATGGAGGTGCTGGAGCCGTGGAAGGATCCAATACCCGTTGCCAAGCAAATACGAAGTCACTTGCTTTGACCGGGTCGCCATTGCTCCATTTTGCATTATCACGAAGCTTGAACGTATAGGTTTTGCCGTCATCGGAAATTTTCCAAGATTCAGCTACGCCAGGGATTTCTTTGCCATCAGGACCCATCCGTACGAGACCTTCATACAAAGTTTTCAGAACCGTGTTCGTTTGACTATCCTGAGCTTGTGCCGGATCGAAAGTTGGCGGTTCGGAAGAAAGGTTAATGCGCAAAATTTGCTTGTCGGCCGGAGCCGGCGTAGTCGAGGTGTTTTCTTGTGCGCCCTTGCCATTGTTATCGTTCTTGCTGGAGCCACAACCTGCGAGCAGTGCGCCAACTGCAAGAATGAGTGTCAAAAGGACTAAAAAGCTTTTCCTTTTCATCTAGCGTTTCCCCCTAGTTCTAAAGTGGTATATGTTTATAGATTATACAACCAGCGGTCAAAAAAATCTACATCACATTTCTTTAAATTGAGCTTCTTTTTCGAAAAAACATGATTCACTCATATTTTTTCAGGCTTTCATGTCATATTATATCACATGTTATTGAATATATTTTTAAATATACCAACAATAGTTAATAAAATATACGCTAATGTCATTGCTATAAAAGTTAATCTCCAGACTGCTCTACATAATCTTTTGCCATCGACCTTACCCTTTATTCGATTTTGGGCTCCTCCAATTAAACCCAGCGCAAGAAGAAGCAACAATAATATCAAATAAAAACCGAATCGTGATGCAAAAATGACGTTAAAGAGCGCCGCGACGGATAGTATCAGAAAAGCCGTGGTAATGTCCATAGATATAAGCAACGACTTCTTTCTTTCCAATTTAAGCAGATAGCGGCAAATCGCAAACACGATCAGAAACGGAAAAAAGGGAAGAATACTAAATGTGATGATGGTACCTTGTATGAGACTCAACTGATCACCCCTCTTTTAGCCGCATGCCCTCAATTAATTGCCATAATACCTCATGGGTTGGTGCAGTAACCCCCGCTTGCTCTGCCATCTGCACCAGCTGTCCGTTAATGGAAGCAACCTCTGTCATGGAATGTGCAAGCACATCGGCCAGCATAGACGACTGATTCTCTGCCGTTGCCTGGCAAACACTCATAATCTGATCCCACCATGTGCTGTCCCACCGAATACCATTGGCTTCGTACACTTGAATGCCTTCTTCGTATAGCTTGCGCATCATATGTAGACGGCCCGGATCGGAAAGCAGCTCCCCATTGGGGATTCGCCATATTGCTGTCAGTGGATTGATCACGGCGTTGATCAGCAACTTGCGGTATATATCGTTCTCGATTTCTTTCGACAAGCAAACGTCAAATCCTGCTGAAAGCAGCCGATTTAGTACACATTGTTCAAAACTCCTAACCTGTACCTCCTCCAGCTCATTCGGACATCCAATTTCCGTAGCTCCCAACCCGGCATGCACGACGGATGCTACTCCCATTCTCTTGGCTCCTTCGGTCGTTACCGCAGGATATACCATAGCTTCAGGACAGGCTTGTCTAATTCGTTCTATATGTCCGATTCCGTTCTGTAAGCAAATAATTCCGATATCGCTTTTCATATTATCCGCAGGTTTAATCTGCTTCAATACTTCCCCAATCGCCCCCTGTTTGGTCATTATCAAAATCCACCGTGCCGGAACCTGTGAATTCAAGCGTTGCCAATCTGCCAACGGCGCTACCTTCAATGCGTCTCCAGTTACATGAACAGCAACATGCCCCTCTTTTTCAAGCACAGTAATCCCCTCACAAGCAATGATGCGTGCCTGTTCAAGCGTTCGCGTCCATAACCTTACTTTCGTACCTGAGGCCACCAGCCTCCCGGCAAACAACAATCCGAGCGAACCCGCTCCAATAATATCAATCACTTATGTATCGTCTCGCTTCCATCTTTTTTTCTACTATATCATATACACTCTAGAGAAATACAAAAAACGCCAACTACGGCAAAGCGCCAGTTGACGTTCTATTTAGCATATGCTGCTGTAATTTTGCTACTCAATGCGCTCCAGGTTCCCATTGGCGTCCATTTTGAATCTGGATTTAAGCTCTTCCTCATCCTCAGTGATTAAAGCTAAGCGGCGGGCCCGGTCCATAATCTGAATCAGGGCTTTGTAATCATCATTTACGACACGATAGTCGGTTTGCACCTCGTTAACCTCTTTGGACAGCCGATCATTAATGGAGCGAAGTTGATTTAATTCCTCTTCCTTTTCACGTAAATCTTTTTCCAGCATCTTGATCTGTCGATTAGTTTCCTGTACAGATCCCTTCCATTGACGCAAAAAACGGATCACTGCGTCGATGGATAATGTATCCTCACTCATTCCATCCGCTCTGTATAGCCCTTCAGCCGTATCAAGCGTGGCAAAAGCTGCCACCTGAGATACACCAACTGGACTCTGCTTGCGAATATAACTGCGTTTTTGACGTTGCGCTTTAGCAATGCTGATGGCTTCATCATAACGCTTGCGCACGCAACTGTTCCAGCGGAAGCCACATGCTGCAGAGGTTCTTCCTATTTTTTGCCCAACCTCTTCAAATGCGGCGAGCTGTGTTCCACCTTCCCGGATATGACGCAATGTCACCTCCGCCAATATCAAATCATCTTCCGCACTCCAAGCATCTTGTCTTATTGCAGTCATGCCTCTAGCCCTCCTAACAACATCCTAAAATAACCGTCTTCATGAACCGGTCTAACCGGTATTTGAATAGGGTATAAAAGCTGTTTATTCATTTCTATGCCTCTCGTAGAGTTCATAGAATCTATTTGATACTAAATTGTATTTCCATTTCTATAAGAACTCATACGTGGACAAATATAGTTTCGGGTTTCAAGCATCCTCTGGCTGCTGTACAATAAATGAATGGTTAAAGAATAAGAAAGGAACATATATATTACTGTTAGACTTTTTTCGGGAATACATAAAAGGGGAAAATCAATGAACAGATCCACTTTAAAAATGATAAGTTGTGCTCTGCTGACCATCATTATGATATGGACCTCCATGTCTGCACGTCCTGTTCTGGCAGCTCCTTCAGAAGAGGCAAACCGGATTTTACAGGATAGTCTGTCAATCGTCGAGATTGACCATGAAATTGAGCGGATCGGTCAGGAACAGCAGATGCTTTTACAACGTCAGCAGGAACTTCGGAGCAATCTTGCCACTCAGCAGGAGCAGATGACTATGCAAAGGAAACGCGCGGGTTCTGTGCTGCGCTCCTATTATATGGGGGAAAGGGACAAGCTGCTTAGTGTAGTACTGGGGGCCAAAAGTCTAAAACAGCTTCTCTCCCTGTACGATTACTACTTGCTGCTGATTAGCCACGATCAGGATGTACTTCAAGAATACGAGTCCAATTATCGAAATATGCGAAAAACAGAAGAACAGGTCACCCGGGCTTCATCAGATTTGGAAACGGTCAAAACAAACCTGCTGGAACAACGTAAGCGCATTGTTCTGCTTCAGGAGCGTGTAAATGCTGGTGTTAACACCAGCAAGGACCCGGATACGCTACGCAAGCTGATCAGCGAAATGACAGCTTATTGGGAGAATGTAGGCGTCTACGAGGTGAACAAGCATTTTAAAGCGCTGGCTCAAGCGATGCAGGATTTTCCTCAATTTATTCAACAACAGCAAGGAGCCATGATTACAAACGGCAAAGTCATTACAATAAGCATACGCGAGGATGATTTTAACCGTTTTCTGAAATCCGAAAATGAATTATTTAATCACTTCAACTTTTCCTTCGAGCAGGATCGTATTGTTGTAGAAGGTCAACAGGGAACCATAAAATTGAGGGTAGAGGGGCACTACACAGTAGAGAACGAACCACAAAATGCGATTTTGTTCCATGTGGATCGGCTCTTCTTTAACGGACTGGAGCTGCCAGATACGACCCGTAACAAGCTGGAAACGGATTTTGATCTGGGCTTCTATCCGCAGCAGCTCATTTCTTATGTCAAGGCCACAGAGGTACGCACCATAGCGGGGGTACTTGAGGTCAAACTCGAATTGAGCCTGAAGTAAGCCTATTTCACCCTTGTATAGCTATCATAAATAATACATGGACAAAAATAAGAGACCCCGGGATGTTCCCGAGGTCTTCTTATTTGCGACAAAATGCTGCGCATTATATAAATATCCTGATAATGAATAGTGATATGAGCTTCTATAGCAGATCAGCTGCCAACTGCGCCAGCTTGGAGCGCTCTCCTTTTTCCAGCATAATATGTCCGCTAATCCCTTCCTGCTTAAAACGTTCTACCACATACGTCAGCCCGTTACTCGCCGCATCCAGATAAGGGTGATCAATTTGCTCCGGGTCTCCCATCAAAATGATTTTACTCCCCTCACCTACACGGGACACGATTGTTTTGATCTCATGTCGGGACAAATTCTGTGCCTCATCAACAATAATAAATTGTCCAGGTATTGAACGCCCCCGAATGTAAGTGAGCGCCTCCACCTGAATGCTGCCCAAACCCATCAAAATTTTATCGATATCGCCTGATTTTTTGGCATCAAACAAATATTCCAGATTGTCGTAAATCGGTTGCATCCACGGACGAAGCTTTTCTTCCTTTTCTCCCGGTAAATAACCGATATCCTTGCCCATAGGAACGACAGGACGGGCGATAAGCAGCTTCTTGAAGCGATGTTCATCCTCTACCTTGAGCAGACCCGCCGCGAGCGCCAGCAACGTTTTGCCTGTACCTGCTTTTCCGGTAATCGTCACCAGCGGGATATCGTCATTAAGCAAAAGCTCCAGTGCCATCCGCTGTTGAGCATTACGCGCACTGATCCCCCACACCGATTCATTGCTTAAATACAGAGGCTCCAATCGGTCTGCCTCCTGGTTCACTTTCAGCAAAGCCGATTTTCCAGTCCCCATCTCATCCTTTAGAATAACGAATTCATGAGGGTATAGCGTATAAGACAGCTCCAGTGGCTTAATCAGTAAAAAACGATTGGAATAAAACTCATCTATGATGGACGGATGCACCTGAATTGCCGAGTACCCGGGATATAGCTCACTCAGATCACCGGTTCTGTCGGATAAATAGTCTTCGGTCAGCAGTCCCAACACATCTGCCTTGATTCTCACCAGCACATCTTTACTGACCAGCACGACCGAACGCGGTTCAGGCAGCTCCTTCTCCTCCAGATGATAATTCAAGGCGACCGCCAAAATCCGGTTATCGTTCGAAACCTCCCCGAACATCTCCTGAACTTTCAAAAAGCTCCGATGATTTAATTCAACCTTGAGCCTCCCACCTTGCGGAAGCGGAACACCACTGTGCAGATGCCCTACTTCCCTCAACCCGTCCAGCAATCGCGATACGTTGCGGGCATTCCGTCCAATCTCATCCGCGTTGCGTTTTTTGGAGTCGATTTCTTCCAGAACAACAGCTGGAATAACTACTTCATGTTCTTTGAAGGTAAAGATGGCTTTCGGATCATGCAGTAGCACATTCGTATCCAGCACAAAAATTTTCTTCATTTAGATCCCCTCCAAAGCGGCGTGGACAATCTCGTGTTTCATACCTATACCTATTCACCGGGTAGCCAATAGTTGCTGATTCCCTGAAAAAAGACCCCAGAAGCAGCGTTAAACAACGAAAAGTTGGTAGGTAATTAGAGCCTTAGAGCCTGTACACCTTTGGATCAGACACAAAAGGCCCAGTGATTACTCACTGGACCTTACTTATTTCATTCATTTCATTACAGAAAAAGCAAACGATATTAGACAGCAAACGGGTATGAATGTCAAAACCATATACTTGACGTGCTACCCATTCAGACATACCTCAACCCCCTTATGCAAAATAAGAGCTTTTACTCGCTGCGAGTATAACATAAGAGGGAAGAAAGATACAAACTCAAGAATTGGAAGAAGAGACAGTATTATTGTCGCTCGCCTTTTTGGATAATTCCTCTTGCAGTGCTTGTTTGGCCAGATCAAGCTGCTGCTCATCAATATAGACATAAGGACTGCGCCACGTTCCCGCTACTGGTTTGTAATTCACATTTTGCTTGGAAATATTCCAATAGGTCTGTACGAGATTTTTCATTTGCTGAGACTCAATATCCGTCATCATATTCTTATCAACGGATTTAATAATTGCACTAAATTTGCTTAGAGCACTGAAGGACTGCATTTGGTCAATCAAGGAATGAAGCACTTGATTTTGTCGACGGTTGCGATCAAAATCATCAGATTCAGCTGTTCTCGGGCGACAGTTGGATTTACGGTAACGAACAAAATCAAGGGCCTGATCACCGTTCAGATGTTGTGCTCCTGCCTTCAAGTTAATGTTAGTACCATCTGCACTGTCACGGTAACACATATTTTTGTCGACCGTAACATCTACGCCACCCAAATTATCCACAACATCTCTGAAGCCCTGGAAGTTAATAACCGTCACATAATCGATGTCAATATTCAAATATTTGCCGATCATCTTCTTCATTTGCTCTTCAGCGACTTCACCAGACTCTTTCTCTCTGGCCTTGAACACCGGATAGTACTCATTCAGCTTACGAGGTTTATATCCATCCATTTCCAGCCGCGTATCCCTCGGCAACGACACGATTGTAGATGACTTGGTATTAGGATTCAGTGTAGCTACCATAATAACGTCCGACAAATAAGTTGGATGATCAGGGCGGTAATCCGTTCCAAGCAACAAAATAGTCAAAGGCTTGGCCTCCGCCAATTGTGTTTTTGGCACCTCTTTATTGATCCCCGTATCCAAAACATCCTCTACCTGATTGTATAGATAGTAGGCGTAACCGCCGGCCGCCAAGATACCTATAATGAGCAGAAACAGAACAAACTTCATAAACGATCTGAAAAAGCTTTTTTTCTTTTTCGTTTTTTTCGGTTTGGCGGATTTTTTCCCGCTTTGTGTCCGGGGAGGCAATCCGTTAGAAAGATTACTCATGCTTCAACACCTTTTCCTGCGTTTTGAGAAATAAAGCTTTCTCCAAGTTTACAATCCTAAAACAGATACAGCGGCGCATCCCGTTGCCGGGCGTCGCCGCTGTGGCCAAAACCAATCCAATCAATTACGAATTTGCTTGTGCTGTTTTACGCTGTTTTTCTGCACGCTCGCGCTCACTTTTGTTCAAAATCTTTTTGCGCAAACGAATGGCATTAGGTGTAATTTCACAGTACTCATCATCATTCAAATATTCGAGCGCCTGTTCCAAAGAGAAGATACGAGGCGTTTTAAGTTTAACAGTATCGTCTTTTGTTGCAGAGCGAACGTTCGTCAATTGCTTCTCTTTACAAATGTTAACAACGATGTCGTTATCACGTGTATGCTCTCCGACGACCATACCTTCATAAATCTCAGTACCCGGCTCCAGGAACAGAATACCGCGATCCTCTACACCCATCATTCCATAGAATGTAGTGCTTCCATTTTCCGTCGAAATGAGTACGCCTTGATGACGTCCACCGACTTGACCACCAACAAATGGACCATAGCTGTCAAACGCATGGTTCATTACGCCATAACCACGAGTCAAAGTCAGGAAGTTCGTAGTGTAACCAATCAGACCACGTGCAGGGATCAGGAATTCCAAACGAACCTGTCCGGTGCCGTTGTTGATCATGTTGACCATTTCAGCTTTACGGGAGCCCAGACTTTCCATAACTGCGCCCATGCTTTCTTCAGGAATATCAATGAGGAGACGTTCGATTGGCTCCATTTTCTTTCCATCAATTTCCTTCACGATTACTTCAGGTTTGGACACTTGCAGTTCATAACCTTCACGACGCATGTTTTCAATCAGGATACCCAGATGCAACTCACCACGTCCGGATACGATAAATGCGTCCGGGCTGTCGGTTTCATCGACACGCAAGCTGACATCAGTTTCGAGTTCTTTCAGAAGACGCTCACGCAGTTTACGGGATGTGATCCATTTACCTTCGCGACCTGCGAATGGGCTGTTATTAACCAGGAAGGTCATTTGCAGCGTTGGCTCATCAATCTTGAGTACAGGTAAAGCTTCAGGATGGTTTGGATCGGCAATCGTTTCGCCGATGTTAATATCCTTGATCCCTGCAATAGCCACAATGTCACCAGCGCCCGCTTGATCGGTTTCGATCCGTTTCAGACCTTGGAAGCCGAACAGCTTCTCAATACGCGCTGATTTGCTGCTGCCGTCACGCAGCATAACCGTAACCGCTTGTCCCTGCTTAATAATACCACGGTTTACACGACCAACTGCAATGCGGCCAAGATATTCGTTATAGTCCATCAGTGTTACGAGGAATTGAAGAGGCTCATCTACTTTCTCCGTTGGAGCTGGGATGTGATCCACAACGGTTTCGTACAATGCCTGCATGTTATCGTCTTGCTTTTCGGCATCCAGACTGGATGTTCCGTTCAGGGCTGAAGCATAAACAACAGGGAATTCCAACTGCTCATCATTCGCACCCAACTCGATGAACAGATCAAGTACTTCATCAATAACTTCGGCCGGACGAGCTGCCGGACGGTCAATTTTGTTAACAACAACGATTGGCGTCAGGTTTTGCTCCAACGCTTTACGCAGTACGAATTTAGTCTGCGGCATACAACCTTCGTAAGCATCAACGACGAGCAAAACACCGTCAACCATTTTCATAATCCGTTCCACTTCGCCGCCAAAGTCGGCGTGTCCCGGTGTATCCACAATGTTGATCAGGTAATCTTTGTACGTAATAGCTGTATTTTTAGCCAAAATCGTAATACCGCGTTCACGCTCCAGATCGTTGGAGTCCATGGCGCGCTCCTGAACAGCCTCGTGGTCTCTAAATGTTCCGGACTGTTGAAGAAGCTTGTCGACAAGCGTCGTTTTGCCGTGGTCGACGTGGGCAATAATTGCAATATTGCGAATGTTCTCTCTTGCATGCATGGTTTGTATCCATATCCTTTCCGTATATCAAAATAGTGTCTCTATCCTGAAAGTAATGCTTATCCAAGGCTAACAATCGTTCTTCAGGCCCGCTCCCTGCCAGCCCTCTGTAATTTCAGGCTTTGTGCAGGAGCTTCTCTTTCCGATTCGCATGAAAACCTTAAAATAAGCGTCAGAAAACATTCCGACGCTCTTATCATATCCATTCTATTATAGTTGAAATATGTCATAAAGCAAGACATTATTGGCTGTTCCGTAATTTACCGCCATAAATTTTGCACTGCTTGTCGTTTCATCATTTACGTTTGCTACGATTGTTAACCATCAGCCATATCCCTGCACCGATCAATACAACTGCAACAACATAAATAATTCCGGTCCTCAACATGCTAATAATCAGTAGAAGTACCGAAACGAGTCCCAAAATCATGCTCCCTGTATATATAGTGCGAGGCAGCGTTATATCATGAATAGCGTATTCCCATAATCCAACCGCCACACCTAGCAGTAACAAAGGCCATAGATAGGCCATCAGATGCCAGCCCCATGTATTACAGAGAAAAAATAAAAAACCGTACACCGACAAAATCCCGGCCGGCAGCAGCATAATGGGAGAAACCTTACGCATCATGTACATCGCATGCAATATAATACCAGGTATTAAAATCAGCAAAGGCCAGAAGTTTCGTCCCAAAAAAGAGAAGACCCCCAGTTTTCCTAACAAAATAATCAGTCCTACAGCAATGATGCCCAATCCGATCATACGCTCTTTTCCGGAATTCATCGTGGTCTCCTTTATTTGCTGGATTTTATAGTGTTTTTACAAAAACCGAGTAGATTCCCCAGCATTTGCAAAACCCCTACGTATAGTTTAGCCGATGTTTTCCAAAAAAACTACGTTCAAATGCGGCGGGCTCGCAACTGCTGATACAATCCTGCTATTACAACTACGATGGCCAGTAATCCCGGTAACCATGAATGTAAAACTTCCCCAGGCCCGGCTAACCATGCTCCCAGTTTGGGATCACGCAGTAGCATTTCACCTGCCGTGAAGGCCAGTATTGCAGATCCGAGTAGAACAAGTACTGGGAAACGGTGAAGCCAGACTGCAATAACGTTGCTCCCCCACACCACAATTGGAATGCTAATCGCAATGCCGATGACAATGATCGCAATGTCCCCATTTGCAAGTGCTGCAATAGCCAATACGTTATCCAGACTCATCACAAAATCCGCTACCAGAATCACCTGTATAGCCTTCCATATGGTTGTTTCTGCTCTTACTCCCACATTATCGTTATTCTCATAAAGCAGCTTAAATGCAATCCATAACAAGAGCAGACCACCCGCTGCCTGAATAAAGGGTATGCCTAGCAAAATGACAGCTGCAAAAGTCAACACACAGCGCAGGGCAACTGCGGTGAGCGCCCCCCACCATATTGCTTGGCTCCGCTGTCTTGCAGGCAAGTTTTTGCTCGCCATGGCTATAACAACCGCATTATCACCACTTAACACCAAATTGATCATTAATATTTTCATCAGCAAAATGATATGCTCCATGTGTACAAACACCCCCATCCTACTTGTATGCGAAATAGGACGAGGCTATGCTTGTGTACTTGGACTCTAAGATTTGTTGAGCATAATCCTTGAAATCAGTAGCAAACAGCAATATAATGAACCGTATTTCCGGAAAACGGGTATTAATCATAAACAGAACATACTGAGCTTAGGTTGTTTAATCAGGGAGATGAGAACGATTGACATGTCCGGATTTCAGTTTTTTTGGCTACTGCTTAATGTGATATTTATTGACCTTTTGCTCGCAGGAGATAACGCTATTGTAATTGGACTTGCCGCCCGAAAGCTACCGCCCGAAACGCAAAAAAAAGCGATTCTGTACGGTACCGGAGGTGCTCTATTCATTCGTATAGCCGCCACGATTGTCGTGCTTTGGCTGCTTCAAGTGCCGTGGCTGTTACTCGTCGGGGGCGTAATGCTGATCTGGATTGCATATAAGCTGCTGGTAGATCAGGAGGATCACGCCGAAGTCAAAGCCGGAACGACTTTATGGGGGGCTATCCGCACCATCGTTGTAGCCGATGCAGCCATGGGGCTGGACAACGTGATTGCCGTCGCAGGCGCTGCCCAGCAGCATTTGATACTGGTGGTACTCGGTCTGCTGATCAGCGTGCCGATTGTCGTATGGGGAAGTACTCTTTTCATCAAGCTTATTAACAAATTTCCCTGGATCATCTATTTGGGCTCGGCTGTGCTTGGCTATACCGCCTCCAATATGATTACCGAGGAGCGCAAGCTGGAGCCATACTTTACCGAACACCCCGCGCTGCGTATCCTGTTTATTGGCACAGTGATGGCTGGTATTTTGCTCACAGGCTATCTTCAAAACCGCAGAGCCATATCCAGCCGAAAAAAAGCCGTTTTGAAATAATTTTAAGAAAAACTCATACATCTATTAAAAAGGCAGACCCGACTATAGTCGATGGATCTGCCTTTTTATATCCCGCTAAACGTAGCATCTTAAAAGATTTTAAAACCAATCCTCTTGTACAACTTTTTCTTTACGTCCCTCTATAGCTCCATCTGCCTCAAGAACAACAGTCTCCGTTGTAGCCACTGCCTGCTCAATCAAAGTATTTAAATCCCGAATAGAGGCTTCGATCTTTTGAACAACCCATAAATTCGGATTGGTCGTTGGGGATTTGGGAACAAACAACGTGCAGCAATCCTCATACGGCAGAATAGATAGATCGTATGTGCCGATTTGCTTGGCTATTTCCGTAATTTCCTGTTTATCCATCATCACGAGAGGACGCAGCAACGGTAATTCCGTCGAACGCCCAATCACATTCATGCTCGATAAAGTTTGGCTGGCTACTTGGCCGAGACTATCACCCGTTACAAGCGCCAACGCCCCTTCACGCTCCGCCAGCATGGTTGCAATACGCAGCATGGACCGTCTCATCAGCGTGATAATTAGATTATCCTGTCCAGTGCGTGTAAAAGCCGTCTGCACCTCCGTAAAAGGTACGAGATGAATCTTGATGCGTCCCGCGTAACCCGCCAATACCCTCGCCAAGTCAATAACCTTTTCTTTCGCACGCTCACTCGTAAACGGATAGCTGTAAAAATGGACGCATTCGATTTCCAATCCTCTGCGCATGGAGGACCATCCCGCTACCGGACTGTCGATTCCGCCCGAGAGCAGCAGCATAGCTTTGCCATTTGTACCTAACGGATAGCCTCCTACAGCCGTAATAATATCGCTAAATATATAAGCCGCCTGCTCTCTGACTTCCACCCGTAGCTCGATATCCGGTTGGCGGACATCGACCTTTAACACTGGAAACTCGCGCAGTACCGGCGAGCCAATCAAATGATTCATCTCATGAGAGGAATGGGCAAATCCTTTCCACACCCTGCGAGCATTTACCTTGAAAGTCGTTCCCTCGGTCGGGTTCAACTCACGCATCAAGGCTACAGAGGTCTCAATAATCGTGTCAAGCTCAACAGGAGCCATTTTAACAGGACTGATGGTGGTGATACCAAAGACTTTTTGTAGCACCTGAATGATCTGCTCATAAGGCTCTCCTCCGAGAACTACATAAATCCGTCCAAATTCCTTACGCAAAGTAGCACCGGGAAACGGCTTGAGCAACAGTTTTACGTGATTCAGTACCGCCTTTTCAAAACGGGCGCGGTTTTTCCCTTTCAATGTAAATTCGCCAAAGCGAAGCAACAGCATATCATAGTGCATTTTAACGTTTCCACCTTTCAAGGGATTCCAATTGCGCCACAGCCTGGCGGAGCGCGAGAATAAGCTCGTCAATATCCTGTTCTGTATGTTCATCGCCGAAACTGATCCGAATACCGCCGGACGCTTCCGCCTCATTGCGACCCATCGCCAGTAATACCCGGCTAGGCTCGGCCAATTTGGAGGAACAAGCCGATTGGGTCGATACCGCTACGCCCAATTGCTCCAGCGTGTGCAGCAGCACCTCTGCCTTCATACCCGGATACGAAAAATGGACAATGTGCGGCGCTTCCTGCCCGCTATTCAGTCGCAATTGCGGGATCGTCTTCACTTCCGCGGCTACCCGATCTCTCCACGCAGTCATACGCTGCGCCGCCTCTGCTTGCCGTTCTCCTGCCAGCCGGACCGCCTTGGACATACCGACAAGCAGCGGAACATTTTCCGTACCTGCACGAAATCCCTGCTCCTGAGAGCCTCCGCTAAGCAGCGGGAAAAGCTCCAGACCTTCCCGAACAAAAAGCAGTCCGGCTCCTTTGGGGCCGCGCAGCTTATGTGCGGACAGGCTGTACAGATCAGCCTTCCAGCCCCGGATATCCACCGGAAGCTTTCCATAGCCCTGCACACCATCAACATGGAACAGCACACGTGGGAACTGTTCCTTCAGCGCAACTCCGATATCATGCAACGGCTGTACCCTTCCCGTCTCATTATTGACATGCATAATGCTGACTAAAATCGTGTCTTTGCGGATAGCTGCACAAACCTGCTCGGCACTGACATGCCCTTTCGCATCAACGGGCATAAATGTGACCTCAAAACCGAGGTCTGCCAACTGTCTGCAAGCTTCATACACGGACGGATGCTCCGTCGATACTGTAACGATATGCTTGCCTCTGGCCTGATACTGCAAGGCCACTCCCTTAATAGCGAGATTATTGCTTTCCGTTGCCCCGGATGTGAATACAATCTCCGCCGGAAACACGCCCAAAGCTGTAGCACAAACCTCCCGGGAACGCTTAAGCAGCTTATCCGCATCTTCCCCGTACCGATGCATTGAGGACGGGTTGCCATAGTGGCGTCTCATCACCTCTGCAATCGTCGTAATCACCTCTTCAAAAGGCGGAGTTGTCGCTGCATTATCAAAATATTTCATGGAACTCCCCTTTCTGCCCTGCAACCTCTACAACAAAAAAGACCAAAACAGGGAAAGGCCACTGCATTACACAGTGACACCCTTTCCCCATATTGATCCTGCCTGCGGACCTGTCTGATTAAAATTTTGTTTTTTCTTTATAAGCTACAGGGCTTAAATCGTATATTTTTCACGTGCGTTCTGAATTTTGGTAATATACTTTTGCGTTTCTACCGGAAGCTTGTCCAGCACAGCCATTAACTGCTCGTCACTATTCACGCCCAGTCGCTGTACCCGTCCGGGGCCCGCATTATAAGCTGCCAAGGCCATATTTTCCTGTCCGTTAAAACGTTTGATCTGGTAAGACAAATAACGAACTCCGGCATCAATATTTTGTGCAGGGTCATACGCATCACTAACTCCCAATCCTTGGGCCGTAACATCCATAAGCTGCATAAGCCCTTTGGCTCCGGCTGAAGAAGTGACCAGCGGGTTAAACGAAGATTCCGTATCAATGACCGCTTTAATCAGCGACACCGGTACCCCGTATTTATTGCTGGCCTCGTTAATTAGATCATCATAAGCCGTAGGTTTGGTCGGCCCATCGGTTACTGTGCTGGAAGCAGGATATACCGCCAATGGCGAAGCCGCTCCCCTCGATGGTCCCAATTGGAGCCAAAGCAACCCATTTTCATCCCTTGTAACGTCCCCTGAATTTACACGAGCTGCAGCATCATCTGTCTCCAACTGACCTGCCTGCTCGAGCAATCCGGAAAAAGCATCCGTTGTACCCGTTTGAGCTGTAGCACTTATATTATTCAACAACTGCGTATCGATTATGGACTTGGACACGCGCGGATCTATTTGCATGTGGTATTCCCAACTTTCTTTAGTTGTTATATCCCAAACAGCCTATCATTATTGCTTATGATACAACGTTTTGCTATGTACTGCCATACTTTTTAATGAAAAAAAGCTCCGTATCTGTCGAATCGACAGCGGAGCTTCATGGTACTGGCTTGATGCAGATACAATCGCTATAATAATTTCTACTCGGACAGGCAAGCGATCACCCGGCTTTTCGTGTCTTCACGGGATCAACGAACAAACGGAATAAAAGCAAAGTAGCTTAATGTCGCCAGCGCACCCAGTCCGATCGACCAAATACCTGTTGTTTTGTTCCCATTTACATAAGCAAAAAAACCCAACACTGCAGCAATAGGCCCCAGCACAATAGACCACATAAACAGTGCAGCAATGCCTGCGGCTAGACCGATATAGCCGGAGATACGTCCACTTTTGCTTTTGACATGCTGCCCATCCTTGTCCTCATGCCGAGTCACGGCTGGTGAGCCGGGAGCTACCTCAGCTGCATATTCCTCCCGATGATTGCGACGCTTGGCAGAACGTTCTTGAATACGGCGGGGATAATCCACACGCTCACGGCTAAAATTCTCTTCGTCTCGATGCTTATCAGTTTCATGATCCTCCATAATACACTGCACCTCCAAATACGTAATGATTCGCGGTATGAATTTTTACAGAGACTTTGGTTTAAATGTGTGGCAACAGGTTGCAGCAGATGTTGCAGCCTGGTCACGTTCAACTGAGCTGAAGCTTTCACCTGCATATTCTTCATCAAATTTTTTCCCGGCATGACTGTCAATTTCTATCATGATCAAATCTGCCTTGCACAAGTTGTTTTCTCCCCAATAATGACAATTGGCTACGCTGCATTTGACTATTGGCTTGGCCTCTTGGCTCATGATCATCACCTCGAATTCATTGTCCCCCCGGTACCGTTCACCTATGCGCCCACGGCATATGGCAGTTGGTGACATACGAAAAAAGCCGTTTCCGGCACCTCCTCCAAACTGGCAGGAAGCAAACAGGAAACGGCTTGCTTGTCTCATTTGTTTTTGTTTTCAATTGAAAAAATCACCCGGTTAGATGCTTATACATGTGTACGGCGAGTCTGCATACGGCGCTGGGTCAAATAATCACTTTCATAATAAGCAAGATCATCGCGCAATTCTTCAAAATTTTTCGTAATGTCCATGATCACTTCGCGGGCGGGCGTTACTGGCGTTTTACGGAAGCGTATAGCATCTTGTCCCGTATAAGCGTAGCGTCCGTCCTCTGCGTAAGATTCATTTTTGGGATAAAAAAAGCTGTTCACGCAGTCATGGTAAACGTTATACAATGCCTTTTCCGCAAAATCGATGTCAAAGTTGGCACGGCGCAAAGCCACACCCAACTTTTCATAAGATACTTCGGAAAAAACAAGGACATGGCGGAGATCCGACAAAAATCCTTTGTAAAAGAGTACGGACTCCTCACTGCGATCCACAGCCAGCTCCGGCAGTGCATGCTCATTAAGGAATGCTTCCACCCGTTCCACGGCAGATTTCAGTTTCTCCTGCGCCGATTCACATAATTTTTGTACGTTGACTGCTGACATCAATGCAGCTCCCCCTTATTTGTTGCTTGTTCATTAATTTGGTTACCCGAAAATAGATCCTTCTAACCGAAAGAGCTGTAATTTTCAGTATTTATCCTACCACAAATAAGGATTGAAAGGTATAAAAACATGCCAACCTTCTCACGCTAAACCATAAATTCATAAACTCCCAAGGAGGACGGTCCCATGTCTCGGCAAAAATGGTTAAAACCCCTGATCGGAGCAGCCGCCGGGGTGCTTATCATCACCCTGATGCTGCCTTCCCGAGATCACCGCCACACACCACAGCCTGAATATACGGCAAAAATGGTGCCACAGCAGGAACAGCAGCTCAAAAAAGGAATGTTGGCTTTGGACTTGTCCGCTACAGATACCATCACCCGCATGGACGCCAGGCAGGACATTGAATACGTAATGCGAGAACTGAATGGTAAAACCAATGATCAGAAAAAGAATTTTGCCCGCAAGCTTCAGCAGTCGCACAGTCATCTTCACACGCTACAGTGGATCAATACACGTGACGGAAAGAGCACTACCTACACAGGCAGCAAGGCACAACCCCATCTGCTTAATGACGTTCAAGTCAAAAACAACCTGGCTGCGGCTCGCCGTTCCGTCCTGCAAAACAAGTCTTACGAATCCGCTGCCTTTCAGGCGGAGGGTGGGAAATATTTTGTCATGGCAGAGCCATCGACTGACGGGACATACGGCGTTGCCGCGCTGGTCAGCCAGCAAGTGCTTCGTGACGTGGAAAAGCATCAGCGTAAAAACCTGCGCCTGATCCCATACCCGAAGGAAGGCAGCTACAAAATCGAATCTGTACATCCCGACACACTACACGATATTACCGTCAAGACGGGTCATGACAATGAAAATGCGAGCCATTATTTTGAAAATGAAATCGTCGTTCGCTTCCGCCACAATCCTGATCAACGGCAATTGCGAGAGATCGCAGCAGATTTGAACTGTGAGCCAGGCCGAAAGCTCGGTTATACGTATGTGTTCCATTCGAATAACATGAACTTCAAAGAGCTAAAGCAATATTTCTCGCAGAAGTGGAACCCGGTATATGCAGAACCTCACTACATGTATCTGACGAATGAAAAAACACCCGTAAAAGCGTCGGATGTCTCTATTCCGAATGACCTGCTCTTTTCCCGCTATCAGTGGAATCTGCCGGCCACCGAAACCAACCGGGGCTGGGCACTATCCAAAGGCAGCAAAAATGTAGTCGTAGCCGTCGTGGATACGGGAGTGGATATGAACCATCCTGATCTGAAGGGCCAAATCCTGCCGGGACACAACGTAGTCAACCCGAAGGAAAAGCCTTACGATGACGTCGGTCACGGAACGCATGTTGCCGGCATCATTTCCGCGCTCGTGAACAACGGCGAGGGTGTTGCTGGCATGACATGGTACAACAAGGTTATGCCAGTCAAGGTACTCGATCAATCCGGGTCCGGTACCACTTATTCCGTGGCAGAGGGCATTATATGGGCCGCCGACCATGGAGCCAAGGTCATTAATCTGAGCCTCGGCAATTATGCGCAAGCTGAATTTTTACACGATGCGATTAAATATGCTTATGACAAGGATGTTGTATTAGTCGCAGCCACGGGAAATGATAATACGGAACGGCCCGGCTATCCCGCTGCCTATCCGGAGGTATTTGCCGTATCTGCCACAGACGCGTCCATGCACCGGGCTTCCTTTTCCAACTATGGAGATTATGTTGACGTTATGGCCCCCGGCGCAAGCATAGCAAGCACATATCCGGGGAACCAATACGCTGCCCTCTCGGGCACTTCGATGGCCAGTCCGCATGTATCAGCGCTCGCGGCCCTTGTTCGCTCCATCAACCCCGACCTGACAAATAAAGAGGTCATGGATTTAATGAGAACCAGCGTGATTGATTTGGGCACACCGGGACATGACAAATATTTCGGATATGGCCAAATCGACGTATATAAGGCGTTGAAAGCAGCTCAACGTCCGTATGTTCCTTTGCAGTTTTATCCACAGCATTTGGGTGACAAGTTAAAATCTCTCTTGAAGATGCTGGAAACGTAAAAAAGATTCCGTTTGGGCAAAAAGCAGCCATGTACGCTCCATGGCTGCTTTTTTTGTAATCCCTTAGCGCTTAGAGTTGCTACGTACCTGACGCTTGCCATTACTGCGAGTATGACTGCGGGTATGACAGCAAGGATCAGAAGGGTCTTTTACAGTCACTGGGAATACATGGTGTGGTACAGGTATAATGTGAGCTTGGTTGATAATTTCAATCGGATGAATAACAGGCACCACTTGTGGGAAAAATTGATGATTTACAAATTGGATCGGCGGGCACACGATCGGTTCGTTAGGGCAATGACTCATAATGTGCAACTCCTTTCGGTGAATTAGTACAGCATATTACGAAGGGGTTTCCTGTGATTGGATGATTAACCCCTATTGCAAATATCCTTACAAAATAGGCCTTCGTTCCATGATGACCGAGCGGTCAAGCAGTTCTCCCAGCAAGCGGCATAACTTGCGCAATCCTGCTTCGAGTGTGTCCTTGGCCGTGTATGAAAAGGAAATACGAATATGATTACTTTCCATACCACCTGCATAACATACCCCTCCTGGTAAAAAGGATATGCCTTCACGATCAGCTAATCGTCCCAGCTCTGCGATATCCACAGCAGGCGGGAGTTTTATCCATATATTAAGACCCCCTCAGGTGCTTGCCAGGTGACTTCTGCAGGGGCAAAGCGCTGGAGTGTGTGCAAAGCAGTGGTCAGACGGTCCTGCATTTGATCTCTTAACGAGACGAGATGGTTATCCAGCCGATGCCTGATGAATGGTAACAATGCTTTTTGCGTCAACAGAGGGCTTCCCAGGTCCGTAGTTGACTTGGCTGCCACAAGGCGGTCCAGCACACTTCCTGTAGCCACTACACAAGCGATAACTGTGCACGCGGCAAGTAATCTATCAGCGACATTTGCCATGATAAATCCAGCGCTTCCTCACGATGCAATGACACAGAAGGTTCAGCTACATAGCATCCCTTTCCCTGCGTACACATCACAAGATGTATGGATTCCAGCTCCGCATACGCCTTGCTTACAGTTACAGGGCTAACCGAAAGCAGACTGGACAAATGGCGGACAGAGGGAAGCTTTGTACCCTAAGGCAGCAGTCCGGACTGGATACGGTCCGCCAATGTTTTGGCAATCTGTAAATATAATTTGACACTGCTATTGCCGCTGAGTTCAATATGCATCGGAATCGTCCCTTCAGTATCTGACCATCGGCTTCCATTGTAACATTCAATCACTTGGGAGACGATGCGAATCGGCCGAACGAGCTTCTTGTTTTCCATATTTTCTCGAATTGACTTTTTACCCGGACATCATTATTATCTTATAGTATAAGATAAAAGCTAGAAGGTGTTGTGACTATTGGATTATAAGACATTAGCGAAAGAGCTGTTCGAGTATGTTGTCAAATCGCGCAAACCGACTTTAGAGGAACGAGGGCACTTCTCACGTGGTGAAATGGGGATTCTCATCTGTCTGAATTTCAATAAGGACGGGGTTACCTCGGGCCACTTGAGCGAATACTTGTCCGTTAGCACGGGACGGGTAGCATCGGCGCTGAAGAGCCTGGAGAAGAAAGGTATGGTTGTACGGCGTACTGATGTCATCGACAAACGGAAGGTGATTGTATTCATTACGGATTCAGGCAAGCAATTTATGATTGACAAGTATAATGAAGGAATCGCATGGACCGAGAGCATTCTTCGCAAGCTGGACGAACAGGATGCCAAAGAATTTATCCGACTCATTAAGCTTATTGTCTCAAAAAGTTGAATTCCTATGTAGGTCGCATGCAGGATGCATTAAATTGCATCAAACACCTAAGATTTTCAGATAAAAGGAGAGCAACAGAATGCTGAAGATATTCAAATATCTCAAGAAAAATGAATGGATGCTCGTGCTTTGCAGCCTGGCTTTCATTGTTGTGCAGGTATGGCTTGATCTGAAGCTGCCTGATTATATGGCGGAAATTACGACCAAGCTGCAAATGGAAGGAACGCCTATGTCGGAACTGCTGATTCCCGGCAGTTACATGCTGTTATGTGCCGTTGGCAGTATGATTGCATCTATTATTGTCGGCTATTTCGCGGCGAAGGTGGCGGCAGGGCTGGCCATGCGTCTGCGTGCGATGGTCTTTGATAAGACCTTATCCTTTTCGATGGAAGAGATGAACAGCTTTTCGACGGCAAGCCTCATCACCCGCACCACGAACGATGTTACCCAGATTCAAACGATCGTTGCGTTAGGACTCCAGGTGATTATCAAGGCACCAATTTTGGCCGTGTGGGCTATTGTGAAGATTGCGGATAAAAACTGGCAGTGGACCGCCTCTACAGGAGCGGCCGTGGCTGTTCTGATCCTGATGCTAAGTGTTATTGTTATTTTCGCTCTCCCCAGTTTCCAGCGAATCCAGCGTCTCACTGATAATCTGAACAGGGTAACACGTGAGCATTTGACCGGACTTCGAGTGGTGCGCGCTTATAATGCAGATCAGTATCAGGAGCAGAAGTTCGAGCAGGCCAACGTCGAATTGACGAATACAAACCTGTTTGCGAACAGGTTAATGGCGATGATTGGCCCGGGTATGACCTTTATTATGTCGGGTCTGAGTGTCGCTATCTATTGGATTGGCGCTTACCTGATTAACGGGACGGCCGTGCCGGACCGCATTGCACTGTTCTCCAATATGGTGGTGTTCTCGTCTTATGCGATGCAGGTGGTCATGGCCTTTATGATGGTTAGTATGATTTTCTTCTTGCTGCCTCGCGCTTCGATTTCTGCCAAACGGATTATGGAGGTATTGAACACCAAATCCAGCATCGTTAACGGGCATGAGATGGCTGGAGAAGAGGGCGTTATGGGTCAGGTTGAATTCCGTAATGTCAGCTTCAAATATCCAGACGCGGAGGAGCCTGTGCTTCGCAACATTAGCTTTACGGCGAAACGGGGCGAGACGGTTGCCTTTATTGGCGCAACAGGCAGCGGCAAAACCAGCGTGATCAATCTGATTCCCCGTTTCTACGATGTGACCGAGGGAGAGGTGCTCGTGGATGGTCTAAATGTCAGAAACTATAAGCAGCAGGCACTCCATAACAAAATCGGGTATGTCCCTCAGAGAGCCGTGCTTTTCAGCGGTACGGTGACATCCAACGTTTCGTATGGCGATAACGGAAGAGCAGGAGCTTCGGAGAAACTCGTCAAAGCAGCCGTAGGGATTGCCCAAAGCACGGAGTTTATCGAAAAAATGGACGGTCAGTATCAGGGACGGATTTCACAAGGTGGAGCGAACGTGTCCGGTGGTCAAAAGCAGCGTCTGTCCATTGCGCGTGCCATCTACCGTCAGCCGGAGATTTATATCTTCGATGATTCCTTTTCAGCACTGGACTACAAAACAGACCGGATTCTGCGCTCGGCTCTCAAAAAAGAAACTGACCATGCTACCACACTCATTGTTGCTCAGCGCATAGGCACCATTAAAGACGCTGACCGAATTATCGTACTGGAACAGGGTGAGGTTGTAGGAAGCGGCACACATGATGAGCTGATGGCGAACTGCAGCACCTATCAGGAGATCGCTTATTCGCAGCTTTCGAAGGAGGAACTCGTACATGGATAAGAATGAACACACCGTCGACAGCCAGCATATGAAAACGAAGCAGCGAGGTCCCATGGGTGGAGGTCCTGCGGGGGGCATGGGTGCTGGTGAAAAAGCGAATGATTTTAAAAAGACCATCAGCCAGCTTTTATCCTACATCAAGGCCTATGTGCCCATGATTATACTCTCTATGTTGCTGGCCCTGGTCGGTTCCGCCTTCAACGTCATTGGTCCGGGTAAGCTCAGCGATATTGCCAACCTGATCCAGGAAGGAATCGTAACAAGGGTTGATGTGAGTGCTGTCCAGAAGATTGTTCTTGTATTGGTGCTTTTGTATGGTTTTGGTCTTATCTTTAACTATTTCCAAGGCTTCATTACGGCGACCGTGTCACAGCGTCTTACAAAGAAGATGCGGACAGAGCTGTCCCGAAAAATCAATCATATGCCTTTGAAGTATTTTGATGCTACGAGCTACGGTAATGTGCTCAGCCGTGTGACCAACGATGTCGATACCATCGGACAAACGTTAAATAACAGTCTCGGCACGCTTGTCAGCGCGCTGGCAACCTTCGTAGGCGCCTTGATTATGATGCTGTATACAAACTGGATCATGACCGTTACCGGGATTGTAGCTACGCTCATCGGTTTTTCCCTGATGACCGTGATTATGAAGCATTCACAGAAATATTTTGTAGCACAGCAAGCGGAGCTTGGCCAGATCAACGGTCATATCGAAGAAACCTATTCTGGTCATAACGTAGTCAAGGTATATAACGGAGAAAAAGCAGCCAAGGAAGTGTTCCATGGCATTAACGGCCGCTTATATACAAATGCATGGAAGTCCCAGTTTATGTCTGGCCTGATGATGCCGGTCATGATGTTCATCGGGAATTTCGGTTATGTCGCGGTCTGTGTCGTAGGCGCTTTGCTGGTGAACCAACATGCTATAACGATCGGAACTATTGTGGCCTTCATGGTGTATATTCGTCTGTTTACACAGCCCTTGTCACAGTTGGCACAGGCCGCAACCAATCTGCAATCCGCGGCTGCCGCCAGTGAACGTGTATTCGAATTTCTGGGTGAAGAAGAATTGGCGGATGAGAGCGACAAGACCAAGAAGCTGGACAACGCCAAAGGGGATGTCGAATTCAAACATGTCCGTTTCGGTTATAACGAAGACCGTATGATTATCAAAGACTTCTCCATGAAAGCTGAAGCTGGTCAGAAAATTGCCATTGTTGGTCCGACAGGCGCCGGTAAGACGACGCTCGTGAATTTGCTCATGCGGTTCTATGAGCTGAACGGCGGGGAAATCTATATTGACGGAACCCCGATCAGCCAATTAACACGTGAGAATATTCATCAATTATTCTGTATGGTGCTGCAGGATACCTGGCTGTTTGAAGGAACGATCCGTGAGAATATCGCCTTTTCCAAAGAGTATGTTACCGATGAACAGGTGGAAGCCGCATGTAGAGCGGTGGGGCTGCACAGCTTCCTTAAAACACTGCCGCAGGGCTATGATACGGTGCTGGACGACAAAGCCAATCTCTCTGCCGGTCAAAAGCAATTGATTACCATTGCAAGAGCCATGATTGAAGATGCACCCATGCTCATTCTAGATGAGGCCACAAGCTCGGTCGATACGCGTACGGAATTGCTGATTCAACAAGCGATGGACCGGCTTACTGTGGGGAAAACCTCCTTTGTGATTGCCCACCGCCTCTCGACGATCAAGAACGCCGATATGATTCTGGTCATGAAGGACGGTGACATTATCGAAACGGGTAACCATGAGGAATTGCTGGCTAAAGGCGGCTTCTATGCCGATCTATACAACAGTCAGTTTGAACATGCATCCTAAAAAATAACCAGTCCCTATTTGAAAAAACATGATAGTAGTCACTAATAGCATATCAGGGTAAAAGAGAGACGTGTCTGGATCGCTGCGAAGGGCGATCCAGACACGTTTTTGGTGTGCTCAAAAGCTGTCAAGCATTTCAAGCTTGCGCTTAATAATTGCAAGATTTACGCGATAGTGATTTGTATGGTCGAATTTTTTCTTGGGTCAGGATTTTTCGGCTTTCCATTAGACCAATCAACTGTTATATTCAGACGTTTACTGTTATACTTCATTATTGTTATAATATAATAAATTTCATAGTACAGTATAGAACACAGGAGATGATTGGATTGGAATACAAATTTTCGGGTATGGCTCGTACTCAGGGCTCGTCCATCGTTAGGGACATTTTGAAGCTGACACAGGGAACAGAAGTGTTATCCCTGGCAGGTGGTCTTCCGGCGGATGCCTTTTTTCCCATCGAAGCCGTTGCTAAAGCCTATGAGCGGGTATTCCGTCTCGGCGGTACCACCGCGCTTCAATACGGTCTAACCGATGGATATATTCCTCTACGGGAACGCCTTACAACCATAATGGCATCCCAAGGCATCTCCGTCACCAGAGATAACATCATCATGACGACGGGCTCACAGCAGACTATCGATCTGGTTTCGCGTGTGCTGCTTGATCCGCAGAATACTGTATTGGTGGAGTCCCCTACTTATTTGGCAGCTCTTCAGGTGTTTAAGTCCTATGGCGCCAACCTTGTAAGTGTAAATACAGACTCCAACGGTATGCAATTAGATGATCTTGAAGCCAAGCTCAAGGAATATCAGCCTAAATTCGTGTATGTCATCCCAACTTTCTCCAACCCGGCGGGGAGTGTATGGAGCATGGACCGCAGAGTAGGCGTTGTTGAGCTATGCCGTAAATACGGAACTTTGATTTTTGAGGATGATCCTTACGGACGTCTCAAATTTGACGAAAACCTTAACTTCCCTACCCTTTTATCCATTGACCAGCAGCAAGGTGGAGATAGTCATGTCATGTACACCTCTACGTTCTCCAAAACCGTTGCTCCTGGTGTTCGTTCTGGATGGCTGGTTGCTGATCAAGCGATTGTCAATAAAGTCTCGAAGGCCAAACAATCTGCTGATCTGCACTCCAGCAGTATCGATCAACGTGCTTTAAATGAGCTCTTGGACTTTTTTGATTTGGATGGACATATTCGTACCGTATCCAGCGAATATCACTCTCGTATGCTACGCCTCACAACACTGATGAAAGAACGTCAATGGGAAGGCATTACGTGGAATGATGCACTTGGCGGCATGTTTATGTGGGTCACTTTACCCGAAGGCTTCCGTTCCGATCGCTTACTGGAACTGGCCATTCAGGAAGGGGTCGCATTTGTGCCTGGACAAGTATTTTATGCTGATCTGAGCGGCAGCAACCATATGCGGATCAACTTTACGCATACCGATCCTTCACTGCTTCCTGAAGCGGTTAACCGTTTGGATCGGGCATTGAAGATGTATACAGAGGAAAGATTGGAAAAAAGCGTGCGCTGATGAAGGTTGGCAGGCACCCACGCGAGAACGCTTCGCGAATCATTTGATCTTACGTCGCTGTTGCCCTCGGATTCCTATCATATAAGTTCCGACAAAGGTCGGAATCCGGGGGCAAAGGCGAACGCTGCGTAAAATACGGTATACAAAAAAGGTTCAAGCCTGATTCCCAAAGGAATATGGCCTGAACCTTTTTTTGTAATTCATTAAATACATTTGGATTCCAAGTTTTCATGCAAACAGTCATTTAAAAGGTTAACATCATACATTTTAAGGTGTTGCAGTGTGGAAAGTTTTCCGTAAGCCGGGTTCTGTGCTATTCGTGGTTCAGACGGGAACTACCCTCCCACTACAAGCGACAATCATCTATCTAGGCCGAATATTGCTATCCGGCTCCAGCGACCAACCTAGACACGCCTCGGGCTAAGGCCGCTTCGCGAAGAAGCTGTGTCCCATTAGGTCTTGCTCCAGATGGGGTTTACCAGGAACGAAGTCACCAGCGTTCCTCGGGGTCTCTTACACCTCGGTTCCATCCTTGCCTGTGCCGCAAGCGGCCATCGGCGGTCCATTTCTGTGGCACTATCCTTCAACTCGCGCTGACTGGACGTTATCCAGCATCCTGCCCTATGGAGCCCGGACTTTCCTCTCGCGGTTCACACCGCCAGCGATTGTCTGTTAAACTTTCCGAACAACATTACATAGTATACAGGGAACGCACGCTCGACACAACCCTAAAAATATTGTAAATTAGCAAGCTTCCTTTATTTATTCAAATAAAACGGGTGTACCTTCTTTTGTAATGTATCATCTGCCATAAAATAAGTAGAGTGACCCACGTATAACGGAATATCAAGCTTACTAAAATCAGGTATGCCTTCATCCAGAACGAGTTCATCATCCCGGTAAGTTTGTTGTATCTCACCAACAATCCAATTATGATCTCCATAGGTGTGAATATCCACCACTTTACACTCATAAGCAAGATAAGCATCCAGCAATACAGGGACATCCACAGAAATTCCGTCCTCATATGCAATCTCGAAATGCTGAACCTTATCTATATCTTTACCGCTAAAGGTACCTACAGCCTGAATCCATTCCGATCTGTGGGCGGGCAAAAATTGAACACCGAAGCCTCCGCTTTTTTCAATCAGACCATGCGAATACGTTTCCTTCCGCAACGAAATGCCATACATGCCCGGTGATGATCCAATATATGTATGCCATCCAGAAGCCATTACATTCTGCACGCCGTTATGACGGGAAGTAACAATAGCTTTTACAAAAATTGAAAAGGCTCTGTATTCACCTGGGATACATGTACTTCCGTAGAGTATCGGCCTTCTTCCAGCCGTTTGCGCATCCATTCTGCGGTTTTAGGCTTCATAATCTTCTCTGCGTTATGACCAGGGTCAATGATGGCAATGCCAGCCATAAGGGCATCCTGAGCCGTGTGATAGTCGATATCACCCGTAACTAAGACGTCAGCCCCTTTAAAAATTGACTTGTTTACATAGCGACTGCCAGAGCCCCCGAGCACGGCTGCTTTTTTAATTGTACGGTCCAAGTCGCCCACTACACGTACATGCTCGACGTTGAAGCCTTCTTTCACATCATTGACAAACTCGCGTAACGTGCGGGCTTCCTTGAGCTTACCCACCCGTCCCAGGCCAAATGTGCGGCCCTGCAAATCCATATGGTACAGGTCATAGGCCACCTCTTCATAAGGATGAGCTTTGAGCATCGCCTGAACGACTTTGTTACGCACACCCTGTGGCACAACCGTCTCTATGCGCACCTCTTCGCTGCGTTCCATTTTACCCGGCTCACCCAAAAACGGCTGTGTGCCTTCACCCGGCACGAAAGTTCCATAACCATCAATGTTAAAGCTGCAATGGCTGTAATTGCCGATATGTCCGGCTCCCGCACCCAACACAGCGTCCAACACCCGTTGATGATGTGTTTTCGGTACGAAAACGACAAGCTTGAACAATTGCTCCGTGTGGACATCCTCCAGTGTACCTTCACTTTGAATGCCCAATGCTTCCGCCATCCAGTCGTTCATACCGTCCTCTGCCGTATCCAAATTCGTGTGACTGATGTAAACTGCAATATCGTTCTTGATCAGCTTTTCATACAACCTGCCTGCAGGCTGATCCGTATTCAATGCTTTGAGTGGACGGAATATGATAGCATGATGGGCGATAATGAGGTCGGCCTTTACGCGGATCGCCTCTTCCACAACCTTATCATTGACATCCAGAGCTACCAGTATGTTTTTGATTTCCTTTTGCAGGCTGCCAAGCTGAAGCCCGATTCTGTCGTCCGGAACTGCCAAATATTTTGGAGCCAGCTGCTCCATATAGCTAATTACCGTTTGTCCTTTGGCAAACATGCAAGTACCTCCTCTAATTGTTCAATTTGCTTCTGCAATTGCTCCTGCTTTTGCTGCGCCGATTCCTGCTCTGACCGCCCCAACTGTGCAAGCACATTCTGAAGCTTATGAATTTCCAGCTTCCATTTACGGAAAAAAACTTCATTGGGCTCACTGACCAGCAACGGTCCAAGCTGTTCCAGCCAATCCTGCGTCAATACTAGCGAGCTGCCAGAAAGAGCTATCGGTCGGTATAGCTCGTCCTGCTTCACAAGACTATCCAACACGGGTACAGCCGTCAAAACTTCATATATCTTTCCGTCTTCTTCCATAATATGCTCGCCTGTCAATACCCATTGATGCTCGATCAGCCATCGGCGCAAAATGTCCTCGCCTACGTTTGGTTGTAAAACAAGCCGCTTCACTGAATCCAACTTGTCTTTCCCCTGCTCCAAAATAGAAGCGATTAAGGCACCACCCATGCCGGCTATCGTAATAACATCAACCTCATGGGCTGTAATTACGGCCAAGCCGTCGCCTTTTCTAACCGTTATGTGGTCAGTAAGACCCGCTTCGGCGACCTGCTTTTGAGCCGCACGCAGCGGCCCATCATTGACTTCACCCGCCACAGCTTGCGTTACCCGACCACTGCGCACCGCAGCCACAGGGAGCAGCCCGTGGTCAGAGCCAATATCCGCTAATCTACTCCCGACAGGAATTTGTTCCATAATATATTGTAATCGTTGAGAAAGCTTCATGACGTCACCCACGTAATCCATTTTTTTCGAGTCCAAAATAAAATTCCTACAACAATAGCCAACTTCAATAAGCCGTACAATACAACATCTCCCGACGCTTGATGGCGCAGCACGATCATGTCTGCTTCAGGCATGAAAACCAGTGTCATTCCGATAGCAAAATAGACCGAAGCCAGACGTGAAAAGCGACGATGTACCCACCAGCTTAACCATACCAGCAATGCTACATGTAAAATCCAAAATCCCTCCAGCATCACGTGAGAAGCCGTAGGCCAGTAGCGGCCTATAAGCACTGCGTACACCAGTAGCAGCGCAATAAAGCCACAGTAGTGAAGCAAGCTGATACGCAGGGCCAAGCCCACAAGGCAGCATACCAGCCCGCACAGACCGACAAGAACAAGAAACCAAAATTTAGGTTCACCTTGGTGAAGCTGAATAATCCACACACCTGAACCCAGCATAATCACACTGCCCAAGGTACTCAGCATGGCGCTCATGCTCTTTTCTGAAGAACGCCAAACTGCGGCTACTCCATAGCAGATCACGGTTACTGCACATGCCGAGAATATTTGCATTGCCAACGGAAAAGCGGTAAAATAAAAACCGATCAAACAAATGCAGGAAATAATGACAAAACCAAGAAGCCAGGCGATTCCATGCCCGTTTTGAAGATATGTAAGCAACCCGGTGCTACTGTGGCTTTGGCTCTGTGACGGATTTTCGTCCTCCCGATAGAGATTAGACAAAAAATCGCAATATTGCTCAGGGAGCAGCCGACTTCGCCGCCAATGCTCAATTTCATGTAACAGTATTGCCCGTTTTTTCTCTTGGTCCAAGCTTTTCCCCTCCACCAAGGCTGCCATGGGATAAAAAAAGACCCCCTGCGCGCTTCAAGCCGCAGAAGGTCCGCAATGTTACGCTTCTATTCGAGGAAATCCTTCAGTCGCTTACTGCGGCTTGGATGGCGCAGCTTACGCAGCGCTTTAGCCTCAATCTGACGAATACGTTCGCGTGTAACACCGAACACTTTACCCACTTCCTCAAGGGTTCTGGTTCTACCGTCGTCCAAACCAAAACGGAGACGCAATACGTTCTCTTCCCGTTCGGTCAACGTATCCAGTACATCCTCAAGCTGTTCCTTCAGAAGTTCATAGGCAGCCGCATCCGCAGGTGCCAGCGCTTCCTGGTCCTCAATGAAATCCCCCAAATGTGAATCATCTTCTTCACCAATTGGCGTTTCCAATGAAACCGGTTCTTGGGCAATTTTCATAATTTCCCGAACTTTTTCCACGCTAAGTTCCATCTCCGCAGCCACTTCTTCCGGCGTAGGTTCACGGCCCAGCTCTTGCAACAGTTGACGAGACACGCGAATTAACTTATTGATCGTTTCCACCATATGAACGGGAATACGAATCGTTCTCGCCTGATCGGCTATAGCACGCGTAATGGCCTGACGAATCCACCAGGTCGCATACGTACTGAATTTAAATCCTTTTTCGTAATCAAATTTTTCTACTGCCTTAATCAGACCCATGTTACCTTCCTGAATCAGATCCAGGAAAAGCATTCCACGACCAACATAACGCTTGGCAATACTTACAACCAGACGCAAATTCGCTTCTGCGAGTCGACGTTTGGCTTCTTCATCACCGTTGTTGATCCGTTTCGCCAGCTCCACCTCATCATCAGCGGAAAGAAGCGGTACACGGCCGATTTCCTTCAAGTACATCCGGACCGGATCATTGATTTTAATACCGGGAGGCAGGCTCAGATCGTCATCGTAGTTAAAGTCATCCCCGTCATTGTTTTCCGGGTCGTCGTTTTGACGCAATCTGGTAACTTCTTCGTCGTTATCATTTACAACCTCAATCCCCAAGTCACCCAGTTGCTCATAAAACTCATCCATTTGCTCGGGGTCCTGATCAAACGACGATAGTTTTTCCATGATATCTTTGTAGTTCAGAGAGGAACTTTTTTTACCCAACTCAATCAATTGATCCTTAACTTGATCCAGTGTCAGTTCCGTCTCCAGTTCAGTATGCTGATCATTCGCCATCTTTCGACTCCCTCCTCCCTAGAAACATCCGACCTCTGTGTGTTCATTGTCTCTCTAGGGCAATAATCTCAATTACAATTTGTGCTGCGCGCAAAGCATCACCAGAACGCTCCGCGGCTCTCATTTCTTCTCTCTTCAAATCCAGTTGCTTCTGCAATGGAAATTTGCACACCTGCTGAATACAATCGTCCAATACGTGTGGCGATACATCTGGAGCATCCATCATCATAATCGAGCTTACGGTTTTCTCCAAACGGTCGTCTTGAAGAGAAGAAATAAATCGGCTCGTATCCGGTAATTTACCTTGTGCATAATAGGCGTATAGATAAGCAGCAATTGCTGCATGATCCTCAATATTAAAGGCATCCCCCAGATGCTTCTCCACATATTGTGCAGTTTCTGCATCCTGCATCATCCAGTGAAGTAATCTACGTTCCGCCACATGATAAGCTGGCATGACATTTGGTTTTGCAATCTGCCCGTTTTTATGCCTACCATTATTCCACCGATTTTCGTTATTATCCCCAAAGTCCTGTTTTTTTTGCAGGGATTGGCGGAGTAAATTGCATTCTTGCTTTAAGGTTTCAAAATCCACCTTGACTTCAGCTGATACTTCGCGCAAATACACTTCCCGCTCGGTCGGGGATGACAGAGGTGCAATGACATTTAATGCTTCGCGGGAATACGCGATTCTTCCTTCTTCCTCTTGCAGTATATGGTTTTTTTTCAGATATATAAGCTTAAATTTCACCGTTGAAACGGCACTTTCGATAATTTGGCGCTGAAACCTTTCCCCGCCGTATTGCTGGATAAAATCATCCGGGTCCATACCGTCGCTGACCAGCGCTACCTTAACGTGAAGTCCCACATTTTCCAGCAACGGAAAATTTTTGAGCGCAGCAGCTTGTCCTGCCCGGTCACCATCATAGCAAATAATGACCTCGTCGCACAGTCCCTTTAACATCGTAGCATGATGCTCCGTCAAAGCTGTACCCATAGCGGCCACCCCGTTCTGCACACCTGCTTCCCAAGCTGAGATGACATCGCCGTATCCTTCAAAAAGGACACTCTGGCGAAGCTTGCGAATCGAATTCTTGGCATGGTGAAGATTGTACAAGGTCCGGCTCTTGTTAAACAGTTTGGTTTCCGGTGAATTCAAATACTTGGGCTGTCCTTCACCCAGAATACGGCCCGCAAAGGCAATTACTTTGCCATTTCGGTTCCAAATAGGAAACATAATGCGATCCCTGAACCGATCCACATACCCATCACCCTCATGTCGAGGAGAAATAAGCCCGCCCTTTTCCATCTCAACAGGATCGAAAGAACGTTTCTCCAGAAACTGGACGATGGTATCCCATCGGTTGGGAGCATAGCCTATTTGAAATTGATCAATGATCTTGTCAGTAAATCCCCGTGACCGCAAATACTCCATAGCCGGTTTGCCATGCTCCGTATTTTTAAGGAGAAAATGGTACATCTTAGATGTTAGCTCGTACGCTTGCAACAACCTGTCCAACTCAGGATGCTGATGCGTTGACTCACGTCCCTGCCATTCGCCGAGAGGGATATGACTTTCTTCCGCCATTGTTCTGACAGCTTCGGGAAAGGATAGTCCCTCGATTTCCATCATAAATTTGATGGCATTGCCTCCCGCGCCGCAGCCGTAGCAGTAAAAAATCTGACGATCCGGTGTCACGGTGAATGAAGGGGTCTTTTCGGAATGAAAAGGACAGAGGCCTTTCATATACTTCCCTTGCTTGGTCAAATGCACGTACTTGCTTACCGTATCTACGATATCATGATGCTGTAAAACCGACTCAATGATATCGTCCGGTATATTGCCTTGTCCAGCACTCATGTTAACCACCTTCATCTCTTTAGCACGTAAATATAATTCGATACCGTTATTCATTCTCCTGCAAGCAGAGTAAAAGTTTTGTCAGTTTATGTTGAAAAACTTCACGATCCTCTGATGTAAACGGTTTAGGACCTTTTCCATAACGTCCTTTTTTCCTTTCCTTGGCAGAAGTATGACGGCGGTCGAGCATAAAATCAATCGAATCGTTTCGATACATCGTTCCGCGAAAGGACATAACCTCACAGCCTTTAGCCAAAGCGAGTGCCGCAAGACCGTAATCGTTGGTGGTTACAATATCCCCCCGACGGATATGATTAGCAATATAGAGATCAGCGCTTTGGTCGCTCCGGTCCACTTTTACGACGGTCACGCCTCCACTGCCCTGGATAAGATGATCATACGAAGATACCATAATAACCTGAACTTGAAAACGGGAAGCTGTATCCGAAATTTCGCTTTTGACAGGACAAGCGTCTCCGTCGACAACGATCCGCACATCCGATAAACCTCCGGATATTCCCACAAGCATCCCCCACCTCCATCCGGATTCGAGTAAAATACGGAACGGCTGCAAGATCGCTCTTAACCGTTCCGTATATTTATACCCATTTTTTCAAGTTGTTCATACTATTACAGCTACGATTAGCCCACGAGCTTGGAAAAATCGGCAAAACGCTTCAGCTCTGTATCAATGGCGGCCAGCAATGCCAAACGATTATTACGGATCGCATCGTCCTCAGCCATAACCATTACGGAATCAAAGAACGCTGTCACCGCAGGAGTAATGGACGAGGCAAGTGCTAAAGCTCGCGCGGCATCGCCTTCCTGCAATGCTGTATGATAAGATTCATAAACGCCGTACCATGCTTCATAGAGCGCTTTTTCACCCTGTTCAATAAATTCACCCGTATTAACTGATGCATGAACAGCTTTTGCAGCCAAATTGCCTACACGGTTAAACGACTCTACCGTTGCCTTAAAGGTATCTCCCGTTTGTACCGCATTCATCAGAGCAGCTCCGCGATTAACAACAGAAACAACATCATCAAATCCAGCAGCAAGCACAGCGTCTATGACGTCATAACGAAGCGTCTCGGACAACAGTTTTTTCACACGCAAACCGAAGAATTCATGTAATTCTTTACGAATTTCATCGGCAGAACGTTTCATATTTCCAAGGTTGTCGTGCACGTCAAGTGCAATATTGAACACATCAGACAAAGTTGCCGAAAGATTACGATCCAGCAAAATCTGCACAATACCCGCGGCCTGGCGACGAAGCGCATAAGGGTCCTGCGAGCCTGTCGGAATAATACCGATGGAGAAGCAGCCAGTGATGGTGTCAATTTTATCAGCGATACTGACAATAGCCCCTGCGTTCGTAGAAGGAACCGTTTCTCCGGCAAAACGCGGCTGATAATGCTCAAATACCGCTCTCGCCACTTCTTCCTTCTCCCCAGCCTTACGAGCATAGTCCTCACCCATAACACCTTGCAGTTCCGGAAACTCATATACCATTTGCGTTACCAAGTCGAATTTACAAATATCCGCCGCCCGGCTAACCGACTCCTGTGTATCCGGGGAAACCCGCAGTTTCTCAGCTAAAGCATCGGCAATGCGACGAATCCGCCGTACCTTGTCTCCAACCGTACCCAATTCCTCGTGGAAAACGATACTTTCCAGCTTGGAAAGCGCATCCTTGATTTCCAGTCTCTGATCTTCCTCATAAAAGAATTTGGCATCAGATAGCCGTGCGCGCAATACTTTTTCGTTCCCTTTGGCGATGACATCCAGCGATTGACTTCCACCGTTACGTACTGTAACAAAGTATGGCTGCAGCTCTCCCACGCGATTCAGCACTGGGAAATAGCGTTGATGCTCACGCATGGAAGTAATCAGCACATCCTTCGGAATGTTGAGGAACGATGGATCAAAACCGCCGAACAGTACCGTCGGCGTTTCGACCAGATACAGCACTTCTTCCAGCAGGTCATCCTTAACCGCGATCGTCCAGTCTTTTTCGGCTGCCAATGCTTCAATCTGCTTCACGATAATGGACTGGCGTTCCGCAATATCCACAATGACATGCTGTTTACGAAGCGCCTCAACATAGTCTGCCGGACTTTCCACAACAGTATCCTGCCCGAGAAAACGATGTCCTCTTGTCACATTCCCGGATTGAACCCCGGCAATTTCCAGGTTAACAATATCGTTGCCAAACAAGGCGATCAACCAGCGGATTGGACGAACAAACTTAAAGTCATAGCTGGCCCAACGCATAAATTTAGGGAAGGTCATGGCATGCAAAATGTGCAATAAGCCTTCGGACAGCACCTCCGCTGTCGGTACACCTATACTGCTCTTGGTCGCGTAAATATACTCCACGCCTCCAAGCTCCTTGAATGTAAACTGTTCAGGATCAACACCTTGGCTACGGGCAAAGCCGAGAGCAGCCTTGCTCCAATTGCCGGCTTCGTCAAGTGCGATTTTGCGGGAAGGACCCTTCACTTCTTCGTTAATATCTTCCTGCTTTTCGGCTACTTCCTTAACCAGCACCGCCAGACGACGAGGGGTAGCATAAGCTTCTACATCACCATGAGCAATACGTGAGCTGTCCAACCATACCGTCATACGCTCCTTCAACTGCTGAATAGCAGCAGGGATAAAACGGGCGGGTACTTCTTCCAAACCGATTTCAAACAGCAAATCCTTAGACATGTGCCGCACCTCCTTTCTTCAACAGCGGGAAGCCGAGCTTCTCGCGTTCCTCCAGATAAGTTGCAGCCACCTGACGGGCCAAATTCCGCACACGCATAATAAATCCGGTCCGTTCCGTTACACTGATTGCGCCGCGGGCATCCAGCAAGTTGAACGCATGAGAGCATTTCAGCACATAATCGTAGGCTGGAAATACAAGGTGCTGCGCCATGGCTTTATTCGCTTCTTCTTCATACATATTAAAAAGGGTGAAAAGCATTTTGACATCAGATACTTCAAACGTATATTTAGAATGCTCAAATTCAGGCTGGTGGAAAACATCACCATACGTGATGCCATTAACCCACTCAAGATCGAATACGTTCTCCTTGTCCTGAATGTAGGAAGCAAGACGCTCCATACCATACGTAATTTCAACCGCTACCGGGCTGGCATCGATACCGCCCACTTGTTGAAAATACGTGAATTGGGTAATTTCCATACCGTCCAGCCATACTTCCCAACCTAATCCCCATGCTCCCAGCGTTGGCGCTTCCCAGTTGTCTTCAACGAAGCGAATATCATGCTCCAGAGGATTAATACCAAGGCGGCTCAAGCTCTCCAAATACAATTCCTGAATATTATCAGGCGATGGCTTCAAAACAACCTGAAACTGGTGATGCTGATACAGACGATTCGGGTTCTCCCCATAACGTCCATCTGCGGGACGGCGGGACGGCTCAACATATGCTACGTTCCACGGCTCAGGTCCAATCGAACGCAAATACGTCATCGGGTTCATCGTCCCTGCCCCTTTTTCCGTGTCATACGGCTGTACAATAATACAGTTGTGCTCAGCCCAAAATTGTTGCAGTGTCAAGATCATCTGCTGAAAATTCATGGTACACACTTCCCTTCCAAATTACCTCAAATGGTGGTGATCATTCTTCATAAATCTTCTATGTACAGGGCTGCCAACTTCCAACAAGCCTCGCCAGAGACAGCAAAAAGCCCCCGCCTCTACGCCTGTACAGACGTAGGGACGAGAGCTGACTCCCGCGGTTCCACCCTACTTGATTGCAGTCCTTCATCACCAGCCAGACTGTAATCCTCTTTTCCGTGTCCAATCAGATGCTCCCGAGTGCCTTGTTCACGAAGATTTCCCGTCGGGCTTACACCGTCCCCGACTCGCTTACTCTAGAGAATAAACTCCGCTACTTTCTCGTTCAATGCCTCTGCTCCCGAAGGAGATATATAGTAGGATATTACACTTTTTCAGCAGCACAGTCAAGGGAGCAAGTGGTTTCACATATCATACTTGTCGAGCTGATCCAGAAAATTACGGGATTTCAGCTTGACCTCTAGCTGCATGTCCATGAACTGGCGCATGACATGTTTGATTTCCAGCTTGGTCGAGTCTTTCACATCAATGTTGCCGAGCCGATTTAAATCCATTCTCGCGAACAAACGTAACAGCTTCAACGTACGCGGTGTGACACTCAATGCAGCTGGATCAAAATGCTTGTAGCTTCGACACAAGACCCCGCCCAGCCTCGAACTAATAAACATATCTTCATCAGCACACTGTTGTCCGCTGGAAATACAGGCATCAAGCTGGGGAGCATATCCGGCCGCCTGCAATATTTTAAATTCATAAATGCTCATGACGATCAGCGGATCTTTGCCGCTCTCCAGCGCTTCCAGACATGCTTTAAGCTGCTTAAACCAGAAGGTGCCCGTTTCTTCATCATGTAGTACCCGGTCGAGCAATTCACAGGCATATGAGGCGTAAGCGGCCTTGGTAATATCCTCGCGCAGTGTATGGTGGGATTGGATAATTTCACCGGCATTCAACGTGCCTAAGCCGGTATTTCGAAAAAAAACAAATTCACCATACGTAAACGGCTGCGTTAAAGCGGCATGACGGCTTTTGGGCTTCTTGGCTCCTCTGACCAGCACGCCTGTCTTACCGCCGCTTTCGGTGCAAAGCGTAATAATTTTGTTCCCCTCACCGTAATCCATGCTGCGGATGACGATTCCTTCCACCCTGTAAAGCATGCCTCTTCCCCCAAACATTCGCGAAGAAGCCAGTGGCTTGCACTATTCACGGGCTTCTTCATGCTCGTCCGACTCTCCTTCATCCGTGTCTTGTTCCCTTGTCACGGCGCTCTCCCTGTATAACAGATACGCACCGACATCCCCAGTCATCGCAAAATACTTCCACGAAAAATCTCGCAATCGTATTCATCCTTTCTTCGGAAATGACGTTTGCATCTCAAAATTAGGATGATGCAAAGAGAGGGGAAGTATGCGATGAAATAAATGGATTGCTGTTAAAAATGGCACAGTGACAAGTTTGCACCGCTTCGCGAATGATTTTATCTTTCGATCGCTGTTACCCCTGAATTTATTTATATATGAAACATGAAAAGGTTTAAATTCAAGGGTAAAGGCGAACGCTGACGCTTCTTCAGATTCAAATCCTTCGCTCCGCTACAGCGTGCATACAGTTACACAGCTTTTTTTAAAAGCACTCCTTATTCATTGCTGGGAGGTAGGAAGTTGAAGTATCAAGAGTTAAGCGCCGCACATGCGCGGCGCTTTTGAATACCGAGACACAACACTTCTCATGCATTAGTTGGTAGTCGGGACGGCTTTTTTGGTGCTTAAAAGACTAAACGTATTTGGTTTCAAACTTATTAAAACTCAATTTTAAGATCCCTTAGGGAACTAAAGTGTGAATATAACATATTTTTTAAGCGTCGCGGTGGAAGCCGAGGTCACGCAGTACACGATCCTGGTTACGCCAGTCTTTTTTGACCTTTACCCACAGTTCCAGAAAAATTTTGGAACCCAACAGGTTTTGGATATCTATGCGTGCCTGTTTGCCCACTTCCTTGAGCATAGCTCCCTGCTTACCGATAATAATTCCCTTCTGGGAATCCCGCTCTACAAAGATGACTGCCATAATATGCACTACGCCGTTGTCCTGTACCTTCATGTCTTCAATCATGACTGCAATAGAATGTGGTACTTCCTCACGCGTCATATGCAAAATCTTTTCCCGTACCAGCTCGGCGATGACGAACTGCTCTGGATGGTCGGTAATTTGGTCATCCGGGTAATATTGTGGACCTTCAGGCAAGTATTTCTGTACCTGCTCCAGCAGACGGTTCACATTGTTGCCCATTTTAGCCGAGATCGGCACGATTTCCGCAAAGTCGTACAGCTTGCGGTATTGCTCAATCAGGGGCAGCAGCGCTTCCGGCTCAATACGGTCAATTTTATTCAAAACTAGAATAACTGGCGTTTTTACCTGTTTTAGCTGTTCGGCAATAAAACGGTCGCCTCCGCCTAATCCTTCAGAGGCATCAATAAGAAAAAGTACAGCCTCAACTTCGCCCAACGTATTAAAGGCTGTCTGATTCATGTAGTCGCCCAGTTTAGACTGGCGCTTATGAATACCCGGTGTGTCCAAAAATACAATTTGCGTGTCCTCTGTAGTGAATACCCCATGTATTTTGTTACGTGTGGTTTGGGGCTTGTCCGACATGATGGCGATTTTCTGGCCGATGACATGGTTCATCAGAGTTGATTTTCCTACATTTGGTCTGCCGACAATCGCAACAAAGCCTGATTTAAAGTGTTTCTTAGCCATTTCGTTTCCTCCAGCACTATTAAGCGTCTATTTTTATTTTGGTTTTTCCATTAAAAAAGCTGACTAATCAAGGTCAACAACGGCCTGTAAAACACAAATATACCAATAATTACAGCAAAAACCGCTGCCAGGAGTACGGCTCCGGCGGCGGTGTCTTTAGCCGCTTTGGCCAGCGGATGGATATCAGGCGAGATTAAATCTATCGCCGCTTCAACAGCGGTATTGATCAGCTCGGCTACGACCACCATGGCAATAGCCACAGAAACGAATAACCAATCGAGCCGGGAGATGCGCAGGCTTAAGCCTGCTGCGATGACAAGAAACGCCATGACCACATGTATCCGCATATTTATTTGCGTGCGCAGAGCATACATCACGCCTTCTGCGGCATAACGAAAGGTCATTCTCCAAGACTGACGTCTCATTACCGTGTCAACCCCACTTGAGCCAGTACCGCCTCTTGCTTGCCCATCATTTCAGCTTCACTGGCTTCATCCTGATGATCATAGCCCAGCAAATGCAGAAAGCCGTGAACAAACAAAAATCCGATTTCACGCTCAATGGAATGACCGTACTCCTCACTTTGAGCCTGAGCTGTCTGCACGGAAATAATAATATCCCCCAGCACATCCGGCACATCGTCCAGCGGTCCTTCGTCATCCAGCTCATAGATGATTTCAAGCTCTTCATCAAGTGTTTCCTTCATGGCAAATGACAGCACATCGGTTGGACGATCGATTCCGCGATAATCCCTGTTCAGTTCATGAATTTGCTCGTCATTAACGAAGGTAAGGGCCACCTCACCGTCCGTCACCCCTTCCACCTTGCCTGCTTCCTCCAATAGAGTGTTCAGCAAACCAATCAAGGATTCATGGATTACCATATCGTTTTGTTCATTATTCCAAGCTAATTGAAGGCTCATGCCAACCGCTCCTTTTAATTCTAATGCTCCAGCCGCACTTCATGCACAAGCCTATTATGCTTTCCCGTTCTCAGGCTTTGGTCTTTCTTCGGGATATTCAATCCGGGAATGGAAAGTCCCCATCACGGTTTCTTTAAGAGTTTGAGCCACAATATCAAGCTCCCGCATCGTTAGTTCACAATCGTTGAACTGGTGATCATCCAGACGACTTTTAATAATTTTTTCAATCATCGATTCCACCTGATCCACCGTCGGCTTCCGCAGGGAACGGACGGCTGCTTCCACACTATCGGCAATCCCGACTACAGCAGCCTCCTTGGACTGGGCTTTTGGCCCAGGATAGCGAAAATCATCCTCGGTAAAATCCGGCTCTACGCCCTGCTCTTCCGCCTCACGCAGCGCCTTATGATAAAAATAGTGCAGAAATGTCGTTCCGTGATGCTGCTCGGCAATATCGCGAATCGGCTTGGGCAGCTTGTAATCCAATTGCATTTCCACACCGTCACGGGCATGGGCAATAATGATGGACTTACTCAGCTTCGGCTCTATCGTATCATGCGGATTGTCCATACCGTTCTGATTTTCAATGAAGTACGAAGGCCGCTTTGTTTTACCGATGTCATGATAATACGAACCGACCCGGCACAACAAGCCGTTAGCACCTATAGCCTCCGCCGCTGCCTCTGACAGATTACCTACCATTACGCTGTGGTGATACGTACCCGGTGTCTCTGTAAGCAGCTTGCGCAGTAGCGGATGATTCGGGTTAGACAGCTCAACCAGCTTCAGCGCTGACAAAATGCCAAAGGCAGACTCAAAAAATGGCATTAACCCAATCACAAGTATCGCTGTAATCAAACCGCCCGCAAAAGCAAAAGCTACCGCATAGAGCGTCGTCGTTTGAGTCCAGTTGCTCTGGTCGATCAGCGCCAGAGTGAAGACCGACACAGCGCCGAACAAGCACACCATAATGGCCCCCTTGAACAGCGTGGAACGCTGACTGGCTCGATGCGTCGAGAAAATCGAAGCAAGACAAACCACAAGGGCAAAAAATCCGAAGTTAAAATCAAAAATTTGTCCTTGTCTGACATTCAAAATGACACTTGCCAATATACTGAATATAATGGCACAAACGAAGGCCAGCGACATATCGAGTAACAGCGTTACAAGCATGGCTCCAAGCGCGATAGGCGCCAGATAGCCGAGATAAGACCGTTCACTGTCCTGCAATATGGCGGTTAACATCATTGCGCCTACCGTGATCACAAAAATCAACACCAGCATGAGCAACTGCGCATTGTTATACTTAAAACGGCGTGTTCGTGATTGGAACTGGCGAATATACATAAACAGGCCCAAGGCCAGCATTGCAGACAACATCAACAGGCCAAATTGCGGCCAATAGTTGATCTTGTCCTTTAGCAACTCGTTCTCATCCAGTAAGGTATAAATTTCCTGGGTAATAATCTCGCCTTTCTTGACGAGCACTTCACCCTGTTTGATGTAGACTGTCGGTGTATCTTCACGGGCCTGTACCCTGGCGTCCTTCGTAGCTGTATCATCATAAAACTTGTTGGCCGTAATCACAAGCCTTGCAAGCTCCTGAACGACTTCACGAGAGGTGCGCTTGGTAAGCGTACTCGTACTGACCCGCTCGGCCACCTTGGCCCGGGCAGTTTGTGCATCTGTAATCTGATCGTTCATCAATCCGGTCACGATTTCACGGGCTACTGGTCGCATCTCGGCAATATCCTCGGACGTGAGACGCGGAATTTTGATGAAGGTTTCCTCCGGAATCCGATATGTTTGCTCTTTTGTTTTTTGCAGCACTTCGTCCAGCAGCTTTTCCGGGTAGGCATCCGCGTTACGGCTATTGTTCACAAAATTTTGCACAAATTCTCGCGCACGCTGAGGAATCTCGTCCTTGTATATGGAAATTTTATCGGATCTGGAAACCTGATCGTCCTGATTGAGCCGTTCAATTCGGTCCAGAATACCCGTAATCAGGTTATCGTTGCGAATCGGTACAATCGTATACATAGGCTGTACCCGTTCGGCAGACTCTTCCTGAGCCTTTAACGTCGCTTTGCTGTTGGGAAGCTGCATCGGAGCCACAATTTCCTTTTCACTCGGCTGATTTACCCGAATGTCATAGCGCTCGGGAAGCAGCTTGGACGCAAGACCTACGTAAAAAAGAACCACTAAAAATAAAAACAGAAGATAGCGTGTCGCCACGCTATACTTCCATCCACTCATTCTATGCTGGAACGTTTTGCCCTTAGACAATTCCTTCGAGGTCATCTGAAACAATCCCTCTCCATCATCTTTTTCAAGACAGCTACGCTGCTTATTTCCATACTTCTGATAGCTTCACGTCCGTGATATAAAGGCTTATCTCTGACTTTCGGCAACCTGGTCGTAAGCCACGATGATTTTCTGAACCAGGGAATGACGGACAACGTCCTCTTGTGCAAAATGTACGAAGCCTATTTCCTCAATTCCCTGTAAAATCGTATTCGCTTCAATCAGACCGGATTTTTTGCCACGAGGCAAATCAATTTGCGTAACATCGCCGGTGATGACCATTTTAGAGCCAAAGCCCAGTCGGGTCAAAAACATTTTCATTTGCTCCGGCGTGGTGTTTTGCGCTTCATCCAAAATAATGAACGAATCATCCAGCGTCCGTCCCCGCATATAGGCCAGCGGTGCGATTTCAATCAACCCGCGCTCCAGTGCCTTTGCTGTCTGCTCCGGTCCCATAACATCGTACAACGCGTCATACAACGGGCGCAGATACGGATCAACCTTTTCCTGCAAATCCCCTGGCAAAAAGCCCAGATTCTCGCCTGCTTCCACCGCAGGACGGGTCAATACAATTCGCTTGACCGAGCCTTCCTTCAGGGCAGCTACCGCCAGCACCACAGCCAAATACGTTTTACCTGTACCCGCCGGGCCAATTCCAAATACGATATCACGTTTTTTTATCGTGGTTACATAGTGCTTTTGTCCAATCGTTTTAACACGAATCGGCTTGCCACGGAAGGTGGTCGTGATTTCTCCCTTGAACAGATCGAGCAATTGATCGGCACGTAAATCTTTTGCCAATTCAATCGCATAATGGACGTCTCTTTCGGTCAGGATATACCCATTACGAATTAACTGGAGTAGTACATCAAACAATTGTTCGAGCACTTCCACCTCATGGGCGTTACCAAAAATATTGATTTCCGCCTCACGGGAATCCATTTTTGCGGGAACAGCCGCTTCAATCAATTTTAAAAAGGAATCCTGCGGGCCGAACAGCGCCTGTCCTTCTCCCGCATTGTTCAATGCAATTTGTATGCTGCGTTGTTGTTCTGCCAAATAGCCTCATTCTCCTTGGTTATGAACTAGCGGAAGTTCTTCCGCAATATTCTGTTCCACTTCAAAAAGCACTTTCATATAAACTTTACCATTCTCTCTCTTCTCATGCAAAATTTTTTGGCTCATTATTTTCGTTCCTTTGCCATATTTGGCTAAAATATCGGCTCGTGCCCCTTCTATTCCCCTATTTTGGGCTTCTGCTTCCGTAAGCTTATCCTCATGTATCTTTGTCTCCCTTACGCTTTCGGTCATCCAACCGACTGGAAGACGGAAGGAGCGCCACGTCAGCGGGTCATGCTCAACTGTGGTTTTATGCGCGGAATAAGGGATTTTTCCATATCCCCATAACTGCACCGCATGGTTGCCCAGCACCAGATACAGGCGGTCGTGACTGTTTCCAGTATATGTGCTGCTGCGTCGTACCGTCGGACTGCTGATTTCGTACTCATGCCACACGAGGCCCTTAATCTCCCCCTTGGCCACAACCTGCTGCTGATTCTCCTCATCCCCGAGCGTTCCCGAGATAAGAATGGCTCCTTTTTTGACACGTGTATTTTTATGCACGACAGGACGACCCTGCTCGGCAAAAATTTCAGTGACTACCGCATCTGCCTTGCTGATGAGATGACGTGGACTGTAGAGCGGCTCAGGAGTAGGCTGTGAGGCCTCAACGACCTGAATCGTCACTGAGGTGCCCTGCTTCTCCACACCGATCCAGGATGCCTCAGGGAGCTTCTGCATGAGCGCACGCGAAAGCTTGTCCTGACTGGAAACACGGAAGCTCCATTGAAACGGATATAGCCCCTCCTGATGGGCAGCCTTGAGTACAGCTTCCGTTGAGAGCTTGTCATTCCCCTTTACTTCAACGTCCCAGATGAGCGAGGACATCAGGAACAGGCCTACCCAGAATACAGCCAGTCCAACCAGAAAAAATTTGCGTTTGGCAAGCCGCGCAACGGTAAAGGGAATTCCCTGTCGCTTCAAAATATGCATTTTGCAGCCTGTCCTTCTCAGAAGCGGACGCAGCAGGAAGACGTGCGGCAGCAGAAGGTTCATTACTGCATGTCTTGTACCCATCGGCCGCACGTTCCAAACAGGTATTTGATGCTCAGTGAGCAGATTAATGAAAGCTTCCACGCTCTCGCCCTTAACGCTAAGGGTAACCGTGCCACGCAGCTTTGTTAAAGCGGGATGTTTCATGAGCCTTCCTCCGTCCCTTCCAATTGGATATCCGTAATATGTCCTTCCACACTTACCTGCTCAGGCACAATAGACGTAATGACAAGCCCATGCCCCGTCACCCGCAACCTGCCTTGCGCAAGCGCAAGTACAAGCCGATCCGGCGTGAAGTCCACGACGCCCCGGTGATTCTCCACATAAAGCTGGCGGCTGCCAATGAGAGTTAACCTCGGCAGGTCAAATAGAATGTCCTGCGGAAGTTCCAGCGTCTCACTGGCCCACTTTCGCAGTTTGCGGCTCATCCGGCTCATACGACGGAATCTCCTTTCCTGTCATGAAAACAATTCTTATCAAATGGCTAATAATTGTTTTTATGGCGCTACGCTGCTGATTTTCATCTCCTGTTATTTCCATTCAGTGGATCATAGTCATTTTCATGGCAGCTACGCTGCTTTTTTATAAATTGCCGATGCCGCTTAGATATGGGCGTCGTTACACCAGCGCCACAGATATCTGTACTGTACACTTTATGATCCAGCCGCCATATTTATGAAACGAAACTAACAATTCATAGTAGCCCTTATTTTACATAGCAAGAACCTTGATCTTGCAAAATACACAATTAAAAAAGACAACCCCGATTAAAGCATCGAAACGAGATTGTCTTTTCCTGATTTTATAGAGCCATTCTGTTATTTTTCGGAATCATGATTCAAAAGAGAGTTTTTTCTGGAATATAGAAAGTAAACGGCCAAACCCATAACGAGCCAAATCAGAAAACGGATAAACGTTTGGCTGTGCAAATTCAGAATGAGCGCTCCACACGAAATAATAGCCAAAATCGGAACATACGGGACACCCGGACATCGGAAGGCTCTGGGCAGGTCAGGCTGTGTTCTTCTCATCACAATCACAGCGACTGAAATTAGAATAAATGCTGAGAGGGTACCGATGTTCACCAAGCTCGCTAACTCATCCAGCGGAATCAATCCACCCATTAATGCAGATAATGTACCAAAAAACAACGTGTTGATATAAGGGGTTTTGTATTTAGGATGAACCTTGGACAATACTTTGGGTACCAAGCCATCACGTGACATGGCAAACATGATACGGGTTTGACCATAGAGCATGACCAGCATGACTGTGGTCATCCCTAAAATGGCCCCCACATCCACAATGCCCGCAACCCAGTTCTGACCTGCAATCTGCAAGACAAGTGACACCGGATGAGAAATACCTTCAAAGTCCATAAAAGGCACAATGCCTGTCATAATCCCGCTGACAATGACATACAAAATCGTACAAATAACAAGTGAAAAAATAATGCCACGCGGTAAATCACGAGCCGGATTTTTGGTTTCTTCTGCGGCAGACGAAACGGCATCGAAGCCGATAAAAGCAAAAAACACAAGTGCCGCGGCCCCAAACACTCCACTAAACCCAAATGGCAAAAACGGTGTCCAATGATCTGGTTTCACATATTTAACAGCAACGATGATAAATAATAAAATCACAATAATTTTTACAATAACCATAAAATTATTAATTCGTTTGGATTTTCGGATTCCAAAATAAAGCAATAACGTAATACCCATCAAAATCAGAAAAGCCGGAAGATTAAAATAGGTGGGATGGTCCTTTAAAGCGTCTGGTGCAGCAGTTAATTCAAGTGGAATATGAATGCCGAGTCCATTCAGGAATGACACAAAGTACCCCGACCAGCCTGCGGAAACCGCACTGGCAGTCAGCATGTATTCCAAAATTAAATCCCATCCGATAATAAAGGCCAGAAGCTCCCCCATCGTGGCATATGTAAAAGTGTAGACAGAACCGGACACTGGAACGGTGGATGCAAACTCGGCATAAGCCAATGCTGCGAATAAACAGGCAAGCCCTGCAATCACAAAAGAGATAACCATGCCTGGACCAGCCGTAATCGCTCCTGTACCTGTCAAAACAAAAATCCCTGTTCCGATAATGGCTCCAATCCCAAGCATTGTTAAATCAAACGCGCCCAATTCCCTTTTAAGTGCTTTTTCTCCCCGCGTAGCAGCAAGCAGCTGATCAATACTCTTTTTTCTAAACAAGCTATTATTCATCCATCCCATCCCCCTAAAAATGTAATATACACTTTAATACCTGGGTCACCTCATCTCTGAATTCCGTTTATTCTCTCTAAATTTGGAGTAAATTTTCAGAAATATATATCTTTGAGAATATTATATATAAAAACAAAAAAATGAAAACCGCTTTCGGAAAGCTTCATTTATATTCTTACATTTGATCATTTTATCTCCATATATCTTCAAAAATTCATCATTAAAATAGACAGAATGACAGAATTTTAGCTTACAAAAGACGTAAGAAAACCTTGCTACTACAAGGTTTATCACATCTTATGTCAGGTCATAAGAGGAGCTGTCGCTATACTGATTTCTATTCTGGATTGGCCTATGTATTAGCAAAAAAAATAGTCCGCACCAGCTAAAGCCGGGGCGGACCGATAACAGCTCTTGTCTTTTTAACGTCTTCCTCCACCCATATAACGCTTGGAACGCGGAGGACCCAATATTTCTGCCCAAATCACACCTCTGCGCAGGTCAGCCGCAGTTACTGTACTACGCTCCTGCGAAGCTCCCTCAGGGGCATCTGTAATCTCTCCCGACTCCCTTGCATTGGATATGCGGTCGAGACGGGCTAAAACCGATCTACGCTCTTCTTCCATGGCCCGGATTCGATCCTCCAGAGTCGAACCGTTATCCAGGGAATCCCGCTTCGACTGCTGCTCTGTTTCCGTCCAATCATTCATTTGTTCTTCCATGCGACGAGCTTCCATAACTACACGCCGTTCATCAGGAAGCTGACGCTGCAATTCTCCAGTAGTATCCTGCCTTTGCGGCTGACGCTGCTCCTGTCTGTGTTCCATGGAGGAAGGTCTGGACGGTGATGAAGGGCCACGAGAGCCGTGGTCGCCACCAAACGTAGGCATACCCTTTCCCGGCGGCGCTTTTCTCCCTGTGCTTTTCATGCTTTTGCCCAAAAAAGACACCAACGCAAAGCCGATCACAATCAGGATATACAAATGCTCAAAAATCCAGCTGATAAAGTTCATAACTCACCGCCTTGCTGCCGTAATTCATCGGCTATATCCCGTTGTTAATCCCGGTTTTTGTTGTCATTTCCCGAGTTTTCATTCGGTTTGCCCAAAGAGCCGCGCATTTGCGTATCTGCCTCAATGTTTTTCAAATTCATATAGTCCATAACGCCGAGTTTTCCGCCACGCAGCGCCTCAGCCATCGCCAGCGGCACTTCGGATTCGGATTCAACCACACGCGCTCTCATCTCTACGACACGCGCCTTCATTTCCTGCTCCTGCGCCACGGCCATTGCACGCCGTTCTTCCGCTTTTGCCTGCGCAATCCGTTTATCAGCCTCCGCCTGCTCCGTTTGCAGGAAGGCACCAATATTCTTACCTACATCAACGTCCGCAATATCAATGGACAAGATTTCAAACGCCGTTCCGGCATCCAGACCTTTGGACAGCACCGTTCTCGAAATGGAATCCGGGTTCTCCAGCACATCCTTATGCGAATTACTGGAGCCGACAGTCGTAACGATCCCTTCACCGACCCGCGCAATAATCGTTTCTTCTCCGGCACCCCCGACGAGTCGATCAATGTTGGCACGCACTGTTACACGGGCCTTTACCTTCACTTCGATACCATCCTTGGCTACCGCAGCGACAGTAGGTGTCTCGATGACACGCGGATTAACGCTCATTTGGACCGCTTGCAGAACATCCCGACCCGCAAGGTCAATCGCAGCTGCGCGTTCAAATTCAAGCGGAATGTTCGCACGCTGCGCAGCAATCAGCGCATTGATCACTCGGTCTACATTACCACCCGCCAGAAAATGACTTTCCAGCTGGTTGATGTTCAAGCCCAGACCAGCCTTGGTTGCCTTAATCAGCGGATTCACAATCCGGCTTGGCGTTACACGCCGTAACCGCATAGCCACCAACGTTATGATGCTAATCCGCACCCCCGAAGCCAATGCTGAAATCCACAGCATCACCGGAAAAAAACTGAAAAATACACTTAACACAATAATCGCTACAACGGCAATCAGCAAAACGCCGACAATACCCGATTCGAACACTCGCATCATCCTCCATTAATCTAATTCTTCGTTTGTTTGCGTGTTTCAGACGCTGATATCTACCTTGACCACAATGCGTCCGCCTTCTACTTTGGATACTATAATGGGCATATCCGTAGCGATAAACTCGCCGTTCGTCACGACGTCCACACGTTCATCAGCGATAAGCACGGCTCCTGCTGGACGAAGCGGTGTCAGACTCACACCTCGCTGTCCCAATAGCACTTCCCGGTTCACAACCGAAGAAAAGCCTTGGTCAGCCGTCAAGCTTTCTTTAAGTATAAAACGGTTCCATATCCCTCGGTCCTTGAATATGACCGCAATGATCGCCACCACAGCAACAGCAGCAGCAAAGGCTATACCCAATGATATAAAAGCATGCTGCATGTTATAGGCCGCGCGAACAACTCCGGCGACAAGACTGATGGAACCCAAAATACCCAGAATACCAAAGCTTGGAATGAACATTTCAAGTATAAGCAATGCCAGACCGATGATAAACAACAGCCACGTCTCGGAACCTGCAAAGCCAGCAATATAATTGCCGAAAAAGTACAAACCAAATCCGAGCGCACCTAAAATTCCCGGCACTCCAAAGCCCGGTACGAGTAGTTCAATGACAACCCCCGCGATACCGATAAATAAAAGCAATGTCTGCACAATCGGGTTGGTCAATATCTCGGCTGCTTTTTCAGCCCATGTCCGCTCCACGTGAAATACATCATCCGTGCTATAGCCCATCCACTGGATAACTTCTTGATCTGAAGAGGCGATGTGATCCGCATAACCCAGCTTAAGCGCTTCCTCACTGGTTAAAGAAATGATCTGACCTTTTTCTTTATTAAAGTTCAGCTCCGGTATAGCTACAGAAATTTTGGAGTCTACCATACCTCTCGCAATATCCGGGTTACGTCCGCCGGATTCTGCGGCAGATGCCATGCTGCTCTTCCACCAAGCCACCGTTTTCGGGTCGGTGATAGCTTGCCCACTGCCGTCCACCAGCGCTGCTGCTCCAATAATGCTGCCCGGCTTCATAACAATTTTGTTTGCGCTTAACGCAATATAGCTCCCCGCAGAGGCCGCTTCGCCTCTCACATAGGCTACGGTCGGAATCGTGCTGTCTTTAATCAGCTTGCCCAGCTTTTCCGCTGTGTCTACTCGTCCGCCTGGCGTATTAATATCCAGCACAATGAGGCCCGCTTTGGACTCCGCCGCTTCTGTAAAGCCGCGTTCCATAAAGCTGCCCAGTCCCTGTTCAATTTCCTGATCCACCGGTATAACGAACACAGCACCGCCTTTCACAGCGGCCGCCGCCGATCCCGAATGGAATAATGGCAACAGCAAAACGGATATCATGATCCACATGGTCCAAAAGATCATTTTGCGGCTGGAGTGGTGATGTTCTCTATGCATTACTCTCCCCCCTTTCGATCTTTCTATGTTACAGCATATCAAATTTTGTCAGATAAACCATACAGTTTTCAGGGTTTATTGTGAAATTCTTGAGTACATTGCTAATCCTGATGGCTGTCATGTACTTTACGCACCCGATGAACATCACGTTTCAAATGATTATAGATAACGCTTACAACAAAAGCTCTCCTTATAATAACAGCCTATGACAAACGCGGCAGATACAGAAACAACACCCTCTGTAAACAGAGGGTGTTGCGATTTCCTGTTTGTCGCAGGTTTATTGCAGAAATTGCTGAACCGCTTGGTTCACGAGCTTACCGTCAGCGCGGCCTTTTACCTTAGGCATCAAGGCCGTCATTACTTTCCCCATCTCGGCTTTCGAAGAAGCACCGGTTTCCTGGATGGTCTGCTGTACAATAACTTTAATTTCTTCTTCAGAAAGTTGTTCGGGAAGGTACTGAGCGATGATCTCTATTTCTGCTTTAGTGCTTGTCGCAAGCTCATCACGACCGGCCTTTTCAAATTCATGGAGGGCATCTTTTCGCTGTTTGATCTCACGACTCAGAATATCAAGCACTTCGTTGTCGTCCAAATCCCGTTTCAAATCTATTTCAAGATTTTTAATCGTAGAACGAACCATTCGAATGGTGGAGAGTTTGAACTTGTCCTTACTCTTCATTGCTTGCTTCATATCTTCGTTCAATCGTTCGCTCAAATTCATAATTGCTTAGATCCTCCTAGAACTTTCTCTTACGAGCAGCCTCGGACTTTTTCTTGCGCTTTACGCTTGGCTTTTCATAATGCTTGCGTTTCTTCACCTCAGCCAATACGCCATCCTTAGCAATGGAACGTTTAAAGCGACGAAGTGCAGCATCAATTGTCTCGTTTTTGCGAACTTTAGTTTCAGACACCAGTTTTCCCTCCCTCCGACCAGACCGTCCAAGAGCAATAACACGGTTCATCAAATTTTATTATAGGTGAAACGGAAACCGGGTGTCAACCTATAAGGAAAAATGAATAAATAAAGGAACCATTTTTCTCCATTCACGTCCGTATTACTGAAAGACAAGCACTGCCATTTTTAAGAATGTGAGTCCGAAATACCCGTCAAGGCACCCAATGGGGCACCGCCCAACAGATGATAATGCAGATGTCCAACCGCTTGCCCACTATCCGGACCGCAGTTGTTAATCAACCGATAACCCGATTCAGCGATACCCAGTTTTTTCGCCACCTCAACCGCAACACGATGAATCTCCGCAATCAGAGGCAGATCCTCCTCCGTCACAGCATTCATTGAAGGAATATATTTCTTCGGAATAATGAGCACGTGTACTGGCGCCGCAGGCTGGATGTCATGAAATGCGAGCACATTGTCGGTTTCCAGCACTTTTTTGCTGGGGATGGTTCCATCCACAATTTTCAAAAACAGATCGTCCAATCAAAACCCTCCTTTGGCAGTGAGCCGATCATCAAGTTCGAAAGTGCAGAACCCATGCTCTCGGCATTCAAAGTTATGTATTTCCCACAACCGAATTGAACATATACAGTTATGGTTTGTTATACCTATGTTTCTATATGTATCATAACGGAAAAAGGGGCTTAATACCAGTTCCCTCTCCCCGCTTCTTCTATAATAGCTTTTACCCCTTCATCAATTTGATCCGGCTGAGCACGCGAAATACTGATGCGTAAAAACTTTTCGTGATCCTTATAATCAGATAAGTAAAATCCTTTACCGGGTACCACCTGCACCTTCCTCGCGGCAAGACGCTGCACCAAACGCTCCATGTTCACCGTCCGGGGCAGCTTCAACTGCATATACACTCCCGAGCTTACAGCCGACACTTCAATCACCCCGTCCTGATTGTATCGCTCCACTGCCTGGTTTAAAATGCGAATGCGTTCCGCATACAGGCTGCATATCGTGTGCTTGTGGCGTTCATACATTCCATTTTTAATATAAATATCGAGTGCGGCCTGTGATAAAATAGAGGTGTCGACGTGTCTTTTGTATGCGCTGGACGTCTTTAACAGGATTTCCGGCAAAACTGCCACGCCTAAGCGCAAGCCGGGGAAAATGATTTTCGAGAAGCTTTTCAAATAAATAACATGGTCTGTCTGATCGTACGCATATATAGGATCAAACAGGTGATCGATCCCCAAATCAGCCATGTAATCATCCTCCACAATGTACACATCGTATTTGGCAGCTAATGCGGCTATAGCCTTGCGTTCCTCTATGTTGTATGAGGTCCCCAGGGGATTATGATATCTTGACATGGTGTAAAAAAACTTGATGCTCCCGTTCTTAAATTGATGCTCCAATTCCTGCAAATCCATACCTGCCGCTGTTCGGGCGATGGTGCTGACGGGTATGCTCTCTCCCTCCAAAAAACGCAAATAAATATCATAGCTCGGCTGCTCCACCAAAACTGTCTTTTTGCCGTTCGGAAACGGCATTTTAGCCAGGATTTCCAGTGCCTGCTGAACACCTGAAGTGACGATAATCCGCTCCATTTTTGCAAACACCTGATTATCGGCCAAGTGAGAAACGAGCGTATGACGCAATGTCTCCAGCCCTTGCGAATCTCCGTAGGTGAACAGATGATATTTGTACGTATCAATGGCCTGATTCAGACAGTGCTGAAAGTCCAGATACGGAAATACGTTTAAATCCGGGGAGGCCGAAGCAAAATCAATCGATTCCTGAATATGACCTTGGCTACGGCTATGACGTAAATCGCCGGAGTTCTCTACCACATAATATCCGCTTTGCGGAATGGAATAGATGGCGTGCTTCTTTTCAAGTTCGGCATATGCCCGCAAAATCGTGCTTTTGCTGCATTCGTACAACTCTGAAGCATCTCGGATAGAAGGCAGCTTCTGACCCGAGCTGTATTGCCCCTCGCGGATTTTAAGCTCTATATCTGATAGAATCGAAATATATTTTTTCACAATGATCCTCCTGCCTGCTTATTTCACTTCCTATTTCTTTATACGGTTGATGTTAACATGCTATATGTGTAGCAGGATACCTCATTTTATGAAACTGTACCGATACAGTTATGATAATTTGATATTCCACAGGCTCGTCCATTGTTGTACCTTTAGTTCATCGGAGAGGACGTTCGCTAACATGGTCCCGAAGCATGAAAGAGAGGTAGGCAACTTATGGACACCCAAACAAAAGGATTAAAACTGGCTTATTTCTTTGCGGTGCTGAATGCTGCAATTATTGGATTTTCGTTTTTATTTACTAAAATGGCATTAGTGTATGCTCATCCCATCGATACGCTGACCTATCGGTTTGCAGCTTCTTTTATAGTCCTGTCCATTCCGGTGGCCTTGGGGTGGATCAAGCTGTCTTATCGGGGCAAACCCATATTTAAAGCACTGCTGCTGGCTCTAATGTACCCGTTGGGATTTTTCACCCTACAAGCATTTGGATTACAGCACGCAACTTCCGCCGAGGGAGGTATTATGTATGCCTTCACACCCGTTGTAACGATGATCATTGCTTCCCTATTTTTAAAAGAAACAACGACCCTTTTACAGAAGCTGTCGATCTTTTTATCTGTTTTCGGCGTTGTGTTCATCTTTATCATGAAAGGAAGCAGCTTTAACTTGTCCAATTTGGGCGGGCTCTCTATGCTCTTCCTGACGTGTGTAGCGTTTGCCGGATACAGCGTTTTGGCACGCTCTCTTTCGAAGCAATTTAGTCCGGCGGAAATCAGTTATTTTATGATGGGTATCGGATTTATTACATTTCTGGCCATATCGCTCACTAACCATATTCAAAGTGGGACACTGGGCACATTTGTATCCTTGTCCAGCAACGGTACCTTCGTACTGTCCATTATATATCTTGGCGTGGTGGCCTCGCTTATCACTTCACTGACTGCAAATTATGCTTTGTCGAAAATAGAGGCGTCAAAAATGAGCGTGTTTACCAATCTGTCGACCATCGTGTCTATCGCAGCCGGGGCTTTGTTTATTGGAGAAAAGATAACAGTGTATCATCTGATTGGCTCACTACTGATTATAGCCGGGGTAATCGGAACCAATTATTTGGGTCGGAAAAAGACAGTATCGCTTCGTGCAGACACGCTTAAGACGTAGTCGCTCATAGAGAAGTGAGCTGGAAAAGAATGATTGTCGAGATAGCGGAGAGCATGTTATGAGGTAGGTCGCATGTTGAGATTAGATTTGGAATGACATAGGTAAAAAAAGAGGCTGTTTCTTCTCGGCGGAAGAAGCAGCCTTAAGTATGTCATGATGTATGAATGCGTCAGTAAGCCGCTTGTGCTGTAGCTGTACATCTAAGAAAGGGGGCTATAAGAGGTTATAAGAGGACCGAGAGGATGCACATTATCGTGATTAAAGTAATGAGAGTTTAATAATAAGGCAGCAGGGCGATCGCGGTCAGCGCAGCAAGCGGCAGAACCAGACGGTTAAAGCGCCGACGTCTATACGGGAAACCATATCCATAGCCTATACCGGCTGGGTACGGATATGGCGGGTAGGATGCAAAGCCGCCATAAGCACGGGAACCACAGCCGCAATTGTTAGGCGGATAAGGGAGATTTACGTTCTCCGCTTCGCCCACGGGAACTGCCAAATATATTTTTTCATCATCCACATGCTCCACAATTCCGTCATACATCGTTCCATCCTTCACCCATACGCATACGTAGCGGTGCATATGCTGTTGACATAGCGTTTTGGCATCCGTTTTTTCCGGTGCTATCCCTTTTACGTTCGTCATGCTTTTTTCCATGGTTGTTTCCTCCTAGGTTCTTGCATGTATACCGTATGTTATTCAAAAATGGGCTATGTGCTACATCAAATTGGGCGAATTCCGGCTTGCAAACAAAAAAAGAAGCACCCCGGAGACTCTTGGTAGAGTCCCTCTGATCGGACGTATGACGGGAAGTTTCCTTCCGCAGCATACGTCCGCCGGGGTGCTGTATGATAACTTGTCGGCTTATCTGTATTATAACAATACTTTGAAACTGTATCTGTGATCTATATCACGTTGTTTCAAAATGTTTCCATAATCACGCGGGAGCCGCCTCCGGCCTGCTCGGCGGGAAGAACGACCAGCTTGCGCGGCAGACGAGCCCGTAGCTCGGGCACATGGCTGATCACGCCGACTGACAGTTGATCGTGATGCAGTTTTTCCAGCGAGGTGATGACTGTGTCCAGCAGTTCAGGGTCCAACGTTCCAAAGCCTTCATCCAGAAAGAAAAATTGCAGCGGGTATTGGCCGCGCAATTGAATCTGGGCCGACAGCGCGAGCGCAAGCGATAAGGAGGTCAGGAACGTTTCGCCACCGGACAAGGTCGATACCGGACGCTTGACTCCGCCATTGGCATCGTCACTGATGACAAAGCCACCGCTGGAGTCTACCTCTAGCGCATAACGCTGCTTGGTCAGAAAACGCAAACGGCGCGAAGCCGACTGACTGACTTGCATTAACTGTTCCTCGGCAATGTATTCGACGAAGGCGTTGCCCCGGAAAACGGACTGGAGCTTGGACATCTTTTCTGCCTCGCTGCGCAAATGAGCGCGATTGGACTCCAGCTCCATCCAGCGGACATGCCGGTGCTGCAAATCCTCCAAATCACGCTCAGCCTTGGCACGATTCTGGAGTGCCTCTTCGTCGCGTGCACGGCAATCACTCAGCTTCGCAGCGGCCGATTCCCACTGTTCCTCTGTCACTGTTGCTCCATCCAGCTGTTCTTCCACATGTTTTAAACGGGAGGACAGCTCTTTTTCACGTTCCCGATGCAGGCTCACTTCACGTTCATAACGTGCGAATTCATCTGACCCGAGACAGCATTCCACGACCTCTGCTTCCGTAGCAAAAGGGGAGGCTTCCAGACGACTACTCCAGCGGGACTCCGATACCTGCCGTCTTTCTTCTGCCGAATCGGATGCCTGCCGGGCAATCAGCGAAGCATGAACGGCTTGCTGCTTGCGTTCCTCCGCTTCAGCGCGGCGGCGTGCGGCGGCTTCGGCTCCGTTTCTCAGTCCCCGAAGGCGTGAGTTCGCTTCTTCCAGCAAGGAAGCCGCATGGTCTTCTCCAACCCACTTGCGGAGCTGCACCATTTTTTCACGCAGCAAATCATCTTTGTTTTGGAGTCCGGTACGACGGGCAATAATGATTTTGTCTTCCTCGATGATGCTCTGCTGGATCTGCTGAACACGTGCCGACTTCTCTTCGAGGAAGGTCACGCTCGTCTCCAGCCGGGACCGCAGCTCTTCCGCGCGCGTGTCGCGCTCCTGCATGGCGCGGTAGCGCTCCGCGGCTTCGCCCGGAGCGACGTCCGGCAGCTGCGCCGACCATTCGGCGCGCAATGCCCCGCTGCGCGTGGTGCATGCCTCGCGCTTGCTCCGCGCCTGCGTTAGCGCTGCGACAGCCGCCTCTTGCTCGGCGGCTGCGCGAATACGCCGCTGCTGTCCGGCGGCGTCCGCCTCGCGTAACGCGTGCGCCTCCGCAGGCAGCGCACGCGCACGGGCGGCCAGCTTGGCTGCCGTCCGCTCCAGCGCCGCGCAACGCTCCGCCCAAGCGGCGGCACCGCGCGGCGCGGCTGGCACTGCGGTGGGCGTGGTCGCCTCGCCCGTGGCGGCCGCGCCGCTGGCGTCTGCGGCGGCGGGCTGCGCCAGCAGGCTACGCTGCTCGTGCAGCTGCTCACGCAGCGTAAGGCGCAGCTCCTGCAAGCCTAGCCGCAGGCGGTGCAGCTCGTCCGGCGCTGCGGCATCCGCGCCATGGGCCGCGGTGGCGGCGGGCGCAGGGTGGTGCAGCGAGCCGCACACCGCGCACGGCTCGCCCTCGCGCAGCTCGGCGGCAAGATGCTGTGCGAGGCGGCCCAGCTCTTCGGCGCGCAGCTCATGGCGAAGCTGCTCTTCCTCGGCAGCCAGCGCCGACACATCGACGGTGATCTCTGCCTCCAGCGTTAGCAGCGCCTCGATACCCTCAGCCGCCTGCGCGGCAAGGGCGGAACGCCGTCCCTCGGCCTCAAGTGTTTCCTGCTCCGTCAGCTTCAGACGTTCGTCAGCCTGGGCAAGCCGTTGCTCCTGTGTGACACACTCCTGCTCTACTTCGCGCAGCTGCTCATCCGCCGTCTCCAGCTGTTGGAGCCGTTGCACAGCCTCTTGAAGCATTCGTCGTTCATCTGCACGCACTTCATTTTGCTTCAATTCCTGTTGAAGCTCCTGCTGCCGCTTCGATCCTCGCGCCTGTAGCTCTTGTTCCTTGGCGAGTCCTTCGGCATATGCAGCGAGGGTTTGTTCACTCTGCGCAAGCTCTACCGCCAGACGGTCCCGTTCTGTTCGCAATGCTTCCGTATCATGCTCCAGTTGCAGCGCCTGCTCCAGCTGGTCGATTCGAAGCAACAGCTTCGGTTCCTCTGCACCCAGAGCTTGCCGGGCCTGCTCATCGGCTTGCACAGACAAAACCGCAGCCTCCTGCGCCGATGTCGCCTGCACCGCTGCTTCTTCCGCCGCCTTCCGGCGCTTCTCCGCTTCGGCAGCGGCTTCCTTCATATCGGTCAGCGCAGGCAGCAATGCCTCGGCTGCGGAGGCCTGACGGAGCTTGCGCTCCAGCGAAGCAATGACCGGCTCCAGTGCTGCCAGCTGCTCCAGCTCATTTGCCCGGCGGCTGCGCTCCATGACCAGCTCACGGATTTTGTTCAGCGCCTCCGTTTCGCGCGACACCCGTTCCAGTTCACGGCGCGAAGCCTCTGCATGGGCAAAAGCCTCTTTGAGACGCTGCTCTGCCTGTTCAAGCGCTTCGGCGCCCGCATCGCCCAGACCCTGCTGCTCTGCTTCCAGCGCTTTAAGTGCAGCGTCATTGTCCTTCACACGGCGGCTCAGCTTTTGTGCAAGCTGATCTCCGTACTTTTCCAAATGAAACAAACGCTGTAGCATCTGTCTGCGCTCACTGCCCTTTAATGATAAAAATTCGGCAAACTTCCCCTGTGGCAATACGACAGCTCGTGTGAAGTCGTCCATTTTCAGGCCGATATACTCCTCCACACAACGGGTCACATCCTGCACCTTGTCAGCAAGTACTTCCTCGCCGTCCTCCGTGAACGCGATAAATCGGCTAAGCGTATTGTTCACCGATACGCCTCCAGCCCGTTTGAATCGGCGCTCCACACGATAACGACGAGGCCCTTGGGCTGACATCAACTCGAACGTAAACGCAACGGACAGCGTATCCTCCGCATGATTCATAATGCCCTGTGTCCCATTTACCGCCCGCTCTACTTTGCCGTACATAGCCAGCGTAATCGCGTCCAGCAACGTCGATTTACCGCTGCCTGTCGGGCCAAAGATCCCGAATAGCCCGGTTTCGGTTAATTCGTCAAAATGGATTTCCTGCGACTCCCGGTAGCTTTGCAACCCCGCCAATTTCAGAAGAATCGGTTTCATACATCATCCTCCTCGGCTTGGTCCCTTGCATCATCCTGTTCCACTAACTCCAAAAATAGCTGCACCAATCCGTCATCCGGCTGTGCGCCGCCAGTTTGCCGTTGATAAAAAGCCCGAAACAGCTCGTGAACCGGCAGCTCTGAGCGCTGATGTTCCAGCTGCGCCGCAGCCATTTCAGGATACATCGGACGGATATGAATGATGCCTTCACGGCTTTTACGCAGCCGCTGAATATCTCCCAGAGACATCGCTTCATCCAGCGTAATTTCCAGGTCAATAAAGGCGTCCGTATCCAGCCCTTCGTCCAGCCAGCGATACACCTCCTCCAGACCTCCCCGTGCGCGCCATTTCACTAAAGGCCGTCCGCTCGTAATATACAGCTCCTCGACCTGTGCGAGCTTGCCTGCGACCACGTCAATGAGCGTGACCGATTTGGCCTGCCCTGCTTCGGAAAAGCTATAAGCCAGCGGAGATCCACTATAGCGCATCAGCCCGTCACCCTTCACATATTGAGGGCGGTGCAAATGCCCCAAAGCCGTATATTGCGCCCCGATGCTTAGCGCAGACGGGTCTACTGTATAGGCTCCCCCGACCTGAATCGGACGCTCCGAATCGGACTCCAGCCCGCCAAGTACATAAATGTGGCTCATGGACAGATTAACAGTGTCAGGCCGAAACGCCGTACCGAGCTGTGCCATCAGCATACCCACACGACGACTGTAAGCCTCCCGCAGCACCGTTTCGTCACCGTCCTCGGACAATAGCTCATTCAGGCGGGATTCGGAAGGATAAGGCAAGGCTGCGATACATGCCATTTCTCCTGTACGCGGTGTATGAATTCGCACCGCTTCCCCGCTGGGCAACCCCAACAACGTAATTCCGCGCTGGCTCACCAGCGGCGTAACCGAGGATACCCGTTCCGGCTGATCATGATTACCCGCAATAACGACCAACGGTCTTCCTCCAGCCGTTAAACGGGCAGACGTTTCATAAAATAACTGCTCGGCGGCGGCTGGAGGATTGACCGAGTCGTACACATCTCCAGCCATCATAATCAGATCCGCCTGCTGATCGTCAGCCATTTTTGCCAATTCTTCCAAGAATGCCTCCTGCTCCTTCAAACGGCTGCGCCCTTCCAGCGTTCTACCCAAATGCCAATCTCCCGTATGCAAAATCCGCATGCTGTTCCTCCTCTCTATCTATTTCATCCATCAAATAACTACAATCGCACACTTTCTCCAGCCTCCAGAAAATACAACCACTTCTCAGCAACCCTTTTACCTGTAATATCTTCGATCACATGGGCGTACATCTCCAGTTGAAAACGATATTGCTCCGTTAAATGAGACACCGTCCGATATTCGGATACCCGGTCTGTTTTGTAATCAAGCAATACCAACCCCTCCAGCCCTTCAAACAGGCAGTCAATAATCCCGTTCATCAGCACTCTGTCATCGTGGCCAGGCTCTGACGTCATGCTTGCCCGCTGTTGTCCAGCGGCTCCCGACTCTGTTTCCTGTGCTGACAGCATCGACGGCAAACTGCGGCTCCAAAAATCTGCGACTCCTATCGTATAGGTGAACGGAAGCTCACGCTGCACATGGGATGCCTCCAGCAATCTTCGGCCCAGTTCGCTGGTGAAGAAGCGCAATATTTTATCCGTATCTAATGCCTCCGCCTGAACATCCAGCAATAAGCGCTGGTTCAGCAGACGAGCCTTCGTTTCCTCAATCACCTCGGCGTTCATCACACCACCCAGCGGCAAATGCAGAAACAGCGTATGGTACACCGTTCCACGCTCCGTCGGCGTCAGTCGCCGATTGCCCATAAATTTGGGTCTGCGCAAGTGCAGTCGATTTCCCCCAGTCTGAGAATCTTCCATCTCCTCTGGTAACTCGGCTACTTGAAAAGAAGACAGATTCAGCCAATCCTCCGATCCAGCTTCCTGCATCTCCAGCCATCTTTTCATTTCGGTAACCGATGTATTCGCCGCCGTCTTGCTTGCCCGTTCATACGGATAGGACCAGGAAAGCGCAGCGGCAATATCTGCATCAGCCCTTGTTGTCATATCTGCTGGGCTATTGGATACGGAATCGGATGAGAGCCACCTTTTGTCGATCGGCTCGGCATTTTTCAACGCTTCCGTCTTCTGCTGACGCTCTTCATTAACGATCTCCTCGTCAGAGTCCAAATTCAAACGAGAGCCGGAAAGAGTCTCCGAAGCAATGATTCTGAATAGCCAATCCCCGCCCGGCATAGTTTCCAGCCTGTGGTAGTCCCCCTCCTGATCCCCTGCCGCTTCCCTCAGTACAGCAGCAGAAGGATGTCGGATCAACGCAGGACCTACCCAGTCCAGATAACTGCGGCCTGCCGCCAGCAAATAATCGGGTAAAACTGTCTCTGTATGCTCTTTGGCACGTGCCCAACCCGCTGCGCGTGCAGCAAGATCCTTTACCGTTCCGGTCATAATAAGCTTTTCACGCGGACGCGTAAGCGCCACATATAGCACTCGCATTTCTTCAGCCAGCAGCTCCAGCTGGGAGCGTCGACGGATCGCCAAATTAGGCAGCGTCGGGTAGCTGACCCGATTTTGTTCCTCCACATATTTGGGACCAAACCCCAGCTCCTTATGCATCAGAAACGACGCATTCAAATCCTGCTGATTGAACATTTTAGCCGTTCCGGCGATGAACACGACAGGAAATTCAAGTCCTTTACTCTTGTGAATCGTCATAATACGAACAGCCTGATCGGGTTCAGTACCGCCACTAGATGAACCCAAATCACCGCCTCGCTCTCGCAAACGGGAAATAAAGGTCAAAAATCGGAACAGGCCCCGGTTAGAGGTTGAAGTCTCATACTGTCTCGCCCGGTCATACAGCGCCCGCAAATTACTCTGACGTTGAGAGCCGCCGGGCAATCCACCTACCCAATCCAGATATCCCGTTTCCTCCAGCAAACGCCAAATCAATGCACTCAAGCTACCTTGTCTTGCTTCCTGCCGCCACGCTTCCAAATCGTGCAAAAACGAGCGCAGTCGGGCAGGCAACGTATTTCCGCTATTCCTGTCATCCATATCAGATGCATCTGTCGAATCTCCTGCGAAAAGGTCCAATTCCAGCTTGTCGCTGGACATTCCATTTTCGCTATCCTGTGCAGGGTCAGCCTCAGCCGCCGCCAGCAGAGCGCTATAAAATAATCCGTCCGGCTTCTCCAGCCGGATTTGTGCCAGCTCGTCCTCGGTCAAGCCTACAATCGGTGAACGAAGCACAGATGCCAGCGGGATGTCCTGCTGCGGATTATCAATAATGTGTAGCAGAGACAGCATGACCTCCACTTCCGTTGCTTTGAAAAAGCCTGTCGTCTGCTCCCCGGATGCCGGAATGCCCTCAAGACGCAGCTCTTCTACAATCAGTGGTGCCCATACGCTTGCCGAACGGAGCAAAATGACAATATCACCGAAGACTGCCGGACGCATCGCTTTTAACCCTCTGTCATAAATCAAAAGCGGTTGTCCTGTATCTCCCGTCAGTTCCTTAATCCGTTGCGCGATTGCGCGGGCTTCCAATTGTGCCGTTTCCAGCTCCGCAAGCTCAGACAATTCGCCTTCCTGCAAAGCGGACTCATCACCCGTTTCGGACAGTTCCGAAACCTCCGAAAGACCGCGCCCGCCTTTATCAACTAACAGCAGTTCAGGTGCATATGGGGATGTGGCATCTTTTTCCGTCTGCTCAGGATAGGAAGCACCATGCGCCAACCATGCCCGTTCATCGTATTCAATTTCCGCCACATCCACGCTCATGATTTGCCGGAACACAAGATTTACCGCATCGACGACTTCCACCCGACTGCGGAAATTACGCGCCAGATCAATTAAAAAGCCCTCTTCCTGCTCTTGCATACCGTATCGCTGGTATTTGTTCAAAAACAGACCCGGCTCCGCCAACCGAAACCGATAAATACTCTGCTTCACGTCCCCTACCATAAAACGGTTACCCGGTTCTTCACGGGATACCAGCCTGACGATATCCTCCTGTACCGTATTCGTATCCTGATACTCATCCAGCAGCACCTCGTCGAATTGCTCCTTGTATTCGAGCGCAGCGTCCGAAGGCAGTAGTCTGTGCGGAGTGGAGTCGGGATGACGTAATATTTTTAGACAATAGTGCTCCAAATCCCCGAAATCCACCAGCCCTTTGGACTGCTTGTGCTGTTGAAATCGTTCCCCAAATGCAATTACGGTCTCCACCAGTTCCTCCATCAGAGGAGCCGCACCATGTAGTTCCTCCAAATAGGCTTCTGCCCTCCTGCCGAACAGAGAAGCCTTCATATCCGTGATCATTTTTTTGGCTGCCTCACGGAGCGCCTTGACCCGTTCCTGCAATGCAGGCTCGGTCTGATCCTTTTTGACCGGCTTGAGCTTGCCAAAGGCCGCGATCTGAAAGTGATCATACAGCGATGCCCACGGCTGTGTCTCCAGCTCCTGCAATAGTCCCTTCACCATCGCCGCATCCTCTTGCAGCGTCACTGCATAGGGGGCAGGACCACCAGGCTGCATAGCCGTCTCATACGCCTGCTCCAGCAGGCTTGCTGCTCCGCGCAGCGAAAGTGCCGCATCCGCCAAAATGCTGCGGACCCAAGGGGTTTTTCCCAAAGCCGCCACATCCTGTACACAGAACGCTGCTGCCGTCTCCCTCAGCCAGTGCTCCGGCCAGGGGTGACTTTGCGAAAAATCGTACAAGCGCTGAACAAGCACATACATCGCATCATCTGTACGCTCACCGCTAAACCAGTCCACCAGTCTGCGAAACGTGCTGCCTTCACCGTTAGCCTCATACTTTTCCTCAAACAGTTCTTCCAGCAGCTCCTGCCGCAGCAATTCCGTCTCATGCTCATTCATAATCCGAAAACCGGGATCAAGAGGAATGGCCTGATAATGCCTGCGAATGACCTCCATACAAAAAGAGTGGAGCGTCGTTATCGAGGCTCGATTTAGTAGCGATAGCTGCCGACGTACATGCTCACTATCCGGCTCCTGTTCCAGCACACGTTCCAAAGCTTCGCGTATACGTTGGCGCATTTCGGCGGCAGCAGCCTTCGTAAAGGTCGCTACCAGCAGCCGATCCACGCTGAAACCGAGCTGGGGATCGGCGATTTTACGAATAATGCGCTCTACGAGCACCGCTGTTTTACCAGACCCCGCCGCTGCCGCTACCAGCATGTTGTTGCCGGATTCGGAAATCGCACGCCACTGGTCATCACTCCACATACTACCTTCCGGCTTGGGTATGCCATTGGTGCTTGATGTACTTATCATTGGTCCATTCCTCCTTTCCCTTCCTGTGTATGACCGAGCAGATTCCAGATCTGATCCTTGCCGGGTTTCCCCCATTGGTTGTAGCCGCTGCCTTCCAGACTTTCGTCAAATTGACAAACAGGTTTGAAAGAACAGAAGGTACATGCCGTCTCTTGCTGGATACGATAAGGTTCAATCGCCACGTCGCCCTCTGTCATGCGTGTCCCAATCGTTCGGATATTATCGCGTACCGAAGCCAGCAGGCTATCCCACTGTTCCGGCGAAGCGACAGACGCACTGCTGTAAAAGCTGCCATCCGCCTTGACCGCAACTGGCAAAATGGAGGAATACCCCTTGTCCAGTGCCGTGTCCATTTGTCCAACCACATCCCGATCCGCCAGCAACAGCCCTTTCATCTTGAAGCGTTTCAAAAGCTCCTGACGGGCCTGTTCCGCGCTCAGACCATTCGGCGACTGCAACATCGGATTGTGGACGTGAAAATACAGCGTACCCGCCGGATAAGCCGTCTCGCCAAGCCATTCCTCCGCCGCATTCAGCAGCACGTCCAGGTACGTGAGCATTTGCAGGGACAAGCCATAGTAGACTTCATGAAGCTTGAGATCCTTTTGGCTGGACTTGTAATCAATGACGCGTAAAAGCAAGCCCTTTTCTCCCTCTGCCACATCCACGCGGTCAATTCGTCCGACGATTTCCATCACCACACCGTTGTCCAGTCGAAAGGTCAGAGGAGGAAGCTTTTCTCCCGGCCCAAAACCCAGCTCCAGCTCCAGTGGCTCAAAGCTGCCTCTACGCGCATGTTCACCCAAAATCAACGAAGCCCGACTCACAATGTCTTTCAGCTTACGCAAAATGTACCCGTACCGCTTGGAGCTCATTAAAATCTCGCCTTGCAGGCGGGGAGCCAAACGCTCCACCGTCGATTCCGCCTCTTGTCGGCATTCCTCTGTGCTGAGACTGCCCCAGCTCACGTTTCGTTTACGTAAATTAATCGCCATCTCTCCGAGCGCCGCATGGAACAGCTGCCCGATATCCGGTGCCTTCAGCCGATACATTTGGCGCTCCTTCAAGCGAAGACCATGAGAAGCAAAATGCGAAAATGGACAAGCGACAAAACGTTCCATACGGGATACGCTGGTACGCAGCTTGCTACCGTACAGACGACGACTCGTTTCTTTCCGCATTTCAGCATGATTTTCGTAAAAAAGTGAGGTCAGCAACTGACGCAGCTTGTCCTTTTCACGCCCCTGCTGGCGCGCATACCAGTTGTATACCTCCCACCAGGGAGATAAAATCTCTCCGCCATGCCGCCATTGCCGGAATTGCGCGATCAGCTGCGGCAATGCCTCGGACGGATGGGAAGCATACTCCCATTGCGTCGTCCACGGGTCCCCAGGCAAAGGATATGCAGCCAACGGGTGCTCTTCCAGACCAGGGAACAGTTGACGGACATGCCGTACTAGCTCTGACGGCAGCAACGACTTGCCCTCTTCGTCGGTCACGGCGTAGCTCATCCACAGACTGCTCCCGGCTGACGTGAGCGCCGTATACGCAAGAAAACGTTCATCCAGCAGACGCCTTGTCATATCCGGTGCCAGCTCTACGCCCCGTTCATTCAAGGCAGTCCGTTCCTGCTCGTTCAGCACGCCGTCCTCATGAAACACAGCAGGCATCACACCTTCGTTCATACCCAGCACAAAGGCATGTTGAATACCAGCTACACGTGTACGGTCTGTGTTTCCTACCAGTACCTGATCCAGAGCTGGCGGAACAAGACCCATACGGTACTCTATCAGCCCCGTTTCCAGAACACCAGCAAACAAAGAAGTATCCAGCTTCTCATCACCCATCATTTCGACGATCTGATCCAACAGCTCAAGCACCGCATCCCATACCTGACGATACTCCTTCGCCTGCTCCGGATTTCCCGCTTCCTCGGCCTGATGGATCAAGTCATCCAGCTTATGTCCAATTTCCGTATCCTCCAGCAACAAGTACACCGCTTCACACTTCTCAAGTGCAGTCCGGGCCTTACCCAGACGTTTCTCAAACGCACGTAAAGGCGTCACGATTACATCACGGCACAGCTCCATTAGATCCAGCGTTTCGTCCCGTTGACGATTTCGCTCCTGTTCCTCCATCTCCAGCGAAAGGCTGGGTACAGCCTGCCAAGGACGTCCGTCTGTCCAGCGGCTGCCCTGTATCCCGCAGGCCAATGCGTAATTTTCCAAACGGTCCATATCCTCGCGGCTGACTCGTCCATCCTGTGGCAACAGCAGATCCGTTTTGACCGCACGAAATACATCCTCGTACCGCCAACGCCGCTGGACGATATCCAGCGAAGCCCGAATCATTTCCACCAAGGGATGATGCAATACGCTTCTGCGCTGATCCAGAAACACTGGAACCTCATATTGCTTAAATATTGGCTCCACCCACGGCTCATAATCCTCAATATGGCGTACAAACAGAGCCATTTCCCGATAACGTGCCCCCTCATCTCGGGCCAGGCGGCGCATTTCGCGCACTGCGCCCTCCAGCTCGACACGTCGGTTCGCTGCGGCATACAGTTTGATTTCTTCTGGCTGCTTATCATTCCATTGCTCCCGCATCTGTTGCTGCGGCATGGGTCGTTCCTGGTTCCGATATCCCGCACGTCGTTCAAACTCTGCCTCCAGATACGCCAACGCCGGGCGGTCCTTAAATCTCGGAAGCGGATCAGGGCGCAGCAGTTGTGTCTGCGTCTCGATCATCAGCTCGTCCGCCATCCCTTTAAGCTTTACATAGGTAGCCGCCGAAGGATGAAACAAATCCAGCTCATGCGGAAGCTGTCCACTCTCGTAGCTACGATTGCAGGTCAGTGCGACCGTCAACGAAGAAGCGTGCAGCATGAGCTGCTCCACCACCTTATATTCATGCGGCGTAAACCTGCGGTAGCCATCCATCCAAATATCCGCTCCACGTACAATGGACGACTCAGCAATCTGCTCCGCCAGCATACGCAGCGTATCCTCGCCGTCAATATATTTAAGTGCCAGCTCTCTTTCAAAATCCTCATAGATCAGACTGATATCCTTGAGCTTGCCGCGTAAAATCGGAGTCGATTCCCCTGCCGCATTCATTCGCTCCAGTTGCTCCGGTACAGACAGGGTATCATTCCCGTACTGCTTCAGCTCTGTAAACAGCGTATTTAACCGATCCACAAAGCCAAGCTGGTCTCCCGAATCCTTAAATAAACTCAGTTCATCCTTGCGACGACGAATAATTTTATATAAAAGCATCTTCTTGCCTTCCTCCGTCACAGGTACCAGCGCCGAACCCCCGGTTTCCTGCATGACCAAATAGGCAAGACGATGAAATCCCATGACCTGTGCACGCACCGTCCCCTGAATACCGTTTCCGGCTTCTGTAAGCAGCGCATGCTCTGAAGCAAATGACGATTGCTCCGGCACAAGTAACAGCATAGGCTTACCTAGCGGTTCCTTGCGTAGCATAGCCGTCATTTCACGACGGATTAACGTGCTTTTTCCGCTGCCTGAGCGGCCAATTACCAAACGGACCGACATGATGCGGCCTCCTTTCCAACGAACAGCATTCTATTCAACAGTATAGCATATGAGGCAAGGGAGAAAAGAACGTACGTTTGCCATCTTGTAGCATTTTATCCTCCCTCAAAAAACAAACAGTCCCGCAGGTTGGCTTGTGTATGCCTTCTCTACAGGACTGATTTATGGATAAAACGAGCCTAATCTACTTGATCCGCTACCTTAATATGCGGTTAACAATCTATAAATTCTACAGTTGTGTTCGACTGCGCACCTCAAAAATAGCGAATTTCAAATAATGGCCTTCCTCTACACCCAGAATTTGGGGATGATCCTTGCCAGCCGCCCTCCAATCCACCAGACGGAGGATTTTTCCGGCATCTGCCGCAGCTTCTTTAATCGTGTCCAGAAACAGCTCCGGCCGCATATGGAACGAGCAGCTCGCTGTCACCAGATAGCCGCCCTCATTGACCAGCTTCATCCCGTGCAGGTTAATATCCTTATACCCCCGCGTAGCTCCTTTGACCGCATTCTTTGTTTTCGCAAAGGCTGGTGGATCAAGAATAACTACATCAAAGGTACGTCCGCCCCCTGCTGTTAGCGGCTTGGAAGTATCTCCTTTTCCCCTGGCTCGCGCAGTGCGTTCCTCTACGCCTTTAACCTGATTACGCAAATATTGGAAGGCATCGTCCACGACAAACTCGACGCGTTCCTCAAAACCGTTCAGCTTGACATTATCCCGTGCGCTTTCAATCGCGTGCTCGGAAATATCAAGACAGGTTACTTTTTTCGCACCATATTTGCAGGCATTGAGCGTAAAGCTTCCCGTATGTGAAAAGCACTCCAGCACGGTTGCACCATCCCAGAATGGGAAATCCACAACCTTGCCGCTTTTGTTCACAGGCTTCATAACCGCTGTGCCAGCGTCACCCTGCTCTGCTGCTACTTCCTGCAGCGTAATTCCGCTGCGTCCTCCCCAACCCGTCATCAGCGGCGCAATCGCCGCACGATTCTCACGCTGGTCGAAGAAGTAGCCTGTCTTCTGGCCCTCTACAATATCGACCTTGATACGCAAGCCATTTTCCGTTACCACAACATGACGCGGGCAGTCGCCATATAAAGGCCCTTTGGTCTGTTCCAGTCCTTCCAGCTCGCGGATGGATACATCGCTGCGCTCATATATACCAACAGGGCCAATTACTTCAACAAGTGCATCCCTGATTTCTTCCCTGCGGCGATCCATACCGAGCGTTAATAATTGTACGACTAACACGTCGCCAAAACGGTCTACGATCAGCCCGGGTAAAAAATCGGCCTCGCCGTATACCAGCCGATACGCATCTCCTCCGGTCACAAAACGTTCACGGTGCTCCAGACAATTACGGAAGCGTTCAGCAAAGAAATTTTTATCCATAACTTCCAGCGGCTCGTAGGACATCACACGCACCGTAATTTGTGAGGCCGGATTATAGTAACCCGTTGCCAAATAACGGCCCTGATGGTTTACGATATTGACCAGATCACCTGCCTCCGGTTCACCCTCCACCTTGGCTATTTCATTTTTAAACACCCAGGGGTGCGCGTGCTCCAGCCTTTTTTTGCGGCTGCGTTCCAATATTACTGAAGGCAAAGTCTTTCACTCCCATTCTTGGATTACTCAAAGTGTTAAAAGTGTGGTGTTCGATGGGGCGCGGCTCCGCGGTTCATTTGATCTTACGATCGCTGTTGCAGGGGGATTCTCTGGATTTTATAAATGATTTAATGGCAAGAATCCCCCTAGGTTTATGCTTCCGAAGCAGCTTTCCTTTGGAAAGCTTTTAGGCGAACGTTACGCTTCTTCAGATTCAAATGAACCGCTCCGCTACTGCCCGCCTTTATATCGACGTCACATTTTAAAGCTTGTGAAGATACTGCAAAAATTATCGTTTTCCTAAAAAACAGCTCGGTCATGCTTGTCATGGCTGTCCTCGACAGATCATAGGCTGTTACATAAGCGCAATTCAATTCATAACCTTAGAAAAGGGGCTAATGGCCGTGTTTATTCATGTTATTCTGCCGCTGTGCGGCGGGCTGCTTATTTTTTTGGGCGGGATGAAGCTGATGGAAGCTGCCCTCCGGCATTTGGCTGGCCCCTTCCTCACCCGCTGGCTGAACCGGGCCACCGATTCCCCTTGGCGGGGCATGTTGTTCAGCTCAGGCATCACCGCCCTGTTGCAAAGCAGCACCGCTGTCACGGTGCTGACCATCGGACTGGTCAACGCCGAGCTGTTGACCTACGGACGCACGCTCGGCATCATCCTCGGCACCAATATTGGTACCTGCCTGACCACCGAGCTAATGGGTCTCCAGCTAGGCAAGCTGGCTGTTCCGCTGCTCTGCGGCTCGCTGCTTTGCTGGAGCGCAGCCGTCTTGTGGGGCGAGGCTGTCTCTAGCCGCCAGTATGCGTCTGCCGGGCCACCATCCAACCCCAATCAACTCAGCCGTCCGCAGGCTGTACAATATATCAGCCTTGCCTTTGCCGGATTTTCTCTGATCCTTGCGGGTATCCGCGTGATGCAAACAGTCGGCCCTTGGATTAAGCAGGCCGGGCTGTTCCGCTGGTTTCTTGATCACGCTGCGGCCAATATGTGGTGGGCCTTCGCCGCTGGAGCCTGCCTGACCGCACTGGTTCACAGCAGCGCAGCCGTCATTGGCATGGCAATCAGCCTTGCTGCGGCGGGCGCCCTGCCAGCCGATGTGGGTATCGCCATCGTCATCGGCTCCAATGTAGGCACCTGCGTGACGGCTCTGATTGCCGCTGTTGGCGGCAGCCTGTCCGGCAAATTTGTGGCCTGGTCCCATGTGCTGCTGAACGTAGGCGGGGCATTGCTTTTTATGCCGTTGATTCCCGGGCTCGAAATGGCGGCTGCCTGGATATCCGCCGAGCCCGGAGCCAAGGTAGCCCATGCCCAAACCCTGTTTAACATGATCAGCTCCCTGCTTGTCCTGCCTGTCTGCTATTTACCTGTATGGACACGCTTAGAGCAACGTATGTCTCTCCCTAGAATTAAACGTTAATTCCAAGCATGGACAGCGCCTTGCTCAAAATGACATCATTGTTGTCATATCCGCCTTGGCGCTGGAGACGCCATGCTTCCTCAGGCGTATGCCACGCAACACCTTTAATTTCTTCAATCTGTGCCTGTAAATCCCCATCCAGTGCCTCTACGAGATAATAATGAACTTCCTTGTCCACTTCCCCGAATTCAGGATGCTGATACGTATAAGCAATCATATCTACATGCTGGATAATCCGTCCGTTCAGCCCTGTTTCCTCGCGAATTTCACGCAAAGCCGTCTGTTCGATCGTTTCTCCCGGCTCCATTTTGCCTTTAGCCAAGGAGACCTTGCCGTATCGGTCGGTAATCAGCTGAATTTCAAGCTGCTCCCCCTGTTTGCGAAACACAACACCGCCTGCGGAAATTTCCTTTTTTGCTGCCATCCTGTAATCTCCTTTCCTTGCGCAACAAGGATTCCGTCCTCTCTGTAAGGAAAGGCGAAATCCTTGTTTGCCATCGCTATTGTCTGTTCAGGCTTTTTATGTTCTTAGAGAGCTGTTTGCAGCCCATTCTCCAATACGCGGACCAATTGACCTTCACTTTCATTAATGCCCGCCTTCGTCAGCTTCACGCGGCACACCTTGCCAACCAGATCCTCGGTACCTTCAAACACCAGTTGAATGTAATTGTCACTATAACCGTAGAGTATGCCACTATCTTCGGTCCCTTTCGGCGCAACTTCCGGAATGACCTCCAGCACCTGACCTACAAACTTCTCAGCATACGCTAGTTGCATTTGCTCTGACAGTTTAATCAGCTCATGCACACGTGCATTTTTCACGTCCTCGTCGACCTGATCCTCCATACGCGCCGCAGGCGTGCCACTGCGCTTGGAATAAGGGAACACATGCATTTCCGAGAAGCTGATTTTTTCCATCAGCTCATAGCCGTTGCGGAACATTTCGTCCGTCTCCCCAGGGAAGCCAACAATCACGTCCGTTGTAATCGCTACATCCGGCATTGCTTTTCGAATCATGAGCATCTTGTTATAAAACTCTTCTGTGGTGTACTTGCGACGCATCCGTTTCAACACGGTGTCGTCCCCCGCCTGAAGCGGTATGTGAAAATGACGAACCAGCTTGGTGGAACGGTTCAGTACATCAAGCATTTTTTCATCGATCTGGCTGGCTTCAATTGAGCTGATACGGATACGCTCCAGCCCTTCCACCTTCTCCAGATCCCACAGCAGATCGGACAGGTCATAATTGTCCATATCGTCACCATAGCCGCCAGTATGGATACCTGTGAGTACAATTTCCTTGTAGCCCGCATGCACCAGCTGACGCGCCTGTGCGATAATGCTCGCGGCATCACGGCTGCGGGATAAACCACGCGACCACGGGATGATGCAGAAGGTACAGAAGTTATTGCAGCCATCCTGAATTTTCAAAAACGCACGGGTGTGATTAGCAAAATCAGGCACATCCATTTCCTCGAACACGCGCGTTTTCATAATGTTGCGCACAGCATTCACAGGTTGACGCGACTCTTGAATCTCCTTTACAAACGGAATAATTTTGTCCCGGTCCTGTGTACCAATAACGAGATCTACACCGGGAATATCCATAATCTCGGCAGGAGAAGTTTGGGCGTAACAGCCCGTCACTGCCACAATGGCATCTGGGTTCCGACGAATCGCACGGCGAATGATCTGACGACTCTTTTTATCGCCAGTATTCGTAACGGTGCACGTATTAATAAGGTAGACGTCAGCTGTCTGCTCATCAAAATCTACCTGCTCATAGCCTTCATTTTTGAACAGCTGCCAAATCGCTTCTGTATCATAAAAGTTTACCTTACAACCCAATGTGTAAAATGCCACTGACGGCATATTAAACCCCTCCCATTTCTCCTGACTCATATAAAATGCAAGCCAATGCAGCCATACCTGCGGTTTCCGCACGCAAAATGCGTTTTCCCAGCCCCGTAGACTGCGCCCCGGCATGCTCGGCCTCCAGACTCTCCGCTTCGCTGAAGCCGCCTTCCGGACCCACTACTAACAGAACACGTGGCTTGTCCGCCGACGTCCATTGTTCTGCCAAAGGCTGAATCACGTCTCGTAGCTGCCGCCCCTGCTCTTTTTCATAACAATAGCATATCAAATCATACTGCGAAAAAGAAGCCAGCAGCTCCTTCCACGTCATCGGCGCGCTAATTTCCGGAATCCGGTTACGGTGGCTTTGCTCAGCCGCTTCTTTCACAATCTTGCGCCAGCGCTCCAGTCGCTTGCCTTCTTTTTTGGCGTCATACTGCACGACCGTGCGCTCGGACAAAAACGGTACAAACCCGGTTGCTCCGATTTCTGTACATTTTTGCATAACGGTCTCCATCTTGTCTCCCTTGGGAAGACTTTGGGCAATGGTGACCTGCACATGCGGTTCAGAGGTCATCTCCAGCGGCTCGATGATCGTCGCCGTAACATGGTCCTGCTCAATCGTATCCAATGCAGCCAGCGCTTCCCTGGATACCCCGTCACTGACTATAATTTTGTCTCCACTACGACCGCGCATGACCTTGGCAATATGCCGCGCGTCCTCACCCGCAACAATCACGTGATCTTCCAGAAATTGCTCTGCCGGAATAAAATAACGCTGCATTCTCTCTCACACCTATTCTAAAATAACTGTTATCCACTGACGTTCCATACAAAATCCGAATAAATCACCAAGCACCATCATATCATCTTTTGCGCCTGTATGACCAGTCTGTTCCCTTTCCCATTCGCGTAATACCTATCTGTTCTCGCAAAAAAAGGAGCCCTTAGGCTCCAAATAATCCGATGATGTAAAAAGAGAACTGCAAAAACTGTATATAGATCAATTGGGCCAAGGTGTAAAGAGGTTCAATCGTTACAGCCCGAACCTGCGGAATGACCAGTATAAGCAGAAAAATAAAGATGGACCACTGTTCAAACTGCTGAAGCTTACGCCGCACAGGAGTTGGAGCTACGTCTTCCACAATGCGGTATCCATCCAGCGGAGGCAGTGGAATCAAGTTAAAGATAAACAAAAACAGATTCAAATTGATCAGTGCATTGATAAACAAATAGATAGCCTGAGCCACCCGCTGGTTCTCCATACCCGGCAGCACTTGAAAATGAAGGAGCACGGCATAGATCAGAGTAGTAACAAATGCAAGCAGCAGATTACTCAGCGGACCGGCAGCCGAAACAATAATGCCCATGAGGCGCGGACGGCTAAAATTGTCACGGTTAACCGGAACAGGCTTGGCCCAGCCAAAGCCCCCGATCAGCAGCAACAGCGTACCCAGCACATCAATATGCACGGCCGGATTTAAAGTCACGCGCCCAAGCAGCTTGGCTGTGGGGTCACCAAATTTATTGGCATAATACGCATGTGCAAACTCATGCACCGTAAAAGATATGATCACAGCCAGCAAATAAAATGGAAGAACATTTAAATTTACACGAAAAATACTTTGTAAAAAATCCATGGTTACCTCTTTCTCGCCACAAACGCCAGCCAATCCTCATCACGGCACGTTTCGGCAATGTCGAAGCCAGCCGCCTTCAATGCGTTTTCGACGACCTCTTCTTTGTTCTTCCAAATCCCTGAAGCGATATAAATACCACCTGGCTCCAGAGCCTTGTACACATCATCAATAAACAGCAGAATAATTTCGGCCAAAATATTAGCGACCACCAGCTTGACTGGCAACTGGATACCCAGCGTCGGATCGCTCGCATTCAGTACAGACAGCAGATCGCTCTCTTTAATAGTAATGCGATCCTCCAGCCCATTCAGATGGGTATTTTCCCGCGCACTGGATACCGCTACGGGATCAAGGTCCAGAGCCAGTACATGCTTCGCTCCCAGTTGCACGGCTCCAATCGCCAAAATGCCGGAGCCTGTGCCCACATCAATGACTTCTTCTCCACCCTTAATCACTGATTCCAACGCTCTCAGGCAAAGTGATGTTGTGGGATGCGTTCCGGTGCCAAAGGCCATGCCGGGGTCCAGCTCAATAATTTTTTCATCTTCACTGGCAGGCTCATAGGCTTCCCAAGTAGGTTTGATCGTTAGACGATCCGACACACGCAAAGGCTTGAAGTATTGCTTCCAGGCATTTGCCCAGTCATCCTCGTTGACCGTTTTCAGCTCATACCGAACCTCGCCGGGGTCAATATCGAAGGTTCTCAATTCTTCGACGCGTGGCTCAATTTGCGCGCGGATCTCGTCCATCTCAACTTCTTCGGCAAAATACCCCTTGATGGTCGCTTGTCCTTCAGGAATGTCATTCAAGGGCCGATCATACCACTGTCCGTAGGACGTATCGCGTGGTTTGTTCAGCGAACCGGATTCTTCAATGGAAACCCCTCCCGCACCTGCTTCGTGCAGAAAATTCGAAATCATTTCGACGGCTTCTTCGGTTGTATGTATTGTTATTTCATGCCACAACATGGTTTTCATTTCCTCCTCATTTCACATGCATACATTACATTGTACTATATACATGCATAGGAGTTCAAAAAAGCTAGTATCATCGGAGTGCAAAATGTTTTTGTAGAACTTGTTCATGTTGTCCACTCTTTTAGTCCAAGCACCCTTAACTCTAGTACATACCACATATAGCACATTCAAAAGAAGGAGTGGCTTGTAATACTATCAACTGATTATTGAAAATCAAACGCCTGCGACTACTGCTTTCGTCTCCGGTTCCCTTGTTTTTAGCGCAACAGCATATAGCGGATAATTAAAAAATTAGACAAGAGTATGGAACACAAATAAGACGGGCTATCCCACAAATCATATTTAATGATGGGGATAACCCGTCTTATTGAATTCTACTCGCTGTCGTTTATGATGCGCTCCTGACGACGATCAGCCACTTCACCGCGCCGGATCGCTTCCAAATCCTGAGCATCTGCCTGCTCTGCCGAGAACTCAACATCCTCATTTTTGGCAGATTGCGCACGCTTGATTTTCTCGGTTTTGGTCAGCACTTTATCGAACCGTTTGTTTGTGGGCATCTGTCACAGCTCCTTTCAAACTTTTCACAGCATTCCACCCGCCTGCTCTACAATAGACATCGCCTGATGATGAATGGATTCATCCACCACAGCGGTCAACAATATATCGCGGCCTGTCGGCCCACCCTGTCCGCCGTCACTCATTCCACTGGCAGACGGATCAGCCGCAGCCAGTATCGCCGGAGTTGCATCTGTAAAGTCCACTCCCTGCGTTAGTGAGGACAAGCTGCTAATTTGTCCCGAAAATACAGGTAATCCAGCGTTGCCTGTAGACTGTCGCGGATATCGGCTAAATCGGTCTATCGACACATCCGCTACCCGGAGAGCTTCCAGTTTTCTGGCGGCTCCCTGTGCTTCCTCGGGACTTTTAAAATACGCTAAAATATTTTTTTCACCCATCCCCAAAAACTCCCTGTGTGATATTGAGCGCAACTTTTATTCAAGAACTATACAGTTGCGCTTTGTTATATCCTGCTCATTGGCACGAATTTATATTCTCCACAGAGACGGAACGGAACAGACAGCACCGGATTTAGTAGGCGGAACGCTGGGAACATAGTTTGTGAAGATTATAACTTTTCCGGGTGCAGGACAGCGGCGGGTACTTCTCCTGCCTTCGCTACACCCGTCTCCCATGCAGCCCGAATGACAGCATCCCGAACCTTTTGCACCACCTTGGGATTAAATACATTAGGTATGATATAAGTTTCACTTAGCTCTTCAGGACTGATCGCATCAGCAATGGCAAGTCCGGCAGCGAGCTTCATTTCTTCATTAATCGTCGTGGCATGGCAATCCAGTGCGCCCCGGAAAATTCCCGGGAAGCACAGCACATTGTTAATCTGATTAGGGAAATCGGAGCGGCCCGTAGCCAATACACGTACAAAAGGCGCTGCTAAAGCTGGATCAATCTCCGGTTTCGGATTCGCCATGGCGAAGACAATAGGATCAACGGCCATACTCTGAATATCCTCCACACTTAGTAAATCCGGGCCTGACACACCAATGAACACATCAGCTCCCACAATTACCTCGGATAAACTACCACTCAGATTATGGGGATTGGTCATGTTCGCGTACTCTGTCCAATGCGGGTTGCTGTATTCCATTCCACGATGAATGGCTCCTTGACGATCAACACCAACCAGATTGCGTACACCTGCCTTGAGTAGCATACGAGAGCAAGCCATACCCGCCGCACCGATACCTGCAAATACAACTTTGACATCCTCCATTTTCTTGCCGCATACCTTCAGTGCATTGACCAGACCCGCCAATACTACGACTGCCGTGCCGTGCTGATCATCATGAAATACCGGAATGTCCAACTCCTCTTTCAATCGTCTCTCGATCTCAAAGCAGCGTGGTGAAGAAATGTCCTCCAGATTAATACCGCCAAAAGCCGGAGCGATCATTTTGACAATTTGAACAATTTCATCAGGGTCCTTCGTATTGAGACAGATTGGAAATGCATCGACGCCTGCAAATTGTTTGAACAGCACCGCCTTCCCCTCCATCACAGGCATAGCGGCCTCCGGTCCAATATCCCCTAATCCAAGCACCGCTGTTCCGTCCGATACGACCGCCACTGTATTTTTTTTGATCGTTAATTGATACGCTTTGGCTGGATCATTCGCAATTTCCATACAGATTTCAGCTACACCGGGTGTGTATATCTTGGATAGCTCCTCCATGCTTGCAATCATCTGCTTGGGTTGGGTCTCCATTTTACCGCCCTCATGTAATTGTCTGATTTCATCCAATAAACTGCTCATATTTCTCTCCATCCTTTCATGTCTGTATTCGAGTTATGAATTTCATGCCTGTATATAAAACTCGTCAGCTCCATAATTTGAGTAACAAGGTTGCTAAAATGACCGTCGCTGCCCCGCCAATACGGGTTGCAATTTGCGCAAAAGGCATCAGCTCCATCCGGTTCGATGCAGACAAAATAGCCACATCCCCCGTGCCTCCTAATCCGCCGCGACAGCTGGTTACCAGTGCAGCTTCCACCGGATACATATTAATCCATTTTCCAGTAAAATACCCGGCGACAATTAATGCAACAACGACCGATGCACAGGTGATGGCATATGGAATCGTCAAAATCCCAACCACACTATCCAAAGGCACATATAAAATTCCCAATCCTACCATCAATGGCCACGTCAGGCTTGCCGTTATAAATTTGTACAAATGAAAAGCTCCCTGCTCCAGCTGATTTGGCATCACTTGAACGCATTTAATGATAGCCGCTGCCAAAATCATCAGAATAGGTCCTGGAATATGAAGATATGGTTCCAGCAGCTTACCTACGATAAAGAAGGTACAGGCTAACAGCATTCCACCACCCATCAATGGAAAAGAAATGTTTTGTTCGAGACTTGTAGGAGCTAGCTTTTCTTCCTCATTGGATTTCAACAATCTCCCGTTACCAGAAGTACTTGGATTTTTCTCCGCTAATCTCTTAAGAACACCCGCACCTATGATTGCTACGATGTTCCCGATGATCGCAGCCGGGATCAACTGGGATACGAATATCGCCGAATCTTTGCCCAAGACCAATCCATACGAGATGGACAAAGGCAAAATCCCTTCCCCTATCCCACCGGAGATAATGGGAATGATGATATAAAAAAACGTATGATAGGCACTGTAGCCAAAAGCCATCCCCACGACCATACCTGCTGCAACGGCTGCAATGGAGCCTATTATAATAGGGGCAAAAATTTTGACGATTCCGTTCATCAGCATTTTGCGATCCATACCAAGAATACTCCCGGTTACCAAACAAGCGATGTAGAAATAAAGAAAATTCGAGGTTTTCATGAGCGTGTGTACAGCTCCCATCGCGGACGGACTGAACATATTCCAAAATACCATCAACGATGGAACCATGAGTGACAAAATGGCTGGGCCGCCAATATGCTTGAGCAACGGAAGTTTGGCACCCAGTTCACTGAGCAGTATGCCCAAAATCATGATGACGGCGAACCCGCCCAACATATCGTTCGGAAGTCTTTGTGTAATCGCAGCTGTGTATATAACCAACGCGATCACGACGTAGAGCGGAAGCGGAATAACCCCCACTTTTATCCTGCCTAACATCCTGATTCCATCCGCAGGATTTTTATGCCATTTTTTTCCTTTTTGAATGGCAGCCTGGTTTGTAGCATTTTCCATAAAGCTCCCTCCTTGTAGTAAAGAACGATGACCATGTTTCCATTCTACATCTTGGAAAGCGCTTTATTTGGTTTTAAAACTAATAATGCACTTTTGTAACTAAAATAATTAGAGGGAGCCTAAATCATAACCGGCCATGATTTCTTCTGCCTGCGGCAAAATACGATATTGGTAAACAGGTCGTCCGATGGTACCATAAATGGTTTCCATGGCAAGCACCTCAATCTCCGTCAAAAAAGTCAGGTATTTGCGCATAGACACCCTGGATATCCCTGCACTCTCTGCAATATCCTCGGTGGAAAATAGCCTCGCTTTATGCTGCCGGATACTATTCCATATCATAGCCAGCGTTGACTTTGTTATCCCTTTGGGCAGTCGGGCCAAATCCTTAGTCGAGCTTTTATGATACAGGAGACGGTCCAGCTCCTCCTGTGAAAGCAAGCTGCGTTCACGCACGATGCTGATATGCTCCCGGTAACCCGTTAGTGCCTCCAGAAAGCGATTAAAGTGAAACGGCTTAATCAAATAATCTACCGCGCCGAAATTCATCGCTTTTTTGACACTATTCATATCACTTGCAGCTGAAATCACGATGACGTCCGCATTCACTCCTGTCTCCCGTATGAATGACAGCAAATCAAGGCCATTGCTTTCCTGCATATACACATCCAGCAAAATCAGATCAATTGCTCGTTCAGCTAAAAATTTCTTGGCCTCTTCCACAGAAGAAGCCCAACCTCCACATTGAAAACCCTCTACCTGCTCCATATATTTGCGGTTAAATTCCGCAACCATCGGATCATCTTCTACAATCAGGACATTAATCATGTTCATCATTCCCCGTTATAATATATGGAATCGTAATCTGAAAACAGCACCCTTGCTCGGCTGGAATCAGCTCTACACTACCCTGTAATCTTTTCACGCTTTGCGCCACCAGATAAAGGCCCATTCCCCGTGACTCTCCTTTGGTCGAAAAACCTTTTTCAAATACCGTTTTTACGAGCCCTTCCGGTATACCTGGACCATTATCACACATGATACAGGTCAGACATCCGTTCTTCTCATGCTCCTCATAATAAAGCGAAAGAGTAATCCGCTTGTGCTGCAGAGATTCCATCGCCTCCACCGCATTATCAAACAGATTGCCAAGAATAGTAATCAGTTCATGAGTCGTTTGGGTTTGACTGGATTCGGGCAAGTGACTACCCGGAGTCAGTTCAAAACTCACTCCAACCTCTCTGGCCCGGCTTAGTTTCCCCAACACAAACCCCGCCATAACCGGGTCCCTGATCTGCCGGGTAATGGAGCCAATCTCCACTTGATGATGCTCAACGGTATCCATAATGTAATGCTCCAGCTTATTGTACATTCGCAGATGTACCATCCCCATAATAACGTGCAGCTTGTTCATAAATTCATGGGCTTGTGCACGCAGTGCCTCTGTGTACAGGGACACCCCTGTCAAACGCTCGGCAAGCTGCTTCATCTCCGTTTTATCCCGAAAGGTTACAATCGCTCCCACGATTTCCCCTTTTACCCGTATCGGAACACTGGTAGTGAGCAAGGTTATTCCTCCCAACTCCATTTCTTCATCCATCCGTGGAGTGCTTACCTCCAAGACCTCTTGCAATCGGAAAGCGGATAAATAAGCGGTAATTTCCTGTCCAGAGGACGAAAAATCTTCAATTCCTGCTTGCCTTAGCAGACGAATCGCTTCTGCATTCATTAGCATAACACGTCCGGATTCATCCACCGCAATGACGCCTTCCTTAATGGACTGCAGCATGGCACTGCGTTCCTCCAGCAAGCGTGCGATTTCCGGTGGCTCCAGACCGACCAGCATATTTTTGATTTTACGGGCTAGCACAACAGCCCCTCCGGTACCGATTAACATTCCGATGCCAATGGCGATAGCAATAAGACGGTAGTTGCCTTCCTGAGCCCTCAGTACATCCTGCATGGATATACCGACGACAATAGCTCCTAGCTGCTTGCCCGTCGAGCTGAAGACGGGAGAAAAGGCGCGCATGGACAAGCCCAATGTTCCCTTCGCAACAGACACACTCTCATGACCATGAAGTGCAGTGTATTCGTCTCCGCCGACAAAGGCTTTACCGATCATCCTAGCATCCGGGTGCGTTTTGCGAATCCCCTTCATATCCATAACCACGATAAACTGAACGTGATTAGCAGATGAAACCTTCTGCACATAATCCTTCATGGAGGAAGGCGAACCAGGTTGTTGCAATTGCTCGACAATAAGCGGCGTATGGGCGAGTGTACGTGCAATGGACTTTGCCTTTTCCTCCAGCCTCATTTCGGTTTCATGCTCAACTCTCTCCGCAAATAACAATGTTACTGGCAGAAGTACAAGTGCCATAACCAGACAAACCAGCAGCGTAATCAGCCCTCTGAGCTTGAATAGCGGTTTACCCCGACGCAGCTTTGGCTGTGACTTTTTGATGGAACTCACCCCTTCCTGCTCCATGTTAAGGTTAAGTAGTTCAATATGCTTATACAAAAATGGTTATGTATGTGTTTACGTAAATTTGCATAGCTATAATATCATACAGCTTCATTCCACTCTTTTGCTATAATAAAAAAGGGAACTGTTCCGCAATTGCGGAACAGTTCCCTCCGATTCATGGTTGAAGCTCCGCGATTCTACCCTGACTTAGTCGCCTCGGAAGGCGCGCTTCACACGGTCAAAAAAGGATTGCTCATTCTCATGTGTCTGCTCACCGCTAAGCGAAGAGAACTGACGCAGCAATTCCTTCTGTTCCTCACTCAGCTTGCTAGGCGTTACCACGACCACCTTAATATGCTGGTCGCCCTGACCTACGCCACGCAGTTTTGGCACACCCTTGCCTTTAAGACGGAAGTATGTTCCTGTTTGCGTACCAGCTGGAACTTTCAGCTTCACTTTCTCGGTCAGCGTCGGAATTTCGACTTCATCTCCCAATGCCGCCTGCGAGAACGTCAGCGGAATTTCGCAGTAAATATCGTCTCCCTCGCGCTCAAAGAAGTCATGCGACTTCACACGGAACACGATGTACAAATCACCTGCCGGTCCTCCGTTGGCACCGCCCTCGCCCTCACCGTTGATACGCATTTGCGCGCCATCATCCACACCCGCCGGAATGCGTACATGAATTTTACGCTGCTTGCGCACACGGCCAGAACCGCTACAAGTTGTGCATTTTTCTTTGATGATTTTACCGGAGCCGCCGCAGTTGGAGCATGCGCGACGATTAACCATCCGACCAAACGGTGTATTCTGTACCACTTCTTCTTGTCCGCTACCGTGGCAGACGGAACAGGTTTGTGGTTTAGTACCCGCTTTGGCTCCCGTACCGTGACACGTATCACACGTTTCCGTGCGCTCAATGTTAATATCGGTTTCCTTGCCGAATACGGCTTCCTTGAATTCGATCGTCATCGTATATTGGAGATCGTTGCCACGCTGCGGTGCATTCGGATCACGTCGACCGTTGCCGCCACCGCCAAAAAACATATCAAAAATATCGCCAAACCCGCCACCGAAGTCGGCACCACCACCGAAGCCGCCTCCCATGCCCTGGTTCGGGTCTACATGACCGTATTGGTCGTATCTTGCCCGCTTCTGACCATCGCTGAGAACGTCGTAAGCCTCTTTCACTTCTTTGAATTTGGTTTCCGCGTCCGCAGCCTTGTTCACGTCCGGATGATACTGACGCGCCAGCTTACGGTAAGCCTTTTTGACATCTTCATCCGAAGCGCCCTTCCCGACGCCCAGTACCTCATAATAATCGCGCTTATCAGCCAATGTTCCACCCCCATGCCTACAACGTGTCTGCACTACATATAAAAGGAAAGCCAAAGGCACGGGATGACCCGGCTTTGACCTTCCCATCATTTCAAGGCAGTACAACCCGTAATATGCTTATTTATTCTGAAAATAACTGTTACCCTTAGACTAATCGTTATTTATCAAGGCAGCTACGCTGCTTCTTTTCATTCAGTATATTATAACGCACCGGTGTACCTTAATGCTACCACTACCCGATTCGTAGCTTAGTCTTTCTTCTTGTCTTCGTCAACGACTTCATAGTCTGCGTCAACCACATTGTCGCGGCCTTTGCTGTCTGCTGCGCCGTCTTGAGCTTGTTGAGCCTGTGCTTCTTGAGCAGCTTGCTCATACAGCTTCACGGACAACTGCTGAACGATCTCAGTCAGCTCTTCAGTAGCCTTTTTGATGTCTTCCAGGTTGTCAGTTTCCAGCGTTTTTTGCAGATTTTCTTTAGCTGCATTCGCTTTTTCGACTTCGCCTGCATCCGCTTTTTCGCCCAGATCCTTGATCGTTTTGTCTACGGAGTAGATCAGTTGGTCCGCAGAGTTTTTCGCTTCTACCAGATCTTTGCGTTTTTTATCTTCTTCTGCATGCAGCTCAGCGTCTTTCATCATACGTTCTACTTCCTCGTCGCTCAAGCCGCTGGAGGATGTGATCGTAATTTTTTGGCTCTTGCCTGTACCTTTATCTGTAGCGGATACGTTCACGATACCGTTGGCATCCAGATCAAAGGTAACTTCGATTTGCGGTACACCGCGTGGTGCTGGAGGAATATCTCCCAGTTGGAAACGACCCAGCGTTTTGTTGCCTGCTGCCATTTCACGTTCACCTTGCAATACGTGGATTTCCACGCTAGGCTGGTTGTCGGCATACGTCGAGAACACCTGCGATTTGCTCGTAGGGATCGTCGTGTTACGCTCGATCATTTTAGTGAATACGCCACCTGCGGTTTCAATACCGAGGGATAGTGGAGTTACGTCGAGGAGAACGACGTCTTTCACATCACCTGTCAGTACGCCTGCTTGAACTGCGGCTCCCAAAGCTACCACTTCATCAGGGTTTACGCCTTTATGAGGCTCTTTGCCTGTCAGTTTCTTGATCGCTTCCTGTACAGCCGGAATACGTGTGGAACCGCCGACCAGAACGATTTTGTCGATGTCGCTGGCACTCATGCCTGCATCTTTCATCGCTTGACGAGTAGGTCCCAAAGTACGTTCTACCAGACCTTCAGACAATTCTTCAAATTTCGCACGAGTCAGGTTCAACTCCAAATGCTGTGGAACGCCGTCAGCTACCGTAATGAACGGCAGGGAGATCGTCGTTGTCAGTACGCCAGACAGCTCTTTTTTCGCTTTTTCCGCTGCATCTTTCAAACGTTGTACAGCTGCTTTATCTTTGCTCAGGTCAATGCCTTGATCTTTTTTGAACTCAGTTACGAGGTAATCAATAATCACTTGGTCGAAGTCATCGCCGCCCAGCTTGTTGTCGCCGCTTGTCGCTTTAACTTCGAAGAAACCGTCGCCCAGTTCCAGAATGGATACGTCGAATGTACCACCACCCAGGTCATAAACAAGGATTGTTTGGTCTTCGGATTTTTCCATACCGTACGCCAGTGCAGCTGCTGTTGGCTCGTTGACGATACGCAGCACTTCCAGACCCGCGATTTTACCCGCATCCTTGGTTGCTTGACGTTGGCTGTCATTGAAGTAAGCTGGAACCGTGATAACCGCTTGAGTTACCGTTTGGCCCAGGTAAGCTTCAGCATCGGATTTCAGTTTTTGCAAAATCATAGCGGAAATTTCCTGTGCAGAATATTCCTTGCCGTCGATGCTCTCTTTATGGTTTGTACCCATGTGACGCTTGATGGACATAATTGTACGATCCGGGTTCGTGATCGCTTGGCGTTTTGCTGTTTCACCTACAGTACGTTCTCCATCTTTTTTGAAACCAACAACCGAAGGGGTTGTGCGCGCGCCTTCCGGATTTGGAATTACAACGGCTTCGCCACCCTCCATAACAGCCACACAAGAGTTGGTTGTACCTAAGTCAATACCGATTACTTTACTCATCAGACAATTCCTCCTTCTGTATATGCGAGGCCCTCAGGCCGAATTAGTTAAAGCAAATGATGTGTTGCTAATGTATATTAAAAAAGCTACATGCTCACTTTTACCATAGCCGGACGAAGCACCTTGTCCTTCAGCATGTATCCTTTTTGCACCTCTTCAACGACGATGCCTTCCTCATGTTCTTCGCTTTCCACCTGCATAATCGCCTGATGGAAATCAGGGTTAAACGGTTGGCCCACCGCATTCATGGCCGTCACTCCCTCAGCCTGAAGCACGCTCTCAAACTGACGGAAGATCATCTCCACACCTTTGGTGAATGACTCAGCCTCCGCTCCTTGCGGTGCTGTTACCAGCGCACGCTCGAAGTTATCCAGAACAGGCACCAATTCGGTAATCAGCTTCATAGATGCATATTTGGCAAGGTCCTCTTTCTCTTTCAGCGTACGACGGCGAAAATTATCGAAATCCGCCTGTGCGCGTAAAAAACGCTGTTGGTGCTCTTCCACCTCCACGCGAAGCTTAGCCAGCTCTGTATCACCCTCTTGGGCTTCCAGTGCTGCCGCTTCGTTCACCGGCTCTTCCTGCTGGTTCGTCTCAGTGGCTTCCTCTGTGCTTACATTTTGTTGTTTTTCTTCTTGGAACGCTTGTTCTTCCTTCAAAATGTTTCACCTCCTTCAAGTCATAACTACCATTACATTCATATTTGTACATTCAAACTTGTTTGCTGCACTTCATTTCAAGTTGCTGTTACTTTGCAAAAACACGCAGCAATGCACCCGCGCAGGATACATACCGTATCCCGGCGCGGAACATGTAGAACCGCAACATATGCAGTCTTATTCTATTTAAACCGCTGCGTAAGCATTGCGGTCAAATCCTTAGACAGGATACCCAAAATATTAATAACTCTCGCATACTCCATCCGTGTGGGACCCAGTATACCTATTGTGCCCAACGCTTCGCCATCTACCGCATACGTCGCGGTGATCAGACTGCAATTGGCAAATGCTTCATGATCATTTTCTGTGCCGATGCGGACTTGAATTTCGGGCGCTCCGGCGACAGGCGTCATCAGCTTAAGCAGCGTCGGTGTTTCCTCCAGCAGATCGAGAATATGTTTGACCTTTTCAACGTCCTTAAATTCAGGCTGATTTAGCATGTTCGTCGCACCGCTCAAATACAAGCGCTGATCCGATTCATTATCCAGTGCCTTATCCAGCACCTTCATAGCGTCCTCAAAATGAGACACATGCTTCTCCATTTCCTGACCAAGCGCGGTGTAAAGACGTGATTTAAGCTGATAAATCGGCACGCCGACCAGCTTGCTGTTCAGCAAATTCACAACCTTCTCCATCTCGGAAATCGAAATTCCCGTCGGAATATCCACTGTCTTGTTCTCCACCTGACCGGTATTGGTCACGATAATCGCTACAGCCGTCGTTTCGTTGAGCGGCAATAGCTGAAAATGACGCAATGAAGTATGAAAAACCTCCGGCCCAAGCAGGATGGAAGTATAATTGGTCATATGGGACAAAATGCCTGATGCATGCTGGATCACTTGCTCCATTACATTCAGCTTTTCGGCGTAAAAGGCTTTTAGTTCCCGCATTTCCATAGGCTTCAGCGTATCCAGTGGTACCAAATGGTCCACATAATAGCGGTAGCCTTTATGAGACGGGATGCGTCCCGCAGAAGTATGGGGTTGCTCCAGATAGCCCTGTTCCTCCAAATCCGACATTTCGTTACGGATCGTGGCGGGGCTGAATCCGACATCCTGCCTTTTGGATATGCTGCGGGAACCCACTGGCTCAGCCGAACGAATGTAGTCATCAATAATCGCATTCAGAATGAGTCTCTGACGTTCGGTTAACAAGCGAATCCCCCCTTGTTGTTTATCCATAATAGCATGATTGTTCAATGGAATCATTAGCACTCGTTCACGATGAGTGCTAACCGATAATACAAAAATACCAAACCGACCTGATCATTGTCAAGTCAGATCAGTATTTTCAATACTATGATTTCATCACTGCGGACAACAAAACCGTTTTTATAAATTTTTTAAGAAAAATATAGAAAATATGCTTCTTATTCTCTATAATATATTGAGCTCTACTGTAACATAAGGAGGAAGCTGGTTGAGAACAAATCGTCGCAGCTTTATCATTGTACTGATTGCACTCTTACCTACTCTCTGTATGTTTTACCTTTTGATTGAGTTGTTTCCATACACGGGGTTGGGAAGAGTTATTATGCTACCGTTTATTTTTATGATTAACGCTGTCCTTATTGGTTTGACCGTTTTTTTAATCCGCAAATTTTATAGCGTGTTTTACATTATTATTTTATTGGTCGTAGTCCTGCTTACCCTAAGAATTACTGTTTCATTGTATCCACAAGAGTTCAGTCCAAGTATCCCCCAGCAAATAAACGATAGTATTGCAGCAATTAACGACTATGATCATTCACTCCCGGCCGATTTGGAGAAACCCTCCTTTAATACCTACCAAACGGGAGCAAACGAAAAATATGTGGTAGCCTTGTATAAATACAGACACGATATCCCTCTGGATGGTTCATTTCACCTTTATAATAACGATAGTGATGAAGATGCAATAAGGAGACTTGAAGATATACCAGCAAAACTTGACCCTCATCACAAGCTGATGTGGCGGTATCTTGAAAATTCCCAAAAATGAGACAAGCAATTACAGCTTATATCTACCACGAGCAGATGCAATCTCGATCCAAAAAAAAACGAACTGACCTGATCATTCTCAGGTCAGTTCAGCATTTTCAACACCGCAATCTCATCACAATTGTTTTGTTTACTACAGTTAATGCAATCAGTCCATACCTTTTCAGGGAAAATCTCTTTGTTTACCACATCAAACCCGTTTTTTATAAAAAAGGAGACCTCGTAGGTCAAAGCCATGATTTTAGGGATACGCTGCCGCCGCGCTTCTATAATAAGGCCCTCTACAAGCTTGGAGCCGATGCCCATGCCTTTATGCCCTTCAGAAATACCAAGTGAGCGAATCTCTACCAGATCAGCACCCAATTTGCATAAAGAACCACAGCCTACGACTTCGCCGTCCACTTCTGCCACAATAAACAGCTCCAGTTGGCGCATAAGCACTTCCCTTGAACGTGGCAGCATAATCCCTCGCTCTGCATAGCCACTAATCATTTGATATAAGGGCTCCACATCCTCAGGAACCGCACTTCTGCACAATACATGTTTACACACTGAAGCCATCTTGCTCTCCTCCTGCCGCTTGCCGCATATAATGAATAAATATACAACATTACGCATAGAATCGCAATACTCCATTTACCCTGCCGTGACAGAATTGTGTTATAAAATGAATGTAGCCTACGACTTATGAATTTACTGTAATGGAACCGATGAACTCCGCAAATACATCATTTCCGAACAAAATACCACGTTCGCTCAGACGATAACCGTCCTCGACCGGCTCGATCAATCCCGCATTCAGCATTTTTCCGAGAGGGGCCGTAAACGTATCCTCCAGTGACTGACCGAATTGAGCCTCAAAGCGGGACTTCGAGACACCTTCCAGCATTCTCAAACCGACCATGAGAAAATCCTCCATCGCTTCGGCCACAGGCACCTCAAAGCTATCCAAACGCGGCAGTCCGTTACGGGTAGCCTCCACATAAGGATTAATGCCCTTAATATTCATATGACGCTCTCTGCCAACATATCCGTGCGCCCCAGCGCCGAGGCCATAATAGTCCTCATTCCGCCAGTAGGTCATATTGTGCTTGCTTCCCAAACCTGGTTTCGCAAAATTACTGATCTCGTATTGCTCATAGCCCGCCTCTTTCATGCGACGCATCAGGAGCAAATACATTTCCAGTTCGTCGTCCTCATGTGGAAGCGGAAGCTGATTTTTCTGGTACAGTGTGTGGAATAGCGTGTTCTCCTCAACCTTCAGGCTATAAATGGAGTAATGAGGAAGCCCCAACTCCAGTGCCCGGCTGACGCTTTCATGCAGCATTTCTAGGGTCTGATTCGGTAAACCGAACATCAGGTCAATCGACAGATTGTCCAATCCGACCTTACGTGCATTTTCCAGACTACGATAAACGTCATCTGTATTATGAATACGACCAATGCCCGTAAGCAATTCGTTTTGAAAAGCCTGTACGCCGAAGCTGAGCCGGTTCACGCCACCTTCTTTCATCACGGTGAGTTTTTCAAAATCAGTTGTGCCCGGATTGGCTTCCATGGAAAACTCAATATCTTCCGACCAATTGGGGAAGTAGGTACGAACGCTTTTCAGGAAATATTCCATTTCCTTCGGATTCAGCGTTGTTGGTGTTCCGCCCCCGACAAAAATGGTTTTAATCTCACCCGGCGGGTGAAGGCGAACCGTATGCTCCATCTCCCGTTCCAGTGCATACAGGTATTCCATAACAGGCTGATCCTTAAGCACGTAAGAGTTAAAGTCACAGTAAAAGCATTTGTTCGTGCAAAAAGGTATATGCAGATAAACCGCTTGAGGCGCGGATGAATGTTCATGTTTGTGTATGGATGCGGTCATACCGATCCTCCTTGTTAGGTGTGGTGTGGTGATTGGAAAAAATGGCGGGGGAGAGGGAGGTCGCTCTGTGGATGGATCATTCTTCCGATCGCTGTTACCCCCGGATTTTTTCATTGAAAAATAACCTTAAAAGGTTAAAATCCGGGGGTAAAGGCGCACGCTAACGCTTCTTCAGAACGATTCCATCCACTCCGCTGCTGCCCACCGTCAATCGGCCATTTTTTATAGAGTAGGTGTTGAAATTAGCTTGCTCAAATAAAGAACGTCCATTCTCCATGCACGGCAAATGGCCCCATGAAAGAATGGACGAATACCGCTTGGGAACAAGCGGACCGTAGTATCTTTCGGTGCATCACAGAGTGTGTACCTAAGCTACTACGGGATCATGCTGTTGTTACTTATTCGTATTCAATTCGTACACACCATTGTGATGTACTAAATTGAATACGGTGCTGCTTGTTTCAAGCAGCTTTACTCATCTATTTTCAGTACCGCCATAAATGCTTCCTGTGGTACTTCTACGTTACCCACTTGCTTCATGCGCTTCTTGCCCTCTTTTTGCTTTTCAAGCAGCTTCCGTTTACGGGAAATATCGCCGCCGTAGCATTTGGCCAGGACGTTTTTACGCATTGCCTTAACGGTTTCACGTGCTACAACCTTCGTTCCGACAGATGCCTGGATTGGCACCTCGAACATTTGGCGCGGGATCAGCTCACGCAGCTTCTCGCAAATAATACGTCCGCGATGGTAAGCGCGATCTCTGTGGACGATGAACGATAACGCATCAACCTGTTCGCCGTTTAACATAATATCCATTTTCACCAAATTAGACTGGCGATAGCCTGAAATTTCGTAATCGAAGGAGGCGTAGCCCTTGGTGCTGGATTTAAGCTGGTCAAAGAAATCGTACACGATTTCGGACAGTGGAATCTGGTACGTAATAGTTACCCGTGTCGTATCCAGATACTCCATGGTCACATACTCACCGCGCTTGGTCTGGCAAAGCTCCATAACCGTACCTACGTAATCATTAGGCACGATAATGCCTGCTCTTACGTATGGCTCCTCCACATGATCAATTCGTCCGATTTCCGGGTAATTTGACGGGTTATCGATCTGGATCGTTTCGCCATTCGTCAGCTTAATGCGGTAAATTACGCTCGGTGCCGTCGTAATCAGCGGGATGTTAAATTCGCGTTCAATCCGTTCCTGAATAACGTCCATATGAAGCAGACCGAGGAAACCACAACGGAATCCGAAGCCCAACGCGCTTGATGTTTCCGGCTCAAAACTGAGCGAAGCATCGTTCAGCTGCAGCTTTTCGAGCGCCTCGCGCAGATCGTTATACTCGGATGTTTCGATCGGATACAGTCCGCAATATACCATCGGATTAATTTTCCGATACCCTGGCATCGGTTCTGGTGTTGGATTTTTGGCATCCGTCACCGTATCCCCGACACGCGTATCGCCCACATGCTTGATCCCGGCAACGATAAAACCAACATCACCGATGTTCAGCTCGTCCACGATGCTCATACGCGGCATGAAGGCTCCTACCTCGATAACCTCAAACGTTTTCTCGGTCGCCATCATTTTAATTTTGGAACCCGCCTTGATGCTGCCATCCACGACGCGGACATATACGATAACGCCTTTATATGGATCATAATGCGAATCGAAAATAAGCGCCTTCAGCGGATTATTCGGATTCCCTTGCGGAGCAGGTACGCTTCTGACCACCTGTTCCAAAATTTCCTTGATACCGATTCCAGCTTTGGCCGATGCGTGTACAGTCTCGCTCGTATCCAGGCCGATAACATCCTCGATTTCCTGCTTCACCCGTTCAGGATCGGCACTTGGCAAATCAATTTTATTAAGCACTGGCAGAATCTCCAAATTGTTATCCAACGCCAAATATACGTTAGCCAATGTCTGTGCTTCAATGCCCTGTGCCGCGTCTACAACCAGCAAGGCACCTTCGCAGGCCGCCAAGCTTCGGGAAACCTCATACGTAAAATCGACGTGTCCCGGTGTATCAATCAGATTCAAAATGTACTCTTCGCCGTCATCGGCCTTATAAGTGAGTCGCACTGCCTGGAGCTTGATTGTAATCCCGCGCTCCCGTTCCAGATCCATCTGATCAAGCACTTGCTCCTGCATTTCACGGGATGTGAGTGCACCGGTGTATTCCAAAATCCGGTCAGCCAGCGTGGATTTACCGTGGTCTATATGTGCAATGATACTAAAGTTCCGAATTTTACGTTGTCTTGCCAAAATATCAGTCATGCCTTACCCCCACACAATGCCTAGTGTCAATCAGCTTATTATAGCAGTTGTATAGGGGGTCAGCAATATTTCTATTCCGTTACTCCGTCAAAAACAGACACAACCCAGTGAATCCCCTGTCTGGACAGGTTTTGCAGCAGTCCGGCCGTTTTATCCGCCATGGTATCTACCGAGGTTTGCTCTGCCTTGACGGCCAACAGTTCACGCGGCGTCTCCAGGCCCTGTGAATTGGCATTCTGCGCAGTTGAACTCCAATGTTGCGTCTCGCGTGTGGTCTGAGCCTCATTTCGCCCTTTTGTATTAACTTCGTTCGTAACCGCTAACGTTTCTGGCTCCATTACGACATTCCCATTTCCGTTATACGTGCGGGTATACGTACGAACATCGGTTGCCGGTGTGTCTTCAATAACCGTCTGCTCATATCCGAATTTCTGCTGAACCCCGCTTTGAACCGGGTCCCCAGCCCACTCCGGTCCATATACGGAGCGCAAGCCAGAACCTGCCAGCTGCATGCCGAGCAGAACTCCCGCCCCCATCAGAAGTACAAATCCAAGCGCTTTTTTACGAAAATGTCCGGACATTGCATTTCCTCCTTTCCACCGCCTCAATTAATTGCCACCGTTGCTCTTTTTCGTATTGGATACGTTAGTACCCGCTTTCTGTGCTTTCTGATCCTCCCAGTACACCTCACCGATCATATCTGCCAAAACGTCAGAGGTACGTTTTAATTCCTCTTCGGTATTATCAATCCCGCCAATTTCGATCAAAATGCTATGGGACGACAAGCTCTGATTGTACTCACCGTTGTTGCCTTTACCGCCATCCTTCCCCCATATCCCACGGGAAACGCCGTGATACGACTTTTCCAGCTTCTCATGAATACGAGCGGCGAAAGCTTCATTCTTGCGCCAGTTTTTGTTTTCATGGCCGATAATAAAATACACCTTGGCATAAGAAAGTCCGTTTATCGTTGCTGTCGTTTTGCCGTGACGTTGAGAATCTCTGTGGATATCAAGCAGATAGGTTAAGCTTTTATTTCCAGCCAAAGCTTCCTTGACCGTTTCACGCGAATATTTATAGGAATAATTCCAATTGTAATTTTGAACGGTTTTGGCATAGTCCTTGTTCACATGCAAAGTAGATATCCCTTGCTTCTCCAATCTCTTTTTCACAAAATCCCCTACTCTCGACACATTGGCTGATTTTGTGCCGGAATTGGGATTGGAGCTGATTTTACTGAGCAAATGGTTATATGCCTCTCTCGGATGAGAATGGTAGATTAATATACGTTTGGCACCTTGGGCTGCTGTATCACTCGGATCATCTTCTTGCGCAGGGTCCGTTTCCGGTGTTGTCGGAAGATCTGGCGTTGTAGAGCCATTGTTCGGCGGGTTTGTAGAAGCATCCGGGCCGCCGGGAGCATCCGTCGTTCCCTGATCGGGCTGGTAATCCGTAGGTGCCTCCACTTTGTTGTTCCCTGAGCCCTTGCGCAGCAAGACAGGCGTACCCGCAGACATACCAGGAATTTCGCGAGCAATGAGACTTTTGGGGTCCTGTGGATTAATACCTGTGAGCATTTGAAAAACAAAAGGCGACCATTGTTCACCCGACAACGAAGATTGTTGCTTCTTCTGTGCCAAATGAGGTACTTCCATGCCGAGCATGTCCGCAAAAAAACCGCTGGAAACCGAGCCTGCAAATCCTTTCATCGAAGACACCGGGGACGTTTGCAAACGATTTTCCGCCAGTCCTCCCAGCCCCAAAATAACAAATAAAAGCGCCGAGCCCATAATAAGCAGCACAAGCGTATGTCCCATAGCCAAAATTTCAAGGCCCTTTCTTCTCCATCTTCCGACGTTCCAGGTTTGAATTTTTTTCATGTGGGTCTTGTCCTCCTTCGTCCCGTCGAAGCCCGCCTCATGTTCAGAACCTATAGGTTCCAGTCAGCAGCGGAAATCTCTTATACTTCAACTCTATGAACGGAGAACAATTGCTAGAACACAAAAAAATCTCCACCCGCAGGTAAATCCCACCCCTTATTGCAAGAGATAGGATGCCTGCTAGATAGAGAATTTTGTGTATGAAATATGCTTTTACTAATCCTGCATTAATGTGTATAAGCGGCGACATTGCCGGGATCAACGGCTTCATGCAGAGCGGCGTTCAATCCGGTTGCAATAATATTCGCAATATCCTCGATAAATTCATCAATCTCCTTAGGAGTCACAATCAGATCATGTCCCAGCGGCTGAAGCACCTCTCTCACCAATCCCAGTCTCTCAGGCTCGGAAATATCATCCAGCATCCCCAGTATTGCTTTCGTAGAAGCCTTTTCCTTGGCAAAATGTGTTTTCATCAGCTCAATTACATTATTTACGATGGTCGAAGCGTAGCATACAGTTGGAACGCCGATGGCAATACACGGGACACCCATAATATCCTTGGTAATGCCGCGCCGCTTGTTACCAATACCTGAGCCCGGATGAATCCCGATATCTGCCACCTGGATAGTCGTATTGACGCGCTCCAATGAACGTGACGCCAGAGCGTCAATAGCAATAATTAGTTCTGGCTTCGTGCGATCAACAATACCCTGAACAATTTCGCTCGACTCGATCCCCGTTATGCCAAGAACTCCCGGTGCAATCGCACTCACATCCCGATAACCAGGATTGATTTGATCAGGCGTCAGTTCAAAAAATTGACGAGTCACCATCAAATTTTCAACGACAAGCGGACCTAGTGAATCGGGAGTGACATTCCAGTTACCCAGACCTACCACAAGTACGCGCGCCTTACTGGAGATCCCTATTTTTTGTATAAATTGCTCCATCTCCTTCGCGAATGCAATGGCTACCCGTTGCTGGAGCCCGGTATCACCTTCACGTAAGCCGGGTACTTCCAGCGTCACGTAATGCCCCTGAACCCGTCCAATACGGTTAGCACCCTCTTCATTCAGCACATCCAGACGCGTGATTTTAATACCGTTATCTTCCTCCACGTCCTCGTTGATGCCCGCCAGCGGCATTGGCTGATCCCGTTCCGCCAGTTCTCTTGCCTCCAGCGCCAAATCCGTACGTACCGCATACTTCTGCAAATCCAAATCCATCATTTACGCCTCCTTTTATACCATCTCAGGTTATAGTGTGCGAGACACCCAGCAGGTTTATGCACATCCATTTTCATCCTCTAATCTACCCAAGCCCGGAATGTTTTCTTATTGCAATTTGAGGTGTGGCGTGCTAAAATATTTTAAGTTGTGAAACGTTTGTGTTCATAAGTAATGCCTTTACAGGAGGTGAATGTAATGCCAAACATCAAATCCGCTATCAAACGCGTTAAAACAAGCGACAAACGCCGTGCGTTGAACGCTTCTCAAAAATCCGCGCTTCGTACAGCAGTAAAAGCTGCCGATACAGCGTTGGTGAATAACGAAGCTGAAAATGCTGCTGCTGCTTTCAAAGTAGCTTCCCAAAAGCTGGACAAGGCTGTAACTAAAGGTCTGATCCACAAAAATGCAGCTGCTCGTAAGAAATCCCGCTTGGCGAAAAAACTTAACGCTCTTACAGCTCAAGCGTAAGCAAGAGCTACTTTTATACGTTAATGAAAAAATCCTGACCAGCCTTAGCTGATCAGGATTTTTTAGTTCACCACGATTGGATTCTGCGATACATTAGTTAACCTTCATTAAAATAAACCACTTTGCAAACAGGCCGGGTTAGACCGAAGCCCCCGCGCCCATTTTCAGCAAAAACATCTCCAGCCCCAGCACCTTGTCAACAATTCCGGTTTTCATGCGGTAGTCCAGCTCGCCCAAGTCGTAGAGAAGCTGTCGCAACTGCTCAGGACGGAATCTCCGGGCCTGATCGCCGGCAACTTTCACCCCATATGGATGCAAACTAAGCTGACTCGCAATTTGCTGCTGGGAATAGCTTTGACCCATCAGCTCCTTGACCTGCAACATAATACGGAACTGTCGTGTGATCAAAGCTGCAATCTTGATCGGTTCCTCTTTTTGCTTAAGCAGCTCATAAAAAATACTAAGCGCCTTATCCAGCCGCAAATTAGCCAAATCCTCGACCATCGCAAACACATTTTGTTCCGTGCTGCGAGGCACAAGCGATTCAATATCGGCTGTGGAGATGGTACCCTGCGCTCCTGCATACAGGCACAGCTTGTCTATCTCGGCAGCCAGCGATTGCAGTCCGGTCCCCGTATATTGAATGAGACTTTCAGCAGCTCCCGCAGCCAATTGGACTTCTCGTTCGCCTGCACGCTTATGAATCCATGCCACCAGGTCGTCTCCCCCCAACGGAGTGAAGGCAATAACCGAAGCGTCACTTTTCAGCCTTTTAACAATCTTTTTCCGTTCATCCAGCTTTTCAGCCTGAACCGTAAAAATGATAATGCTATAGTCAGCCGGGTTATCCATATAAGTCAGCAACGCTTCAATGCGGTGCTCAATCTTACCGCCATCCTTGCCTGCCGCAAATACACTGGTGTCCCGTACAATAATCAGCTTTTTTGGCACCAAAAAAGGCGCAGTCTCGGCCTCCTCCACGACTACCTCAATCGGCGTCTCGGTCAGATCATAGGGAATAATAGCAAAGTCACGATGCTCCTCTTCCACCACTTTTTCCTTAAGCATATCGACAAACTGCTTCATTTGATATTTTTCGCTGCCGTAGAGCAAATACACTGGCGAAATATCGCCTTTGCGAATAGCCTTTGCGGCTGTTTTTGCATCCATTCTCCGTACCTCCTATCCATTGATCGTACCCGACATCTGGTCGGAAGGCAAGTCATTATACAAACGAAAGGACCCTGCCTATAGGCAAGATCCCTTCACCACCATCTATATCAACACGGCAGCAGAAAGCTCTAGAAACTTTCGGCCGTCGGGATACGACGTCGGTTCATACAATCTATTCTCTGCTTTTAAAAATGTGCCATCTTCATAGCAACTATTTTCCAGAGGTACGCGGAACGGTATACGTATATTTACTTGCTGTACCGTCCTGCTCAGTCTCATACATAAAGGTTTGGCTGTCTTCTGCCCAGCTTCCTTTGACCCAGGCGCCCTTCAAGGTACGCACTTCAAGCGTTGTCCGGTCTAAACCGTTGTCGGAAAGCTTATACACTTTCAGCTTTTTGCCCTCAATGACCACCGCATAGCTGCCATCAGGTGAGTTAAACTGATCTGTGGACGTCAACTGGGCGCTAAAGGTGGAGGCATTATTACTGTCCGGAGAGATTATCGAATTCGATGAAAAACCTTCATTGCGTACTGAGTTTTGCGATACAGATGGTAGTTGATCGTCAGAAGCTGTATTGCTGCTCATATCTCCCGTGGTAGTCCCCGAATTCTTGGTAACGCTTTTGGAGGTCGTGTCTTTCGACGTTTCATTTGAAGCAATCCGATCCTGTATCTTCATATCCTGATTGATAGACAATGACGAATCATTAGTAGCCGTGCTGTCATCATTACTATCTTGAGTAGTGCCCATACCCGCTATAGGTGCTTTTTCTATTTTCGGTTCTATCTGCTGTTCAGGGGCAATCGTTGATTGTTCTGATTTTCCCTGCTTTAACTGCTTGTCATCGGACTGAGGAGCATCCGCAGCAGAATCTTGCCCGGCAGAGTTTTCTTTTGTCGCCTGACGATCCGTATTTGGCTGTCCCTGCTGTCGATCCTGACGGGAAGGATACCCCGCTGGCGCATGCTTCGTTGAGTCTTTTTCACCAGCCCGCTGGTCGTCACGTTTTGCAGCATACTGTTTGGAAGGATTCTTTTGGTCATCCGCACTGTTTACATCCTGTTTGCTCGGGTCAGGTTGCTCCCCTACAGATGGCTGGGATGCGTCCGTTCCTTGATCCTGCTCTGACGGCTGCTTGTTCGAACCCGATCCAATAGCTGCATCGCGGCCTCCGCTTCCATTCACCGTACCTGGAACTTCTGTGTGTTCCTGCTGACTCGTCACTCCAGGCGACTGGGAATTAAGGAAGCCTTCCGCATCCTGCACCGTTTTCGGTTCAAAATTGAATACCACAATGCCCAGTACGACAGCAGCGGCAGCCACGCCCATCGCGGCTCGCCCGCTCATCCGGTTCCACCAAGGTATAGGTTGGGTACGCTGTCTCGGCCCCGGTCCAGGATCGGCAGCTACAGGCTGCATCTCCTGAAGCGCGCTTCCCTGCTCCTCACGTGCGCGGTCAATGGCATCAAGCTGAGGCATGATGGAATCCACCAGGCTGAACGCCGGGGAAACCGCAGGCAATTCCTCCAGCTCGCGGGAGAGCGTCTGAAGTATATGAAATTTTTCCGCACAGTCCGGGCAAGTCGCAATATGGTTCATTAATTGGGACGTCTCTTCTTCGCCCAGCTCATGATCCACATAACGCTGCATCCAATCCATCACCTCTTCCCCACACTTCATCCTGATACACCACCTTTCTGATATTCCTGAAGTAGCCCTTGCAATTGCTGTCTTGCACGATACAAGTATGACTTGACCGTATTTAGCGGCAAATCCAGAGAGTCGGCAATCTCGTTATAAGAGAAATCCTGCAAATATCTCAATACGATCACCGTCCGGTGGTGCTCTGGAAGCTGCTGTATAGCCTCACGAACATCCTGTGCCAGGTAAGAGGTCAGCACCTCAGCTTCCACATTTTGAGGATCGTTGAATATCATGTCGTGTTCGTCAATGGAAACCGAGGGCTTCGTCCTTCTGAATTTGTCGATACATATGTTCGTTACAATGCGTTGAACCCAGGTTTTGAACTGCGCCTTTTCCTCATAAGAATTAATTTTAGAATAAATCCGTATGAGGGCTTCTTGTGAAGCATCCATGGCATCCTGTTCATTGTTTAAAATGTAATATGCCGTACGGTACACATGCTGTTCTATCTCTCTTAATAGGGTAATGAGAGCGTCGCGATCGCCCGATTGAGCGGCTCGAATGAGTCCCTGCTCTACCACAAAGGATCCCCCTCTCCCTGCAATATTACAGACGTTTCCCCTTTACAAATTGTTGCAGGATAGACGTCTGACGATAATTTTATTTTTATATTGAAAAAAATGTTGCCAAAAAGCCCAGATTCCCCACTGAAGCCTCCCTTAGAATAACAGAAAAAGGGAAGGTAGTCACCTTCCCCTTCGGGCTGTCGAGGAACCCCCTGTTTTTTTAAAAGAGGTTTAAAATGGCCATTTTGATCAAATAAAAATGGGTCTCAGATCGTTTTAAATCGATTTTTGTTTTAAAAGTGGAGTCTCCCCAAATAAAAAATAAAGTGTCGGAAAGCTCGTCGGACTTTCTCGACACTCTGGCAGGCGCTATAGCGCCTGCTTTTGTATTTCAAAATTTTGCAAAACCTCATTTTTTGTGCCGCACACTCAATTTGCCTTGCTGCACACGGATTTGGACCTCTCCCATAGTATCTGTTCGATATATAGCAGAACCCACCGTCGATAAACGATCCAATACCGCTTCATTCGGGTGTCCATATGTATTGCTCGCTCCGACTGAAATGACGGATACCTTCGGTCGCCAGTAGGATAACCATTCTTCCGAGGTGGAGTGCTTGCTACCGTGATGTGCTATTTTCATGACGTCTACAGCTTGCCTTACAGCCACCGTTTCCCCCTTTGCTTCGGTATGGGATGGAGAATGAGTTAACTCGGAGAGCAACAGCGATTCTGCTGCATCATCCATATCTCCTGTGAATAAAAAGGAAGCCCCCTCCATCTCCAATATCATTGCAACGGAATAATGATTTTGTTCCTTCACAACGGGCAAACTTCCGGTTTCGTCCTCCTGCAACGGAAGCGGATGAATAAAGTGGATTTTCGTATCCTGATCCGGTCTCCACTCCATACCATAATGCACACCGTACAGCTTAATCTGCTTGTTTACAGCCGTGTTCAACAGCTTGCGGAAAGGTGCCTTATCTGTCAGGGTGCCGTTAAAAACCAAGGCCGATACTGGAATCTGGTCAAGCACGGCCTGCAATCCCCCGGCGTGGTCATGATCTCCATGCGTTAAAATGACAGCATCCAGCCGATGTACACCGCGCTGCTTCAACAAGGGTACAATCGTATCCTCACCTACCTCGTAGGGGTCTTTTCGCTTACGCCAAGCATTTTTTCCTGTCGTAAAATCCATCGTGCCCCCGCCATCCACCAAAATATGTTTACCGCCCGGCGTTGTAATTAAAATGCTGTCACCTTGGCCCACATCCAGGTATTGAACCGTTCCCGTATTCCCTCCACCTGGAGTTACGTAACCTATACACAGGATGCCAAGCCAGGCAATACCGCTTAAAACAAGCGCCAAATGACTATAACCATTCCACTGTCGACGTGCATATTTGCCTGCTCCTTCAGGCTCACGCTCCGTCTGCAATATAGCTGCCCACTCCGCAGATGCCGCTAATCCTGTATGTATGGGCGATGGCATGGGAGCGGATGTGCTTTGTCCCGCCGAATTGCGTTCGGCTGAAAGCCTCCCCTTGTCCTTATTCAGCGCTACCTCCAAGCCCAGAGATTCATCTGTTCGCCTTAGAGATATCATCCATGTTTTGAGCCAGTACAGAATACTGTACAAAGCAGCATAATACGCTATGACCCACAGAATGGAGGAAGACGGCCAAATACTCACATAAGCGTCATCCATGTTCATCCATTTTACAAGCCAAAAGGTCAGTTCGTTCAGCTGCTCTGCTGGCCATGCAAGGATACGGGCCCCGTCCTCCCATAGAAAGGCGATTCCCATCGCCACCGTACCCAGTGGAAGCACGATATACGTAATGAGTGGAACGAGTACAAAATTAGCCACAAACGATAGCAGCGAGAATTGATTAAAGTAGAAGACCGTCATCGGAAAAGAAACAAGCTGCGCTGTGATCGTAATCGCAATTTCGCCGCCGATCAGAAGAGGCCATTTGGCGAAAAACGGCTTCATCAGCGGCATGTAAATGAGAAGCCCGGCTGTTACCAGAAAAGAAAGCTGAAAACTGACACTAAGCAGGTAATACGGATTCCAAAGCAGCATCAATAACGCGGACACACTCAAAATGCTAAGTCCGTCCTTGAGCATTCCCCGTCTGGCTGCAAACAGGCCGATCATAGCCATAATTCCAGCCCTCACAACAGAGGGAGAAGCACCTGTCAGCAGTACATAAGCCGGAATAAGCACCATCACGATCGTAAGAGACGTCTCCCGACTCACTCGCAATAGCTTGAGTAAATACAGTAGCGTAGCTGCATATACCGCCACATGCATACCGGATATCGCTAAAATATGCGTTAATCCAAGCTGCGTAAATTCGTTATACGTTGTCGGATCCAGCTCATCTGTAACTCCTAGTACCAGTCCTTTCATATATCCTGCGTGATGAAGAGAACCAAATGCTAGTTCCATCCGTTGCCCTAATTGCTCCCTAAGCTGATCATTCCACCTGAACAAGGTGTAACGGTTCCACTGCGAAGCTTGCTGCTTTTGTAGCGAAGCGGTTCCATTCCCTTTGAAAAGCCAGTGAATCTCCTGTGTATTCAGGTATTCATTGTAATCAAAACCGCCAAAGTTCCCCGCTTTTGCAGGAGCCTTCAAGCTGCCATGCAGTTGAACTGCATCTCCACGCCGCCATCCTGCCGCCAGTTGCTGTTCCTGTTTGGCAACCAGCTTGATGTGTACGATAACCTGTTCAGAAATAGCTTCGCTCTTTCCAACCCCGCCCTGAAAAGTATCATTTTGAGAATGGCTTCCTATATTGCTTATTGCAGTAATCCTCATCTCAAACTGCGCCCGATCACCGTCTACCTGTACCTCGGAAGCGATGAACCCGGATGCTCGAACAGGCATGTCTTCCAGCTTGGAAGCCGGTACATGAAGGGCATCGGGAATGTGGCTCACATTATGGGTATCATGCCAAGCCCAATGGAATCCTCCCCCGCTCAAGGCAAGCCATAGCAACACCACGTGCCGGACTGGAATTTTCATCAATAGAGCTATAAGAGGAAAAATCAGCGTGACACCCGCCCAGAGCAACAGAAGCATACGTCCAGAATACAAACAAGCTCCTGCACTTCCCGTAATCCAGCATACAGTAAGGGTCAAGATAGGTCTGCTTAAAATAAGTTTGGCTTGAATACAACCACCTCCCGGTAGCAAAATATTTGTTCTGTGTCCAAACCGCAAAACAAAAAGAACCCCTGACAAAATAGCATTCGTCAGAGGTTCTTCCTCGGTTACTCTTTAATTCATCAAGTCTTAATTCATACATTTTAATTCATAACATCCATCAGCGTTTCTTTCGGTGGATGATAGTTATCCAGCATACGGAAGGCAATTCCTTTTTGCTCCATCATGCCACGAACCTTGTCGGCATCCTTTGGGTAAGGTCGGTGATATACGATCTCCACAATGCCGCTGTTCGCCAGCATGTTGGCACACGTCCAGCACGGCTGGTCGGTCACATATACTGAGGACCCCTCACGATCAATGCGGTCGGTGAACAGCAGCAAGTTCTGCTCCGCATGAATCGTGCGGATACAGCGCTGCTTCTTAACCATTTCATCCCGCCCCTCGCGATGAACGACTTCGTACTCCTCCGAAATCATACAGCCTGCCTCAGAGCAGTCAGGTACCCCGGATGGTGCACCATTATAGGCTGTGCCCAAAAGCTTTTTGCCTTGTACAAGTACGGCTCCAACATGACGCCGCGAGCAGCGTGAACGGGTGGATACCATATAAGCGATATCCATAAAATAGGTGTCCCAGTCCTTGCGTACATCTGCACTCATATCCATCTCTCCCGTAAAAAAAAGTTACAACGTAAATATATCCGCTAAGCCATCCAGATAGCCTGCACATCGTCTACTTATATAATTATAAGCTGACGTAAGGCTTCATTTTCGCCAACATTTTGGCGCCAATTCCCTTCACATGATCCAAATCGCTCACACGTTTGAACGGCCCGTGCTGATTACGATAGTTCAGAATCGCTTCGGCCTTTTTAGCTCCAACCCCTGGGAGTTCCATTAACTCGGCAGCAGTCGCCGTGTTGATGTTTACCTTTTTTTCGCCGGAAGCAGATGAAGCAACTGGATCGCCTGCTGTATTCGACCTGTTCGTCGTGGCATTCGAGCTTTCAACGCCAGTAACGGAAGTAACGGAACTAGAATCCATCATCTCAGACTGCTTTATGGTACGGGAGCTTTCGCTCCCATCGACCGATGCACCAGCAGAACCCTGTACAGCATCACGCTTCACATTGCCAGCTCCTTCGCCATCCGAACTGCGTTCAGCTTTGCCTGAGGCTTCCGTTACAACACGCTTTCCTTGAGTCTGGCCGCTATTGCTCCGCGACTCATTTTGGTCCGGCTCTACTACTAAAGCCTGCTCCACCTTACGATTAAGCAACTGCCACTCTTCTTCCGGCTCTGAACGCTGCCCACCAGCAAACAGAATAAGCCCACTGCCGATTAGGGAAAGCATTATTGCCGTTCCAGTCCATACGCGGTTCATTTCCATTTCGTCCCCTTCTACACATAGATTTAGGGAAAGTGAGCCACTCAATACAGCGTCTCAATCGAACAGAGCAAGCCTGTCCTATTCCCGTTAACCGGAGGATGTAAACAACCTCCATACGGTCTCGCTGTGAGCCATTTTCCAAAGAGAGGTACGACCTTGGGCACGATCTAACATGCTCAGACATAAAATTCGTCATGTCGGCCAAGACCGGGTGCATACACTAAGAAGAATGACAGCGTCTATACCGCAAAGTATGAAAGGAGGACGTTGAACGATGAAAGTTGGATTTATCGGGACTGGCAGCATGGGAAGTCTGCTGATTGAATCTTTTATTCATTCTAACGCACTTAAGCCACAGCAAATATCAGCAAGCAATCGAACGTATTCCAAGGTAGCCGAGCTGGCCCGTCGTTATCCAGGATTGCATGCAGCCCAAAGCAACCGTGAGACGGCAGCGGATAGCGATATCCTGTTTATCTGCGTGAAGCCGCTGGAATCAAAAGCCGTAACGGATGAAATACGCAACGTCATTACAGAAGATCACATCGTCGTTTCTATTACAAGTCCGGTACAGATACGCATCTTGGAGCATTCACTGAAAGCCAAAGTGTCCAAAATCATCCCCAGCATTACCCACCAGGTAGGCAGCGGAGCCTCACTATGCATCCATGGCAGCCGGATTACAGAGGAGGATCGCTCCCTTCTGGAAGAGCTTATGTCCCACATTAGCAGGCCGATTCGGGTCAAGGAATCCCATACGCGTATTACGTCGGATTTTTCCAGTTGCGGCCCTGCTTTCCTAGCCTTTTTTATGGACCAGTGGATTCATGCTGCGGTTCAGGCCACGGATATAGACCGTACGGAGCTATGCGCCCTGGCTGGTGAAATGATCATCGGCACAGGAAAGCTGCTCACGGAGGGAGGAATGACACCAGCCGAGTTGCAGGCGAGAGTAGCAGTTCCCGGAGGTATTACCGCTGAAGCCCTCGCACTGCTGGACATCAGCCTGCACAGTGTCTTTCCAGAGCTGATACGGGCTACACACAACAAGTATGAGGAGGACATGCAAAAGATAGATGCCTCCTTCGTCTTAAAGCCGATTAACCCGCAACAATATTGACCAGTTTGCCTGGTACTGCAATCACCTTGCGAACCGTTTTACCGGCCAGCGCCTGCTGAACGTTGTCCAGCGACAGAGCGAATGCCTCCATCGCTTTGGCGTCAAGGTCCTTGGCAATCGTCGCACGCTGCACGATTTTACCGTTCACCTGCACTACAATTTCCACTTCGGCATCCACCGTCCATGCTTCATCATAAGCAGGCCAAGCCGCGTAGGTAATGCTTTCGTTGTGTCCCAGCAGTTGCCACAGTTCCTCGGCCAGATGCGGTGCAAGCGGCGACAGCATTTGCACGAAGTTTTCCATTGCTGTACGCGGCAGACGGTCTGCTTTGTATGCATCATTGGTAAAAATCATCAGTTGGCTGATCGCCGTATTGAAACGCAGCGCGTCCAGATCCTCGGTTACTTTTTTCAGCGTTTTATGCCAAGTCCGATTGAACTCATCACTGCCGCCTTCATTTGTAATTTTATCGTTCAGGCTGCCATCCTCGGAAACGAACAGGCGCCATACGCGGGACAGAAAACGATGCGCTCCCTCAACCCCGTTTTCGCTCCATGGCTTGGTCGCTTCCAGCGGCCCCATAAACATCTCATAAATGCGCAGCGTATCGGCGCCAAACGTACTCACAATATCGTCAGGATTGATGACATTACCGCGTGATTTACTCATTTTTTCATTATTGTTGCCCAGAATCATACCCTGGTTGACCAGCTTGTAGAAAGGCTCTTTCGTTTCTACAACGCCGATATCATACAGCACCTTGTGCCAGAAACGGGCATACAGCAAGTGAAGAACCGCATGTTCCGCACCGCCGATGTATAGATCCACAGGCAGCCATTCGCGTTGCTTCTCCTTGGATACAGGCTCTTTATCATTGTGCGGATCAATATAGCGCAGGTAATACCAGCAGCTTCCCGCCCATTGCGGCATGGTGTTCGTCTCGCGGCGTGCTTTCAAGCCCGTCTCGGGATCAATGGTTTCTACCCAGTCCGTCGCATTCGCCAACGGGGACTCGCCTGTGCCTGAAGGCTTGATGTTATCCATTTCCGGCAGCACGAGCGGCAGTTGATCCTCAGGAACTGTTTTGATCGTTCCATCTTCCAGATGAATCACCGGAATCGGCTCGCCCCAATAGCGTTGACGGCTGAACAGCCAGTCGCGCAAGCGGTACGTCACTTTTCCTTGCCCTTTACCCTCGGCTTCCAACCATTCAATCATCTTCGGAATTGCTTCCTCATTCGTAAGTCCATTCAGCGGACCTGAATTGACGTGCGGACCATCCTCGGTGTATGGCTCTTTAGCCACGTCCCCACCTTGGACAACCTCAATGATATTCAGCCCGAATTGCTTCGCAAATTCCCAGTCACGTGTGTCGTGACCTGGTACAGCCATGATCGCGCCTGTTCCGTAGCCAGCCAGCACATAGTCGGCAATCCAGATCGGCAGCTTTTCACCGTTCACCGGATTCACCGCATAAGCGCCTGTGAAGACACCCGTTTTATCCTTTGCCAAATCCGTGCGCTCCAGATCGCTTTTACGGGCAGCTTGTTCACGGTATTGATTTACGGCATCCTTTTGCTCAGGTGTAGTGATAACATCCACCAATTCCTGCTCAGGAGCCAGCACACAGTAGCTTGCGCCGAACAGCGTATCCGGGCGGGTTGTAAATACCGTCAATTGCTTGTCATGGCCTTCAATTGGAAAATGAACCTCTGCCCCGGTAGACTTGCCGATCCAGTTCCGCTGCATATCCTTAATGCTTTCGGACCAATCCAGCTCCTCCAAATCGTCCAGCAGACGATCCGCATATTCCGTAATTTTCAGCATCCATTGACGCATTGGTTTGCGGATAACCGGATGACCGCCACGCTCACTCTTGCCGTCAATTACTTCTTCATTGGCCAGCACCGTTCCCAATGCAGGACACCAGTTCACAGGCACTTCAGCTACATAAGCAAGACCGCGCTTGTACAGCTGGATAAAAATCCACTGTGTCCATTTGTAATAATCGGGGTCTGTTGTACTGATTTCACGATCCCAGTCGTATGAAAAGCCGAGCGATTTAATTTGACGACGGAAGTTATTTACATTTTTCACCGTAATTTCACGTGGATGCTCTCCCGTATCCAACGCATGCTGCTCGGCAGGCAGACCGAAGGCGTCCCAACCCATCGGATGCAGTACGTTGTAGCCGCGCATTCTTTTATACCGTGAAACAATATCCGTTGCCGTGTAACCTTCCGGGTGGCCTACATGCAGACCAGCTCCAGACGGGTACGGGAACATATCCAAAGCATAAAACTTCGGTTTGCCCGGCTCTTCCCCGGTACGGAACGTTTTGTTCTCATCCCAATATTTCTGCCATTTTAGTTCAATACTTTGCGGTTGATAGCCGTGCTTCGGCTGTGTGTCTGTCATTGTTATTTCCTCCTCAAACGGTATGCAACAAAAAAACCTCTGCATCCCGTAGCGTGTCAGCGCTAGGGACGAGAGGTTATATTCCCGTGGTACCACCCTAGTTAGCAGAAAGCGTTCTTCGCCTTCTACTCCCTTTGCACCTGATAACGGAGGTGATCCGATGCGGGTTAATAACAGGGTAAGCACCTGTATAGGGCATTCCTGCGTTGGGCGCATATCTCCGAGGCGAGTTCACTTTGCACTGTCAACCGGCTTGCACCATCCGCCGGCTCTCTACATGTCCAGACAAAACTACTATTCCTCATCAGCGATTATTTAACCGTTAATAATGGCACTATTATATTGAAAACCGCGAAAAAAGTCAAATAAGGACTACATTTGGTGCTAAACACCAACTTCATTTGTTTGCTCCATGACACACGGAGGCAAATGTTTTATAATTAGCTCCGAGCCAGATTGAGATGAGTTGAGATGAGAAAGGTGAGATGAGACATGGCACAAATTAAAATTTACGGAATAAAAGAAGCCCTGAATCCGATCAAGGAGCAACTTTCAGATGTGATTCACTCCGCTGTGGTGGATGCGTTCCAATATCCCCCCGACAAAAGGTTTCATCGTTTTTTCCCGATGAATCAGGAAGACTTCATATTTGCCCACGATCGCTCGGAGGCATACACCATTATTGAAATTAGTGTGTTTGAAGGCAGAACAATAGAGGCTAAAAAGCACCTCATGCAGCTGCTATTCCAAAGAATTAACGATTTAGGCATTGCCCCGCAGGATCTTGAAATTACTATATTCGAGACACCGAAACAGAATTGGGGCATTCGGGGTGTACCCGGTGATGAACTTCAACTGAACTATAAAGTAAATATATAATTTGAATCTCTTATGCAAAAAGACGCCCTTCATGTCATCATGAAAAGCGTCTTTCTTTTTCCTATATTAGCCTGATAAAGCTTCATTATTTTACAGCAACATAAAATAGTCTCGCTGCATCATCTACTGCTTCTACCCATTCAAAGTCCGCATATACCTTCACATCGCGAAAACCGGCTTTGGACAGTTCCGTCTTCATCCAGTCCGGGTCGTAGGCACGCTGCACGTGTATTTCTTCGAACCGCTGATACACATCACGCCCTTCATTTTCTGCTCTCGCAAAAATGCTGAGATGATGCTCAATTTCACAGCGCGGAGTGTCCAACGCACAAGTCCAGATATATGAGATGGAGCGCTCGTCCAGTACAAAGGGCTGCTCCTCATCATAACGCACAAACGTCTGGGGATGATGTACATCGAACAGAAAGGTTCCGCCAGGCTTAAGGCCGGCATACGTTCTGCGAAAAGTAGCAGCAATGTCCTCTTCCTCCAGCAAATAATTCAGACAATCGCAAAAAGAAATGACAGAATCCACAGGCTCCGGTAAATTCCATTCCCTCATATCCTGCTCTATCCAGCGGATGCTGCCCTCACGGAACAAACGCTGTCCTTGCGTAGTTATTTCCATTTTGCGACGGGCTACCGCCAGCATATCTGAAGACAAATCGATGCCAGCCACCTCGAAGCCCGAGTTGACCAGTGGAATCGTAATGGAGCCCGTTCCACAGCCCAGCTCTGCCACCGTATGCGGCATACCATGCTGATCCCATGCCTGCCGAGCAAAACGCAGCCAGTCCGGGTACGGCATGTCCTGCATTAGCTCATCATACACATAGGCAAACTTCCGGTAAGAAGCCATTTTTTATTCCCCATTCCCGTCCTTCGGTTCAGGCATTTTTTCCACCAGGTAGGTCCAGTTTTCCTTTTGTGTAACCAGCCCATCCTTCATCAGCTTGCCCATCGCACGCTTGAAGGCGGATTTACTGATACCGAACCGTTGCTTAATAATATCCGGCGGCGTTGCGTCGGAATAAGGCATACCGCCACCCGGGCGCTCTTTCAGAAAGGCAATTAGCCGATCCGCATCCTCATCACGGCCCACTTCCTTGCGTGGCGACATCGCCAGATTCACCCGACCGTCTTCACGAACCAGTGTGACCCGTACTTTAACCTCTTCACCCAAACGAAGCATCCAGTTGCGTTCCGAGGAATGAATCATGCCAATCGCGCCAAAACCAAGCACGCCTCCGTCCACCAGGACAAACGTACCCATCTGAAGCGGCTTGTACACCGTCGCCTGCACCCACGCATTTAGCCATGAATCAGGTGCATGGAAGGACAAGGGAGCCAACTCCTGCTCACCCGCCAGCTTCGCCCGCAGCCTGCCCTGCTTATCATGCTCCATGATGGCATACACGTAGTCGCCCACCTGAGGATGCAAATCCCGGTTCTCAGGCAACTCGCGAATCGGCAGCAGCAATTGACGACCCAATCCCATTTCCAAAAAACAACCCAGACGCGGATGCACATCCGCCACCTGGAGCTTTGCCAGTTCGCCCAGCGACAGGAACGGCTTTTTCATAGTAGCGGCCAAACGATCCTCTGTATCGTGAAAAATAAATACTTCCAGCCGTTCTCCAACCTCGATCTCACGTGTCAGTTCTGTATAATGGAGCAGTACATCCTGATCGCCGACTGTGAGAAAGTAGCCGAAAGGGGATACCTCACGATCTACCATAATCGTGACATAAGTACCAGCAATCAGATTCATACCTTCTCCACGACCTTAGCATCCGACCAAAGTCTTTCAATGTTATAGTATTCACGCTCGTCGCGATGGAAGACATGCACTACGACATCTCCCAAGTCCATCAGAACCCAGCGACCGGAATCCATTCCTTCGATCCCTTTGATTGTCGTACCTTCATCATGAGCGCGTTTGCGAATTTCCGTCACAATCGCCTGTACCTGGGTATCCGAGTTACCGTGGCATATTACAAAATAATCCGCGACAAGGGATACGCCCCGCAAATCAAGAGCTACAATATTCATGGCCTTCTTATCTTCAGCGGCCTCAACCGTGATTTGCATTAATTTCTCATTAGTTATGGTCATTCATGAACCTCCGATTTTCTCTGTTTAAGTTGTTGGATCAGATCATTTCGCGACAGTACCGTTAGCGGAAAAATAACCTTTTGCTTCTCCAGCAGCAGTGAAATCGTGGAATCAAATCCAGCGACAAGACCCTGCTCCAAACTTTTTTTCGCCTGCTTGCGGATATGCTCGACCCCGGGGAAATCCCGTCCCGGCTCGATGTAATCAGCGAGACACACGACTTTGTCCAGCAAACTCATGCCCACACGACCTGAGGTATGCCAGCGAATGGCATTCCGTATTTCAGGGTCTTCCACCCCATAGTCTCTCGCTGCAACGCAATATCCTACCTCAGAATGCCACAGTTGCTTGTCATGCTGCAAAAGCTCCTGGTCACATTCGGGATGACTGCGAATCACTTCCTCCATCTGCTGAACGGGCCAATATTTCGCTACATCATGCAAAATAGCCGCCAATTCGGCCTTATCCGGGTCCGCGTCATACCGCTTGGCAAGCTCCACCGAGGTATGCATGACACCCAGTGTGTGCTTCCAGCGTTTTTCAGGCATTTGACCGGATACGGCCTCCATCAATTGCTCACGGCTGTACTTCATACAAACCGCCCCTTGTAATGTAGTCATGCACACGATCAGGCACAAGATAACGAATGGTGCGCCCTTCCGCAACACGTTCCCGAATATCCGTCGAAGAAATATCCACTACCGGCATATCCGCCAGCAGCACCTTGTTCTGCAAATAATGCGGCAGTTCATTCAGCGCAAGTTGGAAACCGGGACGCCGGACACCGATAAAACAAATTCGCTGCGCCAGCTCCTCAATCCCCTGCCAATGAGGTAAGTAATTCACCATATCCGCGCCGATGATAAAATAAAAATCCACAGCAGGATGCAGCTCCTGAAGCTCTTTGATCGTGTCAATAGTATAAGATACCCCGCCGCGAAGCACTTCAATATCCAACACTTCAAAAGCAGGATGGCCCGCCACCGCTTCACTCGTCATTTCCAGCCGCTCCGTGCCGCTCGCCCCCGCCTGATGCTTGTGCGGAGGGATATGGGAAGGCATGAACCATACATGGTCCAGCGCATAGGCATCCCTTGCCGCTTCTCCAGCCAGCAGATGTCCAATATGAATCGGGTCAAATGTACCGCCCATAATACCGATTTTCATAAGTCTTTCTCCCCGCGTGTTATCCTCTAGGCAGCTCGATTTGCTTGTTATCACGGGATTCCTTGTATAAAATAATCGTGCTCCCGATGAGCTGTACAAGCTCGGAACCTGTTTCCGTAGCCAGTTCTTCCGCAATTTCATGCTTGTCATCCAGACAGTTGTTCAAAATCTGCACCTTCATTAGCTCGCGCTTTTCAATCGCATCATTAATGTGACGCATAAGATGCTCGTTCGTACCGTTTTTTCCTACTTGAAAAACCGGGTCCAGATGATGCGCCATCGAGCGCAAATACCTTTTTTGTTTACCTGTTAACATGTATACTTAACTCCTTCATAACCACATATGCCATGCGGCAATTCCATAATTTTAGTGTGAAATCCGACTTACGACAGGCTTCTCAGCACAGCCGCTCTCATTTCGTCTACAGCAGGGGCTACGCCCATAAAATATTCAAAAGCCACCGCTCCCTGATACACGAACATGCCCAAGCCTCCATGCACGGTGCAGCCGCGCTGTTCACGGCTTTCGCACAAAAATCTCGTTTCCAGCGGGTTGTAGATCAAATCACTCACAATGATTCCTTCTGGAATCAGACTCGTTTCCAGCGGAAGCTCATCCGATAGAGGAGACATTCCTACCGAGGTCGTATTAATCAGCACATCCACCGATGCAAGCACGCGCTCCGCTTCATCGTTAGAATAGCCCGTCACAGGGATCGCTTTCGTCGTCCATTCCAATGCCAGTTGCTCGGCCTTATCGCGTGTCCGATTCAAAATAATGACCGATTCGGGCTGTTCCTCCAGTAACGCATGAATCACACCTCTGGCAGCCCCTCCGGCTCCGAGGACTGCAATTCTTGTGCCTTTTAGCTTGACCGAAGTCTCTTCTTTGAGGGAACGCACGTAGCCGATCCCGTCCGTATTGTAACCCTTGAGCCGCCCGTTGTCGTTCACAATCGTGTTTACAGCGCCGATGAGTCTGGCTCCTTCATCAATCTCATCCAAATACTTCATAACCTCAACTTTATGGGGAATCGTCACATTGACTCCGCGGAAATGCAAAGCCCGAATCCCCTTCATGGCGTCCTCCAGCTGATCCGGCTTGACGTGAAGAGGAACAAAATCTCCCTCTATCCCCGCTGCCTGTAAAGCTACTTTATGCATGAGAGGCGACTTGGAGTGCTTGATGGGATCACCCAATACGCCCAATAATACAAGACCTTGTTCGGTCACTCCAGACTCCCCGCTGCTCATCGTCGTTCTCCCCCATATTGCAAAATATTAGGCTGTACAAATACATGAACGGCGGCAGGAACCTGAATCTGTTCCTTGCCGCCCTATCCATGGTTCAACATCCGTTAAATCAACGAAGGCCGTAAAAGGACACGGATTCCCCGAGGAGCATGAACCGCTACCAAAGCCCCGTTCTCACTATTCACCCTGATCCATCCCAGACCGGAGATATAAATATCCGATTGAGATTTACGGGGAACGCGGAACTCATGTCTTGTCCATTCCGGCATATCTGCCAACTGATCACGTGTCGGCGGTGACAGTAGTTCTCCGGCATGATCTTCAAACAGTTGATCCGCCCGCTCCAGCTTGGTGCGATGAATTTTAAGACCACCGTTGATGTAGCATGTGAACGATTGATGTTGACCTTCTACAAAATCAAACCGGGCCATCCCACCGAAAAACAGGGTTTGTCCGGGGTCCAGCTGATAAGCAGCAGGTTTCAGCGGCTTGTCCGGCATAATAGCGCTCAAATCCTGCCGGGACACGATTTCACTGAAACGCCAAGGGTACACAATACCCGGTGTATCAATAATATGCTTACCGTCGTCGAGCGGAATATTCACCATATCCAGCGTCGTTCCCGGGTAACGGGATGTTGTTAACTCCTGCTCCATATCGCTATGATCTCGGATCAAGCGGTTAATGAGCGTGGATTTACCAACATTTGTTGCACCGACCACATACACATCCCGATTGCCGCGCAGTTCGGAAACCACGTCCAACAGACGATCAAAGCCCTGATTTTTTTTGGCCGAGCATAGAACGATATCCGCCGTGCGAAGTCCTTGCTCCTTAGCCTGCTTTTGTACCCAGTTCAGAACCTTGTTCCAGTTCGTTACTTTAGGCAGCAAATCCGTCTTGTTCACAGCCAGTACAACCGGATTAGATCCTACAAAACGTTGCAAGCCGGAAATCAGACTGCCTTCAAAGTCAAAAATATCCACAATGTGGATGACGAGCGCGTCCTTGTCCCCAATTTGGCTGAGCAGTTTCAGGAACTCATCCTGATCCACAGCTACCGAAGACGTTTCATTATAGTTTTTAATCCGGAAACAGCGCTGGCAGATGACAGGCTCGCGAGTAAGCAATTTTTCCAGAATATATCCCGGAAGCTCCGGGCTAGTGGTCTGCATCGTGATACCGCAGCCACTACATTTGACAGCAGTTCCGCCGTCTGGTCTTTCAGTCATTCTTTTTTTCCTCCTCAAGCCATAAGCCTTTCTTACGTAACCTTGTGAGCGCGATTCGCTCCAGCCGCCGATTAAAGCGGGTCATGACTCCTTCATCATGGATGGATATCGGCAGCACCAGCACTGTGTGCAATCCCAGTCGGTTGCCACCCAATACATCTGTCAACATTTGGTCTCCGACCATAATAGTCTGTTCCGGGGTAAGGCCCATCATACGGATGGCTCTGCGGAAAGACGAGTTGGAGGGCTTCCGTGCGGCATGTATAAATTCAATGTCCAAAGGCGTAGCGAACACGGATACACGTCCCATATTATTGTTGGACACGATGACAAGCTTAAAACCCGCCTGTTTGACCTTCTCAAACCAGGCCACCAGCTCGGGAGTCGCATTCGGCGCTTTTGCACCGACCAGCGTATTATCCAAATCCGTAATAATGCCGCGATATCCTTGAGCATACAAGCCTTCAAGATCAATATCAAAGACGGTATTCACCCGTAATTTGGGCATCAGCATTTCAAACAACGTCGGTCACCTCAGTTTCATACGACAAACTATACCATATTAATAGGGGTTAGTAAAAAGCTATCCGCAACAAACGGACAGCTTTTTACAGAGCATGTGATGAAGATGATAAATCGGCAGCATTCGAGCCGAGTAAAAATGGTTTAGCCCTTTCGTTCAGTTTGTCGTCTGGACTAACCTTTCTTATGCAACAGGGCCGCTTGTTGGCGGACCTTGCGCCAATCCTCGGCAGTTACCGAGGAAGGACTGTAGCGTGCTTGTTCAAACAGCTCCAGCAGCAGATGCAGAATTGAAGCACGTTCCGGTGATTCAACTGACCATCTGCCGACCGATTCCCTCAGCGTCTCGTGGCCCGTGCGGGCAAACCCCTTATTCCGCATATACCGTAGCCAGCGCTCGGTTTCGACAACGACCTTTTCGTCCGGAGTCAACGGCTTTCCTTTACGCAAACGCAGCAGATAAAAATGAATATCTGCCCGATTACGCCATACGATATAAGCGCCCCACAGTACGATAACAGCCACTGCCGCCGCAATGATTACCGGATGAATCTTCGTGCCTTCCTCCGGATTGGCCTGTGGTGTCTGCGCAGACTGTTCCGGTTCAGGCTGATCTTTCACCTTTGGAGTATCAGACGTTTTCGTATCCTCCTGCTCTGTAAGCAACGGCATATCAAACCCCGGTGTGGCTTCTACAGGAACCCAGCCGTATTCACCCAGATATACTTCTGCCCAGGAATGCGCATCTGCGTTGGTAACGGAGTAGGAAGACATATTTTCGTTATCATCGCCTGTTGTTGCATCATCCGAAAATGTCTGCTGACCAGGTGCATATCCTTTGACCCAACGCGCCGGGACACCGACGGAACGGGCCATCATAACAAGCGAAGTAGAATAATAATCGCAATAGCCTTCCCGAATCTCAAACAGAAAGGCATCCACAAAATCCTTGCTTTTTTTGCGGGATAGATCCGGGTTGTTCGTATATGCATAATTTCGCTGTAAATATTGCTGTAGCAGTCCGACCTTTTCATAAGGCGTCTTCGCCGATGACGTTACATTTTGAGCCAAATCACGCACTCGCTTCGGCAGCTCATTCGGGATTTGCAAATAGGCTTCCTGCTTGTTCTTTCCATACAGCTCATTAAACGTTTTCGTGCGGAGCTTTTTCTCTGGGATCACAGGAACATGTGACACCAGAGTATACGTTTTCGGATAAGCAGTTCTTCTGGAGGGTGAATTCCAAAGCAGTTCTGCCTGTTCCGGTTTCCAACGCAACCCGTCTGCCCGCGAGTCTCTGTCCACCGATTGAACACGATGTACCGAATAGGCACCGAACAAAACCGGATAGCTCTGATCATTTTGCATCGTAATGGTCTGAACAACCTGCTCGGTCGAATGCCGTGTTTCTTGTGTATTTTCCAGCTCTGCCGTCATTGACACATCATTCAGCGTTTGGTCATCGTTGCCTGCATCACTCCAGCCCGTACCGGAATACGTTCGCTTCGTCTCGCCCCGCCAGTAGCTTCGCTGGTTGGTCGTGATCGTCATCACCGGAGAATAGTCAAAATTAAATCCCCCGCCCAACCGATTGTCCTGCCTGCTATAGCCCGATGCCGTACTCATCCGCTGATTCATAGCCCCGGCTCCATTGTTAATACCAACGGTAGATGAGCTATTTCGCTGGGTCCATGCTGTATAAGGATCAGTTAAAGTCGGCCCTATCTCCGGCATATTCACGCCAGCCATAATAATCAAAGCAAAAATGACCGCAATATTGGCTGCAATTTTGTACGGGTAACGGCGAATGTGCTTCCAGCCTTGAGGATAGTGTTGCCGAAAATACTGCAAATGCTGAGTTACCAGCCACCCCATACCCGCAAAGACCATCCATGCGACTTCTTGCCACAGCACGGTTGGCGTGAACGAATCAAGCACTGCCAGCGCGGCAATATTAATGCCTACAAACACCAGAATGCGCTGCTTCGTCGTAACGATGAGCGGTAACATCTCAATGACTAACCAAGCAATCAGTGAAAACCAAATATATGGAGACATATTCGATATAAATTGATCCAGACGGTTTGCAACCCCCCCGAAAGGAATAATGATCGAGTAGGACACGAGCGTCCGGTACAAAATAAAAAATAACGTTGCCGCCTTGACGATAAATTCAATCCAAGGTCGAAGCGGCAGCAAAATTTTCACCAGAGCCAGCATCGTGACCGTCGCCAATACAAGTGTTCTTGTCTCTTTCAGCCAAAGGTCTGAAGCAAAGGATACCCACTGCATGGTAATAATAATAATCCATAAGAATGTAAAAGCAGCAGCCCAGGAGCCCTTCAGCGATTGTAACCAGTTCTTCATAGCGTCCCTCCCCCCATTACTGTTGGAAGCTCTTCAAGACTCGGAACATGATAACCCTGAATGCCTCTTGTACGAAGCATGCCCATCCATTCTTCAGCTTGTCCCTCGCTTGAGCCTTCTCCGATATAGACGTGGCACGGGGGCATCCCCCGGGTATCGGCCCAGCGAAGAAGCTCCAACGCCTGATGATCCTTCAACGGACTGATCAGCACAAAATGGCAGCCTTGTGGAAATTGCCGCACACCGCTTTCTACAGCAGCCATAAGACTGCCGTGGGAAGTGGTGTGTATGTCCACCAAATGATGCATCATCCGTTGCCGTTCCATCATCTGCTCACTGGGCTGAAAAACAGAACCTGTTTCCCCTGCCGTACAAAGACCTACCCCCATCCGCTCCCGTCCGCCATATTCCAGCAATGAAGCGATTGAGGATACGGCCAGCTCAAACTGATCGGCATTCACATAATGTTTTGTGTGTATGTCCAGTACAAGCATCGTTTTGGGAACCGTCTCATGCTCAAATTCCTTGGATTTCCAACTACCTGTACGTGCAGTCGCATTCCAATGGATACGTGAAAAACGGTCCCCGTATACATAGTCCCGCACTCCGTTAATTTGCGTCGTTTCGCGCCGTGTTCGAGTCTGGATGGTTTGTGGTCCAGACATCCGTGAGCGACGGTCATTTAACTGCCAATACGGAATGAATACTGTGCGGGGCAATACCCGAAATTCACCGGGTGCATTTAACATGCCTTTATGCTCCAACAGGCCGAAGATGTCCTCGCTCACACACTCCGTTTCCGCAAAATAATAGCTTCCCCGCTCCAACGCAGGGGTCTGGAAGGCGAGCTGTCCGCTTCCTTTCATGCTGGGAATAACACTGTCCTCAAACGACCAGGATTCACCTGTATGACGTTTGAGCACCTCGCGAACAATGATATACGGCAGTGGAAGAAAGCCTGGAAGGCTCAAGCTCAGCTTTACATGCACCTGATCTCCCGCATGCAGTAGCTCCCCGAACTCTGAACCTTGCGAAAGCTGCCTTGAACCCTGAACACGGCGTACCCCGCTCAACCCGACGATCCATAAATAAATGCCTAACAGCGTAACCATGGACAATAGCATGACTGACGTCTTGCCGCCCTGAAACAACAGATATAGCAGACATACCACCCATATGACCATCAGAAGCCAGATGCGGCCTGACAGCCGAAGGAGCCTGCGCTTCCTTTTAACCATCTTCATTCCTTATGGACGCTCCATTCGCACGGGTACGTTCACCTGTCGAAGGACAGCCTGAAGTACAGAATGGGCGTTGGAACTGTCAAGACGCGCCTCGGGACGAAGCAGCAAACGATGCGTCAGCACATAAGGTGCCAATATTTTCACATCATCTGGAAGCACGTAATCCCGATTTTCCAGAAAAGCGTACGCCTTAGCCGCCATCACAAAAGCAAGCGCCGCCCGCGGGCTGGCTCCCAGCAGTACCGCTGGATGCTCTCTCGTCGCTCGAACGATATCAAGTAAATAGGACGTAACTGCCTCGTCCATGTACATTTCTCTGATTTCCTGCTGGATCGCGGCAATCTGTTCCATATGGGCTACCGCCTCCAGACGATCAGCCGGCTGACCCTCCTGATGACGAAGCAGCATATTCCGCTCAGTCTCCATATCAGGATAGCCGAGACTGATTTTGAGCATAAAACGATCAAGCTGCGCTTCCGGCAGCATATAAGTCCCTTCAAAATCAATCGGATTTTGCGTGGCACACAGCATAAAAGGATGAGGCAGCATATGCGTTTCTCCATCTACGGTTACACTTCGCTCCTCCATCACTTCCAGCAAAGCTGATTGGGTTTTCGTCGTGGCCCGGTTAATTTCGTCTGCCAGTAAAATATGGGTCATCACGGGACCCGGACGGAAATAAAAGCGCTCATCCCGTGGATGAAATATGGAAACCCCTGTAATGTCACTGGGGAGAATATCAGGATTACATTGAACACGGCGGTAATCACCGCGCATGGATTTGGCAAGAGCCTTGATCATTTGCGTTTTTCCCGTACCCGGAACGTCCTCGATCAGAATGTGCCCACCCGCCAGCATAGCTGTTAGCAGTAATTTTATTTCAAAGGATTTACCTAATATGCATGATTCCAGATTAGAACGGATTGCAGATACAATCTGCACAGAGTCTTGACGCACGGGCATAGCTTGTAAACCTCCTAGATAGCAACATGTTTCCTATTATTGTACATGAAGGAGGGCAATGAGTACACTTGAGTCCTTATCTATAATGCGTTGCTTTTATGTGGTTATCCTTTAGGACGCACGACCAAAGCCGCCAAAAAGGAGAAAATAATCGCCGAGGAAATCCCTGCACTTGTCACACTAAAGATCCCTGTAATGACACCAAGCCATCCATCATTTTCCAGCTCAGTCAATGCGCCATGTACCAGTGAATTACCAAAACTTGTAATTGGAATGGTCGCACCCGCTCCTGCAAATTTAATTAGCGGATCATATATGCCCACAGCATCCGCAATCTCACCTGCCACCACCAACGTGCTCATCGTATGTGCCGGGGTCATTTTAATGACATCCATCATCAACTGGCCCACGACACAAATGGCACCGCCGACTAAAAAAGCCCATAGATATATCATATTTTTCCTCCCGCTTCGAAAGCTACAGCATGTGCAATGCAGGGAATACTTTCCCCCTGTTGTGCGGACAAAGGAGATAACAATGCTCCGGTCGCCACGACCAGTACCTTCTGAAGCTCTCCCTTTTCGATCCGCTTCAACAGATGTCCATAAGTTACAACAGCCGAGCATCCGCAACCACTGCCGCCTGCAATGACTTGCTTTTGCTTGTTCAGATCGTAAATCAGTAAACCACAATCATTAAATTCGGTCTGATTCATATCAATGCCTTGCTTTTTTAGCAGCTCCTTGGTAATCGGTAACCCTACCGAGGCCAAGTCCCCCGTTACAATGAGGTCATAATAGCCAGGGTCCCGACCCGTATCTCGAAAATGAGATAACAAGGTGTCCGCCGCCGCTGGAGCCATCGCCCCTCCCATGTTAAAAGGGTCTTTAATACCCATATCCATTACACGCCCCATGGTAGCGCAATCCACCACCGTACCTGACTTGGCATGTCCCACAACTACGGCGCCGGAGCCTGTGACGGTATACTGAGCCGTTGGCGGCTTCTGTGATCCATATTCCGTAGGGTAGCGGAACTGCCTTTCCACCGTACAGTTATGGCTGGTCGTACCCGCCATCACATAGTCGCCCGCCTCTGAATCCACAATAAGCGCGGCTAAGGCCAAACTTTCCATCGACGTAGAGCAGGCCCCGAAAACACCCAAATAAGGAATCGCGAGCTTGCGTGCCGAAAAGGAGCTACTGATAATCTGGTTCATCAGATCACCACTGATAAAAAACTGTACTTCCTCTTTGTTCAAATTGGCATTAATTAACGCCAGCTCAGTGGAGTGCTCAAACAATCTGCGTTCCGCTTTTTCCCACGTTTTTTCGTTAATTTCGAGATTGTCATAAATGTAGTCAAAATCCGTGGACAACGGCCCCTCTCCTTCATCCGGGCCAACAACGGTTGCACTTCCAACGATGCGCGGTCTGGATTCGAACTTCCAGGTTTGTCCTCCCTGTCTTCTCATAAATGGTTGCCTCCCACTCCGAGAATGGCGTAGATGACGCCCACAACGAATGCGGCAACAACCCCGAATACGATAACCGATCCTGCCAGCTTAAACATATTCGCGCCTACACCGAGCACCAGCCCCTCAGAACGATGCTCCAGTGCAGCCGAACACATCGAGTTGGCAAAGCCTGTAATCGGTACAGCGGTTCCCGCTCCCGCCCATTGGGCAAACTTGTCGTAAACCCCGAAGCAAGTCAATATAACCGCCAGCAGGATCATCATCGATGAGGTCGGCGGTGCCGCCTCCTTGGCCGAAATGTGCATCCCTGCCATGAAAGCTTCCTGAATCGCCTGACCAATCACACAGACGCCGCCTCCTACCAGAAAAGCCCGCACACAGTTGGCAAAAACTTTTCTGGATGGTTCGTGCTTTTTGGAAATACTTTGATACTCCTTCTCATTTATGGACAGCGGCGGCGTATTGGTACGAAAACCGCTTTGCCCGGATTTAGCTGGCATCATTCACCACCCCTTGTTCGTAAGTTCCGCACTTGGCGGTTCGGATTTATTGTGTCCTTATCATTATTAGTTTTATGGGGAATTGTTATGTCAGGAAAATGATATCGTGGACATTTCGTACAAATCCATTCATACTGGATGGATGACGACCACTGGTTAATTAATAAGGAGTGAGGTATAACATCATGGAATCAAAAACATTAGAACTGTTTAAGACCTTAACGGAGTTTCCTTCCATTCCCGGGCATGAGCGAGAGCTGCGGGCATGGGTTAAAGAACGGATATCCGGTTATACGGACGAAATCGTGCAGGATCGTTTGGGTAGCCTTTTCGGCGTGCTGCGCGGTGAAGAGAACGGACCGCGTGTCATGGTGGCAGGTCATCTGGATGAAGTCGGATTTATCGTCAATGGCATTACGGAAAATGGCATGATTCGTTTTCAGCCGGTTGGAGGCTGGTGGAGTCAGGCCATCATGTCACAGCGTCTTCAGGTGCTGACTCCGAATGGACCGGTTATCGGTGTTGTTGGCTCTGTCTCACCCCATTTGCTGGATGAATCGCAACGCAGCAAGCCTATGGACATCAAGCATATGTATCTGGATATCGGTGTGGACAGCCGTCAGGAAGCGCAAGATCTGGGCATCGTGCCGGGAACAGCCATTGCGCCGATTTGTGATTTTACTCCACTGGCGAATCCGAAAAAAATTATGGCTAAAGCGTGGGATAACCGCTACGGTGTAGGCTTGGCTATTGAACTGCTTGAAGCGTTACATAAGGAAAAGAACAAACTGCCTAATACGCTGTATGCAGGGGCTACCGTTCAAGAGGAAGTGGGACTGCGCGGCGCACGCACGGCAGCTAACCTGATTCAGCCGGACGTTTTCTTTGCACTGGATTGCAGTGCAGCCAACGATATGGGCGGTGATCCCAACGCTTATGGACATTTGGGTAAAGGCGCGCTGCTGCGGGTATTTGATCCGGGTATGATTACACATCGCGGAATAGTGGAATACGTGCAGGATATGGCGGAGACGCACAAGATCAAGTATCAATACTTCATCTCCACAGGTGGAACCGATGCAGGTCAGGTCCATTTGAGCGGAATTGGAGTGCCCTCTACCGTTATTGGCATTTGCGGACGATACATCCACACTTCCTCGTCCATTATTCACACCGACGATTACGATGCAGCCAAAGAGCTAATCGTCAAGCTGGTGCAAAACCTGGATCGCACGACACTGAATACGATTATTGAACGAGCTTAAGTTTTTCTAGAAAATTGTAATCTATTAAAAACAGTCAAAACACGGATAACGTGCTTTGACTGTTTTTTTAATTTAATAGAGTTACCTAATAGAGTACTTCATATCAAATGCTTATAACGAAGCAAGGCGATAATAATAAGTACAGCCGTCAAGGCAATGCAGATGTTCTCCACCTGCGCCCCTTTACGTGTTCCGGTGCTCATTAGCTTAAATCGCAGCTTCCATTTGAACGGTGGCAAAGGTTTAATTCCGTTATTCGTCAAGGAATCTGCCAACAAATGCAGCAGATACGCCAAACCGCCAGCCAGCCATATGCTGTCACCGTGCACACGGGTTGTACCGTACAGCAACGCAGTCCATGCTACTGTTCCGTACACCGTATGCGTCAATCCCCGGTGCGGGACAAGCGTACAGATAATCAGCAGGCACCCGGCAATGTAATTCCACGGCGCATAGGCTTCCCCATACCAAGCTAAGCCAACCCCAATCAAAAAGATAATAACCTTTCGCATCGACCGTGAAGGCAAAAAGGAAGCGCTGATCATCAGCAAAGCCAAAACAAGATTCCACGGCGGTGGAGCCATACGGGTGAAAAATACCCAGCCCGCAGCCCCAATCATCAGGAGCTGGACAAGTCTGAGCATTTGGGTAGGCAACGCACGACTCACGAGCATGGAGTTAGGCTCGTCAATATCCGGCAACAGTGAACCGACTACGGCGGCAGCCACGGCAGCCGGAGTCACTTCGTATCCGTTCAAGGCTAATACCGACAGAGAGACCCCGGTTCCAATAATCAAATGGGCTCTTCCCATCATGGTGCATAACATCCTTTCGTTGCAGCATACAACAGAGTTCGACATCACTCTATTTGAATCAGCATGATTCGATTGTATACGACAAACAAAAGGAGAACAATAGTTCGGTTATTCTATTTAAAGGATATCGTTCAAAAGTCCTGGTCAAAAATTCGCCTTAGAGTATTTTTTGGAACAGTGCGATAACTTGCTCTTTGGTCGGTTGAAACGGATTACCAGGCGCACACGCATCTTTCATCGCATTGTCGGCTAGTAGATCGAGATCCGGGTCCGTAACTCCCAGTTCAGACAAGCGTTTCGGGATTCCGACCTCCTGCACCAGCCCACGGATGGCATCCACGACAAATTCAGCACACTCCTCGTCAGTTCGCCCTCTGACCGGGAATCCGATCGCTTGAGCGATAGGTCTGAATTTACGGGGAACATGCTGCGCATTGGCCTCCTGCACATAGGGCAGCAGCATCGCATTACACACGCCATGCGGAAGATCATACACACCGCCAAGCTGATGAGCCATCGCATTTACATATCCCAACCCCGCATTGTTGAAGGCCAGCCCTCCCAGAAAAACAGCATACACAAGCTTTTCCCGAGCCTCGATATTTTGACCATTCTCCACAGCCTCAGGTAAATAACGGAATATCAGCTCGACAGCAGCCAAGGCAGTAGCATCTGTGACCGGATAAGCTCCCGGGGTAACCAGCGCCTCAATCGCATGAGTAAGCGCATCCATACCTGTCGTGGCAGTTAATTCAGCCGGCTTACCCACCATTAGTTCGGGGTCATTTACAGAGATGGAAGCCAGACTGTTTTTATCAACCATGACCATTTTAACCTTACGCTTCTCATCTGTAATGACATAGTTAATGGTGACTTCACTGGAAGTCCCCGCCGTTGTATTTACCGCCACAATTGGAACGGACGGCCGTTTAGATTTGTGAACGCCTTCATATTCGGAAATATGTCCTCCGTTGGTGACTATGATGCCAATGGCCTTGGCCGCATCCTGAGGCGACCCACCACCTACCGAGACGAGAACATCACATCCGTTATCCTGAAATACCTTAACTCCTTCGTGAACATTGTCACAGGTAGGGTTAGGTTGCACTCCATCATACACGATATATCGAACTCCATGCTGCTCCAAAACAGCAATAACCCGATCGGTAATCCCATTTCGACGCAGCCATTTATCCGTCACGATAAGCGCTTTCATAAATCCTTTCTCTTGCAACATCGGTCCCAGACCTCTAAGACATCCAATCCCCATCAAGTTTACTGGCGGTACATAAAAGACGTTCGTTCCCATACGTAAACCCCTCCTTTGTGCTTATGTTCTCCAATCATCCCTGCTCTCTAATATCATGCTCCATCTTTCTGATCCTAGCATCTGACCTAGCAGACGTCTACGAAAAAAAGCACAGTTCAGCAATTCCAAAAAAAACACGCAATAAGGCCTAAAAGCATGTTGACAAACTTCTGCAATATTCTCTTTTTGTCTCAAAAGCCTATTGTACTATTTGAAATATTATGTAGTATAGTGTTTATATTTACTATATGAATCTATTAAATGAACAAGGAGGAAATAATTATGCAAAATAGTTCTGCGATTCGCAAGTTCAAAACGGTTGGTCTGGCATCATTGCTAAGTCTTGTTTTGTTCGCTCTCCCCGCTTCAGCTGCTTGGAATGATACATACACGGGATACGCCACCTATACCGGATCTGGCTACTCAGGAGGAGCATTACTACTTGATCCCATCCCTTCCGATGCAAAAATTACGGCTCTTAACCGAACACAACTGAATTATAACGGAATCAAAGCCGCATTGGCAGGAGCATTTCTGGAAGTACAAGGCCCCAAAGGGAAAACAACCGTCTATGTAACCGATATTTATCCTGAAGGGCCAAGTGGTGCGCTCGACCTGTCCCCGAATACTTTTAACCAAATTGGCAACCAAATTGATGGAAAAATCAATATCTCATGGAAAGTCGTCAAAGCTCCAGTTACTGGCAACGTCTCCTACCGCATTAAAGAAGGCAGCAGCCGGTGGTGGGCAGCTATTCAGGTACGCAATCATAAATATCCGGTCTTGAAACTGGAAGTCCAACAGAACGGACAATGGCTCAATCTCGAAAAACAGGACTACAACCACTTTCTCGGTACGAACTTAGGGAACCAGCCTCTTAAAATCCGGATTACGGACATTCGCGGTGTGGTGCTGAACGATACCCTCCCGGCTCTTGCAGAAAATGGATCTGGCGAAGCCTATATTGTCAAAGGTAATGTACAATTCCCTGACTGAAGCAAAATAAGGCAGGAACATCACAGACTGAGCTATCTTTAGGAATGTAAGAGTTAATGAAGAAAAGATCAAGGTCGGCAGCAACATTAGAAATAATATCCGATTGCGGATCAGTTCATGGAAAAATCCGTTTTTCCTGCCGCTTGCCAGCCTCCTCCCGTTCAGACGGGAATCTGTCGTGAGCATAGCGGAACTCTTAGGCACAGGCTGATTCAATGTGAGTTACTCCCCCTCTGTATACGTTACCGACAGCATGGTTTGCAGCACTGCCGTCGTATGACTTCATTTTATGTAAGCGCATTCAAAACGAAAAGTGAAGCCTTTCATGCTTCATGAACAAAGGAGTGTCCTAAGGAGTGAACAATTCAGATATTTGTGAAGTATTGTGAAATATCAGGTGCCTGATAAACGCCCGAAACCCACTTACAAGGCATAATTGAACGTTTGAGGTTGTCCTTCACTATTCGTAAACTCAAAACGCAATTCACCATGATTTTTGTTCTGACCAACAAAGCTGATGCCGTCATCCCTGAATTTAGTTAATTGCTCAGGATCTATTTGAAGCAACTCATACACCAAAAACGACTGGTGAGTTTTAAGATTAAATAACATTAAAAAGCCCTCATCATTCGATCTGGCAAGAATAAATTCCTCGCCCATACCTTCCACCGCAAAGCTGTCCTTCAAACGACCGGAAAGCTTCCCCATATTCCATGTTTCTTTCACAGAACCATCACCGTCAATCAGGCGAACAGTCTGTCCATCGTTCATGACTGCTTTACCATTATAAAGCTTGATATTGTTAGCATTAAAATTCCAATAATGAGCCTTTGCCTGACGAAGTACCTTTCCTTTCTGGACGAACAGCGTATAAAAATCATCATTAATCATGGGCTCCCCATACGCTTGCCATACCGTAACCAAGTCTGCATCTTCCGTAACCTTGGTCGAAATAATTTTCGTCAAGCCAAAATAATCTTCTTTCAATTTAATATTTGTTGGACTGAGAGCGCGGATACGGCGGTCATCCTCTTTACGGTACAATCCTCCGCTGCTTGCATCCAGCAAATAGCCTCTGCTTTCTTCCGATTCCCCGACCAACTGAGGATAGCTTATGCTAGCCATTCGTTCGTCTTTCTTCCATTCCAGCTTGCCTCCGACCACATCGCTGATAAATGCCAGAGGAACGTACAGCGTTCCACGAATGTTACTGGCTGAAACGGCGTAAGTAACCTTCTTGTTATGTACAAAACCTATATTGGAATTAGCCTTTATACGGCCAGAACCCAGACTGGCTATACCATTGGTGAGTGAAAGCGTCCGTATCTTTGGGTCATAGTCCGTGGCTATTCCTGGCAGCGCTGCATCCGTAGTAGGAATCATCACCTGTCCCTTGTTAATGAATGGCTCTCCTTTGGGAAATGACATTATAATTCCGTTAAAATAAACACGAACACTTGCAGTCTCTTGACCTTTCTTCACGGATGCAGAAGTTCCCACTGCCTGAGCAAGCTCTCCATCGTTCAGTCCGATTACCACACATGCCAATAAAGCAAATGCAACCATTATCCGATTGGCAGGCTTATACTGTTTGACATTTTGAAGCTGGATCATGCTTGAACCCCTCCCTGAAGATCAATTCCATTTCAGCCGAATCCGTTACGTTCTTCCTAAAATTCGCTGGACAGGTGTTAAAATCCTCTAAAAAAGGACCCTGCTACCTGCGCAGAGTCCTAACTTGTACCATATCCTATTTTCAAGCTTGCTGTACTACTCTCGCTCTGCGATTCACCAAATAAATGCTAAGCCCGATTAATACCAGACCGATCAGCAAGAAAGCCGTAATCGCTTCGCGCAGCACCAAAGAGCTGACAAACACCGAAATAACGGGCACCAAAAACGTATAAGACGCGACTTTGCTCGCATCCCCTGAGTTAACCAGTGTGAAATACAGCAGCCAAGACAGCGAAATGCCCAACACGATGCCGAACACCAACCCTGACACATAAGGAACATTCCATACGATGTCTGACCAGCTTTCCGTCACTGTTCCGGCTCCCGTCAAAACGATGCCTCCCAGCGTACATTGAAATGCGATCAGCCACAGCGAATCCACGCGCTGGTTTACCTTTTTCACATAGACGGTACCCAATGCCCAACTCACGGCTGTAATAATAGCGATAACTACACCTGCCACAGCCACATGTCCCGAAAAGCCTCCGACACTTACAGCCGCGACACCCAAAAATCCGATGACCAATCCAGTCACCTTAAGCCCGGACATCGCTTCACCCAGCCACATCCATGCAAAAATGCCGACCAATACAGGCTGGAGATACACCAGCACAGAAAACAGGCCGGACGGTACGTACATCAGCCCTACCGTTTGTAGACCGTAAAACAGTACCACGTTAAAAACACCCGAAATAGCATAGACCCGCCAGTTCTCTTTCCAACGGATACGTTTCCATCTCGGCAGTAAAATCGCTCCCAACAGCAGACCTCCCAGCAACGTGCGCAACCCTGCAAACAAAAGTGGAGGCGTAAACTGCAACGCTACTTTATAAATGGGCCAAGATATGCCCCATAATACAACCAGCAGCGCGATCATCATGATCCGCTTGGCTGTCGTTAACTCTCCCATGCTGCTTCCGCTCCTCTATGAAAAAAATCACTGGAATTTATATTTTACGCCTATAGGACAAGTTTATCAAACAAAAAATATGTATTGGAAAGCACAACTCCAGACAGAGGAATCCGGTCATTTGCCTATGTTACAATATACCAAACCAAAAAGAAAAAATAGAGATTGAAGGATAGGAGGATGTCTGCACTTGATTTATATCATCAAATTTTTATACAGCTTCGTGCTGCCTCCCGGTTTGTTTATCCTAGTGATGGTTGGGCTTGTGATCTGGCTGTGGAAACGTGCGCGTAAACCTGCTGTCATACTACTCGTTGTCACATTACTGCTGTATGCTTCCTCTACCAATTTGGCCGGAGATTTGCTAATCGGCAGCCTGGAGAAGCAGTATCCGCAGCCTCGTATCGTTCAAGGCGATGTCATCGTCGTGCTTGGCGGCGGAGCTACAGAGGGAACACCCGACATCAACGGACAGGGTAATCTGCTTGGGTCAGCGGCCAATCGCCTGCTCACTGCGGCACGGTTACATGAAGCAACGGGCTTACCTATTCTGTTTTCCGGTGGACAGGTATTTGGCGACAGTGGCAACGAAGCGAATATTGCCCAAAGACAGCTCTTGGGACTCGGTATTCCCGCAAAAGATATTCTGATCGAAAACCGTTCCCTGAACACGCAGCAAAATGCCGTGTATACGTCCCGAATTTTGAAGCAGCATCAGCTCACCAAACCCATTTTGGTGACCTCTGCCTTCCATATGCCACGTGCGGCGCTGGAATTTCAGCGTGCAGGCATGCAGGCTGTACCTTATCCAACGGACTATCTGGCAAGTGAAAATCTTTCACTATATGCCGCCAAGCTCTCCCCGTCTGCCGGAGCCATGGCTACTACTGGAACAGCCCTCAAGGAGTATCTGGGGATTCTTGCTTTGAAGCTTAAATAATGTGACGTATATCTAGCGTATATGCACACATCACAAACAAGCGCCTTCGCAGCCCGTAGGTGTAAACCTGTAAGTTGCCAAGGCGCTTGATTTTACCATGAGTCTTTCTTTCATGAGTATCGTAAGAGTTCAAAGTCCGTTTTTTATCCCGACTCGCATGTCTTCCAACCCACTAAATATCCTCGTGCAAGAAAATTTCCGACAATTGTTCCTCCGAAATCACCTTAAAGCCTTCCTTTTTCAACAAAGCCGAGGTTACGCCGTTACCTGTTATTTTCCGGTTTTCAAATGACCCGTTATAGATGGCGGCTGATCCGCAGGACGGACTGTTTTCTTTTAAAATAATGAGCGTAGCGTTAATCTCTTTAGCTATGTTCAAAGTTTCGTATGCACCTCTAATGTACATCTCACTGACATCGTTGCCCGAGGACTCAACCACCTTGGCTGTACCGTTCAGTACATCTTCCCCCGTCCCGCCCACAATTTCAGCAGGCGGTCTCGGCGTCATAAAGCCTCCCAACAGCTCAGGACAGATGGTCACAGCCTTCTTTTTCTCAACCAACTTCTGAATATGTACGTCCAAGCTATCCGTCCCGTTATACCGGACCTTCATCCCTGCCAAACACGAACTTACCAAAATCATCTGCTTCCACCTCACATCATTGCTTTTCACAACTTAAGTAGTTTAAGTATAATCAAATTTTCTCATAGAGTCATCGTACGAAAAATAAAACTTCCTTCTTCCATATCAATAATGTCGCTTCTTCTACCGTATGACATAAAAAATGAAGAAAGCGAAGCCGTCCCGTAAATAGGGATAACCTCGCTCGATTTAAGATAGCCAAAACTGTTCTTTCTGTACCAACATAATGAACGTCTAATTTCTAGACCTCACTAATTCACTATAAATTTAACCCGTGTTCCATCCGGATAATCTTCCACTTGATGACTTACCCATGATCCTGCGCCACGATTATCACTAGGGCTTATATAACGAATGTCGGCCCCTGCTCCTCCCTCTGCACACATCGCCATCGGCCACTCGTCACGGTCATATCCTTTTTTGGTCGGATATCCCTTTAAGGACTCTCTGCGATTTTCCTCGGCCCCGTCTCGGTCAATCGTACAAACCGAAGAATACCCGGTTGCAATTGCATCCTTAATATGCGCCCCGGTTTCCGGATAGCGAGAGGTTGGGAAGTTCAAGGTATACTCTGCTGCTGCCCTCTGCGTGTTCACTACAGGTTCTGCATAAGCACTTTGTACGGATAAAATGGCAGCCAGCAAAAAAACAATAAGCCCTCTAATCATTGCACACCTCCATATTCTGTTATTTGACTATAGAATACGATTTGAAATGTGGAGGTGTGTGAAAATTTTGGGATTTTTGTGTAAAAAATCTCTACCCGCAAAATACTGATGGAGTTCTTAACGTTTCGAGCTATGTATTGAAAGGTATCCGTTCAATCTGTAAATCCGTTCCTTGACGTGTCACTTCAATTACATCTCCTATGATGATCACTCCAAATAAAGATGCCCTTACTTTCTATCCCCATAAATTGTTGCGGAGCAGTTTTCGGAGTACAGGCACGGATGGGCATCTGCCCACATACAATAAACAGATCACAAGCCCGGTAAGTACCATAGGCCGGCAAGTTCGCAACTACCTCAGGAGGTGTCATCCGTGCCCGGACTATTTAGCGCTATCGCTCTGTTCATCAAGGAATTGACGCTACTCGTCTCTTACGTGAAAAACAACGCCTTTCCGCAGCCATTGACTGAGAAAGAGGAAGCCCGACACCTAAAGCTGTTTGCCGAAGGCAATGCGCAATCCCGCAATACACTAATTGAACACAACCTCCGACTAGTGGCTCATATTGTGAAAAAGTTTGATAACACCGGTGAAGATTTGGAGGACCTCATATCCATCGGTACCATCGGTCTGATCAAGGCCATTGAAAGCTTTCAGACCGGGAAAGGCACCAAATTGGCAACGTTTGCGGCCCGTTGTATAGAAAACGAAATTTTAATGCATCTTCGCTCACTGAAAAAAACACGCAAAGACGTATCTCTCCATGATCCTATAGGGACGGACAAAGAGGGCAACGAAATTACTTTAATTGATATCCTCGGCACCGAGGCGGACGATATTGTGGATAAGGTACAGCTCAAAATAGAGAAGAGTAAAATCTATCGTAACCTGGATATTTTGGATGATCGTGAAAAAGAAGTGGTTATTGGTCGGTTCGGTCTGGAAGCCGGAGGAGAAGAACGTACACAGCGGGAAATCGCCAGAGAGCTGGGGATTTCGCGTTCGTATGTGTCCCGCATTGAAAAACGTGCATTAATGAAGCTGTACCATGAATTTTACAAGCAGAAGGGGTAATAGATAAGGAGATATATGAATCCACTTGAGGCCCTTAACAGGGCCCTTTTAGGTTTTTTTCATAATTCAATCCATTGCAATCCCAAGGATTCGATAGCTGGTTGCCAGCATTCATTAATGAATGATTCTGAAGCAACAGGAAGAAAAAAACTTTTTTCAAATTCATTTTGTGGTTCGAGTATCATAACGCTAACTGACATTTATTTTTCTCCTCCAAACTGAACGCTTACTCGTACACCATTTTTTCCGCTTAAATAATAACTATTTTGCTATGTATTTTCATTTAAAACGCAAATAAAAGCCTGTAGTGGTTTTCTACACTACAGGCTAAAAATGCTTGATATTATTGGTATTTTTACTTCGTCAGGACAAGCTCCTCACTAAATTGGCTCTCTTGGATTAGATTTATTTTCCTACATACTTATCCAAAAAGCGATCTACTCTTTTGAAATATTCAGTGGGGTAATGGTTGATGGCATCGATATGCTCCGTATTTTGCGGGTACCATACTTCTGCATTGGGGTCATCTTTTAAGGACTCGTAAATAACTTCTGTATTTTTATAACTAATTTGCTGATCTCCAGTACCATGAATGAGCATGACTGGCTTGTCTTTCATCTTTTTTACCGCATCCATAGGAGATATGGAATCAAGATCAATCTTAAAGACCCAATTTGCTACCCATGTCGAAGTATAACTGAATGGAAACGCAGGTAAACCTGAAAAATAGGGCAAACCCTCTCTCAGAAATAGACCAGCATTACGAAAAGGACTATCCGCAATTACGGCTTTGATGTCATTACTTTCACTTGCGGCTAGCAAAGAAGTAGCAGCACCCATTGAAAAGCCGATAACTCCAATGTTATCACCCGTATGGTCTCTGGATTTTAAATAGCTTACAGCTCCTAGCAAATCGTATTTTTCATTGAGGCCCAGTGTAATCAAATCACCATCGGATTTACCTTGCGCGCTGAGGTCAAATGCCAATACATTGTAGCCTTTCGGAACGAAATGCTCTACTAACTTATTGGTCCGCCCTTTGACTAAACGATTGCTCGTATATCCATGGACGACAATAATCGTCTTATTACTTGCTTTACCAGAAAGACCATTTGCAGGAAAGAAGGAACCTCTAATCGTATTATCATTTTTCAAACTCTTGAACTCGACGTCTTCGTAGGGAGTTTTATCGATATTCAGTTCGTAGCTGACATTAGTGTCTCTAGGATGGTGCAACAAGGTGTCTATTACTTTATAAGATATAAAAAATACAAGAGCTATCACAAGCAAAAGCACGATCCCTAGGCTCCATAAAATTTTCTTCCGTTTTTTTACACGAACGTTAAATGTCAGATCGGGTTGTGATGATGTTTGACTCATTCAGACTCCTCCAGTTTTTCTTTAGGTTGTATGGGTGCGAACAAATAAAAGGCATGCCCCTTCAGATTTTCCCACTCGGGATGATGAATAATACTTTCTCCAAGAGTTAAGCCCACTCCATTAAAGAAAGAGATATAGGCACGAGAGATCATTGCTGGAGAAAAGCTTTTGTTGAATTCTCCCATTAACTGTCCCTTGGCATAGACGCATTCGATCGCATCTGTCATTACCTTTGTACTTTCAAGGACCTTCTGTGTAAGTTCAGGGAATCTTATTCGTTGTCCTAAGACAGATTGAACAAGCCGCAACTCATTTGTATAGAAGTAGATATGGTTGAATTGTTCTGCCACCATGTTCTTAATCAATACGCCCGGCGTCCCCTCTTGGTGTAGACAAGCAAGCGATTTCGCCTGAATATCAGCAAGCGGCTCAAGGACAGCGGCGTAGTATAAAGCTTCTTTGCTAGGGAAATATTGAAAAATGGTTCCAGGAGTCACTCCCACACTCTGCGCAATGATAGCCGTTGTGGTATTAGAATATCCACTTTCTGCGAACAGGACAACAGCTTCTTCTAGGATACGTTTACGCCGCTCCAGTCTTTTTTCTTCATTGATGGGTCTTGCCAAATGTATTCTCCTCTCTTTAAGCTAAACTTTCATTAATTAAATGATCAGTTATTTAATTAAAATATATCTTAAATTATGACTTATAGCAAGAGTGAGTTTATCTTACTTACGAGCAGGATGAAACTCAACAAATAAAAACAAGCCGGAGTGCTGCCCAACATGCGCCTCCGGCTTGTTTTTATCAGGTTATTTGGGATGAGTACACGTTCCGCCTTCCTTAAATTTGATAACACCGATGAAGATTTGGAGGAAATCCAACATGACAAAATTTAGTCAGAATCCAAACGATTATTCTTTTTCAATTGATCCTGTCGTTATAGCAGAAGAAAATGTTTCGACAAATGGTGTACGATATATTCAGTTAAGAACCGCTATAATCAATGGCGTTCCAGCCTATAGAAATTCGAATTTAAATCCCGCTATTGCGGAATAAAAATCAATGTGAGCATACTATACCACTCAAGATCGCTATTCCGGGCTCAACCCTAATCAATCTTGCTGCATCATCAAGTCCTCTATGTAAATACACAAAGAAGGGGCTGGCTAATGCCACCCCCTTCTTTTTATTGAATTTTTTGAATCATGTTATAAATCATTTCAGCCGCTTCGGCGCGTGTGATCTCCTGTTTTGCACGGAAGCTTCCATCTGGATATCCTTGTACTAAATTAATTTCGGTTAGACCCAGTACATCTTCTCTGGCCCATTCCACAATTTGAGAGGCATCTGAGTAGATGTTGCTTTCTTGTTGTGGCGTAGCCTTGATAACGTTGTTCACCATTTTAGCCGCCTGCTCCCGATTAATGACGCGATCTGGAGCAAATACCTTATTACTAAACCCACGAGCGACATGATCTTTAATCGCTGTTTTCAGTAGATCAACATACCACGCTGATGGATTGATATCTTCGAAGCTTAAAGCCATATCCGTTTCGAGCGGTAATTTCAGGGAACGGACGAGCATCGAAGTGAACTCCATACGTGTTACAGGTCTGCTCGGCTCAAAAAGGGTTTGGGTCATACCCTTCACTACCCCCAAATCTGCAAGGGCATTAATCTTATCTTTATTAAACGCCCGTTCAATGTCACTAAAGCGATTGGGCTTCGTTTCGACGGAAGGTGCTTGAATGATTGCTGTTTCAGTCGACTCCTCTACATCGGGCTGAATTGGCTTGACGATCCCGCCACCTCCTGCTCCACCGCCTGAGGCTGAGGCTTCTGTACTCCCCGTTGTTTTACCGTTCGCTTGTTTTGCAATGGTACGCTTTCCTTGGCTGTTTTCTGCCCAAAGCTGAACCGCATACGATTGTTTCTCTTTAAGTTGACTCCAAATAAAGCTTCGATCTTTACCACGATATAATTCTGTTGGCCCTTCACTGGTGAGCACGAAAATATCATTTTTGTGCTCTGACTCCCAATGGATCATAAACTCGCTATTGGTCGTTTCTGTTTTCGAAAATGCAAATTCTGGAGACGGTAACGTTTCTACTTCGTCTTCTGTCTGTTTACCTTCACCGCTTGTGTTAACCGGTTTGACGGTAATACGATACACCGTGGAGCTGTCCAAGCCATCTACTTTAAAATTAGAGTTGGCCGTATGACCGATAAGCAGACCATTTTGGTATACATGGTAGGTATCCGCACCAGGAGCTTCTTTCCACATGACTACCAGATCGGTATCTGTTACATCTTTAAATGTCAGCTCATGATCTGGTATTTTACCTGGCAGCGCACGATACGTAAATGGAGTGATCTCTCCTGCGCCCGTTGTATTAACAGTTTGAATGCCGAACGAGTAAATCGTACCGGGTTGGATACCTGAAAGCTTAATACTAGTATTCTGAGTGTCCAAGATTTCACCAGTATCTTTCCGAATTACAGCATACTGATAAGCATTTTTGGTTTCATCCCAGTTCAGCAAAATCTGACCATTCCCTAGCTCTGTGACTTTGACGTTTTGCACTTGAGGTGGAAGCGTAAGCAGTTCTCCCCGCACGGGCTGACTAAACCCGCCACTATTACCGCTGCTCACCTGAACAACGTATTTTTGTCCACCTTCTAATCCGGATACAACTACACGTGGTTCAGTGCTGTAATAATCCTGGCTATTGATTGATACTTTATATTTGGTCGCCCCATCGACTGGGTCCCAAACAATGGCGGCATCATGTTCCCGAACATCTACTGCAATAAATTGTACAACCGATGCAGGTAGCGTTAATGCATTGATAGTCGTATCTCCACCCATACCACTTCGATTGTAGGCTCGTATTCGAATATTCGCAGTCCTACCCGCAGGCAATCCATTAAAAGTATAGATATGTCTTCCTCGGGGAATCCGTACATCTGGCTCATCATTAACATTCAAGATGTATCCGTCAGCCCCCTGCACATCTTGCCAATCTACACCGACAGAATATACATCATTCTCCACACTCGCCAGCGTAGTTACCCGATCAGGCAATGTGATGACCCCCAAATGAGCATAATCTCCAAAGCCGGTTGCATTTTCAGCTGAAATGGAATAATCATACTCCGTTCCTGCCTGAAGTCCCTGATCAGCGAATTCAGTATACACATCCTTATAAACAGATGCTTTGTCCCGCTCCAGGGCATAGTATGTCGCTGTGATTACACGATTCCATTTCAAGTCAATTCCATCGTCCTTCACGGTTACATTTTGGAATCCGCTCGGGCTATCTGGCAGGCTTAAAAAAGACACATGCTTGGCCGCACCCTCTCCGGTGGCATTCATAGCTGTTACAGAAACATCGTAAAATTCGCCTGGTTTCATTCCCGTAATTGGATTATATACATCCTGTGTGACAGTATCCTTAAATATGACTTCCCCCGTACTAACATCCGTTGCTGTAATCTTATAGTTGTCAGCTGAAAGCACTGGCGTAAAATCAGCCATGATTTGTGCTGAATTACGAGAAATGGTTCGTAATCGAATATGGTCCGGGGCATCAGGTAACGTTAACACACGGACCCGATTGGAATAAGCATTACCTCCCACGTGATTACTGGAACGCACTTCATATTCGTATTGCTGCCCTCCCTGTAGCCCTTTGTCTGTAAAAGAATTTGTCGGATGCGTAACATCCCAAATTTCATTCGTCGTTAAATTTCGGATGGTATAGACGTAACCATCATCAAGGCCCGATGGAAGAGTCCATTGCAGATCTACCTCTGTATTTCGTACGGATGACGCAGAAAGTACAACTGGCTGAGGCTGCTTCTGAATACGAAGTGCTCCGCTGACTGTCTCAGAAATGTTACCCGCCTGATCTTTAACCTTGGCATGAACATACCATTCACCTTCATTTGAAAGGTTAAACTGAATTCCTGTATCGGCAGCTGTATCCCAATGTTCGGGTACATCAGGGCTGTTCGTGATTTTATACTGCATCATTGCTGGTTCGATCCCCGAATGTTGGTCAGCATATCGTATCCCCACTTGAATGCTCGTATCCTTCCATTCACGCGAATCCGGTGTCAGCTGGATCGTCGGGGGTTCCAAATCAATGTAAGATGTTGCGGACACCGGATCACTCCGATTTCCAGCTGCATCCACAGCTTGAGCAGTCACTTTTACGATGCCAGAATTATTTAATACTCCCGATGAACCAGGAACATAATGGCCAGAGCCCATTTGATATTCGTAATGTACTGCTGAAATATCCGTTCCACCCGAAATAGCAAATTGTACTGGCTTATTGGTGTATCGGGTGGGCATCGTCACCTCGGAGAACGTAACTTCCGGGGGCGTTGGCTTGGTCCGGTCAATCATTACCGATTGAGTCACGATTGGACTAGGTACGTCAAGATTATTGATCGTTCGTGCTGATAATTCGTACAGCCCTTCCGAGTTTAATGTAAAAACGCCATTGTATGTCCGCCACTCCCCTGCTGAACTCAAACGGTACTGCGTCATCTTAATCCCATTTACAGGATCACTTCCTGAATCAATGGCAACATTCACATTGTTGATCGTTGGACCCACCTCGCTAGCCTGGATAGCAGGAGCAGTCGGTCCCTTTTTATCAATAGTAACTTCCTTGCTTACTTCTTGGCTCACATTACCCACGTTGTCTATGGAGCGGGCATAAATCGTGCTTTTACCATCTTTATTAACATGGAATGCTCCACCATAATCTTGCCAACCTTGATTGACAACGCCCGTCACGCTAAATTGTGTATGGGCCAGCCCAGAATAATCGTCCGCCCCTGGCTGCAATGAAATGGTATAGTCATTACTGTTGCCCGCTGTACTTATGATCGGTGGCGTCGGTGGCATTTTGTCTATCCTGACATTCCCGGAAGAAAGACCACTGTACTGGTTGTTCACGTCTACAGTCCGGGCATAGATTGTATTTACACCATGATCATATACAGTAAAGGGTCCTGTGTACTGTTGAAATGCTCCACCATTTAGGCTGTATTCATAGTATTTTAGCCCTTCAGGTGCCACGTCTCCATTGATCCAAACCGTTACAGGTCCTTTGGTCCACCCCGTACTCGCTTGGCCCTCAGCTCCTGCATTAATCTGGGGTGGTTTAGGCATCAAGTCTGATTTGGGAATGACACGGACTCCAAACTTGGATATTTCACTACTAGTCTGCTGATTCGTACCCATAGCTCTAAAATACCGAATTTCTTTTAACGTAATAGAGTCTGTGATCTCTACCCATTTACCTTGGTAAGAGCTACTAGCATAAAATTTTGTGACATCGGTCCAAGTATATAAATTCGTTCCATTAGGCTGCCAACTGTTACCCGCTGCTGCATTAGATACATATATATCAGTATGATAAGATCCTTCTATATAAGCAAAAATCTTATAATCCGATGTCTTAATAGATCTTCCAATATCAACAAAACGTTCTGTCGGCTGCACGACACCATCACATTTATATCTTACCGAGCCCATGCCGCTATAAACCTCAGTTGCTCCTATCCCATTTCCTGACGAGGTCCCCCAACTGTCGCCTCCACCAGGTAAATTATTTTGGCAAAAAGGTCCACCGATGATCTCTTGGGTAGCAGCTGACACCCTCTCCGGAAATATAGGGATCGTGGTTAATATGATCATTAGAGCTAAAAATCCATATACCCACTTGCTATACTTCCTTACCTTTCGTTTATTTTTTGGATACATACATTTCTCCCTTGCTTTATTTTATTTTCAAAGAGTTTTACAAACTCGTTTCGGCTAAAATAGAAAAAGCACCCCAAACGAAGGCGGTTAAGCCTAAGTTTGAGGTGCTTCCTCAATATAACGAGTATGTTTTGAAGCTATTATACTTCGTTCTAAACGTAATGTAAACAGCACGACATCATTTAAAATTCATAAATTCTTGTATTCCTCATCTCGGATAAGCCTTGAAGACTTAATTAACGTGAACGCGCAAGTTCTGACTGTAAGAGTCCTGTATAGCGGAAGATTCCTTAAGAATATTTTGCATACTGTTCATAAATGCGGAAACTGAAGTCGTATCAGCCTTGTCAAACCGGTTCTCTATTCGCGTGTTATTTAGCAATTCCACAATCTCTCCTGTGCGCTCCTTATATTTTTCAATCCAACTGGGATTTTGAGGAACCTTTTGTGCAAAATCTATCAGCTGGCTTAGTCCATTCCCTTCACCTTTAATGTCATTGATGAACGCATTATACTTTTGGGGGTCAGCCTGCTTCATCACTTCCGACAGTTTGACGTAATCCTCAGGGGCACCTAGCGAGACGGTCTATTGGAGTCGTGTAACTAATATCTCCGGTCTCTGGATCAGTTGATCGTGTCAAAGCAATAGCAGCTATCTGGTTCATGGTTTCCAAAAACTCTTTGGCCTTGTCACCTTCCATATAGTGGTCTGCAATATACTTGGATTGGGAAACTCCCATCTCCAGTAGCACGGTTCGCTGGCTCTCATCTGTTACTGTTCCATTGACGATAAAATTGGATTCAATCATACTGTACACCGCATTGGACACTTCTTCTGGCTGACCTTCTAAAACTCGGTTTAATGCATCGTTGATCTGGGTTGTACCGAAATACTTAGCAGCCTTTGACACAATAGCTCCTTCAGCCAGCTTCCTACCAGTTTCGCTAATCTCTACGGAGTCTTGAACAACCAATTCGGAGGGTTTTCCTTCATAAAGCTGGGGGGATTGGACTTGCTTTGCTGCCGGATTTATCCGTAAGTTACTAGAGTTAACAACAGCTTGTTGCATTCTAAGGGGCTCAAAATTCATTTGATTTCCTCCTGTCATTTGGTAACAGGCACTCTAAGTCGTATGTATAATGTAATGTTACCCTGTTTCTATATATATCGGACAAAGCACATATGGAATAAATATATGCTTTGTCCTAAAAAAAGAACAATTATTAAAGCAGTTAATCAACCGCCATAAATGCTGTAAGCGAAGTGATATACAATATCTGTGTCTATAATCGAAGTACCCCTAACCTGAGCAGCTACCCCTGAGAGATCAAAATAGTGTGTAAAACTGATTGGTCCAGACAGGTATTCCGCAATACTTCCAGTTGAATGTGGCAGGGAAACGGTAACACTAAAGGCCCCATTCTGATCCGTATAAGCTGTGCCTGTACGAGTGCGATTGCCGCTACCTTCAGTCCAGTTCTGATTCAACCATGTCACATCAACAGGCGCATTTGCAACAGGATAATTATCAGTTGTAGTAACGACACCCTTCACAGTAAAATCACTAGTTCCAGTAACACGGTAATGACGACCATAAGAATAGGTTGGGTAGTCATTAGGGCCATTTTTAGAAGAGTCGTAACCGTTAATTACAATTTTTCCAGCCCGAAGCACCGGTTTAAGTGTTAGTGTATACAAATGGTCAGCTGAGTACTGATTGGTTGTGTATACTCGTACATAGTAGGTTCCAGTATTTAAAGAAACATTGTGATTCGTTTGTGGCAGAAGTACCATCTGGTTGCCGCTGAGAGCTCCATAAACTTCCGCTTTATAACCGTAGCTTTCCGAGGTATTATCCAGCTTTACATTTAATGCATCATAATTGCGGCTCGCAGGGATTGTGATTTGATACCAGTCGTTATCAATGCCTGAATGGATGGAACGTGAGTTAAGGGAAGATCCACCCGTACTAAAGGTAAAGTTATAAGCATGAAAAGCGCTCTCATCCGGCTCATATGCATCGTAGCTGGAACTTGTATCGACAGTTAGATAGAAAGGAGCATTAATGCTAGAGCCCTTCTTGGCATGAACTGCAATCGCATAAGCCTTTTCGGATCCGATAGCGTTGCGCGCTCCTACGTTTTCGGGAAGTGATGCAGCCCCCTGTTCATAATTGTTAAAATAAGTACCGTAGGTAGAAGCGTCTATTGGATTGGGGTTGATGTCACCTGTCGTCATATCAAACTCGTATAAGTATAAGTCATAGTCAAGCTGTGCTGAAAATGGACCATCCAGCTGAGCCTGCAACAATTCGCCAGGCTGCAAATAGATCGGATATAAAAATTGTGTACCTCCCTCTTCCGTAATCGTACCGGAATACGTAGCAGAAGAAGCTGTGGCTGCCGCTGGGCTTGCTTTCAGCGAAGGAACAGTTTCTTTTTTCAATGAGGGTGTCTCCGGTGTCTTGAAGTTGATATCTTCCTTCAATGCATACACCGATGAAGTAATACTGTCAGGCTTGTCTGCCCGCGTTAGCTGCTTAATGACGTTTTCATTTGCAGTTGTTAGCTGAACATCGGACTCCGCCTTAATCGCTTGGTCCGATACCCCATCTGTGCTCTGACTCGCGTTCGCAGTCAACCCAAAAGCAAACAGGAGCATCGCGCTTAGCATAACTGCAATAGCCTTTTTGAACCTCTTCATACTGAAATCCCCTCTCAAATGGTTTAAGGAATTCCCGCTATTCCCCAGATAAACAGGGTAACTTCTAGGCTGTATGGCTCTATCATAAAACACTTCTACCTGAATCCGTGAAACAAAATATTGAAAAGGTTAGAAAAGTAGACTCCAGTGAAGTAAACTGAAGAAAACGGTAGAATTGCCTTGCTTCTCAT
>JBEUOG010000007.1:0-191762 GCA_040544055.1 Paenibacillus sp. PvR008
TATGTAAGACCCCTTGAAGACGACGAGGTAGATAGGTTGGGGGTGGAAGTGCAGTAATGCATGGAGCTGACCAATACTAATCGGTCGAGGGCTTATCCTAAGTATAAAACGCAAATGAGTTTCGGATCCAGTTTTCAGGGTGTAAGCTTTGTATAGTATAAGCTCAAGTGGATTATATGAAACAAGCGAACACACAGCATTTGGCGATGCTAATTCCTGAAAAAGAATTTGCACAGCAAATCCATGTTTGGTGGCGATAGCGGAGGGGTTCCACACGTACCCATCCCGAACACGACCGTTAAGCCCTCTAGCGCCGATGGTACTTGGACCGCAGGGTCCTGGGAGAGTAGGACGTTGCCAAGCAAAGCCCCTAATGGGGCTTTTTTTGCCCTAACAGACTTGTCCCAGTTGATAAGAGTGTAATCTATTTTGAGACCATGCACGTTAAATTTGTCATACCGGCCATATGTTATGGGAATGTAATTCAATGGTAGAACTCCAGCCATCCAAGCTGGCAGTGTGGGTTCAACTCCCATTACCTGCTTTATATAGATGAAAGAAGAGATGGCATAAGCCCTCTCTTCTTTTTTTTAGTACGCCCAGCATGGGCGTCATCTCTAGGGTGAAAGTCCTGAACGGGGGCTGGCGAGCGCCTACCGTTAGCCAAGGGCAAGGGTGTCCACCGTGAGGTGGAATCTGAAGGAAGCCGGAGGCAAAAGCACGGGCCAAGGTACACGAACTGGATTTGAGGCTGTGTCAGTCGGATGAGTCACCTAAACATGACGAAATCCAAAGCCGCCAAGGACTGACGCGGTATACTCCAGTGGTCGCGGGCGGAAAGATGGCGTTCTTATCTGGGGAGACCTGTCAGATAAGCAAGGAAAAAAAACTTGTAACCGTAGCCGAGAGGCTACGCTGAACGGACAGGAGTCAGCAGAAGCCATAGTACGTAAGCTGTGCAACAACTTACGGAAGGGCTGAACCGAAAAGGAGAGAGGAAACCGATGCGTTCGCATGAAGAGCAAAGACAGCCGAATATCTCGCAAGAGAGCTACCAGCAAAGAGAAGCGGTAAAGCCGTCAGGGTATGCTGGAGCGCCGAGTTCTTCGTCGGCACAAGTCGCCCCTTCCTCTCGCGAAGACCAGAACAACTTGCTGGAACGAATGCTCGAAGGAGATAACCTCAGGCTCGCATACAAACGAGTGGTACAAAACGGAGGAGCGCCTGGTGTGGAGGGTGTAACGGTAGCAAATCTACAAGTTTACCTGAATACGCACTGGGCAAGGGTGAAAACTGAACTTCTGAGGGGAACGTACAGACCTGCGCCAGTCAAACGGGTGGAAATAGCCAAACCCGGAGGCGGTGTACGGCTTTTAGGCATCCCGACCGTAATGGACAGATTTCTCCAGCAGGCGCTTTTACAAGGGATGAACCCGATCTTTGACGCGCAATTTTCCTGGTATAGCTACGGCTTTCGCCCGGGGAAAAGGGCACATGACGCGGTGAAACAAGCGCAAAGATATATCCAAAGTGGACTTCGCTGGGTCGTGGATCTAGATCTGGAAAAGTTCTTTGACCAGATGAATCATGACATGTTGATGGCAAGGGTGGAGCGGAAAGTGACGGATAAAAGAGTGCTGATGCTGATTCGTGCCTATCTGAACGCCGGAGTCATGGTGGACGGAAAGCTGGAGCGCAGCCGGGAAGGAACACCACAAGGCGGTCCGCTCAGTCCGCTTTTGGCCAACATTCTACTGGACGATGTGGATAAAGAATTGACGGAACGTGGCTTGCGGTTTGTGCGCTATGCGGACGACTGCAATATCTTTGTGGCGAGTAAGCGAGCAGGCGAACGTGTGATGGAATCGGTAAGTCGGTTTGTAGAAGGAAAGCTAAAGCTGAAAGTGAATGGGGAAAAGAGCGCGGTAGCCAGACCCTGGCACCGGAAGTTCTTAGGGTTCAGTTTCCTGAGCCAGAAGCAGGCGACGATTCGAATAGCACCGAAGAGTCTCAACGCATGTAAAGAGAGGATTCGAGAGCTGACAAATCGAGCATGGTCCATTTCCATGGAAGAACGGATTCGCCGATTGAACCGCTATCTGTTGGGTTGGCTCGGTTATTTCCATCTAGCCTCGGTGAAGACGCACCTCCAAAAACTGGACCAGTGGATTCGGAGAAGACTACGAATGTGCCTGTGGAAGCAATGGAAACGAGTCCGCACACGAATCCGTGAACTCCGGGCACTTGGGGTTCCAGAGTGGGCATGTTTCAAGATGGCTAATTTGAGGCGAGGCGCATGGGAAATGTCCCGGAATACCAATAATGCCCTTCCTACTTCCTATTGGAAAGAGAAAGGGCTGAAAAGTTTGCTTTCACGTTATCTGGAGCTTGGTTAACCTTTTGGAACCGCCGTATGCGGACCCGCATGTACGGTGGTGTGAGAGGACGGGGGTTTACCGCTCCCTCCTACTCGATCTAAATTCAGGAGGCGACTGCTTTGGTTCAATCAGAGCGAGTAAAAGTTGCATGACAAATCAAAGGACTTTGAACCCTTTCCTGTATTGGTATCTTTCAAGTAATTGAAGCAGGATAATTTCAAGTCTCTGTTGAAAAGAGTATGAGAAATCAAGAGTTTAGTTATCGCGATATAAAAAAATGTTTTTTACTTCTCAATAAAACAAATTTATAAAATATATCAATAGCGTTGCATAAAAATTTCATGCTACAAAAAATCCAGTTCGTTCCAAATCATCCTTAAGATGAATGTTCACTCAACAAAAAAATCTCCATAATTAGGGGAGCAGGTAATCCTGTCCAAATCCCTAATATAGGAGATCACGTATGGACAAGGATACACTATTTTCATCATTTCGTAAATGGGTAGCTCCCTTAAATACAACTCTCATTTCGAACTGGACACTTGAAACGGGTGAGGATCGCTACGTTAAAAAGCTGGATACGCTGGCTTATCTACTGATTTTCATCGGCGCTCAGCTTCAGCAGCATCGGGGGCTGCGAGATATCGCGGCGGATCTTTGTCATAACGAAGCCCTCCAGCAGGAGCTTGGTCTGCGCTGCATCAGTACATCCCAGCTTTCCCGAAAGAATAACAAGCTGTCACCCGAGATTCTTCAGCAGCTATTTTGTGATCTGGTCCAACAAATTTCCCAGCAAAGTCATCCCCATCCTTCGCGTGTCGGCCAGGTCAAATTGCTAGATTCCACCACGGTGAGTCTCTGTCTCCAAAAATACAAGTGGGCAGAATACCGAAAAACCAAAGCGGGGATCAAACTTCATGTGCGTGTAGCCTTTGGCGATCCGGACACCGTATATCCCGACAAAGTAGAGCTTACACCCGCCAAACCCGCTGATCGCACGCAGATGGATACGCTGATCGATGACAAAGGAGTCACCTACATCTTTGACCGGGGCTATGTGGATTACGACAAGTTCAATGGATACAGTCTGGATGGGACATTTTTCGTCACTCGCTTGAAGGACAACGCCGTGATGGAGACGCTCCATGAGTTTGACACGGCCAAGGACTCTCCTATTTCAAGAGATCGTATGGTGAAGCTCGGTCAAGGAAAGAAGCAAACCCGCATGGTGTTTCGCGTCATCGAAACGCTGGATCTCAAGGGCAAACCGATTCAGATCCTGAGCAACCGCTTTGATCTCACCGCGGAGGAAATCGGCGACTTGTATCGCAACCGCTGGAAAATCGAGACGTTTTTCCGATGGATCAAACCACATTTGAAGCTGACCCGCTTTTATGGAGAGCAGGAACAAGCCGTGTGGAATCAAATCTGGATGTGCCTCATTGCGTATGCATTGCTGTTGTTAACCAAGATGGAGCTTGCGACCAACAAGCCACTGCGAGAAGTAGGACGATTGCTGAAAGTGATGAAGTATCGCTCCTGGGAAGCATTTCGGGAAGTCATTCACCGAAAACCGCTACGTCCCTCCAAGGGGCGCCCAAAAGTCTCCGAATCGTGAGCACGGTGCATACCGTTCTTTGAAAACCAATATATCCCAAATGGTGGGATTACTTGCTCTCACGCAGGTACTGATTTTTTTGGCACAAGGAAGAGAAAAAGAATTGTAAATATATAACTTATTTTAAACATGAACTCAGTTCTCTGATATGCATGGATATTTAATGCAACGCTATTGGAAATATATATAAATTTAATATATTAAGGTTTTTTTGTATTTATATAGATTGCAGGTGAAACAATGAAGACTTTGGGTGAAAAGATAAAGAGTATAAGAAAATTAAATAAGCTTAATCAACTGACTTTTCATCAACTATTGGTATTTCTCAGGGTACATTAAGTGAATTGGAAAAAGATAAGTACAAACCATCCTTAGAAACCGTAATTGCCCTAAAACTAAATTTCGATGTTGATTTAGATTGGTTGCTACTTGAAGAGGCGGTAATTTCTAATGGCGGATTTCGTGTGAAAATAGATGATCTTGAATCCAATTTAATTTCAGGATTTCGAAAGTTAAGCCTGGGCGACAAACAGGAAATTGAGGGGATAATAAATTTGAAGTTAAATATTAATTTGGATAAATTTTCTAGTAAATGAGATATTGCTTATGTGGGGAATCCGAGGAACTTGGATAAAAGCTAACTCCCGGTAATCCGAAGTGATTTGCTATCCAGTCAATGACTTTCTGTCAGAGTTAGTGTTTTTTTACTCTGATAGACTCACGCAGAGGTATTTATAAATAAGTGGTTGACAAGCAAAATTTTCAGGAGTATTATCCAATAGGAATTTAATAAGTCCTCGTTAGGTGAGGCTCCTATACAAACATAGGCCACTGCCCGGAAATATCGAAAGATGCCAATGGGTAGAACAGGAATTGCCGGATTAAGGCTCTTCTTAAGGTGGCTAAGGGAAAACCCTTTACGTTGTATAGTGCCAAAACTGAACTAGGGGGAACAGTTTATTTAAGTATAAGCTTATTACCCCTGGGACCAATCCTAGGGGTTTTTCATATTTATGTGGTAAAGGGGGGGAAACTGGAAATGGACAGTAGCAGTCGAATATGCAGTCTCAGGCAACTTACGTTTTTGTTAAGCAGGAAGTATACCATTCCCCCATCGCGGAATAGGTCTGTCTATATTCAGTCTGTCTTCAGGATCCCCTTGATGACTGAATCGGATGGTCCTTTATTTCTCATGAATGAGGAATGTGCAACTCTCCCTGCTGATGCAGAGGAGAGTTTTTTTATTTAGCTCAGATTGGGGTTGTTCACTATGCAATTGAATTTTTTCAATAATGTTAACCAGAAAAGAAAATTCGGCTGGGCGGATATTCTCGTCATTTTCCTGTTATTATCCATTCTTTATGCCGCTGCAAAGTTAGGATCGGGCATGCAAGTACCTTTTACTCCAGATCAACAGTCAACATTGAGCCTAGATCCCAAATGGCTTCCTTACTATGCAGGTCGCTCGCTCCTTCGAATGTTTATCGCTTTTGCAGCATCCTTGATCTTCACCTTCGTGTATGGTCGCATCGCGGCGTATAATCGTACAGCAGAGAAATTCATGATTCCAGCCATTGATATTCTGCAATCCGTACCTGTACTTGGATTTCTTTCGGCTACTGTATTTGCTTTTATGGCTTTGTTTCCGGGGAGCTTGCTAGGAGTGGAATGTGCTTCGATCTTCGCTATTTTTACCGGCCAAGTTTGGAATATGACACTTAGCTTCTATCATTCCCTAAAGACGATTCCACGCGATCTGAATGAGGCTGCAAAAATGAATCGATTGGGAGTGTGGCATCGTTTCACTAAACTGGAAGTGCCATTTTCGATGATCGGTTTGGTTTGGAATAGCATGATGTCTTTTGGCGGGGGCTGGTTTTTTCTTGCGGCCAGCGAGTCCATCAGCGTTCTGAACCAAGATATCCATTTACCCGGAATCGGGTCGTACATGGCTTTGGCAGCAAATGAAGGTAATATCAAAGCCATTATCTATGCGATTCTGACGATGGTTGTTTTAATTGTTGTTGTTGATCAATTATTCTGGCGTCCGATTATTGCATGGAGTCAGAAATTCAAAAATGAACAGACGGAGTCAAGCAAGATTCCGACCTCATGGGTGTTTGATATTCTGAAACGTGCTAGATTTGTTCATTTCCTTAATCGAAAAATCCAAAGATTGGTTCATGATGGATTCGTACGTCTTGTTAAAAAAGGTTCACAAGTGAAATTACCGCATACTTCGCCGGGAATAAAGAAAATCTTCAAATGGGCGATCGTGGTTTTCGCCGCTTCTTTTGTGATGAGATATTTGTATGAGGGTATTCTTGAGATTGCCCACTTAAGCTGGAGCGAGGTGACTCATGTCGTCGCCCTTGGGCTGCTGACTGCATTGCGCGTTTTCGTTTCGACACTTCTGGCCGTTATTTGGACCCTGCCCGTTGGTGTTTTCATTGGAACGAATCCTCGTCTTTCAAGAATCGTTCAGCCGATTGTGCAGGTTTTGTCTTCATTTCCAGCTAATATGGCGTTTCCAATATTCGTGATTTTGTACTTGAAGTTAGGAATATCGATGGAGATTGGCGCAATCCCGCTCATGATGTTGGGTACACAATGGTATGTATTATTTAATGTCATTGCCGGTGCAATGGCGATCCCCTCAGATCTCAAGGAAGCCATTGTGATTTTAAAACTGACACGTTGGCAAACATGGAGAAATTTAATCCTTCCCGCCGTCTTTCCATTTCTTGTGACCGGCTGTATAACGGCAAGCGGAGGTGCTTGGAACGCCAGCATTGTGTCTGAAATCGTATCCTGGAAGGATCACAATCTTCAGGCATCCGGGTTAGGTTCGTTCATTGCTCAAGCAACCAATAGCGGGAATTGGCCGGAAATCATTTTGGGAATTATCGTCATGTGCCTACTGGTTGTCATTGTTAATCGCCTGGTATGGCGCAAGCTGTATACACTAGCCGAAAAAAAATATCACTTGGAATAGAGGTGTCGATTATGAAAAAAACACTGATTGAGTTAAAGAAAATTACCAAACAGTATGATCTGCCGAATCAAGCAAATGTGAGCATTTTGGAGGACATAAACATTAACATTAAGGAAGGTGAGTTGGTTTCTATATTGGGACCATCAGGATCAGGGAAATCGACTCTGCTCCGAATCATCGCTGGTCTTGTCTCTCCTTCACAAGGTTCGGTTTTATATAATGGAAAACCGATTATCGGTACGAATCCAGGCGTCGGAATGGTGTTCCAATCGTTTGCTTTATTCCCTTGGCTTACGGTCTTAGAAAATGTGAAATTAGGACTTGAGAATAAACCTTTACGCGAAGCAGAAAAAATGCGTAAAGCCCTCTCAGTCATCGATATGATCGGGCTTGACGGGTTTGAAGGGGCCTACCCTAAAGAATTGTCTGGAGGTATGCGGCAGCGCGTGGGCATCGGTCGCGCTTTGGTCATGGAGCCGGACATTCTCCTGATGGATGAACCTTTTTCAGCCCTTGATGTATTGACCGCAGAAAACTTAAAGCGTGACTTGCTGGAGTTGTGGACGGAGAAAAAAATCCCTACCAAATGCATCATTGTGGTCACACATAGTATTGAGGAAGCCGTCTATATGTCAGATCGTGCCATCGTTTTGTCAAGAGATCCCGCTCGTGTGATTTCTGATATTCCCATTACCATGCCGCATTGGCGGGATAAACAAGAACCTGAATTCACATCACTTGTCGATCGCATCTATTCCATACTGACAAAAAGGGAAGTAAAAACCACTGATTTATTGGAGGGACAGAAAAAGAAAATCGAAAAAGTTCAGGAGGTTCCAGCAGGTGCTCTCACTGGCTTTATTGAACTGATTGACGATCTTGGAAAAAAAGTCGACTTGTATAAACTAGCTGATCAATTAAGTCTGGACTTGGAAGACTTCCTGCCCATCGTCGAGGCTGCGCAAATGCTGCAATTTGCTACGATTCTACAAGGGGATATCGAGTTGACAGAGACGGGACATCAATTTGCCGATGCAAGTGTCCTTTTTCGAAAGGAAATATTTAAATCTCAGGTGCTACAGCACGTTCCAATCATGGAAAAAATCATATGGATCTTGCATTCGAAGTCGAATAACAAAATGGAACGGGAATTTTTTGTTGAAATTTTCGAAAAGCACTTTGGTACAGAAGAAGCCGCTCATCAACTGGATATCTTGATCGACTGGGGGAGATATGCGGAACTTATCGCATATGACGAAAAGGCAAAGGTGCTATACTTGGAACATGAATCTGCTGCAACAGTTGAATAATTGGCCGATATAATAACTCACAGTAAAGAAGCTGATTCAGCTAAAGTCAGCTTCTTTACTTATTTTACATCAATCAAACCAGCCTTTTCCCCTAAACCATAAATACATTCCGTAAATTCCGGCAACAAATGTAAGCGGCATAAAAATCCCCCTGTTTGATTCAATTAACTCAGAGAGCTTCAATAAATGATCGCAAACATCCGTGAAATAAAATAAATGGTTTTTCACACCTTCAATACGTTCAGAATTAATAGTCCGGTATAGTAAGTCCCGCATCGGTATAATAGTTTTCCTCAACTTGAGCAGTTTGGACCGGATGTCAAAGAGCACGCTGGGAGCAGAGTGACCGAAAGAACTGAAGTACTCTCATTTTTTGCTTAGTGCAAGAGCTTGGGTTAATAATAAATCCTGAAATAAGAATTTGTGTATTTAGAATATTGAGTAATAGGCTGCAGACTCTTCAAATAGACTTTTGTTATCTAAATTACATCTTCTTCCTCGTATCTGAGATGAGCTAGTTAGTTGTAAATTACCTGTACTGATGGAAGAATCACTGCCTGTTGTGCCAACTGCAACTTTCATCCTTAACTGTTGTGTTTGGACTAATTGAAGCAGAGCATTATAAACCAATAAAAGTTTATTGTCTTCCCATTCGAGGCCTTTACAATGGACAATTGTCATTGCTTCCTCAAGTGTACACCTCCGAATGTTCATCAGAAAAGAACCCCATTTAATTAAGTCGATAGATTTGACCTCGGTAGTAAAATCACATTCGCCCAATCCGATCCGTTCCCCACAAGAAATTTTTAATATGATAACCCATTTTTGTTTTGAGTGATCAATTTTATAGAGAACAGGTGTATTGTTATTAAAGGCAAAAAGCTCTATCAGCGAAATATGATTCTGGCCCATTTGTGTGCCTCCTCTGGATTCATGAGATGAAGATCAACAGGATGATTAATTTTTTCACTTTTCTAAAATCCAACAGCTTGGTTTGATTCTCGCAAACTCTGTCATGTTCAGCTATTTTTTCATACCAGAGTGCTGCGAAGCATCGGTATTCGGGATTTATCTCATTTTATTCGCCTTGTCTTCTACCATCTCCTCTAAAATTTTGTTGTTTTGCACAAAAAAAACTGCAACCAGAGGAGGACCTCTGCTGCGGTTTGCGGAACAGACTTAAATAAGCCTGATGCAAAGACATAGCGGATCAAGGGTCTCTCTCTATGCGCTTACGAGGTTAGCTGTCGGATTCGGACGGTGAGAGTCGCCCTACCTTGGAAAAAACTTCTCTTGGAAATGAGTACAAAGAAAAGCGCGTTAAATAAAGACATCGTCAGTCAGGCGATTAAACAGTCTTTTATCAAAATGGACCCTCGGATTATGGTACGCAATCCAATTATGTTTGTAGTCGAAGTCGGGTTTATCATTACATTATTTCTTGTGTTTGTGCCTGGTGCATTTGGTGGAAATGTAGCTACAGGGTTTAACCTTGCCGTAGCATTCATCCTGTTGTTTGCTGTTTTATTTGCCAACTTTGCTGAAGCACTAGCCGAAGGAAGAGGTAAGGCACAAGCCGATGCGTTAAAAAAGTCAAAAAAAGAAATTACCGCAAATAAGGTGAGCGGCAACGCTGTTAAGCAAGTGCCTTCCACAGATTTGCGTAAAGGTGATGTTGTTATTGTAGCCCAAGGAGAAATGATTCCGGGCGACGGAGAAGTCATTGAGGGACTCGCCTCGGTCGATGAATCCGCCATTACGGGTGAATCCGCTCCGGTCATTAAAGAGGCTGGCGGTGACTTCAGCTCCGTGACTGGAGGAACTAAGGTAATCAGCGACCGGATCAAGGTCTGTATTACAAGTGATCCCGGAGAATCCTTTTTGGATAGGATGATTTCTTTGGTGGAAGGGGCTGTCAATGTTCTTCTTCTAAACCTTGATGTGCAGAAGACAGTGAAGGGGAACTAAATCAGAGCACGAGGAATCAGTTTATCCAAAAAGAGGCCGGCAAGAAATTCTTGCCGGGTCTTTTCGTATAGAAATGGGAGGAAGGAACAAGGGTGGAAAAATTCAAGAGAAAAAGCCCAGAGGAAATGGGGGGCAGTCAGTCGCTGGAAATCCATCGGCGACTGGTAATTTAGTTTCGCCTGAATACGAGTTGAGTTATAGTAGGTAATGTAGTCTCGAACGGTTTGTACAACGATTGCCGTCGTTGTACATGTGAGACTTTCGAGATAGAACGTTTCAGACTTTAGTGTGGAATGAAACGATTTGATGGGGGCATGATCAGCGGGCGTTCCCTTGCGGGACATGCTCATGGTAATGCCTTTTCCTTTGACGGCCTCCTGATAGGCCTGAGACGTATACACGCTGCCTTGATGCAACGTATCCAGAACAAACGACGTGTCTTGTTTGTCTGCTATACTGTAAGCCACAATCTCGCTGTTGTACAAGTCCAAGATGCTCGACAAGTACAATGTTTTCCCGACAAATGGCAGATACGTAATATCCGTCACGCGTTTTTGCAAGGGGGAATCGGTCTGAAATTGCCGCTCTAGCAGATGATCTGCTGGATGCGCAGGCTGTCCGATCGGTTTACGTTTCTTTGTTCTGACTCGACATTGTAGCTGCTCACGCTGCATAATTCGTTGTACGCGCTTAGGGTTGATCGTCTGCTGCGTTCGAAGTAATGCGGTGATCTTTCGATAACCATAGCGAAATTTATGCTGGGTGCAGAATTCCCGAATCTTCTTCACCGTGTCATCCACGGACTTGTTCTCATACCTCGCTTTCCAACGATAGTAGGTCGCACGGGCCACTCCCAACCATGCGAGGACCTTGGCAACATGTACTTCTCCTCGAATGGATTCCATCCAAGCGACTACGATCTCAGGTGATACCTCCTTTCCAACTCCTTGTACTTTTTTAGCACTTCGATTTGTTGCTTAAGGAAACGATTTTCAGCCCGTAGATTCTCCACCTTCGAGCCATACTCGGGTCCTTTTCCGTAGCTATATTGTTTGCCCACAGGTTGTTCCAGGCGATACAATTCACCGCTGCGATACCACCGTATCCATGTTTTTAATTGCGTCTTATTTCGTATGCTGAGCTGCTCCATGACTTCTCGCACCGAGACACCTTCTAATCTCATGTTTATTACTTTCATTGTCACTTCCCATGGATAGCTCACTCTTGTTGCCATAGCAAAAACACCTCCAAGGTTTCTCCTCACATCTTACGACATGGGGGCATTCTCTTGAAGGTGTTTTAATTTGTCTCACGTTATGGGGTCAGTCCCAGTACCGGAAGCAGCTTATAGCTCGGGTCTTTTTTTAGTTTCTATAAAATAGGGGATTGACCAGGTTAATCCAAATACCGCTTTTTTCTTTTGTTATTTATTTGTTTTTTTTCAGAATGTCAAAAATGTTCTTTGCATTATCTGTATTATCGATAAGTCCCGTAAACAATTCTTTCCCTGGCCCGTAAGCATAGACTGGCACATCTTCTCCAGTATGACCACCTGTTGTCCAGCCAGCAAATGAACGAGTGTTGAAGATGGCTTCAATGGCATTATCGATTTTAACTTCGTCCTTTGTAGCAGAAGCAGTTTTGACCGATTGAACTTCACTTTCTGTAAGATCTAAGGAGATATATTTCTTTAGTGTATCTTCAACACTTGCGCCAGCAACAATTTCTTTAGCCATAAAATCTGGTGTGCGCGTTGCTGCTTTAATTGGTGCTACATTAAAGTTATATTCTCCATTTGCACCGACCGAAAATCCGCCGGTAGAATGATCGGCAGTTGCAACTACTAATGTATTGCCGTCTTTCTTGGCAAAGTCGATCGCTGCTTTAAATGCTTTTTCAAAATCCGCCATTTCACTCATGGAAGCAACCACGTCGTTGTCATGACCTGCCCAGTCGATTTGGCTTCCTTCAATCATCAGGAAGAAACCATTATCATTTTTATTTAATCGGCTGATTGCAGCATTAGTCATATCTTCTAAAGAAGGTGTTTCTTTGGCACGATCGATTGCTTTATCTAGTCCACCTTTGGCAAATAGACCGAGAATTTGATCGTTTTTATTATTCAGCAATCCTTCCCGATCAGTGACATAACCGTAACCGGCTTTCTTGAACTCTTCAGTTAAGTTTCGGTCTTTACGTACAAAATTGCTTAGTCCACCACCAAGCAGGACATCCACCTTGTGCTCTCCATTAATTTTTTCATCAAAGTAATCATCAGCAATAGCGTTCATGTTTTTACGGCTAACATCATGTGCGCCAAATGCTGCAGGAGTAGCATGAGTGATCTCAGATGTTGCAACTAAGCCGGTAGATTTCCCGTTTTCCTTCGCTTGCTCTAATACCGTTTTGACATCAGTTTTATCGTTATCTACGGCAATGGCAGCATTATATGTTTTAACACCGGCAGACATTGCTGTGGCAGCTGAAGCGGAGTCTGTTATATTTTGAGACTCATCTTCCGGATACGTCGTTTGAGCACCTACAAGATACTGATCAAACTCTGTTTTTTCCATTAGAGGGGTTGCCGGGTTATCTTTCATATACCGATAGGCAGAAATATATGATGGACCCATGCCATCACCAATTAAAAAAATTACATTTTTAATTTTTTTTGTGTCTGAAGCTGCTTGTGTAGAAGCTCCTCCTGACACAATGCCAGTAATTGTGATTGATGACACCATAACGATAGGTAATATTTTTTTGAAAAAATGGCCTAACATAAAGTACCCCCTATTATTTATTCGTAGATTACCGATGATAATCGGCTAACACATAGATAATATTAGTATTCGTATATGAAGGGAGAGATAGTTTTATGTAATCAAAATGTAAAGAGGAAGAAATAAGTTGTTGGCCAGGAGACGTAGAATCGGCATGAAGAAGTTGCTCTATCCATTCATGTTCCTTTGGCTCAAGTCGAACCTCATATTTTTTGTTCATGAGTAAGCCCTACCCGTCATTCGTTGACATAGTCCACAAAAATTATTATTATAATTGTTGCATAAGTCCACTAAATAGGGGGAGTTATAATCAACATAGGTGCTAAGATCATAGCAGATATGAGACGGTTCAATCGATTTTATACCAATATACTGGGTTTATTAGATAGACATGTGCTGGATAGCGGATATTCCTTTACCGAGGCACGCGTAATTATAGAGATCGGTATGATCGAGCCATGTATAGCCAATACGTTAGTCGATTCTCTTAAAATTGATCGCAGTTATATGAGTAGAATCATAGCTAAACTTTACAAAGAGGGCTTTCTTGTTAAGGAAAATTCTTCGGTGGATAATAGAACAAATCTGATTCGTTTGGCGCCTAAAGGAAAAGCGTTCTATCAACAACTGAATGAAAGATCTGACGAACAAGTTGTACAATTAGTTCAAGGTCTATCAGAGGAAGAGATTAAAGAGTTACATGCTTCTATGGTATTCATTCAGAACAAACTAGAGAAATTGGAGAGAATACAAAATGATTCGATTTGAGTGCGACTATACCGAAGGTGCCCATAAGCGTATTTTACAGCGACTATTGGAGACGAATGACGAACAAACTGGCGGCTATGGTGTGGATGAGCACTGTGAAAAAGCCAGAGCTTATATTAAAAAAGCATGTGACTCCCCAAATGCAGATGTACACTTTTTAGTTGGAGGTACACAGACCAATACAACGGTTATCTCTTCTATTTTGCGTCCGCATCAAGGTGCCATTGCTGCAGTTTCTGGACATATTGCCGTACATGAGACCGGAGCGATTGAAGCTACTGGCCATAAAGTACTTACTTTGCCAAGTGATGATGGGAAAATCCGGGCCGAACAGGTAAAGGATCTGTATGATGCTCACTGGAATGATGCCGCTCCTGAGCATAGTGTACAGCCCGGTATGGTTTTTATTTCTTACCCTACCGAGAATGGAACGATCTATACTAAATCCGAGCTGGAAGCGTTAAGTCAAGTCTGCCGGGAATGTGGCTTACCATTATTTATAGATGGCGCCCGATTGGGGTATGGCTTAGTTGCAGACGACAGCGATGTATCTTTAGCAGATATAGCGAAGCTATGTGATGTATTTTATATTGGCGGGACAAAAATTGGAGCATTGATGGGAGAAGCGGTAGTCATTATAAATGATGCTTTGAAAAAAGATTTTCGATACATGATCAAGCAAAAAGGAGGGCTGCTGGCGAAGGGACGAATGCTGGGCATTCAGTTTGAAACTTTATTTGAAGATGGTTTATACTTAGAAATTTCCAAACACGCTATAGATATGGCGATGTTGCTTCAAAACGGATTATCTGAGCAAGGCTTTTCTTTTCAATACCACTCTACAACCAATCAGCAGTTTCCGATTGTACCAGATCGTATTTTAAAGGCATTGAGAGAAAAATATACTTACTCCTTTTGGGAAAAGGTTGATGATACACATAGTGCTGTTCGATTCTGTACCAGTTGGGCTACGAAGAAAGAAAATGTTGAAATGCTGATTCAGGATATTAAAGCATTGCAATAAAGGTAATGGGAAAATCGGTTCATAGAATCTTAAAGATGTAGAATGACTATGTAATAGTGGATATAAGAAGTGGGAAGCATGACCGAACCCGACATCCTCTGCAATATGCTGGATTTTGTCTTTGGTGGTTCACAGTCTTGTTTGGGCGGCCCTGACCCTCACTACGCGGATGTAATCGCTGAAATGAAAGCCAGTCCATTTTGGAAAGATACGTCTTAGGTAAGCTGGACTAATGAAGTAGCAGGCAGCTATTGACGCAGTCCCTGACAACAAAGGTGATCGTGGTAAGTATCGCAATGTCAAGATTACCGGACTACAGGATACATTGCTTGTGAACCGTGGGTAGGCAATATTTTAAGGACAGTTACATCAGCGGCAGCGTCGATTTTATTTTCGGCAATTCACCTGCCGGGTTTGGTATTTATTCAATGTCGTCTGACAGCCGAAGATGGCTTGACAGGCAAGGTAGATCTTAGACGGCCATGGCGCCCTTACGCTCATGTTGCTTTTCTAAAATCCTACATGGATGACCATATCAAGCCGGGCGGCTGGAACAATTGGGGCAAGGCATCTAATGAGCAGACCGCAAGATTCGTAGAGTTCAATAATGATGGGCCAGGTGCAGCGAGTGCCGGACGTGTACCTTGGGCCAAGCAGCTTACTGCTGACGAAGCCAGTCAGTACACAGTTAAAGCCGTTCTGGGCGGGACAGATCATTGGAATCCGTAGTTGAATAGATAAATCAACTTTCTTCAAATATGATGTTCAATGTATAAGCGGGGTATTCGCTTCAAGCGAATAGCCTCGCTTATTTGTGTGTTTTGCAATTATGTATTCGGAATATATATAACCGTGAGATGTAGCCACTACAAATGGGGTTAACACGCTGTTAATAGATTTATTTCTCTCGATATTTAAAATACTTGTTTTTATGGTATATATTAGCTATATTAAGTGATAGATGTATTTCTTTCTAGTCTTACATTTATTGTTAATTGTAATTTATTATGATGTTGGAGGTGTAGGGGATGGCACGTGTGTTGGTAGTGATCACACCTGCTGAAGGCCATATTAATCCGTCATTAGGATTAGTTAAGCAGTTGGTCGACAGTGGTGAGGAAGTGGATTATGTGTGTACGGAGGAATATCGTACGAGAATTCAACCAACGGGAGCAAAACTGATAACCTATCCTTTTAGTAAGGATGCTTTTTCTCGTAAATCTGAGTTAATGCCGGCTGAATACAAACATCATTACCAGTTCGTGAATATGATCGTTACAGGTTTGATTGAGCCGATTATTCCAAAGGTTTTGAAAGTAATCGAAAATAAGGTGTATGATTATTTGATTTATGACTTTTTGCTGGGCTGGGGAGGCAAGATCATTGCAGAGAAGCTGGGAATACCTGCAATATGCTCTAATGCTTCCTTTGTTTTCGTAGAGCCTTTGGGATCTGGTCAAGGCTTGGATGAGAATGACAAAGAAGTGAAAAAACTTTATGAGGACACAATGAAAGTAACACGTCAATTAGCTAATGAGCTTCAGGTTGCCGTCCCTGCTATTGAGGAGATTTATTCACATTCAGGGAGCTTAAAGATCGTTTATACAAGCCGTTATTTTCAACCGCAAGCTGAAAAGCTGGATAACAGTTATATTTTTACAGGCCCTTCTATTGTACCACGTAAAGATGCACCCTCTTTCCCGTTCGAACAACTTCATGCTCTGCATCCACAGGCTGTTTACATCTCATTGGGAACCATTATTAATAGAAACTTGGATTTTTACAAGCTTTGTTTTGAAGCATTTCACGATTTACCTGTGCAGTTTGTACTTTCATCAGGCAAATATACAGATATGAAGCCGTTGGCCGATTATATCCCTGACAATTTTATTGTCAATCCCTATATTCCGCAACTGGAAATGCTGCAGCATGTAGACGCTTTTATTACACATGCGGGGATGAACAGCACAAGCGAAGCCTTGTATTACAATGTGCCCCTGGTCATGGTTCCTATGACATCGGACCAGCCTGTCGTGGCAAATCGGGTGCAAGAGCTGGGAGCGGGTATTGCTGTGGATAAAAATGAGCTTACACCCGCTATTTTGAGAGCTGCCTTATTAGAGGTTTTGAATCATTCTACCTATAAACAGCAGGCCCATGTGATTGGCGAATCATTACGTCAGGCTGGCGGGTACAGATATGCGGCAGATACCATTATGAGTCATTTCTCCACAATAGAAAAATAAGGTGCCGGACTATAGACTGTGATTCCTTTCTTGTAGAGCATCCGATTTTTCAAACTCTAATTTTTTTGAGATCGCCAGAAGACCAAGGGAGCAGAGGATCAGGGCCAAACATATCCAATAGGAGTTTCGATAGCCCATCCATTGAGCGGTTAATCCGCCCATTAAGCTCCCCGCCAGTCTTCCGATGGTTGTCGCATTGGAATACAGCGTCGAGGCGTACCCAGGAAGAGATGGCAACAAATCCTGCATGTAGCTGATGCCAATGGCCGAAATCACTGCAACAAAGAAGGCTAGAAGAAGCTGCCCCACTAATAACTGCCACATCTCTGTAGACATAAGGACAAGAAGGTAATAGATGACCCCGGTTAAAGCCCCCCAAAATACAAGCAGACGGTTGGAGTATTTAGCAGCAAGTACGCCCAATATGATCATTAAAGGTATTTCTAAAACCGCACAAATACTGGATACTAGAGCAACGTCACTCATGTCTCCTTTTAAATTATGAATGATAAATAAGGAAATATTTAAACTGTTCATCCAGTGAGACACATAGAGCAGAGTAAGAACTGAAAACGGTATCAGAATTTCAACATTTTTATGTAATTTAATGTGATGAAGTAAAAGTCGATTCTTACTTTTGAGCTGAGATGGGGGTTGCTTAATAAAACAGAATAGAAGAATAGCTATAAATATAAAAATAGAAGTCGTCCCTACAAAAATACCTTTAAAACCGGTATGTGCAATCAGGAAAGACCCAAAGAGCGGCCCCATGATAAAACCAAGGGAAAACATAGAACGAAGTGTTGAATTGGCAAAGGTATGATCTGCTGCCTCACTGCGATCAACCGCTTCACGTGCACTAGCAAATAACTGCGGCATTCCAGGTGCTCCCATTGCTGTGAAGACAGTCATATATACAAAAAGTACATAAAAATTTTGAATGACAAGATATCCTGCAAATGCTATCGCATTAAATAACGTACAAATAACTAAAATTTGTTTACGATCTAATCCAGTATCAGAACGTTTGGCAATAAGAGAGCTTAACCATATACCACAAATCAAAGTCACAGCTGTAAAAACACCAAAGGTTCCAACAGATACGCCAAGTGTAGTTGTGAAATATACAGCCAAAAAAGGTGCGCTTATCGATATGGCCATACCTTGCAATAGCATACAGATCATGAATAGCGGGTAGTTAGGGATAACGAAAAGATTTTTAATACGCTTTAGCATTTCATTTTACACCCCTTCAGATTTAGAAGCAGAACAATAAATGTCTATCCTATCTAAATTATATATGACTTTAGTATAATTTGTATATTTACATTGTATAAAACATTATTTGAAGCGGTAAACGAACTGTTTGATCAGTTCGTTCAATGGTCCGGCGGCCTTCGTAGGAAGGCGGTGATCGACTTTTTTAATGAAAACCAGTTCACTCTTCGGCAATTGTTGGTGTAACATTTTGGCATAAGGATGAAAGAGCTTATCATCCTCCCCATAAACGAGCAGGACAGGAAGATGGATTTCCCCGAGCCGCGAGGTACAGTTGTACTTCAAGCTGTAGCGGTAATATTGTTCGACATTTCTGGAATTTCCTTGTTTCGCATCGTTGAATAACTCACGGAACAAAGAAAACTGTTTAGTTTGCGACCAAGCATTAGAAAACGCAATCGTACCGACTGCTCCGATTTTGGAGAGAGCAATGCCCAAAGAAATTTTATTTCTTAGTCGCCATTCGTTTACTTCCGACATTCCACTGATAACGATGCCTCCCCATGCCCGATCCGGATAAGTCAAGAGAAATTCAAGCACGATCGAGCCTCCGGTAGAATATCCACACAAAAAAACTTTATCAATGCTCATCCGGTCCATCAACTGTTTAATATCCTGGGCAATTAGAGGGTAAGTAACCGTCTGTTCGGAAGGCTGACTCTTACCGTGTCCTCTGATGTCAAAAGCAATAGTTCGAAAATGAGGAGATAGCCCTTGGATTTGGTATGTGAAGTTTAAGCTTGTGAGTACCGGAGGATGAATGAAAAGGATGGCGATTCCTTTTCCGGAATCAGTATAATGCATCGAGTATCCGTTTATGTTTGTAATAGTCATCTTTATACTCCCCGTCCCTTTAATGATTTTGGTCTTACTGTAAAAATAACTCATGAATATAAAAACATTAGAGATAATTTGGCCTATTAGATCAAAAAAATTCATGGAATAATTTTTTTAGTGTAAGAAAAAATAAAAGAATCAAGGGAACTGTGTTTTTCAAAGAAGGGGACACACACATGGGAATAAAGAATAAAATTACCATTGTACTCGTGCTAAGTTTAAGTTTACTGATCGTTGGTTGCAGGGCGGACTCCAGTCAACAGCTAAAGCAACAAAGCGTCAAGCCCCATATCACAGCAAGTCAAAATGTTAAGCCTGTCATAGTTATTTTGATTGATTCTTTAATGAACAAGCCTTTACAAGAAGCGATTCAAGAAGGCCGCGCACCCGCAATGCAATATCTCCTTAAAAAAGGGCAATACTTCCCGCAGGTTGTGAGTTCATTTCCCACGATGTCCGTGACGATCGACAGCACATTATTAACGGGGACGTATGCAGACCGACATCATGTGCCTGGACTTGTGTGGTACAGCGACCAAAGGAAACGCATGATTTTCTACGGAAATGGTATCAAAGAAGCCTTCAAGATAGATCAAATGCAAGTATTTATGGATGCTATCTGTCAGTTAAATCAAGTTCATTTGAACAAAAAAACAAAAACCATTCATGAAGAGTTGGCCGACAAAGGAAAAGAATCCGCGTCAATCAACGCTATTGTTTATAGAGGAAGAACAGAACATGTCCTAAAAGTGCCTCGCTTCATAGCGAACAGCAACCGTGTGCCAGAACAATTGAGAATAACAGGACCCAAATGGTTTTCCTATGCAACTTTTGCACAACTGGATCCGAAGAATAGCTGGAATACTCCCCCGTGGAAAAAATTCGGAATGAACGACGAGTTTTCCGCAAAAGAAACCGCTTTTTTAATCAATCAAAAAAAACTTCCAAGCGTAACCATCGCATACTTTCCAGAGAATGATAATTTGGTGCATAAAAAAGGCCCGACTCAGTTGGAGGGAATTGAAAAAGCGGATCAAGCGCTGCAAGGCGTGCTTAACGCATATGGTTCCTGGGAGCAGGCTGTAAAAAATGCTATATGGATCGTCATGGGTGACAGTGGACAAAGTGCGGTTTATGATGACCGACAGGCAGCAACTGTTGAGTTAAAGCCGCTGTTGAACCATTACCGCATAGCAAAGTTAAATCAATCTGTAAGAAAAGAAGACCAAATTGTGATTTCCACGAATGAACGAATGGCTTATGTCTATGCGATTAATGATAACGTTGAGTTATCCGACGTAGTGAAGAATTTACAAAAAGAGGAAAAACTAGATATCATCGCAATGAAAGACGATAAAAATAATATTCGTGTTACAAAAGGGAAAAATAGTACCATGTTTTCTTATCGTCCCGGTGGAAACTTTACTGATGAATATGGGCAATCGTGGACATTATCGGGTGAAACAAGCCTTGTCGATATTACGATAAATAACAACCGGATCAAATATGGAATATATCCTGACGTTTTGGCGAGGTTATACGGGGCCATGTATTCTCATGAAGGAAGATACGCTGTTGTGACGGTCAAACCCGGATATGAACTCGTTGGTGAAAGTTCTCCTACCCACATCGGAGGAGGGGCTCATGGTTCGCTACATGAAAAAGATTCCCTTGTCCCATTAATTATTTCCGGAACGAATACACGGCCAAAAACACTGCGAATCGTTGATATCAAAGACTGGATTCTGCAATTGGTGAACGGATAAGTTTTAAATTGGATAGTATATGACCATACTTAATCGAGTTAATGTTTCCCCTGAATTATGATAGGTATGGGGTCTGTCAGCTTTGAATCGGATGGAATCACCACTTCTTACTGTATATTCGATGTCATTTACACGGACAGTTAATTCTCCATCAAAAACAGTTAAGAACTCCTCCGTTCCCTCTCCATGCGAATCAGCACTTAGGAAGCCGTTTTGTTCTATCTCGATGGAATAAACTTCAAAGCGTCTATCATCTTCGAAGGGGAAGTGGGGATAGACTCGATATTTTCCGTTGTCTTCCGTTAATATTTGAATTTCACTTCCTAAAACCACTTTTGTATCTGGCTGCGGATTATTTATGAGTGAAGTAAAAGTAATCTTTAATCCATTGGCTATTTTCCAAATCGTTGTAATCGTAGGGCTGGATTCGCCTCTTTCAATTTGACCTATCATCGTTTTACTTACTCCTGTTAGTTCTGAAACCCTTTCAAGACTTAATTTCTTATTTTCTCTAAAGGCTTTTAAGTTTTTGGCAATGATCAGATTGATAGTTTCCATAAATACCTCCTAAACCTGTGTACAATATAACGTCTGTATTGTACAATAAAACGTAAGACGTTATATTGTTCTTTTTGTACATTATAGCATACATCAAAGAGGGGGTTCCAAAGTGCCTTTATTATCGTTTTTGTTATATGTTTTTGTTACCAGTTTTACGCCAGGCCCCAATAACATTATGGCCATGCTCTTTGCTAATAAATTCGGGCTTAAAAAGACAATTCGATTTTGTTCAGGAGTAGGTGCAGGTTTCTTTGCGATCATGTTATTGAGTAGTTATTTTAATTTGTTGCTTGAAAGTTCCATCCCCAAAATTCAATTTGTGATGACGATCCTGGGTGCAGCCTATATGCTATATCTGGCTGTAAAAATAATTATGAGTAAAGATAATGGTAAAGATAATGATGGGGGCAAGAATAACAGTTTTCTAACAGGTATGCTTTTACAATTTATTAATCCGAAAGGAATTTTATATGGTATCACTGCTATATCAACCTTCATCCTTCCATATCACCATTCAAATTTCAGCTTGATGATGTTTTCGTTATTTCTAGCTTTTGTTGGTTTTATGAGTACATTCTGTTGGAGTGTGTTTGGCTCCGTTTTTCAAAAGTTCTTATCCAAATATAGAAGTCAGTTTAATATAATAATGGCTTTGTTATTAGTATATAGTGCAGTTTCGATTCTTGTAGAATGAAGGCATGCAAGTAATACAAACAGTCCCATTGAAGGAACTCTTCATTGGGACTGTTTTGTATTTAAGCGGATAGCAGATGAAGCGATGGCGAAAAGGCCGTTCAGTCTGCTTTACTTTTTTTCCACACAAGGCTCTTCCACAGAATATTCCTCCAGCACCGTTGTTTTATCACCATAAACCCTGTCTAAGTGTTCTTCTCCCCATAAGCAAAAACGATCGAGCAAATCTTTAAAATCCCATCCGTATTCACTAAGCTCATACTCTACTTTGGGTGGAACCTGGTTATAGATAATGCGGTGGATGATTTCGTCCTTTTCCAGCTCTCTAAGCTGCTGTGTGAGCACTTTTTGGGTGATTTTCGGAATGAGCTGACGGAGCTCGTATGTACGTTTTCTGCCGCTGGTTAAATGATACAGGATGGTGGCTTTCCATTTCCCGCCGATGACCTCCAAGGTCGCTTCAATACCGTGCATATATGTTTTGGCGTTATCTTTCATTTGTTTTTCTCCCCTCGGATCTGTAGTGCAAAAAAAGCACTAAGGAACCTTAAAGTACCTACGGTACATTGAAGTGCGTACTTCACACTTTCATATATATCAACCATAATAGCATCTGTAGACAGGGTACACCAATCACGAGGAGAAAGAAGGTTACGGATAACATGAAAGTTCTATTGGTCGTTACGCATCCTAGAGAAGATTCACTTACCCTTGCGGTCATGAATCGTTTTGTAGAGGGATTGAAGGAGAATAAGCACGAGGTAGATATTTTGGACTTGGATCGGGATGGGTTTAATCCGGTATATAGCGCGGCAGATGAGCTGGATTGGAATACGCCTCATAAACAATATGCTCCTGAAACACGGAGAGAGATGGACAGAATTGCTGCTGCGGATGCTCTGGTCTTTGTGTTTCCTCTATGGTGGTACAGCGTTCCTTCCATGCTAAAAGGGTACCTGGATAAAGTGTGGAACATAGGTTTACTTCAGGAGTTTACGACAAAGCAGGTTTTGTGGATGTGCTTGGCGGGAGGGACGAAAGAACATCTGATCAAGTATGAATACCACGATATGGTAACTAATTATTTGAATAAAGCCATTGGTGGTTACGCAAGAGTAAGAGAGTCCAAGGTTGAGTTCTTCTATGATACTTTGTCCGAATCGAAAGATTACATTGAAGGTCTGCTGGAGCACGCTTATCAATTAGGTCTGGCATATAAGTAAACCTGGGGAGCCATCCCAAAGCACCTTCAAAACCACTTTTATAGTGATTTCAAAGGTGCTTTTTATTTTAAGTATGAACTGAAGATAGCTATCCTTTTATTGGCTCGTGTATAGGCGCTGGCGGTCCTCCTTGTACAGATATCCCGCTGCCAGATGTGTTTGCTGGACCAACGGAATGAGTTGCCCCCAAACATTTTAAGCACTCCAAGAGAGAAGATTAAACCTGCCGTCGAAAACAGCGTGTAAGGAAGAATACGCAGCAATATGTTGAACGGATTTTGAATTTCGGCAGCCAGCCTTCTGGAAACCCTTGTCTGGCGATAAGAGGCAAGCTGTTAATATTAAGCATCATAAAAGAGAACATACAGGTAAATGCAAGCACTGTTGTATTCTGATAATCATTCGTTGGATTAAACGCCATGTCATTCCCACCGGTTACTTTGTCCCCTCAATTTTACCATGTTCTCCCTAGTATCTACTATCAATTTCCCTAATATCCTCATTTTCTTATCAATCTCATTTTTACATTAATCAAATAATCTGGAAGGACAATAAACACAACATTTCAACCTCTAAATGACCGTCATTGAGACTGACTTTAATGCGAATTCAGGCATAAAACCTTATGAAACACGAAAAGAACACACTCATCTCATTAAGGTGAACTATATACTGGTTTAACGCAACGTGACGCGGAATTAATAGAAGTTTTTACGGTTTTTTTGTTCTGCTATTACTAACACAGATCTACTTAATTCTGGACCGTAGAAACTCAAGAATTCAGTATCTCATTAGCCTTCAACTAACTTTTAATTAAGAAAGAACATTTTTTCAGAAAAAGGTATGAAAAATCAAATCATGTGAAAAAATGTACAATATAGCGAATGACGAGGTGATAGTGATGAGAGAATTACAGGAACTAAAGGAACTTCTGTACCAGTGCGGTCTCTCCAAGCGTCAGCTTCTAAAAGAGCTGATTGATGCTGTTCTGGACAATAGGGCCTTATGCGGGCAGTGTGAAGGTGGGTGTATCAATTGTCAAACAGGCTGCAATACTGGGCCTACGGCAAAGTGATTCACAGATTATGGACTTCAAATCCTAGAGGATGAGGTGACATTAATGAGTATGTTAAAGGAAATCAGGGCCCTTCTTTCCGATGCAGGTCTCTCGAAGCGTGAGTTGTTAAGAGAACTCATCATTGATGCTGTAACGGAGGATGAGGAGGATATCGCAAGATGTACGATAGGATGTTCAATGCGCTGCACATCATGTTCTCCAGGATGCTCCAACGGAGGAACAGCTAAATGATAGGGAGGTTATAATTATGGGACTTCTTCTAAGCCCCGAGGTGAAGCTGCGGCCTGACGGGGGAAGGTCAATCTTGTTTACCGCCAATCCAGGGGATAGCCCGCAGGAAGTATTTAAATTTCTCTACCCGCAGCAGGCTGTAATCCTTTCCTTATTTGACGGGAAACGGGACCTGACTGCCGTACGTGAAGCGGTGGCCTACATCTTCGATCTGGGTATTGAAGCTGCGTCTAGGCAAGTGGATACCCTGCTGGGTATTCGGGTAAATGATATACAGACCATTGAAACATTGATCATAGAAGTTTTCGACATCCCGGATCAGGCACGGATTTACGATCCTAAGACTTTTATTGTTCCGGAAGAAATGATTAATATGGATGATACCCGGTGCAAAATGCCCTATTCCTTGCTGATACTTCCGACCATGCGTTGTGTGACCAATTGCAGGTATTGCTATGCTAATCGTGAGGGTTTTAGAGGAAAACAGGAATTGGATTTAAATCTGTACCGTCGCCTGTTGAAAGAGGCCCGTGATTGCGGAATAGAAACCATCGAGTTCTCGGGGGGCGATTTTTTTTGCCGGGAGGATGCATTTGATTTCATTGAAGTCACTCTGTCTGCAGGTCTATATCTCAATATACCCACTAAGTATCCCTTATCCAGAGATATGGCCCAGCGGCTGGCGGCAACCGGACTATCCACCATCCAGGTTAGTATTGACGCTCTTAAACCGGACATCATTGACCATCTTATGGGCCTTACTGGTTATGGGGAGAAAATACTGCAAACCCTCGATTACTTAGGTGAAGCGGGAATAAAGGTTCGGACCAACACGGTGCTAACTCCGATTAACATAAGGGATGCCGTATCCTTGGGGTGGTATTTGACCAAGAAGCCTTATGTACTGAGGAGCAACTTTACTTGCTACGGACGTTCCTTATACCGCCACGACGATAGCCTATTTTGTTCCCTAGAGGATATAGAGATTTTCGAGGAAGAATTCAGTAAGATCCAAAAGGAATTTCCGGACAAAGTCAATTTCAGCGGTGCCAATGATAATCCCTATGCTGGAGATGAATCGTTAAGGAAGAAAAACTTTTGGGAAAGAGCTTATTGCACGGCTAACCGGCGCGGTGTTGTTGTGCTGCCAGACGGTAAGGTTACTATCTGTGAGGAGCTATACAATCACGAACATTTTATTATCGGCGATTTAACGAAACAGACTTTGCTGGAAGTGTGGAATTCGCCAAAAGCCCTAGAACTGGCCTACCCGCAGCAGGCTGCCGTTTCCAACGGGCCTTGTCGTGATTGCTCCGATTTCCAGCGGTGTCATGAAGGTCTAGGAAGATGTGTCAGGGAAGCTCTTAAAGCTTATGGATATGATCAGCATTACGCTCCAGATCCACGTTGTCCCCGGGCACCTGTGGGCAGCCGATTGGCCTAGAATATAAAGTCCCTATGTTTATATTTCCACCTTCTGAGTGTTATCTTACCCCTCTTTGGAAGTTTGTTGTGGCAGTTTCTGATTTAGGAGTAAAGAATCCAAATTTACTCAAAAATAACTCAGATAATGTAAGAGGGTAGCCCATTACGGCTACCCTCTTACATTATTTACGAAGTCATTTTCCACAGCTTGTAATGATTGATTCTCACCAAACTGTCTGCAGATTTTTGTGAAATCAGGAACATTCGCGAGGTCATAAGTAAGGACTTTCTTAATTATTACTTCAACAATGGATTGCTCTAGATCATCTTTACTGTCCGGCTTAACTTTTGAACGTGCATGCCGAAGATTAGGCAGAAAATAAGAAATGACCATAGCTAGTGCTTCTTTATCTCCATTTTGAGCAAGTGATACCAAGTCAAACAATTCATTTTCCATCTAAATTATCACTCTCTTTTTGTTTATCTTTTTGTTTAATTGCATCCACTAATCGAGATATATTTTCAGATTGTACATCAGTTTTCTTCTCAAACCGAACGAGTAAATAACCAGCAACGACAATAGGAAACCCAACCTGACTGATTGCGGTTAAGATATTGGATAGAGTTTGTGTATTTGACAACATGTTCATCCTCCTTCCATCATCAGAACCTTTAGTCTTTTTAGAGCTGTTTTTTTGTCTTACCTACCGCTTGTGCAGAAACCCCTAACATGCGTGCAATTTCATTGTCCTTATAACCAAGAGCATAACGAAGTGTGATGATAAGACGTTGTTTCTCAGAAAGTTTGGAAAAAGCATGAGCTAAGGATTCGTTTTGAAGAGACGACTCAAATGAGGCAGGATCAGTAGTGAGATTTTCTAAAAGATCGTCTTGATAATATCCTAGCAGTTCGCCAAAAGTAGATGCTTCACGTTCTTCTGAAAGTGGTTGATCATATATAAGTGAAAACCGCGTGTTTCGTTTCTGTTGATTTCTAAGCTGGTCAATAGTGCAAAACTTAATCGTATTAACAAGAAAGGTTATAAATCGAATTTGAAAGAAATGTTTCCGGAACTTTTCCTCAAGTTCGCACTGACTTTCTATCAATCCATCCTTTGATTTGTAGTATAGTCGAACATTCTCCTCGTCCGCAAAAAAGCTCTGGATAATGCGATCGGATCTAAACGGTATAGGTGCATCACTTAGAACATTTTTTTTTGAATCTCTGTTTCACAAAGCAATTGAGGGAACGTACTTCCAGAGAGATACCATTTAGTGCTCCCTGGGCCTGTTCCGCATTCATTCCGGTTTTCATAATAGCTGGAAAGGACAGTCCCATATTCTCGGATACGCTGATTTCCTGCATGGCCGTGCGAATCAAAGTAATAGATTGGACATTGGTGTTATCAAGAATTAGCCCCACACGTACTTGGAATGTAGCCGTATCCGCCTCACCTTTTTCACGTGACATTTTTACATTAGCGAATTGTGGTGCAGATGTAACATAGCGTACAGTACCTTGCAGGTCCTTATTTAGAGCGGAGATGTGAGTTTTAATTTCTTTATTGGCTTTAAATTTCCCCACTTGGTCCTCGTTCACGTAGAGATCGTAGTATAACTTGTTGGTTTCTAAAGTAATAACGGGAGACCCTTGCCCCACATTTTCGCCCACTTTGGTACTGATAGCAGTGATCTTGCCATCCTGCGGTGCTTTTAACACCAGACGTTCTTTTTTGAGCAATAGCGTTTTAAGCTGAACTTCCTGAGTTTGCTTTTGTTGCTGTAGCAGATCAACGGCCAGCTTCTGATCTGCTAACTGTTGACGACTTTGCTGAATCGTTTCCAGTTGTGTTTTGGAACGATCCACGGACAATTGGGCACCACGAATTTCTTCCGCTGCTTGTTTTACAGCAACAGATGCTTGTGTCGTTTGCTCTTTGGCTTGCATTCGTTCTTCCGCGGTTGCGCCATTGAGCAGCTTTTGAAGAGACTCTTGTTGCTGACTCGGCATCATCCAATGCAGCTTTGGATACACTGCCTGCATCATATAGCGCTTTGTTACGATTGTAGTTGGTTTGGGCTGTCTGAACGCTTTTGGTTGCGGAGGCTACTGCAATTCGCTGTTGCTGAATATCCTCATGTCGAGCACCATCAGTGACATGCTTTTCCGCTGCTGTGGCTTGACGCTCAGCCGCTTCTGCCCGCTGCAATGCCGCTTGACTCTTACTTTGAGTTACTTGAGATTGCGCAATATCGAGCTGTGCCTGCTTTTCCTGAGTTGCAGCTCGTGCATAACCTAAGTCAATTGATTTTTGTTGTTGGCTGATCTGTGTATTGAACTGGGCAATTTGTGTACGCAGTTGCTCCATTTGCAAATCTACATCTTTGGAGTCCAGCGTCATAAGAGTAGTGCCTTTTTTTACGGGAGTCTCCTCTTTTACTGGAATGCTAAGGACTTTTCCGCCCACTTGTTCAAAGGATACATGAATGCTGTCAGAATTCAGTGTTGTACCTTTAACAGATCGTGAAGCATTGACTTGGTCTTGTCCGTTGGTTTAAAGCAGAAAACCTCCGCCAATAAGACAGGCAATAGAAATTAGAGGAATAATGAGACTGGTGACTTGTGTGCGATTCATTGAGTAGATACGCTCCTTTAAGTTAATCAATTGGCTTAGGCATGAAGATAGAATAAATAATAGGGTATGTAGATATTATTTATTTTAAAATTAAAAAGTAACCCGGCTAACTAAAACGTAAATTTTAGAGTTATTATGGTTTCGCTTTTTTATATATTTCTTGTGCTTGGGGAATGCCGAGTTCTATTTTTTGCAGTAACGTCAGCAATAACTCTTTTTCATCGGTGGATAGGTGGCTCATCAGCTTGGAGGTGCTTGTAAAATGTACAGGCAGCAGCCGCTCCATCAATTCTGTCCCTTGGTCAGTCAGTTTGACGATGCTCATACGACGGTCAGAAGGGTGACTTTGTCTAATGACAAAGCCATCGCGCTTTAGGCGGTCAATGAGTCCGGTAACAGTAGGTTTGCTTATTCCCACTTTCTCCGCAATCTCTGTAGCCATCAGTCCTGTATTCGTGTTTCGGTACAAGAGAATCAATACTGAAAACTTCCCGTGTGAAATACCAAATTTCTCAAAGCCCTCAAAACTGACTTTAAAAGTACTGGAGGATACGCGCATAAAGAAAAGCATGGCTTCTGTGGCTCTGATATCAATCTCGGGAATACGCATAGAAAATTCTTGAAGTACTTCACGAGTGGGCAAATTCCGGAAATCAAAATCCATAGGGTTCTCCTTTCGAATGGAAGTTATTACAATTCAAAATTTTGTTAGCGGGCTAATCATAATACAATAATATTTTAATTACAAGCTAAATTTTAATGAGATTCCTTGTGCTCCTGACAAAAGTCCTATTACCAAATACCTAAAAAATATTTGGTAGATGAAGGAATATAGGGAAGAGTGTTGAATTATTAAGGTTATATGACAAAAAAATGAATTGAGGATTGAGAGTGAGTTTTTTTAACAAATTCAAGACCGGTGTAGCTGAGGCCGGGAACAAGGCAAAGACAGTAGTAGAGATCAACCGTTTGAAAATGCAAAACAACGGGAAGCAGAATGAGATCGACCAGCAATACCAAGTCATGGGCAAGCTTTTATTTGAAGCAACTGTTCAGGGAGCAGAGCCGCTAGCCAAAGAGCAGTTTGAGGCAAATGTCGTGCGTATTCTTGAGCTGAAATCCGAAATGGATGCCAATCTCCAACAAATTGCGGAGCTGATAAAGGGGGATCAGTCCTGATGTATCAGTTTTCTGTCGTTTTGCTGGAGCTGCGTAAATGGTTTGAGTCCTTTAGATGGTACCAACTGCTACAGCCTTTTGCGCTGCGTTTGCTGTTCGGTGGGCTGGGTGTTATGTTCCTGTATGAAATTTTATTCGGGATGCTTTCTTTCGACAGCTACAGTGCGCTGAGTATGATCTTTTACACGATCCCGCTTTACTCGATTGCGAACCATGTGTTTTTGCTTAGTGCATGGGTAACACTGGCTTCAAAAGAGGTGAAATATCTTCCGTATGCTTTGTGGATAAAAGCGTTCATTATGATGTTTCCGTTCTCCGACATTTCGCTGAGTGGTTTGATACCTGTGGCAGTATATGCCTTTTTGGGATATATCCTGTTTAAATATTCGGCTACCGAATATGCAGTGAAGTAGGCTTTACTAAATCTATATGTACGTAAATCACCATAACTAAAAAGGCATCGTTACGATTAACGATGCCTTTTTTAGTTATGAGAAAAAGTGAAGCTTGAAGAAGCGTATACGAAGTTTATAAATTCTTATCGGAAAGCGGAAGTTTAATTTTGTTCCCTATTTTTAAGCCCACCACCATCATCGTACATATAATCATAGTCAATATGAACAAGGTTGGCACAAACGTATGGAAAAGGTCGAAGCTCAGCCCGATCAAGGCAGGTCCCAGAGAGCCTAGCAAATATCCTCCAAATTGCATCATGGCAGACCATGAGGTGGCTTCTTCTGTATGCGCTGCTTCTTCGATTGGAAAGAGTAGCACTAAAGGAAATAGTCCACCAGCGCCGATGCCCAGGAAAATAGCAGCCACCCAGGGAGAAGAGTGTGTCATCAACAGGACAATGCCGATCAATTCAGATAAACCACATAGAAGCAGCCATGTTGTTCTGTTTCCTGATTTGGTCAGCCACGTCTGTGTTTCAACTGGTGAAAGCGGGCGTTGGAGCTACGATTCAGCCGAGCCAACTGATTGAAAGCTTTGGATCACTGGGGATTCGCGCTATTCCGATCAAGCATGCACCTACCCGACATTTGGAAATGTTTTATCGTGTAGATAAATATGTAAGTCCAGCGTGCGAAGTTCAATACCGGGCGCAAGGATATTTTGACCCGATTTGAAAAGTGGGAGCAGGAGCACAAGCAGCTCAAGGCGCAAGTGGACATCCTGCAAGAGGAAAATGCTTCGTATCAGGCAGCAGAGCTGCTTTCTGCTGTTCAGGGGCAGGTTCTGGCTCATATTTTTGAACAAAAAACCTTTCAGGAAGTACAGCAAATGGCTGCCAAGCTGACATCTGAACATGATTTACTTGTATTATTAGCCACAACAGCAGAAAACAAAATCATTCTGACACATAACGGTACACTGGATGTTGCCTGCGGAGCATACTTTAAAGAGCATCTGGGCGCGTTTCAGGGTAAGGGTGGCGGCAGCAACCAATCGGCTCAGACAGCGTTCTCGTCCCGTGAAGACCTTTTGAACTTTTTTGAAACCGCCCAGCGGCAGTTTATTCAGGGCTAATGCAGGATTAGTGGCGAAGGGGCATTTTCCACTTGTGTTCTTTTTCCGTAAATAAAATAAAAGAAAAAATGAGTGCCACAACAGCGCCCCAGATGGCTTTATCCCCAATAGCCAACGTCAAAAATCCTCCCAGAAAAGCCCCGACCAGAAAGGTGATCAGGATAACACCGTAACGCATCGCTCGAATGGCAGCGTTCGTGTCCTTGGTCGTAATGGCAATATATAAAGCCTCAGAAGCTGATCTAAGGTTGCCGGTGCTGACGGTTGAGGTATATGGCACATCAATGAGCTTGCGGAAGGAAGTCATTTGGACAGAAGCGACGAATGAGACGATCACCACCACCACGGTATTGGGAACCCCCTGCGGAATGAGTCCCACGATAAAGAAAATTGCAATTTCCAGTAAAAGAATAGCGCGAGTCCAGTCTGGAGTTAGGCGATGGGTCGACTTTCGTTTAATCCCTTCAGCAACAAAAACACCCAGCGAAAAGGCGATCAGGGGCGGGATATAGGCTAACGCCTGAACCCAGTGTCCCTGAATGATTTTGACAGCCAGCAGTATGATATTGCCTGTCTGTGCATTGGCGAACACGCCATCTCTTCCGACAAACGTATATGTGTCGAGAAACCCCCCTACTAAAGAAAGTAAGGCGCCCAGTCGTAACGATTCGGACGTTACTTGATGTAAATGGATTTTGCCTTTCATATTCACGGCATAAGCCTCCTATGCTACAACGTCGATTCCTCTAACATAGCACGACTATTCCGATTCGACAATTCATTTGGACACTGCGGCACAAAATCGGCACAAAAAAGCCGCTCCAGGTCCCTTTAAGAAGAATGGACTTGAAGCGGCTGGTTTGTTGCTTATTTTGGTTTGCTCATGCGCTTGTTTCAGCAGGGCTTGGAGATCCGCGTTGTTCCACAGATGATCATTCGTGCCCGATCCGCCGATTACAGCGACTACGTCATAATCAGCAGGGACAGCGTCTGTAATAACCAGATTCGCGGTCGCTTTACCGTTGTAGTCACCGGTAATTTCGCCTGTTTGGGTACTGGCCAGCGTCACAGTAACGCCTGCTTGCTCCAGCGCTTCCTTCGGTTTAAACAATTCATCCTCATTAAAGCGTTCCGGGGGTATAATAAAAAGAGCCTTTTTACTCATACTTCATTCCTCCTTGAATGTGAAACGATATCTATTATTGTAGAATGGTTTCGTCGGGCTGTGAAGAATGCACTTTCAAGTGCGGAGGTTACCTGTAGGTTACTATTACGGTGCAAGATCATGATGGAATAGAAGGAGTTAACCGATATATGTCTGATACGCTGAGAGAAGAAATACGGGAGAAGATCGTCAACGGAGACTATAACTGTGAAAAAGAACTGACCCTGTCGGTGTTAAGCGGCAAGTGGAAGGTCGTCATTTTATGGCATCTGGGTGTGGAAGAGCCGCACCGGTTCAGTGACTTGCAAAGGCTGTTTCCAAAGCTGTCTCATAAAGTGCTGACCAATCAGTTGCGAGAATTAATGGAGGACGGCATTGTACATCGGGAGTTGTATCCCGAGGTGCCCCCAAAGGTGGAATATTCGATGACCGAGCTGGGGATGACGATTTTACCTATTGTAGAGATGATGTATGATTGGGGAAAAAAGCGGGTGCAATCCGTTCGCGAGGAAATGCAACGCGGGATATATAAGTAAATCATAGGACAATCCGTCATATGAAAAATAGAACGCCTTGCGTCATGAGTACGAATTGTGCTCGGGGCAAAGGCGTTCTTTGGCATGTTAGCAGTCTGTGTTCGTGTTGGTTTAATGCAGGTTATTGCTGCTCAATTGCTGGCAAAACTTCAACCCAGCGGGTAGCCCAAGTGCCGATATGATCAAACAATGGAGCTAAATCGCGTCCCTTATCCGTAAGGGAGTATTCGATCCGAACTGGCTTTTCGGGATAGACCATACGTAGTATAATTCCTTCTTCCTCAAGCTCTTTCAAGCGATCGGAAAGGACCTTCCCGCTTAAATTGGGGATTGAATTCTCAATAGCCACGAAACGTTGCGGACCGTTAGTTAGCTGAAATACGATTAACACCGTCCAACGCTTGCTCAGTAACTCCATAGCTTTCTCAAACCGTGGGCACATTTGTGGAATGTTCATGTGATCACCTCATGCACTTATTATTAACGATCCACTGTTAAAAGTAAATGATTTTACTTTACATAAATTTATTACTTGACGAAATCGAATGAAATAAATATACTCTGTTACATAAAGTAACTTAATGGGTTCAACACGAAGATTCATAATATAAATGATGAAGATTGATATAGAGAATATGAAAAAGTTAAATCGGTTAGGTATGGCTAACAGTTGAGGCCAGTGCTTTGGTTTGCAGGAGGAAGTCAGATGAAGCTGGAATGTGAAGTGTGCGTAGTTGGAGGGGGACCAGCCGGCGCTTTGTTATCCTGTTTGTTGGCGGAGCAAGGTGTTTCGACGATATTGGTTGAGCGGCAGAGCGTGGCGGGAAAGGTTTTTCGCGGCGAAATTTTAAATGATGAGGGTCAGCAAGTGATCCAAAAGCATAAGCTGCTCGAACAAATTCATGAGGACTACGTCCTCGCTTCGACGAGAATCGAATATTGGGAGCATCAGCAGCAGGTGAAAACGGTCAAGCCGGCGTTGGCGGACGGTAATGTGGGTGTTCACATTCCACAGCCCCGTTTTTTGGAGGCTCTGCTCAAGCAGGCGTCAACGTATGAGTCCTTCCGTTGTTTGGCGGGTACGACGGTGACTGCACTGGAAGGCGACAGTGAGCAAGGCTACACGGGCTTGACCGCCCGCGATAAGAACGGCGATGAGGTTACGATTCGCAGCTCAGTTATTGTCGGGGCAGATGGTCGCTATTCGACCGTGCGCAAGCTGGCCCAGATGCCAGTGGCGAATATCAGACACGGCTATGATCTGCTGTGGGCCAAAATTACGGCACCTGCCGGATGGGAGCCTGTCACACGTCTGGCATTGGTCAACGGGCGGCAGTTATCTTTATTTTCGCAGGCTGAGGGCTATATTCAGATTGGCTGGAACGTAGAGGAAGGCAGTTTTCCTACCTTGTTTAAGCAGTCGTTTGAACCATTCATACAGTTGTTGGCGGAGGCATTTCCCGATCTGGAGCATAACGTGCATGATCACATTCGTTCGTGGAAGGACTTTGTGCCGTTGGATATTTTCAGTAGCCGCAGTGATACGTGGTCGCAGAACGGACTGGTCCTCATTGGAGATGCGGCGCATACCATGACACCTACCGGAGCTTTTGGCTTGAACGCAGCGTTGAAGGATGCCGATGTACTGGCGAGTGAGCTTCTTCGTTTGCGTCAGGAGGGTGGATATACCGCAGCGGGCCTAAAGGCGTTCGAAGGCGGGCGGCGGCAGGCTGTCACCGAGCTTCAGGAACGACAGCTTACGATGGAATCCACGTTTTATAGACATTTTTTACAAGCAGAAAATCAAATCATATAGAAGTAAGCTTATATAAAGGATGGTGTAGAGTGATGAACCAAAAAGACGTAGCTATGCTACTTAACGATAAAATTCAAACGATTCGCGGAGAGCAATCTTCGATGATTTTGGTAGGGCCGATCAAGCTGCCGGTCAATTTGGAAGGGGAAACGGTTGTTTTTCAATGGTATTGCTGGTTGCCTGTACGGGATGAGGAAGATCGTCAGGACCTGCTGAATGCCACCGCTGACACGATTGTAAAGCGATTGTCCACACTGAATTTGGCAGAGGGACAACAGTCAAGTGTATTAGTGTATGGCGATCTTCAGCAGTCAGAAAATGCACTTGTTCGTATGCATAGTATTTGCCATACTGGAGATATTTTTGGTAGCAAGCGTTGTGATTGCGGATTTCAGCTTCACCAATCCATGAAAATGATTGTGGAGCACGGAACGGGTGCGTTGTTCTATCTGGCGAACCATGAAGGTCGTGGGATCGGCTTGTTCAGCAAAGCGATGGCTTACATTTTGCAGGAGGAAGGCATGGATACCGTCGAAGCCAACCACCAATTGGGCTTTGAAGATGATACCCGCAATTATGCGGATGCGATTAATGTACTCCGTCACCTGAGACAAAAACCGGTAACCTTAATTACGAATAACCCCAAAAAGCTGGAAGCCTTGAAGCAATCCGGTATGAATGTCGCAGAACGTATGCCGCTGTGGGGCGATGTGTCGCAATATAATGAACGGTATTTGAATACGAAGGTGGAACGGTCCGGCCATTTGCCGGATTTCGATTTCAGGGAGGTTCTATGACCACTCACGAGAAATATATGCGCCTGGCGCTGGAAAATGCCAAAAGCGCAAAGGGACAAACGGAACCGAATCCGCTCGTCGGCTCGGTCATTGTGAACAACGGCCGCATCGTCGGGATCGGCGCTCATCTGAAGCCCGGCGAGCCACATGCGGAGATTCATGCTTTGCGTATGGCGGGTGAACATGCCCAGGGAGCGACGATTTATGTGACGCTGGAGCCGTGCTCCCATCATGGACGGACAGGCCCGTGCGCGGAAGCGATTGTGAAGGCTGGCATTCGTCGAGTTGTTATTGCAGCGCTGGACCCGAACCCGCTGGTTTCGGGCAGAGGGGTACAAATCTTGAAGGATGCGGGTATTGAGGTCATCGTTGGGGTATGTGAGCAGGAATCTGTCCGCATGAATGAAGTGTTTAACCAATATATCGTGAGCAAGCGTCCTTTTATCACGATCAAATCAGCGGTGACGCTGGATGGCAAAATTGCCACCCGAACTTCGCAAAGCAAATGGATTACGTCCGAGGTGGCACGGGAGGACGTGCATCGCCTTCGTAACGAGCATGTAGGGATACTGGTCGGTGTACAGACAGTCATTCACGATAATCCGCAGCTGACGACTCGTCTGCCAGAAGGTCGGAATCCGATTCGCATCATTCTGGACAGCACGCTTCGCATTCCTTTGGATGCCCGTGTCATTACAGATGGCGAGGCGCCTACCTGGATATTTACAGGACGTGCTTATGATGAAGGCAAGCGGAATCAGTTGGAACAGTTGGGTGTAAAGGTATATTCGACACAGGATGAAAACAGTGATCGGGTGAACCTGCCGCAAATGCTGGATATTCTGGGCGCAGCGGAGGTGTCTTCGGTGTTCGTGGAAGGCGGAGCCGAGGTGAATGCTTCGTTCGTGCAGCAAGGACTGGCAGACAAGCTTGTGCTGTACATTGCGCCGAAGCTGGTTGGAGGGCGTGGAGCACCGGGCTTTCTCGGGGGAGAAGGCGTGTCCGCCATGAGCGATGCAGTAGCGTTACAAGATTTGAGCGTAACGCAGGTTGGCGTGGACTGGAAAATAGAAGGGTATTTTGGGCGGGGAAAATGAGTGAAGTTGTGGGTGGGGGAAGGCGCTCCGCGAAGGGGTTGATCTTCCGATCGCTGTTGCAAAGGCGAACGCTCACGCTTCTTCAGATTCAACCCCTCCGCTCCGCTACTACCCACCACAAAGGCACTCATTTTTTGCTATGCAGGTGGAGTATGGGAAGGGCAAAAGGACTTAAAGATTTAAAGACTTCAAAGATTGAGGGATCTGAAGGGCTAAAAAGTTTGGAAGCTTCTTTTTTTGTATACTTAACATTTACTAGGGTGAATGGTTAATGGGATGAATAACTCATAGGGTGAATGTTTTATGGGGTGAAGCCAAAGAAAAGCTCAAAGGACTGTCCCCGGTAGAATACCGACTACAGTCCTCTGTGGCAGTTTAAGCCAAATGTCTAGGGCTTCTCTTATTCCTATCCGTTTAGAATCCTCCAATTTGTACTTGAGGCCTGATACCCTGATCAGGATTATTCGACTGGACAGGTACGGTTATAATAAATAAAAAGCTAGCCGCGACGATCAAACAATACTTTCCTTGAGTTGTCTACTATATAAACCGAACTTAAAAGTTACCTGTTGTGCCACTACGCAGTCGGATGGTGCTTCCCATCGCCCCCGGATTTCTTGAATGAAGCCCATAGGGTAGAAATCCGGGGGGGCAAAAGCGACCGCTTCGCTTGTACAACACCATTCCGACTTCTCCGTTTTCAATGTACCCTTTTTTAGTTCAGCTTATATAGATTTTTATATAGATTTTTTTTCAATAAGCTTTATATACGGGGATGGGGATATAACACTTTTAAAAAATTAATCATCACTAATAGTAAAATAATTTTTCCTTTTGACCTTTACTAACTAAAATTTCGTACTTTGCATGAGTTTGAACGTCTGCAAATTCTTTGAACTGTTCAAATAATCTTATGCACCTAATAAAAAAGGATTCTTTATTAATAGCTAATGATTTAGCTAAAACATCCAGTAGGTATTTAAAGCCATGTGAATATCTAGCCCAATTTAAGTGATATTTAGCCAATTCATATTTAAAAAGCGTTGTATGTCCTGGTACCACTTGATAAGTGTACATATCAGCAGATGGTTGCTGTTGGGTAATAGAATCCATCTCCGTTTCAAACCTTTGAAGTATATAATCTACATCTACTTGATACTGGTTAGCCGCTATCAAAATGTTCAACAGCTTTGATAGCTTTTCGCTTTCGTCAGCATTTGATGCTGCTGTGATATATTCAACATAATTCGGGAGTACACTTGTATCTCCTGACAAAAGTTTATTTACATAGGTATTACCTTCTGCCCAATTTTGAAATAAGCTGACACAATGCAAGGTATCTTCGTCCGTTTCTATGACCCAATCTAAATCGGCATAGGCGTATGTGAATTGTAGAGCTTGCTCATAATCGCCTTTGGCTTCACAAGCACTGGCACACAGTAAATCGGCATATGCAATGTACACAAACATGGGACGACTGAGCTTCTTAACCTGATCTTCACGCTTTCGCTTTTTTTGCTGATGTTTCAAAGTATATTGAATTTCCGCTTTTCCTCTCATGATTTGAGCCGTTTCATAGAGCATGTCCCATTCATCTAAAGAACGATACACATTCGCCAAATCTTTGAGCGCATCCAGTTGCTCTATCTCGTCCAGACGTTCGACAAAGGGTTCAAATCGCGTAGCTGCCTTGAGATTTTGGTTCTTATCGTCTCCAATCTGAATCGTAAACAGGCGATACTGACAGATTGCCAAGCGTTCAGAGTGCTGATACTTCTCGGCCTCTGCAACTCCTTTATAGAGGAACAGCGCAGCAGCATGTCGATCTTGTGCGAATAATGTTTCTGCTGCATCAAACAGCTTCGGGGAATAGAGCAGGTTGTCCATGATGTGTCCAACTATACGCTGAATCGCTTCCAGCTTATCCAGTTCAGCACAGCGATACAATACCGGTTCAATTCGCCTCCAATCCGGGGAACGTTCGATGATGTAATGATCTATGTATCGTTCGTAAAAAAAGCCTTCGGGTAATCCCATATTCAGCGTCATTCGATCCAACTGATGTACAGCAACAGGGCGATGTTTAAGAATCCAATTATTAAGCGTTCTTTGATGAACACCTGAGTCCTCCGCAAATTGTGCCAACGTCAAGCCATTTTGCTTAAGATAATCTTCCAACTCCGCTAAAATCGTAGGTGTATGTTCCAAGTCATAACCACCCTTCATACAAAAAATCCAAATTTTATAATCACACCTCAAATTATTGTCCAAATATTAACATGTGTCAATGCGATTTTTCCATGATCCGTATGGTTGATAACCAATTAAATGTAAAAATTAGGAGCGAACGTTTTAGTGGATTAGGCCTAAGATAAGAATACAACAGTTAGCTTTATAAAGAGCGACACGCAGAAAGCACATGTGCTTCTCGCGTGTCTTTTTTGTTATTTTTATGGGGTCGTAATACTTTCGCCATGTTCGCGAGTGCGGGTGTGCGTGATAATGATAAAGGCTGATACAGAAAGATATTACCGAGGTGAGGATTTCAAATGGTCCCGCAGTGCCTGCCTGATCGGGTGAGGTATCCTGTAAATCTGATGTATCCACCAACATTTAGGGTTCGATTCCCAATCGCCTTCCACGCGACTCATGGTAGAGTATTCAAAAAATCGAAAAAAACCATTACAAAGACCCTAATGAGTATCCCATGTCTGGTCCACATGACAGAGACGGGGAGGTGGCTATGCGGCCAGCGGATACCGGGGAGAGCAAGCGCCGACAGGTTCCGAAGCTTAGGGAGATATGAGTTCACAGTCGAAGGTGGACGGATGGACTCTATCTTTGGAACACGGAAACAGGCGGTGACTTCCCTTCTCCTTAAGCTTGGCCCCGCCCGCCACCCCGAAGGGATGCTCTGCAAGGGTCACTACCCCTACTACAACGAATAAAAATGAAGAATCCTCATTTTAAAAATGTGTTTTGACTATATTGTGCGAACAACGGAGCGGTCCATTTGAATCTGAAGAAGCGAAGCGTTCGCCTTTGCCCCTGAATTTTAACCCTATACGGGTTTATCAAATCCAAAAATTCAGGGGCAACAGCGATCGGAAGATCAAATGGACCGCGGAGCCGCCACACATAGAAAGAAGCACACTTTTAAGCTGAGGATTTTAACGATTAGGAGTGATACGATGTTTAAGAAAATAACGATTAAATCGGATGAGCGCGGGCTGCTGTTTAAAAAGGGGAGCTACCACAAGCTGCTGCCGCCGGGGACTTACATATTGAAGACATTTCAGCAGGAAACGGTTGAAATTTTGAATGTTGCCGAACCGTTTTTTGTACCGGATCATGATATTCGTTTGCTTTTGACGGATTCCGTTCTGCTGGAGCAACTAAATGTCGTGGATGTAGAGGATTATGAATATGTGCTCCATTATGAGGATAATCGGTTCGTAGAACTGCTGCCCGCTGGTAAATATGCTTTTTGGAACGTGCTCAAGAAGCATCGTTTTGTTCATGCGGATACCCGGCAGCCTGCGATTGATAAGGCGTTGGGGCAAGCCTTTTTGGCCAAGACACAGGGCTTCTGGAAGGCGCTTCAGGTGGCAAGCTATGAGCTGGGCTTCCTGTATTATGATAACGTGCTGCAAGGCGACCTGAAGCCGGGTAAATATTATTTCTGGATGTCGACGGTGAACACGGAGATCAGAACGATAGATTTGCGTCAGCAGCAGATGGACCTGATGGGGCAGGAAATCATGACAGAGGACAAAATCACACTACGCCTGAACTTCGTCTGTCAGTACCGCATTGTTGACCCGCTGCGAGCGCTGGAATTCCGGGCATTCGAGGAGCAAATGTACATTATGCTTCAACTGGTGCTGCGTGAGTATGTCGGAACGATGAAGCTGGATGATTTGTTGAAAATGAAGCAGGAAATTGCGGAATATGTCTTGACCCGACTGAATGAGCAAAGCGGCGAATATGGGGTCGCTTTTACGTCGGCAGGGGTGAAGGATATCATTTTGCCGGGGGATATCAAGGATATTTTGAACACGGTGCTGCTGGCAGAGAAGAAAGCGCAAGCCAATCTCATCACACGGCGTGAAGAGACAGCATCTACTCGCAGTCTGCTGAATACCGCCAAGCTGATGGATGAAAATGCCACCCTCTACCGTCTCAAAGAGCTGGAGTTTCTGGAAAAAATCTGCGAGAAGATTGGTACCATTTCGCTGACTGGCGGGAATACGCTGCTGGAACAGTTGAACACGCTGGTTCACATGAAGGACGGGCAGGGAACCGTATAGAGGGATAGCGGTAGGTTTCACGCCCCTTAACGCAAAATACCACCCAAAAAGATGAGCGCGAGACGGCTCAAGCTTTGGGTGGTATTTTACATCAATACGTTTAGTTCGTCTTGGTCGAAGCGAGAAACGCGTCCATATCGATCACCGGAACGAGGGCGCCCTGATGCTCCAGCACGGTAGGAAATAGTTCACGCTGCCACTCTTCCTCGTTGCTTTTCAACTGGCTGTCCAGGGCGGAAGCTGTATCCTCCACCTGATCGACGAGCAGAGCAATTTTTGCCCGGCTGAGCAAAATCATTTTGTCCTCGGAGGACTCACTTGAGTCAGGAAGCAGCAGTTTTTTGCGCAAATTCAGGATCGTAAATACATCACCGCGAATGGTGACCATTCCTTCGTGCCATGACTCGGAAAAAGGAAGCGGTGTTCCTTTCTTGGCATTCATGACTTCTTCCACTTCTACAAAGTTTAAAGCGAACGTTTTGCTCGCCAGTCTGCACACAATAAATTCGGGCATAGGCCAATTCTCCTTACAAATTCGGATAGTCCACCACAGGTTGTGAAGTGACGGTAAAATGGGTTAACTATTGCGTTTTAACAAATGGAAAGATAAAGTTGAAGATGCTATGTAGCCAGGTTCTATTCACAGAATATCACAAAATTGCAGTTAAATCTTCCAAATGGCCAAGGTATTGCGTCTGGTGGCACTACATTTTAAGATAAGCGGGTTGAGGTAGAATGGATCATGAAAAGCAGCGATTAAGTATCGAGGCAGCCAGATTATACTATATGAACGATTATAGCCAGCAAGAAATTGCAGTCAGACTCGGGGTATCGCGTCCCACGGTATCGCGGTTGCTTCAAGCTGCCAAGGAACAGGGCTATGTGAGAATCAGTATTGTTGATCCGATGGAGGATATGGATGAACTCGGAGAGCAGGTCAAGAAGAAATACGGGCTGGATACCGTTCTGGTCTGCTATTCTCCGTTAAATGAATATCAGGAGATCAAGAAGCATATTAGCAAAAAAGCTGCCGATTATTTGCATGAAACGGTACAAGATGCGGATATTATTGGAGTGACGTGGGGAACGACGATGCATGCGGTGGCGCTCCAACTCCAGCAAAAGCAGGTGAAGGGCGTGGAGGTCGTTCAGCTCAAAGGAGGCGTAAGCCATTCACATGTCAACACGTATGCCGTGGAGACGGTGAATTTGTTCGCGGAAGCCTTTCACACGATTGCACGGTATTTGCCGCTGCCTGTCATTTTTGACAGTCAAGCCGTTAAGAAAATGGTTGAGGAGGATCGACACATCCAGCGTATCATTGAGCTTGGAAAGCAAGCGAACATTGCCGTGTTTACGGTGGGTACGGTCAAGGAGGATGCGCTGTTGTTCAGATTGGGCTATTTTAACCATGAGGAACAGAAGTTGTTGCAAAAAATCGGCAAGGGCGATATTTGCTCACGCTTTTTTGATGATGAGGGCAATATATGCAGTCAGGAAATTAACAGCCGCACAGTTGGCATTGATCTGCCTGATTTGCGCAAGAAGGAGAAGGCGATTCTCGTAGCCGGAGGACAGCGCAAAGTAGAGGCCATCCGGGCATCGTTGCGTGGTAAGTATGCGAATATTTTGGTGACAGATCAGTTTACGGCGCAGGCACTTTTACAGTAGACATATGGTTGCGTGAGGCTGTATAAGCTAAAGTGGACTGTAGGTAACGTCTTATGTGTAGGCTTGAACATAATTTCAAAATGTGTTTTACATATGTTCAACACCGTGCTATGATGGTCTTATCACAGAGAAGTAAAGGACATCGGTCCTCATACTATCTTTCCAATGAAGGAGCGTTTAGAGAATGAACATTGCAGGATTGATCGATCATACATTGTTGCGCGCAGACGCGACGAAGGATGAAATTACGAAATTGACCGCTGAGGCGAAGAAATATCAGTTTGCTTCCGTATGTGTGAACCCGGCATGGGTAGCTTATTCCGCTGAGCAACTGGCAGGTACAGGCGTGAACATTTGCACCGTTATCGGTTTCCCGCTGGGAGCCAACACGTCGGCAACGAAAGCGTTCGAAACGAAGGATGCTATTGCTAACGGTGCGACTGAGGTTGATATGGTTATTAATATAGGCGCTTTGAAGGCGCGTGATTTACAGCTTGTTGAGCAGGACATCCGTGCAGTCGTGGAAGCAGCTGCGGGTACACTGGTAAAAGTAATTATTGAAGCATGCTTGCTGACAGACGAAGAAAAGGTACTGGCTTGCGAGCTGTCCGCCAAAGCAGGAGCTAATTTCGTGAAAACCTCGACAGGCTTCTCTACTGGCGGAGCAACTGCGGAAGACGTGGCTTTGATGCGCAAAACCGTAGGACCTGAGATTGGTGTTAAGGCTTCCGGCGGCGTACGCAGTCTGGAAGACGTACAGAAATTAGTAGAAGCGGGCGCAAGCCGTATCGGTGCAAGTTCCGGTGTGGCAATCATCGAGGGCCAGCAGTCTACATCTTCCTACTAAGTTCATTTTAAAGTCATGGAGGGATTCGCGATGAAGGATCAATTGATTCAGGAAGCGATTGAGGCGCGTAAACAGGCATATATTCCGTACTCGAATTTTCAGGTCGGTGCTGCGGTTCTCGGAAGCGATGGCACGGTTTATCGCGGATGTAATGTAGAAAATGCCTCCTACGGCTTATGCAATTGTGCGGAACGGACAGCGATTTTTAAAATGGTATCCGAAGGCTGTCGTAAAATTGATGCCATTGCGATTGTAGCAGATACGGAAGGACCTGTGTCTCCATGTGGAGCCTGTCGTCAGGTGATTTCCGAATTTGCTCAACCAGATACAAAAGTCTATCTGACCAACCTTCATGGCAACACGGAAGAGTGGACGGTGGACCAACTACTGCCGGGTGCTTTTCGACCTGCTGATCTGGGGAAATAAGAAAAGAATGCCTCTTTCGAGGCGTATTCTTTTTATGGGTAATGTAAGCGCTTAATGTAATAAGGGGGAAATTAAAATGAAATATGTAATCGCTCTGGTGGGACTGCTCGTTGTATTTGCACTTACTTACGTTGCCAGCAGTGACAAACGTAAAATCAGGTATCGTCCGCTAGTGGTTATGGTTGTATTGCAGGCAGCGCTGGCTTATGTATTGCTGAATACAGGGATTGGTGAAATTCTGGTCAAGGGCTTTGCAAAAGGGTTTAATAGTCTGATTAGATATGCCATGGAAGGTATTAACTTTGTATTCGGCGGAATTGCGAATGAAGGGGCTGCGCCATTTTTCATCGGTGTACTGCTGCCGATCGTGTTCATATCTGCGCTAATTGGGATTTTGCAATATGTAAAAGTATTACCTTTTATCATTAAATATATCGGGCTCGTCTTGAGCAAAGTAAACGGAATGGGTAAACTGGAATCCTACAACGCTGTAGCTTCAGCTATTCTGGGTCAATCCGAGGTGTTTATTTCCGTTAAAAAGCAAATTGGTCTTCTGCCAAAGCATCGACTGTATACGCTGTGTGCGTCTGCGATGTCTACGGTGTCCATGTCGATCGTGGGAGCCTACATGCAAATGTTGAATCCCAAATATGTGGTTACCGCACTGGTATTGAACCTGTTCGGTGGCTTCATTATCGCTTCCATTATTAATCCGTACAAGATTGAGAAGGAAGACGATTTGCTGGAGGTTCAAGAGGAAGAGAAGCAGTCCTTCTTCGAAATGCTCGGGGAATATATTATGGACGGTTTCAAGGTTGCTATTACGGTAGCTGCGATGCTGATTGGTTTTGTAGCGCTGATTTCCATGGTTAACGGGATTTTCTCCTGGTTGTTTGGAATCAGCTTTCAGTCGTTGCTTGGATATGTGTTTGCTCCTTTTGCCTTCGTTATGGGTATTCCATGGAACGAAGCCATTCAGGCAGGCAGCATTATGGCAACCAAGCTCGTGTCCAATGAATTTGTGGCGATGCTGGATCTGACCAAGCAAACAGGCTTGTCGGAGCGCACGATCGGGATCGTATCGGTATTCCTCGTATCCTTTGCAAACTTCTCATCCATCGGTATCATTTCCGGGGCTGTGAAGGGTCTGCATGAGAAGCAGGGGAATGTGGTGGCCCGCTTTGGTCTGAAGCTGTTGTATGGCGCGACGCTGGTTAGCGTGCTGTCGGCAATTATTGCAGGGTTGTTTTTGTAAAAAAACAGCGAGTTAGGAAAGGAATTTCATCATGTCTAAATTCAAACGGATTCACTTGGTTGTCATGGACTCTGTGGGGATCGGCGAAGCGCCGGATGCTGCCCAGTTTGATGATTACGATGTAGATACACTGGGTCATATTGCCCGCGAACGTGGCGGTCTGAACATGCCGAATATGGGTAAGCTCGGTCTGTCCAATATTCGTTCTATTGAAGGGGTGCAAGCCGCTGAGAAACCTTTGGCGTATTATACCAAAATGCAGGAAGCGTCCAACGGTAAGGATACAATGACAGGACATTGGGAAATCATGGGCTTGAATATTGCGGTTCCTTTCCGCGTATTCCCCGATGGCTTTCCGGATGAGCTGATTCAGCGCATTGAGGAGCATACGGGCCGTAAAGTCATTGGCAACAAACCTGCCAGTGGAACGGAAATCATTGATGAACTGGGCGAGGAACATGTGAAGACAGGAGCGCTCATCATCTATACATCGGCGGATTCGGTGCTGCAAATTGCGGCGCATGAGGAAGTTGTACCTTTGAAGGAGCTTTATGAGATTTGCGAGTTCTGTCGTAAAATCACGCTGGAAGACCCGTACATGCTGGGCCGGATTATTGCGCGTCCGTTCGTAGGAGAGGCGGGGAACTTCTCCCGCACCTCCAATCGCCATGATTATGCGCTCAAGCCGTTTGGTCGTACCACGATGAACGAGTTGAAGGATGCGGGTCTGGATGTGATCGCATTGGGTAAAATCTCCGACATTTATGACGGCGAGGGTGTGACGAAAGCAGTGCGCACCGTGTCCAATATGGACGGCATGGATAAGCTGGTGGCTACGCTGGACGAAGATTTTACCGGGTTAAGCTTCTTGAACCTGGTCGACTTTGACGCTGTATACGGTCACCGCCGTGATCCGCTAGGATATGGTCAGGCTTTGGATGATTATGATGCCCGTCTGCCGGAGGTATTCGCTAAAATGACGGATGAAGATCTGTTGATCATCACCGCAGACCATGGGAATGACCCGACGTATCGGGGAACGGATCATACCCGTGAATATGTGCCTCTGTTGGCGTATTCCCCACGTTTTGCAGCTGGAGGCCAGGAGCTTGCGGTACGTAAGACGTTTGCGGATATCGGAGCGACGGTAGCGGATAACTTTGGTGTGAAGCTGCCTGAACACGGAACAAGCTTTTTGGCAGAACTTCAATAATCAGGACGCAAGCAAGAATACAAGGAAGATCATAAGTAACGATATAAGCACGGACAAATGGGACGGAGGAATAAAAACATGAGTGTACACATTGGAGCCAAGCCAGGAGAGATTGCAGAAACGATTTTGCTGCCAGGAGACCCGCTACGTGCGAAATTTATTGCTGAAACCTATCTGGAAGACGTGACCTGCTACAACGAGGTGCGCGGAATGCTCGGATTTACGGGAACGTATCAGGGTAAACGCCTGTCTGTACAGGGAACCGGAATGGGGCTACCGTCTATCAGTATTTATGTCAATGAACTGATTAGTGAGTACGGTGTGAAAAACTTGTTCCGCGTTGGTACATGCGGAGGGATGAAGGAGCATGTGCATGTTCGTGACGTTATTTTGGCACAGGCATCCTGTACGGATTCCGGCATGAACCGCCATATCTTTGGTGGCTACGATTATTCGCCGATTGCCAGCTTCCCTTTGTTGAAGGGCGCTTATGATCGCGGTGTTGCCAAGGGCTTGAAGATGCATGTCGGTAACGTATTCACCTCGGACAGCTTTTACCGTGATGACAAATCAGTTGTGCAAAAGCTGATGGAATACGGCGTGCTGGGCGTGGAGATGGAAACTTCCGCTTTATATACGCTGGCAGCCAAGTTTGGCGTAAACGCACTGACGATTCTAACGGTAAGCGATCATTTGCTGACGGGTGAAGAAACGACAGCGGAAGAACGGCAAACGACCTTTAAAGAAATGATGGAAGTTGCCCTGGATACAGCAATATCCCTGTAAACGATCATACGCACAGTGAGGAGAAATGACATATGAGAATGGTAGACTTGATCGAGAAAAAACGTGATGGAAAAGAACTTACCACTGAGGAAATTAACTTTATTATCCAAGGCTACACTCAGGGGGAAATTCCTGACTATCAGGTCAGTGCATTGGCGATGTCCATTTTCTTCAAAGATATGACCGAACGGGAACGTGCTGATTTGACGATGGCAATGGTTCATTCAGGGGATACGATTGATCTGTCCGCGATTGAAGGTGTAAAGGTAGATAAACACTCCACTGGCGGTGTAGGCGATACGACAACGCTGGTACTGGCTCCACTCGTAGCGGCTTTGGACATTCCGGTAGCGAAAATGTCAGGTCGCGGTCTCGGACATACCGGGGGAACAATTGACAAGCTGGAGGCTATTGCTGGCTTCCACGTAGAAATCAGCAAGGATGAATTCGTGGAGCTGGTGAACCGCAGCAAAATTGCGGTAGTCGGACAAAGCGGCAACCTGACGCCTGCAGACAAAAAGCTGTATGCCTTGCGTGACGTTACGGCAACGGTCAACTCGATTCCGCTGATTGCCAGCTCGATTATGAGTAAAAAAATTGCTGCCGGTTCCGATGCCATCGTACTGGATGTCAAGACAGGTGCAGGCGCGTTTATGAAAACGGTAGAAGATGCCCAAAAACTGGCACATGCGATGGTAAGCATCGGTAACAATGTCGGTCGCAAAACGATGGCGGTTATTTCCGATATGAGTCAGCCGCTGGGTTTTGCCATCGGTAACTCGCTGGAAGTCAAAGAAGCGATTGATACACTGCGCGGTGAAGGGCCAAAGGATCTGGAAGAGCTGTGTATGGCCTTGGGCAGTCAGATGGTATTTTTGGCTGGCAAAGCCAATTCCCTCGAAGACGCCGAAGAGAAGCTCAAAGAAGTCATTCGCAACGGCAAAGCGCTGGAGAAATTTAAAGAGTTTATTGCGAACCAGGGTGGTGACGCTTCGGTTGTGGATCATCCAGAACGCTTGCCACAAGCACAGTATCTCATTGAAGTGCCTGCGAAGCAGGATGGTGTGGTGGCTGAAATCGTAGCTGACGAAATCGGTACCGCTGCGATGCTGCTTGGAGCAGGACGCGCAACCAAGGAATCCGAGATTGATCTGGCTGTCGGCCTGATGCTGAACAAAAAGGTCGGCGATGCTGTAAAAGTGGGCGATTCGCTAGTTACCATCCATGCGAACCGTGAAGATGTAGCCCAAGTGCTGGAGAAAATCTACGCGAACATCCGCATTGCGGATCACGCCGAAGCACCTGTGCTGATCTACGGAACGGTGACAGAGTAAGCGGTAAGCCGTATTCATAAAGTCCTAATAGATAGCATGGTTATCGAGCCGGAGGCCCTCAGTTTAGGGAGCTTCCGGCTTTTTTGTTGTGCTCGTTCTCAAGCAACCGAACGGCAGAGTTGAAAAAATGCTGTTATCAATATCTAATGAGGGTACTATATTGAACTTATAAACTACAGAAAATTAAAACAACCAGCTTGCAGCAATTTTGCGAGAAAGGGATACGATGCGGCCTCAGTCCCGTAACACGCTGAACGTATAAGCTGCTATTACAGAATGAATGATAGAGCGCTATCGTATGGATGCCTTTGATCAAGTTTGAAAAATATGACAGACGGACTCATAATAGATATGAGTTCGGCTTTTTTTATGAAGGAGGAAACCAAATGGTGGAAAAATGGGTTTGGATGGGGGTTGCGGGGGCGATCGTGGTTTATGCCACTTCTGCCAGCTTATCGACGAACACATACTCAACATCAACGTCGAGTGTGACGCATCCGGCAGTACCGCTTAGCGTGCAGAGTGAGCAGGGAGGCGCAGCGAAGCGTATCGTACATGATCAAAGAATGCATTTTGAAGGACAAGGCGAAACGAGCTTTAAATTTGAAGAGGGGCGTAAGCTGTACATCAGTATCAAGAATACTGGAAAGAAGCCCATACAATATAAGTTCAACCGTTCGAATGGATCAGAATTGCAAGGTACCACGAGCGGGTTTGCCAGACGAACGTTGCAGCCAGGAGAACGCCATGATCTGCTGTTTATAAAGCCGGAAGGCCAGACTGAAGCTGCAAATGCCTCCTCGAATGAGCTGATTTTGAACGTAAGTACAGACGATGGCTCCACAGGATCAGACAAAACCTTCGCCTATATCACGCTGTAAGTCCTTTGAATATGGGCACGACATGCGGTCATTAGCCTACTTATGTTACAATAGAACGATTGAAGACTGAATGAACAGAATAGGTCAGAGAAGAAAGGATGACCCGTTGTGCCCAAAACCCAAGAATACGGTAATCAGAAAATGTCACGGAGGCTGTCACTCACAGCCATTTTACTTACACTTACATTCGTAGCTCTCGCTGGCTGCGGCCAGGATAAGAATGCTGAAACCGTCGAGACCGGAAGCAATACAAGTGCGATAGAGAATGGAGCTGATGCGAATCGTAGCGGTTCAGCCCAAAATGAAAAAGCAGCGAAAGAGAGTCAGAGTGCGAAAAACAACGTAAATGATACGAATAAGTCAAGTCCATCGGCCCCGGCTACTTCATCGGATGCTTCTTCCTCCCCAAAACCTTCCAATCCATCCCACAACCCTTTTGAAGTAGCTGGTATTCAGGACCCTAAAGCGTTTTTGAACACGTTCAAAGCATTACAGAAGGCTGTTGCCGACAATGAGAAGGAAAAGGTGGCTAATTACATTTTCTACCCTCTGCGCGTCAACGACAGTGAAAAGGCACTAACAATTCCGAATAAGAAAGAGTTCATTGCCAAGTACGATCAGATTTTTACAGACGCAATTCGTGAAGCGTTGGTAAACCAAAAGACCGACGACTTGTTTGTCAATTATCAGGGAGTCATGGTTGGCTCGGGTGAGCTGTGGTTGAGAAGAGCTACAGACAATCCGAAGCTTTTTGGAGTTTTTTCGGTCAATCTCGAAACGGTCGCTAATTAAGTAGTCGGGAACATTCTAATGTTCCTGACTTTTATCCCCTCTGATCCCCTCAAGCAAGCGAAGCACAGATCATCCATGCCAAAAAAAGGTTTGACAACGCTCATAAACTCTCGTATTATATCTACATAACTCATTAAACAGGTAGGAATTAAAGAATTAAAGTATGATCTCGCCATTATGGCGGAGAACCTCTAGGAACAGCAGGCAGACACTGTCCACGCGACAGGTTTGACCTATCAGAGCTGCATCAGGGAATTCTCCGCTCTTTTTTTAAATACGTCTGTCAATAACAGGCGTAAATGAATTTGTTTATACAAATTACACAAAATTAGGGGTGTCTTGATGAAAGGGAAATGGAAAAGTGGACTTATTCTCGGACTATCTTTGGTTTTGACGTTGACGTTAAGTGCTTGCGGAGCAAGCAAGGGAGAAACACAGGCGAATGGCAGCTCTGCTGCTGGTTCCAAGGATGTGGAGCTGCTCAATGTTTCTTATGATCCGACCCGTGAGCTGTATGAAGCGTATAACAAGGCGTTTGCCGCCCACTGGGAGAAGGAGAAAGGGCAGAAGGTCACGATTAAGCAATCTCATGGAGGATCTGGCAAACAAAGCCGTTCTGTGCAGGATGGGCTAGATGCGGACGTAGTTACCCTGGCTCTGGGCTACGATATTGATGCGTTACAGGAAAAAGGGCTGATTAAAGAAGGATGGCAAAATAAATATGAGCATAACAGTTCTCCATACACTTCAACCATCGTGCTGCTGGTGCGTAAGGGCAATCCGAAAGGAATTAAGGACTGGGACGATCTGATCCGCGGCGATGTACAGGTTATTACGCCGAATCCCAAGACATCAGGTGGAGCCCGCTGGAACTATCTTGCGGCATGGGCCTATGCGCTCAAGAAAAACAATAACGATGAAGCTAAAGCCCAGCAGTTTGTACAGGAGCTGTATAAGCATGTGCCGGTACTCGACAGCGGTGCGCGTGGAGCGACAACGACCTTTGTGGAGCGCGGGATTGGTGATGTGCTGATCGCTTGGGAGAATGAAGCGCTGCTTTCCGTGAAGGAGCTGGGTACGGATAAATTCGATATCGTGTATCCGTCGATCAGCATTTTGGCCGAACCTCCGGTAGCGGTGGTCGATAAGGTTGTGGATAAAAAAGGTACACGCGAGGTAGCGGATGCGTACCTGAAATATTTGTACAGCGAAGAGGGGCAAACCATTGCTGCCGAGAACTATTATCGTCCAACGCTGGATAGCGTAAAGGCGAAGTTCAAGGATCAATTTCCCAAGCTGGAACTGGTGACCTTGAAGGATGTATTCGGAACGTGGAAGGAGACGCAACAAAAGCATTTTAGCGACAAGGGCATCTTTGACCAAATTTATGTACCTGGAAGTTAATGAATTGCAGAGAGGGATGGACAGAACATGAGTCAAGTGCAAGTCACCCGAAAACGCGTACTTCCCGGATTCGGGTTAACAATGGGATATAGTGTGCTGTACCTCAGTCTGGTAGTGCTGGTGCCTTTATCGGCGCTGCTTCTGAACTCAACCGGACTGACGTGGGAGAAGTTTTGGGATGTGGCGACTGACGTCAGGGTACTGGCTTCTTACAAGGTAAGCTTTTTGTGCGCTGCGGCTGCGGCGCTGATCGATCTGTTCCTCGGCTTGCTGATCGCCTGGGTGCTGGTGCGTTATGAGTTTCCGGGAAAACGGATTTTTGATGCGGTGATTGATCTGCCCTTTGCTTTGCCCACGGCGGTTGCGGGTGTTGCTTTGACGGCTCTATATGCGCAAAATGGCTGGATCGGTTCGTTGTTCGAACCGCTTGGCTGGAAGATGGCATACTCGCAGACGGGCATTACGCTCGCGCTGATGTTTATCGGCATCCCGTTCGTCGTGCGGACGGTCCAGCCGGTGCTGGAGGAGCTGGACAAGGACGAGGAGGAGGTTGCTGCTACGCTGGGAGCGGGCAGATGGCGTACCTTTCGCAGCGTTATTGTGCCGGAGCTGATACCACCGCTGCTGACGGGCTTTGCGCTCGCCTTTGCCCGTGGCATCGGGGAGTACGGCTCGGTCGTCTTCATTTCCGGCAATATGCCGATGAAGACCGAGATCGCTCCGCTGCTCATTATGTCCAAGCTGGAGCAAAATGACTATGCCGGAGCTACGGCGGTAGCCTTGATGCTGTTGGTCATTTCATTCCTGCTGCTGCTGGTGATTAACAGCATTCAGCGCTGGTCGCGGCGGCGTACCGTCTAACGTTATCACGCAGGACAGTATGCGCTTGATTCATACGATAGCGGTACATCCGCTGTTTAAGGAGGAAGAAACATCATGTCACAAGCGATAACCGGACAGGAGCTTACCCATGCACCTGTGCCTTCATCTGCTCCGCCCAACAGGGTCACAACTGAAGCCCCTTGGGTGAAGTGGTCGCTGATCGGTGCCGCTTTTCTGGCTTTGCTGTGGGTGCTGGTACTACCGTTGATCGTCGTACTTACCGAAGCGCTCAAGCAGGGCTGGAGCGTATACTTTGAAGCGTTACGCGACCCCGACGCCATGTCGGCGCTACGGCTGACGCTGCTGGTGGCAGCCATAACGGTACCTCTGAATACGGTATTTGGCGTAGCGGCCGCCTGGCTGATTACAAAGTTTCAATTTCGCGGCAAGGGCTTGCTGGTCACCTTGATTGATTTGCCCTTTGCCATCTCTCCTGTCGTCGGTGGATTGATGTATGTGCTAGTATTCGGCGCACAGGGCTGGCTTGGTCCGTGGCTGGATGAGCATGATATCAAAATTATTTTTGCCTTGCCGGGCATTATATTGGCGACGCTGTTCATCACGTTTCCTTTTGTAGCGCGGGAGCTGATTCCGCTAATGGAGGATCAGGGACAGCAGGAGGAAGAAGCAGCGGTCACGCTGGGCGCACGCGGCTGGCGTATTTTCTGGAAGGTGACGCTACCGAACATCAAATGGGGCCTGCTGTATGGCATTATTTTGTGTAATGCGAGAGCCATGGGTGAATTTGGGGCGGTGTCCGTTGTCTCAGGACATATCCGTGGAGAAACGAACACACTGCCCCTGCATGTGGAAATTTTGTACAACGAATATCAATTCTCGGCATCCTTTGCGGTGGCTTCGCTGCTGTTGTTGCTGGCTCTCGCCACCTTGGTGCTTAAAAGCTGGTTTGGACGCAAACGGGTTCACTAATGAAACGAAGGAACGTGCTCGATCCCACAGGGCCTCTCTTCGCGTCTATCGTCTATGTTCGGCGATAAGATGGGAAGGGAGGCCCTTGTTCTAAGATGGCTTATATGGATAATAAAATGATCATATCAAGGCACGTAGCTGTGCCCAAGGGACCATATCAAGGCCGGTGTCTGCCGCAATTGAGGAATACCATCGAAGTTTGCTGCAACACGGGCATAACGGCGACTTGTCTATGGCACGGCTGGAGGAGGATAGAGGACATTTTGCGAAACTGATCGGGGCGGAGCCTGACGAAATTGCGGTGCTATCCTCGGCCTCTGAGGCGATTGCCGGGGTGGCAACTGCACTTCCTTATGTATCGGGAAAAGAAGGCATTGTGTACGCAGATACCGACTTTCCGACCGTAGGGCACATCTGGCAAGCACAGGACAGGTTCCGTGATTACATTCGTTGTATCCCCTCCATCCATGGCGAGGTTGCTTTGCAGCAGTATGAGGAACACATTACCGAAAATACAGCGCTCGTTATGGTGTCCCATGTGAATTATACCAACGGATTCCAGCAGGATCTAAAATCCATGGTGGATGTGGCTTACCGAAATCAGGCGCTGCTGTTTGTAGATGCCTATCAGTCTGCGGGAATCATACCTATGGATGTAAAAGCGATGGGCGTAGATATTCTGGTAGCAGGAACCCGACGCTTCGAGACGGGATTGCCTTCATTTATTAGTATCTTTGCCGCCAATGCAGCCTTAAAGCTGCTGCTGGAAATCGGGGTCACGGACATTCAGGCGTATATGAGCGAGTTGTTGGAATTTTCTATGGAGTATGGACGCCGCAAAGGGTTAAGCATACGTGTGCCTTCCGGGGAAGACGCTTTACTTGGTCTTATCGCTGTTGAGGTAGCCGATGCATCGGCAGTTGAGAGACGTTTGAGAAGACAAAATATCATCGTTTCGGCACGGAAGGATGTGATCCGCGTGGCTCCGCATTTTTACAATACGGCAGAGGAAATCCGGCAGGTGATGGACGAGGTGGCGGCCATTTGATGAATCTAAAAAGCCTCTTCTGCGTAACGGGAGCGTAATGTTGTCCCTTTTACACAGGAGAGGCTTTTTTGGCATTTTTAATGCCTATTGATTATACAATCCTTTTGCGCAGCCAGCCGGAGATCAGATCCGTTAAAATGATCAGGACCACAATACCCAGCAAAATGACACCTACGCGGCTCCAGTTGCGCATTTGGAGCGCGAACAGCAGCGGAGTACCGATACCGCCTGCACCGACGAGACCGAGCGTGGTTGCTGAACGAATGTTAATTTCAAAACGGTAGAGCGAATATGAAAGAAACTGTGGAATTACCTGCGGCAGCACGGCGAAGAAAATCACCTGCAAACGGTTGGCACCACAGGCGATCAAGGCTTCCTGCGGTCCGTGATCGACGCTTTCGATCGTTTCCGAAAAAAGCTTCGCCAGCATGCCGATCGAGTGAATACCGAGGGCAAGCACACCTGCGAATGAGCCGGGCCCAACGGCCTTGATAAACAGGATGGCGACGATCATTTCAGGAAATACCCGAATGACGCTGAGTACAAATTTACCGCTGCCCGACAAGGGGCGTAACCGGGTCATGTTGCTGGATGCCCAGAAGGCAAATGGGAGACAGACAAATGCGGATACAAAGGTTCCGAGAACGGAGATAACCAGCGTATCCAGTAGCCCGCGCAGCAAGTCCTCTCCTTCTGGAATGTAAACGAATGACCAGTCAGGATGAAGGAATCCTTCCAGTATAGCGACAGAGACGTTTTTGGCGGTTTCCTGTAATCCTTCGAACTGCATCCCACGGAAAGCCCAAATATAAATGATGATCAGCAGAATGGCTATCGTCCATAAACGCAGTCTGGAGCGAAGAGGTCTGCGAAGTGTGGAATCATTCATAATAGTTTCCTCCGTAGCATGTTACTGCCGTAATCAATCGCCAGAACGATGACGAGGGTCAGTAGAATGATGATGCTTGCCCGGTCATACCGGAACAGGCCAAGCGAACGGTCGAGCAGCAGGCCGATACCGCCCGCGCCGACCAGCCCCAGAACAGAAGCCGCGCGTACATTGACCTCAAAGGTGTACAGGAAGTAGGACACAAAATAGGGCAATGCCTGCGGTACGACTCCGAAGGCAATCATCTGAATGCGGCTCGCGCCAACGGCGGTCATGGCTTCCAGCGGGCCGGGATCAATGGCTTCAATGGCCTCGAACGTCAGCTTCGCTATGATGCCGAAGGAGAAGAAGAGCAGGGCGAGCATCCCTGCGAACGGTCCGATGCCGAACACCGCCACAAAGATGGAGGCAAACAGCAGATCGGGAACGGTCCGCACGAGGTTCAGGATCGTGCGCATCGGCAGCGAGATCAGCTTGCGCGGCATGACATTGTAGGCGCAGAGCAGGGCGACAGGAATAGCCAGCAGCGCCCCCAGTGTCGTGCCCACGATAGCAATCTGGATCGTTTCCAGCATCGGCTTCCAAATGGTGGGCAGGTAGCTCCAGTCCGGCGGGAACATTTCGCCAAGTAATTTGCCCATCTCCGGCAAGCCGACGATCAACTGGTAAGGCGTGGCATCCGTATGAATGGAGCAGGCAACCAGCACCACGATAAAGATCATCCAGGTGGCGTAACGCTTGTAACGCCCCGGTAGGGGGGGCGCTGCGGGCGGCTTGGATTGCTGCGGCTGCGGCGGTCCGGCTTGTGGTGACGGCGTCGAAGAGAGCGTCCGCGCAGTAGAGTCGGGCTTCATGATCCGACTCCCAGCAGCTCATCATGCTTGATGGCCCGGCCGTAGATTTCCGCAAAGGCATCATCCGTAGCTTCCTCCGGCGCGCCGTCAAAGACGACCTCTCCGGCACGCAATCCAATGATCCGCGTCGCATATTCGCGCGCCAGATCAATGAAATGCAGATTAACGATGGTTGTAATCTGCATTTCACGGTTGATCCGCTGGAGGTCGTCCATGACTTGACGGGTAGTCAGCGGATCAAGCGATGCGACAGGCTCGTCCGCCAGAATGATCTTGGCCTCCTGTGCCAGAGCGCGGGCGATGGATACGCGCTGCTGCTGCCCGCCGGAGAGCTCATCGGCCCGGCTATAGGCTTTTTCGCGAATGTTCACGCGTTCCAGCGCGGTTAGTGCCAGCTCGATATCCTCCTTCGGAAAGAGGCCGAGGATGGTCCGAAGCGTCGAATGATAGCCGACACGACCGGAAAGCACGTTGCGGAGTACGCTTGAACGCTTGACCAGATTGAAGCTCTGAAAAATCATGCCGATATCGCGTCGAATGCGGCGCAGCTCGCTGCTTCCGGCAGATGTGACAGACCTGCCGCCTACAACAATGTCGCCGGAGGTAATGTCATGCAGTCGGTTAATGGAACGCAGCAGGGTGGACTTGCCCGCACCGGACAAGCCGACAATGACGACCATTTCACCCTCTTTAATCGTCAGGTTAATATTGTTCAACCCTTTGGTGCCGTTCGGGTATGTTTTCGATACATTGCGGAATTCGATCATATGCTCCCAACTTTCTCCCCCCGATGGGGTGGAATGAAAACAACACCGCCATGAATACATGGACGGTGCTGCCCTGTCATTCGTAATGCCTGTTTCGTAGCTGTTGCTTCATTACAATTACGCGTTTGCTCCTATTACTTAACCGCTTGGCCGACGGCTTCGGCATATTCACGTACAGAATCGAAGTTTTTATCGTCACCTTTTTCATAGCCTACATGCGTATAAATTTCTTTAATGATTTGACCACCCTCAGGGTCTTTGGCGATATCTATAAAGGCTTGGCTGATTTTGTCTCTCCACGCCTGATCCATATCGGAACGAACGCTGACCGTGTCATTCGGAATTTTAGCCGTGTAATGAATGACGCGTGTTTTTTCAAATACATCCGGAATTTCCTTCTTCACCGTGTTGCGGGCATCCTGAAAAACAGCTACAGTATCAACCTGACCGTTCAGCAGCGCCAGAATAGCGGCATCATGGCCTTTGATCGTTACGCCCTGCACATCCGTGTCCGGGTCCACGCCAGCTTTCTTCAGCTCTGCTGCGGGATACACGTAGCCTGCGGAGGAGGTTACATTTTGCCAGCCGATTTTTTTGCCTTTCAGGTCAGCCAGGCTTTGAATCGGAGAATCCTTTTTCACCACGATCATCGATTTATAAAAGTTTACTTTTTCAGTTGTATCCTTGCCTGTGCCGTCTTCAATGCCGTAGCGTTGGGCTTGCAGGAGCAAGTCGGCCGCTTTACGGTTATCGTGGGCCAATACATAGGCATTCGGCGGAAGGAATCCCACATCCACCTGTTTGGAGGACATGGCTTCTACAATCGTGTTGTAGTCAGGAGATACGGTCACTTTTACCGGAATTCCGAGCTTGTCACCCAGCAGCTTTTCGAGTGGCTTGGCTTTGGCTTCGAGCGTATCTGCATTTTGGGAAGGAACGAACTGTACTTTTAATTCCTGAGGAACATAGGCTGTGCTTTCGTTTTTAGCGCCATCTGTACCTGGAGTGGAAGCGCTGTTGTTATTACTTGCATTGGAGCCGCAAGCGGCGAGACTCGCAGCCAGTGTGAAGGTCATGCACAAGGTCAGTGCTTTTTTAAACAAAATAATTTCCCCCTAAAATAGTAATAACGAAAAATTGAAAAAGTCTGTAAATTCTGTGACAAACAGAATCTTAACAGCTAGTCCGGCCACTAGGGTAAAAACCATTCCTGACTTTGGTGAAAATTATGTAAAATATATCGTATAATCTCTCATTTCTGTTCATTTAACATTCTCTTAACAGTACCCTGTTAGACTTGTTCAAGCTCTATGACCGAAGCTGAGGGAGAGAACAGGATTGGATATTTCAGATATCAATAAAGAGGTACGACAGCAGACGCTATGTCCTGTGAGAGTGAAATTTCGCATTATGGTTACGACCGATCTGCATGTCAGCTTGTGGAATTACGATTATTATACGGATCGGGAAACGTTGCAGTACGGTCTTGCGCAAACAGCCAGTCTAATCCAGGCGGCTCGGTCCGAAGTACACAACCACCTGCTGCTGGATAACGGGGATGTTATTCAAGGCAATCCGATGGGGGATTATGCTGTGCAGCGTCTCCAACAGGACCCGGACGCCGTGCATCCCGCCTACAAAGCGATGAATCTGCTTGGATACGAAGCGGGCAATATTGGAAATCACGAATTTAACTATGGATTGGAATATTTACAGACTTGCATTCAAGGAGCCAAGTTTCCTTATATCAATGCCAACATCTATATTCAGGCGGATACAGATATAAATACGGAGAAAGATATTTTTACAGATACCCATATAGTCGTGGAAAAAGAGCGAAATTACTTTACACCTTATCTGATACTGGACAAGACAGTGGAGGATGAAGCAGGTGGCAAGCATCTGTTGAAGGTGGGGATTATCGGGTTTGTGCCTCCGCAAATTATGCAATGGGACAAGGCGTGGCTGGAAGGGAAAATCATCGTCAAGGATATGCTGGAGACAGCAAGACGGATTATTCCGCAAATGAAGGCAGAGGGAGCCGATCTGATTATTGCCATGCCTCACGCGGGCTTTGAAGATATTCCTGAAACGCCGTATATGGAAAATGCGGTGCTGCATCTGAGCAGGGTGGAAGGGATTGACGCGATTTTGTTTGGTCATGCGCATAAAGTATTCCCCGGCCCTTCATTTGTCGGTAAAACGGGTGTTGACGCGGAGCGAGGCACCATCCATGATATTCCGGCGGTGGAGCCGGGCTTTTGGGGAGATCATCTGGGTGTCATTGATTTGGACCTGACCTTTATGGAGGGAACGTGGCAAGTGGCCGCCTCTTCTGCGGAGGTACGTCCGGTGTATGATCCGGTACGCAAGCAAGCGCTGGTGCAGCCGGATGCTGCAATTCAGCAGGCGGTTGCGGAAGAGCATGCCGGGACGCTGGACTATATTCGCGCACCTGTTGGTCGGACGACGGTGGCAGTAAACAGCTTTTTTGCCCAGGTGATGGACGATGCTTCTGTTCAACTCGTGAATGACGCGCAAATGTGGTATGTGAAGCAGCAGATGCAGGGGAGTGAGTACGAAGGTTTGCCCGTTCTGTCGGCAGCGGCTCCCTTTAAAACAGGCGGCAGATACGGCCCCTCGTATTATACCGATATTCCGGCGGGGACTTTGGCGATCAAGCATATCGCCGATCTGTACAATTTTCCAAACACGCTGCATGTCGTTCGGCTGATCGGGGCTGAAATTTGGGAATGGCTCGAATGGTCTGCCGGACAATTCCGGCAAATTGATCCGTATGCAGAACAGGAGCAGGAACTGATTGATTCCGATTTTCCGAGCTTTAACTTTGATATTATCGACGGGATCAGGTACCAGATTGATGTGACGCAGCCTGCCAGATATGATGCTGTCGGAATATTGAAGGAGGCGAATGCGCACAGAATCCTTCATATGACCTTGGATGGAGAACCATTGGATATGCAGCGAAGCTATTTGGTCGTCACGAACAACTATCGCGCGTTTTCATCTACATTGGTCAATCCGGACGGGGAACGGATCGTACTTGCTTCACCGGATGAGAATCGGCATGTGCTAACCGAATATGTACGGCATATGAAGACGTTAACGCCCAAAGCAGACGGTCATTGGTCCCTCGCGCCGTGGCCGGGCCGCCCGCATGTGACGTTTCTGACCTCGCCGCAAGCAACGGATGCCGCCAAAGCCCATTCGGAGTTGCTTTATGAAGGATTAACAGGAGAAGGATACGCCAAGTTTGCCATTGATTTTGGGCGTCTCTAAATCAATAGCAGGCTATTCTCTACCCTCATAAGTCTACAGCATCACAACACATGAACAGACCAAACCTACGGGGGCGGTCTTTTTTCATAAAACGGATTTGAAATCGTACGAAATTCGTAATTTTATATGTCCTGAGTTGCGTTTAAGTTATTGACCTCCGATATAATTAGACATATACTTTGATTAAACAAATTTTGGTTTAAAAGGTAATGAAAAAGTCACCATCATTTGATGGAGGGGGTGTCCCTTTGGAAAAAAACACCACGATTCGTGCAGAAATTGAAAAGTATATTCAGCGTGAAGGTATTTCCATGCAATGTTTCGCAGACGCTTCCAAGGTAAATCCGGGTACACTTAGCGGCATACTTAACCGGAATCCCCCACGGCCGATTTCAGTTAATCAGCTTGATCTGATTACCGGGGCTATGGGGTTGGAAGAAGGAGCCTTGTTCGAGATGTATGTGGATGAATGTTTTATTCATTCCTTACCGCACTGGAGGAGGTTGCGTCCATTTCTGCTCCGTTGTTCGGAGCTGAACAAGCTGGAATGTATTTGCAGTGTACTTGACTATCTAATGGATGATTTATCGAACATTCCGGCTATTTTTGAGACCGCAGAAGCGATGTTTGAGGACGGGAGATATGAAGCGGCCATGCTTCTGTACAATTGTGTCATCGAGAGTGAGAAATATACGCACTCTGAGAGGTTAGCGATCAGCTATTTCCGTATATTTCAGATTCAGATCAAGGACAACAAACGGAGCTTGAAGGCTGCTGTGCAATTCCATTTGTACCGTAGTCGTCTGCCGGAAAATTATGCATTGGAAGGCTTACATATGCTATCTCAAGTGTTTGCGTCAAAAATGCAATGGTCCGAGATGGAAATGTATGCGGACGAGCTGCGAGAGTTGGCTCAGGCGCTATACCGCAATCGGAACCGCTTTGGAGATGAGCATCTGGAGTTGCTCAAACCGCTTGTCCACTATTATGCACAGGGTCATCTGCTCAAGGCCAGCAGCTATGAGTTTCAGGGCAGGTATGAGGAATCCAAGAAATGGATTGATGGATATGCAGATTTGAGCTGGTTTGAAGGATTGGACGAGAAAGGCCGGAAAGTAGTGGATATGCACCGTGTGTATGCTCAAGGCAATCGGCTTTGTATCGAAATCAAAATGGGCAATACCTCTGCAATTTATGAATATATTACGTATTTGCGCGAGCATCCGGACGAGACGCTGGAAGGCTTGAATACGCTGCTTGAGTCTGCGAACAGGTTCGGTTACTTTGTGGATGCCGAGCTTGGACTATTCAGCCAACAACTCAAGAGCTTCTGGGAGCTTGCCCCGGATCAATGGGACACTCACTACCACAAGCATTTTAATGCATTCCGCTTCGCCTCGTTTTGCAAGGTGTATGCCGAATATCATTTTCGGAAGGGTGATTATGCGGAGGGACTGGGGCAAACACTGCATTGCTTACAGTTGTCTGTAGACAATAGCTACACTGAGCATATTATCGGTTGCATGGCTTTGTTTGAGCATCACCGGAATTTTTCTACCCCGGAACAGCAGCAGTCGTATCAGAAGTTTTGCTTGGGCGTGCGGGAAAATGAAAAGAATCATGCCTATGATCACAGCACCGGCGGGTATTTGTAATCTTTGTAATTCTAACCTTCATCTATCCTATTCTTGCGAGGATGCTCCCGGTCAAAAGGGAACGTTCTCGTTTTTAATGCTACTGTTTCTGTGACTTTTAGCATAGGAAGAACGCATTGCGCGTTGACAAGTTTCGCATGCGGGATTAGGATAAATGCAGCACAGTAAGTGAAGGAGATCATGTAAAAATGACGATTCCCAAAACATTAACGATAGCCGGCTCCGACACCAGCGGCGGCGCGGGTATTCAGGCAGACCTGAAAACCTTTCAGGAGCTTGGCGTATATGGAATGAACGTATTGACAACCGTAGTTGCGATGGACCCCAAAACCTGGAACCATCTTGTATATCCTGTTGCGCTGGAGGTGGTAGAAGCACAACTGCGTACGGTATTGGAAGGTATCGGCTTTGACGCGATGAAAACAGGTATGCTCGGTTCCGTTGATATAATTGAACTGGTTGCCAGCCATCTGCGCAAGCATGATCTTAAACGGGTCGTTATTGATCCGGTTATGGTCTGCAAAGGTACAGATGAAGTGCTTCAGCCGGAAAATACAGAAGCGATGCTGGAATTTCTGATCCCGGGTGCTGATCTGGTAACGCCGAATTTGTTCGAGGCTTCGCAACTGGCGAAGAACGGACCGATTACGACGCTGGAACAGATGCAGGAAGCAGCGGCGATTATCCATGAGCGTGGGGCGAAGCACGTGCTGATTAAGGACCGTGGCAAAATCCGTGCAGGTAAAGCGATGGATCTGCTTTATGATGGAATTACCTTCGACTGGTTCGAGGCGAATGTTGTGAAAACAAGCTTCACCCATGGTGCAGGCTGCACAACTTCGGCAGCGGTAACCGCTGGCTTGGCCCAAGGGCTGACCGTACGTGAAGCGGTGGATCAGGCCAAAAAATTCATTACACAGGCGATTGAAGGCAGCTTCAAGCTGAACGAATTCGTCGGCCCGACCCTGCATGCGGCACATCGCTTGCAAAATCAGTAAAGCATGAATGCACTTATAAAATGGCTGCATTAGGCAGTGCATCTACGATATTTAGCCTTAGGCTATCGTCTTGACCCGCAATACAGGGTATTGCGGTTTTTGACGTTGTATTTTTTTGGAATTATATCTTCCAGTTTTGTCTAATCGTACTGTATAATAGGCATCAGATTTATTAAATTTAGGGAGGACTCGAAGCAATGACATTATTCAGCCAAATGGCTTATATCCGGCCAGAGCAAACTGAAATTGAACAGCGGTTTAAAACGCTTTTGCGGCAATTTCGTGAAGCGGACAGCGTAGAGCGTCAAAATGAAGTCATTCATGCTATTAATAAGCTGCGCAGTAACGTGGAAACGCAATTACAATTAGTAGAGGTTAGGCACTCCATTGATACGGAGGACGCCTTTTACAAGGCAGAGCAAGAGTACGCTGATGATTTCATGCCGGTCATTCAGGAGTATGTAACGGATTACTACCGGGCATTGGTGGACTCGCCGTTCAGAGCCGAGCTGGAGAGTCAGTGGGGTAGCCAGCTTTTCAGTATCGCCGAGGTATCACTCAAGTCGTTCCACCCGGATATTATTGAGGATTTACAGCAGGAGAATAAGCTGACCTCCGAATACTCCCAATTGATTGCTTCAGCCAAGATCCAGTTTGAGGGGCAAGAACGCACGTTAGCGCAGCTTTTGCCTTTTGAATTAGCTACAAACCGGGAGACACGCAAACAGGCCTCCGAGGCCAAGTATCAATTTATGAGCGAGCATGAGGATGAGCTGGATCGAATTTACGATGAACTGGTTAAGGTACGCACGCGCATAGCGCACAAGCTGGGCTACGATAACTTTGTAGAGCTGGGCTATGCCCGTTTGGGTCGTACGGATTACAATGCCGCTATGGTTGCCAATTTTCGCGAACAAGTGCTGAAACATATCGTTCCGCTGGCAACAAAGCTCAAGGAGCGCCAACGCGAGCGGATCGGAGTGGATCAGCTTCGCTACTATGATGAAGGCTTTAACTTTTTGTCAGGCAATCCTACACCCAAAGGCGACCCGGAGTGGATCATTCATAATGGAGCGCGTATGTATGAGGAGCTTTCACCGGAAACACATGAATTTTTCAGCTTTATGATCGAACGTGGGTTGATGGACCTGACTAGCAAAAAGGGCAAGCAAAGCGGAGGCTATTGCACGTTTTTGAGCGAGTATGGCACGCCGTTTATTTTCTCCAATTTCAATGGTACATCCGGTGATATCGATGTGTTGACGCATGAAGCGGGCCATGCTTTCCAGGTGTATGAAAGCCGCCATTTTGAAATTCCAGAGTACCATTGGTCAACCATGGAGGCAGCTGAAATCCATTCCATGAGTATGGAGTTTTTCGCATGGCCCTGGATGAAGCTGTTCTTCGAGGACGATACGGATAAATATCACTTTGAACATTTGTCCTCATCGTTGTTGTTTGTCCCTTACGGCGTAGCTGTGGATGAATTTCAGCATGCAGTATATGAACATCCAGACTGGACGCCAGCCGAACGTAAAAGCGCATGGCGCTCCATTGAACGCAAGTATAAACCGCATTTGGACTATGAAGGCAACGAGTATCTGGAGCAGGGCGGGTTCTGGCATAAGCAGGGACATATTTTCCAATCCCCGTTCTACTATATCGACTACACACTCGCGCAATTGTGCGCATTCCAATTCTGGAAACGTATGAGCATCGACCGGACAGCTGCGTGGGAAGATTACTTGAAGCTGTGCCGTGCCGGGGGTAGTCGTTCTTTTACCGGATTGGTGGAGCTGGCTGGTCTGATCTCGCCGTTCCAGGATGGATGTATCGCTTCTGTGATCGGAGAAATCGAAGCTTGGCTGAACAGCGTGGATGATAAAAAGCTGTAAGCTTAACCAAAAAGGGCATTTCGCTTACCTGTAAAGGCCAAAAGGCTTGCAGATGAGATGTCCTTTTGGGTGGAAACAGAGCTGTTGCATGAAAAGAGCCGGGACCCTCTACATGATGTAGAAGTCCCGGCTTTGTGTGATTTTGGAGTTAATATAACTATATTAAATCTTGGTGTTCAACGGTTTGAGGTTGGCTTCAATGGAGGCGCGACGCGATTCCAAAAATGGCGGTAACGCCAGCGATTCACCCAGAAATTCCAATTCTTCATCTGTATCAAAGCCGGGTCCATCGGTTGCCAATTCAAACAAAATGCCGTTCGGCTCGCGGAAATACAATGAACGGAAGTAAAAGCGATCCACGAACCCTGAGCTGGAAATTTGCAGTTGGTTAATACGTTCAACCCACTGTCTAAGTTCTTCCTCTGTCGCAACACGGAAGGCTACATGATGCACACTGCCTCGTCCAGGGCGCTCTTGTGGAAGATCGTTACGTTCTTCCAGATGAACCTCGGTCCCGGTACCGCCTTCGCCGGTTTCATAGATGACCACATCAGGCTGCCCGGCAACGGTGGAAGGATAGGAGCCCTTTTTGCGGAAGCCCATCACCTGTTCCAGAATGAGGATCGTGTTCTCCGCTTTTGGAATAGTCAGATGAACCGGACCAAGTCCGACGATGCCGTATTCAGCAGGGACAGGACTCTTCTCCCAAGGCGTACCGCCCCGCACTCCGTTGTCATGCTCATCCGAAACGAGGAAGAAGCGCTGCCCTTCAAAATCCTCAAACGAAAGCGCCAAACGTCCCGCTTGATCCGTAATTTCACCATGTTTTACATCCATTTGCTCGAAACGGTTTTTCCAGTAATCCAGTGCCTTGTCATTCGGTACACGCAGGGAGAGCGCCGAAATGCTGTTATTCCCCGTACGAGTTTGCCCCGCATGCGGAATTTCAAAGAAAGTGACTTCGGTACCAGCCGTCCCACGCTCATCCCCATAAAAGAGGTGATAAACGCTAACATCATCCTGATTCACCGTTTTCTTAATGAGTCGAAGACCCATTACCTGAGTATAAAATTCAACATTCTTAGCCGCCGCCGCCGTAATCGCCGAAACGTGATGCAATCCTAACAGTTTCATGTCATTGTCCTCCTTGGTTTTATATGATTAGCATGTAAAAGCGAAATGAACAGTAGTAAACGTTGCTTCATATTTATTATCTTTATATCAAGATATATGATTTTGGAGCGATTGTCAACTCATATCATTTATTGTAACCCAAAGGGCAGATTATCATCCGTATTTGTCTAACTACATAGTAGACATCAGACATGACAGTCATTAAATAGGGTTAGCCAAAAAATAAGAAGGAAGCGAAGTATGATTAATGTGTACGAACTGCTCTTAAAAGTTACCTATTGCGCCACTACGCAGGCGGATGGTACTTCCCATCGCCACCGCTATCGCTTGTACAGCACCATTCCGCCTACTCCGTTTTGATGTTCATTTTTCCAGTTCAGCTTATATAAAGAATAAAACAACTAGAACGAAGTGGCGCTTTGTCTGCATCTTTAGTTCGGCTTATAAATTGAATCAAGCGAAGCGCGAAATCCGTTCTTCATACCTGAAACCGCGCGTATGATCATCGAAACACGCTCGGTGGATGAACAGACGAATGAAGAACTGGAGAGACGGGTACGCAATATCGTAGCCCATAGTGCACCGAATGCATGAGCTGGAGCATGAAATTCGCGTCATCGGCGGCGCAATCCCGATTGTATGCAGCCCGGAATTGGCGGAGATGGCAGCAGAGGAAGCACAGCATGTTGAGGGCTTTGTGAACCCAAAAGTGATGGGGCAAACCAGCTCGTTAGGCAGTGAGGATGCCAGTTACATGATTCGGCGTGTGCAGGAGCTGGGAGGAAAGGGCACGTATATGATTATCGGCTGCGATCTGCCCGCCCCTCACCATCATCCGGAGTTTGATATTCAGGAAGAGGTGCTGCCGCGTAGCGTGGAGCTACTGGAGCGGCTGGCCAAGCGGACGCTTCGCTGAGTGACAGCGATATACAGTATAAGAGGTGCAAGGATTCGAGGCAGTGGATGAAGAATCAGTTAAGGTATGAATTGCTTTCCTGTTACGGGCCAGACTCGGCGATCAGCCTTACGTATGCCCGATTCCACCGGAAATCAAGCCTGGTGCTAATAAGGTGCGAGTTCAGTAGTAAAACCATGAGGGTGAGGGGTGATTTCCATATACACGGATAAGGATTTAACCATTAGGCCTGTTCAAGAAGAAGACTTACATGCTCTTTGGACACTAACCTATAAAGAAGAAGCGCCAGAATGGAAGCAATGGGATGCGCCTTATTATGAACATAAGGCGCTTTCCTGGGAGGATTATTTAAAAGATAAGGAAAAGCGAGTCGAACAAGATGATATTTGGCTCATTGAAGTGGAAGGTAAGATTATTGGATCGGTTAGCTACTACTGGGAACATCAGCCTTCATATTGGCTTGAAATGGGAATTGGTATTTTTGATTCACAGTATTGGAGCGGCGGGTATGGTACGAGAGCCTTGCGGCTGTGGATTACGCATTTGTTTAATACATTACCTCTAGTAAGAGTAGGGTTTACAACTTGGTCAGGAAACTATCGGATGATGAAGGTTGGCGAGAAGTTGGGCATGACCCTGGAAGCCAGGCTTCGAAAGTGCAGATACTATAATGGACAGTATTATGATTCGATCCGAATGGGGCTTTTGCGGGAAGAGTGGAGTTTGTAGTCGTAAAGAGGACCTTTCTAAGCAGTGAGCAGATGACTTCTGAATTCATCAGGAGCCATCCTTTTTTATTCCCACTGGTATCTTGGACTTTCTAACTTTCTCGGCAGCCAGCATAATACCTACTTACACTAATCCGAGCCAGTCCATCCAGATAGCGTATCATTCGGTTTAATCCCTGTTGCATAGGGTATGGTTAATGAATTAGAAGTGCTCGAAGTGGTTAACGTTTCCTCGGCTCGCTTGAGCTTTTCTTCTGTAGATAGATTTTTGGTTGAAGGTGGACTGGGCTTTCTTTTCCACACTGCTCATCCAGAAGCCCAGACTCCCCCTGAGTTGGGCAAAACCTAATCGTAAATCTACTCTGATTCTCGAAGCCGCTCCACAATACTTTGTTTGTCATTCATAGAATAGACTGCTACTGGAATGAGTATCCCAAGCACAAACAGTAAAGGCAATAAGACTAATAGTGGCCAGATTATAAAGTGATAGCTTAAAAGCCATAGCAAGTTGCAAAACGGTTTCACAATCAAAATAGAAAATATGACTGCCAATAGAATAGAGACTAGGCTGGCACCGAAAACATAATACAGCCCCTCATAAATCAGCATTCCCCGCAGTTGCCGTTTAGTCATGCCTATGCTCTGCAGCATAGCAAGTTCTTTGCGTCGGGTCAGTATGCTGGTTAAAATCGCATTTATAAAGTTCAGGATACCAATCAGGCCAATAATCAAGCTGAGCATACCGCCGATCATCACAATAGTGGTTTGTATACCTGACAAAGCGTTCCTTGATGTAATTTTGGATTCGTAGTTCATCAGCGGTTCGATTGTTTCAGTGTAGCGTTTCAAAAAGTTCTGCATGGACGCTTCCTGATCTGAGGATACATTAAAGGCATAACTCATTACAGCAGGCTGTTTTACAAGTGACTTGTATATATCCGCCGGGAGGTAGAAGCTATAGCTCTGAAGGCGATCCGAATTGGTAGATTTGATACCCACATGGCCAAGCACTGTAAACTCATGCGTCGTATACTCTTTATCCGGTGGAACATCTGCTGTTCCCATATAACTATGCAAAGTAACGTTCTCCCCCACTTTATGATGAATGTACTTCATGTACGGGTTACCGTTGTCGTCCAGATCGACGCCCTCTAGGATATACTTACCGGAAGCTAGTTTCTTAAAATCAAGCTCACCATCAATCAATTGCAGTCGATGTAGTGGTAAATCTTCCAGCCCATACACTTCTACAATGAAGTTGCCGCGAGCGTCAGTGTTCTGGGTTTCCTCCGTGGTCCCTTTTGCATTCTCAGCAGTGAGAACTGTTGGGCCACCGTACAATCGGCCACCTTCTTCAAAGCCGGGTTGTGCCTGCACAGCCTTAATAAAACTTTCGGTGGTCTCATTTTCAGGCCCACTGAAACTGCTGGGAACCTGGAAATACTCAGCATGAGCAATGAGAAAATCGGTATCATTGAATTTGGATAAAAATTTATCCATATCAAAACTCTGAGCCAGCGTGAATGCTGTATTCAGAAGCACCAAACTTAAAGAAAGGCTGATAACCACTAAAATGGTGCGTTTTTTATTGCGTCCCAAGTTGGAACGAGCCATGAGGTGAATTTTTGCACCTCCGGTCGATTTTTTCAGCTTACTACTGTCCTTGTTGGTTCCGCCTGTGTATCTTACTGCTTCTACCGGCGACACGGACGAGGCAACTCTGCCTGGCTTGAAGGTGCTGATCATTACGGTAATGAGCGCGAACAGGGCAGATCCGGCAAAAATCCACGGGTTAGGGGATACCGATACCTCGGTACCGTTATACACAGTAATGTTCATAATAAAAGGCACAAGCGATTTACCGACAAAAAAACCTGCTATCAATCCAATCGGGATTCCTATCAACGAAAGAACTAACGCCTGTCTGCGAATGATCCGGCGGATCTGCCTGCCGCTTGTGCCGATCGTCTTTAAAAGACCGTAAAAACGAATATCTCGCATCACCGATATTTGGAAAATATTATATATGATCAAATAGCCGGTAAACACGATCAGTATCAGGCCGGAAGAGAGTGCAATGATTGTTCCCGCATCCATACTGAAATTGGTCGAGATGTATGACCAGTTTACATTATTCTCAATATAGTTTGGTGCATCTTTGTCAAGCGAATACCCGCTTTCGGTAATCACTTTACTGAGCTTTCCCCGCAAATCAAGGCTGTTGTCGAACATCATATATGCATTAATGACGCCGGTAAGGGAGTGATCTTTTTTATAGGTGCTTTGTAATTCCTTGGCATGAGCATCCACATAGGCTCTAGAGGCAAATATTTGTCCCACGTTAAACACAGGATCGCTTTTCCACCAGCCGGAGAGGATAAAATCACGCTGTACTTCTTTACCTCGTATGTTAAGCTTTAGCCTCAAAGGTGCTCCAACCTCCAGTGGAACACCCATTAACTGCAATGTCTTGGAGTCTGCAATCACTTCATTTTCCGCCACAGGCTTGTGTCCTTCGTTAAGCTCGATAAAACCAAGCTTCAGCCCTACATCATCGTAATACCAGAACTCCGTATGGCGTTTTAAAAATTTCTCGTTTGTAACGTTATCACTTAACATGCGGTTATACGCTATTTCTTTGATCAACAGATGATCCTTTACGTGATTAAATTCTTCATCCGTTATATATTTGAGTACCGCATGACCATCTCCACCGGCCTGTCGCATGGTCGCCCGTTGTAAGCTTTCCACAGCGCCAAGCCCCATAGTGAATAGTGTTGTAAATAGCAATGAGGTTAGTGCTATGGCAACAATGGCAATGAGGTTACGGGCTTTGTTCACTTTGAAGCTCTTATCTGCCAGATTACGGATCACTTTTTTATTTCTAACCTGGATCATGTGGCATCACCGCCGATAATTTTACCATCCTCAATCCGGATGATGCGGTCCGCCATTTGCGCGATTTCCTCGTTGTGTGTAATCATCACGATCGTTTGGCGAAACTGCTGGCTGGATACCTTGATCAGCCCCATCACATGAAGGCTTGTTTTGCTATCAAGATTCCCGGTAGGTTCATCTGCTAAAATGATAGCCGGTTTCGCGGCTAGCGCTCGGGCAATGGCTACCCGCTGCTGCTGTCCACCCGAAAGATTGTTGGGTAGATTGCTCAATTTTTGGTCAAGTCCCAAAATACCTACAATTCTTTCCACATAGGTTTTATCCGGTTCTTTACCGTCCAGTTCAATGGGCAGTACAATATTTTCATAGACATTTAAGACAGGCACAAGATTGTAATTCTGAAACACAAAGCCAATCTTTTTTCTGCGAAAAATCGTCAATTCTTCGTCTTTCAAGGAAGAGATATCCTTGCCGTCAACGGTGACGCTTCCACTTGTCGGGCGGTCAAGTCCACCCAGCATATGCAGAAGGGTCGACTTGCCACTGCCGGATGTACCAATGATGGCGACAAATTCTCCGCTTTCCACATCAAGGCTCACACCGTCTAATGCGCGAACAGAAGTGTCTCCCTTGCCATAATGTTTTTTTAATTCTCTGGTAGTTAATATGGTCATTTTATGTTCCTCCAAAGAAAATAGTCTGTATCGCAGTGCTCTGCAATACAGACTGTACCATATCAATCTTTCCACAATCTTTCTAAAATCTAACAGTGTTGAAAGAATTACTTGTCCAGGGCTCAGCCACGATGATTTCTCTCGCCAAAAACAGTCCAATACCGACACCTTCCTGCGAAGTTTCTGGCTGACCTAATCCTATTTTGTGTCCAACCGGGCAAAATCCAAGCGCCAATCTACTCGGACTCTCGAAGCCGCTCCACGATACTCTGTTTGTCGTTCAAAGAATAGACCGTCAATGGAATGAATATCCCAAGCACAAGCAGAAAAGGCAATAAGGCTACAAGTGGCCATATTATAAAGTGATAGCTCATAAACCACATCATACTGCTTAAGGGTTTCACAATTGAAATAGAAAATACGCTCCCTAATAAAATGGAGAATAGGGCGGTGCCGAGAACATAATACAGCCCTTCATAGATCAGCATACCCCGCAATTGCTTTTTGGTCATACCGATGCTTTGCAGCATGGCGAATTCCTGACGTCGGGTCAGTATACTCGTTAAAATTGCGTTTACAAAGTTGAGGATACCGATCAGACCAATGATCAAGCTGAGTATGCCACCAATCATTACGACCGTGTTTTGCATACCGGAAAACGCGTTCTTTGATGTAATTTTGGATTCGTAGTTCATCAGCGGTTCGGTTGTTTCGGTGTAGCGTTTCAAAAAGCTCTGCATGGATGCTTCCTGATTCGAGGATACATTAAAGGCATAACTCATTACAGCAGGCTGTTTTACAAGTGACTTGTATATATCCGCCGGGAGGTAGAAGCTATACTTCGAAATTCGATCCGAATTGGTAGATTTGATACCCACATGACCAAGCACTGTAAATTCATGCGTCGTATACTCTTTATCCAGCGGAACATCTGCTTTGCCTATATAACTATGAAGCGTAACCTTGTCACCTACTTTGTATTGAGTCCAATTCCAATACGGTTTGCCATAGTCGTCCAGATCAACCCCCTCCAGGATATACTTACCGGAAGCCAGTTTTTCAAAATCAAGCTCACCGTCAAACAATTGCAGCCGGTGCAGCGGTAAATCTTCCAACCCATACACTGCTACCATGAAATTGCCACGAGCGTCAATGTTCTGGGTTTCATCCGTGATTCCTTTTGTATTCTCAGCAGTGAGAGCTGTAGGGTCACCGTACAATCGGCCGCCTTCTTCAAAGCCCGGTTGTTCCTGTACAGCCTGAATAAAACTTTCGGAGGTCTCATTTTCAGGGCCGCTAAAATAGGGCCTATGAAAATATTCAGCATGAGCAATGAGAAAGTCAGTGTCATTGAATTTGGATAAAAATTTATCCATATCAATGCTCTGAGACAGGGTGAAGGCCGTGTTAAGAAGTACAAGGCTCAACGAAAGACTGATGACTACCAAAACGGTACGCTTTTTATTGCGCCCCAAGTTGGAGCGAGCCATGTGGAGCATTTTAGCGCCTCCGGTGGATTTTTTCAGCTTACGGATGCCTTTGGTATTTCCGTCTGTGTATCTTACTGCCTCAACCGGCGAAACAGCTGCCGCAATCCTGCCTGGTTTAAAGGTGCTAATGATTACGGTAATGACCGCGAACAGAGCCGATCCTATAAAAATCCATGGGCTGGGAGATACCGATACCTCAGTACCGGCAAAGTTAGTATTGTTCATAAGAAGTGGTACAAGTGCTTTACCGACAAAAAAACCTGCTATTAATCCAAACGGGATTCCTATCAACGAAAGAACTAACGCCTGTCTGCGAATGATCCGGCGGATCTGCTTGCCGCTTGTGCCGATCGTCTTTAAAAGACCATAAAAACGAATATCTCGCATCACTGATATTTGAAAGATGTTATAGATGATCAAATAGCCGGTAAACACGATCAGTATCAGGGCGGAAGAGAGTGCAATGATTGTTCCCGCATCCATACTGAAATTGGTCGAGATATATGACCAGTTTACATTATTCGCAATAAAGTTTGGTGCATCTTTGTCAAGGGAATATCCGCTTTCTGTAATCACTTTATTGAGCTTTTCCTGCAGGTTCAAGCTGTTATCAAACATGATGAGCGCATTAATTACGCCTGTATAGAAGTGATCCTTTCTATAGTTGCTTTGTAATTCCTTAGCATGAGCATCGACATAGGCTCTAGAGGCAAATATTTGTCCCACGTTAAACACAGGATCGCTTTTCCACCAGCCGGAGAGAACAAAATCACGCTGTAATTCTTTGCCCCTAATGTCAAGCTTTAGCGTCAGAGGTGCACCAACCTTCAAGGGAACACCCATTAACTGCAATGTCTTGGAGTCCGCGATCACTTCATTTTCCGCCACAGGCTTGTGTCCTCCGTTAAGCTCGATAAAACCAAGCTTCAGCCCTACATCATCGTAATACCAGAACTCCGTATGGCGTTTTAGAAATTTATCGTTCATAACTCCATCGCTTAATATACGGTTATAAGCTATTTCCTTGATCAACGGATGATCCTTTACGTGATTAAATTCTTCATCATTAATATATTTAAGCACGGCATGACCATCTCCACCGGCCTGTCGCATGGTCGCCCGTTGTAAGCTTTCCACAGCGCCAAGCCCCATAGTGAACAGTGTTGTAAATAGCAATGAGGTTAGTGCTATGGCAACAATGGCAATAATGTTGCGGGTTTTGTTCACTTTGAAACTCTTATCAGCCAGATTACGAATTACTTTTTTGTTCTTTACCTTGATCATCTGCCCGCACCGCCAACCATTTTACCGTCCTCAATCCGGATGATCCGGTCTGCCATTTGCGCGATTTCCTCGTTGTGGGTAATCATCACGATCGTTTGGCGGAACTGCTGGCTGGATACTTTGATCAATCCCATCACATCCAGACTGGTTTTACTGTCCAGGTTTCCGGTGGGTTCATCTGCCAAGATAATGGCAGGCTTGGCTGCCAGTGCTCTGGCAATGGCTACACGTTGCTGTTGTCCACCGGAAAGATTGTTTGGCAGATTATTTATTTTGTGGTCAAGGCCCAAGGTATGTACAATTTTATCTATGTAGGTTTTGTCCGGCTCTTTACCATCCAATTCAATAGGAAGCACAATATTTTCGTAGACATTCAAGACAGGTACCAGGTTGTAATTTTGAAAAACGAAGCCAATCTTTCGTCTGCGAAAAATAGTCAACTCTTCGTCTTTCAATGTAAAAATATCTTTGCCGTCAATCGTAACGTTTCCGCTTGTTGGACGATCAAGTCCACCCAACATATGGAGAAGGGTAGATTTTCCGCTCCCGGACGTACCGACAATAGCGACAAATTCTCCGCTTTCCACCTCCAGGTTCACACCGTCTAAAGCGTGAACAGCAGTATCCCCGTTGCCGTAATGTTTTTTCAAGTCCTGAGTTTTTAATAGAGTCATTCACTTTGTCCCCCATAAAAAATAGTCTGTATCGCAGTGCTTTGCAATACAGACTGTACCATATCAATCTTTCCACAATCTTTCTGAAATCTAACAGTGTTGAAAGAATTACTTGTCTATGGGAAGAAAAATCGAGAAGGTGGAACCGCTGCCTCGACGCGACCATAGTTTGATGTATCCACCCTCGGCCGCGATGATTTCTCTCGCCAAAAATAGGCCAATACCCACACCTTCCTGCGAGTTTACAGTTGAGGAGCGGTAGAAGCGCGTAAAGATTTTACTGTGTTCTTCCTCTGAAATCCCAATTCCACTATCAGTAATATCAATGCGGTAAAATAAGTCATACGCAATCACTTTTATGACTATGCTCCCGCCGGTTTCCGTATACTTCACGGCATTATCCATAATATTGTAGACTGCTTCGACCGTCCATTTCAGGTCAAAGCAAGCATGAATGGTTGTATTCTCCATAACAACTGAGATGCCTTTGGCATCCGCCTTCGGCATAATTTGCTCCCGTGCAGTGTGCAGGAGCTTTTGAACAGATTCCTGCCTTGGCGATACCGTGATCATTCCCGTTTCAAGCTGCGATGTTTTCAACAATGCCTGGATAAGAAAGTTAAGCTTTTCTGCCTGTGTGGAGAGAGCTTTTACACAAATGGAACCATCCTCCGGCAATTCGTATTCGCTAAGCAGTTGGGAATAGAGCAGGATATTAGCGACAGGCGTTTTCGTTTGATGCGAAATATCGGAAATTAACTCGTTTATTTTATTCTTTTCTGTCAGCAAATTCTTCGAGGAAACGGAACAAATAGAAAGAAATTGCGCAAGCTTCGCCTCTACAGCCGATAAAACGGATTCGTCAAAAACACGCTCCGAAAAGTTGCCATCTATTGCAGTTTCAATCATTTTCTCAAGGGTTTTCATTGTTTTATGTATGTTCTTACGATATAGAAGGATGACAGCCCCGGCAACGAATACAGCAGTAATGGCAATTCCGATACACACATAATTCAGGGTAGTCAATCATTTCACCGCCCATGTGTAACCGATCCCATACACGGTCTTAATGTATTGGGGAGAGGAGGGGTGGTCCTCCAGCTTGTCACGTAGCCTTTTTATGGTGACTGACAAGGCATTTTCGCCTACATACTTAGCACCATCTGTCCAGATGCTGTCTACCAAATGATCGCGGGTAACGGTAATCCCTCGATTATCAAATAAAAGACGAAGTAATTTCTGCTCGGTTTTACTTAGCTCCACAGGTGTACCATTTTTAAGAAACTCCATCTTTTCAAAAGAAAAGGAAAATGCGTCTAGCTGAAAAGGATCTTCCAGTCGGTGTCTTACTTTCTTTAACTGAACCCCGACTCTTGCCCTTAATACCATCAGACTGAAAGGTTTGGTGATATAGTCGTCCGCACCCAGCTCAAAACCGGTTACAATATCCGTTTCCATGTCATGTGCAGTCAGAATAATGACTGGTAAAGTTGTTGTTCTCCGAATATCGGTTAAAAAGCCTAGTCCGTTTCCATCCGGCAAATTTAGATCAAGTATCACTAGGTCAAATGCAGCGCTTGCCAATTGTTCCTTTGCAGTAGTGAGGTCATAGGTTTGCACAAAATCGTTGTTAGGTCCTTTAAGAGCAAGAGCAATACCATTACTCAAGGCCATATCATCTTCTACAATTAATATGCGATTCATCGTGTTCCTCCTAAACGTATTCACAACTAAATGATAAAGCTGGATTCAAAAGCTCTTTTTCTAGTTTACTGGATTTTGCTCGTATTTGCTCACTGGTTATCGCGCAGCTTTTTTGCCATGTTTAAAGACTTGGAAAATTTTATAGATATGATATGACTGATATAATTTATGCCAGTTAATTTTAATGATGATTATCATTATTGGAGGGGAGGACAGGGCCGAAGCTTGGTACAGGTTTTGGAGAACAGACTCCCTTGGTTAGAACATGAAATTGCGTTATTTAATACTGGCTTTTACCACGTTTGATCAGCATTATTATCGCAGGAGCGAGTATGAGTATCTTATCATGCAGCAGCTTACCCGGAACCGGTTTGTATCGCCTACTACCGCAGGAACGATGGATGCGGCACGATTAGGTGTGCTGATGGATATTATGGTGTTTGGAGCGGCTGGATTTTGGACGAAGATGTTGACGGCTTTCGGGTTTGCCCTGGCGGGAACACTGATTTTTATGAAAATACTGGACAAAATCCGTTTCAAGGACCCGGTAATTATCCCGCTGGTCGGTTTGATGTTCGGAGGCATTTTGAATTCGGTGACGACTTTTTTCGCCTATATATACAATCTGATCCAGAGCATTTCTTCGTGGATGCAGGGTGATTTTTCATTGGTGATGAGTGGTCGCTATGAGATTCTGTATCTTAGTGTTCCTTTGGTTGCATTGGCGAGGATTTTGCGGCAAATTTGGGCGTACATTACAAGCGCATCGTCAATATTGGCCTGGTGATCGTGGCTTTGGTTTCCTCCTCAGTAGTCATATTGACCGTGGGAAGGCGGATTGATTTCCATGTATGCTGCCTTCAAGTATAGGGATGTTTCGGACGCATCGGTTCGATCTCCGGCTCCTATTGGTATCCTGGGGTTGTTTTTTTCGTATAATAGAGTAATATTCAAAATTTGATGTTACACGCTAATGAAAGTGAGGGAACCCATATATGAAGAAAAATCGTCTGGGGTCTTCGGATTTGCTGGTAGGCGAGATTGGCTTGGGTTGTATGTCGGTCGGTACGGAGGAACAGCAAGGTGTCTACCTGATCCATGAAGCGCTGGATCGGGGCGTGAACCTGCTGGATACAGCGGATTTGTACCATCACGGACGTAATGAGGAAATTGTGGGGGCAGCGATTCGTGGACGGCGTCAAGATGTCGTTTTGGCGACCAAGGTCGGTAATCGGCGTATGCCGGGCCAAGAGGGCTGGGGGTGGGACCCGTCCAAGGAGTATATTCTGTCTGCGGTCAAAGAAAGCCTGCGCCGCCTGGAAACGGACTATATCGACCTGTATCAGCTTCACGGTGGGACGATTGACGATCCCATCGACGAAACGATTGAGGCTTTTGAACAGCTCAAAAGGGAGGGGGTCATCCGTTATTATGGCATTTCCTCGATTCGTCCTCACGTCATCCGTGAATATGTCGAGCGTTCGAATATCGTCAGTGTCATGAATCAATATAGCTTGCTGGACCGTCGGGCAGAGGAAGAGGTATTGTCCTTGCTTCAGAAGCGGGGAATCAGCGTCATTGCACGTGGGCCTGTCGCCAGCGGCGTGTTGACCGACGAAGGAGAAGGCAAGGCAGCTAAGGGATATCTGGACTACGAAGAGGCGGAACTGCTGGACGTACGCAAGCAATTAAAGGCGTACACGGGGGCAGAGCGAGGTATGGGGCAGACGGCGATACGTTATAGCCTGTCTCACCCGGCTGTCGCGGCTGTCATCCCGGGTGCAAGCTCATTGGGACAATTGGAACATAATATCGCAGCATCGAGTCTCCCACCGTTAACCCCACAGGAGCGGGAGGCGCTACAGCAGATGAGCCGGGCTAACCGCTATGATGCGCAATACCGCTGATAAGAGCACATGCAGGGCAGAGGGAATCTTTGTCGCACAGTCAGAAATGCGATTCGTCAGCGAATGTATCAAGCCATACTCTCGAACGTGTACTTGCCATAGTTGCAATATATAACAGAACCATTAGAATATAAGAATAAGCTCAGGTTTATAATCCATATTTGAGTGTGGAGATGTTCATAAATATACTTTAGGAGGAAACAACAAATGGAACGCATCGAATCACAGCAGCAGTATCAGGATTTGATTAACGGTGACGGTTTGACGGTCGTAAAATTTGATACAACCTGGTGTCCGGATTGCAAGACACTGGATAAATTCATGGGTGGCATTATCGAGGAAAACGCGGATAAGCGTTTCTTTGCGCTGGATGCTGAGAAATTCCAGCCGATTGCCGAAGAAAATCAGGTACGTGGAATTCCGAGCCTGCTTGTTTTCCGTAACGGCGAAAAAATTGCTCATTTGCACAGCAAATATGCCAAGACACCAGCACAAATTTCCGAATACCTGACCACATTGGAATCAAAACAATAATCGAAACTATAGTCAGAGTCGTATGCTTCAAGGAATTGAATCAAACGCTTCTATATTCTAGAAGATAGAAAAAGGGTTATCCCATGGCTGACAAATCAAGCCCATGGGATAACCCTTTTTTGTCATACGAAACGAGCCGTTATTGCTGAAAAGCATGAAGGCTTTGCGGTAACAAACAACAGCTTACAAAATAATGAAGAAGAACACAGCCGCCAATACGAAGCGGTAGATGGCGAATGAAGTCAGGCTCAAGCGTTTGAGCAGACCGAGGAACGTTTTGATCGCCAGCATTCCGACGATAAAGGCAGTGATAAAGCCTGCTGCGAACACCGGAAAATCGCTCATGGACAGGTGATCCATACTTTTAATCATATCAATGCCCGATGCGCCCAGCATGACCGGAACAGATACCAGGAATGTAAATTCAGCGGCTGCTGTATGGCTTACACGGGCGAATAGGCCCCCAGACATGGTTGAACCCGAACGCGAGAAGCCTGGCCATAGAGCTAGGACTTGGAACATACCGATCATAAATGCTTGTTTGTACGTGATGTCATCCAACGTATGTGATCTAATGGGCGGATGGAACTTCTCAGCCGCGATCATCAGCAAGCCCCCGATGACCAGACTGTACAGAACAGTTTGAGGGCCAAACAGGTATTGCTTGATTACATCACGTAACAGCACGCCAATCACACCCGCAGGAATCATGGCCAAAATAATGTGTAGCAGGTTCAGACGCGGCTGGGTCGAGATTCTGCGTCTGAAATCAAACAGGCTCAGGAACCTGCGCCAGTACAATACGACGACCGCCAGCACAGCGCCCAGCTGCACAATAACCTCGAACGTTTTGACTGTATCATTCTCCGTGTTTAACCCCAGAAGATCAGCCGTCAGGATCATATGACCTGTCGAAGAGACCGGCAAAAACTCTGTCAGCCCTTCAATAATGCCCATAATAATAGATGATAAAATATCCACTTTATTAGTTCCTCCTTCACGTGGTGCAGGGCAAACGGCCTAAGCCGTTTGCCCTGGAAAGTATGTCATTTCAGTAGGAGTGAACGCAAGTGTCAAGTGCACAGTGCAAGCCGCTCAGGTCACAGCGGTTCACTCCTGGGAATAGGTGTCAGATTCCGCTTCCAATTCGGATACAGGAGATTCATTGTGTAGAATAATCTCCACCCGTCGAATACGATTTTTACCCATTTCACGAATGATAAATTTCACATCATCTTCTATGAATTCCTTGCCCTGTCTCGGTTCCGGAACCCGACTATACACCCACCCTCCGACAGTATCCACGTCCTCATCGTCCAACGTCAAGCCAGTCAGATCACTCAGATCGGAAAGCATCACCTTGCCATCCATCAAATAACTGTTCTCCGTCAATTTCTCGATTTCCTTCCGTTCATCCTTATCAAATTCGTCACGGATTTCGCCAACAATTTCCTCCAAAATGTCCTCGATGGTAATCAGACCGGAGGTTCCGCCGTATTCATCGACGAGAAGGGCGATATGAACCTGCTCCTTTTGCATGCGTTTGAGCAGTATGTTGACGGGTATAACTTCGGGAACGGTCAGGATCGGTTGAATCAGACTATTGAAATCAAGCTCAGGGTTGCGGTCATACTCAAGGAACAACTGCTTGGTATTAATCATACCGATGATCTGATCCTTGTTCTCTGTCGCCACCGGAAAACGGGTATACTGCTCTTCGTGAATGGTCAGCATGTTTTCTTTCAGCGAGCGATTCGTAAACAAGCATACCATATCTGTACGTGGCACCATAATTTCCTTGGCAACGGTCTCGTCAAAAGCAAAGATACGATTCACGTAGCCATATTCGGTGTTATTGATCTTACCACTTTCCACGCTTTCGGACAAAATGATCTGAATTTCCTCCTGAGAGTGCGCTTCCTCATGCTCGCTTGCCGGTTGAAGACCAAACAGACGAACCAGACGGTTGGCTGAGCCATTCAGGAGCCAGATAAACGGATACATAATCCGGTTAAACCATACGATGACCGGGGAGGTCAACAAGCTTACTGCTTCCGCTTTGCGGATCGCCAGCGTTTTGGGAGCCAGTTCACCGATAACCACGTGCAGGTAAGTTACAATGACAAATGAAATAATAAAGGCCAGGATATGTGAAAATTCCCCATTAATGTTGAGCTGTTGAAAGAGAGGCTCCAGCAATTTGACCACGGTCGGTTCACCGAGCCAGCCGAGTCCCAACGCTGTAATCGTAATACCAAGCTGACAGGCGGACAGGTAGCCGTCCAGATTATTGACGACCTTTTGTAGCGCCAGTGCGTTTTTCCGATTTTCCACGACCAGCTGATCGACCCGGCTGGAACGGATTTTAATAATCGCAAACTCGGTAGCCACGAAGAAAGCACTAAATATAATCAACACCGCGAACAAAAATAGACTGACACCTATACCCATATAATTTTCACTCATCCCTTTTTCGTTCAATTTTTAATGAACTCCATTTTAAGTTCACTTGAACTTATTTTAAGAACTTAAAAGCAAATATACAAGGTTCATATGTAATCATAGCAGGTCACCTGCCTCCAATTTGTACGGAAAATAAGGAAAAACAGAACCCGCACGGCTCATTGCTTCACTTTACAAGCTTAGTTTATGGGCGTATGATGAGTTCAAATGAACTTGAAATGATTTAAAGGGAGGAAAGTAGATGGAGTCTTTTACCCTCACACGCCGTGATATGGCTCATTTGCTGCTGGCGATGGAAGGTCGCCGCGAATTGCAGCCGTTGGCCGTTCTTCAGGATGCCTGGAGACGTACCCATATCCATCCGGGCCGACCCGGCGGCACGATGCCGACATTTTTGTACACCGACGTGACGCCTGTGTTGGATAAAATCATCAAGGGTAAGCACAGCGCAGCCTTTTCGTTACAGGAGATCGTTTCTCTCGGTCAACTGGTCGAATATAGCCATGTTTCATTGGCCTCTATGCAGAATTGGGTCAAACGCGACTTCAAGGAATTTCTCGGATCGCCGAAGATCGGTAAAAAATATTCTGTCAACCAGGCCGCACTGCTGCTCATTGTGGAGGATTTGAAATCGTGCCTTGATTTTGAATCCATCCGTCAGCTATTTCATATCCTGTTCCAACAGCCGGAGGATGATACGGATGATCTGATCCAGCCGGTTGATTTGTACGCCGCTTATTCAACCTTGTTTGAGGAGCTGGATGCGAACGGAGATCAACTGCTGGATGTGGCAGGAGCCGGGCTTGCAAAAGAAAACGGGAGCTCCGCTACAGGGCAGCAGCGTCAGGAAGGTGCGACAGAGGAACTGCTGGTTCAGGCGGCAGACCAATACACCAGCCGTTTACAGCATTTGACCCCTAACCAGTGTGAAGCGGTGCGTAATACATTGCTGGTAGCCGCGGTATCGGTGCAAAATAGTTATTTTTTATCCATGGCACGCAGGTATGTGAATGCGACGTTGTTTCTGGATTTTCGAGGGTAGATCAGGATTGGAGCTAGAAGCCGATCCTATTTTTTTTGCCCTTTTTCGAGTATTGTCTACCCTTTTGGAGACTGAAAAAGTATACAAAAGAGGTATATACACTCAAACGCTGTCAAAGATACAATAAACATATATAATCCAGCAATTGGAAAAACTTTTTATGTCTCTTCCAAAGCATCTGGATACACACACAGGAGGTAATGGCATGTCCGATGTCTCCATCATCATTTGTACCCGCAATCGGATCGAAGATCTGACACGCTGTATACAATCTATTGCAGGACAGCAGCAGCTGGAGCATACGGCTGTAGAGCTGCTGATTGTGGATGACGGCGATATTTCCGACCAACAGGTCGAGCTGTACCGTGACATGGTATCCGGCTTGCCTCAAGGCGTTTTGAAGTATCATAAAAAAAGTCGTCCCGGCGTTTGGTTGTCCCGCTATGAAGCGTTGTCTCTCGTTCGGTATGATATCGTACTGTATTTTGACGATGATGCCGAACTGGACGATAAACTCTATATCCGGCGCTTGCTCGATACCTATGATCAGGATGAAACGATTGTGGGTGTTGGAGGGATTGCAAAGGGACTACATTCGAGCCGGGCAGGGAAGCTGCTGGGCATTTTGACATTTCAGATGTCTCCGTCTCTCGGCAAGCTTTCGCCCAGTAGTCTGGCAGGTTCATTGCTGTGCTGGGGAGAAGCGACGGAGGTTTTTGACACGGAATTTTTTCATGGCTGCAACATGTCATTTCGGCGGGATGCGCTTCGGGATATGAAGCCGTATCCGTGGATGACCAGCTATGCCGTGGCTGACGATTTGTATATGTGCCAGTTGGCGAGCCGTTACGGCAAGCTGGTTATCAATCCCGACTTGACGATCATTCATCACGAATCTCCAAGCTCGCGCGATAAGGCGGGCAAAGTAGCCAAGGCTACAGCGATCAATCACTATTATTTTCTTGCTCTGAAAAAGGCGGGAGCTATCCAGTACGGAGCGCTTTTATGGACCTTGTCCTACCTGATGTTCAAGGAAATACTACGCTGTAACTTTAATGCCGCAGAAGGATACAAGAAGGGGGTGCTGTTCATTCTGAACCCGCGCAAGCAAAAATATAACGAATATTTAGGCTAGGCGGTTCAGTAATCTGATTCCACACACATTTTCAGGATAAAGGGGGAGTATGATGTTAAGCTTGTCCATTGCCCTGTGCACCCGAAACGGGTTGACGATCTGACCCGATGCATCAATTCAATTGCTATTGGTGGGGCGCCGGAGGCATGTGAAACCGAGCTGTGGATTATTGATGATGGAGAACTACCCAAGCATGTGCTGAAACGCTATGAGCGTCAATTGGGCAGAGCGGGGATTACCTACCGATACCATCGCAAGAAGCAGCCGGGCTTATGGCTTTCACGTGTGAAAACGGTTGAGCTGGCGCAGGGCGACATCATTTTGTTTCTTGATGATGATGTCGAGCTGCCGGACAATTATTTGAACGAACTGATACGCACCTATGAGGCTTATCCTCAGGCGGCTGGTGTCGGCGGCATTGCACAAGGGATGAGTAACAGCTGGATGGGAACCATCCGTTGCTTGCTGTCATTCCAGCAGTCCTTCTCCAAAGGAAAGCTGTCTCTCAGCGGTTAGTCCGGCTCGATGTACAATTGGCACAAGGCGAAGAAGACGTTTCGAACCGAGTTTTTTCACGGTTGCAATATGTCATTTCGTCGTGAGGCGATTCGCAGTCTGGAGCCGGTACCTTGGTTGCAAAGCTATAGCGTAGGGGAAGACCTGTTACTTTCGCGCATTGCCATGAAAAGCGGGCCGTTGTACATTAACCCGGCGCTTACGCTGCTTCACCACGAATCGCCGTCCTCGCGCGACAATATGGAGCAGGTTACTTATATGCGGGTGATGAATCATATTTATCTGCTGCGGGACGAGCGATCTGGGCCGATCGGTTATGCAACGTTGTATTGAACGACGCTGTATCAAATTTCGAGAGAGAAACCCCAAAAAAATCATACTGCCATTCAAGGCTACAGAAGAGCGCTGAAGGCGATTTTTTCAAGTCCGAAGGAGCCTGTTGGCGGAGGGCAGCTAGCTGAACGCAATTACAAAAAAATGGTAGGCTGATGGAGGTGCGGCAGGATACGCGATGTGAACATAGAGACGAGAGGCTTAATCAGGAACAGGAGTTGGAAGTAACATGAGCACATGGACAGCAGCAAGGAAAGTATTCACGGGTGACAGTCTCGCCAAAACGATCATGCGTACGAGCTTTAACAATTTTTTCGTGCTGATCGTCACGACCCTGACTTCCATCCTGACCGCACGTATGCTCGGAGTAGAGGGGAAAGGAGAACTGGCGGCGCTTTCGCTGTGGATTCAGTTGCCTGCCAGCTTGCTGGCGGGAGCTGTAGCGTGGATATGCATGCCGCTGTGGCTGAATGGCTATGGTGCGGATATCGTCCACCTGTCACAGCTCTATTGTGCGGCTGCGATACCGTTGGCGGTGCTTACGGCATTGACGACGGCATTGTCGCAAGGACTGGATCGGTTTAGCGTATATAACGGCCTACTGTTTTACTATCCGCTGCTGAACTTCATCGGTCTGGTGACGCTGTGGCTGATGGGGCTGCTCAATGTGCAGCTGGCGGGGGCCGTGAATTTTGCCGCGAGTTTCCTTGCGCTGGTATGGGCGTTCCTCCGTTTGCGCAAGCATATGAATTTGCATGCTTTCCGCCCGTTCACCAGTCGCCAGGTGCTCCGCCCTTATTATAGCTATGGAGCGAGAGTCTACGGGATGGAGTTAATGGGGCGTTGTCCACACAAACGGACAAAATCGTCATGGATATTCCCGATCAGCTTCAAATTTCGGGCGACTGGATTATCGTGTGTCACGGCGGCGGCAATTTCGGTGATTTATATTCAAATCACCAAAATCTGCGGGAACGCATCGTGCGGGATTTTCCAAACCACCGTATTGTAATCATGCCGCAGACGATCCATTTTCAATCCGAACATAAGGGAAATGAGGTCGCTGCATTGTTCAATGGTCACCCGGATCTACATATGTTTGTGCGGGATACACGTTCTTATCAGTGGGCCAAGGAAAAACTGAATCAGTGCAGCATCACGCTATGCCCGGACATGGCGCATCAGCTCTGGCCGTTGAAGCCGACTACGGAAACGGTCAAGGACGTACTGTACTTCCTGCGTACGGATATTGAAACCGTAGGGGGGCAAAGCAATTCGATGACGAGGCAGATGCCGCCCACCGTCTGGACTGGGATACTCTATTCACTCCGCTGGAAGTGAAAGGGATCGTCTACTTCCAGAAGTTTTACCGTCTGGATAAAAAAATCGGCGGTCCGCTGCCTACGCGTACTTTTTGGTACAAGTATACTGACCACCTCATGAACAAAGCGGTTACGCTGTTCAGCTCTTACCGCGAGGTTCGCACCTCATGGCTCCATGGTCATATCCTGGCCTGCCTGCTCGACATGCCGCATGTCGTCATTGATAATTCCTACGGCAAAAACTCGCAGTATTATAACACTTGGACACAGCCCAATCCCAAGGCGAAGCTGTTCAACGATACACCCGATGCACTGGAGCAGCCGTCTTAATAGTAAGAAAAGTTATTGAGAGGCAACTTCTAACGCACTAAACAAAAAACCTCCTGACCATTTAATTGGTTTAGGAGGTTTTTCGTTTAGTGCTATTTAGAGCAAAGGTATGATTTAATTAGATAAACAATTAAGGCAATGAATATTTAATGGCTTAATCTAAAAGAGCAGGATATTTTCTGTATCGCAATATTATAGAAGCAACTGGATTATTCAGACTTTCAAAAAAACAGTTTGTTTAAAAATGACCCTTCACTACCGCTTTATTTTGACAATTCATTTCATTAATAGATATAATTTATGGGATAAAACTTGCAGTAAAACCGAGGATTTTACCTATATTTTGCAGAATCACATGAGAATATATTTATTAAAATGAATCGAGGCTGATGAATGAGCAATCAACCGATGGACATGCTTCTCACGAAGGATATCGTGCGTGAAGGGGAACCGATTTTGCGTACGAAGGTTGATCCGGTATGCTTGCCGCTGCGTGAAGAGGATCTTCAACAGATGCGGTGGATGATGGATTATCTGAAAAATAGTCAAAATGAAGAGCTGGCAACCCGTTATGATCTGCGCCCGGGTGTGGGATTATCAGCCAACCAGGTAGGTCTGAACAAAAGAATGTGTGCTGTCTATTATCAGGATGGAGACAAAACGGTCGAGTATGCACTGTTTAATCCCAAGCTGGTCAGTCACTCGACGTCCATGATTTATTTGGAGCGGGGAGAAGGCTGCTTGTCAGTGGATCGTTACATACCCGGATATGTCCCGCGTTATGAAAAAATTCGCATTAAGGCCAATTTGCCGGACGGAACGCAGGAACTGCTGACTTTCAAAGGCTATGCGGCGATTGTGGTACAGCATGAGATGGACCATTTGGACGGCATCATGTTCTATGAACGTATTAACCCGGACGATCCTCAAAAGCTGCCGCAGGGTGTGCATATCGAGCCTTTTGTGCGTGAATAGTTCATGATCCGTAAAGTGTGGTGACTCCGTTCGCCACATTTTTATTTTGCAAAATAATGTAAGCGCTTATCTAGCGGGGGGGAATGGCCTACGTGCTGATTGTCATGATCCCGGTGCTAGTGGGGGCGGTTGTGTCACATTTTATTTGCGGGAGCAGGCTTTGGACAGTGCGATTAACCAAACGGTGAACAATGTGGAAAAGATCAAGAGCCAGACTACGAATTTAATGAGTATGCACAGCAGTATAGAGAGATTGCGACCATTCGTTTTTATTCGTATAATCCGACGCTTGTCAATAATCTGGAATTTATCCCTGTAGATTCTGGTATTGAGCAGCAGAAGTGTTCCAGACGACCTTGAAGGGGACGGCGATTAACTGGTTTTATATTCAGGATAAGGAGGACAACCCGGTAAATCGTCTGAGTCTGGTGCGGCAAATTCCCTTTCCGAAATACAACACCAAGGGAGTTCTGATGATTGCGCTGAGTCAGACGGATTGGTCAGACCGATCCAGGTGGTAAGGAAACGATCATGAAACAATTAATTGATTTCATTCATAGTCATTATGATGAGAATCTGCGCTTGGAGCTGTTGGCTGATATTGGACAAGGTGAGGATTAGAGCGGGCAAGGGAATTGCTTGCACAGGGAATCAGGGTGCATCAGGTGTCGCCTTCCTCCTACCGTAATCGGGTTCAGAAGAACGGAGGTACGGATGGCAGTTGATGGGTTCCCATGGGTTAAATTGATGAAGTCTCTCTTACAGATGTCGGAGCAAAAGTCTCCGAACGAAGAGAGGCTTTTTTGAATGAAAAAAATGGATAGATCAATCGTAAATATCACACTTTCCAGAAAAAATAGGCTGTTTTCATAAATTCGCCATCGTTACGACACGGTTTTGACACGATGTTCACACTTTCGATTCTATTTCTTTCAAATCTATTCTATATAATGATGATATTCTTAAGCCGGGTCATGAGTTCCGTAATGAAGATGCCTGAGGGGGCTATTCATAAAAAGTGATCGTTCCATATGTAATAATGTGAATAATATCACAAGGATGAAGGAAGGCTTCAGAACCTAATTATTAATATCCATTCTTAAGAGAAGCGCAGAGGGAGGAATAACATCATGGACGTATTAGAATTGGCACGGTTACAGTTTGCGACCACAACAATTCTTCACTTTGTTTATGTGCCGATCTCCATTGGATTGTCGTTGTTAGTGGCAATAATGGAGACTATGTATGTAATCAAAAAAAATGATTTGTACAAAAGAATGGCTCAATTCTGGGGAACGTTTCTGCTAATTAACTTTGCAGTGGGCGTGGTCACCGGGATTTTGCAGGAGTTTCAGTTCGGGATGAACTGGTCGGACTTTTCCCGTTTTGTCGGTGATGTGTTCGGTACGCCGCTGGCGATTGAGGCACTGCTTGCCTTTTTCCTGGAATCAACCTTTATCGGATTGTGGGTATTCGGCTGGGAACGGCTGTCCAAAGCAGTCCATTTAACTTGTATGTGGCTGGTATCCATCGGTACGATGCTGTCCGCCTTGTGGATTTTGGCAGCCAATTCATTCATGCAGCGTCCAGTAGGATATGAGATTCATAACGGTCGCGCAGAAATGAAAGATTTTTTCGCTCTGTTGACGAACGAACAACTGTTATGGGAGTTTCCACATACGCTGTTTGCAGCTTTTGCGACAGGTGCTTTTCTCGTCGCGGGTATTAGCGCCTGGAAGCTGATGCACAAGAAGAATCTGGACTTTTTCAAGCCTTCTTTCAAAGTAAGTATTATTGTCGCATTGATTAGTTCGATGCTGATTCCGATGTTTGGTCATGGACAGGCTCAATATTTGGTGGAAACACAACCAATGAAGATGGCTGCCAGTGAAGGGCTATGGGAAAACAGTAGTGACCCGGCTCCTTGGACGGTTATCGCAGGTATTGACCCTGAAAAGAAGGAAAACAGCTTTGAATTTAAGCTTCCTTATCTCCTGAGTTTGCTGTCCTATAATAAGCTGTCCGGCGCGGTGTTGGGGATGAATGAGCTTCAGGCACAATATGAGAAAGCCTACGGCCCTGGTAATTATATTCCGCCGGTACGTACTACATTTTGGAGCTTCCGCATTATGATTGCGGCCGGATGTGCCATGATTGTACTTGCTTTGTACGGAGCTTATCTGACATTCCGTAAAAAATTGGAGGGCTCGCACCGTTGGTTATTCCGCTTGATGATGCTCGGCATATCGCTTCCATTCATTGGAAATACTGCGGGTTGGATCATGACGGAAGTGGGGCGTCAGCCTTGGACTGTCTTTGGTTTACTTCAAACAAAAGATTCCGTTTCGCCTACCGTTGGGGCAGGGGAAGTGCTGTTCTCACTGATCTCGTTTACCGCATTGTATTTAATTTTAACGGGTGTGCTGGCATTCTTGTTTGTCCGTACAGCTCGCAAAGGTCCGGATATCGAACTACATCAGGAAACGGTAATCCATGATCCATTCGCTCAAGGGGGTGACACCATTGTCGTTAAATGATTTGTGGTTCTTATTGATTGCTGTGCTGTTCACCGGCTTCTTCTTCCTGGAGGGCTTCGATTTTGGCGTGGGTATGGCTACAGGTTTGGTGCCGCGTAATGATCAGCAAAAACGCTTGATGATCAATACCATTGGTCCATTCTGGGATGCGAACGAAGTATGGCTGATCACAGCAGCGGGCGCGATGTTCGCGGCTTTCCCGCACTGGTATGCGACGATGTTCAGCGGATATTATCTGGTATTTGTGCTTATTCTGCTTGGTTTGATTTTACGCGGAGTTTCCTTTGAGTTCCGGGGCAAGGCAGAAGGAAAATGGTGGACAGGAACGTGGGATGCCTGCATTCTGATGGGCAGCTTTCTGCCGCCGATGCTGTTCGGTATGGCTTTTGCGGCTTTGGTAAAGGGTGTACCTATTCAGCAAAACATGGACTTGAAAGCCGGATTCTCCGATGTGTTTAACGGATATACGGTATGGATTGGACTGACCGTGGTGGGGATGTGCCTGATGCATGGGCTGACGTTTATTTCCCTGCGGACGATTGGAGAAGTGCGGGATCGTGCCCGTGTGATTGCGTCTAAATTCCTTCCAATATTAGGTATTTTGCTCGCGGGTATGGTGGTGTGGACTTATTTTGCAACAGATGTATTCGCACGTCGTGGCCCTTATATGTATGTCGCAGTTGCAGTGGGGATCGTCGCCTATGTGCTGGCATGGTATTTCCTGAAGCAGCGCCGCGAAGGCTGGGCCTTCGGGATGACGGGAGCTATCATTTTGCTGACATTCGTTTCGTTGTTCGTCGGCTTGTTCCCGAGATTTATGGTGAGTTCGATCAACAGTGCATTTGATTTGACGATTTATAATGCAAGCTCCAGTCCTTACACACTGAAAGCCATGACGATTGTTGCAGCAACGCTTTTACCCTTTGTGCTGGCTTATCAGGCATGGAGCTATTTTGTTTTCCATAAGCGTCTCAGTGAAAAGGATCATTTGGAATACTAATGGATAAAGCATGGTTTGGATTAAAGGGCATTCGGCCGGTAATGCTGCTGCTGGCCGCCCTTTCCCTGGCCCAGGGGGCCACTGTGATTGCACAAGCCATCTTTTTGGCGAAGGCTGTTACGATTTTATTTGATAAAAATCCGCTGCTGATGGCTTGGCCGTCACTGGCGTTGTTTTTTGCGGCTTTTGCGGCGAGGCATACGATGATCTGGCTGCAACGCCGGACAGCAGGCCGCTTTGCCGAAGCAGCAGGCGCTTCCTTGCGGGAGCGTCTGCTTGCTCGTTTGTTCGAGCGAGGACCTGTTTTTGCTGCCAAGGAAGGTAGCGGGAAGCTGGTGACGTTGGCGCTGGATGGAGTGGATCGTTTTCGCACGTATTTGGAACTTTCCATTCCTCGTATGATTGACATGATGTGTGTGACGATACTTGTACTTGTGTCTGTTTTCACATTGGATGTAATTTCAGGTGTGATTTTGACGGCTACGATGCCCATCCTGATTGGCTTCTTTATTCTGCTGGGCTTGGCGGCGCGGAAGCAGGCAGATAAACAGTGGCGCTCCTATCGCCTATTGTCGCATCATTTCACGGATTCGTTGCGCGGCCTACAGACGCTGCGGTTTTTGGGCCGTAGCCGGGAGCATGGAGAAACGGTCGGGAAGGTCAGCGACCAGTACCGCACGGCTACGATGCGTACGCTGCGGGTCGCGTTCCTGTCCTCTTTTGCTCTCGATTTTTTTAGTATGCTGTCGGTCGCTTTTGTTGCGGTAGGCTTGGGCTTGCGCCTGATTAGCGGATCGGTGGGACTGGAAGCGGCACTTGCGGTACTCATTCTGGCCCCGGAATATTTTATGCCTGTACGCCAGTTGGGATTGGACTATCATGCCTCGCTGGATGGCAAGGAGGCTTGGGGTGCGATGCGCTCCATTCTCGGTACAGAGGATGAAGCGGCTCAGCAAACAGATTCCGTGGATATCCTTACGGGGAGCGGCAGCACAGACAATGCTAAGGGTGACGGCAATGCCCTAAATATCACGGGAAAGGATACGATCAGGCTGTCGGATATATGCCTTCTCAACGAGGACGGTTCCACACGGCTTGACCACATATCCGCGAGTGTTGAGCCGCATATGAATATGATCGGCATCGTCGGAGCCAGCGGTGCAGGTAAAACAACGCTGCTCAGTTTGCTTGGCGGCTTCGCTGAACCGACCTCGGGCGAGCTGAACGTGAATGGATGGGCATTGGCAGGTGATGCCAAAGCCGAATGGCAGCGTCATATTGCCTATATTCCGCAGCATCCGTACCTGTTCAGCGCTTCCTTGGCAGATAATATCCGGTTTTATGAACCGGAGGCATCCAACGAGCAAGTGGAATGGGCGATTGACGCGGTTGGACTGCGTGAGCTGGTGGATAGTCTTCCGAATGGATTGGATGAGCCGATTGGTGAAGCGGGCCGGACACTGAGTGGAGGACAGGCGCAACGGATAGCGTTGGCGCGTGCTTTGCTGAGTAACCGTCCAGTGATTTTGTTGGATGAACCGACTGCACATTTGGATATTGAGACGGAATGGGAGCTAAAACAGACGATTTTATCTGTTTTGCAACATAAAAGAGTGTTTCTCGCGACCCATCGACTCCATTGGATGCCGGATATGGACTGTGTCTGGATGATGGATCAAGGCCATCTGGAAGAAGCAGGATCACATAAGCAACTGGTTGCCCGCAAGGGAGGATATTACCGTTTGTTGACGGGAATGACGGAAGGAGGGGACAGACGATATGCGAGCCACGGATAATAGCGGCCAAGGCTGGTTTATACTTTATCTGAGACAATATTTCTGGGCCTTTCTGGCTGCGGCGCTTTTGGGCGCTCTGGCGATTGGATGTGCAGGCGCATTGCTCTTTACGTCCGGTCATCTGATTACCCGTTCGGCTTTAAAACCGGAAAATATATTGATGGTGTACGTTCCGATTGTGCTTGTACGAACGTTCGGTTTTAGTAAAGCGGTCATTCAGTATCTGGAACGGCTGATGGGGCATGATGCCGCGCTGCGTCTCGTGTCCCGTATGCGGGTGCGGCTGTATCGGGCGGTAGAACCGCAAGCACTTATGATTCGCAGCAAGTTTCGCACAGGGGATCTGTTGGGTTTGCTGGCGGAGGACATTGAGCAGCTTCAAAACATATATTTGAAGCTGGTTCTGCCTGCGATATCGGCGTTGCTTATCTATGCATTAGGCATTTCGGCGCTCGGATGGATGGACGGAACCTTTGCCCTGATGATGGCGCTATATTGCGGATTTTTGCTTTTTATCGCCCCGGCCATCTCGCTGTGGACCTCGCTCGCCAAACGGCGAACATTCAAGCAGGAGCGGAGTACAGCCTATCAGGATCTGACCGATGCATTGTTCGGCATGAGTGATCTGGTGCTGAGCGGTCGGACTGGACATTTTCTGGCTTCCTTTACCCAACGGCAAAATAAGGCTGCTGTAGTGGAAAATTCACTTCGGCGGGGCGAATGGCGCTCTCATTGGATCGCACAGTGCGTCGTAGGTGGCGGGATTGTAATGATGACCGTGTGGGCTGGAGGGCTGGTAGCGGAGAATCGTATAGAGGCAACATGGCTGGCATCCTTTGCGCTTGTTGCTTTTCCATTGCTGGATGCCTTCGTCCGCGCTGGAGAAGCGGTGGTCCATGCGCCGGAATATCAGGATTCGCTTCGGCGCCTGAAAGAGTCAGAGAAGAATACACCTACAGATGCTACATCTACATCGTTTTCGGCATCGGCTTCTGTGAAAGCAGGGCAGCAAGCAGTAGGTGGCACGGTAGACAAAACAGAGGTAGAACATGTGACCGCCCAGCTATCTGGCAACTCAAACGAGCTACTGCTGAACAACGTGAGCTACCGCTATGCAGCAACGCAAGAATGGAGCGTGCGCGACATTTCCCTGCGTGTGCCGCAAGGGGGGAAGGTTGCACTGCTTGGTCGCAGCGGTGCGGGCAAGTCCACGCTGCTGAATCTGATTCAGGGTGCATTGCAGCCGGATGAAGGGAGCGTCACAGTCGCAGGTGCGCCCGTGTATACAGGCGGGGCGTATTCCAGCCTGTTTGCAGTGTTAAACCAGCAACCGTATTTGTTCGATACAACGGTAGCGAACAATATTCGGTTGGCGCGGCCCGATGCTACGTTGGAAGAGGTTCGTGCAGTAACCGAGCAGGTGGGACTGGGAACGCTAATTGATTCCTTGCCGGATGGCTACGACACCCGGATGCAGGAAACGGGCCTGCGCTTTTCCGGTGGAGAAAGACAGCGAATTGCGCTGGCGCGGATTTTGCTTCAAAATCACCCCATTGTCCTGCTGGATGAGCCAACCGTAGGACTCGATCCGCTAACAGAGCAGGAACTGATGCAGACGATGTTTCGTGTGCTGGAGGGCAAAACGCTTATCTGGATTACACATCATCTGACCGGAATGGTGCATATGGACGAGGTGATCTTTATGGAGCAAGGCGGCATATCCATGCGAGGCAGTCATGAGCAGCTTTGGCAGGAGCAGCCCCGATATCGCAACCTGTATGAACTGGATCATCCCGGTCTGTAAAGAAATAGAGAAGATCAGGCTTCGGTGCAACATAGCTCGAATAAAGTATTTTAAATTTTGATTAACTTTTATATACTGGTTAGAGTTGAAGTGTTACACGTTAACGATCAACTGGAGGGGGTTGATTTGAATGAAAACATTCATCTCTAAAAATTGGCACTTGATGCTGATTGGTTTTGTAGCGCTGATCGTGGGCGGATTTGTCTTATTTTATTTCCAGGGGAGCGTGTCGTCGTTTCCGGCTAGCCAACCTAAAACCATTCAAGAAGAGCCGGACAAAGCCAAGTATGAAATGGCTACGGTAAATGTAGAGGGAGACGGTTTTTATCCTAAAAATATTGAAATAAAAGCCGGTGTCCCGACTAAAATTAATTTTAAGAGATCAACATCCTTTACTTGCATAGACGAAGTACAATCGTTGAAGCTTGGAATGGACGTTTTTATGGACCATGAAAATAACTATTTTACCGTCAAAGACCTGAAACCGGGTGTATATGAGTATAATTGCGGTATGTACATGTACTATGGGACGATCACGGTGAAATAAATCAGTATCAGCTTTCCAGCACATTTGTGCGGGGAGGCTATTTTTTTATCACAATTTGTTCACTGGGGCAGACAGGCGTAAAGGTAACATCGCCCACGGTGAAGTCAATCAAGAAGGATTGGACTATTATCATCGCGTAGTGGATATGTTGAACGAAAATGGAATTGAGCCGTGGTGCATCGCCTTTTTATCCAATATGCTGGGAGTTCATGTCCCTGGTCTGTGCCCTATAGCACTTCCGAGGAAGACAAAGCGGCGTGTGCGCGTACGGTTTCCCTGCATAGTGACTGGTTTCTCCAGCCAATCTATCAAGGCTCGTATCCACAGTTTCTGGTAGATTGCTTTGCTCAGCAAGGAGCTACTGTACCTATTTAGGAAGGAGATATGGACATTATTAGCGAACCTATTGATCTGATCGGTATTAATTACTATAGTATGTCGGTCAATCGTTTTAATCCTGAGGCCGGGTTCCTTCAATCCATAGAGATCAATATGGGATTACCCGTCACGGATATCGGCTGGCCGGTGGAATCGCGCGAACTGTATGAGGTACTGCATTATTTGCAAAAGTACGGCAACATCGACATTTACATTACAGAGAACGGGGCTTGTATCAACCATGAGGTCGTAAATGGCAAGGTTCAGGATGACCGCCGTATCTCCTATATGCAGCAGCATTTGGTGTAGGTACATCGAGCGATTCATGACGGACTTCACGTGAAAGGCTATATGGTATGGTCGCTCATGGACAATTTTGAATGGGCGGAAGGGTACAATATGAGATTCGGCATGATTCATGTCGATTTCCGCACTCTGGCCTGTACCCCCAAGGAAAGCTACTACTGGTATCGAAATGTGGTAAGTAACAACTGGCTGATGAAATTGCAGGTTGCATAAAAGTATGGTGAGGCTATCAAGAATAAAATCACAGGGATTGTGCATACTGACAAAAATATCTGAAGAGGGCGTTTCAATAATTTTAGACCAAAGGGAGTGGAAGATATGGCTTCGAATTTTAGAAAATCAGGATCGATCGAAAAGCAAATGAGCCGCTCGGTGTCTGTCATCTCCTGGATCGCTTGGATTGTAGGCATTATTCTTATTTTGTTCAATTTAGGTAATCTAAGTGATCGTAATATATATTTAATGGTGGGTATTGGATGTGTCGTTGGCGGATTTTTTATTTATATGATCGGAAAAGGGCTGGTCATTGCCCGCAAGAAGGAAGATCAGGAGAAGGGGCGCAGTTAATACAACTGAAAAAACATCTATAGAAAAACAACAACGGGGGTCTTCGCACAGTGTGGAACAATAAACTGTCTGGAGCCCCGTTTTTGCTTCCTGTTATCGCAAGTATAAATTGCAGCTAAAAGCGGTCTGTCTTCTCTGGAATGCTTCTTTAAGTTTTTCTTATATCATCTTTGTATTGATGAAAGATTTTAAATTTGCAAGATAAATTTTATTTTTAGAGATGTTTTTCACAAAAAACGGACAAATAATCGACAATTCTGTTAACAATAAAAAAAACCCCCGCTTTTCTGATATCTTATATAGGAGCAACATTACAGGAGTTCGTTAGTTTTGAGTAATTTATTATTTAAGGAGAGGGGAACAACATGAACAAAAAACCAAAAGCGATTATTGCGTTGGTTTTGACCGTGCTCACGGTAGCATTGCTCATTTGGACGTGTTTTTATGCTGGCGGAAAATACGTTGTTTTCGATCCGAAAGGACCTATTGGGCAAGCACAAAAAGAGCTGATCATTCTTTCAACGTCTATGGCTGCACTTCTGATTGTACCGGTCATGATTTTGACTTTTTTCATCATTTGGCGTTATCGCGACGCACCGGATAACAAGGCGAAATACGAACCCCACTGGGACGACAGTAAAAAGCTGGAGACCGTATGGTGGAGTATTCCAATCGTCGTTATCTTGATTCTCGCAATTATAACTGCGAAATATACCTACTTGCTGGAGCCTTCCAAGACGTTGGCGAGTACACAAAAGCCAGTAACCATCCAAGTAACTGCACTTGATTGGAAATGGCTCTTTATGTATCCGGAAGAAGGTATTGCTACAGTCAATGAAATTCACATTCCTAAAGGCGTTCCGGTTCGTTTTGAACTAACTGCTGATGCGCCGATGAACTCGTTCTGGATCCCGCAATTGGGAGGTCAGATCTACACCATGTCAGGCATGGCTATGAAGCTGCATTTGCAGGCCGATCACGAAGGAACCTACTTTGGTTCGGGCGCAAATTTCAGTGGTGAGCATTTTGGACAAATGCGCTTTGGTGTAGAGGTTCAGTCGGATGAAGATTATAAAAACTGGGTCGCTAACATTAAGAAGCAATCCAAGCCGCTGACGAAGGATGGCTATTTGGCGCTTGCCAAACCAGGTCTGTCCCAGACTGACGAGTATTCTTCGATTCCAGACGGATTGTTCCAGGATATTGTGACCAAGTATGTAGTGGAAGGCGCTCCTAATCCTCATGCTGGACATGGCGGAGCATCGACAGAAGGTTCTTCCAAGTCTGGCAGCACTGAACATACAGGCACAATGAGTAATATGAATATGAGCGGACACAATTAAATGATTATAGGGAAGGAGGCCCCCAATGCTTGACAAAATAAAAGAGTTTGCATCCACTTTCTTCGTTACTGGAGACCCGATGATCTATGGAGCGGACGTTTCCATCGCTCTGGCGATGATCGGGATCGTGTTTGTGCTCACTTATTTCAAAAAATGGGGCTGGCTTTGGAAAAACTGGTTGACTACCGTTGACCATAAAAAAGTCGGTATTATGTATATCCTCGCAGCCATCTTGATGCTGTTCCGCGGAGGCGTGGACGCATTGTTGATGCGTATACAGCTTGCTACACCGGATGTTACACTTTTGCATCCTGAGCATTACAATCAGATCTTTACAACGCATGGCACGATCATGATCTTGTTTATGGCGATGCCATTGATGTTTGGTTTGTTTAACATCGCGGTACCACTTCAAATTGGTGCGCGTGACGTTGCGTTTCCTTTCTTGAATGCACTGAGCTTCTGGCTGTTCTTTATGGGAGCGATGTTGTTCAACCTGTCCTTCGTTATTGGTGGTTCGCCGGACGCGGGTTGGTTGAGTTATCCGCCGCTTTCGGAGCTGCAATTTAGTCCCGGCGTCGGTCAGAACTTCTATATCTGGGGTATTCAGATTTCCGGTATAGGTTCATTGGCTACGGGTATTAACTTTATTGTTACCATAATTAAAATGCGCGCACCTGGTATGACATGGATGAAAATGCCTGTCTTTACGTGGTCCGTATTTTCATCATGTGTTATCATCATTTTCGCGTTTCCGATTCTGACGGTAACTTTGGCTCTGCTGTTCCTTGACCGCTTCGGAGGAGGACACTTCTTTACACTTGATTTCGGCGGTAACCCGATGATGTATATCAACCTGATCTGGATGTGGGGTCACCCTGAGGTATACATCGTAGTTTTGCCTGCCTTCGGTATTTATTCTGAGGTCATTAGCGTATTCTCCAAAAAGAAATTGTTTGGCTACAAATCCATGGTTTACGCCATGTTCATTATTGCTATTCTGTCCTTCTTCACCTGGGCGCATCACTTCTTCACGATGGGATCAGGCGCAGATGTTAATGCATTCTTTGCGATTTCGACGATGGTCATCGCGATACCTACAGGGGTTAAAGTATTTAACTGGCTGTTCACGATGTATCGGGGTAAGATCACATTTAAGACACCTATGATGTGGGCAATTGCCTTTATCCCTAACTTCCTGATTGCAGGTTTGACCGGTGTTATGTTGTCAGTAGCTCCTGCGGACTTCCAGTTCCATAACAGTTACTTCCTGGTCGCTCACTTTCACTCCGCTCTGATTGGTGGCGTGGTGTTCGGTTACCTTGCAGGTCTGTACTACTGGTGGCCTAAAATGTTTGGTTTCACTCTGCCTGAAACGCCTGGTAAATGGGCTTTCTGGTTCTGGAACATCGGTTTCTATGTGTGTTTCATTCCGCAATATTCCCTCGGTCTGATGGGAATGACGCGACGTCTGAGCACTTACGGCTGGGATACTGGCTGGCAGCCGCTTAACATAGTTTCTACCGTTGGGGCATTCCTGATGGGTATTGGCTTCTTGTTCCAGGTTCTTCAGATTCTTTTGGGAATCAAAAATTTCCGCAAGCTGAAGGATACAACAGGCGATCCTTGGGGCGGTCATACGTTGGAATGGTCGATTCCTTCACCTGCACCGGAATACAATTTTGCTACCATCCCGCAAGTAGAAGAACGGGATGACTGGTGGGCAGAGAAAGAAAATCGTAACAAAGGTATTTTCAGAAAACAACCGCCGATTGAAGCGATTCATATGCCGAAAAACTCGGCGATTCCTTTCATTATGTCGGTATTCTTTTTCATCGCAGGTTTCGGTTTTGTATTTGGATGGTCGTTCTTCTATATCCCGGGTCTGATCGGCGTTGCGATTTGTATGATTTGTCGTTCTTTCTTCTCGTATGATGGCGATTACTACATCCCTGCGGATGAAGTAAAACGCACGGAAGCGGCAATAAGGGGGTCTGTATAATGGCACAAGCAGCAGCACATCACAGCCATGATCATGACCACGGGCATCACGATCCACAAGAATTGAAGATGCTTGGTTTCTGGATCTTTCTTGTAACGGACGTAATCCTGTTCAGTACCTTGTTCGCAACCTTCGTTGTCCTTCGGAACAGCACAGCTGGAGGACCGGGGGGCGCAGAGCTGTTTAACATGACGGGCGTTATCATTGAAACGTTCCTCTTGCTCACAAGCAGCTTCACAAGCGGTCTGGCTGTGTTGGCCATGAACAAAGGAAGCATGAAGGGATTAATCAACTGGTTAATCGTGACAGCGATCCTGGGTCTTGGTTTTATCGGTTTTGAGGTTTACGAGTTTGTTGAATTGGTACACGAAGGAGCCAATTTTGGAACGAGCGCGTTCCTGTCGGCATTCTTCACATTGGTCGGTACGCACGGACTTCACGTTTCGTTAGGTCTGGTATGGATGATCGGCCTTATGTTTCAGTTGAAAAAGCGCGGGCTCACTCCAGAGACGAAGGGCAAAGTTTCGGCATTGAGCTTGTACTGGCACTTTTTGGACGCTGTCTGGATCTTCTTGCTGACAGTCGTCTATTTGATGGGGGTGATGTAGATGGCACAGCATCAATCAGGAGCGGGTTCGCATGGTCATGATGAGTCTCACGGTTCAGTCAAATCCTATGTAATCGGGTTTATTCTGTCCATCGTACTGACCATCATTCCTCTCGGTGTGGTCATGAATCATATGTTGAGTCGCACTTCAACTATGGTTGTTATTTTGGCCGCAGCAGTGCTGCAATTTCTGGTGCAGTTATTCTTCTTCATGCACATCCGTGAAAGTAATGGACCACGCTGGAATGTCATGACTTTGATTTTCGGTGTAGTCATCCTGTTGACCATTGTTGGCGGTTCTGTATGGATTATGGAATACAACATGGTAGGACACTAATAAATGGTGTGAGCAACACCGTATAAAAGAGGGATCGGCTTTAAGCCGATTCCTTTTTTTTTTTTGTGTAGAATATGTCGGAAATATAAACTGTGGCTTATTGAACTCAAGTTTACATATGTGTAAAATGGAATTGAACAACATATGAGTTAAAACGATAATACTAGTTGAGAGCGGAGGATGAAAATAATGAATACGGATATACTATTTAAACCTTTTAAGGTAGGTAATCTATCTCTTCCCAATCGGATCGTTATGGCTCCAATGACACGGAATTTTTCTCCTCAAGGTATCCCAGGCCCTGAGGTTGCCGCGTATTATCGTCGCCGTGCAGAGAATGCAGTTGGCTTGATTATTACGGAGGGAACCGCTATTAATCATCCCGCAGCCGTGGAGCACACGAGTATTCCTAACTTTTATGGTGAAGGTTTGAAGGGATGGGCGAAGGTAGTCGAGGAGGTCCATGCGGTAGGTGGCAAGATTATACCGCAGCTCTGGCACGTAGGTGCAGCGCGGAAAATAGGCGCATCTAACCAACCGAATCCCGAAGCATTACCCGTCGGTCCGTCCGGTATCACTCCTGCTGGTGAAAAGGTAGTTGAGCCGTTGAAGGAGGCCGAGATTGCCAATATTATCGAAGCCTATGCCCAGGCAGCAGCCGATGCCCAGCGGGTGGGTTTCGACGGCATTGAGCTTCATGGTGCACACGGCTATTTAATTGATCAGTTTTTCTGGGACAAAACCAACAAGCGTACAGATCAATATGGAGGAAATTTAGCCCAGCGCACTCGGTTTGCGGTGGAGGTCATTGAGGCTTGTCGTCGTGCAGTGGGGCCGAATTTCCCAATTGTACTGCGATTCTCTCAGTGGAAGATGTACCATTATGAAGAAAAGCTGGCACAGACACCGGAGGAACTTGAACAGTTTCTGGCTCCAATGGTGAAGGCCGGGGTGGATGTATTCCATTGCTCAAGCCGCCGTTTTTGGGAACCGGAATTTGAAGGGTCTGATCTAAACCTGGCAGCTTGGACCAAAAAGATAACAGGCAAGCCAGTTATTACTGTGGGCTCCATTGGTTTGGAGAAGGCCTTTTTGAGTGAACTGGAAAAAAATAATAGCAGCCAGACCGATCAATCAAGTAGTATACAGGCAAGATTAGAACAACTCGTGGATCAAGTAGAACGAGAGGAAGCTGATCTGGTTGCGGTTGGACGGGCTTTACTGGTTGACCCGGCGTTTGCGGTTAAGTTACGTGATAAACGGATAGAGGAACTCGTGCCTTACAGTGATGAAGCATTAAAAACGTTGAATTAAGCTTTATCTAGCGCAACGTTATATAGGGCGGAGTGCGGATAGCCAGGCATCGAGACTTGAAAATTCTCTGTTACGGGACAAGCTGTAATATAAGCTATTCGTAAACTCTACGAATTTGCTATAATAGGAGCATCAAGTCGAAATACACGGGGTGAAAAGGATGAATTCTGAAACGGAAGCTTTGGATTGCGAGCCGGCTTGTCACGGTTCAGACAAAGAAATCGAGCACATAAAATCTTCCCTTGTTGAGGATTCCATCGCATACAAAATGTCGGAGCTGTTCAAAGCCTTGGGTGATCCGACACGGATCAAGCTAATCTATGCTTTGGCTCAGAAGGAGCTGTGTGTACATGATCTGACCCAGGTATTGAATATGGGGCAGTCTGCGGTGTCTCATCAGCTTCGTTATTTGCGCAATCTGCGCATTGTCAAACGGCGCAAGGAAGGCAAAACGGTGTTTTATTCGCTGGATGATAATCATGTGGAGCAGATATTTTTGCAAACCCACCAGCACATTTCACATCAATAATTTTGGGATAGAAAAAAAGCAGGGCGCCAAGCGATTGGCGCTCTTTTGGTGTTTGTTCGATGAAATAGATTTATTTGGCGGAAAGGGGCTATTATCATTGACTTTTACTCATGATACTGAATATAATGAGTTTAATAAATAATATATGAACAGTTGCTCATATATAGTTAATTGGAGGCCAATGATTATGGATGCTCTGAAAAGAACGGAACGGCACGAATGGATTTTGGAAGGCTTGGATTGTGCCAACTGTGCTCTAAAGATTGAAAATGGAGTCAGTAAAATAGAAGGTGTGCTTGATTGCTCGGTCAATTTTGTTACGAAAACATTGACGATGACAGCAAGCTCGGATCAAAAAGAGGAGATCCTCCGTCAAACGGAACGGAAGGTTCACAGACTGGAGCCTCACGTCCGAATGATCGTAAAAAGCGCCCGAGGACGCTCGGCTGAGAACAGTCGCAGAGTGGCGGGTGCAGCGCAGGCAGGCAGCGCAGGAGGGCACACCCATAGTCATGAGCATGATGAAGGACATACGCATGAGAACGGCCAACAACATGGAGTTCACAGCCACACAGGTCATACTCATAGCCATGAAGCACATGCTGAGGAAGTTCATGCCCATGATGGTCACCACCATGGCGAACATGCACATGATCATGGTGATTCCACACATGCTCATTCACATTCGCATGAGGATGACAGCCATGCTGGGCATACACATGACCACGGTACAGACGGTATACGACGCATGATTACACGCTTGGCTATCGGTGCAGTCGTTGCGGCTGTTGCCTGGTGGTTGCCTGTAGAGGGCCTAGGAAAGCTGGCACTGTTTTTACTGGCATATATCATTGTTGGTGGAGATGTAGTCTTGCAGGCTGTGCGCAGTCTGGTGCGGGGAATGGCCTTTGACGAGTATTTTCTGATGACGCTGGCTACTGTTGGCGCATTTGCAATTGGGCAATATCCGGAAGGCGTAGCCGTCATGTTCTTTTATCAAATCGGTGAGCTATTCCAGGGCATTGCGGTTAATCGTTCCCGCAAATCTATCAGCGACCTCATGGATATTCGACCGGACTATGCCAACCTGAAGACGGCTGATTCCGTAAGTCGGGTGTCACCCGAGGATGTGCGTGTAGGTGATCTAATAGTAATCAAGCCGGGCGAGAAGATTCCGCTGGATGGTAAAGTTGTAGACGGAAAATCGCATGTGGATACCTCGGCGCTGACGGGTGAATCCGTGCCTCGTACTGTGGAGCCGGGAAGCAGTGTGATGAGCGGATTTATAAATACAAACGGACTTTTAACTGTAGAGGTTAGCAAGGAATTCAGCGAATCGGCGGTCTCCAAAATTTTGGAACTGGTGCAAAATGCGAGCGCCAAAAAAGCGCCGACTGAAAAGTTTATCACCAAGTTTTCCAGATACTATACTCCTGTTGTGGTTATTGTTGCGCTGCTGCTGGCAGTCGTTCCACCGCTCGTCGTACCGGGGGCACAGTTTGCAGATTGGGTATATCGTGCACTTGTTTTCCTCGTCATTTCTTGCCCATGTGCGCTGGTCGTATCCATTCCGTTGGGCTTCTTTGGCGGAATCGGGGCAGCCTCCCGTTCAGGTGTGCTGATTAAAGGCGGGAACTACCTTGAAGCACTGAACCATGTAAAATATGCTGTTTTTGATAAAACAGGTACACTCACCAAAGGGGTTTTCCGTGTAACAGGCATTTATCCTGCCGGGGAGTTTACGAAGGAAAGTCTGCTGGAAACGGCTGCTTTTGCGGAGCTGCATTCCACGCATCCTATTGCGGCATCCCTGCGTGATTCCTATGGCAAGGAGCTTCAAGCCGAGCGGGTACAGCAATATAGCGAGATTTCCGGTCATGGGATTCAAGCGCAGATAGATGGTCGCCTGGTGTTGGCCGGGAATGCGAAGCTGATGGAGCGGGAGCAAGTCGCTTTTAACAATGCACAACGTGCAGGAACGATGGATGAAGGAACGGTCGTTCATGTGGCTGTAGACGGAACGTATGCCGGATGCATCTTGATTTCGGATGAGGTCAAGGAGGACGCGGCACGAACGATTGCTTCACTGAAAAAGCTGGGTATAGTGAAAACGATCATGCTGACAGGTGACAATCGGACGGTTGCAGAGGCCGTTGGACGACAGTTGGGTCTGGATGAAGTACGTGCAGAGCTGTTACCCCAGCATAAAGCCGAAGAGATTGAACAACTGTCTGCAAGTAAAAAAGCGGGCGACAAGATTTTGTTCGTGGGCGACGGGATTAATGATACCCCTGTGCTTGCACTGGCGGATGTAGGTGTAGCGATGGGCGGTTTAGGTTCAGATGCCGCGATTGAGGCGGCGGATATCGTCATCATGAACGACGAGCCTTCAAGATTGGTTACAGCCATTCATATCGCCAAGCGTACACGCCGCATCGTATGGCAGAATATTATATTTGCACTAGGCGTCAAAGCCGTGTTTCTCACTTTGGGTGCGTTCGGTATTGCTACCATGTGGGAGGCTGTATTTTCCGACGTGGGCGTGACACTGCTTGCCGTACTGAATGTTATGCGTGTACTGAAAGTACGTTCTTTCGAATAAAAAATCAGTGCCCTCGGGTTATCATCGGATGTATTCATCCTGTGAAATCCGGGGGCTTTTTTGTGCTGAATGCTGCGGTTTAATCTATGTTTTCCGGTCGTTCTACAGATATGTATAAATGTGGGGTGTGCCTAATACGTTAAGGTAGGGACCTTACAGGTAAGGCTCATTTGAATTCTGCTTGGCATCTAATAAGTGAGCGTTTTCTTTTTTGGTGGGATACTCAAATTCGTGTGTGCCAACTTGCTGACGGGAGAAAGGATGGATTTGTAGCATGGAGGCTAAACTGATGCATGTATTCGCAGAACTGTTGAGTGAAAAAAACAGTCGAGATTGCGAAGACCCCGAGTCGGGGAGTGGGGCCGCTGCTGCACAGAGACTGGCTATCGAGTCGGTGCTCGCAGGGTGCAGTGAAGTATCTGCCTCACAGGAGGAAGACCCGCTGGGCTGGCTGGTCGGATTAGCCGAACAGGGCATAATCAGTCAAGAGGAGGCGTTGCTGGCTGCGGACTCCGAGCTAATTGGGGAAACGTTGCTGAATAAGGGCAACGATGACAGGGAAGCGATGACCAGACTGCTGGAGTGGAGCGATGAATACAGGCGTACATTCATACGTATCTATGCGGATGATCCTGCCCATGCGAATCATACAAGCAAGGAGTCAGCGATAGGGCTAAGTATGAGCAGCCTTGATGGCTATAGTCTTCTGCACGGCCCCTTGTCGCAGTCGTCCAGCCGTGCGGCTGAATTATGTCGTGCCTATCTGGACGCGGCAGAGTCCAGGCATACGATTCATGGTCCTGACGGGGAGGCCGACCCCATGCTTATTCCAGGTTCCCGTGCATCAGACACGTACAAAGCCTTTAATCAGGCATCTGGCTTGCCCGGATTGTGTGAGCATCTGTCCCGGCGAATTATCGGGCTGCTGGAAACAGAGTATGAAGGCTTGTTCGAGTCTCTGAACGGATTGCCGCTCACCATCGCCCTGATCGAACAGAACAACGCGGTGGGCATCGGAAGCCTGCAAGATATGCAGTTGGAGGCGCTACTGCGTGCAGCGTTGCGAAATGTGCAGCAGGGGGGAGAACCGCAGCTGGAGATTGTGGTGCGCAATCCGGCTGACGTGAACCAATTCCGGGCAACCCGGGACTGGATCGACGGCGTTGCGGAGCAGACCTTATGCGGCCGCCTGCGGTGCATTCCATATCGGGTAGGCGTGCTTTTGACGGTGGATGCGTCCTCCAAGCTCAACGTCAGCCAAACATGGAACGGGCAGGTCAAACAGTCCTATGAGTCTGCCCGCGCCAATCTCATGCCGGAAGTGAAAGCGCAACAGATCAAGCAGGCGGCTCAAGCCGCAGATATGGCACGTTTTGCCGATGCGGTGATTTTGGAAGCTACGCGGTTTCCTTCATATGATGTGGACGCGGATCTGTCCGATCTGTCTGTCGGCGGTCATGAGGGGACGAGCGATACGATAGAACGCATGACGCAGGCCATCCGGGGCGTGAAGCCCAAACTTCCCGTATGGGCTGCGTTTGACGAAGTCCATACGCTATTGGATGGAGCCGGAATATGGGCAAGCAGGCTGACTGGCATCATTTGCCCGGAAACGGGGGCTATCGCCGCGCGCCTTGCGGCTGCACGTTACGCATTGCTGCAAGACCTAGAGGGGAAATATGGTTCCAACACCTCGCATAACCAAGCACAGCACTTTCCCTTGTAGCCCGAATGTAACGCGAATTTCATTTCATAAAAGATGCTTAAGCTGTATAGAAAGGATATCTGCGCTGTTGCGCGGATATCCTTTTTTCTTGGTGATGGGAAGAAATAAAGTCTGTAATTTAAGGATTCGTTTTTACAATCCGTCACTTATAATATCAGAAAGGATAGAAGAAAAAAATATTATGTCTATAAAAAGTAGTTATATTGAAGGAATATGAAAACATCACAAATACTGGTATACTAATTCCGGAAGTGCTACAATACCATTTGATTGTGAAGTTTCTGTTTTAAAATGATTGATATCCTACTTATTTAAAAGGGGTGGTTTATTTTGTCCAATACAACCACGATACTTGCAGAATTGGTTAAATACATGCATGAGAACACGCCTGTTGATTAACCACTAAATGGTAGAAAAGAGTCGTCAACCCGGTAAAATGTTTGTACTCCTACAAACCAACCGAAAGGTGACGACTCCATGAAAAAGTCTACCATGTTCCAGAATTTCCTTCAATCTTTGATCACGGAAGAAGATGTGAAGATAGCCAGTGATAACTCAGAATATAAAGAAACTGCACGTAACCCAAGACAATCCTGCATTTGTAAAACCGGAAAATTGTCGCTACGATGCATGTTTGGTTGTTCCTGATGATTACTGTGTAAATGCTGTAGAGGCAGGGGGTTGACGGGACCACTTAGTAGGTAAAACAATAAGACATCTCGTTGGAATGGTGGAGGGAAACCTTTATGTATAAACAATTTCGAAAAAATCCTTTATGGTTTAATATACTAGCTCTTACCGCAGCAGTAATCGAATTTAGCAGCATATTTTTTGTGAGCAATGCCTATTGCCGAAGTGGTGCCCAATTCACTATGGCTATCTTTTGCTGTGCTTATGGAATTAAAGAGCGGAAGAAAAACACTAGAATTTCCATTGTCTTTTTTCCTCTAGCAGCTCTTTTCGTTTTTGAATCATTGCTAACTTTGGGTACCTACTAGTCGTTTCCTGTTTCTGTAATGATTTTTATGAACAGCAAATACAACGCAGATACCTATCTGCGTTGTATTTGCTGGTTTACTCGTTTATCGGCATCTTGATTCTTGCGGCGCTCGCTGCAATGGTCCGAATCTTAGCCAGCACGGCATCGTCGAGTTTAACATCCACGGCCGGCAGCGACTTCTGGATATGTTCAGGCTTGCGGACGCCGACGAGCGCGCTCGTTAAAGCCGGATGAGCGAGGACGTAAGCGAGGGCCAGTTGGGCGACTGTAATGCCGAGGTCCGCCGCCACTTCTTTGAGCTGCCCGACTACCGCGATATTTTGCTTGAAGCCTTCTCCGGAATGGGATGGGGACTTGGAGCGCCAATCCTGTTTGTCAAATCGGGTGTCCGCGTTGTAGTTTCCGGAGAGTAGACCCGAGGCTAGTGGGCTATAGGCAATCACGCCGATGCCCTGTTTCTGGCTGTAGGGGAGGAGCTCCTTCTCCGCATCCGCGGCCAGAATGGAGTAGGGCGGCTGTAAGGAATCTACGTGCCGGATCTTCAAGGCCTCTTCCAGCAGCGCAACTGGAAAATTGCTGACTCCGACATAGCGGATTTTACCGTCCTGCAGCAGTTTTTCAAGGGCGCGTATCGTTTCCTCTACCGACGCTTTGGCGTCCGTATCCGGCCAGTGCATTTGATACAGGTCAATATAGTCGGTACCGAGACGGCGTAGGGAAGCCTCGACCTCGCGAAGGATCGACGCATAGGTGCCGTTGCGCGAGACATTGCCCTGTTCATCCCAAACGAGGCCGAATTTGGTGGCGATGACCGCTTTATTGCGGTCGCCTTTCAGCGCTTTGCCGATCACTTCTTCGGAGTGGCCCAAGCCGTAAACTGCAGCCGTATCGAAGAAATTAATCCCTGCATCCAGCGCCGCGCGGATGCTGTTATGCGATAGCCGATCTTCCTGATTACCCCAGGTGTAATTCCAATTTCCTCCGCCGATGGCCCAAGCGCCGAAGCCGATCACCGAAATGACTGGTCCGTTTTTTCCTAATTTCCGATATTGCATCTTACATCTCTCCTTGAGTTCTTTTGTTTCTGCACAGTATGGCGTGTGCTATGTTATGATTATGGCACGGGTGTCAAAGGGATAACGAGGAGCTTATTTATCATAGGTGTAATAACACCAGTTAGAATGGAACGGCATTTCCCAAATTAACCGGGGATTACTTTACGGTAAAGGAGTTGATTAAACCTGAGCAAGAACAGTCGTCGAGTTGAGCTAGGGGATTTTTTAAGGACGCGAAGAGAGCGGCTTGACCCACAGGAATATGGCTTTCCCACAGGAGGAAGACGAAGAACTACTGGGTTAAGAAGAGAGGAGCTCGCGCAGGTTGCTGGCGTCGGTGTTTCTTGGTACACCTGGCTGGAACAAGGGCGCGATATTAACGTTTCGCCGCAGGTGCTGGACAGCGTAGCCCGGGCGCTGCAGCTGGACTGGGTGGAGCGCAGACATATGTTCGATCTTGCAATAGATCCGGCCGCCCGCGAGCTTCCAAACCAGGGACCGACGTATGATCCCGTACTACAAGGCATATTGGATTCCTGGGGGTGGTGCCCTGCATACGCTGTGGACCGCAGGTGGAACTATGTGGCCTGGAACGAAGCTGCAAGCGAGGTATTTGCCGATTATGGGAAGCTTACCGGACGGGATCGCAATTTGGTCTGGTACCTGTTCACTCATCCTTCACAGCGCCAGCTTCTCGTGCATTGGGAGAGGGAAGCGCGGAAATGTCTGGCTTTGTTTCGGGCGAGCAGTGATCAGTTTGCGGATGATCCGTGGTTCAGGGAATTCAGCCACGAATTAAGCGAAGCCAGTCCGGAATTTGGGGAATGGTGGCCGCTGCACGATATCCGGATCGCGCATACCGGCCATAAAGAGCTGAATCATCCTGTTGCAGGAAAACTGTCCCTGCGACCGACGATACTAATGCCGGCCGAGTTCCCCGAGCTGAAAATTTTATTGTATATACCACTTCCTCAGGAGAATACGGCGGAGAAGCTTCAGCGGCTCGCTCCGTCCGGACGATGGTCAGGAGCGCTGGAGCTTCAACTTGATCCGGCAAAATCATAAATGGAGTGAAAGATAATCCGAAGGTTCCGAATTAACTTGATCTAAGTTGGTCGGGCCTTCTTTTGCTCCCGGAACCGATTAACCCGAATCACTCAAAATGAACGGATTCCCCTGCATAGAAAAAGGTCTTAGTTTGTTCAACTATACCAGCTAATAGCTTGTCAACATTTCCAGCAAAACAATTTAGAAACCCTATGGTATAGTGAAAAATAAGCATGCCAAACAACCTTCCAATTCGAGTTGTATTGGAAGGTTATACCATTAACTTTTTGTTATGTCAGACGGAATGATTTCTTACTTTTTAAAATGGCATACAGCCAATGAACCAGCTTATTTGCACATGCCACTAGAGCAACTTTGTGAGGCTTTCCTTCGGCTCTTTTGCGGTCGTAAAAATCTTTAATCCGAGTGTTGCGAGAACGGATCAACCCACACTGCACGGCCATAACTAGGACATATCGAAGCTGCCGGGAACCGCGTTTGGTGATTCGATTTCGAGTTGCTGTGAACTTACCTGAAGCAAAAACACTGGGGTCAATGCCAGCAAACGCGACCAGTTTCTTTGGATGGCCAATACCGGGAATAGACTGGATTAAATCATACTCTTCGATCTCTTTAGCCAGGGCATCTATGTTCTGTTCTAACCCAGCAAGATGCTCCTGGTACTGAAGAATAAGGGCGATCAGGTTGGACGCCTTTATATGCAGGGAAAACCTGATCCAAGACAGCTTGGAACTGCAGCATTGTTTGCACACACATCTTTGAAAATGCCTCATATTGCCGAGTCAGATAGCGCAGAATAAGCAGCTGCACATCCCTTTTTTTTGAAAGTTTCGAACTCTTCCCTATAGTAAAGATCGCCCAAAAGATAAGCAGCCGCGGCATCCGTTTTAACTTTCCGAAGATTGGATTTTCTAAGGCGATTTGAAATGAGCGGATGGATAACAATGAATAAATAGTGATGCTCCTCCAAGAACTGAACGACGGGCTTTGGTAGTGCCCGGTTGCTTCGAGAATCAACGTAGGACGATATCCAGATACATGCTCGACGTCTCGAATAGCTTGAAGCAATTTCTCGAGTCCTTCACACGTATGTTCGAAATGAAAGGTCCCTCTGTATGGTTTTCCACGATCTAAAAAGGCCTGTCCATGGCTTTCTTCTTTAGAAATGTCTAGCTCAATAACGGGGTTCATCTGATCTCTCCTTCATGTAAATTTACCGGCGATTAAAAGTCCCAACCAGCCTCAATCATGGTCATGACAAGTAGGGGTGAACATTATAGCGCTCGGGATCAAGTCCCACGGGCAGGATAATTAAAGGAAATACCCAGAGTTTAACGAATAATAAAAATAAGTTTACAGAGGGGGAAATGGTCATGCCAGACCTAATAAAGCATGTACTCGAAGACATGAACAAGCAGCTCGATCGAATTATAAAGAGCATAAACCCGCTTGATGATGATTTGATTTGGAAGAAAATGAAGGATTCCATGAACAGCATCGGTAATCTTTGCTTGCATTTAGCAGGTAACGAATATCAGAACCTCATAAGTGCAATCGGAAACAAACCATTCATTCGGGAACGTACTCGAGAATTTAATTCTGAAGGTGGCATATCAAAAGATGAGTTGATTAGCGTTCTTATGAGGACACGATCCGAATCGGTAAGTATATTATCAGTTTTGTCTGATGAGGATTTAAAAAGAGAAGTTACAATCCGCTATGACCACGAGGATTGGAACAGAATGCTTCGGGTTAGCGCTTCAGAGGATGAAACCTATGAAGCGAGAGAAATTAGCCAGCTTCTTGTTCAGGTTGCGGCACACTACGGATATCATGCAGGGCAAATTGTGTTACTCTCCAAAATACTGAAAGATGAATGAACACATTACAGGCCAGTATCATTGATGATTCATTCTACAGGAGTTCTAACGGGAAACGATAGTTGAGGAGCTTCCTTTGCGGTAGTTCCTTATTCTTTTGTTAACTTAACGGGCAGGATAGTTTGGTGGCTGCCTTAAATAGATGGAGTAGCAAACTTCTTTGAAATTCGCATTAATCGAAATCATGAAGATTCCATTATAGGTTTAACAATAGGAGGTTTTCAAAAATGCTTGAGACAGAATTAACACGTACCCTCAAAATTAAATACCCGATCTTCCTAGCGCCGATGGCAGGTGGACCTACGACTCCTGAATTGGTAGCAGCAATTTCAAACGCCGGGGGTCTAGGCAACTTAGGTGCCGGATACTTAACACCAGAACAACTCCGGAGCATGATACGAGAGATCAAACAACTAACGGATCAGCCGTTTGGAGTCAACTTGTTTGTACCTGAGCAACGAATAGAATCGGAAGAAACGATCGGACAAATGGCAGATCACCTCAATATTTATCGCGTCGAACTTGGCATTGCACAAAATCCAGCGATCCAGAAATATTCGGAGTCGTTTGAAGAGCAGGTGCAAGTATTACTGGATGAAGAAATCCCGGTGTTTAGTTTTACCTTTGGGATACCACCGCAAGATGTGATCCAAACGATGAAGCAGCGTGGAACAATTGTAATTGGTACAGCAACAACAATTGAAGAAGCCAAACAATTGGAAGCGGCTGGTGTAGACGCAATTGTAGCCCAGGGAAGTGAAGCTGGGGGACATCGCGGCACATTCTTGAAGAGCGTTTCCGACACTCAGATAGGCACCATGGCTCTTGTTCCGCAGATCGTGGATCATGTAACAATTCCAGTCATCGCATCGGGAGGCATCATGGATGGAAGGGGGCTTGTAGCAAGCCTCGCATTAGGAGCCGCGGCCGTACAAATGGGAACTGCCTTTCTGGCGTGTCCCGAAAGCGGTGCTCATACAACGTACAAACAGAAGATTCTTTCAGAAAATGAGGATTGCACCGAAATTACTCGCGTGTACTCTGGCAAAGCCGCACGAGGTATTCGAACAGAATTTATGAATGACATGCATCGGTATCCCGGAAAAATTCCTGCCTACCCAATTCAAAACGCAATGACGAGGGACATTCGCCAGGCAGCTGCAAAAGCGAATAACCCTGAGTACATGTCACTCTGGGCGGGCCAAGGTCTTCGGTTAGCCACTGATCGCTCTCCCGCTGCAACTGTCAAACAGACGATCGATCAAGCAAATGTGCTTTTCAAACTAATCTTTAATCTTCGAAGAGTCGGAGACTAATACAATTAACTGGACATTACGCTAACGGGAAACGTTAGTGGAATAACCAGGGAGCAGATTGCCGTTGCAGCTGTTCCCTAGTTTTCATTGAAGTAACGGGCAGGATAGTTGAATATTAATTCCAGTGAACCGTATCATATGTAAATGAAATTTTTATATATTGCGAAAAAAATGTATTGCGAGGTTTTTATATGGAGAAAGTACATAATATTTTTAGTATCCTTATTGGTGAATTTAGAAATGATACACTTAATCAAAATTTTACATTTGTGGTTGCGATTGCTGCGGGTTTATTAACAATCAGTGCTCTTGTTACAATTTTTATTTTATTGAACAAGCAGTATATAATTCAAAAATGCAAAGAACTTACATGGGATATAGAAGTTATTATTAATGGCAATGGAAAAGCTTACAATAAGTATGAGTTAAAAAGTAAATTCACTTTATCCTGAATTTCGAAAGCCCGTAACAGTAAGGAATCGAGAGACTCAGCGTTCGAAAAACCTGTAAGAATCAGGGGAAATTTACAGGGGGAATATTCAAAAATTGATTTCCAGCATACAACTTCCCCCACCCAGAAGATCGGGCATCTGAATTTCCATGTTAGATTTTAGAAGTCTTCATTCTAGCTGGGCAATGCGAGATTCCATCCGTTTCCAGCTGTGGCGGTTTGTGAATGTCTTCGCCAGTTTGAGGACGGTGGTTCGACTGTGACTCACCAGCGTTGCTGCACAGTGGAAGAATTCCAGACGAAACCTTGCAATGGTATAGCCCCTATGAACCGGTTCGCAGCAATCTCGTTTGAAGCGCTCGTAGAGGTTATAGGCCAGCAATTTGACGAGCAGGTCGATTTCATTCGCTTCAAAAGAGCTGGTGGCGATTTTGTCGATGGAAAATCCGCGTTTGGCTTCCTTGATGTAGTTCTCCATACAACAGCGTTGGTTATAAAGCGCCACAAATCGATGGATTCCCAATCCAGGTTCGTGACGATGGCCTCGTACTCCCAGTCGGTATCCAGCAGGAGACAAGCTTGGTCATCATCAACGACTTTTGCCTTGCGGATCACGGCGACCCGCCGAGGCTTTTTCCAAGACGTGGCTTGGTACCCAAGAGCGATGCCTTTGTCAAACCGGGAATAGAGAACCTGGTGCTGACCGAAGAGGTTAAAGGTCTCTTCCAGAAAAGGGACAGCCTCGGTGGAGGAGTGAACATTTCCTGCGCGGAGCACGGCATTCAGGCAAAGGCAGGACTGTCCCTCAAAAGCGAGCAAGGGGTGGTAGCTTTTTCGCCCCGGTTTATGGGCATTCACTCCTTGTGCTGCTTTGGCCTGATGGCCATAGACCGTCTCCACCGTCGAATCCAAATCGAGAATGAGCTTGGAAGGCAGACAAGGCCGGATCACTTCGAGGTTCACTTGCCGGAGTTCCATTCGAACATGGGGATTGGCATTCGGAGATATAGCAGAATGCGATGCACGGGGAACAATTGCCTCCGGCTAAGATTTGCAGCACCTGGCTCAGTTTAATTTTTTCGAGATAATCGAGGAAGATCTTGCTTCCTCCGATGCTTGTGGACTGATCCAGTGAAAATTCGGTCTTGATTTTATAGATGGGTGTGGTAGACTTCACCTAAAAGGTGCTCCTCTCTTTGGGTGATTTTGTTCTCGCAAACACCATTCTACCAAAGATTTGAGCCCTTTTTTTGTTTTTTAATAGAAGGTTACTTTCGAAATTTAGGTTAATGTTTCCTATAGCGTATATTTTCGTTAAAATGTTGGCGGGACCCCAGGAAGCGCTTGAGCAGGGCCGTGTTTATCCGCAGTACAAGCATTGAAAACAATAGTGCAAAGGATCAGGTCGCTGCTGCGGTCTGATCCTTTTTTACTTGACCTTAGGCTAGGTAATGAACTAGACGGAAGACTGTGTGGGGAAATAATCCATCATGTTATACTGAGAGGGCACTTCCAGCCTATACCAATTTTATTGAAGGAGAATTTTCTAATGCGTAAAAAAAGAGTTACAAAAGTGCTCGCTGTAACGCTAAGCACGTCTCTAGCTGTGACTTACTTGATTGCTTTGGTCGGAGGGCATAGTGTCAGTGCGGAACAGCCCCCTCTTAAGGGGCAAACAATCACAGCGATTCAACCTGCAGCTGTTCCTGCTGCTCCAAGCGGTCCGGTTGACCCCAAAGAAGTGGAGGCCTTCGCGGACAATTACTTTGGGGAAAGCTTGAAGAAGTTCAATGTCCCGGGTGCCATGTTCGTCGTCGTTCAGGACGGACAAGTAGTTTTATCCAAAGGATACGGGTATGCAAACAAAGAAAGCAAAACCCCAGTTGATTCCAATACCGTTTTTCGCATCGGTTCCATTTCTAAGACGTTTACGGCTGCGGCTGTGCTGCAGCTTGCTGACCAAGGGAAGATCAAGCTGGATCAGGACATCCAATCCTATCTTGGAGGTATCACAATACCCAATTCGACAGGTAAACCGCTAACTATGGAAAATATGCTGACCCACATGACTGGGTTCGATTTCCCATATGAAAAAGATGATGACGCCTCGCCCGATCTTCTTAATCAAGAGACTTCTCTTCGAGATTTCTTAATTGATCGAATGCCAACCATCGTCCGGAAGCCGGGGGAAGCCTACCAGTATGACGATTATGCTTTTGCTTTGGCGGGATATGCCGTGGAACAAGTTACCGGGCTCCCTTTTCATGAATACATGGATAAAAACATCTTTCAGCCGCTCGGCATGAATTCTTCCCATGATCTTGTAACCCCAGAGCTTAAAGCCCGAATGGCTACAGCTTACGATCCGCAAGGCACGCCATATCCGGAGTATGGCATTTATCCTACGGACATGCCTCAGGGCGGAATGTTGTCCACCGGAAGCGATATGGCTAAATTCATGGTCATGCTTCTGCAAAAAGGAAAGGCCGGAGATCGGCAAATGTTAAGCGAACAAAGTGTTCAGCGAATGAGCAAGTTTTCCGTTTTCGCTCATCCGGCCATACCTATTACAAGCTATGGATTTGAAAGCATTTTCAATGAACTGTCGAATGGTCAGTATGTCGTCGGCAAAGGCGGGAACATCCCCGGATATGCCTCATGGATATGGCTACTGCCTGAGCGCAAAACGGGATTGTTCGTCATTTATAATAATGATTCCGAATTGCGCTCGGATTTGTATGCTGCCTTTATGAACCATTATTATCCGAAGAGCACCGAGACGCCTGAATCGGTATCACCTCTGACAGAACAGCAAGCCGCGCGTTACGTCGGATTATACAGAGACCTGCATACCCCGGCATTTGTGACTAGAATTACGTACAATAACGGACAACTTGTAGCGGAAGACAAATACAAATTGAGGAATGGCAAGACTACTTTGAAAAAGATAGATCCCTTGTTGTTTATGGATGACCACGGGAAGAAAATGGCATTTCTTGAACAAAAGGATGGCGGTATTGCTTATATGTACAGACCTACCAAATCACCGTTAGCCTATTCGCCCAAAATGCAGGAAAAAGCGCTGTTTTCCGATGTCTCGAAAGAAAGCCCCTACCAACCGTCTATTGAAAAGCTCCATTCGCTGGATATCATCAATGGAAGAGATGGGCGCAGCTTTGACCCCAAGGCACCCATGACCCGGGCGGAATTCATCACAATGCTGCTGCATGCTGTCGGCTATCCGCCCTCCAAATCGAAATCCGGTTACACGGATATCGAACACCATTTTGCGGTCAAAGAGATACAGGCGGCGGTCGAGCATCATTGGTTGGGGGAGGAGCCCGGAGGCCGATTTGAACCGGATCGCACGATAACTCGGGAAGAAATGGCCGTCATCTTAACGCGCATTCCTCTTCCATGGCCGCTTGGCGATGAGGTGCGATTGGCAGGGCAAACCAATGAATCGGCTATCAAGGCCGTAAGCAAGCTTGTTGCTGCCGGAGTTACGGATCCAGTCACAATAACCAATTCTGACGGTTCAGTCGATTTTCGCTCCAAAGCACCTTTGCTTCGCCAAGAAGCCTCCTTTTTCATTGACAAGGCTCTATTTGTTCCTTAATCTCTTATCGGCCGTTACAGCCGCATTCGCACCGTGACAGAAACTCCAATCATGACTAACTTGTTGTTTGCTTCCAGTTTCATCTTTCACTACCATCCTTTCTTCATTTGACGGATTGTAATATGAAGTGCGACACCTGCTGGAAATCAATAAAAAAATGGCCCATGACCTGATTCGTGTAGAATGAAAGTTCCAACGCCAGCATTCACACAAGGAGAATCAGTCCATGAGTTATTCACATCTTAGCCTAATCGAACGCAGCAAGCTAGAAATCCTGCATCAGCTGTCAGAAGAAAATAAAGTTGTAGACTAGAAAAATTAAGTGTTAGACTGACGGTTCTTCCTTAAGTTAACGGGCAGGATAGTTGAATAAAATGTGGAAATATACTAATAGATTTCGTAATGAGCTGATCGATGTGACGGCTACCGCAGAGCAAAGTATAAGGACAGCTACCGCGCAGGGCACGAAAGCAGTATTTTTTTGTATGAAGCAGCCACCAAAGTATTAAAGGCAGCGCAGATCGGCGGCAGGCTCCCGAACATCGCCGTCCTGCAAGCGGAATACAAAAGGCTTCAAGAGGAAAAGCTGTATACCGACTATGGGAAACTAAAAAAGCAGGTAAAGGAATACGACGTTATCAAGCGGAACATTGATGGGATTTTGCGACAGCCAAGAGAAGCCGAACGGCAAAAGGAAACTGAACAATAAGCACAAAAAAAAGAACGGGGCGCGGCGGTCATTCATAGACCAACCGCACCCCGTTTTTACTATGGGTGTGTCACGCAGCAGAACGATGATTTTGAGGGAAAAGGTATAAAATCCTTGCTCCTCTCAAAACGCGCCCGGAAACCAGCACAATACAAGGGCATATGCCCCCCTATTGCGTAACATCCCGCTGTTTCTGCTTGCGCTCGGCGGTTGTTGATACTGAATTTCTTTCAAAATATCTCTCGTTGAATAAAAAAATTCTGATATACTGTTGATAATTGAGGTACTGTGTTGTACGATGTATATGCAGGAGGTAGGTGTGAAAGGCGGAACAGATATGACGAATATATGAAAAACAAACCAGTTAACAGAGTATTTTAAGGAAAAGAATTAATTTCTGGGATACGAAAAAAAAGGAATTTACCGCTTGTTAGGACAGAATGGCGTTGGTAAAACAACAATTATGAATATGATTACAAACTTACAATATTAATAGAGAAGAGGAATTTTTTTATGAAAATACGTAGTAAAATTACATTTGCAAGTCTGGCCCTTTTAATAACTGGAAGTTCCCTGCTATACACATTGCCAACCTCAATTGTAAAAGCAGAGCCCACTCAAAATGTATCTAGTTCGTTACAAACAACCACTCAACGAGATCATAATTCCGTCAAGCAAGCAATGCGGGATGCATTGCAACTTGGATTCCCGGGGATACTTGCTAAAACTTCTGAGGGTGGAAAAACGTGGGGTTATGCCGCTGGGATAGCGAATCTGAGCACCAAGAAACCAATGGAAACAGATTTTCGATTTCGCATTGGCAGCGTGACGAAGACGTTCACCGCAACGATTGTACTTCAATTAGCTGGAGAGAACCGCTTAAATCTAGACGACTCCATCGAAAAATGGTTGCCTGGTGTCATTCAAGGAAATGGATATAATGGTAACCAGATTACCATCCGGCAGATATTGAACCATACAAGTGGTATCGCTGAATACTCAAGGTCAAAAGACGCTGATTTTATGGATACAAAAAAATCGTATACGGCTGATGAATTAGTGAAGATGGGGATTTCTCTGCCCCCAGACTTTCTCCCAGGAAAGGGCTGGTCTTATTCAAACACGGGATACGTATTACTGGGTATTCTTATTGAAAAAGTAACCGGAAACAGCTACGCGGAAGAGATTGAAAAACGGATTATTGAACCGCTTGAATTGTCGGATACATTCCTACCTGGCAATTCAAGCGTTATTCCAGGCACCAAGCATGCTCGGGGATATTCCCAACCAGACGAAGCAAGTGAGATAAAAGACGTTACTTATTATAATCCAAGTGCAGGTAGCTCGGCTGGAGATATGATTTCTACTGCTGACGACTTAAATAAGTTCTTCTCTTCCTTGCTCGGTGGCAAATTACTGAAGGAACCGCAACTAAAACAAATGCTTACTACAGTTCCTGTAGGAAGATCAGGAATCGATGGATATGGTCTTGGAATCTCTGAATTTAAGCTTCCAAACGGTGTCTCGGTATGGGGGCACATAGGTGGCATTCTAGGGTTTTCTACTTTTGCAGGAGGTACACTTGGAGGCAAGCATACGTTGGTCGTCAGTTTGAACAGTTTGGGTAGAGATAACAGTCCTAATCCTTTTAAAAATATTTTACTTGCTGAATTTAGCAAATAGGAAAAAAGGAAAATACGGATAAATTTTGTCATAGTTTTTATAGTTAAAAATATACCTTTCTAGTTCAAAAGCCTCTGCGTTCGGCGGTTGTTGGTACTGAATTTACTATTGATAAATATAGTACTGTGTTGTACGATATATATGCAGGAGGTACAATACATGAATGTAGAAGATTGGAAATCACAAATTAAGCGAGGAACACTCGATTATTGTATTCTATTGCTAATAAAGCAACGACCATATTATGGGTATGAAATCATAAGTAAGTTAGAGCAGTATCCTATTGTTGCTGCAAAAGAAAATACAATTTATCCACTGCTTAGAAGATTATTGAAAGAAGAATATATTTCTTCATCTTGGCAAGAAAGTACAGAGGGCTTGCCACCGAGAAAATATTATACCCTTACAGAAAAAGGAAACGAATACTTAAAAGCGATGTCCTTAGAATGGGATAATTTATTAACAGCTATATCAGAAATTAAAGGAGAGTTAGATTATGGATAAAATTATGAATAACTATCTTGTAAAAATTGAAAAGTATTTGAAATCTATGTCCGATTCCGAGCGTATTGACATTGTAAAAGAAATCAAAAGCGTAATGCTTGAATTGCAAAATAATGGTGTATCTTCTGAGCAAATCATTGAACGGTTAGGAAACCCAAAAGAATTAGCGAAAGCATACTTAGGTGAAGCCATTTCAAAGAACAGTAAATTTAGTTGGCGTAAATTCGGCGCAATATTTGCATTTTGTAGCAGCTTTGCAGGCGTCAGCGGTATGTTACTTTTGCCGTTCATCAGTACTCTTTCCATTGCTTTAATGATTGGTGGAGTTATTACGCTGATAGGCGGAATTGTTAAATTTTTCGGGTATCTTATGGGATATGATATTGCCGGAATAACAATCGAATTGGGAGCATTTACACCAAGCCCAAAGCAGTTCTTGCCAATTTCTATTGTGATTGGTGTGTTAATGTTTTGGCTCGGGAAAGTCTTATGGAAGCTTACTATTAAATATATACACGCAATTAGTCAGAAAAAGAAAACAGTGTAATAATATAAAGAACGGGGCGCGGCGGTCATTCATAGACCAACCGTACCCCGTTTTTACTATGGGTGTGTCACGCAGTAAAGCCCTTACCCCTCTCAAAACGAGAGCGGAAACCCGCGCTACAGGAGCTTATGCACCCCTATCGCGTAACAATGCCCGTTGTTGTCCTTGAGGCAACCGGACATTACCATCGAAATCTGGTAGGGTATCTTAAACGCAGTGGATGGATTCATTACATCGTCAACCCCCTGCAAGCGAAACGATCGAAAGGCACACAGCTTCGTAAGGTGAAAACAGATGCAGCAGATGCTTGGCATTTGGCTGAGATGAATTACCGAGGGGACGTTAAAGCACACCGTAGCCATCGGAGTTCGCGACTGGAGATGAGCCGGGTTACCGGGTCGTGCGGCTATCACAATTGGGCAAAAGAGCATTTCAAAATGGAGATTAGCTTTGTGTTTAGGTTATGTTCTCGATGAACCAGTAGAAGTCCGGATCATTGAGCTAACGGGGAACGTTAGTTGAATAACCAGGGAGCAGATTGCCGTTGCAGCTGTTCCCTAGTTTTCATTGAAGTAATGGGCACTATTTTTAAAATTGAGTTGTTTCTCATTTTAAAGCATTATAAGATGAGTTTCAGACATCGATGTACTTTAAAAAGAAAGAGAAGATAATATGAATGCTGAAATTGAAAAAATACCGTCTTGTAGAATTGCATACATGAGACAGATTGGTCCTTATGGAATTGCAAATTCACAACTAATGGAGAAGTTTAAATGCTGGGTTAAATCTAATAAATTATTTAATAATAAGTCTATTATCCTCGGTATTGCCCAAGACAATCCTGCATTTGTAAAACCGGAAAATTGTCGCTACGATGCATGTTTGGTTGTTCCTGATGATTACTGTGTAGATGCTGATGGAGTAAACCTGGACAACATTAGTGGAGGAAGATACGCTGTTTTTAAGATAAATCATACAGCAGAAGCTGTTCAAAAGGCTTGGGTTGAAATATTCCTGGGGTTGGAAAACCAAAGGTTCAGATTAGATGAAACAAGACCTATTTTGGAGCGGTATAAAGTTGAACTTGTTAATAATCATTATTGCGAAATTTGCGTTCCGGTTCAGTAAGACGTATTAAGATATAGTTTGAATAATCAGATTGTAAAAATTGAACAAGTATCATTCTGCAAACTTGAAGGGTAAACTTCTTAACAATTGAGCAGAAGGGGTAAATCGTATAATAGTGAATGTACCGGAGTTGGGATTTACATCAACCGGACGATTGGACCCGCGATTTTCTGCGAGACAGTCGAATGCGGATCAACAAGGGACTCTCGTTGATCGACGATGTTCTATAGTATCCAAGTGATGGATTCATCGAACTAACGGGAAACGTTAGTGGAATAACCAGGGAGCAGATTGCCGTTGCAGCTGTTCCCTAGTTTTCGTTGAAGTAACGGGCAGGATAGTTCAATAAAACAAGGGTAGCCGCTTGTAATTGGCTACCCATTACTCATTGGTGTCGTCCCATCTGGGAGATCAGGCCAAATACCTCGTTCCTCCTCTGTATAGCGCAAAGAGAACTCGGACCGTTTATTGTGCCGTTAAGATGTCCCCGGAAGGAACGGGGAGTGAATAGGAATATAGTTTATCGTCTTTTAACATCGGACTATTGTTTTTGAAGTACAACATGGGACCGTTTCTTTTCACGTATTTCAGGTAATCGCCCTTGTATGGGACATCGTTCGTTGTGACATATTCAATGTCGTCCGCGTCGAGCAGTTTGTCGTAAAGCTTGACACTCCCGCCCGAATTTCGGTCAACGAGGGTGAGAAGCCCAGAATTGTTAGGGCGGATAAGAAGAAAATCGTCCGCAATGCCTTCGATGAAATAGTTGTCGTCCTCGCCGCCGAGCTTGACTAGATTCAGGGTTTGCGTCACGATGCCCGTCCCGTCCTCGATGATCCGCAGCAACTTCCCGTCCGTGAGCAGCAGATGGTTCCCGTATTGCGTCACATTGTTCGTAACCCGATTCCAATAGCCCACGTCGGATTGTCGAATGACGGCGCCATTTTTCAAAATAAGGGTAAAGACATGGTTGTTGATATGGGGTTCCCCGTAGTTATCCAGAATCGTGACGAGAAGAAGCCCTTCAGGCGTTTTTTTGAAATCCATTGTGACTCCGTCATAAAGCTGGGAACCGAGATTTGCGATCTTCGTCTGGACGCCATTCCTTCCCATAACGAACAGATCACCGGTTTTTTTGACAATGCTGTACGTATTGCCTGCATACGTTTGGCTGACGCCCGCATAGGTATGAAGTCCGCTTGCACTCACGAGATGATGCTGAGCATCCCAACGGATCGAACCACCCTCAAGTGTTTGAATGATGAACTGGGCAGGCAGATAAAGCTCCTCCTCATACAGAAAAGGAGCGCCACCTACATCGACGAGATGGCTGTCCACAAATCCCGTTTTGCTCCCTACCCGGACAGCCGCTTTTTTGCCGTAGCCCTCAAATTTCGCTCGTTTGTGCGTCTTATCCCAATGTAGAGTCATGCCGGCCATCTGCGCGATTGAAGCAGGAACGTAGGTCGTTCCGTTTTTGACGATGGCTCCCCCGGACAAATCTCCGCCATTCTCCCATGAAAACCGGTAATAGGCGGTTCCTCCCGCATTCACGATGGAAGGAAACACAAGCGTCGCCGCAACCGCGGCTGCTAGAATCCATTTACTTTTCAACGTAACCATCGCCTTTCTTTGCATAGAATAGTTGATAAGACGACTCCTTGAACAGAAAAGTTGCGAATCGACGAGCAAAAGTTCTCTTTGGTCGCTTAAACATTTGGCTGTATTGTATATTGGATTCCGTATAGCGCATAACACAAAGTTGCAGTTCTAAGAATTGTGGATCTTCTTCTGTTTCAGAAAGGAATTAGGCTCCGTTGAATTATCGGGAAACGATAGCACAAAGAAGAACACAGGCTGCCGTAATATCGGCAGCCTGTTGAGCTAACGGGCAGTTATGTATGGAAAAATTACTATATAGACACTACACCACGATCCTGCCGCTGGGATGACATGCAACCAAACTAATGGGAGATATGCTGAATTTTCAGAGTGTCATTAACGTTCTATTTATCCGGATAAACGCCAATTCAAAATTACTAGTGGTATTGGAGTTACAGAACTATTTTTGGTAATATAAAACTATCAGCTGAAATTTATTAAAAGGAACAAAAAAATGACTAAAAGTAAACTTACTCACTTTATATTAATTTTTTATATGGGCTGGACAATTAAGGAGCTAACATTTCATCCCAAAATATCTGATTTGGGGCTTTATCTGATATCCTTCTTGATAAAATTGATTTTTTGGATCGGGCTGGTGGTCATTTATTTCATATATATTGATCGAGTAAGCCCGCAACAAATCATCGGCTACTTAAAATTAAAACACAATGTTATCAAGGGAGTAATTACAGGCGGAATTATTGGATTCTTATTGGTAGTAATTGAGTTTGCTATCTTTAAAGGTTTTAGTTTTGACATAGGAATCAGATGGATCATTACACCGTTAGCGGCGTTTTCTGAAGAAGTAGTGTTCCGGGGATTCATTATGAATAAACTAAGAGACCATCGGGTGAAGGGATATAACTTTATACAAGCGATACTTTTTATGGGGATACACTTTCCAATAGGTATTATTTCAGGATATTCACTTCTTAACTATGTGACCATATTTCTCGTAGGATACATTCTTGGATTTATATATAAAAAGACTTCTTCAATATGGGCTCCAACAATTGGACATTGTGTTTATAATATTCTTATTTATTTAAGGCAGTGAATGTACCTATTCCTTTTAGGGCGGCAATCATTATTGCACTATCGGGGAATGAGAACTCAATTGGCATAAGGGGGGGGCAGAATGTGGAGAGATGCTCAACATGCTTGGAACCCAAACCAAAAAGAAATTAAACTATGGGCATACAGCGATATGAAAATACCGGATCAGGATTGGGAATTAGCTGTGAATAGCTTTGAAAACATACCGATGATATGCAGCTTTGTCGATGACGAAAAATGCAAACCTATTCATTTTTTTCTAAGTAGCCTTTATGTTTTTACCGGTGATGTTGTTAAATCTGGAGAAGAGGAAGTTATAAAAGAATTGGCCTTACTATTAGAAAAAGTGAGTAATTTCGCTAAGACTGAGCAGCTTAATGCCTGGATTGAACGCTCAAAACACCTTATACAACATCCAAGGGACTATAATTATGATTATTGGGGCCTGGGATCTCAGTACGTTGATAAATATTTGTATTAAGCTAACGGGGAACGTTAGTGGAATAATCAGGGAGCAGATTGCCGTTGCAGCTGTTCCCTGGTTTTCATTGAAGTAACGGGCAGCATAACTTAAAAAATTGGTTATTATAGATCATCACATTCTTCCCCTGTTATTACCTGTTCTACAGTTTAATATTCACGTTACAATGGTTCTGTTTAAGTGTATTTAGGTGAGTAGAGGCAGGGGGTTGACGGGACCACTTAGTAGGTAAAACAATAAGACATCTTGTTGGAATGGTGGAGGGAAACCTTTATGTATAAACAATTTCGAAAAAATCCTTTATGGTTTAATATACTAGCTCTTACCGCAGCAGTAATCGAATTTAGCAGCATATTTTTTGTGAGCAATGCCTATTGCCGAAGTGGTGCCCAATTCACTATGGTTATCCTTTGCTGTGCTTATGGAATTAAAGAGCGGAAGAATAACACTAGAATTTCCATTGTCTTTTTTACTCTAGCAGCTCTTTTCGTTTTTGTATCATTGCTAACTTTGGGTACCTACTATCTGAAAATAAAATAACGGGGATTGGTAATGACATTCAGCTAACGGGAAACGTTAGTTGAATAAAACAGCGGCAGTCTAGGACTTTATTTTCTTGTCCATGGCTGCCGCTGTTTCTTTTATTAAGCTCAGTCTAATACTTCATTTTCCTTGAACATCAGCAAGGGCAGAGTGCAAGAGCCATTGCGCAAGAATTGGGAAGACATCATGCCACCATTTGCCGGGAAATCCGTCGGAATGCCGAGCAAGTCCATCGTGTGCTGGAAAACCATCTATCGTTGGATCTATGAAGGTCGCTTGGCGAACGTCTCCGAAGCTCAGCTTCGGCATCAAGGCACTGGGATAAACTCATGTTTACAATTGGAAAAGAAAAGGTATATAATAAAATAAAGTTTCACTACACCAAAATAATTGTACAAATGCAAAAATGATTATCATTCTCATTTCCAAACATGCTGCTTCGGGCTTCCCGAAGCAGCATGCGCTATTTTAAGGCACTTAACAATGGATATCATTCTCAATGAGATGCAGTAACAAAGAACAAAAAAGGAAAGGAATGTGACATGATGCAAGCAGTTCAACAACTTCAAAAGACATTGTCTCCCTCTGATCGGATACTTTCAAAAAACAGTGGCAGCGGACGGCCAGGCCCGAATCGCAAGCCGCAATTCCAGCTCAAAAGCATGCTAAAAAACAAGGAGATGCAGGCTGCCCTGGGCAGTGGAACGCTTATGCTGATGGCATGGGGCGTCTCGCATTGGTCGCAATGGCTGGCGGTCATCCTGTATGTGGTTTCCTACGCCCTAGGTGGCTGGTCTAAAGCCAGAGAAGGCATTGAGACGCTGATCCGTGAGCGTGACCTGGATGTCAATCTGCTCATGATCGCAGCGTCATTGGGGGCTGCGGCTATTGGATACTGGAATGAAGGAGCGATGCTGATCTTCATTTTTGCACTCAGCGGTGCGCTGGAGAGCTATACCACCGAGCGCAGCAGCAAGGATATTTCCGAGCTGATGGCGTTGAAGCCGGAAACGGCTTTGCGTCTGTCAAGCGAGGGGACGGAAACGATCGGCATTGAGCAACTGCTGCCGGGGGATCTGCTGCTGGTGAAGCCGGGCGAACTGATTCCGGCGGATGGCCGGATTTCCAAGGGCGTTTCGGCGGTGAATCAGGCATCTATTACCGGGGAATCCATTCCGGTGAACAAAGCGGCGGGTGACGAGGTATATGCGGGCACCATTAACGGGGAAGGCGTGCTGTATGTGGAGGTTAGTCATTCCTCCGAAGGCACTCTATTTTCAAAAATCATCCGTATGGTGGAGGAAGCGCAGACTGAGGTCCCCGATTCCCAACGCTTTATCAAAAGGTTCGAGTCGATTTACGCCCGAATTGTTGTTGCGGTTACGCTGATTGTTATTGCAGGTGCGCCAATGGTATTGGGCTGGACGTGGGCAGCGGCGTTTTACAAGGCAATGGTATTTCTCGTTGTGGCCTCACCATGCGCACTCGTGTCGTCCATTATGCCAGTCATGCTGTCGGCTATTTCCAACCGTGCCCGTCGGGGCATCCTGTTCAAAGGTGGTGCGCATGTGGAAAATATGGCGCTGACATCTGTCGTCGCCTTTGACAAAACAGGTACGCTGACCATCGGATCGCCTGTTGTAACAGACTGGATTACCGCCACAGGCTACGATGCCGATGAGCTGTTACGCATTGTTGCGGCAATAGAAAGCTACTCCATGCATCCGTTGGCACGAGCGATTGTTGCCAAAGCTGAAGCCGAATTGGGGCAGCGAGAGCTTCCCGCAGTGGAGCAAGTACAGTCCCTGACGGGATGGGGAATGGAGGGCATGGTAGACGGGATGAGGTGGAAAATCGGGCGCACGGATGCGCTGGATCACGCTAGTCCGCTGGCAGAGCCGGAATGGGTGGAAACACGTGCCCGGCTGGAAGCTGAGGGCAAAACCGTATCCATTATCCTCGCGGATGACCGGATTGCCGGGATGCTGGCACTGCGCGACGAGCTGCGGCCACAGGCGCAGGAGGCGGTGAGACGCCTGCAAGCGCAGGGCATCCGGGTCGTCATGCTGACCGGAGACCGCCCGGAAACCGCCGCCGTGATCGCGGCGCAGGCCGGAGTCGATGCGGTATACGCTGGTCTGATGCCAGAGGACAAAGTCAGCCATATTCGCATGCTTCGGGAGCAGTACGGGCATGTCGTCATGGTCGGTGACGGTGTGAACGATGCTCCGGCGCTGGCTGCCGCAACGGTCGGGCTGGGCATGGGTATGCATGGCAGCGGAGCCGCACTGGAGGTCGCGGATGTGGTGCTGATGAACGATGGCATCGAAGAGATTGCTCCGACGGTAGCGCTGGCACGAAAGGCACAGCGCGTGGTCAAGCAAAATATGATCTTCGCCGTAAGCGTCATTTTACTGCTCATCATTAGCAACTTTGTGCAAGATATAGCTTTGCCATTTGGCGTCATCGGGCATGAGGGCAGCACGTTGCTTGTCATTTTGAACGGCTTGCGCTTGCTGCGGTCATAAAGCAAATAAGATCATGATCATAAGATGATAAATGAGAAGGAGCATTCACATCCCTTGAAGGACAGGGGGGAATGCTCCTTTTTTGCGTGCCAGCCTATCGTGTTGCAGGTTTACCTCCGACGAGGTGTAGACCGTCGCAAGAACAGGGAGAACAGCAGTCCAGCCAGCGCAATTCCGGTAGCAATGATAAAGGCATCGTTAATGCCGTGGATGGTCGATTCTGTGACAGCACTTCGATATACCTGCTGTAACGCAAGCGCCGAGCCAGTTTCCGTCGAAACTCCAGCCGTTTGCGCGAGGGTTTGCCCCAGCTCAGCTACGCCTTCGGTTAAAGGTACATTGGCGGTGGTAGCCACATTCGCATAATCCGCCAAATGAATGGTAGCGCGGCTGCTCATTACGGTAATGAGCCATGCGGTGCCGATGGACCCGGCAATTTGCCGTACTGTATTGGACATGGCTGTACCGTGGCTGCCGAGATGGGGAGGAAGCTGATTCAGCCCTTCTGTCTGTACGGACATCATTAACAATGACATCCCGAAGCTACGGATCGTATAGATGATCATAATGTGTCCATAGGTCGTGGCATCCGTCAGCAGACTGAATTCCCATGTCGTGACTGCCGTAATGATCAACCCGATAATTGCCAGTGGCCTCGCACCAATACGGTCGAAAATCGCTCCCGATATCGGTGACATGACACCCATCAGCAGTGCGCCGGGCAATAACAGCAAACCGGATTGCAGGGGTGTAAAGCCGCGTATATTTTGCAGATAGATCGGCAGCAACAGCATTCCGCCGAACATCGTCATATTGACGGTAGCGCCGACCAGCGTGGATACCGTAAATATATCATACTTAAACACACGAAACTCCAGCATGGGCTGCCTCATATTCAGCTCGCGTACGACAAACATTACAATAAATACGAGCCCGGCAGCGAGCGTGAGCACCACTGTATTGCTGCTCCAGCCCTTGTCTCCAGCGGAACTGAAGCCATATAGCAGGAAGCCAAAGCCGAGGGTCGAAAAGATCGTTCCCAGCAGGTCAAAATGCGGATACGTCAGCTTGGACACATTTTTGAGCCAGCGTACCGCAAATAGAATATCAATGATCGCCAGCGGAATGACCAGTAAAAATAGCAGTCGCCAGCTGTAATGCTCCACGATCCAGCCGGATAAAGTCGGCCCGATAGCCGGGGCAAACATCATGGCGATGCCCATCGTCCCCATGGCTGCTCCCCGTTTTTCCGGGGGGAATACGGTCAGGAACACGTTCATAACCACTGGCATGATAATACCCGTTCCGCTGGCTTGAATGATGCGTCCGACCAGCATAGGCGCAAAGCCGGTACTGACGGCGCAGACGACAGATCCGGCGGTGAACAGCCCCATCGCGGAAATAAACAGCGCACGTGTCCCGAACGATTCAATCAGGAAGGCGGTAATTGGAATCAAAATCCCGTTGGTCAGCATATATCCGGTGGATAGCCATTGAATGGTAGTTGCGGATACATTGAAGTCATTCATCAAATGCGGAATCGCCACATTCAGCAGGGTTTGATTCAAAATAGAAATGAAGGCGCCCAGCACCAGTACGGACAGGATTCGTCCGATGGACATTTTTTGTTCCATGACAGCCTCCTACTTGTGTACTCTGATGCTTGCACTCATGCCCGGGATAATGCCCAGTCCTTTGTAGCCTTGAATGGAAATGTTAACAGGCACGACCTGCGTTACCTTGGTATAGTTGGCGGTGGTGTTGGAGGTAGGGAGCAGCGAAAAGGTGGCAGCCGTCGCCAAACCGATCTTTTCGATTTTGCCGCTTAGGGACGTGTCGGGGTATGCATCAATATATACATCCACCGTCTGCCCCACCTGAAGATCCTGCACAGCCGTTTCGTCTATATTGGCGGTAATCCATAAATTGTTCAGATCAAAAGCTTTGGCTAAAGGCGTACCCGCCCCGACAATCGAGTTGTTGACCGCAGATTGCTGCACAATGGTGCCATCGGTTGGAATGGTAATGCTAACCCGGCTTCCGCCCCCCTCTACATTGCCAAGTGTGCTTCCAGCCGTATAGGTTTTACCGACTTCAGCGTTCCAGCCTGTAAGCTTGCCCGCGCTTGGAGAGGCAACGGTGACCGCTTGCCCGCTCACTTGGGCATTGTCGGTTTTTATGTAGTTAGCGGATTGATTGTAGTAGTAGGCGGCGGCTCCGCCCCCTGCCAGAATAATGATAATAACCAGCAGGTTGACCAATATGGCGCGTGAATTCATGTGTACATGCCTCCCTAGTTCTTGGATTTTCAAAGTATGCGCCAAATGTTTCACAATATTCAGAGGGATTTTGGGGAAGGATAAGAGCGCATGTGAAAAGGATGATTTTGCTGACAAAGGATGATGCGCATAATGACGACCAGAATCATGATTGTATATGACAGTGAAAATGGCCATACAGAGCGTCTTGCCCGTTCAATTGCAGAAGGCGCACGCCATGAGCACACGGAAGTGTTACTGAAGCATGTCGATGAAGCCGATGTGAGTGAACTGGTGAACGCGGACGCGATCATTTGGGGATGTCCGGGTCATTTTGGGACGATCAGCAGTGGCTTGAAAAGCTGGATTGATAAGCTCGGGTATCTGTGGGCGCAGGGCAAGCTGATAGATAAAATCGGAGCGGTGTTCTGCACGACAGCTACCGTTCATGGCGGCTTGGAATCCACACTGCTGAATTTGATTAATCCGATGCTGCATCAAGGCATGATTATCGTAGGGCTGCCCGCCAATATTACGGAAAATGCCCTCTACGGCTCCTATTACGGCGTAGGGGTGACTTGCCCGGTGGAGACAGACCCGAACGGTCCGGCAAATTTCCCAACAGGTGATGATCTTGCACTTGGTCGGTCTTTGGGCAAACGGGTCGCTGAGACGGCGGGACGGTACCGTAACGCTGGCAGAGAATAGGAGGCCGCTCATGACCATTGCTTTTATCGTAGTAGCTGCGGTTGCTTTCATCTTTCTGCTGGTATTCAACACGAAAATGGCGCGTAAATCCTCTCCCAAAACGGTCAGCCCGTCCGATCAGGATTCACGGCAAAGAAACAAACGTCCTCCTTATCCGGTGGATGTGGAGCCCGAGACGAGGGAGTTGCCTGGCCCTGCGCGAAAGACGCTGCATAAGGTTGCGGATGCGGAGGTTCATCACGAGGAGCCTGATGTAGATACGAATACCAAGCCGCTGAGAGATAGCGTAGATTCCTACGGGGATCAGGACTATCGGGCGGCTTTACGTAGATTTGCCGGAAAGGGCGAAGAAAAGGAAGAACCGCATAAAAATAATCATGGGGAACGTGAGACGCACAAAAGCGAGGACGAGCAATATCGTGAAGCGCTGCGCTCCATGAACCGAAAAAAATGAAGTACGAACGAGCCATCCCTGAAAAGGCTGCTCTTCTGTCTGGACTACAGGCAGAGGGCAGCCTTTTTGCGATACACAGCTATAGCCATTCGGTTAGACCAATCATCGTAATCAGACCGACAATAAAAGAGAAGGTTGCGATACGCTGGTTCCCGTCCCCGTGGCTTTCGGGAATCAGCTCCTTGTAGACGATAAACATCATCGCTCCTGCGGCAAAGGCAAGACCGTAAGGAACCAGTCCATGAACCCAACTGCTCAAATAAAATCCAATCAGACTTGTAATAATTTCAACGGCCCCGGTGAGGGTGGCAATGCCCAGTGCCTTGAAGCGGCCAATGTTTTGATTCACGAGGAATAGCGCGACGATAAAGCCTTCCGGGGCATTTTGCAGACCGATGGAAAAGGCAATGAGATTACCGAGATTTTGAGTTTCGCTCGCATAACTGACTCCAACGGAAAGTCCCTCGGGCAAATTATGCAGTGTAATAGCCGCGATAATGAGAAAAGATTTGGACTCCAGATGAAAGGTTTTCGAATCCGGGTCCTCCAGATCGGCATGTGGAATATACATTTCCATCACCAGTAGCACAAGACAGCCGAGTAAAATCCCCGCAGACAGCACGAACCAGTTGGAATGATGGATGGCCTCGGGAATGAGGTTGTACACAGATGCAGAAGTCATGATCCCCGCGGCATAAGCCAACAGTACATCACGAAGACGGTGCGTAATTTTACGCATAAACAGTATGGGCACGGCACCGAGCCCAGTGGACAGGGCAGAAATAAGGCTGCCTACAAACACGTCACTCATAATCGGGATAATCCCTCCATACCTGATTAATCTTTAAGATTCGCTTCATGAAAACTTCATTTGACTGTTTGCAGCTCTTTCCGCATAATGGAATTAGGATTTAGAATCAGTCTAAGTCATAAAAAAAAGACATTAACTACTTTTAGAGTATATGCATTAGCCCATTTCCCGGTACCGAAAACTCGCTATATCATTCTTATCATATTTTAGGAGGAACAAAGATATGTACAAGTCCATTATTATAGGTACCGGCCCTGCCGGTTTGACAGCTGCTATTTATCTCGCACGCGCAAATATGAGTCCACTGGTGATTGAAGGACCACAACCGGGCGGACAATTGACTACAACAACAGAAGTTGAAAACTTCCCTGGCTTTCCTGAAGGAATCATGGGACCCGATCTGATGGATAATATGCGTAAGCAAGCAGAGCGTTTCGGTGCTGAATTCCGCACAGGCTGGGTAAACAAGGTCGACACAGCCGCTCGTCCTTTCACATTGGATGTGGAGGGCTTGGGCGAACTGGTTACAGATACGCTGATCATTTCCACAGGCGCGACTGCGAAATACCTGGGTATTCCGGGTGAGCAGGACAACATTGGACGCGGCGTGAGCACTTGCGCAACATGTGACGGATTCTTTTTCCGGGGCAAAGAAATTGTTGTTATCGGTGGTGGAGACTCGGCGTTGGAGGAAGCCAACTTCCTGACACGTTTTGCCTCCAAAGTAACGTTGGTGCATCGTCGTGAAGAAATGCGTGCCTCCAAAATTATGCAGGACCGCGCTCGTGCGAACACCAAAATAGAATGGGCACTGAATCGTACTCCTGTAGAAGTGATTGCTGACGAGAACGGGGTAACCGGCTTGAAGGTATTGAATAATGAAACAGGTAAAGAGGAAATCATTACAGTTAGCGGCGTATTCGTGGCGATTGGTCATCATCCGAATACTGGCTTCCTGGGTGGTCAAATCACAACCGATGCGAACGGTTATATCGTCGTAAATCCTGGTACTTCCGAAACAAACGTACCTGGCGTATTCGCTTGTGGCGACGTGCAGGACACACGCTACAGACAAGCGATTACAGCAGCAGGCAGTGGTTGTATGGCTGCTATGGACAGCGAGAAATACATCGAAAGTTTGGAGCACAGCGCACTGGCACTGTAATATTTCGTTTAAGTATGAATAAATATAATTTCTACCAAAATAAATTATGAGGTGATATTCATGGAAAAAGCAATTGTATACACATCTACACACTGCCCGCATTGCCGTCAAGTGAAAAGCTATTTGACTGAGAAGGGTGTAGAGTACGAAGAACGCAACATCGAAACTAATGATGCTTTCGCTCAAGAAGTTTGGGACATGGGCATTCGCGCCGTACCGTTGACCCTGATCGGAGAAGAACGTATTTCCGGCATGAACAAAACCAAATTTGAAAAAGTGCTCAACGCTTAATCCGACCTCATAACAGACGACGGTTCTGTGATCGTCATATGGTTTGAAATAAGGCCTTCGCCACAGTTACGTACTGCGATGGGGGCCTTATTTTTTGCTTTTTACAAAGATACCCGCACACGTTCCGGAAAAGGAGCCGTTGCCGCGTAGGCTGCACCCAGCATGGTCGAACGACTGCCAAGCGTGGAAAAGCGGATTTGCAGTTGACGGCGATGATAGGGCAGGGCGCGTTCATTAATGACCTCGCGCATGCTTTGCTCCAGCCAAGGTCGGGCCTCGGCCAGCGGCCCGCCGATGATGAGCATTTTATGCAGCATCGGGTGTGGTGCTTTCCTATGAGGAACGCAAGGACATTGATGTGCAGGGGGCAGCTTTATTGGGATGGACGCAGGACATAAGCTTGCGCATTTTACGCGGGCCGTGCTGGAGGGAATTACATTCCCGCTCAAGGAATCCATTGATATTCTCAGAGGAACGGGCAAAACAGTGAATGAAGTGATTTCCATCGTCGGCGGTGCTGGTCGCTTACGGAAGCGGATGGTTTGAATCGTTGCAAGCGAGCGCGAAATCTTTTCTCCGTGAAGCAGCGAGATACTCGCCAGACCTGGAACGTGTGGCTCAATATGAAGGCCTGTATGAGCTGTATCGTGAAGGGGAATGACGATTTACGATCTGCTTGTGCAGATCGTTCTCAAGCTTTAATATGAAACAAAAAAGCGGCTTCGGGTGCAGGATGAACTGTGACCCGAAGCCGCTTTTTTATTTGATGTGGGTTTGGATTAGATATTTTCCTTGATTTTCGTATGATCCTCATTCAAAGAACTTACGGCACAGCCCGGGCATGACTTGCTTGATGGGCACCCGGCACAGGCGCCTTGACGGCTTTTTCGCAAAAAGCGTACCAACACCCACGCGCTATAACCGAGGATCACCAATAAAATGATGATATTGGTCATGGAATCCACTTCCTTCTATTTACTTTAGGGCCTGACTTAACCCCAACCTAATAATCTGCCACACTGATAGATCACAACGGCGATGATATACGCAACGGTCAAAGGATAAATCACAGAAAATGCGGTCCAGCGCCAGGAAAGTGTTTCTTTACGAATGACCGCTACGGTTGCCAGACATGGCACATACAACAGAATGAACACCATAAAGCTAAAAGAGGCAAGCGGTGTAAAGGCATGACTAACTTGCAGTTCCAGTCCTTGCATATCAGGAACGTGGTAAATGATATTCATCGTTGATACGATGACCTCCTTGGCCATAAAGCCCGTGAGCAGGGATGCGCCTGCTTGCCAGGTACCGAAGCCGAGAGGGGCCAGTATGGGGGCGAACCATCCTCCAACAGTGGCAAGCAGGCTGTCATTCATTTCTGCACCGAACCCTTGCGGACCGAAATTGGACAAAAGCCAGATGCCAACGGAGCCTGCGAGAATAATCGTTCCGGCTTTGCGGACGAAGCCTTTGACCTTCTCCCATGTGCTGCGAAACAGTGTAAGAGCCTGCGGCACCCGATAGGGAGGGAGTTCCACGATGAAGAGGGAAGGCTCACCCGATAAAATGGATACTTTGGAGAAAACCTTCGCAAGTACAAGTGATACGGTGATTCCTAACACATACATCAGCATGATGATGCTTGCCGCATGTGTTGGAAAAAATACACCCGCAAACAACGCATATACCGGCAGGCGGGCCGAACATGACATAAAGGGCACCAGCAACGTTGTAATGAGGCGTTCTCTGGGCTGTTCAATCGTGCGTGCCGCCATAATCGCAGGAACATTGCAGCCAAATCCGATGATGAAGGGGATGAAGCTTTTCCCGTTCAAGCCGACAGCTTGCATCAGGCGGTCCATTAATATCGTGACCCGTGCCATATACCCGGAGTCTTCGATCAGCGAAATAATCAGGAACAAAATAGCGATCTGAGGCAGAAAAACGAGCACGCCCCCAACTCCTGCCACAATACCGTCCACGATGAGACTCTGCGTAAAAGCGGACGCGTTCAAGTGAACGAGCACTTCAGAAATCCAGCTACTCAGCGTCCCGGAAAGAAATCCGTCCAGCATATCTGATAGGATCGTACCTGCCCAATCAAAAGTGAATTTGAAGGTGGTGTACATCAGCAGCAAAAAGATAGGAATCCCCAGATACCGATGTGTTAACAGTGCGTCCAGCTTATCTGTTAGACTGTTCGGCTTGAGCTTGGATGTGTCGAGCACCTTTGTACACAAATCAGCAATCCAAGCTGTACGTACAGATCGGATATGCTGAGCGGGGGTAGCTGAAGAGCCTTCGCTGAGAAGATCTTCTCTGCAACGATAGATGCGTGCAGTTACTTGTTCACGCTGTATCTCATTCGTCATCCATTCCATGACGACAGGATTGTTTTCCAAACACTGTAGAGCTGCCCACCGAGGGCTTGGCACAGGTGTATTCGTCAGCAAGCAGCAAATATCTGAAATAGCGGCCTCGACGGCAGGGCCGTAATCCAACTGGAAGGAATTTGGCGAACGTCGTACCTCTCGAAGAGAAGCAAGCATTTGCTTACTGCCGCTGCCGGTGCGTGCCACCATGGGAATGATGGGAACGTTCAATTGATCAGCCAGCAATTCCTTATTCACCCGTAGACCTGTGGCATCTGCTACGTCGGTCATGTTTAAGCCAAGCACGAGCGGACGGCCGTATTCCAGCAGTTGTACAGTCAGGTACAGATTGCGCTGGAGCTGGGAGGCATCCACGATGTTAATCAGAGCCGCAGGCGGTTCTTCCAGCAAATAACGGGTAGCGACACCTTCATCCAGTGAAAGTGGAAGCAAGGAATAAGTGCCTGGCAAATCCACCAAAACGGCAGACTTGTCGCGCAGCAGGCCTGTTTTCTTTTCCACCGTCACCCCGGACCAGTTCCCTACCTCTGCATACGTACGAGTCAGCTTGTTGAATAATGAGGTTTTCCCCGTGTTGGGATTACCAAATAGAGCAATCATGTCCATGAAGGAACGACCTCCAGTTGTTTTACCTGATTTTGACGGAGACCGACCAGTTGACCGTTGCATTCAATAACAATAGGACCGCCCAACAGACTGATTTTTTTTAACCGTATAATGGAACCTTCGTCAATCCCCATGTCCGTTAAGCGTCGGCGCAATGAGGGGTGAAGTGAGGCAAGGGATTGCAACCGCACGGGTTGACCCGGTGGAGTACGAAGGAGCGAGATACATTCTGGCATGGTGCTCAGCCTTTCTAATGTAGAATGAGAATCAATATCAATGATTTCTGATTCCAGTACCATATCATGAGGACTGCCAGATTGCTGTGATAAAAGTCTCTGTGAACGACATGTTTGCCTGTTGTCCCGTCTGTTATATAGTTGAGTATGCTGTCACAACTTGTCTTTAACCGAGTCCTTACTCGTCTGCAACCGACAAAACTAGAGCGCTTGGGTCAGCTGATTTTATGGTAAGATAGAGCTGTTTACAACTATGCTAAGAAGGGCAGGAACGCTCTGTATGAACAGAAAAATCGGGGTTAGGCTTGTAAAATGCCTGGTAGTGGGTGCAGCGCTGGCTGTGTTGCTGCCGCATGCTGTGGAGTGGGGGAACAATGTATATGCTGCGTCGGTCAAGCCGGCTCCGTCCGTATCGTCACAGCAGCTTCAAAATAAGCTTTTACAGGCAATGGCTACGCGGAGTGAAACGCTGACCTTTACATATCAAGGGCGGGTGAACGGTCTTAAGCAGCAGTTACAGACAGCCATCAAACAGGCGATGGAGAGCGACCCGTATGTGAATTATACGATCAAAAGCTACGCTTTCAGCTATACAGGCACAACCACGTCCGCTGAGGTTACGATCCGTCTGAGTTACCGGGAGACGAAGGAGCAGACCGCATATGTGGATAGCACGGTTAAAGCTGTGCTGGGGGACATCATTACGAAGAGAATGACAGATCATGAGAAGGTGAAGGCCATTCATGACTGGATTGTGGTTCGTTTGAAATATGATGAAACGCAGCAAAAGTACACGGCATACGATGGCCTGAAAACCGGAAGCACGGTGTGTCAGGGCTATTCATTGCTGGCCTACAAAATGCTGGAACGCGCCGGGATTACCAACCGGATTGTGGAGGGGAGAGCAGGAGGCCAGTTGCATGCATGGAATCTTATTTTGCTGGATGGACATTGGTATCATATGGATACGACATGGGATGATCCGACCCCGGATCGTGGTAACGAGGTAAGCACTTCGTATTATCTGCTGACTGATGCCGAAATGCGTCGGGATCACTCCTGGGTTAAACAGTATCCTCAGGCAAACACATCGTATCGGCAGACATTGTCGGGGTTGATAGCTGCGGGAGGACCCAAGGCTGCTGTGTATCAAAAGCTGTACAATAACCTGGAATATCCGCTGCAAGACGGCAAGGGTTTGGCTAAATCGTCCGCCGAAATCAAGGAGCAGGTACGCAAAGAGATTAATAAGGGAGGGGCCATGCTTACCTTTGGCTATCAGGGAACAGAGCGAAGTCTCAAAGAAGATTTACAGTCTTTGTACCAGCTCGGGTTAAAAACCATCTCCTACCAGATCACGGATTTAGGCAGCACCGGAAATCTCCGTGTAACCCTGAAATGGACCTGAACATTTTGTTGCAATAGAAAAAGCTACATCCATAAGGGAGTATTTTATTCATATGCATAAGCGTTCTTTTACTTATCTGCTCGGCACACAGACGATGTCGAATGCGGCCGATATTCTTTATATCATGGCACTGGTGTCTCTGGTGTATCATGAAACAGACTCGATCTTTTCCTCGGTTCTCGTTCCGCTGTTGCGGATGGGCGCACAGATGATCAGCGGCTTTTTGGCGCCGCTGATATTGGCCCGGTTCCAGCTTCCATTTATTCTGTTCGTTTCCCAGTTTGGCCAACTGGCTTTCTTCGCTATCCTGTTGGGGCATTTGTGGTCAGCGGGCACGAGCCCGGTATGGGTGCTTGTGTTTACACTGGTAGCAGCGATGTCCTTTCTGGACGGCTGGACCGCACCTGCACGTAATGCACTGATTCCGCGCCTTGCGTCCAGGGAGGGGCTGATGCGGGCGAACAGTCTCGTATCGGTCAGCGATCAGACCGTGCAATTGGCTGGATGGGGGCTTAGCGGTGTACTGGTAGCCATGATGGGCTCGGAAAAAACACTGCTGGTGGCTTGTGGGCTATATTTGGTGGCCCTGATCTTTACCAGCTTGATCCGTGATCCGCTAGAGGGTAAAGCCCATTATTTACTGCAACCCGGAACTCGGGTGCAAAGCGGAGACGTACTGGCTTCAACCTCCCCCGCACAGTTGGAAGATACACTGTATGGCCCGGAGTCGGAGAGTCCGGTGTTACCTCCCAAGCGCAAAAAGGAAATATTGCGTGAAGGCTGGAGCCTCATCGGAGCCAGCCGAAGGCTCAAGGCTCTTATTTTTATGGATATGATCGACCTGCTGGGTGGTTCGGTTTGGGTAGGGGCATTCACGCTTGCCTTCGCTCAGCAGGTGCTGCACAAAAGCGAGGCATGGTGGGGATACATTAATGCGACGTATTTTGCAGGCGCGATTGGCGGTGGGATCATTGTTCTCGCTAGTGTCAAGTATTTGCAGCGCAGACTGCTGCCCGCGATGCTGGTAGGGATGGCTTGCTATGGACTGTTAACGGCTTGGTATGCGCTGAACACATTACCGCCGCTGACGCTGCTGATCGTACTGTTGATGGGATTGCCTGCGGAAATGTCCGTCGTATCCCGCCGCACGATGATGCAAATGAGTGTATCTGCGCACGATTTACCCAAGGTGCTATCCGCAGAGGCTACGCTGACGAGCATGACGTTTTGCATCTCGCTATTGCTGATGGGCTGGATTGCAGATCATCTGGGCATCGTTAATTTGTACTTGTTTTCTGCACTGCTGACGCTGATTGCTGTGATTTATGGCATCTTTAGCCGTCGTGCCTTGTCTATGTCTTTGACAGCTTCGGTAGCCCCTTCTTCCGAATAACAGAAAAAAGCCCGCCTCCACTTATCAGGGGGAAGATGCGGATGAATCTGATCCGATCTATAGGACCGTTCATCCGAATTTCCACCTGTATATGCCCGGAGACGGGCTTTTTACTATTGTTTATTTACCGGAAGACGCATCCGGGTCCAAATCACACTCGTTGAGTGGAACGATTTTGGTACGCTTGATCCATTTGTAGCCGAGCCACAGAAGAAGGAACAGCGGTACACTCATGTACGTAGCGATCATCGTTTTCCAGTCAATGGCTTGCCCGGTAAAGGCATCGGCACCTTGCCCGATTATCACGATGATACACAGTGCGAAGGCTAACAAGGGACCAAACGGGAACCAGCGGGCTTTGTACGGAAGCTCACTCAGACTGCGACCCTGTGCTGTAAAGGCACGGCGGAAACGATAATGGCTGACAGCAATACCGACCCATGTAATAAATCCGCACATCCCGGAAGCATTCAGCAGCCAGTTGTAGACCACACCGTCCCCATACAGGGAGGCGAGGAAGGCCAGCATACCGACAGCGGTCGTGATCAGCAGTGCATTCATAGGAATGCCGCGTCGATTGATATGTCCGAGGAAACGGGGGGCTTTACCTTCCCGTGCCAAAGCGTACAGTACACGTGTTGCCGCGTACATACCGGAATTACCTGCCGACAATACGGAAGTCAAAATGACGGCGTTCATGACGGAGGCGGCAATCGCAAACCCCGCTTTTTCAAATACCAGTGTGAACGGGCTGACCCCGATGTCACTGATATCTCCCCGCAGCAAATTCGGATTGGTGTACGGAATAATCAACCCAATGACGAGAATCGCCAGAATATAAAAGAACAGGATGCGCCAAAAGATTTGACGGATGGCGCGCGGCACATTTTCACGCGGATTTTCACTCTCTCCGGCGGCTACCCCGATCAGCTCCGTTCCCTGAAAGGAAAAGCCTGCGGCCATGAACACGCCCAGTACGGCAAAAAATCCGCCGTGGAACGGGGCATCCCCCACAGTGAAGTTAGCGAAGCCAATCGCTGGACCTCCCATAATGCCGAAGATCATCAGCACACCAATGGTCAGAAAGATAACCACGGTCACAATTTTAATCATCGCGAACCAGTATTCGGATTCACCGTAGCCTTTGACCGTCAGCGCGTTCAGCGCGAAGATCATGGCTAGAAATAACAAACTCCACCAGGCGGAGTGACTTTCGGGAAACCAGTATTTGATCAGCACGGTTGCTGCTGCCAATTCGGCGGCAATCGTCACCGCCCAGTTGTACCAGAAGTTCCAGCCCATGGCGAAACCAAAAGCCGGATCGACGAAGCGACCTGCGTAGGTATTAAAAGAGCCGGATTCAGGCATAAACGTAGCCAGTTCGCCGAGGCTAGTCATCAGGAAGTAAACCATGAGGCCGACCGCTGCATAAGCTAACAGGGCGCCTCCGGGTCCGGCTTCTGCAACCGCGCCTCCACTGGCGAGGAACAGGCCTGTTCCGATGGAACCCCCGAGGGCGATCATCGTCATATGTCGGGCTTTGAGACTTTTCCGCAAGGTTGCGGCAGGTGTTGCTTTGTGTTGCACGTTCAAACACTCCTTCATGAAATGGTATTTCATGTCAGGGCAAGAGCCAGAAGGAGGGGGATTACAAACGTCAAAAGACCGCAGGGAATACGCCTGCGGTCTTGTCTATGCATTCCGCACCATACCTTCTTCTATAACAAGATAGCTCAACACACGTGTCTGTGTTAGGACATCGCGTGACAGTTCTGCTCCTTTCGGTTAGCAGCCCCAGCATTCGGAGTATTACAAAGAGTCGGCTCCGCATACTTCGGCGAGTGTACCTTTCCACAGGAATCATAGACGGCTCTTGGCGTCTCCTCCGGTGTACTGATTACATCCGCGACCTCTACCTCATCATAAAACAGGGTTGATGAGGTGTATGACATGATATGTTATTGTATAGCAAACTAAAGTATAGCGTACCTGTACATCTTCTGACAATCGACAATTTTTTGAAGGTACAGTCGTAAAATCACAAATCAAGAGTTGCGCTTGGCCATCTGCTGCCAAACCGTCCCCGCGGCTTGTTCGCCTGACTCAATGCGCTCCAGCGCCATTTTGGCCTGTAGACTGACCTCGAATTCGGGATCATCAACAGCCTTCTCCAGCGCGTCACGCGCGTCCTCGGTGCCGACCTCGTACAAAAAACGGGCAGCCCGCCAGCGAACCAGCTTGCTGCTATCCGACAGGGCTCCGATCATAGCTCCGGTAGCCGCCGGATCGCCGATATCCGACAGCGTATCGCCCGCCGTACGGCGAACTGCCGCTGAAGGATCGCGCAGCGCCTCGGACAGCAGCTCCATCGCCTCCGGTGTGCGCAGATCGCCCAGATAGACGACCCCCAGCCGCCGTAGCTGCATTTTGTCGTCATGCAGCGCTTGCCGGATGAGCGGCAAATGCTCGGACGTCGGCTCCAGCCGATCCAGCGCGGCATAGCGGGTACGCCAATCCTCGTGCTGTAGGGCCTGCTCCAGCTCGGCATCGCTCCATTCGCGGCGTTCCTCCATGAATTCGCTGTTGTCCGTGCCGTGGGCAATCGCCTGCTGAATAATTTGCTCCAGCCGCTCCTGCGGGAAGGCCGCCTCCAGCTCCTGCTCCACCTCACGCGCGATATCCGGCAGTTCTCCATAGCGGACGCCGTAATCGCTCAGTTTGCGCTCCTTGATCAGCGTCGCGCTGGCTACTCGGGTTACGGCTTGCACGAAACGGTCGGATAAAGAAATCCGTTCCTCCTGCTGGCCCGCTTTGACCCGGATTTGCATCGGAATGCCCCGGAAAAATTGCACAAATACCTGTGCCTCACCAAACGCTTCCCCGGAGGTTTCCTCCGGCAAGTCCCAATTGGCGTCTGCGCCTTCCTCGCCTAGCTGGTCGCGAACCTGACCCAGAATGGTGGACCAATCTGCGTTCCCTTTGCGATCAAGGGCTACAAAATCCGTCGTGTGAAACACGCTTTTGACCCCTTCAATGCCCAGCATACGCCGGATAAAGGGGGGAGCGGAGCGTTCATTATCCCGTGTATATGTTCTGCGAATGCCCGCTTCCAGCCGCTCATCCAGATGCAGCATCATGGTGTTTGGACTGGGAGTTGGCTCGATAGATGTTATTTTCATAGCTCGGTACAGCCTCCTATTCAAAAGTTCTCCATATATAGCTTATCTGTATTGTACCTCATTCTACGAAGGTCTCCAAAGAGAGAGTTCGTCATTTCGGGAAAAATACAATGATAAATCTCACACTAATGAGGCTAAAAAGTAGCTGCCCAAAACGATTCGACTGCACATGGCAATATCCAAAATGGAATCCTGCTAAATTTATAACGGCAGCATGGTTAAAAATAACAAAAATTAGCTAGACTAAGATATGTTCTCCCCATGTTCCAAACGACGAGTAAAGGAGGCGTTCCCATGTTCCGCAAGCAGGAAAGGACGCTCATTATTGTGTGTATTGTGGTAGCGGCTATTATGCTGTACGCAGTCATTAAAAGCATAGCCCGCTTGACTCCCTAGATTGTAATCCGAAGAAATGTATACAGGTGCTTTCTATTAAAAAGTGAAATGAAGGAGTGAGTACCATTTGTCTTCACTGGACCCCGTATTGCTAAGCCGGATGTTGACCGGAATTACCCTGTTTGTTCATATTGTATTTGCATCCATCGGCGTTGGCGTACCTTTGATGATTGCACTCGCGGAATGGCGCGGGCTGCGAACTGGTGATCCGCACTATACACTGCTGGCCCGACGTTGGGCGCGGGGGTTTGTCATCTCCGTTGCCGTAGGTGTCGTCACAGGTACTTCCATTGGACTGCAACTCAGCTTGCTTTGGCCTACCTTTATGCGGGTGGCTGGACAAGCGATTGCGCTGCCCCTGTTTTTGGAGACGTTTGCTTTTTTCATTGAAGCCATTTTTTTGGGTATCTACTTGTACACCTGGGATCGGTTTAAAAGCAAATATTTCCATCTGATGCTGCTTATTCCCGTAGCGATTGCCTCATCTGCATCAGCGGTCTTTATTACGACTGTGAACTCGTTCATGAACCAGCCGCAAGGCTTTACACTCAAAAATGGAGTCATGACCGATATTCATCCCATCCAGGCCATGCTGAATCCGGCCACGCCGACCAAAGTTTCTCATGTGCTGGCTTCCTCGTATACGTTGAGCGCCGGGCTGCTGATGGGATTGGCTGCCTATAGTATGCTACGGGGGCGTAACCACCCGTATTTCAAAAAAGCGTTGAAGCTGACCGCCACCTGTACCATTGTATTTGCTATCAGCACAGTGATGATCGGAGATGCTTCCGGTAAATTTCTGGCCAAATATCAGCCGGAAAAGCTGGCTGCCGCCGAATGGCATTTTAATACAATGACGCACGCCCCTTTTGTATATGGAGGTTATATGGACAAGAACGGAGACATCAAGTACGCCCTGAAAGTGCCTTATGCGCTTAGCGTTTTGGCCGGGAATCTGCCCAGTACAGAAGTTAAGGGACTGAATGATTATCCCGTGGATCAACGTCCGCCGCTGTCTATCCACTATATGTTCGATCTCAAAATTACCACCGGGGTGCTGATTCTCGTCATTCCGCTGTTGTATCTATTCCGCAAACGTTTGCCAGGTCGCAAACCATACCCCAAATGGCTGCTGCTGGCGCTTATTCTGGTGGGGCCGATGGCTATGGTAGCCATTGAGCTGGGCTGGATGTTCGCGGAGGTCGGCAGGCAGCCGTGGATTTTACGTGGCTACATGAAGGTGTCCGAAGCAGCGACCACCTCCACCAGTGTGGGATGGATGCTCGTGTTGTTTATCATTTTGTATCTCGTGTTGTGCTTCTCGGCCATTAAGGTTCTCAGCAAGCTGTTCCGTAATAAAGATGCATTGGAAGAGCTAAAGAAGCTGGGTCTGGAAGGGGCTGAAGGCAAGTGAGCTATGAAATTGTAGGTATCGCCATTTTGTGGACCTTCCTGTTCGGTTATTTGATTGTGGCATCTATTGATTTTGGCGCAGGCTTTTTCAGCTTTTACAGTGTGCTGACAGGTCACCAGAACAAAATCCACAACATTATTCAACGGTATTTATCGCCAGTGTGGGAGGTAACGAACGTATTTCTCATTTTTTTCGTGGTGGGACTGAACGGTTTCTTCCCGGATGCGGCTTACTACTATGGCACAGCGCTGCTCATTCCCGGCAGTATTGCGATTGTGCTTCTCGCGATCCGAGGGGTGTACTATGCGTACAATACGTATGGACATTCCGGTAAAAATAATATTGCCTACATGGCATTGTACGGTGCGACAGGGTTGCTGATTCCGGCGGCGCTATCGACGGTTCTCGCCATTTCGGAAGGCGGCATTATTGTGGAAAACAGCACAGGTGTTCATCTGCAATGGGGAGAGTTATTAAGCAACCCCTATACGTGGGCGGTTATTTTCCTGGCGCTGGTGAGTGTGCTGTATATCTCGGCGATGTTTCTGTCCTATTATGCCAAAAGGGCGGGAGACAAGGTCGCTTTTGAAATCGTGCGCGGATACGCGCTGCTATGGAGCGGTCCTACGATTGTGGCGAGTCTGCTCGCATTTTTTCAGATTAACAAACAAAATCCGGACCACTTTGCCAATATGCTGAACATGGCCTGGATGTTTGTCGCCTCCTTCGTCTGCTTTATTGGAGCTGTCTATCTGGTATGGCAGCGGCGTCATCTCGGAACCTCATTTATCCTGGTCATGCTGCAATTTGCATTTGCCTGGTATGGCTATGGTCGCTCGCATCTGCCGTATGTTTTGTATCCCTACATTAATGTGCATCACAGCTTTACGAACTCCGTAATGGCATATGCATTGATTACGGCGTTTAGTGCGGGGCTACTGGTGCTGATCCCGTCACTGATCCTGATCCTGAGACTGTTCCTGTTCAATGCAGATTATGTGCGAGGACAAGCGGGAAAGAAAGGGTGAGTACAAATGGCTGCTTTCGAGCATTTTACGATCATGTATGAGTCGCCTATTATTATTGTGGTGGCGATTGTGTTTCTGTTTATGTATTCGGCACGCTTTAAAAATCCACAGGACTGACAGCAACATCTGAGATGGCCCTTCCTGATTGATGGGGGAGGGGCCATTTTTGCATGTAAAAGGCGGATTGAATTATACTTTACATATACCAGCATTTTGCATCATTTTTTTGATGTTCACACTCGTGTGTAATATATAAATGAATTGAACCGTTTCGATTTCTTTGGAGAACGGGTCCGTCAGGGGAGGAGTTACATCATGTCCAAAGTTCGTTTTAACAACATGGATCATGTCAACACCGATAAAACAATCAAGCAATTCAGACAATGGCGGCAGGAGCGCCGCAGCAAAACGAAGGATTATACGTTCGTTGTTCCGAACCATCCGCCGGAGCTGGAGTTTCTGCACAGTAACCGGGAAACGACGACGGCGACCTGGGTGGGGCATTCTACCTTTTTCATTCAGTATCTCGGACTGAACATCGTTACGGATCCGGTGTGGGCTGAACGTATGGCTTTCGACAAAAGACTGGCTCCGCCCGGCATCCGCATTCAGGATGTACCGCCGTTGGACATCATTCTGCTGTCTCATTCGCATTATGATCATTTGCATATGGAATCGTTGCGCAAATTGTATCGTGCAGATACGCTGATGCTTGTACCTTCGGGGTTGAAGTCGAAAATGGTCCGCAAAGGCTTCCGTAACTGCCATGAGTTGAAATGGTGGGATCATTTTACGGTAGGCGGGGTGCAATTCACATTTGTTCCGGCCCAGCATTGGACGCGGCGTACGCCGTTTGATACCAATACTTCGCATTGGGGTGGGTATGTGCTGCAAAGTGAGCAGCAGGTGATCGACTCTGCCACGTCCGTCACAGAATCGCATACTCATTCTATTTCAGATACAGCAGTTGCACCGACGTTGTACTTTGTAGGAGATACCGGGTATTTCCGCGGCTTTAAGGAGGTTGGCGAGCGCTTTGACATTGACCTGACCTTTATGCCGATTGGTGCGTATGAGCCTGAATGGTTCATGACTTCGCAGCATGTGACACCGGAGGAGGCTTTGCAAGGGTTTGTGGATTGCGGCGCGGATCAGATGATCCCGATGCATTACGGAGCTTTTAAGCTGGCGGATGATACGCCGAGAGAGGCGCTTGACCGTCTCGAAGCGGAGCGTGAACGCTTGGGCATCGCCAAGGAGCGCATTCATATACTGGGACACGGTGAGACGCTGAAAATTCAAAGCCGCTGTTCAACTACACTCTGAGGATCTCACATAAAAAGCGACTCTGCGGACAATGGTCTGCGGAGTCGCTTTTTATGGTTAGTTTGGATGAGTGAAAAGGTGCGGTGGGCATTGCCCGGGGTGATTTTAGATGTGTTTGTAACGATAACCATATTAAATTCCTCCTGCAATTTCAAGTTAAACAATAATGATAATCATTTTCATTTATGTATAAGAGAATGATAATGAATATCACTGGGAATTGTCAATTGAAAAAACACAAAGTTTTAAATAAATTTTTACTGAAATGGAGAGGAGGGGATCCTTGGCATAAAGGAAAGCATCCTAAATTTTTCTTAAAAAATAGCATATATCAAGGGGTTATATACACGCAAATACATATTGACATTTTCGAAAAGTGTAAGATATATTGATGGTGGGTTCACTTGGTTTTGCGAATCTCTGGATGGAAAGGTGGGAAGGCAAAGCTCAAGAAGAGCTATTTTTTTAAAAAAATTAATTGAGAATGATAATCAATTAATTATATTCTCGTGGGGAGGGACTGCTGTCAAAATGAAGAAGGGTTATTCTGCAATGATTGCTGTGTTTCTACTGGTCAGTGTGCTGAGCGTTTGGCCAACTTCATCATCTGTGGTAGCCGCTACGGCTTCTACAAAATTGGCGGATGGTACATACACACTTAAATACAATATTCTCAAGGCCGAAAACGATTCTGTATCCATGGCTAATGATTATTTTGAGAAGCCAGCCAAGCTGTATGTGAAAAAAGGCCAAATGACCATGCAAATTAAGCTGAATCACAGCGAATGGACAACCGGGTTTAAAGTGGATTACAAAGGCAAAATCGTCGACACAAAGGTTATTCACAAGGATGCCAAAACCGATACCCGCACTGTGCAATTTCCAATTACAACTGTGAACAGCCCGCTGATTTCAAAAATTCATGTTACCGTCCCTGCGTATAACTACGATCATGACTATACCATTCGCTTCGCTTTTGATTCCAAAAGTGTCAAAAAAGTAGCGGCTGTCCAGTCAACGAAATCAACCAAATCTTCTAAGAAATAAATTCAAGCAATCTTATCCTTTATGAAATCGACATAAAATCAAGCATAAAACATTGATGAGTGTGTGTAGATATGAATATGGTAATGAATCGCTTTGAGCAGTTTTCTTTCAAATCCAGTCATTAGCTACACAGGCAAGTATGATGTACAACTGCAATTCGCAGGCATTTAAGCGGAAATGAAGTCCAAGCTTTCCAAAAACTAAAATAAAGAAAAGGAGATCTAAAATTATGAACATGGTAATGAACCGTCTGGAAAAGTTATCTTTGAAAAAAGTAATGCTGACTGTATTGATGGCTGCGCTTGTTTTTGTCGTGTTGGCTCCGTTTTCTGCGAATAAAGCGCATGCGGCTTTGGCTAATGGTACGTACACTATTGATTACACAGTATACAAAGATGGCACAAATCAAGCATCTTATATGGATTCAAACGGTTATGTGGCTAAACCTGCTACATTGATTGTCACAAATGGTCAATACAAGGCAAGAGTAACCATCACTAAAAGTGCTTGGGTCACTGAGTTTAAGACACAACAAAACGGACAATATGTCAACGCAAGTGTAATCAGTACATCTGAAGATAAGAGAGTGGTTGAGTTCCCAGTAAGTGATTTGTCGAAAAAATTGAGCGTTAAGTTGCATGTAAGTGTGCCTAAAGAATACACAGGTGGAGTTCCTTATGACCACGATTACGTCGTACAATTTGGATTCAAAGAAAGTACTGCTAAGAAATAAGACAAGTTCTGTTAAATAAACTTTTTAAACATATTATTTATACTGATTTGGAGTCTCAAAACTTCAAATCAGTATATTTTTAGTAGGGGGATTAATACACTTGAAAAGGCAATTTAAAAAATATGTAATGCTGTTTGCCGCATTAGTGATGTTGTTCTCACTTGTGCTTCCATTTGCTCCAGCAGCATATGCATCTGACGAAACAAGTCAGACCACAGGAGCTACATCTTCCGATACAGCCGTTACCCAAGATGTATATTCGACAGAGCCAGTGGAAGAAGTCCCGGCAGAATGGACTGTACCCGCGTCTGCTGAATCGCAAATAGCAAGTATTGCTCCAGATACAAATGTCTATACGATTAATTACGCATTGAAAAAAGACAACCAACCCTCAAGTGAGAGCGGAGAATTTGAAAACCCGGCCACTTTTACGGTTGAACAGGGAACAACAGTTGGAGAGGCAACTTATCATGTATCTTTAAAAGGATTGAATAGCTCATATGCCTTTGGTTATTTTGATGCTAAAGTGGACGGAAGCTCCATTCCTGTTCACATTGCAGACAAGGTTCAAGTTTCAGAAAGCAACTATACTCAGACGGTAACTTTTGATGTATATCAATGGGATAAAAAAGTTCAAATTGATTATCAAAAGGGACAACCAGACGATTATATTGATCCGGTAAATGGGAACGTTATTGAGTTTGATCCTTCGACTATAAAAGTGAAGCAAGACGTGGTTACTCCACCTACTCCAGAACCAGGGACAGGAACAGGAACTCCACTTAAGCCTGGAGAATTGAACTTCAAGATCCTGAAAGATAAATCAGAAGAGTCCTCTGTTATGGATGGCTATGCAGTTAAGCCTGCCAAACTGGTGAAAAGAGAAAATAAATCCTATATTCAACTGACATTTAATAAGAGCAGTTGGATCCGTTCGTTCCAAACAGAGCAAAACGGTAAACTTGAGGACGCAACCATTATTTCCCCTGAGAACAGTGCTGATCAGCGCACAATTGAGTTTGAAGTGGGGAACTTGGCGAATAAAGTAAATGCTCGCACTCATGTTATTGTCCCTGATCTGGAAATCGGAGGAATACCATACGATCACGAGTATAATGTTCAAATCCAATTTGATGGTAGTAGCATACCATCAGACTTAGCAGACGGCACGTATTCAATCAACTTCGATGCGCTCCACGCAACTAAAGATGAAAAATCGGCAATGGCACGATATCTGTTGTCTCCAGCAACGCTGACGGTATCGAAGGGTCAATATGAGGCTTCCTTCACCATCAAAGACAGTACCACAGTGACGGAGTTCAAAACAGAACAAAGCGGAACGCTGACGGACGCGGATATTGTAAGTGAAGACAAAGCGGCCAATACGCGTGTCGTGAAATTCAAGGTAGCGGATTTGGACGCTATTCTGAATGCACAGGTACATGTGAGTTTGGTCTATCCAGGTGGGGTCTATGACATGGATCATAAGCTTCGTCTTCAATTCGACAAAAACAGTATCTCGGGATCAGACAACGGTTCATCTCCAGTAACGTCAAATCTGTACTTCACGCTGTTAAAAGACGATTCAAGTGAAAAGTCCATGATGGATGGATATACGGAAAAACCGGGTACTCTGGTTGAACGTAATGGCAAGAAATATGTCCAGTTCACTTTAAAAAACAGCAAGCAAATTGACGGTTTTAAAGTCGAGCAAAACGGAGTATTGACTAACACGACCATAGTAAGCGAAGACAAAACGGCGAATACACGTGTTATCGAATTCGAGGTTAAAGAAGTACCTGTCAAGCTGAACGCATGGGTAAGCATCAACTGGCCTGAATTGAACTATGTGAATACCTATGATGTCGATCTCCAGTTAGGGACGGCAACAACCCCGGTTGACCCTGGAACGCCAGGTACTCCCGGAACGGTTTTAGCTGATGGAACATATTCAATTAACTTCGATGCGCTGCATGCAACGAAGGATCAGGCATCTACAATGGCACAATATTTGTTGTCTCCAGCAACATTGACGGTAACGAAGGGCAAGTATGAAGCCTCCTTTACGATCAAAGACAGCACAACGGTGACGGAGTTCAAAACGGAACAAAACGGAACGTTGACGGATGCAGATATCGTGAGTGAGGACAAGAAAGCTGATACGCGTGTCGTGAAATTCAAAGTAGCCGATTTGGATGCTATTCTGAATGCGCAGGTACATGTGAGTATAATCTATCCAGGTGGAGTTTATGACATGGATCATAAGCTTCGTCTTCAATTTGACCGTAGCAGTATTACGGCTAAAGGAACGGATGAGGGTACAACTCCTGGGACTGAGAGCGGCAAATATAGCATTGATTTCTCCGTGCTCAAAAACGGAAGCAATGAAATATCTGTGATGGATGGCTATATGCAAAAACCAGCCACTCTATTGAAGCAATCCGGCAAAAATTTAATCCAGATCAAAATGGACAAGAGCAGCTGGATTAAAACGTTCAAGGTAAACGGTGCAGAGGCTCAGGTTATTGATCAATCGACCTCCGGAGATACAAGAACCGTACAATTTGAAGTCGCAGATCTATCGGATAAAGTTACAGTAAATACGCATGTCATTGTACCTGGACTGGAACTGGGTGGCAGCCCTTACGACCATGTATACGATGTGCAGTATCAATTCGAGCCTGCTACCATTCGCGGCTTTGTCGAACCGTCCTCTTCAGGGTCACCAGATCCAATCGTTAAATTGGATTTTGACAAGCTTGCCAATGGCAAATATGTTTTGAAATTCAGCATTGTTTCGTCTGATGGAACAACAGGAGAGAATTCTCCGGCTCAACGCTTTATCACCAATGAACCAGCGCAATTGGTCGTGGAAGGCGACAAACGGTTTGTAGGTTTGAAGCTGCAAAACAGTAATGAAGTGAAGGCATTGCGCATTTGGGATAACGCAAGCGGAGGCTACAAAGACGCAGAAGTGATCCAGGAAGATGCAGCAAGCAATACCAAGAACGTTCGTTTTGGCGTAAGCGACTTTAAGAACAACGTAAAAGGCCAATTGCTTGTTTACGAAGCTCCGAAGGTAGCGAGTGCTACTCCTATGGTCTTCAAAGCTGAGGATCGTGTAGAGAAGGTATACGATTTTGAATTCAAATTCGATACTAGCGATGTAACGTATTACAACGATAAAAAGACAGGCGAAGTTGAAAAAGGGAAAAGCAATTTAGCCGATGGAGAGTACACAGCGAACTTCCGTTTGCTGGCGAACGGAACAGACAAGGAATCTCTGGTGGCTCCTTTTGTACAGAGTCTCGCGAAGCTGGTTGTGAAGAATGGCAAAGTGCAAGCACATCTAACCGTTACGGACAATCAGACTCTGAAGTTGTTCCAAACGGACTTTGAAGGCCGTTATGCCAATCCAACCGTTGTGGGTTCCAACACGAAAGGTGACACGCGTACCATCGCTTTTGAAGTGCCTGATCTGGACAAAAAGTTGAGCGTGTACACACAGGTATATCTGCCTGAGAAATTTATTTTGAATGAAAAATTCGGTGGACAAATTCAATTTGACCGTGCATCGCTTAAAGGTGAGGGAGTAAATACAGTTTCTACGGACAAGGCAGCAGAAACGCTCACACCTGTGGCTAAAACAAATCCTGTAGTTGAGCAACCAGCTCAAACAGCTTCCGAGAAGCAATACACGATCAATTACAATGTATTTAAAGATAAAACGAGCGAAGCTTCCGTCATGGATGGATACCTCGACAAGCCTGCTACATTGATTGAAAAGGGAGACAAGCGTTATATTCAAGTTACTTTGAAGAATAGCTCTTGGATGCCTGTTCTACAAGTGGAGCAGAACGGTGGCCTGAAAGATGTAGAGGTAATCTCAACATCCGGCGATACGCGTGTCATTCAATTTGAAGTCGGGGACTTGTCTCAGAAAATCAGTGCCTACACACACGTTATTGTACCTGGTTTAGTTCTTGGTGGCGTGCCATATGATCACTGGTATACAGTTCAATTCCAATTTGATGAAGCGAGCCTGAAAGCAAAATAACATCAGGTCGCAGTAGCATCAAACCTGCTCAAATAACAGAATAGCTTGTATGCAAGCAAGTCTTGGTGCTTTGGCATCAAGACTTGTCAGCATTTCATTACCCGAAAAGTTGAGGCTCATGCTGCTTCTATAATTTGAATTGAGGTGATTTGGCTTTCATGAAACGATATACAGCTTTGGTAAATGGGAAATCGTTCTGCTTTTATATGTTGATGGGTCTGGTGTTTTTGTTGCTCGCCGGATGCTCGGGAGGGGCGGCGGCCGAACAGCAAGGTAATGAAGGTGCAAAATCAGCGGCAACGTCCAGCAATAAAGCACAACCGCAAATTGTCGCTACAACGGTAGCCATTACGGAAATTACGGATGCGCTGGGCCTGGATTTGGCAGGCAAGCCGACAAGCGCGAAAGTGCTGCCTGACCGTTACAAGGATGTCCCTGATGTGGGTAATCCGATGAGTCCTGATATGGAAAAAGTGATGTCGTTGAAGCCGACGGATGTACTGTCGGTTACGACACTAAAATATGATCTGGAGCCTAAATTTAAGGACATGAAGATCAATGCCGAATTTTTGAATTTTGAAAGTCTAGCGAATATGCAAAAAGAAATTCAAAAGCTGGGAGATACGTTCGGCAAAGCCGAAAAGGCAAAGGAGATTAATGGAGCTTTGGACGCTAAAGTAGCCGAGATTCAACAAAAGATCAAAGGGAAGAAATCCCCTAAAGTATTGATCTTGCTGGGGGTACCGGGAAGCTATCTGGTGGCTACCGAGCATTCCTATATTGGGGATCTGGTTAAAATTGCAGGCGGGACGAACGTAGTCCAAGGTGAGAAGGTTGAATTTATTGCCCACAATACAGAAGCCTTGCAACAGTCCAATCCGGATATTATCTTGCGTGCTGCACACGGAATGCCGGATGAAGTGGTCAAAATGTTCGACGAAGAGTTCAAAACTAACGATATTTGGAAACATTTTAACGCTGTGAAAAACGGACACGTCTATGATCTGCCGGAGCCGCTGTTTGGAACAACAGGAAATTTGGCGGTAAACTCGGCGCTGGATGAGCTAGTGAAAATGTTGTATCCTTCGAATTAAAGGAAGCTGATGACATGTCGAAAAAAGGTTGGAGCTTTATCGTTGTAATCGCCTTGCTCATCGGCGTCATTCTCTATTCAGCGATGACCGGTAGTCTCAAGGTGAATTTGAGTCAATTGGTGACCGGATTGTGGACAGGTACGGATGATCAGGTGAATGTGGTCAAGGATTTGAGAATACCGAGAATTATCGTAGCCGTGATGGCGGGAGCCACACTTGCGGTTGCGGGTGTTTTACTGCAAGCCGTGATGAAAAACCCGCTGGCTGATGCCGGGGTTATCGGTATTTCTTCGGGGGCAGCTTTGGTTTCGCTGATTGCAGTTACGATCCTTCCGGCACTCTATTTCTGGATGCCCTTCTTTTCTTTTATCGGTGGTGCGTTGGCCTGTCTCATGGTTTACGGATTTTCATGGAAATCCGGCCTGCATCCGATTCGTCTGATCTTGATCGGGGTCGCTGTGAATGCGATTTTTTCGGGTCTGGGACAGTCGTTTAACTATCGGGGCAGTTACGCAGTTACCAGCATTAATCAGGTTACAACCTCAACCTTGTCCATGAGAAAATGGGTCGATGTCGAGGTTATTGTGACCTATGGCGGAATTGGGCTGATTTTAGCCATGCTTGTGTTTTCCTGGTGCAATTTTTTGTCTTTGCAAGATAAAACGGCTAAAAACCTGGGATTCAATGTGACGCGTGCGAGGCTTTTGATTTCCGTCATCGCGGTGTTGCTTGCAGCAACGGCTACAGCCATTGCTGGAGTTATTGCCTTTATCGGCCTGCTTGTTCCGCATTGTGCCCGCTACTTGGTGGGTTCGGATCACAAGTGGCTGATTCCGTTCTCCGCCTTGTGCGGCGGCTTGTTGCTACTGCTTGCGGATACACTGGGCCGGACGGTACTTGCTCCCAATGAAATTCCGGCTTCCATTATTATGGCCGTCATTGGCGGGCCGTTCCTGATATTCCTGATCAGAAAGGCGGATCGCACTTATGGACATTAAGGATATTACCTTTTCATATGACCGGAAAATGGATCGTCTTCACGCCATCAATGCTGTCATTGAGCCGGGACGGATTACAACCATCATTGGTCCCAACGGCTGTGGCAAATCGACGCTGCTTAGCGTCATGTCGAACAATGCGGCTCCCCGCCTGGGTCAGGTGATTTTGGACGGTAAGGAGGTTGCCCACTACAAGCCCAAGGAGCTGGCCCGTCAACTGGCGGTGGTTCATCAGCAGAATGAGGCACCCTCTGACTTGACCGTAGAAAAGCTCGTCAGCTTCGGAAGACTCCCGCATAAGAACATGTTCACAGCGAGACGTGACGAGGACGAGCAGGCGGTCGAATGGGCGATAGCCTGTACGAATCTGGAGGAACGCAGAACACGCACGCTGGACCAGCTATCCGGGGGAGAACGGCAGCGTGTATGGATTGCAATGGCCTTGGCACAGCGGACACCGATTTTATTTTTGGATGAGCCGACCACCTATCTGGATATGTACTACCAGCTTGAAATTTTGGAACTCATTCGGCAGTTAAATCAGGAACATGGACTGACGATCGTGATGGTGCTGCATGATATCAATCATGCCATTCGTTACAGTGACGTTATGATCGCCATGAAGGAGGGGCGTATTATAACGAACGGTCCGCCCGCCGAGATCGTCACATCCGATATGATTCAGGCCGTTTATGGCGTGGAAGTAGTCGTAAGACAGGATGCTGAGGCAGGGATGTATCTGGTTCCGATAGGGGTTGGAGCTTCCACAGATTCTTCCATACATTTACAGGCACAGGGAGTGTAAATACTGCCTACTGAATAGCTCGTCTGCCTCCTGGCGGCATCGAATTTGGAAATGAGAAAATGGTTCTGGCCCGCGTTTTGTCAGAAGACAATCGTGGGGATGGAAGCATTTTTTATTTTATTTTTAGAATATCGACGGAGGTTTCAGGGTTGTTCGGTTTACACACGGTTCGAATCCGATCCTTTGTGTGTTATACTATTGCCGTCGGTAATTTTGTGATTAGCACTTTACTAATGATAAGGATGGTATGCTTATATGATCAGTACAAGCGGCGTAACGCTTCGTTATGGTAAACGCCCACTTTTTGAAGACGTAAATATCAAATTCACTCCTGGGAACTGCTACGGCCTGATTGGGGCGAATGGCGCGGGCAAATCCACCTTTTTGAAAATTCTTTCAGGTGAAATCGAAGCCAATTCAGGCGAGGTTCACATGACACCGGGCGAACGGATGGCAGTGCTCAAGCAGAACCATTATGAATACGATGAATTCCCGGTTCTGGAAACCGTTATTATGGGTCATACGCGTCTGTATGAAATCATGAAGGAAAAAGATACGCTGTATGCCAAAACGGAATTTACCGAAGCGGACGGCCTGCGTGCCGGTGAGCTTGAAGGTGAATTTGCGGAGCTGAACGGATGGGATGCCGAACCGGATGCAGCTTCCTTGCTGATCGGTCTTGGAATTCCGCGCGACCTGCATGACAAGAACATGTCTGAGCTGAGCGGTAATGACAAAGTACGTGTTCTCCTGGCTCAAGCGTTGTTTGGCCGTCCGAACAACTTGTTGCTCGATGAGCCTACCAACCATTTGGACCTCGAATCTATTCAATGGCTGGAAAATTTCTTGATGGACTATGAAGGCACCGTCATCGTCGTATCCCATGATCGTCACTTCCTGAACAAGGTATGTACGCATATTGCGGATATTGATTTTGGTAAAATCCAGATGTACGTCGGCAACTACGACTTCTGGTATGAGTCCAGCCAGCTTGCGCTTGCCTTGACTCGTGATGCCAACAAGAAAAAGGAAGAGAAGATCAAGGAACTGCAAGCCTTTATTCAGCGCTTTTCCGCGAATGCTTCCAAGTCCAAACAGGCTACTTCACGTAAAAAACAGCTGGATAAAATTACGCTGGACGACATCCGTCCGTCGAACCGTAAATATCCTTTCCTGAACTTCAAGCCTGAACGCGAAGCGGGCAAACAACTCCTGACAGTAGACCGTCTCAGCAAATCCATTGAAGGTGAGCAAGTGCTGAATGAGTTCAGTCTGGTTGTGAACAAAGGTGACAAAATCGCGTTTGTCGGCCCGAACGGTTTACCTAAATCAACGCTCTTTCAGGTATTGATGAACGAAACCGAAGCGGAAAGCGGTGAATTCTCTTGGGGGATTACCACCACTCAGGCTTATTTCCCGAAAGACAATTCCACCTATTTTGAAGGTGTGGATATGAATCTCGTGGAATGGCTGCGCCAATATTCCAAGGATCAGGACGAAACGTTCCTGCGCGGCTTCCTGGGACGTATGCTCTTCTCAGGCGAAGAAGCGCTCAAGAAAGCAAGCGTGCTGTCCGGGGGCGAGAAGGTTCGCTGTATGCTAGCCAAGATGATGCTGAACGGCGCCAACGTGTTGCTACTGGAGGAACCGACCAATCACTTGGATCTGGAATCCATTACAGCGCTGAACAATGGTCTGATCGACTTTGACGGTACCGTGCTGTTTACATCGCATGACCATCAGTTCATTCAAACGATCGCGAACCGTATCGTGGAAATTACGCCAAACGGTGTAATCGACCGTACGATGAGCTATGATGAATACTTGGAAAACGATGAAATCGCAAAATTGCGTGAACGTATGTATCCGGTAGAAATCGGCTAAAACCAGCTAATTTGCAGTAAATAGATAAACGAAAAAGAGGAGCTCCTTCAGGCCATTGATGATGGCAGGGGAGACTCCTCTTTTTCGTTTGCGCCATTACCAATGGCTTACCCCGTCAGGGCTACAGGGCAAAGATAATCCTGCCTGAGTCCGGTGCGATTAGCCTAATGGGTTGGCTTATGATCCGCCTGTGCGACGGCGTTGGTTGTTCGGCTTCTTCGTATTTTGGCTTTTCAGTGCTTTGGCGGAACCGCCTTGAAAGCCGCCCTGCTGTGAAGCGCCGGACTGCTGTTTTTTTTGTGCCAGCTTTTCCCGAATGGCATCTGCGAGATTAACTTTACGTGGTTCATTAGCATCGCTCATGAATAAATTCCTCCTGTTGCCGCCAAATTCATGTCAATCATGTTGGATTGAAGGAAAACGCGGCTGTATCCCCATTTTATACGTTTTTAAAAGATGGGACAAGGGCAACAATGATAACATGATGACGGGGCAGACCGGGAGAGGGGATGCCTATTTTTTGCATAAAGGAAAAAATGTTTTATATACCCTACAGGAATGGGGATTGGCAATACTTTTTCGTTGTTCCTACAGCGATGCGGAGCGGAAAGACTGTTTCTCTAGACCCACACAATGATCGTCTGCTATCCTGAAAATAACCGTTACCCGAAGGCTAAATGCTATTGTTCAGGGTAGCTATACTGCATGGTTGAAAAGTTATGATTTAGGATAGCCGTGCTGATAAATCTAAAAATTTATTTTCAGGCAGCTATGCTGCTATTTTTATTTTTGGGTTGGCGCAGTATGAAACGGTATAAGTGTTTATCCTGACTTTTATGGTTCTCCCGTGATTATTGTGGTGAGATCGGTCTGTCGGGAACTCTAATTCTGAAGGAGTGTCCCCCGTTGTGGTGAATGTGTATGATGAAATACGAAAAGGTGAGCGAGGGGCATGGGTGAGTATTATTGCCTACCTTTTTCTGTCTGCCTTTAAGCTGATTAGCGGATATATATTTGCTTCCAGTGCGTTGCTGGCCGATGGATTTAACAATGTCACCGACATTGTGGTATCCGTTGCTGTACTGATCGGTCTGCGAATATCTCAAAAACCGCCGGACTCCGACCATGCCTATGGACATTTTAGAGCGGAAACGATAGCGGCGTTGCTGGCATCCTTTATTATGGCTGTCGTCGGTCTTCAGGTGCTTATTGACGGGATCGGAAGTATTTTCAGAGGTAGCAAGCAGACGCCTGATGTTACTTCCGCAGGAGTAGCGGTAATATGTGCGGTCATTATGCTGGGAGTATACATGTACAACAACAGACTGGCCCGGAAAATTAACAACAGGGCGTTACTGGCGGCAGCCAAGGATAACCTGTCAGATGCGCTCGTCAGTATAGGTGCAGCGGTTGGTATTATCGGGGCACAGTTTGGATTGCCATGGCTGGATACGGTTGCGGCGATAGCAGTAGGATTTATGATCTGTAAAACGGCGTGGGATATTTTCAAGGACTCTACACACAGCCTGACGGATGGTTTTGATGAGCAGGAGCTGTCAGACTTACGCAGCACGATTGCTCATATACCCGGTGTGGAGGGGATTCGTGATGTCAAGGCGCGGGTACATGGCAATCATGCTTTGGTGGATGTTGTCATAGAGGTGAACCCGCAACTCAGCCTGATTGAAGGACATCGGATCAGCGACCGGATTGAGGAACGCCTGCAAGAGGTTCATAATACGATGCATGTTCATGTCCATGTGGAACCCAAATTATAGATTATTCATTTAATAATTAGTGTTAAAAATGACTTTAGACCTATGTATAAAAGGTGTATGCACTGCCTTTTGTGACGTTTGGATTATATCTCTCTTCCTGTTGCTTTTACTATAATGAAAGCATGTCCGGCTATAATCGTCGGAATTGGACTTGCTCTTCAAATTCGTAAAAACAGCCAGGAGGTGCAACATTGAGAAGACGCATGATGGGAATGCTCATGACGTCAGCCGCGCTGTTGGCAGCCATTCATTTGGCGCCGGGTCAGGTTGACGCAGCGGCATCGACAGCATCAACGGGAAAGAAGGCGGTTATTCAGGCGGCTGTAAAGCTTAGATCCGGCCCTTCGACTACGGGAGATGTAGTCAGCTTTATGAAGCAGGGAGAGGCCGTAACGGTATTGGAGAAAACAAACAGCTATTGGTATAAGATCAAGACGTCTGATGGGGTAACTGGATACACAAGCAGCTCCGACAAGTACATAAAAGTAGGCGCTACCAGCGTCGCTGCTGCTGTCACCGAGCCTGCTATCCGTAAACCGGAAGCCAAAGAATCGCTTAAAACTAACAGTTCAGCTAAAGAGGCACCAGCCTCAGTGAATAGTTCTGCCGGTCAAACGAAAGCCACGATTCAAACGTCCGTTCGTTTGCGGGCGGAGGCATCCACTTCATCCGAGGTTTTGGGCTATTTGAATGCAGGAGATATCGTCACCATTACAGATCCAAGTAACGCCTATTGGTTCAAGATTACCAATGCTGATGGCACGGTGGGCTATGTCAGCTCGTCCCCACAGTATATTCGTATTGGTGAGGGCGTTGTTGTGCAGCAGCCAGTGGCTGCTCCGGTGACGTCTGCTCCTGACACCACCGCGATTCCTGCTGTAGCAACTCCTGCGGAAGCCATAAACTTGCCTTCTGGTGACGCAGTGGCTGCCATTGAACAGGTTATTAACACAGGGATGACTTATCTCGGTACTCCGTATGAATATGGTTCCGATCGTAACAGTACGGCTACTTTTGATTGCTCAGCATTTACCCGTCAAATTTTCCGTCAGGCTGCAGGTATTCAGCTTCCGGCGGATTCTCGTTCACAGGGTGAGTGGATCAAGCAGAATAGTCAGCCAAACACAGACATGACCACGCTGAAACGTGGCGATCTGATTTTCTTTACCAATTACAATGCGTCTTCCGGGGCGTATACTTCCTTGGACAATTCCTCCCAAACGATTACACACGTAGCCATATATCTGGGAGACAACAAGCTTCTTCATACGTTTTCTGTAGCAGGTGGCGGTGTGAAAGTTACGGATTTCAGTAAGCCTTGGCAGGATCGTTTCCTGTTCGGGGGTAGCGTGATCCAATAAAAGCGTCATTAACCTTAAATAATTCTGCATTAAAAATAGGATGTTCCACAACCCTGTGATCGGGGCGGGAACATCCTATTTTTAAAGCTATGAAAATGATATATCTTCACTACACGTATCTCAGACTTCTTCTATTACGCCTATGACGCTCGTCTTCTTCCGGTAAAGAGTGAGATGACGAACAACACCAGAAATAACACAAACAATATTTTGGCGATTGTAGCAGCTATGGATACAACGATACCCAAAAAACCTAAAATCCCGGCGATCACGGCAAAAAATAAAAATAAAGCGGGCCATTTCAGCATGTTCTGCATCCTCCTTCAATTGTATATAATGTGGCATACTCACGCCCGGCAGAGCGTGGCTGCGAATGACGGCTGAATCATTTGAATCTTTCGTAGCTGTGACATCGTTATATGTTGTTTTAAACCGTGCCCGAATCCGTGAAACATAGCGTCAGGAGTGGGAGAAAAGCAAGCTGCAACGTTGTTTCGTGTCTGAACGTAAGGGGTAACTATGCAGTAATCATAAACATCATCGTGAAAAACGAAAGAGAGGTTAGGCCATGTTAACACAGGTCAGTATTTTTATTATCGCTATCGCATTTGCAGTTCTCGTTATTTTCCTCATTAGAACACTTAAAGCAGCACAAGGCTCTCTGGAAAAGGTAACTCAGACTCTGCAGGATGTACAAAAAACAGTAGATGAGCTGAGCTATGAAGTAAAGCAAACGGTTCGACATGCCAATGACATTACTGCAGACGTTGATCATAAATTGAAGCAGGTGGAGCCTGTGATGGAATCGGTTAGAAACTTGGGCGAGGTGCTTAACGAAGTCACTCTAGCTGCGAAGCAGGCTTCCGCGGCATTAATCACCCGGTTTCAGAAGCCGCATCATACAGTGGATAAAAAGACCGATACGGAAACCGCGATCAAGTCAGCTGCTTCGAACAGGCCGTTAACTTCAACGGAACGGACGGTTCAGAGCTACAATGCGACCTACGAGGAGCCTGCGGCAAAGCCGGCTAAAAACTGGTTGGGTTATGTAGATATCGCTGCCGGGGTGTGGCAGAAAATGCGTCAGTAGCATAGCGACTGAACCGTAAACTATAGGAAATTCATTGAAAGGGTGAGATTTATGATGAAGATTTTATTGCTAGCTGCTGGTTTGCTCACTCCCTTTTCCGGACAGGATACGGTTCAGCAAGCCGTTTCCCCGCATACGGCGGGGCATGTAGTAAGGGCTGTGCAGACGATTCCCGCCAAAAATGCTGTACCGGCTGATTTTCATACGTTAAACGGCATATCTCTGGACGATACGCGTATGGATGTATTGAAAAAACGGGGCAAGCCCCTTCGAGTGAAAAAGGATATGCTGCTGCTTTCTACGGAATATCAATATCCTGACGTGGTGGTTGGTTTGCGAGATGATATGGTTTCTTATGTGCATGTAGATCCTGCTGCTGGACGGATTAAGGTCAATGACGAGTGGCTGCCGCTAAAACGGCAAACGCTGGATAAGGCGCTGGGTGGCTCGCAATTTACAGCGGAGGATGGCGAGGTATACGTTCGTGGACAGCGTGCGATCAAAGTTTTTATGGATGAGTCGTCCGATCAACCCAAATATGTTGAGTTTTTTGATGAAACGGAATGGTAATATCTTTAATTTTAAGAGCATGACATAACATGGAAGTTTCAAATGAATGTACAGCGTGTAATAGTCAGAGAAGGATGTGTTTGTGCTCGCTCATGATCAGGACCTGACGGATCGCATTGCAGATACGGTGGATGCCAAGGAAATCGGGATTAAGGAAGAGGGCGTTTTTGATTCATTAGCCAATCTGTTCCGTTCCCGTGGCGACGAGCTTCGCGCTAAAATTACTTCCTTGGGCTTTACAGATACGGAAGCTGATTTTTACGAAAAAGAACTGGATCAGGGCAAAGTTCTGGTCATTGCCAAAAAAGCTTGATAACGCCAGTTGAGCAGGAAAATAGACTGGCATTAGAGCTGGAAAAGAGGATGTTGACCGTCACACAAGTGCTTTGCGGGTCCTCCAAAAACATAGATAAGGAATGGGGCGAGGGCCTCATTCCTTATCTATGTTTTTGGAATGCCTTCTTATGGAGACGCTATAATACATGGGTTACAGATAAGGAGAGAGAAATGAGAATCCTAATTGTTGACGATAATCCCACCAATGTCATTATTATTCGTGAAATATTAAAGAAAGAAAATTATAGGGATGTTATCTCTGCCAGCTCAGCCGCAGAAATGTTGGAGCATCTGGGGATCGGCGACCGTACCATTAGTCTGCGACCCCGACCTTCCGATATTGATTTGGTTCTGCTGGATATGATGATGCCTGAAATGGATGGTATCGAAGCTTGCAGCATCGTGCAGGAATACGAGCATCTGAAAGATATACCCATCATCATGGTAACTGCTGTAGGTGATTCCAAGAAACTGGCAGAGGCACTGGATGTAGGGGCCGTCGATTACGTCACCAAGCCTATTAATAAAGTAGAATTAATGGCCAGAATACGGCTTGCCTTGCGTCTCAAACAGGAAAAGGACTGGCATAAAGACCGCGATCAGCGGATTCAGGACGAACTAAAGCTGGCCGCGATGGTACAGCAGGCGGTGCTTAGCCCTGCCATTCAAGACCCGGCGCTGCAAGTAAATGCCCTGTATCAGCCCTCCTTTGAACTGGCGGGAGACTTGTATTCCTGGTATCCGCTCGGGGAAGGAAGATATGCGATCATTTTGCTGGATATGATGGGTCATGGCATCTCTTCTTCACTGTTCTGCATGTTCATTGCATCTGTACTCAAGGATACCGTGACCACGTACGTAGAGCCCGAAAAGGTGATTCAGGAGCTGAATCGTCGCTTTAACCAACTGGATCTGGGCAAGCAACTGGTACAGTATTATTTTACGGCTATCTATATGGTCATTGATACCCGTTCTCGGCGGATTGATTATGTGAATGCGGGGCATCCGCCCGGCTTGCTGTTCAGTCAGGAAGGCAGCATCACCAAATTTGACCGTGCATGCAGTCCGGTAGGATTGTTTGATAAAATTGATGCGGAAATGCACACGATCCATTATGAAGGAACGGGGCATATCGCTTTGTATACCGATGGCTTGCTGGAGGCCGTAGAGGGCGAATATGAGGAACAACTGGAGTATTTGACTGCGTGTCTGCGCAAGCATGAGGAATGGAATGAAGAAGCGATGCTGGATGCTTTTTTTCGTAAAGAAGCACCGCAGGATCGCGATGATGATAAGTGCCTGATCTGGATTTCATTGAAAGAGGGAGAGAGCTTGCATGAAAATCAGAAATAAACTGCTGATCGGCTTCGGGTCGCTTATGGCGATCCTCCTTGTGCTGACGCTAATCAGCTATGATCGAATGGGGAGTCTGAATGAGCAGCTAAATCAGGTTTACCAGGACCGCTATATGAAGGTGCGAAAAACAACGGCCATTCGCGGTCAGGTGAACGATATGGCGAAAGTCATGGCCAATTTGATTCTGAATCCCGGTTCCTCTGTCAGTGAGGCCAAATGCGAGCTTGATCGTATTACCGCTTCCGGGACTAAAGTGCTGGAACAACTGGAATCCGGTTCCGGTACCAGTGAGGAGCAGCAGCAAGTGGATCGGGTAGCGGCCGCCTGGAAAGACTTTTTGAGCTATGAGCAAAGGCTGATTTCCTTGTTGGGGCAAGACCGAATTGAGGAAGCGAATGCTTTCCGTAATAGTACGGGGTTACCTGCTCAACAGGAGGCGCTGGACAGTGTTTCTACACTTGCCGTTTTTCAGGATCGGGAAATAGATCATGATATGGAGCAAGCCAATCAGGCTTATCAGGAATCCGTGCAGATTACCACAATTCTGATGGTCGTCGGGCTGCTAATGGGGTTATTGGTTATCTTGTGGGTGCTTCCCAGTATTGCGAAGGGTCTGAACATCGTTAACCTCATGATCAACGGCTTTGGCAAAGGAAAATACAGGGCGATCAGCCGAATGAACGTAGCTTCCAAGGACGAGATTGGGGAGGTTGCCCGTGTATTTCAACAAATGGCTGGAGACCTGGAGGAAAAGCGCAAGTTTGAGCACTCCGTCCTTCAGTCGCAGAAAGATCAAGCTTGGCTCAATGCCAACACGGCACGGGTAACAGAACTATTCCGAGGCGTGAATTCACTGGAGCAGGTCGCACAGATGTTTATCAGTGAGTTTACGCCCATTTTGGGAGGCAGCTACGGAGCGATTTATTTGCAAGGCAAGGAAGTGGAAGATGATCAATTTAAGCTGTACGGCTCCTATGCGAAGGAGGCTGGTGAAGATTCGATCAGGGACGTTATCCATGTTGGTGAAGGCTTGCTTGGACAAAGTGTTCTGGATCGTAAGCCGATCCTGATTACGGAGGCTCCTGACGGATACTTGTCCATCGGTTCCGCATTAGGGGCGAGTAAGCCGGTGGGAATCATGATTTTTCCTATATTGTTCGAGGACGATTGTATCGGTGCTGTGGAAATAGCGTCGCTGGACCGCTTTAGTGATCTGGAAACGAAGCTGCTTGCTCAATTAGTCGAGAGCTTGGGGATCATTTTGAACAACACACCAGCAAATACAAATCCGAGTTTTTGGCCAACATGTCGCATGAGCTGCGTACTCCGCTGAATAGCTTGTTCATTCTTTCTCAGCTCCTGTCGGAGAACAAGGATGGCAATCTCAAGCCCAAGCAGGTTGAATATGCACAGACCATTTATATGTCAGGCGCCGATTTACTGAAAATGATTGATGAAATTCTGGATTTATCCAAAGTGGACGCCGGGAAAATGGATATTAACCACGAAGCCGTCAATCTGAAAGAGCTGGAGGTGTTTGTGGAGCAAAATTTTGCTCCGGTCGCAGCCAAGCGTGAGCTTCAACTCCATACCGAGATAGAAGAAAGCTTGCCGGAAGCCATTATAAGTGACGGTTATCGTCTCAAACAAATTTTAAGGAATTTACTGTCCAATGCATTCAAGTTTACGACAGAGGGATCTGTTCGTTTTAGTATATCAAGGGCAACCAGTGACCAGCTTCCCGGTTTTCTAAATCCACATAAATCCTATTTGGCCTTGTCTGTACGTGATACAGGCATCGGCATTGCTTCGGATAAAACGGATCTGATTTTCGAGGCATTCCAGCAGGTAGATGGAACAACCAGCCGTAAATACGGCGGAACTGGGCTTGGCTTGTCGATCAGCCGCGAGCTTTCAAGATTGCTGGGCGGTGTCATTACAGTAGACTCCGAGCAGGGGCAGGGTAGTTGCTTCACGTTGTATCTGCCAGAACAAACGCCTACGATTGAGGATATGGATTCTCATTCGAGAGAGGAACTTTACGGTGCGGATGTGAACCCGGATTTTGAGGATGTCGCAGCATCGGCAGAAACGGATATTCCAATGATTGTGCCTGCTGAACGGTTGCCATTGTATCAGATGCCCTCGAGGAACAAAGCAGAGGACATTATACACCCGGGGGACGACCGAAACGAGATTACCTCGCAGGATAAAGTGCTGCTGATTATTGAGGATGATATTAATTTTGCTAAAATCCTGTACGATATGGCTCGTAGCCGTGACTTTAAGGCACTTATCGCTCTCCAGGGAGACGATGGGCTGGACATGGCCAGATCCTATTTGCCGGACGCCATTATTCTGGATATTCAATTGCCTGTTATGGATGGCTGGTCCATTTTGGGCGAGCTGAAAGGAAATTCATCTACGCGGCATATTCCGGTACATGTTATTTCGGTCATCGACGATGTGAAGCAAGGCTTGATGATGGGCGCGATTGCCTATCTCAAAAAGCCATCCTCAAAGGAAAGTTTGGATAAGGCATTTTCACATATTAAATCATATACAGATAAAATGGTGAAACGTCTTCTCGTGGTCGAGGACGATGATAATCAGCGTAAATCCATTATTGAACTGATTAACCATGACGATGTTGCCATTACGGCGGTATCGACCGGGCAAGAAGCGCTTTATGAGCTGGGGATACAGCGATATGATTGCATGGTGCTGGATCTCATGCTGAACGATATGACAGGCTTTGAACTACTCGACCGCATTCGGGACAATGAGCAGCTGGCCGATCTGCCGATTATTATTTATACGGGTAAAGATCTGGACAGCAAAGAAGAAACGCAACTGCGCAAATTTGCGGAGTCCATTATTATTAAGGATGTTAAATCGTCGGAACGGCTTTTGGATGAAACGACCCTGTTCCTGCATCGTGTTGAGGCGAATCTCCCTGAGGAGAAACGTAAAATTTTGCAGAAGCTATATAACAAGGAAGAATTGTTTGAGGGTAAAAAAATATTGTTGGTGGATGATGATATTCGGAACGTATTCACCCTGTCCAGCGTGCTGGAAGGTTACCGCATGGAGGTTACTTTTGCGGAAAATGGTAGAGAAGCGCTGGAAATGCTGGAACAGACACCTGATTTTGATCTGGTGCTGATGGATATGATGATGCCGGAAATGGACGGATATGAAGCCATGCGGCGAATTCGGCTGATGCCGCAATTCGAGAAGCTGCCTATAATTGCGCTCACAGCCAAGGCTATGAAGGATGATCGTTCCAAGTGTATTGAGGCAGGCGCTTCTGATTATGTGAAAAAGCCGATTCAAACCGAACAGCTTTTGTCATTAATGCGGGTATGGCTGTATTCGTAGCCCGAAAAAATGGGTAATATAAATCAACACATGATTGGAGCGGTACAAGGCAAAACCTATTCAGGAATTGGAGAGAGATTATGACATCGAAGGATACGGCGGATAATGCTGCTATTGAACTGAAATCGAATGAAGCTGAGCGGGAAATGGTTGAGATTGAGCTGTTGCTGGAAGGAATTCATCGGCTGTACGGCTACGATTTTCGTAACTATGCTCTGCCTTCGATCAAGCGGCGTATTTATTATCATGCACAGTCCGAGAATGTTAGCACGATATCAGGGCTTCAGGAGAAGGTACTGCATGATCGCAGCGCCTTCGACAGACTGGTACAAAGCCTTTCGATTCCAGTAACTGAGATGTTCCGCGATCCAGAGCTGTTTCTGAATTTCAGGCAGAAGATAATACCGATTTTACGGACATATCCGTACATTCGAATATGGCATGCAGGTTGCTCGACAGGTGAGGAAGTATACTCGATGGCGATCATGCTGCATGAGGAAGGCTTATATGACAAAGCCCGTATTTATGCGACGGATATGAATAACCTGTCATTACAACAGGCGAAGGAAGGTGTATACGGAATTGATCGAATGAAGCTGTATACCCAAAATTATTTGGAGTCAGGAGGCACGCAATCGTTCTCCGAATATTATACAGCCAAGTATGATTCAGTCATGTTTCATCCTTTTTTACGTAAAAACATTATTTTTGCGGAGCACAACTTGGCGACAGACCGGTCCTTTAACGAGTTCAACGTTATTTTTTGCCGGAATGTCATGATTTATTTTAACGATGAACTTCGCAACCGTGTACACGGGTTGTTTTATGATAGCTTGAGCCATTTTGGCGTATTGGTGCTTGGGGCCAAGGAATCCATACATTTTACTGATTATAGTGATTCCTACGAGCCGCTGGACCGGATAGAAAAGATATACCGGAAGATTAAATAGTGATGCTTAGGAGGATCCCATGGGGCTTCATGAACCGATTCATATACTGCTGGTAGATGACAGACCTGAGAACCTGCTCGCTCTTGAAGCGGTGCTGGAGAGTGAACAATATAATTTGGTAAAGGCTACATCCGGGGAAGAAGCGCTGCGATGTCTGTTAAAAGATGAATTCGCACTGGTAGTCCTCGATGTACAAATGCCGGGTATGGATGGAATTGAGACTGCAAAGCTGATTAAGGCCAGAGAGAAAACGAAAGATATTCCGATTATCTTCATTTCCGCTAACAGTAAGGAAGCGGAGCATTTGTTTGCCGGTTATTCAGCGGGGGGTATTGATTATATGGTGAAGCCATTCATCCCTCAAATTCTCAAGTCCAAAATTAAAGGCTTTGTGCAAATGTATTTGACAAACAAACGCCTGAAAACACAGTCCATGCTGCTTCATCAGAAGACACATGAGCTGGAGAAGATGAATAGCGAATTGATTGCCGCCAAGGAGGCAGCCGAAATCGCGGCCAATGCCAAAACAGAGTTCCTGGCTATGATGAGCCATGAAATTCGGACACCTATGAACGGTGTGATTGGCATGATTGGCCTGTTGATGGAAACAGAGCTGCAAAGCGATCAGCAGGAATATGCCGATATCATCCGCCGCAGTGCAGATGCGCTTGTAGCGGTCATTAACGATATTTTGGACTTTACCAAGCTGGAGTCAGGCAAAATGGAGGTAGAGGAATATCCGTTTGATCTGGTTTCCTGTATCAAGGAAGTTTTCAGCCTGTTTACGGTGGAAGTCAATCGAAAGAATCTGGAGATGGATTATTTTCTGGATGAACAGCTACCTTCAGTGTTATACGGTGATATGGGAAGACTGCGTCAGGTTCTCATTAATCTGGTATCCAATGCCGTCAAATTTACAGATTGTGGTGGTGTATACGTCTTCGCATCCGTCAAAGAGCGTAGCGACGAAGGACTTACCGTTGAGTTTTCCGTAAAGGATACAGGCATTGGTATTGAGCCAGCCAAGGTTGGAAGGCTGTTTCAGCCCTTTTCCCAGCTTGATTCTTCGATGACGCGCAAATATGGTGGAACCGGTTTAGGACTCGCTATTTGCAAAACATTGGTGAACATGATGGGCGGCGATATCCGTGTGGATACAAGTGGAGAGCAGGGGGTAACGTTCCATTTTACAATGAAGCTTGGCTTTGCTCAGGAAAATGAACTGGAGGGAGAGTCCAGTCACGAATGGGAAATTCCCCATCAGAACTCCTCAAGCCGTAAACCTGTACTGGTCGTGGATGACCATCCGATCAACCAGAAGCTGATGCTCAATATACTGGATAAGCTTGGTTTGGCTTCGGATGTGGCAGCAGACGGGCAGCAGGCGCTTGATATGGTCATGGCTAACCAGGATTATGACTATATCTTCATGGACCTGCAAAAGCCTGTGCTGGAAGGTATTCAGCCCCGATGTATTGAGGCGGAATGAACGATTATATTAGCAAGCCCGTGAAAATCAGCAGTGTAAAACAGGCTCTATTGCAGCATTCTCCGGATCATTTTCCAATGCAACCAGGCAAAGATCAAATTCATGAGGCGTAGCCTGATGCGTAGATGGTGACTTTTGGAGGGGGCAGAAAGTATCATACGGTGATTCAAGTGCTCGTATAATGGGTTAGTATGTAAGGAAATCTTTTTTCGGGAGAGTAGGCCTATGAATACTAATAAAAATGAGAAGTTCAATGCGATTACAGAAACAAGCGATGGAGTAAATACCGTTTATCTTAGCGGAGAGCTGGATCTTTCGGTGGCACCTGATTTTCGTCTGGTGATGGAGCCTTTGGTGGGGGAATCCGGCCAGGACTTGATTATTAACTTAAAAGAGCTTAAATACATTGACAGTACAGGTATCGGTATTTTGTTATCTATTTTGAAGGCAAGGCATGGGATGGAGTCCCGGTTTGCCGTTCAGGAGGTACCACCTCAAATTCAAAAACTGTTCGATATGACCGGTATCGCCAAATTCTTTGTCCCCCAGGAGAATTCCCAATAGGAAAGGAAAGAAAAAGAAATGAATGCTCAAATTCAAAAAGTAGTTCTTAATTTGCCAGCAACTGCTGACTTTGTCGATATTGTAAGATTAAATTTGTACGGAATTGCCGCGAAAATGGGATTCTCTTACGAGGATATAGAAGACATGAAAGTGGCTGTATCTGAAGCCTGTAATAACTCTGTTCTTTATGCTTACGGTTATGAGGGTGGAGTGGTGGAAGTAACATTCGAATTTGACGAAGCTTCGTTGTCCATCCGTGTCAAAGATGAAGGGGAGAGCTTTGAACGCGTGGAGAACTCGTCCCGTCTTGCATCCTTGCATGACAAAGAACTGAATGATGCGCAGGTAGGCGGACTGGGCTTCTATCTCATGCAGGCGCTTATGGACGATGTCCATATCTTGAATGAGACTGGAAAAGGCACTGAAGTCGTGCTTGTAAAGCGTCTGGTCAGAAGCGAGGAAAAAGTATGAATGAAAAGGTAACTCCCCCGGAGTCGATGGATGAAGCCGTTGGTCTAATTTGGGAGTACCAGCAAACCAAAGATAACGAGATTGCTACCGTGCTGATCCGCAAGTATGAGCCGATGGTCAAGATGGCTGCCGGGAAAATCTCCCGTAACCGTCCGGACTTATACGAGGATTTATACCAAACCGGTCAGATGGCTTTGATACGTCTGCTTCAGCAATACGATATCAGCTTGGGTATCCCCTTTGAACCGTATGCTATGAAAAGTATGCTGGGACATATGAAAAATTATTTGCGCGACAAATCTTGGTATATTCAGGTTCCCCGCCGCATCAAGGAAAAGGGTGCGCTCGTTCAGCATGCCATCGACGAACTGACCGTTACACTGGAACGTTCGCCGAATGTGAACGAGATTGCGGAGTATTTGGACCTTACCGTGGAGGAAACGATCGAAGTGCTCGCAGGCCGTGAGTGCTACCATTATGTGTCACTGGACTCCCCTTTATCCCAAGAGGAGAGTGCAGCTACGTTAGGCGAACTTATCAGCTCGGATGCCAACGACTACGACACCGTGGAAAAACGAATGGATTTACAACAAGCTTTAAGCCAGCTGAAAGAGCAGGAACAGAAGGTGCTCCTTCTGGCATTTCAGGAGGGTCAATCTCAACGTGCGATTGCGCAGACCCTGGGCGTATCGCAGATGAGCGTATCCCGCATCCAGAAGCGGGCGACCGAGAAGCTGAAACAGATCATGTCTAATTCTTCTATCTCATGATAGGTAGACGGCCTTTATGGTTTCGATTACTGGATGTCACATCGTAAGGACACGCCATTCCATAAGGGAAGCGTGTCCTTTTTTGGGGATTGGAGTAGGTTTCCAATACATCGCGAAATTCTACTTTTTCCAGCATGTCGGCTACTTGATCCAAACGGGTATTAAGCCGCTTCACCTCATGACGCAGCTCAAAAGGATGCTCATTCACGTCAAATTCCCTGTCATTAGGAAGTCGCGTTTAATTGTTTTTGCGTTTCCTTGGCAGCCTGAGCCGTTGCATCCATAATTTCTTGATCAGCCTTGACTGCTTCATCAGCAACATCGGCAGAGGCTCTGGCTACGCTGGATAAAATAATGTCTTTGCTACCGGATACGGTTTTAGCTACATCTTCTGTTTTGGTGGAAATCGTTTTGGCCAGATCCGTTGCTTTGCTGCTGACTACGGATGCAACGTCTTTCGTTTTATCAGCAACCACTGTAATTTTATCAGACAAATCGCTGCGCAAATCGCGGCCTGGTTTCGGCGCGAACAGCAGGGCTGCCGCAGCACCAATCAAACCTCCGATGAATAAACCCTTTGCAAAGCTTGAAGTATTACCTACCGTATTTTGATTATCAATGTTACTCATGTTATATCACTCCTCTTATAGAATGAAAAATATATATAAATGTTAGGTAGCCCTTCTTAAAAGCCTGGACACAAGTCCGAGCAGGAACACAAATAATGCGGTTCCGAGTATGGCTGGAATGCCCACACAAGGATCGCCCCCTTATCTTTCAGTTTAGCAGAAACGTCTGTCTAACAGAATCATAACGCTTTTGGTGAGTGGTGAGTTTAGAGTGCTGCATTGTCTTGCTTACTTCGTATATAAACGCCGTGACTCTGTGTGAAACAAGAAACCGTCTCGAATCGCTTACGGGCGGGGAGTCGATGGAGGCAAAGAACGTGGCAAACGTGCTCGCCAATAGATAACAGGAACGGTAAACACGAGCCAAATGATTCCGGCAATATAACCACCCGCTATGTCGGTTGGAAAGTGAACCCCCAGATAGACACGGCTTAGCCCGATCAGGAGAATCAAAAGTGCGCCAAGAACGCAGGGAAGGAAGATAGAGCGCTCGTGAATTTTTCGTTCTATCGCCCAAATGGCAAAAATCATGCCGTAAAATCCCATGGAAATCATGGCATGCCCGCTGGGAAAACTATAGCCGCCGACTTCTAGCAAATGCTGAAGTGCTGGGCGCTCCCGTTGCAAAACTTCTTTAATGAGCGTGTTCAACACCCACATCGCCGTAAAGCTGCTTATTACTGCAAAGGAATAAGCCTTCGAGCGGAGATATACCCAGCACCAGACGGCAATACCCAGAGCAATCAGCAACGATACACGGAAAGAACCGAAAGACGTAATGAATACAGCGACAGGCAGAAGCTTGTGATGAGCAGCCGCCGTTGTGTCTGGAAAGACCACATCCTGAATGCGTTCATCCCAATATAGAAAAGGAGCTGTACCGATCCAACGAACAGAGTAGGCAATGAGAAGCAAAACGGCAATCATGACGATGGACGCGTACAGACTGCGACGTAAATAGCATGGCAAAAAACGGGATGGCTGAGGTTCTTGGGACAGCATATGTAGGGAATCTCCTCCTTATGGCTTCGTTCATAGATTTATCTTTTCGTATTATAAACTTAACCAATATTGAACTTAAAGACATCCGCGAAGAAATCCATGAGTGAATAAAAATAAAGCTCGTATCCCCGTTGCGCGTCTATATTGATGCGAACGGAGATACGAGCTTTATTTACGGGAACAGAGCCGCTACCATGAACGGTGTCACCCAAGATGATAGGCTGTAAGTAAGCTAAACGGCGTGCATCCGGCTTCTGATCAGGAGGGGTTACGTAATCTGCCCAGCTCGGAGACGATGGCCTCGACTTCTGAAATACTCAGATTAGGCTTGTTTATCACCATATCATAGACATCACGGAGATCCTCGTATTGCTCCAGAGAGAAAGCGGAGGACTGCATAGCAGCGCCACTCGCCATACGAAGCTTGGTTTTGATGCCTTCAATCATATGTTCAATGTTGGCATGAGACGGTACAGTCAAATCCATCGTTAATGTTCCATCCTTTCATATCAGGGGAAGTTGCCTGTATTGTACCATGTTTTTGTTGTAGAATGTACTGAAAGTCAGATTATCGGTCAACGGCCGGATCAAGGAGGATGGACGAAGATGTCTTTGTATAATCGGGCTTCCGTATCCGGGCGCGCTCCTTTAGACAGTAATGCGGAAAAAACAGATCGCGAAGGGCTCGTACCGTTTTTTCGGGAAATTCATTCTCAGCATGAGGTGAACAAGCTAACCTTTGTTTGTATCGGCACGGATCGTTCGTCAGGCGATTCACTGGGACCGCTGGTCGGCACCATGCTTATGGAACAGGGCTTTCCGCACGTGATCGGCACCATGACTGAGCCGTGCGACGCGGATCATCTGGTTTCGTATTTGGAGCGTATTCCCCAGGACCATCATGTGATTGCCATAGACGCCTGTCTGGGACAGCAAGGATCGGCGGGGATGTTTCTGGTTGCCCGTGAGCCGCTGACTCCGGCGCGTTCGGTCGGACTGGCGCTGCCGTCTGTCGGAGATTACAGCGTCGCAGCCATTGTGAACGAGCGTAGTCCCAAACCCTACTGGACATTGCAAATGACATCACTACATCTCGTTATGACGATGGCTGCACACATAGCCCATGCTGCGTCTTGCGGGTTTGATTTAAGAGCAGATTCGCAAGAATTTCCAGAGGGCTACCGTTTCAGATATTGATGGTCTGCTTAATAATATACATCAGCATGTTCTAATCATAATAGTTTCGCTCCAATAGATTATATACAGAGAAAGAAGGGTTCCACATGGAAAAGGTACTATCTGAAGGAACGACGATCTGCTATGCCGAACAGGGAAAAGGAGAGCCCATCATCCTGCTGCACGGGTTTTGTGGAAGTTCTTCCTATTGGGATGAGGTTGTTCCATTGCTGTCCCAAAGTTATCGCTGCATTGTTCCGGACTTGCGTGGTCATGGACGTAGCGATGCTCCCCTTGGAGCCTACACGATTGATCAAATGGCGAACGATGTGCTTAAGCTTCAAGAGCAACTGGATATTCCACAGGCAGCCTGGTTTGGTCATTCCCTCGGGGGCTATTTGACGCTTTCTGCGGTACAGCGCCATCCCGAGCGGCTTACAGCCTTCGGGCTGATTCACTCCACCGCATATGCGGATACGGAGGAAGGTAAAGAAAAACGGAACAAGGCCGTATCCACTATTCAAACAGAGGGAATTACCACATTTGTAGATGGACTCGTCCCCGGACTATTTGCTCCAGAACATGTAGGGTCCTTATCGGATCAGGTACTCAAGGTCAAAGAAATCGGTTATAAAACGCCGCCGCAAGGAGCCGTAGGCACATCTTTGGCTATGCGTGAGCGTTCTGACCGCCGCGACGTGCTGTCGGCCGCCACCTTGCCCACTCTGTTAGTGGCGGGTGAGCAGGATCAGGCGGTTCCTCCCGCCCGGACGTTTACGACAGATCGGGCCGGGGTCACTCAGGTCACCATATCTGGAGTTGGTCATATGAGCCTGTTCGAAGCGCCGGAACAACTGGCACATGCCATTTTGGCATTTTTACAACAAAACATCCAGCAGTAAGCCCGAGCAGCAAAGCCAAAAACCGGAACCATCTGGTGCAAATACAGAGGGTCTCCGGCTTTTTTTGCGTTTTAAATTGATTTTGGTTGTACAAACTGGTTTCCGTCTTGACTGAGTCATTTGGCTTTTGCACAAGGATGACTTACAATCAGAATGTAATGGTTCCTAGTTGTCGAGGCATCGGGATGAAAGGAAGGGAACGGCTTGCTCAGAAAAGATTATTTGCTCAGTATGATGGAAGAAATGACATCCGCAGTGGCATCGGTGCTCGGTCTAAGGCGTGAAAATAAACACGTCGAAGCGCAGAAACAACTGGATGACCTGCTTAACAAGCAGTTTCGTCTTCGTTCAGATTTGCTCAGACGATTGCCGCCGGAACAAATTATAGAGCTTTTCCGACTGGGCCCCGGTATTGAAGCGGACAAGCTTCAGCAGGTGGCTCGCATTTTGGAAGAAGAAGCTGCTATTTACCTGGAAACCGACAGAACAGACGAGGGCATACGAATCTTGATAAAATCCCTTCATCTATACTTGTATAGTGATTTGAATGGCGCGACCCGTGACATTCAGGTTCTGCCTGAACGAATTGCGTGTATCGTCAATTTGGTTCGGGAATATGAGCTACCAGCCGATACAAGCAAGCTGCTGTCTGCCCATTACGAGCGAGAGGACAGACTGGACGAGGCCGCTGATGTTTGGTTCGGACTGGCATGGGAGCAGCCGGAGCTGCTGCCGGAAGCTGAGGCATTTTATACTCAATTGCTGGATAAGACGGATGCGGAGCTTCAACGGGGTGGACTTTCACGCCGGGAAGTAACCGAGGGTTTAGTCGAGATTACCCAACTACATGAAAGAAAGTGAGATGTACCTTTTGGATTCACTGCGTGAACTTATATACCAACTAACTACAGGAGGGTCCCTCATAACCGCGACGCTGAGTCAGCTTCGCAAACGGGAGGATGCTTCCTTTACTAAAGTGCAAATCAAGCCCGTGGAATTGAAGAACAAGCTGCATTACCAGTTTGCTTTTCATTACAGCAACAAGGTCATTCATGAGAACCTGACCCCTGACGAAGCTAACGAGCGCATGACCGCCTTGTTTGAGGACACGTTCCGTCAAGGACTCTTGTGTGCGAAGAATGCGGACTATCAGGTGCTGATCAGTAAAAAATATAAAGTGTCTATTTTGACAAAATCACCGAGCAAAAGTACAGCCGATCTGTCTCATAACCGCAAAAAGCAATATGTGCTGGAAGAAGGAGAACGGATTCCTTTCCTGATTGAGCTCGGGATTATGAATGAGGACGGCAAGGTACTGGCACGCAAGTATGATAAGTTCCGCCAAATCAATCGTTTTCTCGAAATGGTGCAGGATGTACTGCCTAATCTTCCCGTAGGCCGCCCGTTAACCATTGTGGATTTTGGCTGCGGCAAATCATATTTGACCTTTGCGCTGTATCATTACTTGGCAGTACAGCAAAAACGACCTTTGCAGATCGTGGGTCTGGATTTGAAGGCAGATGTTATTGAAACCTGTAACCTTCTGGCCCAAAAGCTGCAATACCGCCAACTGGAGTTTTTGGTCGGTGACATCGCGGACTACAACGAGCTGGAGCAGGTAGATATGGTCGTGACTTTGCATGCCTGCGATACCGCAACGGATGCTGCGCTGGAGAAAGCTGTCCGCTGGGGAGCGTCTGTTATTCTGTCGGTTCCGTGCTGTCAGCATGAGCTGTTTAGCCAGTTGGAAAATCCGGTGCTGGAGCCGTTGCTTTCCCATGGTATTTTGAAGGAACGTTTTTCTGCTTTGGCGACAGACGGTATCCGGGCCAAGCTGCTGGACATGATGGGATACCGGACACAGTTACTGGAATTTATCGATATGGAGCATACGCCTAAAAATATTTTGATCCGTGCCGTCAAAGGTCAAGCAGGGGAACGTTCTGTTTTATGGCGTGAATACACGGCATTTCGGGATTTTATTCATGCTGATCCTTATTTGGAGCGTGCCTGTGCGGATCTGCTTCCCGAGGGAGTAGGGCAGACAAAGAAACAGGAATAGAGATATAGCAAAAGTGGGGCCACTGTGTTGGGTGGCTCCACTTTTTTTTTAATTCACAGTTTACAGTTTGCAGTTACAGGTTGCTTCCCTTGCGTTGCCTATTCTTGGATACGCAGTACTATCCGCCATAGGCACTTCTAAAGGCAGTGCACAAAACGGTGCGATCTACCTTCCACAATGCCGCGAGCTCCTCGCTGACATCCTCATCCCACCAGTCGCACAGTAGTCTGCGGTTGCTGTGGTTTTCGGCGATCCAGATGAGGTGTCCGGCGACCTTGCGGCAGTACAGCTCCTCGCCCTGCTTGACCAGATCGGGAGCGATGTGAACGGGCAGGCGCTTGCAGGTTCGGTATAGCTCTTTGCTGCATGCGCGTCGGATACCACGAGCCGTGGGTAAACGGGATTGTGGATTGTTATGTTTGGGGATTTTGCCGGGAGGCATATCGTACCCCCTCCTCTCTCTCACAACTTATGCGGGCAGAAGAGCGGGGGTCACTGACCTCCCTGTTTGGGCGAAGTGGCGACTTGTTCTGCCGCTGTGATACACTAATGAAAATAGAGAAACGGGCAGGGAGTGGGAAGATAATTGGACCATATATCTAGTATCATTAATTATTTGTTTGAGATCATTCGTAATCTTGGGTATTTTGGTATTATGCTAGGCTTGATGGTTGAGGTCATTCCAAGTGAAATTGTCCTCGCTTATGGTGGCTTTTTAGTGTCCTCGGGTCATATTAATTTTTTTGGCGCGGTCGTGTTTGGAACCATTGGGGGGGTGCTGGCACAACTGTTTATTTACTGGATTGGACGCTATGGCGGCAGGCCGGTATTGGATAAGTATGGGAAATACATACTCATCAAAAAAAGTCATGTCGACCACGCCGAAGCCTGGTTTAACAAATACGGCACAGGGGTCATTTTCACAGCCCGCTTTATCCCTGTTGTGCGTCACGCGATCTCAATCCCTGCCGGGCTGGCTCGCATGAACGTATGGCGCTTTATGATTTTGACGGCGCTGGCGATTATACCTTGGTCTGTTCTGTTTATATATTTAGGAATGCTGCTTGGAGACAAGTGGGAGCAGATTAACGAAGTGGCAACACCCTATATCAAACCGATTTTGCTGGTTGCCCTTGCGCTCTTGATCATTTATTTTGTTATCAAATGGATTATGTCCAAAAACAAGAAAGGGAGTGTATAACATGAGTCGTACTAACGTATCGCAATATTTTGGAAAAGGTCTGAGCCCCGAACAGTTTATGGAGGGTATGGAAAAGAACAAGGAAGCCTTCCGCTCCGGGTATGATCAGTTTGTGTGGAACCGTGAAGAGGACCGCGAGTATTTTGAAAGCCTGAACCATCGGGATGATCTGCGTGTACTCATTTTGGCCGCCGACTGGTGTGGAGATGTAGTACGCAACATGCCGGTTGTATTCCGTGCGCTGGAGAATAGTGGGATTCCAACTGAAGTGTTGATTTTGGAAAATCATCAAGCGCTGATGGACGACTTCCTGACGATGGACGGACGTGCTGTGCCGATTGTGATTTTTGCGGATACAGGAGGTCATGTACTGGGTCACTGGGGACCGCGTCCTGCGCATGTCCAACAAATTATGATCGCGTTCAAACGTGAAAATCCGGATCGGGAAGCCGATGGTTATCAAGAAAAAATTGCGGTGGCCCGTAAAGAAATGGCTGAGAAATATGGGGAGGGAACCGAGGTTCATCCTGTGATTGTTCAGGAATTGCGCGAGCTCATCTCGGGATTTTAAAATATGACGTTGTCTATTCGCAGCTTTAATCTGGGCCCGCTCCAAACGAACGCCTATTTGCTTCAGGGGGATGACCCGCAGCGTGCTGTTATCATTGATCCTGGCATGAATCCGGGTCCTTTGCTGAGAGCCATTGAGTCACTGAAGATTGAAGCCATCTTGCTGACCCATGCTCATTTTGATCATATTGGTGGAGTGGATGAGATTCGCAAAGCGAAGGGCTGTCCGGTTTATCTGCACCCTTTGGAGCAGGACTGGCTTACATCCCCTAAATTAAACGGCTCTTTGATGTGGCCGGAGGCATCCCCGCCGATCTCGACGGAGCCTGCTGAATATGATTTGGCGGAAGGTCAGCAATTGAACCTGATCGGGCATACATTCAAGGTGTTCCATACCCCTGGGCACTCACCCGGAAGCGTCAGCTTTTTGTGTGGTAAGGACTTGTTCTCCGGGGATGTATTATTCCGTCAGGGTGTCGGCCGCACAGACCTGACTGGTGGGCGGGAACGGGACTTGTACGATTCCATTCAGAACAAATTGTTCCCGCTTGGGGATGACGTTACGGTGTATTCCGGTCATGGTCCCAAAACGTCCATTGGTTATGAAAAAGCCAACAATCCGTATATCCGGTAAAACGTGATGAATGTTTTCAGTTGGGGCAGATTCAAAGTTGTGACAGATTCTGCCCCATTTCGACAATAAATTATCAATAATATATAGACAAAGGTTTTTATTTTTGTTAACATACACATATTGAAGTTACATACTAAACTCGCGAAGCACGCAAGCTGTGGATGAATCCCGGTTTGCGTTCTTTTTTTTGCCCATTAAGAGGATAAAGAGGCATTTGGCCGTCAGATCACAAGGGGGAGCATGAATGAAAAGGAAGTATATGTCTGGGTTACATCGTGAGAATGGAGATAGCCGCCATTTTTCCATAAAGACAGGAGATAGAGCTTCTGTGCAAGGTTCTGAACCGAAGGTAATAACTTGGAAAAAGGTAACAAAACAAGGAGGAACCATTACACAGAATTGGCATACAAGGCTGAATGAGCACAGGCTGGGACGTGGAGACGGACAGTTTTGAAGATACATAGATGATATAGACAAGCTACTTTTTTTTTAGTAGACTTAGTAGATAAGTTCAGACAAACGGGGGGGCTAACGATGCATCATTTAGGAACTAGAATTATGATCGTCGCGGATGCTTTTGAGCAGAATCTTCCTGTGGGCGAACATGGTTATATCATTGCTTACGACCGTAATGCGGACAATGCTTTTGACTATGTCATTCGCGTCCCGAAGGTGAATCGCAACTTTTTTGTACCATCCGGGGACATCGAGCTGGAAGAAAGTATTTTGAAGCTGGAAGCCGAGCGAATTGAGCGTGAATCGCTGATCGATTACGCCCTTGCTACGCATAATGAGAAACTGTTCAGACATGTGATGAATGGTGGTCTTGATTCGGTAGAGGCTGAGGAAGAAGAAACCGCGACAGAATTGTTGTCACAGGCTGATTTTATTAGACAAGTTAATTTACGTGCTTGGATATAGGGATCGGCTCATGCCGACTCTTTTTAAGAATATATAATTGGCACGTTCTTAGCTCCTATCGCTTTTCGAAAGAGCACCGAGAGGTGCTTTTTTTATATACATTTAGTAACATTTTGCCGCCCGGTTGCACAGTTTGCTTCTGTACCGCGTCAAAGATTGAATTGTAAAGGGTTCTATCCTATAATTAAAAACGTTATTTCAAAGTTCGGTGCAGCATTTCAGGATTTTGCAAAATTCGATTCCAGTCGCTCCGAAGTGCAATATACAGACGAACCAGACCATTTCGATCTATATATTGTTCATTGGAAGTCGCTTATTGGATTTTTGCAAAATCCTCTTATACACGAGGAGGTTTTTGAATGAACATTTCCACGGAAGATGTCCGTCACGTAGCCAAGTTGTCCCGGTTGAATTTGACCGCAGCTGAGGAAGACACGATGACAGGGCAATTGAACGCCATTCTCCACTATGCGGAGAAGCTGAATGAGCTGGATACGGAACAGGTAAAACCGACCACTCATGTGCTGCACGTCAGCAATGTCATGCGGGACGACGAAGTTCGCGAAAGTTTGACACACGAGCAAGTGATGCGTAATGCACCTGAAGAAGAAGACGGACAGTTTAAAGTTCCTGCTGTTCTGGAATAGATTTCACATTTGAAAGGAGGATGCAAATTGAGCTTGTTTGATAATACATTGCCGGAAATACATAGCAAGCTGCATCAAAAGGAAATTTCCGTGAGTGACCTGGTAGGACACGCTCTGGAGAAGATTGGTGCGCGGGAAGACAAGATCAGGGCCTACATTACCGTTGACGAGGAGCAGGCACGTGCATCCGCACGTCAGCTTGATGATCATCTGATCTCGGGAGAGGAACGCGGGTTGCTGTTTGGCCTGCCAGTCGGCATTAAGGATAACATCGTGACAGAAGGGCTGCGTACAACGTGCGGCAGTCAGTTTTTGAAAAATTTTGATCCCGTGTACGATGCAACGGTTGTCGGCAAATTGCGTGCGGCGCAAACCGTGACACTGGGCAAAATGAACATGGACGAATTCGCCATGGGCGGCTCTAACGAGAATTCCAGCTTCTTCCCGGCACGAAATCCTTGGGATCTGGAACGCGTTCCCGGCGGCTCTAGCGGCGGCTCGGCTGCGGCTGTAGCAGCGGGTGAGGCTTATTTCACCCTCGGCTCCGATACAGGCGGTTCCATTCGCCAGCCCGCTTCTTATTGCGGCGTAGTTGGCTTGAAGCCAACCTATGGTCTGGTATCACGTTTTGGTTTGGTGGCCTTTGCTTCTTCTTTGGACCAAATTGGACCGATTACGAAAAATGTTCAGGATTCGGCGTACGTAATGCAAGCCATTGCAGGCTATGATCAGAAGGACTCCACTTCTGCAAAGGTAGACGTTCCTGATTACTTGAACGCTTTGACCGGAGATGTAAAAGGACTTCGTATTGCTGTACCTAAGGAATATCTGGGTGAGGGCGTCGATCCACAGGTCAAGGAAAAGGTGCTGGACGCGCTGAAAACACTGGAAGGACTGGGCGCGGTATGGGAAGAGGTCTCTCTTCCACACACCGAATATGCGGTAGCCACATACTATCTGTTGGCTTCATCCGAAGCATCGTCCAATCTGGCCCGTTTTGACGGTGTGCGCTATGGCGTACGTGCAGACAATCCGGACAACCTGCTGGATCTCTACCATCAGTCCCGCACGCAGGGCTTTGGCCCCGAGGTGAAGCGCCGGATTATGCTGGGCACCTATGCGCTAAGTTCCGGGTACTATGATGCTTACTACCTGAAAGCTCAAAAAGTGCGTACACTGATCAAACAGGATTTTGATCGTGTGTTTGAACAATATGATGTCATTATCGGACCTACTGCGCCGACAACAGCTTTTAAAATCGGTTCGCAAGTGGATGATCCATTAACGATGTATTTGAACGATATCTTGACGATTCCGGTGAGCTTGGCTGGAGTGCCAGCCATCAGCATCCCTTGTGGTCTTGCGGATGGATTGCCAGTTGGACTGCAAATTATCGGAAAAGCCTTTGACGAGTCTTCCGTGCTGCGTGTAGCACATGCATTTGAACAAAATACCGAATTCCACAAGCAGCGTCCGCAGCTGTAATTTGCCGAAAAGGAGGGAACCCATTCATGTCTACAACTACATCCAAATATGAGACGGTCATCGGGCTGGAAGTCCATGTGGAACTGCATACGAAGTCTAAAATATTTTGCGGATGCTCGACATCCTTCGGAGCACCGCCAAACTCGCATACATGTCCCATTTGTCTTGGGCATCCGGGGGTACTGCCGGTATTGAACCGTCAGGCCGTTGATTATGCGATGAAAGCGGCGATGGCGCTTAATTGCACGATTGCTGATGTAAGCAAGTTTGACCGCAAAAACTATTTTTACCCCGATTCACCCAAGGCTTACCAAATCTCGCAATACGATCAGCCGATCGGCGAGCATGGCTGGATTGATATTGAAGTGAACGGCGAGACAAAGCGTATCGGTATTACCCGACTGCATCTGGAAGAGGACGCAGGCAAATTAACACATGTCGATGGCGGCTATGCGTCTTTGGTTGATTTTAACCGGGTCGGTACACCGTTGGTCGAGATCGTTTCGGAACCGGAAATATCTTCACCGGAAGAAGCCAAGGCTTACCTGGAAAAAATACGTGCTATTATGCAGTATTGTGACGTATCCGATGTGAAGATGGAGGAAGGCTCGCTTCGCTGCGACGCGAACATCAGCCTTCGTCCGCATGGACAGAAAGAGCTAGGTACTAAAGCAGAGCTAAAAAACATGAACTCCTTCCGTGGCGTACAGCGCGGATTGGAATATGAGCAGTTCCGCCAGGAACAGACGCTGGAGGAAGGCGGAACGATTGTACAGGAGACACGCCGTTGGGATGAGGCCCAAGGTAAAACTCTGTCTATGCGCGGTAAGGAACAGGCGCATGACTATCGTTATTTCCCGGACCCGGATCTCGTTACGCTGCATATTGATGCAGAATGGAAAGAACGCATCCGTGCTTCGATTCCTGAACTGCCTGACCAGCGTAAAGCACGCTACACCTCGGAATATGGATTGCCTGAGTATGACGCACAAGTAATTACGTCTTCCAAGCCACTGGCCGATTTGTTCGAGGATAGTCTTCAATACACGAAGGATGCCAAAGCAGTATCTAACTGGATTATGGGGGATTTGCTCGGCTATTTAAACAGTGCCGGTGTGGAGCTGTTGCAGGTTAAACTGACAGGTCGGGGCTTGGGTGAAATGATCGGACTGCTGGAAAAGGGGACGATCAATAGTAAAATCGCTAAAACGGTCTTCAAGGAAATGCTGGAGAGTGATAAACTGCCGCAGCAAATTGTTGAAGAAAAAGGGCTTGTGCAAATCAGTGACGAGGGCGCGATCCTGACGATTGTCGAGCAGGTAGTAGCGGCTAACCCGCAATCGGTTGAGGATTACAAAGCTGGCAAGCAGAAGGCCATTGGCTTCCTGGTTGGTCAAGTGATGAAGGAGAGCAAGGGCAAAGCAAACCCTGGCCTCGCCAACAAGCTGCTGACGGAAGTGCTAAACCGCTAATGGCATAGATTTGAAAGGGGCTTGTCTTATAGGGACAGGCCCCTTTTTGTATGGGCTCTGTGAGAGCTGCTGTACGGAATTTGGAAGCGCAATGACATGTTACGAGTTTTTCTATAGGAAACAGCAGCATAGCTGCCCTGAATAAAAGGAGGGATACAGCATGATTAGCATATGTTCATTGGAAGACGATGAAATGGTCAGCCAGATATGGCGTCTTCAGCACATCGCCTACAGGCTGGAGGCTGAGCGGATCGGTTTTGATGAAATACCACCCCTTATGGATACGTTTGATACGCTGCGAAGCTGCGGAGAGACATTCTATGGCTGGATTGAGGACGGCGACCTGTTAGGGGCGCTGGCGGTGCAGTCTGAGTCATCCGGTTCGCTCACTCTTACACGTATGATGGTTCATCCGGATCATTTTCGCAAAGGGATTGCCGACTCCTTAATGGAGCATGCTTTGAATGAATATCATCATATACCACTGTTTATCGTATCTACAGGAACTTTAAATGCTCCTGCGGTGGCCCTTTATCGAAAACATGGCTTTCGCCCCGTATCGGCGGCAGAGGTGGCTCCGGGCGTGGAATTAACCACATACCACCTGCATAACGTGAAATAGCGTTAGCAATTGAAATAGCAAACAAACCGCATACCCGGAGAGGTAAGCACGACATAACCGGGAGGGGAACTTTAATGAATAACCCGTGGATTATAGACGATTCACATATCATTTTACGGCTTTTGCTATCCATGCTCCTGGGCGGATTCATTGGTATTGAGCGCGAACGCTCCAATCATGCTGCAGGTTTGAGGACTCATATTATGGTTAGTCTCGGTTCGACGCTGATTATGCTGCTCTCCATTTATGGCTTTGCCGATTTTATCAAAGAAGCCAATGTACGTATAGATCCAGCACGTTTGGCTACGGCGGTAATTACTGGAGTAGGATTTTTGGGCGCAGGAACAATTATGTTTACAGGCAAATCCATTACAGGCTTAACGACTGCGGCTTCCATCTGGGTTGTAGCAGCTATTGGTCTCGGGGTCGGAGCGGGCTTTTATTTTCCATCTATAGCGGCGACTGTACTTGTATTTTTGAATTTATGGGTGTTTAACAAAGTTGAATTGCGGTATATGCGTGGCAGACAACCTCATCTTATAACACTATACGGATTTTCATCTCATAGATTGCTGGAGCAAATTTCGACTTATTTAGAGCAAGAAAAAGTAGAAATACGTAAAATCATAATTAAAGAGCATGAGAATGTCCCCTTTCACGAACTGCATCCAAATCGGCAGAGCATGGAGGTTTCTTTGGAAGTGTTGGCTCGCCGCGATTTTAATCCGGTTCGTATTGCAGCCGATCTCCGACAGTGGGAGGATGTAGCGGCAGTTTCCGTGGAATGAAGGTTTACCACATTTTTTCCAGTTACTCTTGAATCCGATTGGGGTACTATCTAACCATTGGAGCATTTGCTGCGGATCACGCATGGAATTCAAAGGGGAGGATGGCATGAACTCGGAACAACCGTTACTGTCTGGAGAGGGTCAACAGTCACCGGAGCCGGAACAGCGGGAACACCCCCAACAGGGTAAACGTCTAAAATACGCTAAATTTCGCAAAGTGATTGCCATTATAATGGCAGCCTTGTTACCCGGCCTGGGGCATCTTTTTTTAGGGCTGTTCATTAGAGGGCTTACATTTATCGTATTGCTTCTGTTAGATATTTTTGCAATGCTGTATGTTGCTTCTGACGGCTTGAGGATTAACATTCCGTTGCTTATTTTGCTCGGCTTGTTCATTCCTGTCTTATATTTTTATAATGTATATGACGTGTTACAATCAGCGGACTACATGGTTCGCTATCGCCGTAAGCCGGATCGTAATGCACAGATGGATGCACGAGGGCAGCAAAGCAGCCCGTTTTATGCCTGGGAGAGAGGCTTGTCTTTTGCCGTGCTGCTCGTGGCGGGTGGCGGACTTATGATTCTGTTTCGTATGAAACCACGCTGGCTGGGCAACTTTTTCGAGGACTATGGCTTTTTGACGTTAGCTATTTTATTAATGCTGATCGGACTATTAATCTTTTTGCGAGAAGTCGGCTTGTCGGTCAAGCGTAAAAAGGCAAAGGAAAGAGGGTGAAGCTGGCGTGCACCGCAAAATAAGAGTCGGGCGCTATACCTCTTCGCTTCTGTTGATGGCTGTAGGCGTTCTGCTTATCTTGGATGTTGTTCAACATACCGAATATATGCTTCAGCTCCTCGTATGGTGGCCCGTTATCTTTGTGCTGTGGGGACTGGAGTATCTGATTTTTTTTGGCGTGTACTACCGCAAGGAGGGCAAGCCCGACAACGGACGACGTTTCAGACCTGATCTGAAGGGAATTGTCTCTGCATTGGTCGTGGCCGCCGCTGTTTTTATCGTAACCCAGCAAAATCATTATATGTATCTGTGGAACAGGGTTAGTTTGAATCTGACCGCGGCGTCCATGGATTTTAGTCAGGCGAAAGGAAACCGATATGATATGGGCGGCGTACTGGTGCCTGTAACGATGCAGACGTCCGATTTGATAGTTGATTCGGTCAATGGCGATGTAACGCTGATCAGACGACCTGTATCCAATGTAGAGGTACGTGCGACCCTGTGGGTGGATCAAGCGCCTGCTGCTGAAGCGGACAAGATTGCTCAAGCCTCCTCGCTGACTTCTACTGACGGCAAGACTATTCAGATTCGTCCAGAGGTACAGTCATACGGGGCATCGAGCAGACGTCAGCCCCGTACGAATATGTTAATTACAGTGCCGGAGGATCGGCGATTTAATATACAGATCAGAACCTCCAACGGGGATATTACCCTGAACGGAGTAGATGCCATCGACAGCATCCGGCTTGAGAGCGGGAACGGGAATCTGACGGTTAATGATGCTATCGGCAATGTCAAAGGAGTCACCTTGAACGGTCAGATCAAATTACATCGTATCACCGGAGATGTAGATGTGCGAACCAATCGCGGCGATATGCAGGCAGGGGATATTGAAGGAACGGTTGAGCTGCGCACAATGGTAGGCGACATTCAGCTTGCCCGCTCGGAAGGTGATATTACGGTTGATACCCAAAATGGTGACATGAACGTTCTGAATCCCACAGCCATGTTGAATGCAAATTCGCTCAATGGCGGGATCAAGGTGCATAGTGAGCAGGTAGGCGGAGATTGGAAAATATACAGTGCCGTCGGTGATATTGCATTGGACCTTCCGTCGAATGGTGACTTTCAGTTGGAGGGGTCCAGCAGTTACGGTAACCTTCGATCAGACTTCCCTTTTAAAATAGACAGTAAAAGTATCTCAGGCCAAAATGGGACAGGTAAGTATACGGTCAGCGTGGAAGGCAACAGTAATTTAACGATCAAAAGGCTACTGATGCCATCGCTACCTGGCTTGGACGAGTCGGCAGGATCGAGTGTGCCTGATGCATCAGAAACGCCTTCGGCTGAATCTGAATCTCCCGCTACTGGGGCCTCCAACGGGACATCCAGCGATAATGCGGCGCGTTGACAAGAAACTTGAATTGACCGTACAATATGGATAGACCTTACAACGTGAGTAGAATGTAAAATGGTTGTAATAAAGCGAATAGTAAGTAAGGGATAAGGCGGTGGACATATATGGCAGCTCGCGTCCAGCACGCTTTGGAACTTCTAAAGAAGACAGGTGTACGCATAACACCCCAGCGCCATGCCATATTAAACTATTTGATGGAATCTATGGGACATCCGACCGCAGATGAAATATATCGTGCGCTCGAATCCAAGTTTCCAAGCATGAGTGTGGCTACGGTTTATAATAACTTAAAGATGTTTATAGAAGCGGGTATGGTACATGAGTTGACCTATGGAGATAACGCCAGTCGTTATGATGCCAATGTTTCGGAGCACTATCACATCATTTGCGAAAAATGCGGAAAGATTGAAGATTTCAGTTATCCGTACTTGGCTGATGTGGAACACCATGCCTCGTTGGAGACAGGTTTCGAAGTGCATGGACATCGTATGGAGTTATACGGAGTGTGCAAAGCTTGTATTAACAAGGAAATTCAGCGAAACAAGGAATAGAAGTTTTTTGGTGCGATATGTATATATTGTAATGGGTTGGAAACGTGAGAAATTCCCCACAAGCGGGGATTTACCGCGTTTTTTTGTTTAAATACTTTTGTTTAAGTAACCAGTTCAGTTTACGTTATTCTGTAATTCAAAGTTCCAACAATGGAGGTTGAATATTGGCCAGAAATCATTCCAGACGCCGCCGTAAACGTTCACGTTTCAAAGGGGCAGCAAGCTTGCTATTGTTCGCAGCGATCATCTGCGCAATTACTGTCGTATGGTTCGGTAATCCACTGCATGAAAAACCCGATTGGCAAGGCAGTGTCCGTCCTATTTTTATCCAGGGAAAACTGACCGGGTATGAAGCCCAAAACTCAGGCAAGAACATGCTGGTACCGCTCAAATTTGTGCAAAGTAAAATTGATCCTGCGATTCGTTATGAGGGCGACAGCCAAACTATTATTTTGGCTACGAGGCAAAATTTGCTGCATATGACCGTTTCGAAGCCCCAAGGGGAATTGAATGGAACATCATATACGCTCAGCGCAGCTCCCCAGATTATTAGTGGATCAGTTTATATACCTATGCAAGCTGTTCGTGAAGTATATGGTGTATCTGTTCATGAAGACACAGTGACGGGTGCAGTTATCATGATGAAAGCCGGAGAGAAAGTCCAACTGGGGAACGTGGAGAAGAAGGATGGACGACAGGATGCCACAATCGCTTTGCGTAAAGAAGCCTCCAGCCTGTCTTTTATTTTGACGGATATACCTCAACAAACAAAGGTGCGTATTTGGTCCAAACAGGCTGATTGGTATTTTGTTCAACTGGATAACGGCTACGCTGGATATGTGCAGGCCGCCAATGTCTCTGAAGGAGAGGAACTTGCGGTGGCCGCGGTTAAAGAGACTCTGTCCATCTCAGAGAAGCATTGGGAGGGCAGGCCTGTGAATCTCGCCTGGGAGGCCGTTTACAACCGTAAACCTGATCCTTCCAAATTTGCCCCTATGCCCGGAGTGAATGTGGTGAGTCCCACTTGGTTCAGTGTCATAGATAATGAAGGCACCGTACAAAGCAAAGCGGACCCTGCCTATGTCAGTTGGGCGCATCGCAAGGGGATGGAAGTTTGGGGCTTGTTGAGCAACAGCTTTAATCCTGAATTAACGACAGAGGCCTTGTCTACCTTTGAACGGCGCATGTCGATTATAGATCAGATGATTACACTTGCCGAGGAAAATGGCCTGGACGGTATCAATATTGACTTTGAAAATGTTCATACGAAGGATGGACCCAATGTCACCCAATTTTTGCGGGAGCTTAAGCCGATGGCACGTAAACATGATTTGATATTGTCTATCGACGTAACACCTAAATCTCAAAGTGAAATGTGGTCTGCTTTTCTGGATCGAAAATCGTTGGGTTCCATTACGGATTATCTCATGGTTATGGCCTATGATGAGCATTGGGCAGCCAGCCCGAAGGCTGGTTCTGTCGCCTCACTGCCGTGGGTGGAAGCGTCGATCAAGCGAATCATTCAGGAGGATGAAGTACCGCCTCAAAAGGTTGTCTTGGGCATTCCGTTATACACTCGTGTATGGTCTGAAACCCCTAAAGGAGACACCGTCAAAGTTAGCTCCAAGTCGCTTGGTATGGAATCAACAGCGGCGATTATCGAGAAATTTAAGCTGAAGCCTAAATTCAGATCCTCGGAAGGCCAGAATTATGTCGAGTACACTGAAGACGGTATTGTCAAAAAGATTTGGCTGGAGGATCGTGTGTCTCTGGAAGCGAGGGTACAACTTGCCAAGTCATTGAAACTCGGGGGAATCGGTGTATGGAACCGAACCTTTGCAGATCAGACCGCCTGGAATACGCTAAAAGAAATAAGTAAATAAAACTTAAAATTTTTAGAATTGAAGAAGGAAGTTTCTTTTTTATGTAGAAATGTTCACATATATCCAAATTTAGCGGTAGTAGCCGCCTTACAGGTATGGAGGGTGAAGTGCAGCTAACCAAATTAAGCTTGATGTATGATGAATTGTTGCAGGAAGATTCGATTGGCATTATTTCGTATAGAAAGCCGGGCGAATATTTTCATGGAGCCATGCTGTACGATTTTGATGAACTCATTCTAATTATTGGAGAAGGCCGGAAGCTAGCCCGTTCCATTCAGCATTTACTGATTAATGGATTAAGGTGTCAGGTGTTGTACGTAACACTGGATTGTCTCAAAGGGTGGATTATCGCCGGTGAATATGCCAACATAATAGATTATTTACTGGAAGGCCGTATCCTGTGGGAACGGGACGAGAGAGTCAGTCTGTTAAGGCGGGAAATCATCGAATTCAACGACCCGTTACGGGAGCAAAAGCAATTTCATGAGTTCGCCCGTTTTCTGGTCAATTACGTTCATGGCAAAAGAGCGATGCGAGAAGGGCGGACCATTGACGCTCATCAGAGTATTTTGAAGGCGTTGAATCATTGGGCATCCATGGAGCTCATTGAGCGGGGGATTTATCCGACGGTTCACTTGTGGGTGCAGATACAGCCGTTGGATCGAACGATCTACAAGCTGTACAATGAACTCACGTTAAGTACGGAAGCCCTTGAACAGCGGGTTGAGCTTGTGCTGCTTGCTTGCGAATTTTCAGTGATGTCTAAAATGGAGGAGTGCTCAGCACCACTATTCCGCATATTAGGCAGCAGACGGGAACCTTGGTCCATAGCTGAGCTTATTAATCATCCTGAGCTAAAAAATCTCCAACTGGATCTTACTGTAGTACTACGCAAGCTCGTATACCGCTCACTGATTAGGGAATCGGTTGGCCGGAATCTCAGAGATCGCGGACACCATAGTGAATTACGTTATTCCCTTATTTAATTGATGCATCGAATCAGCGGGAAGAAGGTCCGTTAAAACGGATTTTCTCCCTTTTTTTATGTGTGACTGACTCGAATTGAGGCTCAAAATATAAAAATTGTCGTTAAAGGTTGACGAGTTTATAAAAGATATGCTAAGTTATAACTCGCCCCATTAAGCGGCATGAATAATTTAGACCTGTTTACAGCAGGATAAATATGTTGCAAACAAGCATTAAAATAAATTTTAAAAAAATGCTTGACGTAAAATGAGGTTATGTGTTATATTATTTAAGTCGCCGCTGAGACGCGGTGGTGAAACGAAGTAAGGCAAAAGCAAGACATTATGCAGGTTTGATCTTTGAAAACTGAACAACGAGTGAGTGAATGATTTTGTTCGCAAAATCAACCACAAAGATTTCAGTACATACCGTAAGGTTGTATGAAATCGGAGTGTAAAAGAGATATTTTATCTCGTCAGTTTCAACATGAGCTTATCGCTCTTTCTATAAACCAGCTTCGGTTGGTCTTTAATGGA
>JBEUOG010000008.1:0-184562 GCA_040544055.1 Paenibacillus sp. PvR008
ACCGTTGTTGAATCGAGCAGTTTTACGTTTCCGATCCGAGAACAATCGGGCTGACTCTGCTTCGAAATCTGACCGACCAGGTCACAAAACAACTGCTGAAGAAGTTCTGGCGATACCTTGTTATTTTTCCGGGAAAGCTGAGAGGTGCTGATGGAGTCCATTCCAAGTTCGCTGTGGAACCCTTCATGATGCTGAATATCGGCCACAATATCTCGTAAACCCCGATGTTGCTGAAGCTGAGCGTCGATGAAAATGAGAAGATAGGCTAAGGTATGAAGCTTCTTCACATATCGATCATCACCAAATTCGAGTGTCCAATCCGAAATTAATTTGCGATTTAAGGGTGCTACCCATTTACCAAATGACGAAAAAAGTGTATCCTTGTCCATGTGTGATCTCCTATAGTTAGGGATTTGGACAGGATTACCTGCTCCCCTAATTATGGAGATTTTTTTATGGAGTGGACAACAAGTTTTTAACATTTATAGCACAATTATAGATTTGTTGATCGATAATTTTTATGCAACGCTAATGATAGAAAATATAATATAAAAATAACTTGATTTTATGCTCCAAGAGAGATATAATCTTAAATACGGTGATTGAAAATATCATCATGAATACACAATATGCGGTCGTGGCGGAATTGGCAGACGCGCACGGTTCAGGTCCGTGTGGGCTAACCCCCCGTGGAGGTTCGAGTCCTCTCGACCGCATCATACCTTAACAATTTACAGGTTCTTGGATTGGCTAGATGTCACCAAGAGCCTGTTTTCATATGGTCAAAAAGCTCCGTGTGTTGCTCATCACCTGGTACGGCATTTTTGGCAATACTATCAAAATCAAATAATCATTCTATTTATACTGGATTATATATTTAATATAGTCTTTTGCACTCTGATTAATTTCTTCATCGCTCGCTTGAAATGAGGCTCCGAATATGGAGAAATATGGTAATACTATTGCGCCAACATGTACTGCGCTGGCTTTAAAAGGTGCTATAACTTCATCTACAGTAAAAGAAACGGAACCAGTAGGTGAGTAATTTTCTTTTTTATCGCCAATTGACATTGCTATCCCTAGCTTCTTTCCTTTTAGCTTATCACCTTTTGAACCATAAGCCCATCCATGAGTAAAAACATCATCCAACCACTTTTTTAATAAAGGCGGGTAACTATACCAATGTAAAGGAAATTGGAATATTACATGGCTGTATGCTTCTAGTAACTTTTGCTCTTTCAAAACATCAATGCTCCAGTTTGGGTACTCTTTGTAAATCTCATGAATTGTAATTTCCTCTGGATATTTAGATAATTCTTGTTTCCATCTTCTGTTTACTCTTGAATCTTCAATATTCGGATTTGCTAAAATCACAAGAGTTTTCATAATGAATCACCTTTCTTACGTAAAATGTTTGCTTATGCTAGATCCATATTATTATTCATTCCAAAAAGAGTAAATACACACAATAAAGTAAGAAGGTTACTTGAAAGTGTGTATGGACTCCATGGTAATGTATGCGATAATAAAGCATTAGATGAGCTTTGTGATTTTTAGTGTTAACAAGGTGGTATTATGAAACAATATAACTTGGGTATAGAAGCAACGCTTGAAATAATCGGCGGAAAATGGAAAGCCTTAGTCATATGTTTATTAATGTTTGGCGCAAAAAGGACAAGTGAATTACAGCGCAGTATTCCGGGTATTTCTCAGAAGGTGCTCATACAGCAGCTTCGTGAGCTTGAAAGGGAAGGCATTATAGGCAGGCATGTATATAATCAAAAGCCTCCAAAAGTCGAATATTATATAACAGAATATGGAATTACGGCGAATGAAATTATTGACTTAATGTGTTCTTGGGGTAGAGCTAATATTAAAATAAGACAACAGCAAGGAGAAGATGTAATGTTGTTAGAAAATGATTCAAACTGAATAGTAGAGTAAAGAGCGTTGTAGACTATGATGTTTACGGCGCTTTTCTTTTTTTCGAAGAGTCGGCAGTTTCGGGATTTCTGTTGTAGTAGCATACTCATCAGTTACCTTCAAGTACTATGTTTTGTGTTGAGCCGCAAGCTATTTTGCTATATAGTTATGACTGGACAACCATTCCATCTATATTAAATGAATGCCAAAGTAGGGGGACCCTTGCAATGATTATTAAACCGAAAATCCGTGGCTTTATCTGTACTACTGCGCATCCGGGAGGATGTGCGGCTCATGTCAATCGTCAAATCGACTACATCAAAGAAAGTTCTTCAATACAAGGAGCCAAGAAGGTACTTGTGATCGGAGCTTCCACAGGATATGGGCTGGCTTCTCGCATTGCTGCCAGCTTCGGTATGGGAGCTGATACCATAGGTGTATCCTATGAACGTCCCGCTTCAGAAGGACGTACAGCCTCGGCTGGATGGTACAACACTGTAGCCTTTGAGAAATCGGCTAGAGCGGCTGGCTACATAGCAGAAAGCATTAATGGAGACGCTTTTTCCCATGAAATCAAGCAGGAGACGTTGAAACTGGTTAAGGAAAAGCTGGGCAAGGTAGATCTGATTGTGTATAGCGTCGCCTCACCACGACGGACGCATCCCGATACGGGTGAAACCTTCAACTCCGTTCTCAAGCCTATCGGGCAGCCTTTTTCTGATAAAACGGTGAATACCAATACAGGTGTCGTATCGGAGATTACACTGGAGCCGGCAACGGAGGAGGAAATCGAAAATACGGTAACGGTAATGGGGGGCGAAGATTGGTCCTTGTGGCTAAAAGCGCTGGAAGAAGCGGATTTGCTGGCTGAAGGGGTAACCACGCTAGCTTACTCATATATTGGCCCAGAGATCACGGAGGCTATTTACCGTAAAGGAACCATTGGCCAAGCCAAAAATGACCTGGAGGCCACAGCCCATACCTTAACGAAGCAACTGGAGCGTTTTCATGGTAAAGCTTACGTTTCTGTAAATAAAGCTTTGGTTACACAGTCTAGCTCGGCTATACCAGTTGTACCTCTGTATATTTCTTTGCTGTTTAAGGTTATGAAAGAAAAGGGTTTGCATGAGGGCTGCATCGAGCAAGCGCAGCGTCTGTTCGGGAAGCTATATAATGAAGAGACAGTGGAAACCGATGAGGAAGGGCGCATTCGTCTGGACAACTGGGAAATGAGAGCTGATGTCCAGCAGGCTGTCAAAGAGGCTTGGTCCGGGATTGCTACAGAAAACGTGTCTGAACGGGGCGATCTTGAACAATATCGTCTGGATTTCCTTCAGTTGTTTGGATTCGGGTTTGATGAAATTGATTATGAATTGGATGTAAATCCAGATATTCAGTAGCATCGTGGCAGATCGCGAATTGTACGGCAAACATAATAAAAACGGGCACTTACAAGCGAAATAAATGGCTTGTGGTGCCCGTTTTTTTTATATGTTAGGCAAATGTATAGTGTTCTCATTTCAGCAGTTAATACTATCGGGGATCTGACGTAGAAACCGATTTGTGATGAAGCAGACGAAAAACAGCGATGGTAATCATGATCCCGGCAACGCCGAAGACAGATACAGAGGTTAGAGCCCGATAGGCCTGCCAGCCGAATAAAAAGGCGATACCACTGCCAAAGGTTGTGCCTGCCAGTAAACCGAGTGCGCAAGCGATGTCTGCTCTGAATTTCATAAGTATTTTTCCTTTCGGAATCAGGATTTGAAAAGCAACTTGTACTTTTTATCTGGACTTGGACAGAAACTTGTGCGTACAATTAAATGGAAATCGTTTTCAAAGGCAATCTTGTTATCATTATGGATCATTCTTGTGCAAATTATTCCTTTTCAGGAGGTAGATGAAATGAATATGAATGAGCAGATCAAGCAGTGGAATGAAGAGGCACAGGCAAACAACGCCGACCACCCTCACCGAAAGGTCGAATTGTTTATTGAGGTGCGTGATGAGGCGCTTGAAGCTGTTGTCCCCTATCTGAAGCAACGGAATTACCGTCATGTGACGCTGGTAGAGGATGAACATACTTCTGCGGCGGCAGGGGAAAAGGTGGCACAACTCATACGTGATGCAGGCTTGGTGGTCCATGTGGTTCGGCTGCCTCCCAATGCTGCGGGGGATGTGATTGCAGATGAGGGCTTTATCGTGAAAGTGTTGTTGGGCGTGGAGGATGAGAGTCAGGCTGTATTGGTTGTAGGCTCCGGCACTATTCATGATCTGGTTCGCTTCGCATGCTATAAAATGAATCGTCCGTTCCTGTCGGTGCCGACGGCCGCTTCTGTGGATGGATTTACATCGGCGGGCGCGCCGTTGATTGTGGGCGGCAGCAAGCAGACATTTCAGGCTGTTCCGCCGGAAGCGATCTTTGCTGATCTATCCGTACTTTTGCACGGTGCCAAAGTTAGCGTAACTTCCGCTTTGCTGGCGGACTTGTACAGAGATCTGGCTACCAGCCAAGCGGAAGATGCTTTCAGGGTATATCGAACCTTGCCGAACGTCGGAGCAGATGCGTGCATGGCTGGCTCAGGTCGGTGGCCCGTCTACGATTGCCGAGCTGGGCGTAACCGAGGAGCAGCTTGCGCATGCACTCCGCACGGCTCATACCCTGCGTAATCGCTATACGGGGCTCAAGTATATGAACGATCATCAATTGCTTCGTTCATAGTATGCATATCTACACAAGCGGTATTTAGATAGGCTTAGCCAAGCACTTGTAACATGGAAGGGATTAGCGAATGGGTTTACGCCTCCGGCAGCTATACAACGATATCCTGCTCCTGTAACATTTGTATGTACAAATGAACGGTATGCTATAATCGTGAAATACAAAAGGGTACACGATATTGCAAGTGACGGAGGAAATTATGGCGCCCAAATATATACAAGTTAAACAGGAAATTTTGTCATGGATTCATTCATCTAAGCTGGAGCCTCAAAGCCAGCTTCCATCTGAACATGAAATGTCTGAGCAATTTGCGGTTAGTCGGCAAACCGTACGTCAGGCGTTAGGTGAGCTGGTACAGGAAGGTTGGCTGTTTCGCATGCAGGGCAAGGGGACCTTTGTCGCCACACGGGATAGCAAGCAGCCCGAGGACCCACGGACGATCGGGGTCGTTACGACCTATATATCGGATTATATTTTTCCGTCGATTGTGCAGGGAATTGAATCCAAATTAAGTCGTCAGGGCTATAAGCTGCTGCTGTCAAGCACAGGCAATGACCCCGAGCAGGAACGGCAGTGTTTGGAAAAGCTGTTAAGTCAGCCCTTGAGCGGAATCATTATTGAGCCGACCAAAAGTGGGGAGCGCAACCCCAATCTGAATTATTACCTGACCTTGGAAAATCGCCAAATTCCTTATTTAATGATCAATGCGCGGTATGAGGAAATGGATGCGCCATGTCTGCGTGTAGATGATGAGAAGGGTGGATTCTTAGCGGCCGAGCATCTGATTAAGTTGGGACATCGGCGGTTGGCCGGGTTTTTCAAAACAGATGATATGCAGGGAATTCTACGTATGAAGGGATTTGTAGCCGCCCACCGCAAATATGGGGTTACGTTGCATCCGAATGCAGTGACCACCTACCGGACAGAAGAAAAAAATGAGGTTCCGTTACAGCGTGCGTCTGCGCTGCTGAGTATGGAGCCGGGAGAGCGTCCTACCGGATGGGTAACCTATAATGATGAGCTGGCTGTGCGTTTGTTGGACATTGTGCGTTCGGCGGGTCTGAGCATTCCGGATGATTTGTCGCTGGTCGGGTTTGATGACTCTTTTTTGGCAACGGCAACGGAAATCAAGCTAACTACAATCCGGCATCCGAAAGAGGAGCTAGGACTTCGTGCTGCTGATACGATACTGTCGATGATCGAAGAAAAGGGCTTTCGCGAAGAGGATCGTCAGTGGATTATTCCGCCTGAGCTGATTATCCGTGAATCTACTGGGCCTGTTGCCAGTGATATATAGGAGCCTATAAGTATGGGCGAGTTTTTATTTGGACACATGTAAGGACAAGTTGGGAAAATGTAGTTCTAACACCTAATAGCATATTGGCGTGCTCACTCGCCGTACCGGACAGCCTGTTTTCTGGATTGCAGAAAATAGGCTGTTTTTTCTATGCTTTTTCTGAAAATATAAACGGTTACGCAGTGAAAAAACGTATAAAAAATACTGGTTAAGTTGTACGTACAAGTATATAATGAAAGCGGAACCAAGGATAAGAGGTCATTAGCACTTCCATTGCAGATTTCAGAAATGATAGTAAAAGGAGTGTCTTATACATGTTAGAACAATTGAAACAGGAAGTATGGGAGGCTAATTTGGCTCTTCCCAAGCATGGTCTGGTTACTTTTACGTGGGGAAATGTAAGCGGTATCGACCGTGAGCGGGGGCTGGTTGTAATTAAGCCAAGTGGTGTGGCCTACGAGGAACTGAAAGCAGAGCAATTGGTCGTACTCAATTTGCAAGGCGATATTGTTGAGGGTGACCTTCGCCCTTCATCGGATACACCTACACATCTGGCGCTGTACCGTGCTTTTCCACAAATCGGCGGTATTGTACACACGCATTCCTCTTGGGCTACAAGCTGGGCGCAGGCAGGACGCGCGATTCCGGCATTAGGTACGACTCAGGGTGATTATTTTTATGGAACGATTCCGTGTACCCGCGCGATGACTTCAGAGGAAATTGCCGGGGAGTATGAGCTGGAGACGGGACATGTGATCATTGAGACGTTTGAGGATATTAGTCCGGCGGACATTCCAGGTGTACTCGTTAATCAGCACGCACCGTTCGCTTGGGGAAAAAACGCCGATGATGCCGTTCATAATGCGGTGGTGCTGGAGGAAGTAGCCAAGATGGCGTACCGTTCCTTCGCGCTGAATCCGGAATTAAGCTCTATGGATCAGGCACTGCTGGATAAGCATTTTCTGCGCAAGCATGGAGCGAACGCTTATTACGGTCAAACGAAAAAGGAGGTGACACACAAATGAGCAAGTATACCATTGGTGTCGATTATGGAACAGAGTCCGGGCGTGCGGTCATTGTTGACCTCTCTAACGGAGCTGAAATTGCTACACACGTAACATCTTATCGCCATGGGGTTATTGATGAAGTGCTGCCTGGTAGCGGACGCAAGCTGGAAATGGACTGGGCGCTGGAGCATCCGGCTGACTATATTGAAGTGCTGACGACTTCTGTACCTGCTGTCATGAAGGAGACGGGGATTTCTCCGGACGACATCATCGGGATCGGAATTGATTTTACGGCATGTACGATGCTGCCGATCGATGCACAAGGACAACCATTGTGCTTTGACGAGAACCTGAAGGATAACCCGCATAGCTGGGTAAAACTGTGGAAGCACCATGCAGCGCAGGATGAAGCGGATCGTCTGAACGAAATTGCCTCGCAGCGGGGAGAGGCATTTCAGCCTCGTTATGGTGGTAAAATTTCATCCGAATGGATGATCGCAAAAATTTGGCAAATTCTGAACGAGGCGCCGGATATTTATGATCAGACAGATCGCTTTGTAGAAGCGACCGACTGGGTTATTTCCCAGCTCAGTGGAGAGCTGAAGCGTAATCAATGTACAGCAGGTTACAAGTCCATTTACCATCATCGTGACGGTTATCCGGACCGTGAATTTTTCAAAGCGCTCGATCCTCGTCTGGAAAATCTGACGGATACGAAGCTGCGTGGTGAGGTTTATGACTTGGGTAGCCGTGCAGGTGGATTAACAGAGGACATGGCTACAAAACTCGGGCTGAATCCGGGAACTGCTGTAGCCGTAGGCAACGTGGATGCACATGCGGCTGTTCCGGCGGTGGGTGTCGTTACACCAGGCAAGCTGGTCATGGCTATGGGAACCTCTATTTGTCATATGCTGCTCGGTGAGGAAGAAAAAGAAGTCGAAGGTATGTGCGGTGTTGTAGAAAACGGAATTATTCCGGGCTATTACGGCTATGAGGCTGGTCAGTCGGCGGTAGGAGATATTTTCGCATGGTTCGTTGAGCATGCTGTTCCCGGTGAGGTGAAGGAGCAGGCTGCGGCAGAAGGCGTAAACGTCCATGTGTGGCTGGAGCGCAAAGCGGCTGCGTACAAACCGGGCGAAACCGGATTGCTTGCGTTGGATTGGTGGAACGGTAACCGTTCTGTGCTGGTGGATACGAACCTGACGGGTCTTATCGTCGGCTATACGTTGCTGACGAAGCCGGAGGAAGTGTATCGTACATTGCTGGAAGCAACAGCATTCGGCACACGTAAAATCGTCGATGCGTTCCATCACAACGGCGTGCCGGTAGATGTATTGTACGCATGCGGTGGATTGCCGCAGAAAAACCGTCTCTTGATGCAAATTTATGCCGATGTTACCGGACGGACGGGAGATCAAAGTAGCAGCTTCTACTCAAACCCCTGCGCTGGGCGCTGCGATGTTCGCGGCAGTGGCTGCGGGAGCAGAGGCCGGAGGGTATGGCGATATCGTCGAAGCAGCGCGCCATATGGCTCGTGTACGGGACGAGAGCTTCAAAACGATCCCGGAGAACGCGGCCGTCTATGATAAGCTGTACGAGGAATACAGCCGTCTTCACGACTACTTTGGACGTGGAGGCAATCCGGTGATGAAGAAGCTGAAGGCGATTAAGGAAGAAGCCGGATCTTCTACAGAAACGGCAAGCACTCATTCTTAAAAAGATAAGATATCTAAAAAGCACAGTACGCCGAGAAAACGGCAGACTGTGCTCTCTTTGTTCTTATATTCCGTGATTTGCAACAAGCGAAAGTCTTGTGAAATGAAAGATGGTAATGCGTTCCTTTCATGGACTTTCAGGTAAAGTACAATCGTTTAGTTTTAACGGGCATTCTCACTTTTTCAGCATGGCATCAGCAAACAAAATGGATTTTGGAATGCGGAAAAACTGTTCCGCCTGATCCTGGAAGGTTTGAGAAGGAACGGTACCCTGATGCAACCATTTTCGGAATGTGCCGGGATGAACGCCAATCCAATGACTGACATCAGTCACCGAAATATCATGGACCATACATAGACCCGCCAAAATCCGGTTTTTGACCGGGGAACGAGTCACAGTCCGTTTCATAAAACGGGACGGTGATGGCTGACAGATGAGCGGTGAACGCCGGACAACCTCTTCGTTAAACAGAATATGGTGCGGATAACCAAGTGTGTTACACGTTTTTTCCAGATTAGTGTTGCCGGGAATACGACCTTCATATACCCACGCGCTGACGCTACGGGAGGAAATGGAAAGGTCCTCGGCAAGCTGAGACAGTTTAATGTCATTAGCCATCAAAACAGCTAGCAGAACACGATTGCGCACTTGACAGCGTGTCGGCTTGCGAAAACGTTTGACGCGCACACCTTTTCCCAAATATTTGCGATTGATCAGAGACCACGCCTGAATGGAATGTTTATCTTGTTGTTTAGGCATATATCCTCCGATTTTTTTAACCACATACTACTATACCCGAAGGGGGCTTTGCAAGTGACTCCCCTCCTGATTTTCTTTTAATCCCATGGGCTTAACCGGTTTATGGGAAATAAGGTCCATTTGACCTATGAAAAGGGCTGTTTAAGGGGCCGATATATTTAATTATGGTATTTATTATGGGAATGGAGGGAATATGTTCTTTTTTATGATTGTAAGGATTATAAGAGAGAAATGGACGCCATTTGGAAAATATTTGATATACTATATATGTAATATGCTGTTGAAATCTATACATTACTGTGGAAGAACCGCGAAATGGAGAGACAGAACACATGGCTTATATGGTACTGGAGTATATATCGAAGAATGCGACAGCAGGAGAGCGACTTCTGTTTGAAACCTTAAAGAGATATTTACCTAGTGATTATATTGTTTATTATGAACCGGAAATTCGGGGACGACGACCTGATTTTGTTATTATCGGCCCGGATCTTGGACTCGTTGTTCTTGAAGTAAAGGATTATACGAAAAGCACGTTGCATCAAATTAATCAGGACGAATGGATGCTACATACCTCAGCCGGTGAGACACGAACGGTGAAAAGTCCGCTGAAACAGGCGCGGGACAATGCCCGACTTATTTCGGACCAATTGAAAAAAGACAAAAACTTACTTCAAGGTTTATCTGGTTATCTAAAGTTTTCCTATGGATACGGTACGGCATTTACACGTTTGAAGCAAGAGGATTTCATTAAATTAGGACTATACAATGTAATAGATCCTTCTTTTGTGCTGCGCAGAGATGAGATTGATACAGACGACGAAGGATTTTCCAGCGAAACTTTGATGGAAAAGCTGTTTGGTATGTTCACGCTTCAAAGCAAACGTCGTTATACGCTTACAGATGAGGACATTCAGGCTATCCGGTTTCATTTATTTCCCGAAGTACGGATTAGCGCAGAGTTCAAGGAACCTGTACCTTATCAGGATCAGTTGTTGCTATCTCTTCATAATATCAAAACCATGGATCTGCACCAGGAGAATATGGCTAAACAATTGGGAGACAGACATCGTCTTATTCGTGGCGTGGCAGGTAGTGGAAAAACGCTGGTTCTTGTCAGTCGGGCTAAGATGCTGGCTCAAGCCCATCCTGATTGGAAAATTCTTGTTCTTTGCTATGGTATCCCCCTATCTCGGACTCTCAAGCAGTGGATTGGCCAAAAAATGAGGGAGCCGGAAGATTTATTTGATTTTGCTAATGCAGAATGTAAATGGGAGTCTTCTAATATTGAAGTATATAACTTTCATGAATGGCTTGGTAGTCATATGCGGATCAAGGACAGTGCGATACCTGAGTTACTAGAGAAATTGGATAAATCTGAAGCCATTGTTCCGATCTACGATGCCATACTCATTGATGAAGGACAGGACTTTGAGCCAGATTGGTTGCGTTTGGTCAGTCATTGTCTCAATCCTGATACGAAGTCCCTACTGTTAGTAGAGGATCGGGCACAATCTATTTTTAAAAGGAAGAATAGCCTTGCACAGGAAACGGGCCTGGATTTTCGAGGGAGATCGAAAATCCTTTCTATTAACTACCGAAATACGGCCCAAATTGTACAGTTTGCTTGGGGTTTTTATCGCAGCCATTCACAACTACAGAACAAGGTGCAAAGCGGCTCACTTGAAGGAGTAGAAATTATTCCCCCACAGTCAACCAAGCGCAAGGGACCTGAACCTATCTTCCGCAGATGTCGAAATATTCGCGAGGAGATGGATTTTATTATTAAATCTATTACATTTCTGCGTCAAGAAAAGGCTATTCCGCTTGATGATATAGCTATTTTATATAGGGTGCAGAACAGTTACAAAATCTCTTATATTAATGAGATCAAAAGCAGCTTACAGAAGCATCAGGTGCCGTATACCTGGATGACTGAAAGCCGTGAATCCAAACGTAATTTTATAAGAGAAGAAGAGACGGTAAAAATATCTACTCTCGACAGTGCTAAAGGTCTGGATTTTCGTGCTGTCTTTATTGTGGCGATTGAGAACATGCCATTTAAGAGGGAAGAGGTTGAAGAAAGAGAGGTCTCTCTGCTATATATTGGCATGACCCGTGCGCTCGAATGGTTGTTTCTTACATATAGCGGAGAGTCCAAATATACCTTGTACCTGGATGAGATGCATAAGAGGAAAACGAAGAATATCGCACCCAAGCAACCAGGTTGAGGGTTCTCATATTTATTCACAACTTTGTAATCTCGGTGGTCGGGGAGATTGCGAGATTGTTGTCGAATTGTTTCACTATATTTACATACTATACTCTGGTAATCTATTAATATATATAGGGGGAAAGGAAAGGCGTTCCGATTCAATCGGTTGAGATTCGTTTATGTTCTATATGTTTAGTGAATGTCTATATTGCCATGTCTATACCGTCATGTCTGTATAACTTCATAGACAAGCTAGAAATAGCTCCCGCATAATATAAAATACAGCACAGGATGGTGTAAGTAATGAAGTTTTTGAAAGTAAAATGGATGGCTGCATGTTTGATGGCAATCTGTTGTTTGGGTCTGTTGGGTGTACATACGAATATGGCAAGTGCGCAAGCGAAGGCTCCTTTGCTGGGGGTCAATGATGTATTACTGGATTCGAATACGATTCAGCCGGTGATGGAAAATGACAAGTTGTATGTACCTATCGTTACATTAGGTCAAAAGATGGGGATTTCGACTTCGGTCAGCGGACGTACTTTGGTGTTGACTGGACACAATCGCAGCTTTACGCTGGATCTGACCAAGGGTGATGTTTTTGAGCGCGGAGGACGTACGATGGTGCCGATTCGCACATTGGCGGATGCCTTCGGTTTTACCATCACGATACCAACAAGCAATTTGTACCGTATTCAAAATGCGAATGCAAGTTTGTCTGATACACAATTTTTGAACAAATTTGCCGCAGAAATTAAACAGTATGTTGCTGTGAAGCCAGGCAAAGCCAGCAATGCAGGAAATAAGGGGAACGCTTCCCCATCGAGCCGTACGATTTATTTGAGCTTTGATGACGGTCCTACCGCCCATACTTCACAACTGTTGGATATCTTGGATAAATATAATGCCAAGGCGACTTTTTTCATGCTGGGACCGGAAATACGTCAACATAGTGCAGTCATGAAGAGAATGGTAGAGGCGGGTCATGGTTTGGGCTTGCACGGGATGTCGCATCAGGTGAAGAAAATCTATGCTTCTCCGGCAGCGGCGCTTGCAGAAATGAATCAGGATAATGAGATTTTATTCCAGGCAACCGGGCAACGCACTTCTTTAATTCGTACGCCTTATGGCAGCAAACCGTATTTGAAGAAAGCATTCCGTGATCAACTGACGGGTGCGGGCTATCATATTTGGGATTGGAATGTAGATTCCAACGATTGGCGGTATACCAAAAATCCAGAGCATTTTGAACAGACTGTTCTGAGTGATATTAGAAGATTGAAAAAACAAGGCAGGACGCCTGTCGTTCTTATGCATGATAAGCCATCTACGATCAAGGTGCTTCCACAAATCATGGCGGCTTTGCAGAAAGAAGGCTATTCGTTCGAGCCGTTGAATAACAACCTGACTCCGCTTAATTTTTGGAATGATCATCGTTAATTGAATAGCTTGTCAGAAAAACAGGCTACCCTACTTTATTTTTTTGAAGAGGGGGTCTGTTTTTTTATATAAGCGTTAAGCAGAAATCAGGCGTCTTGGATAAACAAGCGTTACGTTGCTCATAAGGAAGTAAAAACACCTTTAAAACTATTTATTAGGTTTTTAAGGTGTTTTTTGTCGTGTTTGCCCCGAAAAATCATGAGGTTTGCAGCTTGTTTTATATGAATCTATGAATTCATATCCCTGTTCAGGTCATATGACTTTACGGGTTGCCACGTCGCTGCATATATTGCAGTAACCGCCCCGAGAGGAGGAACAGGTATGAATATCAACCCAGCTATGTTTAGTATGTTTTGTGCTACCACAGGTGCCATTATTACATTTGCATTTGGCGGCTGGAATCAGTTGATGGTGCTGTTTACGGTTGCCATGGCTGTTGATTATGTGACTGGGGTTGCCGCCGCGATTAAGACAGGGGAAGGCTTGAGCAGCAAAGCCGGGTTTTGGGGATTGACGAGAAAAGCTTTGATGCTGATGGTGATTTCTTTGGCACATCATGTAGACATCCTGATGGGCACTGAAATCATGAAAGGGGCGGCGACGTATTTTTATTTATCCAATGAATTAATCTCGATTACGGAAAACTGCTCACGCATGGGCTTGCCGCTCCCACCGAAGCTCAAGAATTTTTTTGCTCTGCTGAAGGACAAGGAGTCTGACGGGAAAAATGGTGGAAAAGATCGCTAGAATTACAAAGTTTCTTTCCGTATGTGGGGCGTTATGATAAAATTTTGAAGAGAACATTTTAAAAGATAAGGAGCCTATACGTATGATTAAACATATTGTTTTGTTCAAATTGAAAGACCGCTCCCCTGAAAGCATTGAACATACGGCGTCCATTTTGCGCAGCATGAACGGCAAAATAAAAGAACTTCTGTCACTCGAAGTAGGTACGGATATGATTCGTTCGGAACGATCTTATGATATTTCCCTTACGGCTGTTGTCGAAACACTGGAGGATTTGCAGACGTATCAGGTACACCCTGTGCATCAGGAGATCATTGTACACATGAATGAAGCGAAGGATGTATCGATCGCAGTTGATTATGAAATTTGAAGCGGTCACGGGAGGTGCAGGACCTTGTATTATGTCAACAGGGAGCAAATTGAGCTTCGTCTAGGGGCCGTTCCCGACATTGTTGCAGGACTCCGCCGCATAACGGCCACTTGGAACGGAGATTTGTTGCAGGGGCTGGTGCAGGAGCGCTGCCTACATCTGGCGATTGAAACGGTAACGGACGTAGGAAGTTATATCATTGACGGATTTATTATGCGCGATGCCAGCAGCTATGAGGATATTATCGGTATCATTCATGAAGAGGGCGTAATGGATGATACCGTGTTTAATCCTCTGATGGAACTGGTAGTCTTGCGGAAACCCTTGGTGCAGGAATATTTCCATTGGGACCGGACGAGCCTTCATCCGCTTACACCTGAGCTGCCCGAGCTATTGGAGCGTTTTGCATCCAGTGTGCATGACTACTTAAATAAGGAATTGGGTCCGCAGCCCGAGGGAGTGTAAAGGCTAAAGTGACGGATAAGTATATCGTACCCGAAATGCCCACCAGGCGCATGATTATGACATTGTTGAAAACCAAGGGACCTGTGGGCGTCGGAAGCTTGGCAGCTCAATTGGGCATTACCGAAATGGGGGTGCGCAGGCATCTCAAATTGATGGAGCAGGATGGTCTCATCGTCGCTACAGTAGTGCGACAGGCGATGGGACGGCCGACGTTTTTGTACAGTCTGAGCGAGCAGGGAAGTGAGCAGTTTCCCCGCAATTATGATCATTTGTTGCTGGAGCTGCTGGAGGAACTGGATGAAGAGCAGGGAATGGAAGCTGTTTATTCTTTGTTTGACGGTAGAAAACGCAAAATGATGAAGCGTTACGCCCCTCAGATCGAGAGTGAGACCACGCTGGCTTCACGTATAGAAAAACTGTCTGGCATTCAGAACGCTTCCGGTTATATGGCGGAGTGGCGGGAAGAAGAGGACGGGAGCTACTCTATTGTGGAATACAATTGTCCGATTTCTCAAATTGCAGGCCGTTACCGCAAGGCTTGTGAATGCGAGCAGCAAATGTTCGAAGAGCTGCTTGATGCCGAAGTTGTCCGTGAGGATTGCTTGGCAGATGGAGGACGTTGCTGCCTGTACCGTATCCGGTCCCGAAGAATGTAGGAACTTTCATGGCTCGTTCGCTGTGTCATGACAAGCTCTCCGTGCTTATAATGCATTAACAGATGGGCATTCGCCCGGGCACAAGGGAGAGATGATGATGAAAGAAAACCACAAAAGCTTTATCCGTGGTGCGGTGGCAGGTAGCATTGCTGGTTCGCTCGCTGCGCTGTTGTTTGCCCCCAAGTCAGGTCGTGATCTGCGTCAGGACATAACAGATCAGGCACGTCTTGTCAGTGATAAGGGGCAGGATCTGGCCGGGAAAATTACAGACGCCTCTATTGAGTATACCGATAAAATTAAGGATACGGCCTCAGCGGTCATTCATGAAATCGGACAATTTTGTAAAAAAGGCAGAGATCTTCCCGAAGTCAGCATTTCATCCGCTCCTGTTCAAGAAGATACGAAAAAGGATTCTCTGTAAGCAGCTCTAAATGAATGTAAGATAACTGAACATAGATTCGCTTTGAGGCTTCTCCTACCGGGATGAAGCCTCTTTGTTGATCACATTCCCTTTTTCGGGTAATATTTTGGGGTACCTTTTACACGAATACGACATAAGGTATGTAGCAACGGATCGCTTCCCGAGAGGGAACGACTCATACTTGAACAAAAAAGGAAGCGGTGTGTACGTGCAGCAAGCGATTGCAATATTGGATTCTGGTGTAGGAGGTCTGACGGTTGTCAAAGAAGTCATGCGTCAGCTTCCACGGGAAAAAATTATTTATTTTGGAGACACTGCGCGCACCCCGTATGGACCCCGGCCATCGGAAGAAGTTAAGAAATTTACAGAGCAAATGGTTGATTTTCTGATTCAATTTGATCCGAAAGTCATTATTATTGCCTGCAACACGGCAACAGCCGCGGCATTGGACTATATTAGCCAAAAGGTATCCATTCCGGTGATTGGAGTCATCCACCCTGGGGCACGTGCTGCAATTAGCGCAACAGCCACCGGGTATGTCGGGGTGATTGGGACTGTCGGTACAATCCGAAGTGGAGCCTATACGGCTGCGCTGAAGCAACTGTCCCCCTATGTAGACGTGGTGAGCCACGCTTGCCCTGCGCTTGTTCCTTTGGTGGAACAGGGACTGTTTCGTTCAGAGACGACATCAGAAGTCGTAAAGGAGTCGTTGAGGCCGATTAAAGCGTACCCGATTGATTGTTTGATTCTCGGTTGTACGCATTATCCTTTTTTGAAGGAAACGATTCAGGAAGTGATGGGCCCCAACGTGAAGCTGATTAGCTCAGCAGACGAAACGGCTCGTGAGACGAGTACGATTTTGTATAACAAGGGCAAGTTGGAGGCCGGGGATGAGACACCGGTGCATCAGCTTTTTTGTTCCGGTGATCCGGAATTGTTCCAGAGCATTGCCGCACAGTGGCTTGGGGAGCAAATTCGTCAAACGCCTGTTGTTTGGCAGGTCACCAATCTGGATTGACGAGACAGCCGATTTTTTTGTCATTGGACAAAAGAAGTCGGCTGTTTTGGTATTCGCTTCATCAAGACACGCCGCGTCTGCATAACATGCAGTAAGACAGATGGAAGGGGCGTAGAAGATGAGGGAATATATCGTACAAAAAGGAGATACTTTGCACCGGGTCGCCTCGGCTTTTAAATTATCGGCAGATACATTGATGGCAGACAATCCATGGACTACCGCGCAACCCTATTTGATTTGTGGTCAAGTGCTGTACATTCGTCCGTCAACGGATCGTAAATACGTTATTCAGCCCGCTGAGCATGCCAGACAGATTGCCAAGCAGTTTGGTGTGGAGCTTGATGAGCTGCGGCAGGCCAATCCCGAACTTGCGGAGCATGATTTTGTGGGAGGAAAAACCATTATTATCCCTGAAAACTATCAGGATCAGATTGTACGCTTGCGCGGAGAGTATGGGTACGAGGACTTGAGAGAAGATCTTGCGGCCCTGGCTCAAAGGTATCCGTTTATTGAAGTTGGCAGCATCGGCACCAGTGTCATGGGGAAGGATATCCCCTATGTATGCATTGGACGGGGATCGCTGAAAATTCATGCCAACGCCTCCGTACATGCTAATGAATGGCTGACGACACCATGTTTGCTGCGTTTTGTAGAGCGATATGCGCAAGGAGTCGACAGTATGAATGGAAATGAAGGGGGGGAGCATCGCGATGAGCGAGAGGATCAAGGCGAGGCTCCTCCATGGATATATGGAGTTTCTCCACAGACTTGGCTAAACCGTACTTCCTTATGGGTAGTTCCCATGGTCAATCCGGACGGGGTGGAACTGGTTCAACAAGGTGTCCTTCCGTCTCATCCCCTGTACCCTGACTTAAGAAAGTGGAATGAAGGCCGCGCTGATTATCGTGGGTGGAAGGCGAATATTCGCGGTGTGGATCTCAACGATCAGTTTCCGGCCTATTGGGAGGAAGAGGTACGCAGACGCGGCAAAACGGGCCCGTCCAGAAGAGATTACGCGGGTCCTGCACCTTTGTCTGAGCCAGAGGCTAAAGCGCTTGTCGATCTGACGGAGCGGGAACAGTTTGATATGGTGTTGTCCATACACAGTCAGGGACAGGAAATATATTGGAATTACCGGGATTTGGAGCCAAAGGAGAGTCGGGACTGGGCATCACGGCTGGCGGCTGCAACAGGATACCGGGCGGTAAAGTTGGGGGGAAGCGATGCGGGATATAAGGACTGGTTTATACAGAGGTTTGGCAAACCGGGTTTTACCGTTGAAGTCGGGCTGGGCGTAAATCCGCTGCCTATGCGTGATTATGACGATATTGCGGCAGAGGTGGGCATGTTAATGGCAACGGTGCTGTCGTGGTAAAAGGGTCAGCCTGAAACTCCATGGTTTATCAGCACGTATTAGGAGGAGCATGTGTTTTTACAAGTGTTCCTCTTACATGTCCCTTCAATGGGGTATATATACTTAGGAGCATTGGAAATGGAGTGAACAACCTATGAATTGGAAAAGATTACTATCTCTCCGTCAATGGTCACATGTGTTTCGTCGTATGCCCCGGTTTATTACTTCGTCGAAGATTCCATTGGGTGAAAAATTGCTGTTTGCCGTCCCTGTACTGCTCTATTGGGTGCTGCCGGATGTCATGCCCTTTATGCCCATTGACGACATTGGGGTGACGCTGCTGCTGATGAACTGGTTTGTGACCCGCGCTGAACGTAAATATCCCGATGTGCTTGAGAAGCAGCACGTACGTGTCCGTTAGGAATATAAACTTGTGAATTTCGTGATTGCGATTTTCCGCAATTTTCTTTACAATAGGAATATTGCCTTTCTAGTATAGAGGCTATTTGTAGTTTATAGTTGTTGAACTTACCTGTTAAATGGTGTGGCACGGATATTCATACTCCGATGGACCACACTTCATTTGATTAATATGAAGGAGATGAAGTTGATGAATTGCAAAATTACTCGCAACGCAGCTAAAGTATTGAAGCTTGAATTGGATAAAGAAGAAAACCAAGGGAAGAGCCTGCGCGTTGTTATTACTCATTCCCATGGTGACCATGCTCATTACGGGCTAGACTTGGACACGCCTAAAGAAACAGATACCGTCGTATCTACAGATAAAGGCATTGATGTTATTTTGGAAAACGGTCAGCCGCTGCTGGATGGTGTGAAAATTGATTACTTGTACTTCCCCGAAGAAGGATTTGTCATTACTAACCCTTCCCAAGGTAATCACGGCGACCACTAAGCCGAAGCACGGAGGGACGACAGATGGCCAATGATATTCGCGTATGTGATGAATGCAATCATATTCGCTTGAAAACAATCTTGCCCAAGCTGCAAAAGATGGCACCGAATGCGGAGATCAAAATCGGTTGCAAATCGTATTGCGGTCCTTGTGGAAAGCGGGCGTTTGTATATGTGAACGGACGTTATATAAGTGCAGCTACAGAGGATGAAGTATTGGAGAAGGCTGCGCGTTTTATAAAATAATTCCAGTACGCAGCATTCACAGCTTTGTATAGTTCCCCTTCTTCTGATCCATGCTAATGGATGCAGACCACTGCCCAGAAGGAGGAGTGACTCATGGCCCAATATGATTCTAATCTGGACAATCACAGTGTCGAGGCCCAAACGCAAAACTCGGTGGACAAGCTTCACCATGCCGTTTCTCAGGCATTGTCACATCCGGCTGAGCAACTGATTGAGCAGGCGGAGCAGTCCCGTACTCATGCGGAGCATGCCATAGAGCAGGCGAAGGACAGCCTTGGCGACGATGCGGTAGAGGTTGCCGAGGAAATGCTTGGTGAAGAGACACAACGGCTGGAGCAGGCCAAAAAAGCATTGCGCCCATAAGCATTCGTAAGTGTAAATGAGCGCGGTTTACTAGCTCAAGAATACAAAAAGCCCGATCATCAGCATGTTGCTGCCTGATCGGGCTTTTCTTGTAGGTATTCATCCTTCTGGGAATTCGGGAAGGATGCTGTGCAAGCAACCTTCCTCAGAAAATTTATTTGGATGTGGAAGGAGTCGTAGTCACTTCTTTGGTTTCCGGTTCCCATTGGCGAATGAGATCATACGTGATCACCTGATCGGAAATGTTCAACCGATTGAGAGCTTCAGTATACCCCGGCCCGCAGGCGTTCACATCCGTAGGCTGGCCTGTGGTGAGGTTGTAACAGGTTCCTTTGGAGAACGTGCCATCCTCGGATGGAATGTAGTACGCACGACCATCAGTGAAAGCACCACTGCGCAGCACGACCATACGAGGCTTCCCGCTGAACAGATCATTACCCATAAAGTGATATGGTTTCGTTGAAATGCCAAGCAGATGCATCACCGAAGGTGTCAGATCAAGCTGTCCTGCCGGTTCGGTGTAAGTTCCCGCGTGGCTTCCGTCGGGAAGATGCACAAGCAGCGGCACCTGGTTCATGATTTTCTGCATATCAAGATCTGTGAGTGGTTTACCCAAAAATTTCTCATACAGGGCCTTATCTTTAATAGAGTTGTCGTGATCCCCGTAGAACATGAGGATCGTATTATCCCACAATCCGTCTTTCTTCATCTGATCGACCAGCTCACCCAGTGCTTCATCCACATAATGCACGGATTTCAGATAGTCTCCGAACATGGTCCCTTCAAACTCGCCAACATCCAAATCCACCGCGTCAGGTGAAAGATTGTACGGGTGGTGACTCGAAATTCCAACCATATAGGCGTAGAACGGCTGTTTGACCTCAGTGGTGAGATCATTGAGCGTTTGCCGGAAAAAGGATTTATCTCCCAGCGACCAGCCAAGCGGCTCGTCTATTTTAAAATCTTTTTTACTGTAGAACTTGTCGTAGTTCATCGCCTTATACATCGTGTAGCGATTCCAGAAGCTGCTGTCGTATACGTGAAACGCATTAGGGCTGTAGCCAGTATCTTTTAGAATAGAAGGCAACGTATCGAATTTATGGTCCGCATAACGGATGAATACCGAGCCTGTAGGCAGCGGATGCAGTGAAGCATGTGTAGAGAAATCCGCGTCCGAAGTACGGCCCTGCGCAGTCTGGTGATAATAATTGTTAAAATACATGCTTTCCTTGGTCAGCTTGTCAAAGTTAGGCGTAATGGCCTGACCGTTGATCTGTTTGCCGATGAAAAAGTTCATATACGCTTCAGCTTGAATGACCATCACATTTTTGCCTTTATACTTGCCGGACAGGTCATTTTTCACCTGGAGCAGCTTTTGATGCTGATTAAACCATTCCTTATCCTTATCGGACTCCGCCTGAGCCAGCGTAGGCTGGGGTCCCAGATGGTCCTGGCCATAGCGGTAAATGTCGTACCCGTGAAATCCGATCAGCCCGGTTACATTGTACAGGGCCATCGACCACCAGTTACCGACGAATACGCCGGTTGCCCACGTGGATGTATAATATTTAATCGGTCCAAAGGTGAAAATGTAGCCGATCAGGAAGGCTAGCGCGCCTTTGGAGAAGCGAAGCAGAAACCTTTTGGTGAATGAGCGGCGGGACGTTTCCATGTAAGGATCACTCGTTGCATACCTACGCCGTAAGGAAGCCACGAACATCACATACGGAATGAACAGAATCCAGTCTGCAAAAAAGAAAAGATCCCACCAGTACATCAGAGATACGATACTTCCACCCAGGGAATCAACTTGTCCGGCTTGAAGCAAGACGGGAATCGTAATGAAATCCTGAAAATACCGATAATAAACCATGTCAGAATAAATGAGTGCGGTAAGCAAAATATCGAGCACCACAAGAGCGATCAAACGTCCGCGCCGTGACAGCCATAAGGTCCAAAAACTCACAAGCAAGAGCGAACCGATAGCGATGACATAATCCAGCGGATTCATGTCAATATTTTGGACATGCAGGTTATAGTGGATCAGAACGAGCTTGCCAATCATAAGTATAAAAAACAAACCAAACCCGAAATATCGGGACAGCAGCATTCTGCTGAACATGTTTCCAGTGCGATTTGCACTGGCCGTGCGAATAACCAACACTTTACCCCCTTCGGCAGAAATGTTCGGCTAGTATAAGCTAAATATTAACGTAATGTTAAAACCGAAATCGCCTTTAATTATTATAGCGCTCATCCCGCGCATTTCAATGATTAGTAAAGAAAATACAGCATTTTCCTTCCGGTACAACAGGGGAAAGCCACATTTTTATCCTATGAACAGCACAAATCAGGCCAAGAGGCGAACGGATGGTTCGCTTCTTGGCCTGAGCATCATCTATTTAAGACTGCGACGGCGGAGTATCTTTGCGGCGCGGCGGTAGAGGGCCCAGATACTGATAGTACTGGCATTCGATCCGGCCATTAAACAGCTTACGGCGCTTATCAGCTTTACGGCCCCAATAATGCTCAAATTGCTTGGTGGAGCTGATGGCAAAGAAGGACCATGTCTTCATTTCCGCTGCCGTGCGTGCGATTGACCGGATCAGCTTCTCCACCTCGGATTGCTCGCTCAATCTCTCACCATAAGGTGGATTGGTAATCATCACACCATATTGGCCTTCAAGTCTGACTTTCGTTACAGGCATTACCTTTAGGGAGATATCTTTAGCGAAGCCTGCCGCCTTTACAGCAGCCTCAGCAACTTCGATAGCAACCGGGTCAATATCGCTGCCTGCAATCTCGAAAGGAATGTCATCGCGGGTCAAATCCATCGCTTCGTCGCGAGCCTGATCCCATAGCTCGCGACCAATGACAGGCCAGTCTTCCGAGTTAAAGGTACGTCTCAATCCCGGGGCAATATTCCATGCCTGCATTGCTGCTTCTACCAGCAGAGTACCGGAACCGCAGCACGGGTCATAGAACGGTCGATCCGGGGTCCAGCGGCTAAGCTGAATCAGAGCGGAAGCCATCGTCTCTTTGAGCGGAGCCTCCGTCACGAGCTTGCGGTAGCCGCGCTTGTGCAGCCCTGGACCTGTCGTATCGAGCGTTAGCAATGCACGGTCATTTAAGAGAATGACCTCTATAACGTAACGAGGGCCGTCCTCCTCAAACCAATCCGTGTGGTAGGTTTCCTTGAGCTTTTCCACAATCGCCTTCTTGACGATTCCTTGACTGGCTGGTACGCTACTAAGCTGTGATTTGTGCGAACGTCCCTCTACAGGAAATTCACCATCCATAGGAATCCAATCCTCCCATGGCAAAGCTTTGGTGCCCTCGAACAGCTCGTCGAAGGTGGTTGCGGCAAATTCACCCATTTTAATAAGAACGCGGTCTGATGTGCGCAACCACAGGTTACACCGGCATATATCCATATAATCCCCGGAAAAAACGACGCGGCCATTCTCGACGGTCAGGTCCTCGTATCCGAGTTCTCTGAGCTCCCGAGCCACGACGGCTTCAAGTCCCATCGGCGCAGTTGCAATTAGTTGCAGTTGAGTCATTAAACGTATTCACTCCGTCCCATAATCATATAAGCTTGGTTCAATCCCTATAGTATAGGTCATTGTATACGAAGAGACAAATAATTAAAGTAAATAATTTACGAAGGACACCGCGTCCAACCTGCGTTATGATAAAGCAAGAAGGAGAGATGAAACGTGGAAATTACACCCAATATGACACCTGAACAATATGTAGACCAACTGGTACAGGAGGATGAAGCGCTCCGCGGCATCAGGGAAGCCATTGTTGGAGAGGGAATGCCTGAGGTATCGGTAGCTCATCCTTACGGGAAGCTGCTGACCTTTCTGATTGAGGTATCCGGCGCGCAGCAGGTACTGGAGATTGGCGCATTAGGCGGATACAGTGGATTATGTCTGGCCCGTGGGCTGGGAGAAAAGGGACGCATTGTGTCATTGGAGCTGAAAGAAGCGTATGCGGCACTGGCACATAGACATATGGAGGAAAACGGCTACGGTGACCGTGTCGAATATCGTATCGGACCTGCAGCGGACAGCCTGAAGGAGCTTCAGGAAGAGGGGAGGACCTTTGATTTTTTCTTCATCGATGCCGATAAGGAAAATTACCCGGTGTATCTGGAATATGCGATTGCTCTGGCGAATCCAGGTGCCATTATTGCGGGAGATAACTGTTTCCTTCGTGGACGGACGCTGAATACGGACAAGAACGGTCCTGCCGTACAGGCCGTGAGACGCTTTAACGAAACGATAGCTACGGATCCGCGGCTAGTCAGTACGCTTTTGCCAGCCTATGACGGATTGGCATTGGCCCGTGTAAAATAGGCTGTAATGCTACTTAATATAGCTATAAAAAAGTAGCTATACAAAAAGAACCTCCTTATCCACAAAATTGTGGAGCGGAGGTTCTCGTCTGTTCTGAAAGGCTGACCTTACCAGAAGGCTATCTTACCTGAAATCAGGTGCAGGCTTACGATCATAGAGCTTCATACGTACCCAGAATATATTGACGATCAGCAGGACACCTGACATGATGAACAATCCTTCGATGCCGATAAACCCGGACAGCACCCCGCCAATAACAGCGCCCAGCATATTACCAAGCGCCAGCGAGCTGGTATTGAAGCCAAACGAACGGCTTTCCATGCCTTCCGGTGTATACGTGCGAATCAGCGCGTTTACGCTTGGCAGCAGTCCGCCCATAAATATACCCATGAAAAAACGGATCGTGACGAGCTGCCATACCTGATTGACAAAAGCCTGCGGAATGAGCATGAGTGCGGTTCCGAGCAGAGCGATGGTCAAAATGCGGTGTGCCCCGATCTTGTCACTCAATCTTCCAAGCAGCGGCGCAGCGACCATATTGGACACGCCGGTAATGGCCGTAACAAACCCGGCAATGAGCGCAATTCCTTCTGCCGACCCATACAGCTTTTGCACATATAACGGCAGCAAAGATACCGTACTGATCATGGCAAACTGGAGCAGGAACGTTACGGTGAACAAAGCTGGAAGCTGGGGCGTATGGTTTAGCTCCTTTAATCCGGCAAGAACCGAAATTTGCGGTATGCGTGCGGCTTCGGCTTTGCTGAAATTTTCTTTAACCAGAAACATTGCGATGAGTGAGGCTATAAAAATTAGAGCGCCTGTAATATAAAAGATCGGTCTGAATCCGATCCAGTCAGCCAAAAATCCGCCCAGCAAAGGGCCGAGGATCGTACCCGCCATCTGGCCGGATTGCATAATCCCCATAGCGAAACCAGTCCGTTCCTTGGGTGTAGTACCCGATACTAGAGAAATCGAAGCCGGATTGAAGCCCGAAATCGTACCGTTCAGCAGACGAAGCGCCAACAGTTGCCACGGATGGGTGACCAAACCCATGCAGCCGATCACCAGAGCCATACCGAAGCCCGAGCGGAGCAGCATGACTTTACGTCCATATCGGTCAGCCAGCTTGCCCCACAAAGGCTGGAACATAAATGAGGTCAAAAAGTTAGCGGCAAAAATAACTCCGGCCCATAGACCAATATCGTGCTCTCCCTTCACATGAAGGTCTTGAGCCAGATAAAGAGCGAGGAACGGAGTAATCATCGTCATACCCGCATTGACCAGAAACTGACCGAACCAAAGCACAATGAGATTGACTTTCCACGTCTCCCACGTTTTCAATGTGCTTTCACTTCCTTTCTGTCATTTCATGCTGATGTAAAACTACTTATCCATGTAGAATCCATGCAGAACTTCCCCGGAGCTTTAAAAAAGCCATTTCTCTAGTATAGCACACTTCATTGAAACTTTATCCAAATGTCATGGGTTTGTCATGGTTTGTTCGAGAGCGGCGGTTGTTACGACTCTTGAAAAAGGGCATAATAAAATATAGTATTTATGATTCGAACTGGAGGCTGAAGTCATGACCTACAATGATACTTTTATCCGCGCTTGCCGCAAGCAGGCTGTGGATCATATTCCCGTATGGTACATGCGGCAGGCCGGAAGGTATGACCCTGAGTATCGCAAAATTAAAGAAAAATATACGTTGCTTGAAATTTGTCGCCAGCCCGAGTTGGCCGCAGAAGTGACTTTGATGCCCGTGCGCAAGCTTGGGGTGGACGCTGCAATTTTATATTCTGATATTATGAATCCGGTAGCATCGCTAGGGGTTGATTTTGATATTGTCAAAAATATTGGCCCGGTTATTGATAATCCGATCCGGACAGCGGCGGACGTGGACAAGCTGCGCCCGATTGATGTAGAACGAGATTTGGGTCACATTTTGGAAACGATCCGTATTTTGGACCGTGAGCTGAACGTGCCATTGATTACGTTCGCTGGAGCTCCTTTTACAATTGCGAGTTATTTAATAGAAGGAAGACCGTCCAAAGGATATATCCGCACCAAAGCCATGATGTACGGAGAGCCTGAATTATGGCATCGACTGATGGACAAGCTTGGAGACATGGTTATTACATACATGCGTGCTCATATCGCTAACGGCGGCAAGGCATTTCAGCTCTTTGACAGCTGGGTAGGGGCGCTTTCACCTCATGATTTCCAAACGTTTGTACTGCCGACGATTACACGTATTTTCCATGAGTTGTCCGATCTGGATGTACCCAAAATTTATTTTCCAGGTGTAAGCTCTGGTGAGTTGCTTCCACTGCTGGGCGGGGTAAAAGCCGATGTGATCGGACTGGACTGGCGGGTAAGTATACCTGAAGGACGCCGTCGTTTGGGTAATCGTTTTGGTGTGCAGGGAAATCTGGACCCTTTCGTGCTTACAGCGCCGATGGATGTAATCAAACAGTATGCGAAAACGATTGTGGATGAAGGAATTTTGGAGCCGGGATATATTTTTAATCTGGGTCACGGTTTATTTCCAGAAGCTTCGTTAGATAAGCTGAGAGAACTTACGGAGTATTTACATGAGTATTCCCGTTCCGTTTTGACAAAGAAGTAATCAATCCGAAATTTAAAGAGGTGATGTGCTGATGAAAACCAAAGTGGGTGTACTGGTTATGTCCTACGGGACACCGGAAAGTTTGGATCAGGTGGAAGCCTACTATACACATATTCGTCGAGGTAACCCTCCTTCCCCGGAGCAATTGAAAGAATTAAAGGACCGTTATGAAGCCATTGTGGGCGGTGTATTTCCGCTGCGTCAGAATACGGATCGTCAGGTTCAAAATCTGCAAGAAACATTGAATCAGGAAAATCGTAACCCGGGTATTGAATTTGTCTGCTATCAGGGACTCAAACATGCCAAACCGTTCATTGAGGATGGCGTGGAGGCTATGGTGCAAGACGGTATCCGCACCGCAGTAGGTGTTGTGCTGGCACCGCATTATTCCGTGATGAGTGTAGGCACTTATATTAAGCGCGCACAGGCCAAGGCACAGAAATTGGATCTGGCTATATCGTTTGTAGAAAGCTATCATCTTCATCCAAAGCTGATTAAGACGTTAACCGAGCGTGTGAATGCAAAGCTGGCGCTTTTCGAAGAAGCAGGGGCGAATCGGAACGAGGTACGTGTATTGTTCAGTGCGCATAGCTTGCCTGAGCGGATTCTGGCGATGGGTGATCCTTATGTAGAGCAATTGATGGCTACATCGCAAGCTATTGCGGACAAAGCAGGAATTACCAACTGGCAGTTTACGTGGCAAAGCGCAGGCCGCACAGCAGAGCCTTGGCTCGGTCCTGACATCCTGGATACCATGCATAGTCTCAAGGAAGAGCAGGTTGAATATGTACTGGCTGCGCCAGTCGGCTTCGTTTCCGATCATCTAGAGGTACTGTACGATCTGGATATTGAGGCACAGGCATTGGCGAAGGAATTGGATATGCGTTTCCAGCGGATTGATTCGCTTAACAGTGATCCATTGTACATGGAAACGCTTAGCGATGTCATCATAGACCAATGGAAACAGGGATGAGGACATAATGGAGCAAAAACCACGCAACATTGTGATTGTCGGTGGAGGATTGACCGGACTGAGCGCAGCTTTTTATACACGTAAAATGTACAAAGAAGCGGGCTACACACCACGAATTACGCTGGTGGAAAAGGCCCCAGTGCTGGGCGGGAAAATCGAAACGTTGCATAAAGACGGGTTTGTGATTGAAAAAGGGCCAGATTCCTTTCTGGCTCGTAAAACGGCTATGATCGACCTGGCGAAAGAGCTGGAGCTGGATCATGAGCTGGTAAGCACGAATCCTGAGGCGAAAAAAACATACATTTTGCATGAAGGTCAGCTTCATCCGATGCCCCCCGGTCTGGTACTGGGAATTCCGACGGAGCTGAAACCATTTCTGCGAAGCGGACTGATCTCTTTGGGCGGCAAGCTGCGGGCCATGATGGATTTTGTCATTCCGCCCCGCCGCGTACCGGGTGATGAGGCGTTGGGTGATTTTATTGAACGACGATTAGGCAAAGAAGTGCTGGAAAATGTAACCGAGCCGCTACTGGCTGGCATATATGCTGCCAATATGAAGACGCTGAGTTTGCAGGCGACCTTTCCACAATTTGCTGAAGTAGAGCAGCAATATGGAAGCCTCATTCACGGGATGATGACCGGAAGAAAACCGGCCGAGACGCATACAGGCACGAAAAAAAGCGCCTTCTTGACCTTCCGTCAAGGGCTGCAAAGTTTGGTGCATGCGTTACTGAATGACTTGCGTGACTGTGATTTGCGCACAGGCGTTGCTGTTACAGAATTCACAAAGACAGCAGACGGTGAAGGAAGCGTCTACCATGTTGTACTGGATAATGGGGAGACGTTGGAGGCAGACGATCTATTTGTCACGACTCCGAATTTTGCCGCTGCGCCGCTGTTGCGGGGACATGTGAATGTGGCAGCACTGGAAGCCGTTAATTATGTGTCCGTGGCAAATGTGGTCATGGCTTTTAATAAAAAAGACATCGAGAATGTCTTTGATGGTTCCGGTTTTCTGGTTCCGCGTAAAGAGGGACGCAGTGTGACGGCATGTACGTGGACGTCCGCTAAGTGGCTACATACCAGTTCGGACGATAAGGTACTGCTGCGCTGCTACGTGGGGCGTGCCGGAGCCGAAGAAACAGTAGAGCTACCCGATGATGAACTGACTGCGCTGGTACGTAAGGATTTGCAGGACATGATGGGCGTTACGGCGACTCCGCTATTTACGGAAATTACCCGACTTCGCCACTCCATGCCGCAATATCCGGTAGGACACCCGCAGGCTATCGCCGATCTGCGAGAAGAACTGCGTACAACGATGCCGGGAGTGTATGTTTTGGGTGCTGGCTATGATGCCATCGGCTTGCCGGATTGTATCCGCCAAGCCAAGGAATGGGCCTCTGTCGCCGTCAAAGCTGCGGAACGGGAAGCGGTCAAGGTACAGGCATAATTAAATGGTTGGAGCGACTTGAATAACGAACCCTTCGCGATCCTAAGCGAGGGGTTCTATTTATACCGAAATTTGATATATAATGGAGAAGGTGTTAAAATCGCCGGATCATTTAAAATAGTAATGCATATGTAACAGCATAGAAGGAGTGAAGAATGTACCCTCCCAGATCACAGAAAAATGAAGGTCGAAAGAAAGCAAGGAAGCGAAAAATAGGCAAGGCTTGGATCATCACGAATCTTGTCCTGCTGCTTATGATCGCAGGTCTTTTCGGATATTATTACATATTTGAACACGGGAAGAGTAGCTCTCTTGCGGAAAACGCCGGGCTATTGCAACAGGAAAACAAGGCCAAAACGGATTCTGCGGGTGGAGGACAGTCTTCTAGCCGGATAAGAAAGAACGTTACAGCCGTTTCAAATGAACAACTGGACGACAGCTTCAATGGAGATGAGCAAGCTGCTGACGATAAGACAGAGCAACCTTCTGATACTGCTACAGATACAGACAGCCGCCCCGCGACCTCATCTGACACAAATGTTGCCGAAGGCAACTCGTCAGCATCAGGATCATCTTCGGAGAAAGACGGGCAATCACCGGGCAGCTCTTCAAATAAGGATGCATCGGACAGTGGGAAATCTACTGACCCCAACGAATCGGAGCAGGGAAAGAAAGCCGCATCGGATGGAACAGCTTCACCGACAGTCACGCTCCATTTTGTAGGGGATGTGCAGTTTTCCGGTAAGGTTGAGCAGAGTTTGGAAAATAATGGATTTTATTTTCCATATCAATATCTCGGAAATCTGTTTCGCAAAGACGATCTGACGATAGCCAATCTGGAAACGCCGGTTACAACCGGGGGCGTGGGTGCGCTGAATAAAACGTATGTGTATAAGTCTTCTCCTAAGGCGTTGACTGCGTTGGCTGCGGCAGGGATAGACGCTGTAAATTTGGCCAACAATCATATTTTGGATCAGGGCACAGACGGATTACTGGATACGCTGAAATATTTGAAAGAAAATGATATAGCGTATACCGGAGCCGGGCGTAATGTAAAAGAAGCGTATGCTCCGCACTATTTTGAGCGTAAAGGTATTAAAATTGCGTTGTTGGGGGCTACACGGGTTATGCCCGAGGCCAGCTGGAATGCAGGCGCCAAACAGCCCGGTGTTGCAGGAGCCTACGATTCGACCGCGATTGTGAAGTCGATTCGCGAAGCGCGCAAGCAGGCTGATTTGGTCATTGTCATTGCGCATTGGGGCAAGGAGCGCGCTACTGCACTGGAGCCTCATCAAACCGAGCTATCGCACGCTTTTATTGATGCAGGGGCAGATCTCGTAATCGGAGGTCACCCGCACGTACTACAGGGGATGGAGCAGTATAAAGGCAAATGGATTGCATACAGCACAGGCAATTTTATTTTTTCTAAATCCACATTACCAGCCACCTGGGATACAGCGATATTTCAGGCAACCTGTACCCGGACTGGGGCTTGTAGCATGAAGCTGACTCCTTACCGGGCGGAGCTGGGTCAACCGGTCCCATTGAAGGATGCGGAAGCCAGCAAAATTTTGCAAGGAGTAGCGGCGATGTCACCGGGTAATGTCTCAGTAGGCGCAGACGGTACAGTAACCGCCCGATAGTTGTCGGAGGAATTTTTGACGTGAAACAACCTGTGGATGGAGGTCATAACCGGAATGGACCATTTGTGCGTGGCTCACCGCGGTTTTTCAGGAATTGCTCCCGAGAACACGTTGGCGGCTTTTAAGCTTGCGATCGATCAGCCGTTTGTGCGCTGGATTGAGCTGGATGTACAACTGTCGAAGGACGGCGTTCCAGTGGTCATCCATGATTTCACGCTGGAGCGCACGACTAACGGCACAGGTCGGGTGAAGGATACGGACTGGAAAGAGCTGAAACGTCTGGATGCAGGTGGCTGGAAAAGCACGGAATATCAAGGAGAAAGGATTCCTGCTCTCGCACAAGTGCTGGATCTGTGTCGTGGCCGCGTATCGCTCAATATTGAGCTAAAAACCGCAGGGGATATATATCCGGGGCTGGAGAAGGCCGTACTCCGTGAAATTGTGGCGCGAGATATGGAGAATGAAGTGGTATTGACCTCTTTTGAGCGTTCAGCTTTACGTCGGGCCAAAGAGTTGGCGCCAGGTATCCGTACCGGGCTGATTATCGATGCTCGTCCGGATGATCTGGCAAAGCAGTTGGAAAGGCTGAAATGTTCTTTTCTATCCATGGGCTACCCGCGTTTGGATCGAAAGCTGATGAAAGACTTGACCGGACGCGGTATCACTGTCATGGCGTGGACGGTAGATGACCGTAGCATTATGCGGAGAATGGCCTCGTTACATCCTGAATTGATGATTTGTACCAATTGGCCGGATCGCTGGGAGCAGGTTTTTTTGCATTCCAAGCACAGGATGTGGCACTATATACGTAATCTATTTATTAAATAATTGGACTACATACGCGGGAAGGATGACTGGTCGTAATGAACGTGGAAATTCGTAATGTTTATTGTGTCGGACGCAATTATAAGCTGCATGCCGAGGAACTGGGAAATGAGGTTCCCACAGAGCCGATGATTTTTTTAAAGCCTTCCCACGCGGTAGTACCGCTGCATGGAGCAACACTGGAGCTTCCTAAAGATCAAGGAGACATTCATTATGAGACAGAGCTGGTTGTGGCTGTAGGCCGTAATTATGAACCAGGTATGTCTGCGGAAACGATTCTGAATGCTTTTGCCTTTGGTATTGATTTTACCCTGCGTGATGTACAAAGCGTTCTCAAGAAAAAGGGCTACCCATGGACGGCGGCTAAAGGTTTCAAATCATCTGCTCCCGTTACACCGTTCTTGCCTTTAGAGAAACTGGACACGCTGGAGCAGCAGGATTTTTCATTGCTCAAAAATGGACAGGAAGTACAGCGCGGCCATATCAAGGATATGATTTTTTCCATCGAGCATATCATTGATTACATAGCGACACATTATGGACTGGGTGAAGGCGATATTATTTTCACAGGCACTCCGGCAGGTGTAGGGCCAACAATGAGTGGAGATCGCTTCGAGCTATTTTGGGGAGCTGACCGTCAAGGAAGCTGCACAATCGGTTAAGCTGATCCGTGGATAAACATTAATTGAGATGATTAAAAAGGGAGTTCTCTTGGTAGTTAGGCAGTATGGAGTGATTCCCGCAGGCAAGAATGTAAGGGCCGTGTCCTGTGCCATAGCATGGGACACGGCTTTTATATAAGTGTAGAGCGTTGTACTATAATAATATACGAACTGAAAAATGATAAACGAGAGATTCATTTCAAAATGGGGGTATATGATGGATTGGATCATCGGATTGCTTGGCGCTGCTATAGTGGCGGGAGCTGCTTTTTATAAAAAATCCTTAACCTTATCGGGCTTTGCGGCGGCTGTGCTGATGGGAACCGTGTATTATGGTGCAGGTAATCTATTTTGGTTTGGGACCTTGCTCCTGTTCTTCATCACATCGACCCTGCTGTCGAGGTTCAAAAAGGAGCGCAAGGCAGAGCTTGAAAAATCGTATGCCAAAACCGGAAACCGGGATGCGGGTCAGGTATGGGCCAACGGGGGATTAGGTATGCTGCTGTGCCTGGGATATGCGATCTGGCCTCATGTTGCCTGGCAGTTGGCTTTTGTTGGCGTCATGGCTACAGTCACGTCGGATACGTGGGCAACGGAATTTGGCAGCCTGAGCCGCAAGCCGCCCCGTTCGATACTGAATGGCAAGGTGCTGGCACCCGGAACCTCGGGAGGGGTATCTGTTCTGGGGACAGCTGCGGCCTTGGCTGGGGGCGTGCTGATTGGAATAGGCGCATGGGTCTTTGGATACGCCATCGGAATGCCAGGCTTGCCGCTATGGCTGTGGGCACTGATCGGAGGAATATCTGGCAGCGCGGGGGCTTTTGCCGATTCCTATCTGGGTGCTACGGTGCAAATGATGCGTTCCTGCACGGTTTGCGGCCGGGAAGTAGAGGTAGATTCGCATTGTGGACAACCGACGGTCTATGTGCGGGGCTGGCGTCGGATGAGCAATGATAGAGTGAATAGCATCAGTTCGGTTTTCGGGGGGCTGGTCGCTCTGGCAGGCATTCTGTTTATACTCTAGTACAGGGAGGTGCGAAGATGGGCGGTATACATGGAGATAAATATGAGGCCATTTTGGACGCCGCTTATACAATCTTCGGCACCAAAGGCTTTTATGAAAGCAAGATTTCCGAGATTGCAGAACAGGCGGGTGTTGCCAAAGGCACGGTATATTTGTACTTCAAAAGCAAAGAACAGCTCTTTACAGCGGTCACGCGCAGAATGGACATTTTACTCGATAAAGATTTCCGTGAATGCGATGTGGATCAGACGGCTGAATTTGCGGCTAACTTGTTTATGCACGGCTGTGAAGCCGGGAGCGGGATACGCAGACTGTGATATTGTAAAGCCAGAAACCGTACTGACCTCGTTCAGATCACGGTTTTTTTAATCATTTGGTGTGACTGTGTTAAAATAAGCAAGATGCATCACAAAATAGGGGAAGAGTAGGGAATCCGTATGAATATTATGACCGTTGAACATATAACGAAAAGCTATGGTGAAAAAATGTTGTTTGAGGATGCTTCCTTTGGCATGGATGAACGTGACAAAATAGGGGTCGTCGGTGTGAATGGTACTGGAAAATCGACGTTTTTACGCGTGATTTCCGGCTTGGAGCCACCTGATGATGGTAATATTGCGGTCAACAACGATGTGCGTATTCAATTTTTGGCGCAAAATCCAGAGTTTGACCCCGAAGTGAAGGTACTCCAGCACATTTTCCACGGCAACCAGCCTGAAATGAAGGCGGTGCGCGAATATACGGAAACGATGGAGATGCTGGAGCTGAATCCGGGCAGCGAGGAGCTTCAAAACCGCCTGTTGCGGGCAAGCCAGCAAATGGATACGCTCCAGGCATGGCAGCTCGAGAGCGAGGCCAAAAACGTGTTGACCCGGCTGGGTATCACCCAATTTGAGGCACGTATGGGCGTACTTTCTGGCGGACAGCGCAAACGTGTTGCTTTGGCGGCAGCTTTGATCCAGCCCTGCGAGCTGCTTATCCTGGACGAGCCTACCAACCATATAGATAATGAGTCGGTTGAATGGCTGGAGCAGTATTTGCAGAAAAGACGCGGTGCATTGCTGATGATTACGCATGATCGCTATTTTCTGGATAGAGTGGCAAATGTCATGCTTGAGCTGGATCATGGTCGACTTTTCCGCTATGAGGCTAACTATACCCGTTTTCTGGAGCTAAAGGCGGAACGCGAGGAACGGGAAGCATCTTCGGAGCAAAAACGGCAAAACCTGTTGCGCAATGAGCTAGCCTGGATTCGCCGGGGGGCAAAAGCCCGTTCGACCAAGCAGAAAGCGCGCATTGACCGATTTGAGCAACTTAGGGAACAGCAGCTGGAAGCCCGTTCCGGGTCTGTAGACATGTCGGTAGCCTCCACACGTCTCGGTAAAAAAATACTGGAGCTGGAGCAGTTGTCCAAATCGGTAGATTCCCGCAAGTTGATACAGGATTTGAGCTATATCGCTGTGCCCGGGGACCGGGTCGGGATTGTGGGTCCCAATGGTAGCGGAAAATCGACCCTGCTCCAAATGATTGCACAGCGCGTAGAACCAGACTCAGGCAGCGTGGTACTGGGGCCAACCGTGAAGCTCGGTTATTTTACCCAGGAACATCAGGAAATGAACGAATCGCTGCGTGTCATCGAGTATATTAAGGAAGAAGCAGAAGTCATCCGGACAGCAGATGGCTCGGCTATTACAGCCGCACAAATGCTAGAGCGGTTTCTGTTTGCGCCAAGCTCGCAATGGACGGTCATTTCCCGGTTATCAGGGGGCGAGAAACGGCGCTTGTACCTGCTGCGTGTGCTGATGTCCGCACCGAATGTACTGTTACTGGATGAACCAACGAATGATCTGGATATTCAGACTCTATCCGTGCTGGAAGACTATCTGGATGAATTTCCGGGTGTTGTTTTTATCGTTTCTCATGACCGGTATTTCCTGGACCGGACAGTAGACAAGGTACTGGCATTCGAAGGAGAAGGACAGGTACGTGTGCATGTGGGCGATTACAGCGAGTATGCAGAATGGATCAGTAAAAATGCTCCATCCGCTGCGAATCCGTCTGTCTCGGCGGGTACTTCTTCTGCTCAGTCTTCCACGTCTAAGTCTGCGGATGCTTCGGATTCAGTCAAGGAGACAACCAAAACCAAGCTTAAATTCACCTTTAAGGAACAGCGGGAATTTGAGCAAATTGACGAATTGATCGAACAGGCTGAAGAGAAGTTGGCTAGCATCCAGCGACAGATGGAAGAGTCTTTCGATGATTCCGCACGACTACAGGAGCTTATGGCTGAGCAAACGAAGGCCGAACAGCATTTGGAGCATCAAATGGAGCGCTGGACCTATCTGAACGAGCTGGCCGAGCAGATCGAGCAAAGCAAATCTTAAAATACGAAATAAGTATGATGCGCGAATCGTTTTTCCGCCGTTAGTTAAACAAGCAAGTCTCCGTTAAGCACTGGAGACTTGCTTGTTCGTATTTATTCCAGTACATCGGTCGTGGAAATAACTAATGTTCTGACTTGAAAACTCGAAGCTACCTATCATTATGCCAAATGTATGAATTTATTAATATGTTTTTCATATTAATAAGTAGTTTATTATATATTTATAATATTAAAATTTGCTTGCTATAATCAAATTTATATGGAAGGGAGGCATTCAAAATGGAATATCGTAAGCTTGGAAAAAGCGGCTTGAGGGTAAGAGAGATAGCATTGGGGAACTGGATAACCCACGGTGCACAAGTGGATGACACCACAGCGAAAGCATGTGTCCATGCCGCATTAGATTCAGGAATCACAACGTTGGATACCGCTGATGTTTATTCAGAAACGATAGCGGAAACGGTTTTAGGTCATTCTTTAAAGGGAATACGACGTGAAAGTATTGAACTATGTACAAAGGTTTTTCATCCAACAGGTACCGGACAGAATGATAAAGGGCTATCCCGCAAGCACATTATGGAGGCCTGCCATGCTTCCCTTCGACGCTTGCAGACGGATTATATTGATGTTTATTATGCACATCGTTTTGATCCAACCGTATCGCTTGAAGAGACATTTTTGGCATTATCCTGATTTGGTTCGTCAGGGGAAGGTTTTGTATGTAGGGGTGAGCGAGTGGACAGCAGACCAGATAAAGCAAGGAGCGGATTTAACGAGAGAACTAAAGGTCCCCTTCGTGGCAAGTCAACCCCAATATTCCATGCTCTGGCGTATTATTGAAGCTGAAGTGATTCCCGCTTGTGAGCAGGAAGGAATTGGACAGGTCGTTTGGTCACCTCTGGCACAGGGTATTCTTTCTGGGAAATATGCAGTAGACAAGCCGCTTCCCGAGGGTTCACGTGCTTCTACGACAGCAGGTTCACCATTTTTCGAACGCTTGGCCGGGCAATGGTTACGTAAAGAGGTCCTTCAGGCAGTGGAGCAGATCCGGCCGATTGCACAGGAAAATGGTTTGACGCTACCACAGCTTGCAGTAGCATGGGTTTTACAAAACCTGCAAGTGTCCTCAGCTATTATCGGTGCTTCCAAGCCAGAGCAGGTGAAGGAGAACGTAAAAGCTGCGGGTGTCCGTCTGGATGGGGAGATTATGAGACAAATTGACAGTATTTTAAACGGTGTTGTTGAACGTGATCCGAGTAAAACGGGTTAAGATTACGCGCTGATGGTAGTTTACATGTCTAATTGCTCACTACAAGCTGTTTCTTCAACCACCTCCAGAAAACGAGTCAGAACAGCGTCATTCGCATCTGTTTTCCATGCAGCGTAAAGTGGGACGGACGGAGAATCTTCGTGAAAAGAACGAAATACGACATCACTACGTTGGAAAACAGAAACGGAAGAGGGAACAATGGAGATGCCTATACCAGCAGCTACCAAATTAACGATTGTATACATTTGAACGGCTTCCTGTACGATTTGGGGCTGGAATCCGTGTTGTCGGCAAAAGTCTAATATGAGGTCATGAAAAGACGCTCCCATATGAGGCGGAGACAGGATAAAAGATTCTTCCGCTAAAGAACGTAAAGACAAGGTTGGATGGTGGGCTAGCGGATGTGTTGCGGGAAGTACGGCGATGAGTGACTCGTTGGTGTAGAGCTGAGAGGTGATATGTATAGATGGATCTGCCCAGCGCAGGAATCCCACATGAACTTTGCCATCGTGTATGGCTTTCAGTTGTTGGGTAGATGTCATTTCAAACAACGTGAGCTTCACGTCAGGAAAACGCTCCCGGAATTTCTTTAAGGCGTTAACCATCAGACCGCCAGATGCCGAATCAACAAAAGCGATGGATAAATGTCCGAATTTCCCCTGACTTGCAAGCTGTGTCATTTTAATGGATTTTTCCAATTGAGAAACCATGTTTCTGGATTCTTCTAAAAAGATGGCTCCTGCGGACGTAAGTCGAACTTGCCTTTTGGTTCGTTCTAATAGTTTCACGCCAAGCTTTTCCTCAAGGCTTTGGATTTGTTGGCTCAAGGGGGGCTGGGTGATATTCAGTTTTTTGCAGCACGATTAAAATGTAGTTCTTCTGCGACTGCGATAAAGTAACGTAGTTTCTTCAGATCCATAGTTGTGATTTCCTTTCGCTAAGCCTTCGCCGACCTATTCTCAGTGGAACAGGCCGGTCGTCATCGTTCGGATTAAACCGTCACATAAGCGGCAAGCAGACGGGCAGTGTTCACCACAGCCAGCTTGTGCGTACGCTCCATCGCATGGGAGGCGTGTACGCCAGGGCCGATCAGCGCAGCACGGATATTGTTGCCTGCTTTCAGCGCAGCCGAAGCGTCAGAACCATAGTGCGGATAAATATCAACCGCATACGGGATATTCAGCTCCTTGGCCAGCTCAATCAGACGAGTCGTCATGTCATAATCATAAGGCCCGGAAGAATCTTTGGCGCAGATGGATACATCCGTCTCCTTGCAGCTTAGATCCTCGCCTATGCAGCCCATATCGACGGCAATCATCTCGCTGACACCCTCGGGGATGTAAGCAGCCCCGTGACCGACTTCCTCATAGTTGGAAATGAGCAGCTTAACGGTATGACGGGGCTTCCAGTCTTCGCGTACAGCGGATTCCAGTAAACCAAACAGTGCAGCCACGCTGGCTTTATCATCCAGATGCCGTGACTTGATAAAGCCGCTGGGTGTCACGACCGGACGGGCGTCGAACGAAATAAAATCGCCTACCGCAATGCCGAGCTGGAGCACGTCTTCTTTAGATTCGACAAGCTCGTCGATCCGTACCTCCATATGACTTTCCTTGCGTTCAAAGCTACGTGCATCATCATAGACATGCACAGACGGATGGCTCGACAGAATCGTGCCTGTATACGTTTGTCCGCTTCTGGTATGAATCAGGCAGTATTCGTTCTCGATGCTGTTCATCATGAAACCGCCGACAGATGTCAGCCGCAAGGTACCGTGACTGGTTATTGAGCGTATCATCGCGCCCAATGTATCCACATGCGCGCTCAGCGCAACTGTACGGTCTGTTTCCTGGCCCTCCAGGGTCAAGATGGCACCGCCCTTGGCGTTCCATTCTATGGGCACCCCAAGGTTTGCGGCTTCCTTACGGATCAGTTCCATCACATGATGTGTGTAGCCGCTGGGACTGGGGGTGTTCAATAGTTGATTCAGAAAGGTCATTATATAATTCTCATTCAGGTGAATCATCATGTTGTTGCTCCTCCTCATTTGGACAACCGGTCAGGGTCAGAGGACGTTTGCTCTGTAACCTTGTCGAATGTAGACACCGCGCTGGACGAACCAGTCGTGTCATAGGCCGTATCCACATATGCTTCTACAGTGGGTGTGTGCTCTTCTTGCAGTGTATGAAGCTGGGTGGTCAGACGTTTGATTTCTCTCTGAAGCTTATATTGACGGAAAATACCGAAGGAACCGACGATAAGCCCTCCAAGAAGAGTGCAGCCCAGAATAAGCAAAATCAAAGGTACATTGACCGTACGAAATAGAAGATTTAATTGGACCGAGTTCACGTTAATGACAGCGAATACAGCCGTTAACAAAGCGATAACAAGAGCTGCGATCAAAGACCATTGTGTTTTCAAAATGCCACCTCCTTCCGCTACATTATAAAATCCCTTGCCCGTCATGGACAAGGGATTTATCCTTGCATTGTTTTAATGCTAGATTTAATCGTGTATTGTTTTACTTTCCGGCTGTCAGCTTTTCCATTTCCGTAATAACTTCCTCGAATACGCTCATCGCTTCGCGGATCGGTTGCGGAGAGGACATATCCACGCCGGCCTTCTTCAAAATATTAATTGAATAGTCGCTACCGCCGCTCTTCAGGAATCCTAAATAACGGTCAACGGCTGGTTGGCCTTCTTCCAGAATCTGTTTCGAGAAGCTGGTTGCCGCAGAGAAGCCGGTAGCATATTTGTAGACATAAAAGCTGTTATAAAAATGGGGGATACGGGCCCATTCCATTTCAATGTCTTTGTCTACTTTCATGCCAGGGCCGTGATATTTCACATTTAGATCATAATAAATCTCTGATAGAAGCTGCGGTGTAAGGGATTCTCCTTGTTCTGCGCGCTCATGTACGATTTTCTCAAATTCCGCAAACATCGTTTGACGGAATACCGTCGTGCGGAATTGGTCCGCATAGTAGGTGAGAAGGTACATTTTCTCTTTTGGATCGGTAGACTTCTTCAGCAAGTAATCCATCAGCAACGCTTCATTGGTTGTAGATGCTACTTCAGCCAGGAAAATAGTGTACTGGGCATCCCGATATTTCAACGCATTATCCGAGTAATACGAATGCAGCGCGTGTCCCATCTCATGAGCGAGCGTAAACATGCTGTTCAGGTTATCTTTATGGTTCAGCAGCACATAAGGATGAGCGCCGTAAGCCCCCCAGCTGTATGCGCCTGTACGTTTATTTTCATTTTCGTACACATCAATCCAGCGATCATCGTAGCCTTTTTGCAACGAAGCCAGATAGTCCTTGCCCAGCGGCTTTAGACCTTCCTTCGTTTGCTTTTTAGCATCTTCATACGAAATGTCAAGCTTGTATTCGTCTACAAGCGGAGCGAACAGGTCATACATATGAAGCTCATTCACGCCCAGCAGCTTTTTGCGCAGCTTGATATAACGGTGCAGCAAAGGCAAGCTTTCGTGAATGGTGTCAATCAGATTGGTGTACACTTCCTTCGGAATATTGTCACCATATAACGACATTTCTAATACGGAAGGGTATTTGCGAGCACGGGAATAAAAAACATTTTTGTTCACATTGGCACTTAATGTGGAAGCAATCGTGTTTTTATTCTTGGCATAAGTGTCGTACACCGCTTTAAAAGCACGCTCACGTACTTCCCGGTGCGGACTTTCGAGGAATTGAATATAGCTGCCATGCGTCAGTTCAACCTCTTTGCCGTTCTCGTCCTTGATCTTTGGAAATTTCATATCCGCATTGTTCAGCATACCGAAAATGGTTTGCGGTGCTTGAGCCAGGTTACCCACCTGAGCCAGCAGGGCTTCTTCCGATTTACCCAAAATATGCGCTTTCTCCCGTTTCATTTCCTGAAGCGTAAAGCGATAATCTGCCAGCTTCGGATCTTCAATCAAGGCATCGAGCTGATTGTCGGGCAGCGCCAAAATTTCAGGTGTCACGAAAGACAGGGATTCACTGACCTCAACGCCTAATTTTTTGGCTTTTTGCGAAAGGCCCTGATATGTAGGTTCAGCCGTATCCTCGTCATGATGCAGATGGGCGTACACATATACGCGCTCGGCTTTAAGCGATAGTTCATCTTCCAGCTTAAAGCAGTTGACAATCGCTTCGGCTGAATTCAGCTTGCCTTGGAATTGTGTAGCCTTTTTGGCTAGTTGTTTGACTTCTTCATACTCTTGATCCCATGTTTTGCGGTCTGGAAACAGGTCTTCAAGCTTCCAGGTATTTTCCACAGACGCGTCTGCACGTTTTACGATTTCACTCATGGAGAGCCTCCTCTGATCGAACGAAATGTGGGGTGGGGCTGCGGCGGTACGGGGCGGCTGCCAAAACGAAGAAACCGCCACGCTGACCGTGAGCAGCAGAGCAAGAGGTTTTGTGGCATGCATGTAACGGCATATCCTCCTTATACCATGGCTTGTTATGCCATAGTATGACCTCCTGCGCCCAAAAGTATAATTTTCTTTACCTTGGGTCGGAACCTATATTTAATAAGCTGTATACAATAAGATAAAAGGCAAAGCAAACCATGATTACGGCAGTGAGGGCCATCCACTTTTTGAGAGGAGCCGGTAACGTATCACGTTTCATGATCAATACTCCGCCCAGCGTGAAGGCCAGAATAATGAAAATGAGAAAGCTATTGGACACCATGAATGCGCTATACCTGTTTGAAAGCGTTCATGATCCGCTGCCACTCTTCCTCGTTATCTTGAAAGGACTGCTTGGGAAACCGATTTTGAGCCCAATGCATCAGCGCCGGACGGCTCAAAAACGTGTGGGCTTCTTCGCCCCAGTCATCGGATATTTCCCGTAGAACGATGTAACGGCCCTGCACCTCGACAGTCATCATGTTCCAATTGTCTTTTTTGTATATTTCGTGTTTTTTCATCATATGCATGTCTCCGATTTTAAAGATGTTTTGGTTCATGATACCGCAGTTTCCGCCGCAAAAGCAAATCATTCCAGCTTGAAAAAGCCCTCAAAACATCAATTGCATTGAGAAAAAGCATGAAGTATAATATGGATATTCGCCATAGATGGCGGTATTTTTAGGAGGTTGTTCACTTGAAAGGTACAGTAAAATGGTTTAACGCAGAAAAAGGTTATGGCTTCATCCAAGTGGATGGTGGCGAGGACGTATTCGTACATTTCTCCGCAATCCAGGGCGACGGCTTTAAGACTTTGGAAGAAGGTCAAGCGGTTGAATTCGAAATCACTGAAGGTAACCGTGGACCCCAAGCAGCTAACGTAAATAAACTGTAAGTGTAACTGAATTGTAAGAAATGTTCCGTTCATGCGGATGTCTTATATATTACGGTTAAACGATGAATTGAGAGCGCAGTTCCTTAAAATTTAAGGGACTGCGCTTTTTTGCGTAAAAAAGTTTATGATATGAAAAGGCTGAGCTGGAATAGAGTATTATATCGTAATGGAAACGAAACATCAGTCAGTATTGAAGGAGTTGATAAATGGGCGCAGCAGAGGTTAGTCGTAAACGTGATACAGTCGCTGAATGGAACGATCAATTCTATCTGGGTCGGCAAGTTTCTGGGCGAGTCCGCATTGACCGCCGCTTCCAACAGAAATATTATTATGTTTTTTCTCATCAGCGCGATTTTTGGCTCTCCCTGGATTCTTCGTGTGCTGAATACACCTGTCGAATCTGTGGATATGGCAATCACATATACGCGTATTATTTTTGCGGGCATGCCTATGGGTCTGCAAATGATTGCTGTCTCCTCCAGTGCAATCGCGTTGATGAACCTGATAAACGGATACGGGACAGTGGCGGCTGCGGCTTATACTGCAGCAAATAACTTGTCCAGCTATGTGCAGATGCCAGCCATGGCGCTGGGTGCTGCTGTGTCTTCCTTTGCGGCACAAAATATCGGGGCTGGGCGTTGGGATCGGGTGCGCAAGATCACATGGATTGGAATTGTGTACAATTTTGTACTGACCGGCGGATTAGTAGTATTGATTTACATCTTCAACCGGGAGGCCTTGCTGATGTTCCTTCCTTCTAGCGGTGGTGCTTTGGAACTGGGGATGCGGATTAATCTGATTACGTTATGGTCTTTTATCATATTCGGTATTACAAATGTCATTACAGGGGTTGTGCGATCTACGGGTTCCGTAATCGTGCCGCTTTTGATTATCATCATTTCATTATGGGGCATTCGTATTCCTCTGGCCTATGCGTTCGTCGATGAGTACGGTCTGGATACTGTATGGTGGAGCTTTCCTGTCGGTTTTGCCATCTCGGCGGTGGCGGTCATTTTCTATTATGCTTTTAGAAAATGGAAGCAGGCTAGCATGAGGGATGGCTTTCAAGGTGTAAAACCCGTAGAGGATAAGGGGTAGGCAGGGCTTTTAACCTATTTTGAAATTAATAATCCTATCAGGGTGAATTTTGTTTAATTTCAATTTTTGTGTATTTAATCATGACAGGGATAAAGATTTTTTGTGAAAATGGCTCGTTTTTCTGAAATATTAAGAAAAAGTGAGGTTGTTCATTTGTGCTAAAAGGACGATCATATTATAATGAATATGGTTTGGATAGGTATAATTACGTAGACAACAATGTGGAGGCACCGTCATTTGAGTTATGTTGAGCAAGGACGTTATCAAGTTCCGAGAGGCCCCATAGGTCTAATGAGCCGGATGTACAAGCACATTCTCCCTGAAACGAAGCAGGAATTGGGAAGTTGGAAACACAAGGCTAAACAGATTCCGGATCCCGAGCTGAGAAGTCAGGCACTTGCAAGCATAGCAGAGAAGACGTTTCACTGTGTAGGCGGGGCAGTTTATGCCACAGGGAATATGTCTGCCCGGCAGACGTTAATCCCGCTTATTGTGGCGTACCAGACGATTAGCGATTATCTGGACAACCTGTGTGATCGCAGCACGTCCATGGACCCAGATGATTTCAGACTGTTGCATCAGTCTATGCTGGATGCGGTCAACCCGGCAGCCAAGCCAGTGAATTATTACGCTTTGCGTCGTGAGCAGGAGGATGGCGGTTATTTGACCGGGCTGGTGGCAACCTGTCAGTCTTGTGTAAGCAGGCTTCCGGGCTATGAGGCAGCAATGCCTTACGTTCAGGATCTGGCGGTATTATACACGGATTTGCAAGTTTACAAGCATATTAAACCAGAATTTCGCGAACAAGCGCTATTGGATTGGTGGTCGGTTCATAAGGACCGTACACCGGAGTTGCGCTGGAACGAATTTGCTGCGGCTACTGGTTCAACCCTGGGGGTGTTTATGCTGTTTCTTGCTGCCAGCGACCGGCATCTCACGGATGCGGGGGCTGCCTCAATACATGCATCGTATTTTCCACATGTGTGCAGTCTTCATATTTTGCTGGATTATCTAATCGATCAAGACGAAGACCGGAAGGGCGGAGATCTTAACTTCTGCAATTATTATGAAGATACCGACATGATGCTTGACCGGATCGCCTATGTTGTGAATCGGGCGCGGGTTGATATTGCAGATGTCCCTGCCAGCTCCTTTCACCGGATGATTATCGAGGGATTGCTGGCGTTATATTTATCCGACCCCAAAGTTAGCGAGCAGCAGGAAGTGCGCGCGGTTTCGAAACGTTTAATGAAAAACAGTCCGCTCATGCGCTTGTTTTTCTTCTTAAACAGTCGATGGATAAGAAGGCTTTTATGAACATTTTGAGGAGGTCATAAATCATGACAGCAGTTAAGAAAATCGCAGTATTAACGAGTGGTGGAGATTCACAGGGGATGAATGCCGCAGTTCGCGCCGTTGTGCGCAGCGGCTTGTATTTTGGACTCGAAGTATTCGGGATTCAGCGCGGATATCAGGGCCTGCTGAATGATGATATTTTCCCGATGGATCTGAGAAGCGTCGGAGATATTATCCAACGTGGGGGTACTGTACTTCAATCTGCCCGGTGTCTGGAATTTACGACCGAGGAAGGACAGAAGCGAGGCGCTGAAATTTTGCGTAACCGCGGAATTGATGGCGTAGTCGTGATTGGTGGCGATGGTTCCTACCAAGGAGCTAACAAACTGACCAAGCAAGGAATTAAAACAATGTGTCTTCCAGGTACGATTGACAATGACATTTCCTTCACCGACTACACGATTGGTTTTGATACGGCGGTTAGTATCGTAGTGGACGCCATCAACAAGCTGCGTGATACGATGTCATCCCACGAACGTTCTTCTATCGTAGAAGTTATGGGACGTCATTGCGGCGATATTGCTTTGCATGCAGGACTGGCTTCCGGCGCAGAAACGATTTTGGTGCCCGAGGTAGAGTTTGACCTGAATGAAGTATCTGATCGGATGAAGCAAAACTTTAAGCACGGCAAACGCCACAGTATCATTATCGTTGCTGAAGGCGTAGGCAAAGGTGAAACAGTAGCACAGGTAATCCAGGAAAACTGTCCAGATTATGAGCCGCGTGTAACGGTGCTTGGACACATTCAACGTGGAGGCACACCAACCGCATTTGACCGTAATCTGGCGAGCCGTTTGGGCGACTTTGCTGTTCGCCAATTGATTGAGGGCGTATCTGACAAAGCTTGTGGAATGATTGATGGCAAGTTGGTTGCCACAGATATTGACAAGGTCGTTAATACGAAAAAAGATTTCAATATGGAGCTTTACGATCTGGCCTTGCGCTTGTCCCAGTAATGAATAGCCGTTTTATGTACCCGATTGATTCACATCTGGGAATTCTTAAACTCATGCGGATGACCCGAGTCATCCGCTTTATTTTTTAACATTTAAAGTAGGTCTGGAGGAAATGAAATATGTATTTGTTCAAAATCGAAGTGGACAGCTCGGAAGGAGCCTTAACCGTTATTCTCGTTGCGGAAAATGAGGAGCAGGCATTTCAGGCTGTGAATCAGCATGTGGAGAGACATTTTCTGTATCCTCCGAAGCTGAACGAAGTAGCTATTGTGGAGAAAAAAAGAATAACTTCGGGTACTGCATATGTCATGGAAACACGCTGATACACGCAAAGGCTAAACAGCCTCTGCGTGTTGTTTTTTTTCGGCAAAACGTCGTTGTACAACCAGCAGGCGGATGAGAAGTGACACTGCTCCCGCGGCCAAACCTGTAATCAAGCCGATCCAGTAGCCGTAGGGGCCAAATGATGCCCAACGTGCGATAATATATCCTACAGGAAGTCCGATAACCCAATAGGCCAGGAACGTAATCAGAAAGGCCGAATTGACATCCTTATATCCACGCAGTGCTCCTTGAGTAGGTGTAGCGATAGCGTCGGATATTTGAAAGAAAATCGCATAGAGCAGGAAATGTTGCGCTAACTGAATAACCTGTGGATCGGTGGAGTACAGCCGGGCGACCTGTTCGTCCCAGATTACAAGCACAACAGCCGTGATCAATGACAGGCCAACCGCACTGCTGATCCCCATTACGCTGTATATTTTTGCATCACGCGGCCGTCCTGCCCCCGCCTCATACCCGATCAGAATCGTGAGCGCCATACAAATACTGAGCGGAATCATATACAGCGTTGTCGCAAAGTTCATAGCGGCCTGATGAGCCGCAATTGTTGCCGTATTATAACTGCTCATGAAGAGGGTAACAGCTGAGAAGACAGCGGTCTCGAAAAAGATCGCAAAGCCGATGGGTACGCCGATTTTGATAAGCTCTTTCCAAGCGCTAGCAGCGATGCCGTATATCTTGCTGAAAATCCCGTATTCGGCAAATATCTTTCCCCGATGTGCAGTGATGCCAGCGACAAGCATAACAATCCAGTACGTGGCGGCAGTTGCCACTCCGGAGCCCACACCCCCCAGACGGGGAAAACCCCAGTTTCCATAAATAAGTAAGTAGTTCAACAAGACATTGATGGGCAACGACATCAGCGTGATGGTCATTGTAAACCGGGTTTGTCCCAGCGCATCCATAAAGCTCCGGAGGACCGTATAGGCAAAGAGCGGGGCAATGCCGAAGGCCATCGCACAAAGGTAGTACAAGGCCACATTATGAACCCTCAACTCTAGATTCATTCCGTGAAGAATGGGCTTAACGAGAAAAATACCTGCAATCAGAACAATCATGCATAGAGTGAGCGAGAGCCATAGCGTCTGAATGACATAGTAAGAAACCTTGTCCTTGCGCTGTGCTCCAACCAATTGGGATACAATAGGGGTGATGGCCATAAGTATTCCGTTGAGGCCTGTTTGCACAGGTACCCACAGACTCACACCGATGGCTACACCAGCCAAATCGGCAGAAGAAAAGTGTCCCGACATATTAGTATCAAAAAAAGTCATCGCGGATAGTGCAAGCTGTGTTACCAGAATAGGGAGAAAAATGTTAAAAAGCTGCTTCCATTTCTGGCTGTTAGTTAGAGTCAAATGCATTTTTATGTCCTCACTTACTTGGGAGTTATCAATCGTATATATCATAACATGTCAAGTATTTATTGTAAGGGATGCTGCAGCATTTGAACAGAAACAAAAAAGACTGCACCCATGATCAAACGAATGGGGCAGCCTTGGAAACCTTTAAATGATTTGGTGTATACGTAAAAGTAATGATAAGACCGGAATACATGGATTATTTGTACGTTACTCCGCTCGTATAGCGGTTTGTAGCATTCCAGAGTAAATATTCGTCAACCTTCATATCCTTGAGTGCTCGAATTTGATCCTCAACTTGAGTTTTACCATATTTGGCATAATGACCGATTCCCAACCAGCTTGCGGTAAAATCCTGAATCCATGGACGAATGATCGGTTTCAGCTTGCCTGTGGGATCGAGCTTTTTGTGCGTATCTACCATTGAACCTTTAATGGTCTGGTACGGATTTTTGTCAGGGTTCTTTACACCGAACCAGCCTGTTGTATAGTGACTTGGATAGATCATAGGAGAAATGACATCCACGTTTTCTGAAATTTTGGCGAAATCCTGTCCGATTCCCTCCGCAGCAGGAACAGATGCAGCATACCCGAAAATATCTACCGATACCCGCACACCCAGTGGAGCAAGCTCTTTACGGGCATATTGCACGAACTCAGCGACCGCATCTACACGTGATTGATCGGATTTGGTATATTTCAGCTTGTTCGCTCTTTTCTCAAAGCCTTCAGGAAAACGTACATAGTCAAACTGAATTTCCTTGAAGCCCAGCTTTGCCGCCTCCTTGGCGATAGCAATATTATAATCCCAAACCTCTTTATTGTAGGGATTGACGAACCCATCTCCCTTGCCGTTTTTCCAGACAGAGCCGTCAGGATTTCGGAAGGACATCTCGGGATTTTTGTTGGCTAATACCGTATCTTTAAATACAACAATACGAGCAATCGGGTAAACGTTATGCTTTTTCAATCGGTCCATCAAACCGGAAATATCCCGAATGAATTTTTGAGGCTTGCCCAATTTCAGCAGCTCGGGATTGGTCGTTGGATAAGTGATGTAACCCGCATCATCCTTAATATCAATAACCATGGAATTGAGCTCTGTCTTGTCGAGCAGTTCAAGCAGCTGGGCCATACGCAAACCGCCTGCGCTATAAGCCGTGACATAGATGCCTTTGATAGCAGGAGTCGTCGGCTGTGGGTCAATTTTAACCGGAGGATTGGAGGCATCCACCTTCATGTTACTGTGCTGAGCCTGAATCATCGCGCTGCTGATTGTCGTTGCCACCGTATCTTTTACATTTGGGGCGTTGGCTAACTGATTCCCGTTTCCGCCTATTCCCATTGCCAATAGCATAATTGCCCAAATCATATTCATTTCCTAACTCTCTCCCTTATGTATGTCGCTTACCTGATTATACGTAAAGTTATGTATCGTAAAAACAACACGGTTGTAACCAATACTGGAATCATCAGGCACAGTCTTCCATGATTAACCCAACCCATGTTCATTGAATCCGTATAATGGCATAAATAATGCCGCTATCTTCACGACTGCGGATTGCAACCGGAAGAAGCGGCACTTGGTGGAGAGAATTAATGAAGATGTTTACTGAAGATACATATTGTCCTGATGCTCACAAATACTATACTGAATAATTTCGAGCGCATCCGTGGGCTTGAGAATGGCCATCCCGTCCCGAAGTACAATCATCGAGTTCAACTCATTCTTTTTGAGAAACGGGAGCATTTCTGGATACCATCTCAAGACAATGTCGGACAGTTTTACCGTTTCCATTTCCACAAAAATCACCCTTTCCTGCTCGGAATCATTCCATAAGAATCATTCGGTACGAATCGGAAAAGCAAAGTGCCTGTGAAATAGCAGGTAAAGCTGGTCTTTATATAATATGGGAACAGTACGTATAGTGTACCACAGAAACTGCATTTTGACACTTGGGTTCGTGCTTATCTTCGGCGGAAAGAGCCCATGACCCCTACCGTTTCCACGATATTAACGAAAGCAGAGGGGTCCACTTGCTTAATAATGCGTTTCAGTTCTACCAGCTCGTAGCGTGTTGTAACTGTCATCAGCATATCCTTTTCGGTATGAGAAAATGCACCTTCAATTTTAATTTTACTTACTCCACGTGGCGTCGTCAGCATTCGGCTGAGCAGTTTCTCGGTATGCTCAGTGATGATGTAAACGGTTATTTTGGTGTGACTCACATAAATCTGATCCAACACCTTGCCAGTCACAAAAATGGTTAACATGGATGCAAGGGCAATATTCCAGTCTTGATTCAGATATCCCGCTGTCAGAATAACCAGTCCATTCAAACCGACGAGCACGGTCCCTACAGGGAAATCGCGGTAACGGGTGACAATGGAGCCGATAATGTCAAAACCGCCAGTAGACCCTCCCACCCGAAAGGAGATCCCTGCTCCAACGCCAATCAGCACTCCACCAAAAACAGAGGCAAGCAATGTATCTTTAACGAGAGGTTGCACCGGGATCCAGGCCAAAATCCATGTTGTGGCGACAACAGACAAAATGCTCATACTAATAAATCGTTTGCCTAAAATAAACCAGCCAGCAATAAGCATCGGGATGTTCAGGACAAAATACATCACGCTGATATCGAATTTTGTAAAGTAGCCAATTAACATGGAAAGCCCTGCTACTCCGCCGCTCAGCAGGTGGTGCGGCACGAGAAACAGATTAAAACCGCTTGCTATAGCAGCGGCTCCCAAAATGACAACAAAACAGTTTAACACTATTTTTAACAATTTTTTCACCTCATTTAAAATATACGGACAGCAACTTGCTGGTATTCATGAATTGTTTTGTGCTATAATGCGATGTGGATATTCTTGAGTAGGGACCTTCTGTCCAGAGAAACACTTAAAATTTAAACTGTTTTAAAAAGGATAAATTCGTTTAAGATGTATCGGATAAGGTAACCCGAGTTTATACAGAAAGATGCAGTTATAGGCCTAAATAAACTGTCACTGTATTGGGAAAACCTATACAATAATATCGCTACTTAAGAATACAGACAACATTGTGGATTGTCCACCACATCCACCATTATGAAGGAGTTTGAATAAATTTGACGACATTTGCAGAATTTAATCTTGAACCGAAAGTACTTGAGGCGATTACAGAGCTTGGTTTTGAAGAAGCGACGCCGATTCAATCCCAATCCATCCCTCTTGCGCTGCAAGGAAGAGACATGATTGGCCAAGCCCAAACAGGTACGGGTAAAACCGCAGCTTTTGGTATTCCGTTGATCAGCAAAATCTCTAAAAACGACGACAAAATCAGAGCGCTGATTATGGCTCCAACACGTGAGCTTGCCATTCAGGTAGCTGAAGAAATCGAAAAACTGTCCCGCTTCAAAGGTCTTCGCACTCTGCCAATCTACGGCGGTCAAGATATCGTGCGCCAGATTCGCGCTTTGAAAAAGAAACCTCAAATTATCATTGGTACACCAGGTCGCTTGCTCGACCATATTAACCGCAAAACCATCAAGCTGGAAGACGTAAACACTGTTGTTTTGGATGAAGCGGATGAAATGTTGGATATGGGCTTTATGGAAGATATTCAATCCATTCTGAAGCAGGTTCCGGACGAGCGTCAAACGATGCTTTTCTCGGCTACGATGCCTCCTAATATCAAAAGATTGGCTGAACAGTTCCTTAAAAACCCTGAGCATGTTTCAGTTATCCCTAAACAAGTTAGTGCTCCACTGATTGATCAGGCCTACATTGAAGTTCCTGAACGTCAAAAATTCGAAGCTTTGAGCCGTTTGATCGACATGGAATCCCCAGAACTCGCTATCGTATTTGGTCGCACCAAGCGTCGGGTAGACGAGCTGGCTGAAGCTCTGCAAAAACGTGGATATTCCGCAGACGGTCTGCATGGTGACTTGTCTCAGAACCAACGTGATGCCGTAATGCGCAAATTCCGCGACGGAAGCATTGACGTGCTCGTAGCGACTGATGTAGCTGCCCGTGGTTTGGACGTTTCCGGTGTAACTCACGTTGTGAACTTTGACCTTCCGCAAGATCCGGAAAGCTATGTTCACCGTATTGGACGTACTGGACGTGCAGGTAAAGAAGGGGAAGCATGGTCTTTCGTAACGCCTCGTGAAATTGATCATTTGCATTTCATTGAACGTGTAACTCGTCACCGTATTGCACGTAAGCCACTTCCAACCTTGGCTGAAGCTTTGGAAGGCAAACAACGCATCATCGCAGAACGTCTCCTGGAGGCTGTAGAAAGCGGTGAGCTGAACGAATACAAAGGTTTGGCTATTCAAATGCTGGAGCAGTATGACTCCGTACAACTTCTCTCCGCAGCTCTGAAGCTGATGACTGGCGAGAAGAGAGAAGCGTCTATTGAGCTGACTCCGGAAGATCCAATTCGTGCAAAACGTCGTAAACCGGATGTTCGTTCCGGCGGACGCAAGCCGTCTAACTACAGCGGACGCAGCAACGGTGGTTATAACTCCAACCGTACTGGCGGCAGTGGCAGTGGCAGCAAAGGTGGATATGGTGGTTACAACCGTGGCAGCAAAGAAGGCGGTAGCTACAACCGTGATTCCGCGAGCCGCAATAGTGGAGATCGCAGACCACGTCCAAGCAGTAGCGGAGAAACTCGTCGTCCTGCAAGACGCGAAGATTCCTCTTCTGAATAAGAATTGAAATAACAGGAAAGCCGAAGTGAATGCTCGCTTCGGCTTTTTGCTATGAGATCAGAAAGTGAAAATTTCTTAGCAACCTGCTTCGACGGCTGAAGTATTGATTTCACTGGCGCATTGGGGATGAAATACGGTATGATATAGCCGACAGCCGGAATTTACAGGCACAGCAGCATGAGCCGTGGAACTGCCAGGCTTGCGGAGGGAGAGACTAACGTTGGAGTTTAAAGGAGCAATGGGTGGTATTTATCGCCTGACTGAATGGATTACCCGACTGGCGGCTACCAATTTGTTATGGGTGTTATGCTCGTCGCCTTTTATGTTCTGTCTCATACTCAAACTACTTGTGATGAATCAGAACTTGGCTAATGAATCTTTACAAATGAACTGGGCGATGGCTGTTTTGGCACCGCTTACTTTATTTCCGGCTACATCGGCCATGTTTACCGTCGTCCGCAAATGGGTAATGGGCGATACGGATGCAGGTGTGTTTCGTACCTTCTTTAAAGGATACAAGGAAAACTATAAGCAGAGCCTGATCGGGGGCATCTTTTACACGCTGCTGTTTGTCATTATGTATGTGGATTATACCGTGTATATGACGCAGCTCAGCAATTTGCAAATTGTAGGCATTATCATGCTTATTCTCATCATTATTTTGCTCGTATCCATGTTTAACTTTTTCTCGATGGTTGCTCATTATCGTATGTCCATCGGACAACTAATCAAAAATGCGGTCTTGCTGACGCTCATTCGACCGTTCCGTGTATTTTCTACCATGCTCGGCAGTGCGATTGTTATCTTTATTGGAGTCAAATACCCTGTGCTGTTCTTGTTCTTCATTGGTAGTGTAGTGGCCTGGTTCGCTTTCTTTAATTTTTATGGAACGTTCCTCAAAATGCAGGATCAGATGGAAAAGATGAAGCAAAAAAACGAAGAAGCAGCAAGTGCGGAAGACAAGAAAAGTGATAACCTCCAAAAATAAAACAGATTCCCCCTAGCATTTACTTTCCGAGTGAGAAGCGCTATAATAAGGGCACATCCTGCGATGCACGTTACGGTCATTTGTTGTTTTGAACCAATGACAATGTCTAGGGAGATCAATACGGGTGGACAGCTGAAAAGCCCTGTCAATTCTGACAAGGGGACTTCAAAAGTTTGTCCTGCGGTCACCCACCTGCTCAAGCAGGTTCAGAAGACGCTATGGTCGGACGGCATCGGCGGGTACCCTATAACGTAATCAACACACCCTGATACTGCCCCGTGCAGAAACGGGGTGTTTTTTGTATGTAACAATGCTAAAATAAGAAATAAGGTACTAAGGTCGCATACCACAGGTATGATCGGGTTCACTTTGTTGTTTTAACGTTTTTATAAAGCGCTTGCAGCAAAGGGAAATCGATGTGCTGTATTCAGCAACGATTATCGTGAAGGAGGAAATGTCTTGTCGTTGAAGAGGACTCTGGTAGGGATTGTGCGCAGCCAAGAAGGTACAAGCGACCGGGTCAAAGACCCACAAATGAAGACACGCTATTATAACTTATCGAGAGACAAGACTTGGGAAGAGGCATCGTCCGTTTTAAAAAAGATTCCTGGCTACAAGGTGCTGCATGAGGTGCCATCCGTAGGGGAGATTACGCTTGAGAAGCGAACGGCATTCGGCAGAACTGTCGACATTACCGTTTCTATATTGTCCGTCTCGCCAGTTCGGAGTGCTGTGGATATTTATTCCGCTTCACGCGGATCGCTGGGGGACATGGGTGCAAATTATCGCATTATTTTGCAGTTGTTCGCTGTGATTGACAAGAAACTGTCCGCTCATAAGGTTGTACAGTGATTGCAGACGTGTGAGCAGCAAAGTGGCAGATAAACGTCAAAAAAGCGAGGAAGGCAACCCTTCACTCGCTTTTTTTAGTATTTGAATCAGCCTCAACGCAAGCAGCGTGAATTAGACGAGCTTCTTCACTGCTGCAATCGCTTGGTCATAATCAGGATGCTCGGACATTTCACTCAAGTATTCTACGTAAGCAATTTTATCGTTTTGATCAATAACGAAAATAGCGCGATGATCCAGATGGAATTCCTTAATGAACACGCCGTAGGCCTCTCCAAAGGAATGGTCCTTGTAATCGGATAGTGTCAATACACGGTCAATACCCGCAGCACCGCACCAACGAGCTTGGGCGAACGGCAGATCCACGCTGACAGTCAGTATTACGACTTGATCTCCGAGAGAATCCGCTTCTTGATTAAAACGACGGGTCTGTGCGTCACACACGCCTGTATCAAGAGAAGGAACAACGCTGATTAGCTTGACTTTACCTGCAAAGTCTTGAAGCGTAGCAGCTTCCAGCAGATTTTTTTGCAATTTAAAATCAGGTGCCTGGTCTCCAACTTTCAGTTCAGGACCCACGAGAGTCAAAGGATTGCCTTTAAAAGTAGCAGCTTCTTTACGTTCTTGTGCCATATGTAATAGCCTCCTTGGTTTTTAGCATTGGTTATCGTTGCTGAAATCTATTATAATATTTTATAAAAGACATTGTCCAATTTGAATAAGGTGGAGACACCCCATGAAGGAAGGATTGCCTTGATTTTTTTACGTTATGAGAACTGGAAAAGTTATTTGCGTTTTTACCCGGTTACCTGTTTGATTCTGCTTATCAATATCGTGATGTTTATTGTGCTGACCGTACATGGTGGATCGGAAAATAGTTTGACACTGATCCGGTATGGGGCCTTGATCAATGAGGATCCGTTTACCGACCAGTTATGGCGGTATGTGTCAGCTATGTTTTTACACGCGGGTTTTGATCATCTTTTCTTCAATTCCTTTGCAATTCTCGTATTTGCTCCACCGCTGGAACGGTTGCTCGGGTCCTTTCGCTACGTGCTGCTGTACCTCGCTACAGGCATTGTAGGGAACGTACTGTCCATTGCGCACTATAACATGGTTGCGGAAACTACGGTCTCTGTAGGGGCGTCAGGAGCGATATATGGCATCTACGGCGCATTTCTGTACGTTGCCCTGTTTCAGCGGACGCTGATGGATGAAGCTTCGCGCAAAACACTGTATACGCTGCTCGGTTTTGGTATCCTGTTTTCGTTCGCTGTGGCGAACATTAACTGGACCGCCCATTTTGGAGGACTGCTCAGCGGGTTTTTCCTGTATGGATTAATGATCAGATTGACAGGCCAACGTAAACGTCACTAAAGACAGCTTTACCGTAAGTCGGCAGGGCAAGAAAGAGGAAGGGGTTCGTCCAACCTCTTCTTCCGGATGTTGAAAAACAGATTGGAGCGAATAACGGAGTGGAATTACGACAGTTGCAATACTTCATGAAGGTAGCGCAAAAGGAACATGTCACTCAGGCAGCCGAGGAGCTACATGTGGCGCAGTCTGCGGTTAGTCGGCAAATTCATCAGCTTGAAGAGGAGCTGGGGGTTAACCTTTTTATGCAAAAGGGCCGCAACTTGCAGCTTACACCGGTGGGGCAGTTATTTTGCAAGCGGGTTGAAACGATTATAAAGGATTTGGAGCGGGCTGTTCTGGAGATCCATGAGTTTTTAGACCCCGAGGGTGGAGAAATTCGTATCGGCTTCCCGCACAGTTTAGGCATTCATCTTATCCCTACGGTTGTGGCTGAATTTCGTAAGCGGTATCCGAATGTTAAATTCAGATTTAAACAGGGGATGTACCCGAGTTTGATCCGTGATGTGTTAGCGGGTGTGGTGGATTTGGCTTTCGTATCCCCCTTTCCGGATCGTCATGATCATGTTGAGGGAGATGTGGTACTGACTGAGGAACTGTTTGCGGTCCTGCCCCCTAATCATCCTTTGGCTTCAGCTGGGCACATCACGCTGGATCAGCTTAAAGGAGAAAAGTTCATTCTGTTCAGAGACGGTTACTCCTTGCGTCCGATTGTCTGGCAGGCTTGTCTGGAGGCCGGATTTACGCCGGACATTGCTTTTGAAGGTGAGGAGACGGATACGATCCGAGGATTAGTTGCCGCAGGTATGGGGGTCAGCCTTTTGCCGGAGATGGCGTTGTTCCAGACCAATCCGCTCCAGCCCGCGAGAGTGTCTATTGTTGATCCCGAGGTGACGCGAACCATTGGCTTAATTCACCGTAGAGATGACAAGCTTCCGTTGGTTGCCAAATCGTTCCGCGCTTTTTTGCTGCAATACTTTGGTCTTCAAAGTAGCGGCACTGTGACGGATGGAAGTGCTAAAGCGGATTAAAGGGCAGTCGAGTATAGGGAATTGGTTAGAACATAAAAAGGTTGTTCCTCTACCATCATCATGGCGGAGGAACAACCTTTTTTGCTACAAAAGCGATTAGTCACGGCTGTTGAAGATACCGATCAGGCGAATCAGCTCCAGCAAGGAAACGAGAGCGGCGGCCACATATGTTAATGCAGCGGCATTCAATACTTTAGCTACACCTCGTTCTTCATCACTGCGGATAAATCCTTCGGACACCATAATTTCACGGGCGCGGTTGGAAGCATTAAATTCGACCGGCAATGTAATTAATTGAAAAGCAACAGTAGCCGAGAAAAAGATAATGCCCAAGCCAATCAGGTTTGTGTAGCTGAACAGGAACCCGGCAATCAACAGAAACGGTGCAATACCGGATGCGAAGTTGACAATCGGGAAAATCCGGTGACGCAGCGCTAACATAGGATAATGTTCTTTATGCTGAATCGCATGACCGACCTCGTGACAAGCCACAGCAACTGCGGAAATAGATTTTTCATAATATACAGGCTCGGACAAGCGTACTACGCGTTGCATCGGATCATAGTGGTCAGATAACGCGCCAGGTACAGGTTCAATGGGCACATCGTGCAAACCGTTGCGATCCAGCATATGCCGGGCGGCATCGTAGCCTGTCATACCGTTTTCGTTGGGAACATCAGACCATTTGTTAAAGGTACCTTTAACACGAAATTGCGCCCATAAGGATAAGCCGAACGCAAGAATAATCAATATATACATTCCTACCATAAAGCAACCCTCCAATATTATTTCATCAATACAGCCTGGGAATTTACATCATAGAGCTATGCTCCAGCAAATACTTCAGAGCTTCGATACAAGCGGCGCTTTGCGGTAGTAGACCAGTAAGCAGCTTACGCGCTTGAACGGGCTTGAGCTGCCCGAGAAGAGGCTGTAGCTCATTGACCTCGCGCTCCAGGCGCTGCATGTGCATCTCCAGACTTGTCAGCTTGTCGGTGACGTGATCTTCGCCTGAAACCGAATTCCACTTCATTAATGTCTGTTTAATTTCCTCGAGGCTATACTTCTCTTGTTTCATTTGGTTAATACGTTCAAGCCTTTTTAAAGTTTCAACATTATATAGCCGATAGTTTTTCAAAGACCGTTCTTCAGGTGCGATCAAACCGAGCTTCGTATAATAATCAATGGTCCGTTCGCTGACACCAGCCGTCTTGGCTAGCTCGCCAATTCGATATAGCTTCATATCCCCATCTGTCCTCACCTCGCGCTCTTCATTCAGCCTTCATTATTATGCATCTGCAAACAGAGTGCTTATAAAAATATTTTACATGATTCTCAACCGTACAGTCAAACGTTATGCTTTTTTAGTCCGTGAAACAAGCTACTTTTATAGTTAGTAAACGTGACATGGAAAGTTCGAGATCATGTTTTTTTCAGATAATAAAAAAAATCTTGTCAATTTTCATGTGTTCTGATTATAATGACAATAAGAATTTCACGAAATGTAAAGAAACTTAACATTTGAGGGAGTGGGCTTCATGAGAAAAAAGTGGTTTGTTGCATTACTGGCCATGCTGACGGTCCTGGCTTTTCCGGTAGGTGCGTTCGCTGCTGACGGTCCGACAAATATTCAGCTTCAAGCGGGATTAAACACGGCGTTTACCTTCTTGGCATTTATTCTTGTGTTTTTCATGCAGGCGGGATTTGCATTGCTGGAGGCTGGCTCCACACGAATGAAGAATGCGGGGCATGTCGCTGGTAAAACGATTCTCACCACGGGCGTTGCTGCATTATCCTTCTGGGCTCTCGGGTTCGGGCTAGGCTTCGGTAACGATGGCGGTAACGGATTTATGGGGCTGACGGGTTTCTTCATGAGCGGCACGGATGCTGTTGTATCGTTTGACTCCCTTTCAAGTCTGGATGTTCCGATTACAATCATGTTTTTGTTCCACTTTGCTTTTGCGGCGGTATCTCTTTCTATCGCATGCGGGGGAATGGCAGAGCGTGCAAAATTAAGTGTATACATCATTTTCGGTATTTTGTTCTCCATCGTAATCTATCCGGTTGTAGCTCACTGGGTATGGGGCGGCGGCTGGCTTGGCAAGCTGGGCATGCAGGATTATGCCGGCTCGACGGTAGTCCATCTGACAGGAGCTACGGCGGCACTTGTCGCTACATTGCTGCTGAAACCGAGACTGGGCAAGTTCAACAAGGACGGCAAGCCGAACATTATACCTGGACATAATCAGGTATACTCCATTCTGGGGGTTATTATTCTCTGGTTTGGTTGGTTTGGATTTAACCCGGGTAGTGCTGTATCGGCTATGAATGACGGATTTTTCGGATATGTGGCATTGACTACGAATATTGCGGCTGCAGCAGGCGGGGTTTTCGCTCTACTCGTATCCTGGATGGTATATGGAAAAGCAGATATTCCGGCTATGCTGAATGGTGTACTGGCGGCTTTGGTTGCCATTACTGGCTCTTGTGCTTTTGTAGCTCCTTGGGCTGCTCTGGTCATCGGTGCGGTAGCAGGGATTGTCACCTTCTTCACAGCACAATGGTTTGAGCGTGCAAGAGTAGATGATCCGGTATATGCATTCTCCGTGCATGGTGTTGCGGGGATGTGGGGTGCAGTATCCACGGGATTGTTCGCTACTCCTGAGCTGGTGAAAATAACAGGTGTCGGTCAAGCGGGGCTGTTCTATGGTGGTGAATTTACGCAATTGGGAGTGCAGCTGCTAGGCCTGATAGGCACTTTGGCTTTCGTGTTCGTCATTTCCTTCATTATTCTGGGTTCGATGAAAGCCATTATGGGTATTCGTGTTACAGAAGAGGAAGAAACGATGGGACTGGATATCAGTGAGCATGGTACGTACGGCTATCCTGAGCAAATGAAGTTGGTTGCCGAGGCTGAGAAGCGTTCTGGGACTGTAAGCTAATATGTAAAATATAAAGAGCCAGTAGGATGAGCGGAGGAGATGGAAGTATGGAACTGCAAAATAAGGCACCTTGGGTGAGTTCTGCCGAAGCGATTGATCATGCTGATACGCCTGAATCGCTAAGGCAGGCCAGGGTCGATTCTCAAAAATGGCTGCTGGCTTCCCAAGCCTCCGCTCCGTTATCAGACTGGTTACAAACGGCGAATGATATGCATGACCGCATTGCAGCCAGAGCTGTGCAAATGTGCGAAAAAGGGATGGTTGAGGATGGCTTCGGCCTTCCTCCCGTCCCTTACGCATTTATAGCCTTCGGCAGCATGGGACGCTCGGAGTCGACGCTGTGGAGTGACCAGGATAACGGTATGATTATCAGTGACACTGCATCTGCCGGGAAAGAAACATATTTTATGGAGTTCGGCCAGAGGGTGTCTGCAATGCTGGAATATTTGGGATATCCGAAATGTGAAGGGAAAGTGATGTGTTCAGAGCCGCTATGGCGACAAACATTGTCCGAATGGCAGGAGCAGCTGGCAAAATGGTCGGATGATTTTGCCTGGGAGCCGATTCGTTATCTGATTATCTCGTCTGATATGAGGCACATTGCTGGAGACGAGCAATTGTCAGCAGAATGGAAACGAAGCTTTTATGCGTTGCTGCGTAAGCATCCCGATTTGCCGTCCGCGGTACTTAGAAACACGGTAAGGCATAAAGCGACACTTAATATTTTGGGTCAGATCGTTACCGAGCGCTTCGGGGAGCACGCGGGTGATTTTGATGTGAAATACGGTTTGTACATCCCGTTGGTAAATGCAGTACGGTTTTGGGCTTTGCAGCACGGGGTGGAGGAGACTTCTACGTTGAAAAGGCTCAGGCGGCTCGCGCTGCTGGAAGCAGCACCGTCTCCTTTGCTGGATGCTTGCGAGCGGGCCTTTCGGATCGCGCTTCAGCTTCGGATGGCTACTCCGGTGCAGGAGAAGAACGGACTCTTGGTTAGCAAGGGTTATCTTTCTGTCAAACCGTTGAAGCAAGGTAAGGGCTGGCATGAACTGCGCGAGGCGCTTTCAACGGTGCGGCGGCTGCATCGTGCGCTGCAAAGACAGTTGCGGTTTACGGAAGGGAGAAGGTCATGAAGGAACCAGCGCAGGGAGGCGGCTTTTGGAACGCTCTTCGCAGAGGAGGGGTGCCGTCTGCCATCGCCTCTGTGATGGGAGCTCCTACGGCTCAGCAGATGGCCTTTATCCGTTCCTTGACCCGGGAGCAACGGCGCTCTGAAGTATTGCGAACCCCGCTGGAGCGTTTGGAGACGGTTGTTTTTGATTTGGAAACCACGGGATTTTCAGCGCAGCATGGAGATGAGATTTTATCGTTCGGTGCGATTCGGGTTGTTGGGGATACGATAATGGAAAAAGAACATTTTTACACGCTTGTCAATCCACGTACGGCAATTCCTGAGCACATTACGGAGCTTACCGGGATTACCCGGGAAATGACGGATGAAGCTTTGCCGCTTATGGATGGGCTGCATGATTTTATGTCCTTTGTAGGGGGGCGGGTGCTTGTAGCGCATGCCAGTGCTCATGACAAGGCTTTTCTGAATGCTGCGTTATGGAAAACATCTAAAGTGCAACTGACTCACCGTGTTCTGGATACGATGATGCTTGCCAAATGGCTGGAGCCGCAGATGCATCAAACGTATAGTTTGGATGAGTTGCTGACCTATCAGGGCATACCGATTCAGGGGCGGCATCATGCCTTAGAGGATGCGAAAATGACGGCAAAGCTGTGGGTGGCGTACGTTCAGGAAATGCTGAAGCGTAATGTGACCAATTTGGCAGATGTGTATGCTCATTTAAGCCATGCCTGATTCAGTACAAGGCACAAGCTTCAATATAGGACAACATTACAGCAAGTCTGCGATCATTCGTGGGTTTGCTGTTTTTTTTGTGCACCTGTACAGATTGGAAGGGTTAGAGGTGGGAGCAGGATGGGCACCATATGGAGAAGGTGAGAGTAATCCAGATGAAAGGCCGGGTGATTGGACTGTGAAAAAAGTTGTTTTTATTAAATTCCTGATGGTTATGCTGGTTGTAGGAGTAGCTTCATCGGGAGGAGCAACAAACATGACTTATGCGGCAAGCGCACCGGCTAAAAATGTGCAAATTCAGGAGGAATATGTGGGTGAGGGAAGATTTGAAACTGGCAAAGGGATAGATACAGGATTAGATGCTATAGAAGTGATGCAAAAGATACAGCCTGGTCAACAGCTTCCTTCCATGATTTTAAAAGGTTTGGACGGCAAATCCTATAATATAGGAGCCAAGCCTAATAAAGCGCTGGTAATTAGCTTCTGGGCCTCATGGTGCGATCCGTGCCGTTTGGAGGCACCTGTACTGAATGAGCTATATAGCAAGTACAAGCATGATGTGGACGTGTATGGTATTAATGTAATACGCTATGATCGGTTGGAGGATGTGCAAAAGTTTTCCCGCTCGCTAAACCTTCAATTTCCAGTTTTGCTTGATGAGCAAGGGGCTTTGTTTGAACGGTTTGGGGGTGCTGCATTTCCGACGAATGTCATGGTTGACCGTCATGGACAGGTACGTGAAATCATAATCGGGATGCTCAGCGAACGGGAGCTGGAACGAAAAATTGGGTTGCTTCAAAAAAAGACGGTGTCTTTGGGGGCCAATAGACCGCGAAAGACACCGCTTATTACATATAAAAAGCACTCATCAAAAAGTAACCGTCCGATCAGTGATTTACCAGTCCTTGGGGCGATAGATCGGTTTGCTGATTTTTCGGAGACGGAGCTTCCAGCAACGCATAACGGAAGCTATCCACCAGTGCTTCCCAGCTGGCTTCAATTACATTTTCGGATACGCCCACGTTACTCCATACGTCCTCGTAATTTTTGGACTCAATGAGCACGCGTACCTTGGCGGCGGTGGCATCTTTTTCGTCGAGTACACGTACTTTATAGTCAGCCAGGTGCATATCGCGCAGTGCCGGGAAATATTGAGAAAGAGCTTTACGCAGTGCGTTATCGAGCGCGTTGACCGGACCGTTGCCTTCGGCGGCAGTATAAACGCTTGTGCCTGCAACATTCAGCTTCAAGAACGCTTCGGATACAACTGGACGGCCTGCTGTTTTCTCCACCAGCACCTTGAAGGACTCAAATGAGAACATTTCCTTCACTTCACCGCCCGCTTCACGAATGAGCAGCTCCAGTGAAGCATCGGCTCCTTCAAACTGGTAGCCCTGATGCTCCAGATCCTTGATGCGGCTGATAACGCCACGTGCCTCATTGCTGGACGGATCAAGGGTTATGCCCAGCTCCTGCGCCTTGGACACAACATTGCTTTGTCCGGCTAGCTCAGAGACCAGCACCCGTTGCTTGTTGCCCACCAGTTCGGGGGCGATGTGCTCATAGGTTCGCGAATCGCGCAGAATAGCTGACACGTGGATACCGCCCTTGTGAGCAAAGGCAGCATTACCGACATAAGGCTGGTTCACAGGCAAATTCACGTTGGCGACTTCGCTGACAAAGCGAGCCGTGTTGTGAAGCTGCTTTAGCTTGTCGGAGTCCAAACAATCGTAGCCGAGCTTGAGCTGCAAATTTGGAATGACGGAGCATAAATTAGCGTTACCACAACGCTCGCCGTACCCGTTAATCGTACCTTGAATTTGTCTCGCGCCTGCTTGAACTGCACTCAGTGTATTGGCTACGGCCAATTCGCAGTCATTGTGTGTGTGAATGCCCAACTTTGACCTTGTTAGCTGGCTTTGCAGTGTGTTGACAATTTCCTGTATCTCATGCGGCATGGTACCGCCGTTAGTATCGCACATGACGAGCCAGTCTGCGCCAGCTTCCTCCGCTTTTTTCATGACGGCGAGTGCGTATTCGGGGTTATTTTTATATCCGTCAAAAAAATGCTCGGCATCAAAAATAACCTCCATGCCCCCTTGCTTTAAAAAGGCGATGGAGTCGTAAATCATGGACAGATTTTCTTCGAGTGTCGTCTGTAAGGCTGTGTGTACATGAAAATCCCATGATTTTCCGACGAGAGTAGCCGCTTGGGCGCCGGATTCCAAAATCCGTTGCAGGTTGGCATCCTGTGCCGCTATGCTATCTTTACGACGTGTGCTGCCGAAGGCGACAATCTTTGCCTGAAGTCCCAGCTTTTGCACCCGTTTGAAAAATTCGATATCCTTGCTGTTGCTCCCGGGAATCCCGCCTTCAATATAATGAACACCGAGATCATCGAGTTTTTTGGCGATTTTCAATTTGTCGTCAGCAGACAAGCTAATCCCTTCTCCTTGAGTTCCGTCGCGCAGTGTTGTATCGAAGATAGAAATAGCGGTGGACATGAGGACTCCTCCTTCGCGGATTGCATAGAGTTGGTAGTGCTTTGCTTTTTTAAGCAGCTTATTTAATGATTTAACGCGTGAAAATAGAAAAGTGTCAACTTGCCTTGATTCGTATGATTTTTGATTATATCAACTTATGACTTCAAATGTAATATATAAATATCATTTTTGACCGCAAAACCTTTATTTTCATGTAAAATAGGGCATAGGGTTATCTTATAATTTATAGTTAAAAGAAGGGTTGAGCGTGAGAGATGTCAGTGCTTATTATCCGGTTGGTGGGCGGGTTATTCTGCATGTCGATATGAACGCATTTTATTGTTCTGTTCATGCAGCGGAGGAACCGGAGAAATATAAGGGATTGCCTACCGCCGTCGCGGGCAGCAGTGAGTTGCGCAGAGGTGTAATCGTAACCTGCTCCTATGAAGCCCGGCGATTGGGCATCTCAACAGGGATGGTCGTCCAGCAAGCCCGGCGGATTTGTCCGCAGCTCATCGTGATTCAGCCTGATTTTCACTTGTACCGTCGTTATTCCAAAGCTTTTATGAGCATTGCTTATTCGTATACGCCTATGTTGGAGGCAACTTCAATTGATGAATGTTATCTGGACATTACAGGTTCCAAGCAGTTTGGAACACCCATGGAGATTGCGGAGGAAATTCAGCGCAGAGTAGCGGACGAACTGGGACTGCCCTGCTCCATCGGAGTGGCGCCCAACAAGTTGCTAGCCAAAATGGCCTCCGACCTGAAAAAGCCGCGCGGAATATCTGTCTTGCGCTTGCGTGATGTGCCAAAGATTTTGTGGAATCTTCCCTGTGGTCAATTGTTTGGTGTGGGACGGAAAACGGCCGACAAGCTTCGGCAAATGAACATTCGCACCATTGGCCAATTGGCCAAGGCGGACGAGCATATGCTGATCGGCGTATTTGGCGTGACTGGCTCGTGGTTAAAGCTGGCTGCTAACGGGATTAATCATTCTCCGGTCAATACCGAGCGGGAGCCGAACAAGTCGATCGGACACACCACTACCTTGCCCATGGATGTGGTGGAGCTGGAGGAAGCCCAACGGGTGCTTCTCAATATCAGCGATCAGGTAGCCCGCCGGCTTCGACGGCATGGCATGCTTGCAGGAGGTATTCAGCTGACCATTCGGACGCCGGAGATGAAGACCTTTACGCGTTCTCAGGTAAGGAGTATTCCTACGGAAAGCGCAGAGGACATATATAAGGAAGCTTGTGCGCTGTATCGGCGGCATTGGGGAGAGGGCAAGCCTGTTCGCTTGCTGGGAATTACGCTTCAGCAGCTAATCCCGAAGGAAGAAGCTGCCGTTCAAATGGATCTATTTGAATACAAGGACCAGCCCAAAAAGGAAAGCTTGCTGAAGACGATGGATGCATTACGAGACAAGTTTGGCGAAAATGCAGTTCTGACCGCCGGGATGCTGGGAGATGACCCTTCGGTACTTCTTCGGAACTCCAAACTGCGCGGGACTTCGTTGCAAAAAGACAATCTACAGACGCCTGAGTAAACTTTTTGGTGAGTTTATGTAAAGCAGCGGAGGCGTACGCTATAAGTATTTTTTGCATAAAGGATCAATGAAAATAATTTGTAATAATTTTTTGTTTGTATTAATATGTGAATAGAATGCAAAAGCTGGTTTGTTTGATTGTATAGGAGGCAGAGAAGAGTTATGGCTAAATACACTTGGGTAGAAAAAGATACATGCATCGCGTGCGGAGCGTGTGGTGCTACAGCACCGGACATTTATGATTATGACGATGAGGGCTTGGCTGAAGTGATCTTTGATGGAGATGGAAACCAAGGCATCAAAGCAATTTCAGACGACTTGTTTGATGATATGCAGGATGCTTGCGATGGTTGCCCTACAGATTCTATTAAAGTTGCAGACGAGCCTTTCAATAAAGAAGGTTAAGTCCGCTATCTTGGATAGACACAGCACCGACAGCACTTTTTGCCGTACAACGGTGAAAAGTGCTGTCAGTGCTGTTTTTTTTATGTGCTGTCCATATGGCCTGTTTTGACCGATATACATAGTAAAGAATAGAGCAAGACTACACGATCAGGAGGATCCGATGAATCATTCGCCTCATCTTAAATCGTATGTAAAAATGCACCCTGATAATAAAATGGCTTGGTATTTGCTCGGCAAAGAGTATGAGAGCAGCGGTCAGGAGGGCAAAGCAAATTATTGCTTCAATCGTGCGGGGGAAGTGTTCGAAGCCTTCGAGCATAAACAGATTCCATCAGACGTATGGATGGAGTATCAGAATAAACTGGTTCAGATGTCCAAAGAGAAGGCGCGGAGAGCGGCTCGAACGCGTTATTTGTTAACTACGTTGATGGTACTTCTTCTAATATGGGTGCCTTCAGCCAATTCGCCGGGCCATTCGAGGGAAAGCGCATCCGTTCCGCCGGGAACAGAGCGTGTGGCAGCCGACAATGTCAAAGTGGCAGGAGTGCAGACTTCTGACCCGAATGAAGTGGCTCAGATCGGTGGGCCTGGTGCTGGTGGCGTGTTTACGGCCCAAACGCGCACAGGCAGTTCAGCAGGAACGGCACTTGCAGATATGTTGGCAAAGGCTAGTCGTCTGCCGACCGAGACCACAGTGCTGGGTATGGAGCAAAGCGGTTCTTGGCTGCTTTGGAGAGATCGTATGCAGCCGCTGCTTAGCTTGCAAAACAAAGGTAATGGAGGCTTAGTCGTCCAGTCTTACGACGCAGCTGCGTGTGCTTGTAAGCCGTCTGACAGTGAAAAGCTTCGAAAAGCAGGTCTGCAATGGGCTGCGGGACAGGAAGAACTGGCTGTGCTGAATAGCTCCATGCGTGCTTTTCGTACGCAGCATCAACGTCTTCCTCAAAGTCTCGATGAGCTGACCCGAAGCTTTCCGGATAATATGATGTATGGTACGACAGACGGAATGAATAAGGCTTTTACACCTTTGCGTAGTTTACTTGCTTCACAGGGACAGGGGGCTGAAGGAGCAGCGAGTCAACAAGCTGGTTCGTCGGCTGAAAGCAGTCCTTTGTTGGCGTCGTCGCTGCATGGACGGCCTTATCTGGGGCAACCGCTGCGGATTGTGGTAGACAAGTCGAAGCACAGGCTCGGATTGGTGAGCGGCAACGTGCTTATTCGCAATTATCCTATCGGATTGGGCGGAGATCGAACTCCGGAAGGGAAGTTTGTTATTACGGATAAAGTCGTAAATCCGAACGGCAAGTCCAACGGTGAGTTTGGCAGCCGCGGTATGCAGCTGTCTGCAGCGAATTATGCCATCCACGGCACGAACGAGCCGGACAGTATTGGCAAAAATGAGTCACTGGGTTGCGTTCGCATGGGCAAACAGGATGTGGAGGAGTTATTTGCTCTCGTACCTTCAGGTACGGAGGTGGTCATTGGTACAGGGGGACTGCCTGATCAAGTGCTTGTGCCTGGCTCCCGATTTACGAGTGAGCCGCAGCACGACCAGACCAATCCCCGCAAAACCTATCACTGGCTAAATTAACCTTTGATGCTATTGCTACGTGTAGTTTAACGATTTCCCGCTTGTGCCAAAACAACGACCAGAACAATCACAATGATGAGGAGAACAAAACTGACGGCGGTCCATACAATCGCTTTCTTGTTCACCTCGTCCTTTTTCTTTTGCAGACTTGGCGGCTTGCGCTTGGTCTTCATATCAGCAATCCCTCTTTTCTGACGGGCTATAGCCCTGTTTTACTATGTCCATTGTAAATGGTTTGATTATACATTTTCAATGACATCTCCATGACAACTGAATTGTTCCTGATGCGGCACCTCGCAAATTACTTTCTTTTTGGTATGGAAAAAGCTAAACTATTTTGTAGAGATGTTTTTTTAGGAATGCCCAAGGGCATAGAACGGAGTGGATGAATCGTGTTGTATCGAAGGATTGTGAAACCTGTTTTTTTCAAAATGAGTCCAGAGACAGCCCATCATGTAGTCATTGACGGCTTAAAGCATGCGGGCTCGCTTCCCTGTGGAGCGACAGCGCTGCGGGGAATGTACGGGGTCAAGGAGACGGCGGATCTGGCCGTTGATCTGTTCGGCATTCATTTTCCCAATCCGATTGGGCTGGCTGCGGGACTGGATAAAAATGCGGAAGCGGTTGCCGGTTTTTCTTCTATTGGTTTTGGTTTTATGGAAGTAGGGACGGTGACACCTGTGGGACAGCCCGGCAATGACCGCCCTCGTTTGTTCCGGTTGCCTCCCGATGAGGCGTTAGTGAATCGGATGGGTTTTAACAATCTGGGTGCGGAAAGCATGGCTAAACGTCTGGCTGTGCTAAAACATCGGCCTGTTCCGGTCGCTGTTAATATTGGTAAAAACAAAAACACGCCTAATGAGGATGCCCATAAGGATTATGAGAAGTGCATTTCCGCGCTGTATCCGTATGCGGACTTTTTTGTAGTGAATATTAGTTCACCGAATACGCCGGATTTACGAAAGCTCCAGCATGGCAGTGAGCTAAAATCGTTGCTGGAAGCTGTTCGAGCAGAGATGGGAGTACAGGCGACGAAGTATGGCGGAGCCAAGTCTGTACTGGTCAAAATTGCACCGGACGTATCGGATGAGGAACTGGAATATATGACAGATGCGATTGCGGCCAGTGGAGTAGACGGCATCATCGCGACGAATACGACAATTTCGAGGGCTGGCCTGACGCACCGGAATGCGGCTGAGACGGGCGGGCTGAGCGGTAAGCCGCTGCGTGACCGTTCTACAGAGGTCATCGGACGGGTGTATCGCCAAACAGATGGCAAGCTGCCGATTATCGGATCAGGCGGCATTTTCACCAGTCGTGATGCTTACGACAAAATTAAAGCAGGCGCAAGCCTGATTGAAATTTATACAGCATTGATCTATGAGGGACCGGAAGTAAACCGGGCTATACATGTCGGCCTGCGTGAGCTGCTTCGAAAGGACGGCTTTAGACACATTACCGAGGCCGTTGGTGCAGATCACAGATAAAAAAGTGTTGTCGGAAGAGACAGGAGGTACGGGGATGGACGGAAGAGACTGGGGAACATTTTTGCTGCCATACGATCAGGCGGTGGAGGAGCTTAAGGTCAAGTTCAAAACAATGCGTGCGGAGCTGAAAAAGCGCGAGGAATACGCTCCTATCGAATTCGTAACCGGACGGGTAAAAAAAATATCAAGCATCCTCGATAAAGCGAAGAGATTACAGGTTCCTTCTGATCAGCTGGAGACGGGAATCGAGGATATTGCAGGAATCCGCATTATGTGCCAATTTGTTGAGGATATCCGGCGGGTGGCCGAGTACATTCGAGCACGCAAGGATTTGACCGTACTGTATGAAAAGGACTATATCACCAATTATAAAGATAGCGGATACCGCAGCTTTCATATGATTGTGGAATATCCAGTGCAGACAGCGCTTGGATTAAAAATTGTGCTGGCAGAAATTCAGATCCGTACCTTGGCTATGAATTTTTGGGCAACCATCGAGCATTCTCTCAGTTATAAGTATCGGGAAAGCTTGCCGGATACTATGCGGACACGGTTGAAAAAGGCAGCCGAGGCGGCCTTTGTACTGGATAATGAGATGTCTTCGATGCGTCTTGAAATATTGGAAGCGCAGAAGAAGTTCGAGGATGAAGCGAATATCGTATCCAAGGTGCTGACGGGTATGCACCGTCTGTATTTCTACCATAAGATCAGTGAAACGATTGATGCGCAGCGCAGGTTCAATGATATGTGGGAACGGCATGACATGGAAGGGATCAAGCTGCTCCATGATGAAGTCAAGGAATTGCTGGCAGCTTCTACCAAGGAAGACGACAGGGATGAGTATTAAATGGTGAACGTTTCCTATGAACCGTTGTACGTGGCTTATTTGGTATACTTCAATCGGGATCGGGATTATTTTGAATGTCACGAGGTACTGGAAGAGCTGTGGCTAAAGCTGGACCGTGACCCTATATATAAAGGTTTGCTGCAAATTGCTGTAGGGCTGTATCATTTTCGCAACGGAAATTTCCGCGGCGGACACATGATGCTGGACAGCGCGGTACACAAGCTGGAGCAGGCGTCTCCGCAGGCGCTGGGCATTAACATGGCGAAGCTGGTGGACGAGGCGCGCGCTTGCGCCCGCCAGCTTGCCGAGGCCGTTGTAGCTGACTCGGCAGATCTCCAGCGCCAGCCGCCGGGTTTCCGGGATTTGACGATTGAAATCGTCGATCCCGGGCTGCGCCAGGCTGTGGAGGACGCATCGCCGTCCATAACAGCCAACATCCCGCAGCAGAGAGGCCCGCGGCGTGGGGAAAAGCATGAGCAGCGTCAGCAGGCGCTTGAGGCTTCTATGAGGCGCAGACAGGCGGCTGACAGCTCCTGCTCTGCCTCGCCCGGTACGAAGGGCACGATGTAGTATGAAGCGTGCGCATTAAAGCAAGCAGCCCGATCCGTTTCAGGGGATCGGGCTGCTTTATCGTTCAGTAGGCCTAAGCCGTGTGAACGTCGTTTAGGAAGTTACATTCTTTTTATATTTTTCAAAAAAGGCTTTGAAATCGTCGAGTGTATAGCCGTTGTCGGAAGGGCTTTCCTTCAAACCACCTACCATACGCTCTTTTTCCACGCCTTTTTCGTAATAGATGAGCGTAGGGGTGTACTCAATTTTGTACTTGTCCCAGCCGTCCTCATACTCACGCAGGTTAAATTCGTGCATGGTGATGTTCTCCTGCTTGCTCAAAGGCATTAGCTTGGGAGTGGTGGCGCGGCAATGAACACAGTCGGATGCAAAATGATAGACGAAAAAGTTTTCCTTTTTGTCAATTTTGCTTTGCAGATCCTCCGGTTTAATAATCTGCTGATAGTTTGGATCATTCAGCAGCTCTTGGGTGGCAGGCTTTAACGAGGCTGTGGAAACGCCATACAGCTTGTTTTTAGTGCCAGAATTCAAAGCGAGCAGCACACCAAGTAAAATGATGAGCACAACAAAAAAGCCAATGACAGGTATAAGCTTTTTTTTGTTGGATTTTTGGGCGTTCAATGCAATCTCTCCTATCAAAATACAAAATATATAGCTATGAATCTTATTATTATACAACATTACAGCTTGTAGTGAAAGTTTGTAAATCACAAGGATATTGCAGCTTAACAGGTTGATTATGGTACAATAAATTTTATTTTAACAGGACAGGATGATTACAATTATGGGTGTACAGCTCCCTACAGCATTTGTGAAGCGCATGGAGCAACTGCTCGGCGACGAGTTTGAGGCTTTTATGGCTGCTTATGACCATACGCCTCATGCCGGGATACGCGTCAATACGTTAAAAATTTCGGTGGAGGCGTTTAAGGCGATTTCGCCGTTTGAACTGCGGCCGATTCCGTGGTGTGATACAGGTTTTTATGTTCCGTACGGCACAAAGCCGGGGTTGCATCCTTATTATCATGCGGGACTGTATTATGTGCAGGAACCAAGTGCAATGTCTCCGGTAGAATTGTTAAATGTTGCTCAGGGTGAGGCTGTATTGGACTTGTGCGCTGCACCGGGCGGGAAATCGACCCAAATTGCGGCCAAGCTGCAAGGAAGCGGTCTGCTCGTAACGAATGATATTAGCGCGGATCGAACCAAGGCGTTGGCTAAAAATGTGGAATTATACGGTGTGCGAAATGCCGTGGTGCTGAATGAAAGCCCGGATCGAATCGCAGATGCCTTCTCTCATTTTTTTGACAAAATATTAATTGACGCACCTTGCTCGGGTGAAGGGATGTTTCGCAAGGATGAGGATATGGCGAAGCAATGGGAAAATCATTCGGTGGACAAATGTGTAGTTATGCAGCGGGATATTTTGCGAGTGGCAGCATCTATGTTAAGTGACGGGGGAAGAATTGTTTATTCGACCTGTACCTTTGCGCCGGAAGAAAATGAAGGGATGATCGCAGAGTTTCTGGAGGCACATCCTGATTTTGATGTTGTTCCTGCTCCTTCAGGAACGGGTTTTGCTTCAGGTCACCCGGAATGGGTGAGTGAAGCGGTTGCGGTAGGCCATCCGGAACTGCGTGGAACGGCACGCCTTTGGCCCCATCTTATAGAGGGTGAGGGCCATTTTATCGCTGTGTTGCAGCATCAAGGCAGTCGTACAGCTACAGTGGATAATCAGCGGGGAACGGTCGATTTCTTTAAATCCGTTGACAGGGACGAAAAGGCTTTGAACATAGGTACGGGCATAGGTGTCGATCATACTCGTAAGAAGCAGCGGTTGTCCGTCAAGGAAGTGCCGACGGTAGGTGGACAGGGCAGGTCTGCAACTGGAGAGCACAAACGGAATGGAAAAGGGATGGACGGGAAACCGGGTAAAGGAGCGAATGCACGCGGTTTCGGGAACAACAAGTCTCGTTCTGGTAAAGATGCGGCAAAATGGGCTGGGCGTGGACAACATGATGTACTGGAGTCCTATCGCTATTTTGTACAGGAGCAGCTTGAGACGTTATTTGCAGGCCATACGGTAGTCTACGGAGATCGGATTTATCAGTCGCCGCTGGAATCTCATCGTCTGGACGGGCTTAAGGTGGTCCGTCCGGGCTGGTTTATGGGAACAGACAAGAATGGTCGGTTTGTGCCTTCGCACCCGCTGGCGGTGGCTTTGAGCCCTTCTGAGGCGGTCAGGAGCATAAACCTCTCCAGTTCAGACACAGAGGCCATCCGTTATTTGAAAGGTGAAACGTTATCCATCCCGGCCCAGCGAATGACGCTGCGGTACGAAGCACAGCCCAAAGGCTATGCTCTCGTATGCATTGACGGATATGCTGCCGGATGGGGCAAATGGCAGGACGATATGCTCAAAAATGAATACCCTACAGGCTGGAGGTGGACATCGGTATGAGTGGGAAGGGAAGACAGACGCAGCGTTTGGACAAGGTTCTAACCCATATGGGATATGGTTCGCGCAGTGATATCAAGAGGCTGGTAAAGCAAGGGATGATTACCGTGAACGGTCAAACCACCAAGGATAGCGGCCTGCAGGTTCATCCGTACAACGATCAGATTGAAGTGAACGGGGAACGGGTTGTTTTTCGGGAGTACATTTATATTATGTTGCATAAGCCGCCGGGCGTTATATCCGCTACCGAGGATACAAGAGAGCGAACAGTGCTGGATCTGCTGAGTGCGGAGGAACGACATTTTGAGCCTTTTCCGGTAGGACGGCTCGATAAGGATACGGAAGGACTGCTATTGTTAACGAACGATGGCAAGCTGGCGCATGAACTTTTGTCTCCACGGCGACATGTTCCCAAAACGTATGAGGCTACGGTGTCGGGACATGTCACGGAAGAGGATATACGTCAATTTGCAGCAGGGGTGGAGTTGGATGACGGTTATGTCACTCTTCCAGCCCAATTGACCATTCTTCGTCATGAAAAAGCGCAAGAAGCAGATGAAGAAGTCATTTCATACATTTCACTTGTGATCCATGAAGGAAAGTTTCATCAGGTGAAGCGCATGTTTGAGGCGGTTGACAAAAAGGTTACGTATTTGAAAAGAACGGCTATGGGTCCGTTAACGCTGGATGATCAGCTACCCTTGGGCAGCTATCGTGAGCTGACAAACGAGGAGCTGGCATGGATCGGCCGGGACTTGGGATCTGCAATATCAGAGGCTTGATGGGAATAGGGGAAGCAATAATGACGCACAGGCTTTTATGGGAGTCCCTGTGCGTCATTTTACTATACATAGATTTACAGCTAACAGATGGCAGACTGCATGTTTATTGTGCGCGTGCTGCACGGCTTTTTTTCACTTCAGCTGCCTTATAAGCCGTGACCTTGTTTTTGCCCGTTGTTTTGGATATGTACATAGCCTGATCGGCCTGTTTGACCAGTTCATCCGGGTTCATTTCCTTCTTTAACGTGCTGTGCCCGACGCTGATGGTCACGATGCTTTCATCGGCGACCCGCTCACGGATTCGTTCCGCGACCTGTCCGACCTTGGCCCGTCGATCAACCACCATCGCGACCAACTCCTCGCCGCCGTATCTTCCAGTTAATCCGATTTCATCCAGTTCTTCTTCCATAATCTGTGCAACCTGTTTAAGCACATCATCCGCGCGGGCGTGGCCCTGCGTATCATTCAGCTTTTTGAAATTATCAATATCGCAAAAAATGACCGACACGCGGATTCCCTGCTCCATATATCGCCGCAACCGCCCCGAGAAGTATTTACGGTTATACAAGCCAGTCAAACCGTCAGTAATGGAGGAACGGTAAATCCGTTGAAGCAGTTCCACAATCCGCTCGAACAGGATTAGAAATAACGTAGTGTAATACAGCAATGGCAAAAATGACATCCACAGGACTGTGCTTGTTGCACCTTTTTCTGCCGAGGTATCGCCTCGCAACCACAGACAGCCAAGCCAAAGCAAATAGAATAGTAAGCCCAGTGCAAACTTTTTGGGCTGACCGATTCGTGGGATGATGAACACAAGGCTCAAAGTAAGCACAATGAGTCGATAAAGCAGGGTGAACCCGACGAGATTTGCTGCGTTGATCCAACTAGGCAGTAATCCGGCAGCCCATGCGCCAACCGGCAATATCAGCAGCGCTCCCAGCAACAGCAAAGACCATGCTCCCGCACGTTTTAGCTTCCGGTAGAGCTGAAATACAGCGGCATTGGTAAGCACAAAGGCAGCCGCCTCCAGCGTATTTTGCCACACGATTCCTTGTAGCGGCATTCTGCCGCCACCTGCCGAATAGAGATTCATGGCTTCATATGTCATAATAAAAATAGCGGCAACCGAAAAAAGGATATAGGCTTTTTTTCGCTGTCTGCTATATATGATCACGCACATCAGCGCCATCATGAGTACAATATACAAACCGCAGGCGGCACTTACAGCCCCGGCCAGAGATGGGAAACCGAAGGTTCCCGATAAGGACAACAACGTCAACGTCACCGACTCCATCTGTATAAATAGTTAGTCTATTGAACGGGGGATATCGTTTCCGATACAATAGACAGGATTTATTCCATTTAAAATGTTATAATTTTCTTTTGTGCTTAACAATTATTCTCAATATATCATTTTTCGGAAAATCCGGAAACCTATACATACAACCTGTGTTCCGGGCAGTACAACGCTTGAAAGGGGAAGCACGTCATGAAATTGCTACAGGCTCTCTTTTTCCCACCCGAGCAACCGGGCGGCGTTTCATCTATGATCCCATATCTGCAAGAGCGATTTATGTCCCCGCGTTGGGAAATGGAGCTATTTTCAATCCCTAAACGGATTCGCAACAAGGGCAGGGATGAAGTGATATTTGATACCTTTGACTGGACGCAATATGAACAATATCCGATTGTCCAAAAATATATTCAGACGTACCGTGACTATTTATGGTGGACCCGGCTTCGCATTCAGAAGCCCTTTGATCTCATTCATGCCCATCACCCGATTGCCGGGATTGCTATGAAAACCGTTTTTCCCGACATCCCGCTCGTTCAGACAATTCACTCTTCTTATGAGAAGGAGTTAATTCTAAACGGTAAAATAGAGGAGAACGGGCCTGAGCATCAATTTCTGGTGTCCCTGTATCGGGAGCTGGAGCATAAGGTCGATCGCCTGATTGCAGTATCTCATTCTTTCCAGCATTACTTGACGCCTTATGTACAAAATCCGCAAGAGATTGTGGTCATTCCGAATGGATATGATGAGAAGCGCTTCAAGCCCATACCACATGAAAATGAAGTGACACAGCTTATAACCGTCTGCCGCCTCGTCCCAGCTAAAGGATTGGATGTTTTGTTACAGGCCTGCGCTGAGTTGAAAAAGAGAAATCAGAATTATGTGCTGCATATTATCGGAGATGGTCCCATTCGACCCGAGCTGGAAGAGATGGCACGGCAGTTGGATATTTACCATGAGACGATCTTTTATGGATACACGCTTCATCCGGAAGAATTTATGCCTTTCTTTGATGTGTTTGTTTTGCCTTCACGAGCGGAAGCCTTTGGTTCCGTGTTTGCGGAGGCAGCTTTGAGCTGTTTGGCTTTGGTGGGTACAGAGGTGGGAGGAATACCGGAGCAAATTGGGGATGGGGTAAATGGTCTACTTGTGCCACCCGACAGTCCGGGGGCACTGGCAGACGCATTGGAAAAGGTTATCGCAGACCCTGCCTATCGTTATGAGCTGGCGCGATCTGCCTGCGACAAGGCTAAATCGAGCTATTCCCTGAGCAGGGCTGTCAATGAGCTAAAGAAAATGTATTTGAAATTCCAGCCCTAACCATGGCGTGTACCACCTGATTTTGAATCAGAATGCCGAAAGCTGGAGCGAGGACGTGAGGAACGGAAGGGTCCCCCGCGTCCTGCCATGATCAGTTTGCTTACCCACATCAGACTAAGCATCCCGAAAATGGGATATAGAACGGACAGCAGTGAGCTGAAACCAAACTGACTGATTAAAAAACATGTGAGCATAATGAATAGTGTGATGAGCTTGGGCGAAATTTGGATATGCTGGCGGATTTGCAGACTGACACCGTAAATGTCGGCCACGAAGGTACTGAAAATTTCCATGAAAATGAGTAAAATGTAAATGATTTCGACCAAGGCCCCCAGACGGTAAGCAATGCTTCCCATCGGGATCTCAAATTGCCGAATTCCCGGCATATGTGCCGACATGGCAAAGTGAGCAGACATCAGCATAAACCCGACGCCGATCCCGCCCAAAATCCCGCCCCAGCGGATCGTTTTGCGGGAGAAGGTTTGGCTGCCGAGTGGTACAAGCACAGCTTGGGCCATTGCCAGATTGAAGGAAGTATACAGCAGCGGAGAAATCCATGCTCGCAGCATGTTATGATCGGACGTATTTGTAATAAAGCGCTGCGGGTTTGGCATGGAGAGTGTACTGTGAATGAGCAGGATAGACATAATCATCATCATAGGGACAACAATGGTGTTCATATGCAGGATAGCCTTGATCCCTTTGCTCAGCAGTAGATATGTTCCGATCAGTGTAATGAGCAGTCCGGTCTGGTAATGCAGGTGGAGGTGTTCAACGAAAACAGAACCCGCTCCTGCCAGCATCACACTGTTGACACCAATCAGTACGATGAGCGTGAACCAGCTAATCCATTTACCGGCTCTGGCTCCAAAAAGGTGCTTGTTCAGATCCTCGTAGGACCGAGCTGAAATATCGTGAGCGATCAGCATCATTTTCGTACCCAGCCATACAAATATGAGTGTGGACAGCATGATGGTGAGTGTAGCCCAACGTCCGTACTGTGTAAAAAACTGCAATATTTCTTGTCCGGTAGCAAATCCGGCACCAACGATTGTTCCGATGTATGTAAAAGCAATCTGCAAAACATGAATATTACGTTTCATCCCCAGTCCCTCCTTGCCTGCTTAAATAACGCTGTAGCGAGCATATAATACAAACTATGTTCAACTGAAATGGGACATGACTGGATGAGACTGAAAATAATTATAGTGAATTTAACGAATAGATTGACGGGAGCGTAATTTATGGGTCAAATCCTTGCATGGATACTGGAATATGGATATTTGGCAATGTTCGGCTTGCTTGCCCTTGGAGTAGCCGGTATGCCGATACCTGACGAAGTGCTGATGATCGCCTTCGGCGGGCTCGTGTCTCAAGGACACTACAACTTTATTGCCGCGCTGGCAGTCACATTTTTCGGAAGTATGACTGGCATGCTGCTCAGTTATACGCTCGGTCGTTTGCTAGGCAAGCCGCTGCTGCACCGATACGGTAAATGGGTGAGGCTTACGCCATCGAGAATTGCTTCTTCCGAGAACTGGTTCGGACGCTACGGCACTTGGGGTATTCTGTTCGGTTACTTTGTCCCTGGCTTGAGACATGTGTCTTCATATCTGGCAGGTACGACCCGTTTGAGCGTCTTTCGCTATATGATGTATGCATCAGCGGGCGCATTGCTGTGGTGTGGTACGTTTCTGGGGATTGGACATGCGGTGGGCATGCACTGGGAACAAGTGGCGAAGCTGATGGAAAAGGTGACACATCGGGTAGGGCTGGCGGTCATTCTTCTGATTATTTTGGGAGGAATAGTCGCGTGGTTTTGGAATAAGCGCAAAAAAAATGTCATATGAACGTATGGGAAAGCAAGCTATGGCTTGAAAGCGTCAGGTGATGTATGGTACTTTTACCTAAATAGGAATGCCGTGGGAGGTCATGTAATGGAAGTATTAAAGGAACGGATTTTAAAAGAAGGCGTCGTTGCGTCGGATCAGGTGTTGAAGCTGGATGGCTTACTTAATCACCAGGTTGATCCGGAGTTGACGATGGAAATGGGACGAGAGTTCGCAGCCCGTTTCCGGGAAGAAAAAATCACCAGAGTAGTGACCGTGGAATCTTCAGGCATTGCCGTAGGTTTTGCGACAGCATTGGAGCTGGGTGTACCGCTGGTGTTTGCCCGCCGCAAAAAGACTTTATTGGCCGACCCGGACGCATTTTGCGAACGTGTGCCTTCATTTACGAAAGGCATTGTCACGGACATTATGCTGTCCCGTCAATTTATTCATGAGCATGACCGTGTTCTGTTCATTGATGATATTATCGCCAATGGTGATGCCGCAAGAGGTATCGTCAAAATCATTCAACGCTCCGGTGCGGAGCTGGTCGGATTCGGCGTGGCCGTGGAAAAATGCTTCCAAGCCGGGGCGAGAACGATCCGTGAGCAGGGTATACGGGTAGAGTCGCTTGTCAGAATTTCATCGTTAACTGACGGCAAGATTGAGTTTGCCGAATAGTAGCAATTCAGAAACTGCTGATCCTTATTTCTAATAATAACCTTTGCACGAGCTTCGATTTCGCTTATAATATAGATAAGGTTTTGGGAGAGGAGGCAGCAACATGGGGAAAGAGCAATTGACCGAACAGTTTTTTCTGGAAAAACTGGCAGCGGCTAAAGTACATTTTGAACGTGCCTTGGATTGTAAGCATACGGAATTTGACGATTTGTATCCCTATATGATTGAACATCCTCAGTTTTTTTGGTACAAACGCTATGTGGCTTGGTCTGAGTTATTGACGTTGGTTAACTTATGCGAAGAATTGTCCTTCTCTTGGAAAGAAGAATTTACTGCCCACCAAGTGGAGTACGTAGATCAGCGAGTGTTGTCTGCACAAGTGCTGGACTTCTGGTACGAGAAGAACGATACAAAAGAACATGATCACAGTGTAAATCAGTCGGGATAATTTGTCGCTCTGTTGGCAATCCATATAAGTAGTAAGTGGGAAGAGACCTAAATGATTTCGTTTAGGTCTCTTTTTAAACTTTTTAATGTGCATAGATGATAGCTGCCGTGTTAGAAACGATTGTACAGGGGGGGACAGGGATGATTAACGATGAAGAATTGGACGCCTATCGGCTCTCCGGTGACAAGGTGCGCGTCGTGCGGGATGGACTGGAGTCCAACGATGTGATTGGTATTGTGCTGGCGTGGGATGAGGAGCAGGTGCTTATTCGCCGCCAGAATCGGCGTGTGGTCAAGCTGGATCGCAGCTATACATATCAGCCTTTCAGCGAGCCGCGTCACAATCCGGTAGAACTGGATTAGAGGAATGGGCTTTGGGCTGGCTGGATAAAAGGGTTTGAAGTGACTGGATAAAATAGGTATACGTGTTGATGGCATATGCAGCCTGTAAACCGGACACAGTACATAAGAATATACTCCATATGAGAGGGTGTGCTGTGTCTTGACGGTTATGAATGAGAAAATACATGCGTATAAGGATCAAATCAGTCATTTAGAAGATAAGCTGCCGGAGGTAGTTCATGCATATCACCGTTTCACCGGGGAGTGTTTTCAAGCCGGGAGTCTGGATGAAAAGACCAAGCAGCTGATCGCGCTAGGTATTGGTTTGTTTGCCAACAACGAGGTATGTACGTTTTATCATGTGGACGAGGCCCGGTCCAAAGGAGCCAGTGATCAGGAGATTATGGAGACCATTGCTGTAGCCGCAGCGGTAGGCGGAGGACATGCTCTTAGCCAAGGGGTTACTCGTGTACAGAAGGCACTGCAATAAAGCGAATGATTTATGGGAATTCTTCATACACCGTTCATAGCGGGTAGGAATGGATAACGATAGCTGATGTTTATGTAAAGAAGCTTCCGAGGACGGTTGGTGTCTGCGGAAGCTTCTTTTGTTTGCGGGCTGTGCGGGGATTATGCACTTCCGCTTGCGGCAGAAGCAGCAGGGCGAAGCGATTTACGCTTATAGGCCGAGGAGGATGTAACCAGACTTCGTTCAACAAACCGTAGGGGCTTGGAAGCTGAGCGGCTGTCAGGAAACTCGGGGCGATGTTTTTCGAGTAAAGGGGAGGCAGCTGTATGAGGCATAGAAGTTGAGAGCCCCAGATAAGCGCGCATTCGTTCATACATTTCTTTGCGGAATACAGGCATAGCCATACTGAACTGCTCTTTATTTCCTTTACTTATATAGGTGGCGTGAACGCCTGAGTGGTTTTGTTGTATGTCCAAAACACGAATATGACATTTATTGAATTCATGTTTTATTTCAGATAGTAAGATTCCGGTACGATCTACTCCTGCGTTAACCATTTCGACATAAAGCTCAGGCGTTTTCAGCATACCGCTTTGTTCAAGAATAAGACTGTCCCGCTCAAATACCTTTTGAATAAAGGTAAGGAGCAGATAACTTTTCACAAGAGACAATTCATTCTGAATAGTAAGTGAAGAGATCATAACCATTCACCGCCTTAGGAAAATGTGATGATAATCCATATCTGACTGATTGAAAAGAACTAGTATTCATAGGAACTTATGTTCTTATTTTAGTGTATTATTCCTAATTTATCAAGAGGGAATGAAAATATAAAGGGTTTGACTTCTTCTTATGAGCATGGTAAGATCTATCTTGTCGCTAAGAAAGATTGATCTTTCGAGGACAAACGACAACATATATGCGGTCGTGGCGGAATTGGCAGACGCGCACGGTTCAGGTCCGTGTGGGCTAACCCCCGTGGAGGTTCGAGTCCTCTCGACCGCATCATCTTAACAATGAACGCTCTTGAATTTCCCCTGTGGAGATTCAGGAGCTTTTTGCATATTCGGGATATGTAAAGTGGTACTCATGACACCCAGATGTAACCCCTCATGAATATTTGCTGCATTGGTGTAAGCGTCTAAATCGCCAAGTACGAGAATGACTGTAGATGCGGTCTTAATTTTGATTTGTTTCTGGCGACGGCCTTCAAAATCTGGCTGGACATTCTATAATAGCAAGGAGTATCATGACTGTTTCTGAAAAAGCCAACTTTATATCGCACCAACAAAAGAGTCTGTAGTCCTGAAATGGTATGGGGGCCTTTTTGGTGTTTAATGCTTAACCGTCAGACGACCGCAAGCGGCACATCATTTCCTCGTACCGGCGTTCATATAATGTACATCATGACGTTATATGGAGGTACAAGAGAATGGGCGATGCACGGAGCGCGGTCGATGAGGGGACAAGGAAGCTGAGGAACTTTTTTATGCGCCAGCAGCATCAAGACGGATCTTGGCATTTTTGCTTTGAGAACGGGGTGACGATGGATGCTTATGTCATGATCCTCTTTCGGATATTGGATATACAGAATGAAGAGCTGATCCGGCGTCTGCATGATCGCATCCTTGCGGAGCAGCAGCCGGAAGGCTGTTGGCGTTGGTACCGGGACGAGCAAGAAGGTAATTTATCCGTTTCCATTGATGCCTATTATGCCCTGCTCTATTCCGGGTACAGTGAACCGACGGACGAGTCGATGGAGCGGGCCAGGCGTTACATCCAATCGCAAGGTGGACCGGGGAAATCGACCAGCATTCTGACAAAGGCGATTCTCGCTGCAACGGGGCAGCGCAAATGGCCTGCATCGATCTCGTTCATACCGTTGGAGATCATCCTTTTTCCTGCCTATATGCCAATTAATCTGTATGAATTCTCAGGTTATTCCCGCATCCATCTGATCCCTATGCTGATCATGGCGGACCGGAATTTCTCTATATCAACGAATAAGACTCCCATTGTATCCGATCTGTTCGATTCACGCTATGATGACGATGAGCCGCAACCCCAGGAGCACCGGGAGATCGCGGACAGCATACGTATCGGTTTCAGCAGACTTCTCGGAACTCCCAGATATATCCATGAAGCAGCTCTAAACAAGGCGGAGCAGTTCATGCTGAATCGAATCGAATCAGATGGCACCCTATACAGTTATGCGAGCAGCACCATTCTCATGGTTTTTGCCCTGCTTGCACTGGGCTATGATAAACGGCATCCGCTCATTTTAAAGGCCGTTCAAGGGTTGACAGAGATGCAGTACCGCTTTGACGGTAAAGCTACCATTCAGAATTCGCCCTCAACGATCTGGGATACGGCCTTGATCTCCTATGCGCTGCAGGAGTCCGGCGTCGCCAGGGATCATGAGGCCGTGCAGCGGTCGGCAGCCTATCTCTTATCCAGACAACAGGACAAAGCGGCGGATTGGAGTGTTCATAATCCGGATACGGTTCCTGGCGGATGGGGATTCTCCGAGACCAATACCTTAAATCCCGATGTAGACGACACAACAGCCGCTTTAAGAGCGATTCACTGCCTGTCCCGTACGGATCCTAAATATCGTGACTCATCCAATCGGGGACTCAACTGGGTTATGTCCATGCAAAATAAAGACGGCGGTTGGCCTGCATTCGAAAAAAACACCAATAAGAAAATGCTCACATGGCTAGCCATAGACGGTGCCAAGTCCGCCGCCATCGACCCTTCGGGGGCCGACCTTACTGGACGTACATTGGAATACCTTGGAAATTTTTGTGGACTCGACACGAGGTACGATTTCATCAAACGGGGGGTCAACTGGTTGATCTCCCATCAGGAGAAAGATGGATCATGGTATGGGAGATGGGGGATTTGTTACATTTACGGCACTTGGGCGGCACTGACTGGTTTAGAGGCTACCGGGATCCCGGCGGACCATACTTCGATTCAAAAAGGAGCGGAATGGCTCTTGCAGATTCAGAATTCGGATGGGGGCTGGGGTGAATCCTGCACCAGCGACCGGGTTATGAAATACATGCCCTTAGGGGAAAGCACGCCATCCCAAACTGCGTGGGCACTCGATGCACTCATTGCGGTTCAGTCGCAGCCGTCTGCTGCCGTAAATAGAGGAATATACAAGTTGATGGAATTGCTGCAAAACGACGATTGGCCGACCGCATATCCCACGGGCGCCGGGCTCCCGGGTAACTTCTATTCTCATTATCATAGCTATCGTTACATCTGGCCGCTTCTGACCCTAAGCCATTATAAGAAGAAATACGGGGAATAAGGAACCATACTGCATCTATGTGGCAGGAATGGTTATATGGTGTGAGGGCTTAGCTCGTACAGGATGACTTTATTGCTCGGAATGAGGTCAATATTCCCATAGAATGAAGGTATTGGTCAGGGGAGGAGAGAAGCCTCCCCGAAGCTGTCGCTTCGTTAATTTGTCAATGGTAGAGAGTGGGCTGGTTCGGTTGTCGTTCTCTCCGAGTTCTCTCAAACGTCCAAAATCGACCACATTTTGCAGACCTGCCGGGCGCTTGAATTAGACGAAAAAACCGTCAGAAACCTTGGTTTTACAAGGGTTTTGACGGTTTTTTAATTCCGTTCCATTGACTTATATTACGCTAGGATCCCAATCGCATACGCGGCTCATGTCTGCATGAAATTAACTGTATCAGGACTCAGCATCTCCTTTTTTCTTTGAGCGCGCGCCTGCCAAACGGACTACTAGCGAAGCTACCACCAAAAATGCAGTTACACCCACAATGATAACAAAAAAGGATTGATCAAAAGCAGAACGGCCTGCAGCTTTCAATGCCTTTGCAGCCTGTGCAGGCAAACCCTCTGCAGCCAGGAGTGCTTCATCCAGGCTGTCTTTCACATTCGCAGGAACATGGAGCCCCGAAGGGACTTTCATAGCCAGAGTATACACAAGGGTTGACATGTTTCCGATGATAGCAATCCCCGATGCTCCCCCCATTTCATAGGCAACTTCCTCAATGGATGCAGCCATACCTGCTTTCTGAGGGGGTGCAAAGTTCATAATGGAATGAGATGCCGCTGTCATACCTGCTCCCAAGCCTGCACCAAGCAGGGCCAATCCAAGGATCTGCCCGGCAATGCCTGAATTAAATTGCATAAGATAGATGCCCATACCCAGACCGGCAATGAGAGATGCAATCGGTATGCTTATCGTGTACAGTCCTGCTTGGAGAGACGACAGACCTTCCACCAGTTGAAGACGCTGGGTTCAATATATTGAATCCCCATCTGTGCAAATGCACCCACCAAGGCAGATTATTATACGGACTATATTGCCAATAAGCTAAAGGCTCTGATTCTGGGAGAGAGAATAGTTGCCAAACCCAAAGGCCTCTATGCCGTCATAAATCACAGAGGATCATATGAAACAATGTCAGAAACGTATTCAGTTATAAGAAAATATATAGAGAGTAATGGGAAGGCTATATGCGGAAATGCGTACGCGGTGGAGTTGCTCAGCTACTTGGCAGAAAAAAATCCGGATGACTATGTAATACGGATATCGGTTGAGGTTTGTTAGAGGGAGAGAATTTCTTTTATAAGGTTACCTTTTAAGATATGATAGAAAATAACGCACTTTATGATGAAGCTATTGAAAGGTTGGATGAGAGATGGAGAAAGCAACTTTTGCAGGTGGATGCTTCTGGTGTATGGTGACTCCGTTCGAGGAGCAGCCGGGCATTCATGGCATTGTCTCAGGCTATACTGGAGGGACGACTCCCGATCCGACCTACCCGCTATTTTTTACCACACGGAGCAGCAACGGGAACTTGCGCAACAGTCCAAGGAGCAGTTGACACAAAGCGGACGTTTTGACAAGCCCATCGTGACGGAAATTCTTCCGGCTTCGATTTTTTATCCGGCAGAGGATTATCATCAGGATTATCACAAAAAGAATGTGAAGGATTACAAGGAGGACCGCGCCTAATCGGGTCGTGATGAGTTTATACATCAGAACTGGTAAGCAGGTTTAGCATACATTTTGCGTACGTAAGGCAGATCGGGGATAACCCCTTGGGTCTGCCCATACATATTTAGGCCTCGTTACTCACACAATGAAGGGACAGAGAAGGAGGCTGACCTGAATGAGTAAACGAACGAAACAGCACCTGAGAAACGTCATAAAGAAGGCTATACAAGCTACTCGCAGCCGTAAAGAGCCAAGCTGTGCACAGGTGGTTTGCCAAAATCCGAGAATGAAAAAAAACTTAGCTGCGTGTATTGTGGTGGGTCTTGTGTTTACGGTATGCGGTAATGTCTGGAGCATGGATGTAGCGAGCGCTACGGGTAAGCAGGATCAGCATCAAAAGATGGTGGCCGTCATTATCGACGACCTGGGCAATAACATGAAAGGGACAGAGCAAATTTTAAATTTGCCGGTTAAAATTACGGTTGCGGTGATGCCGTTTCTGCCTTCCACCAAACAGGATGCCATGGAAGCTCATAAGCGTGGTCATGACGTCATTGTGCATCTTCCAATGGAGCCAAAGCAGGGAAAACCCGAATGGCTTGGACCTGGAGCGATTAAGGCGAATATGTCGGATGAAGAAGTACGCGCCAAGGTGACAGCAGCCATTAAGGAAGTCCCTTTTGCGATAGGTATGAATAATCACATGGGCTCCAAGGTCACCTCAGACAAACGCATTATGTCCATTGTTCTGGATGTTTGCAAGGAGCATGGGCTATTTTTTGTCGACAGCCGTACGAACTATTGGTCAGTAGTGCCTGAGCTAGCTGTAGAAAAGGGAATGCCACCGGTGCGCAATGACATTTTTCTGGATGATACTCATACACTCGCCCATGTGAATCGGCAACTGACCAAGGTGGGAGAATGGGTGGACGAGCATGATACCTGTGTAACGATTGGTCATGTTGGTGTATCCGGCATGTACACGTCCGCGGCACTCCATTCATCGGTTCCCACGCTAAAAGATCACGCCAAGTTTGTGGGCATTAGTGATTTGGTACGTTCCGAATGGGGATGGAAGGGAGCTCCTGCCACCCACACTACCATACCGTCAAATGAGCAATAATACCTTCGGCTATCGCTTCTGCGACGTTTTTTTGACCGCGGTCCCCCGAAAGAATGGCCCTGTCCTGTTCATTGCTGATGAATCCGGTTTCCACGATTACAGAGGGATGCTGGATTTTGTTCAGAAGATAGAAGGATTTTCCGTAAACCGTTTCTCTGTTCATGCAGAATAAGCGGTTCAATGAATGTTGAATCCGTTCTGCCAACAGATAGCTACTGCCTTCGTCCTGGTACAAAACAATCGGCCCCCGTTTTTCGGCACGTTTGGTCCAATTCACATGCAGACTGACGACTAAAGCGGTGGGTAACTGTTCTGTCAGGCTCTTACGCTGGGCTAGGTCTTTCAGATGTCGGGATTTGGATTGCAGCCAACGGTTATCGTCGCTTAGAGCATAATCCTTGTCCCTGTTTAAGACCGCAGGATAGCCCTGAGAGCGTAAAATCAGATATAGCTTTTGACCAATTGCGAGATTAATATCTTTTTCCAAAAGACCCTTATGGCTCGTTCCGCCATCCATGCCTCCATGACCGACGTCTATGAGCACAACCGGTTTGGCAAAAGCGTGATAGGACGAATGTACGTTGGATTGGCTTTCTGTGTCCTTGTTCGGATTGGTGCTTTTTTCGCCGGGCTGGGAGCTTGCGTAGGCAAAGGATGCAAATACAGTACTGCAAAGGATACTTAAACTCAATCCCAGTCCTATTAGCCATATGATGTTTAACTTTTCTTTTCGCACGTCCCATTCCTCCAGTAGACGGATTGTTCTTTTCTGAAAACCAACCATATAAAGCAGCATAGCTACCTTAAACATAACCATTATTCTTCGGGTAACTGTTTTGTTTAAGATAGTATGTTCCATTTAAGGGAAACCATGCATGGTTATTCCCGCAGGGTTAGATTTTTTGGAAAATGAGCAAGCTAAGCTTATCTGCATCCAACGTGTGAATTTGATTTTTTCCTGCAATGCGAACAAAATGTCAGGGATGCAGATTGAAGGAGGTCGTGGAGGATGGCCAAGAGTGACGAGCTGGTGACGTACATTACGCAGCGAATTGTTCGGTATATGGAAACGCCGCGCGATGTGCGCCGAAGCCGCAAACAATCCAGAGAGCCATGGGTATACAAATGGTTCGGAATGCTACCGCTCGCTCTGAATATGTGGATTAAATCTGCACGCAAAGGGCGAAAGGAGCGGCATTAAACTCGCCAAAGAGACCACAAGAGGCATACGGAATGCCGTTTGAGGTCTCTTTTTGTGTTATAGAAATGATCAAGAATGATTTCGTAATTTATGACTAAGAGTGGGTACGATAAAATTCACCGCCAGATAACAGCCGGTTCAGCGGCACAAAGCGGGAAAGCCCGGTGCGGCAAGTTACCGCATACATAATAGGATGAGACAGATCATGCGAAGGGTTCCAGGATTGATATCCGTTAATAGCCAAAGGGCCGCCAAAGGCAAAATTTATGCCTGTCGCAGAAAATACGATACGTGATGATTCACTCAGCGTGTTGGTAAACTGATTTACGTTATGGATGGAAAGCTTTTGTTTGGGTAGAAGCCAACTAAGATCGTCATAGGGGTCAAAAGGCTCAGCCGAAAGGGTAATCGCCTGTGGCTCTGCTTTCAGAGAGAGAGCAGGTAAAGGAATTGTGCTGCTGTGGAGCTTGTTTTTCCAACTCCCATCAGCTACCTCCGCAGGCAATGGATCACCCGTAAAAGCGTCGATGCACACTTCGCTGCCAGTTGAGGAACGCACCAGCCAGTAGGCTAATAGCGGTTCCTCATACATGGGGGTAATTTGCAGCTTGTCGATGGATGAAAGCTCGGTTTCTGTGAGGGATTTAAGGGATTGGCGGAGTAAATTCATACTGTACGGCCCGCCCGGTCCGTTTCCGTATTCATTAAGCTGATAAGCGCCGTTATGATCTGCCCCGATAATCAGGTAGCCGATGTATTCACCTGCACGATTCACCTGCACGAGCCAGCTATGTGTTCCGGGGCCGAGCGGGTGGTAGCTAAGCTCGGCATCTTTCCACTGGGCAAATGGCGGCTGTATCGAAAGCGACTGCACCGTATCGGCGGAAACCCGCTTTACGTCCGTTGGTACTCCTTGCTCCTGAGCAGGAGGACTTGCGGAAGAGTTACCCGGAGAAAGGGAAGGGCTTACAGGAGTCGCCTCGGTTTGCCCCAGCTTCTCATCCTGGTTTTGGTTCGTGGGTTCCGATGGGGGAACCAATGAACTTGCTTCGTAAGGGGGTGACGGGTTTTCGTTGTGGTCTTGGGTTGCTGAGGGGGCCGCTTGAATGGAAGCAAACGGACAGACTGCGGACAGACCGATTAGAACAGCCGCAATCATACCAACGCTATAGTGTCCGGAATTTTTTTTCAATGGAATCCACCTTTCTGACGGCATAATGCACCGATGGAAGCTTTTTTATCCAGCATATAGCTTGTCCGATAAAAAGACTGCTACACCTTGTCGGCACATCTGTCCTGACCGGGTTCGTTTTTTGCTGTCGATAAGTAGCGGCAGGCTTGGCAAAGCTTGTCGGTACGGCAATAAACCCGATATAGTCTGAAGCACGATGTTAAAAGCTGGCGATACCTCTGCAACTAGCCTGCGAAGGAGCGTGAGATATCGGTTACCGCAGATGAAATATCCCGCAGTTAATGGCGGATACAAGCACCTTGGGTTCATATTGCCATACCATTTCTTTGCGGCGGGCTTGATGCTGCTCTTGTATGGCTTCTTTTTTTTCCTCTTCTTCTTTTTGCTCCTTGACCAAATCATCGTAATAGTGATCAATAACCTCCAATTCCTCGCGCAGCCGTCCTCTGGCCTGCTCAGCCCACTCGTAATCCTGTTGACTTAGTTGAACATTGAGATAGTTTTCCAGCGAGGTGGAGGCCTCAGGAACAGATAATTTAGCAGGCTGCACATGCATATTGCCTGCCAGCAGCGGGCTAAGCTGCCGGGATTGGAGCATGCTGTCAAAGTCGGGTACGATGGTGCCGCTTTTGAGCGAAATTCCGAGCCAATGAAGCTCCTCCCGCTTCAAATCACAGGCAAATTCGATCTTGTAGCAAACGCCTAGCCAGGCTTCATACACAGCGGGAGAACGGGCGGATAATTGACGGGCATTGGGCTGCTCGAACAAATTGACATATTTTCCTCCATCACGTGCAGCTTCAAAAATTTGATGCAGCCGACGACTCCCATAGCGAAGTTCTTCCTGCAAAATACGTCCGGGCCCCAACTGCGGTAACGCCGGAACATGTCCGAAGTAACGGCCCATGACCTGATCCTGCGCCGGACTGCCGGACACTGGTGCTTGTTGTGGTCCTTGCCCCAGTTGGGCTTGTGACGGGGGGAGAGACGTATTCTTTGTGGGTGACGTATTGTCCATCGAACTCTCCTGTGCCGTCCGGTAGGCTTCCCCATCGAAAATAAAGGTGAACGACATCGTTTGAGCCGGAACACCAGTACGCTCCACATAGCCCCAATAGTAGGGGCGGTTCGTTAGAGCTTTATCCGCTTCAGGAGAAAGCTTGACGGTCACATGGTTTGTCGACCTCTCGATCACACTGCATCCGGTGGCCTCCAGATATGTGAGGACAAAGCGCTGTACCTGCTGTGAATTCATGGTCATATCAGCGGCCTCCTTTTGCGCCGCGTCGGGCTTTGGCTGGAGGAACAGCGCTACCTGATAAGCCTAGCAAATCAGCGGTGCTTTGGCTTGTTCCCGTCAGGCGTCCATTGATCTGGTCTGTCTCGGATGACATATCGGTTGCCGTATCCGAAGTGGATGGACTTTCTGTGCGAATCTGTTTCATTTCCTGCTTGATGGAATCTAGCGAATGGCCGAGTTTTTGCATTTTTTGGCGTATTTCATCGTTATTGCTGGATTCAAGCATGATTCTATACAGGCTCTTTTCGATGGATTCTTTCTTTTCAAACCGTTCTAGAATGACGTCCAGCCCGCCAATAACCATTTCGAACATATTGATTTTTTCATGCAGCAGATGGAGGATATGCTCTTCAATCGTTCCAGTGGTGGACAGATTGAAAATATTAACATCATGCGTCTGTCCCAGTCGATGCACACGTCCAATCCGTTGTTCCACGCGCATGGGGTTCCATGGCAGGTCAAAGTTAATCATATGGTGGCAAAATTGCAGGTTAATGCCCTCGCCGCCCGCTTCGGTGGCAATCATCACCTGAATACGTCCACGGAACAAATCCATCATCCAATCCTTGCGTCCCCGGTTCATGCCGCCTCGGTAAGGAACAGCGGATAGCCCGCGGTCGCGAAAATAGTTCAGCAAATATTCCTGTGTAGCCCGGTATTCGGTAAAAATAATCACTTTTTCGTTCATTTGACGAATGAGTTCAAGTGCTTTTTCCGCCTTGGAATTGGCTTTAATCGCCTTGATGTGCGCGACCAATTCCCAGACGCGATCGCGTAGAGGGGAGTCAGGCGCCATCTTTTTAGATAAATTGACAAGTGTTACGAATACCGCATCCCGGCTGCTGCATACTTCCCGCTGAAGGGTAACGAGAGACAGCATGCTGCTTAAATTTCCGCCATTCGCCTGATATTGATCCTTGACAAAGGAAGTGACTCCATCGTATAGCGCTTGTTCTTCCGGTGAAAGTTCCAAATGAATGTTGGAAACATTTCGTTTGGTGAATTGGACTGGCCCTTCTCCGCGGCGGTTGCGGATCATGACTTTGGACAGCTCATCCTTGAGCTGGTCCTCATTTTTGGGTAGACGTTTATCCACAACGAAGTTGGCTGAAAAATCCCCATGTCGTCCTAACTGACCGGGCTTAAGCAATGTAATGAGATTGAAGAGCTCGGACAAATCGTTTTGTACAGGGGTGGCGGTCAGGAGCAAACAATATTTTTTGCGAAGCTTCATAATGAACTGGTAGTTGGATGTTTTTTTATTTTTCAGCTTGTGAGCTTCGTCGATAATGAGCAGATCATAATCGGTATCCAGCAGGATGTTACTGTGTGGCTCCCGCTTGGCCGTATCCATAGAGGCCACGACGACCTCGGACGACCAGGAATATGCTTTTTTCTGAGCGACAGCCGGAATGCCAAATTTGCTGTTCAGCTCACGAACCCATTGAAGCACCAGGGAAGCGGGGACAAGAATAAGCACTTTGGCGGCAAGCCCGCGAACCAGATATTCTTTTAGAATCATTCCAGCTTCGATCGTCTTACCCAAGCCGACTTCATCAGCGAGGATGGCGCGACCGGACATTTCAAACAATACCTTACGGGCCGTATCCAGCTGATGGGGCAGCGCAGTGAGGTCTTGCAAATGCTTCAGACATTGAAGCTCATCAAAGCTGGGGACCAGCTTGGCCTTTTCCGCCTCAATCGCCAACTGATATAGACCCCAATCTCCCCAAGGTCCTCCTTTGCGGAGGCGTTGGTCCAGCTCATCCTGCCAGCTACGGTCAAATTGCACTGGAACAGGCAGTGGTGCCTGATTTTGTGATTGTGGGGAACTTGTCGATTTGGCTTTCATGATGAATTCCCTCCCTCCTTTTTGCACAGATCGTAGATGTAGTATGGACGGAAAAAGATATCTTCATAACAGGAGGGGTGAAATCCTTTAGCTGTCTTCCATTAGCTTTTGGAGTTTGCTTTCTGTAGAGGTTTGTGCGTTCGGGGTGTAGATGCTGCAACGCAGATCGACGCTGCCTTGCACCTGGAGGGAGGTCAGGTCAAACAACATTTTGCCTGCCTTGGCATGACGAAATTCAATCAGCACCTCCGGCGCAGAGCTGACCTCACTCTGATTCCAAAATTCATTAAACTCCGGATAAGCCCGGCTCATGTTCTGTATGAACTGTGCATACCAAGGGTCCGTCACATATTGTCCGTAATAAGCCCGGAAAATAGCAAGGAATCCTTTGACAAAATGCTCCCAGTTTACAGCGAGACTTTTAAACTCTTTTTTGGTAAACAGCAGCTCAATCATGTTGCGTTGTTCATGGGGCAGCTCTGCAAAATCCATAAACACATGAGCAGCGGCTGCATTCCAGCCGACAATATGGCAGCGCCGATCTGAAATAATAGCAGGGCAGTAGCGCAGCTCCTGTACTATTTTTTGCAGGGATGGAGAAATAACCGTCTGCTCTGCAAGTGCAGGATGCGTGTGAAATCCGGTTTCAAGCGCTAGATCATACAAATATTTACGTTCATCCGTGTTTAGCTGCAAGGCGGCGGCAATGGCATCCAGTACAGAGGCGGACACCTTGATATCGCGTCCCTGCTCCAGCCAGGTGTACCATGTGGTGCTGACACCTGCTAATTGAGCCACTTCTTCTCTGCGCAAGCCGGGTGTTCTGCGGCGTGATCCGTTCGGCAGACCGACCATATGCGGGTGTAAACGGGCTCTTTTGGTTTTGAGAAAAACAGATAGTGCTTCCAGACGTGCTTCCGGTTTCATAGTGAGTTCTCTCCATTCGATGGTGGATAAGTAATGAGCAGTTAAGGCTCTAACTATAGTAGTGTTCATTATACCAGGATAAACAAACACTTGTAATAGGATAATCCGAGGGTAAAATGAGGATTATAAGTAAGCAAACGAGCAGGAGGAATGAAGAGCGTATGCAAAGAGTTGTAATTACAGGTATGGGTGTGGTTTCGCCACTGGGCAATGACGTGGACACGCTGTGGAAGAATCTGCTGGAGGGTCGTTCAGGTATACGGAAAATAGACACGTTCGATGTGTCCGATTTGAAAGCACAGATAGCCGGACTAGTACAGGATTTTGATGCAGAAAAGCAATGGGGACGTAAAGACGCCAGACGAATGGATCGCTTCACGCAGTTTGCGTTGTTTGCAGCAGAGCAAGCGCTGAAGGATTCCGGTCTGGAACTGGATAACACGAATCTGGAGCGTGTCGGTGTCTATGTAGGATCAGGAGTCGGCGGTCTGGATACGTTGGTGGACAATGTGAATGTATTGCAGAATCGTGGGCCGGGTAGAGTTAGTCCGACACTGGTACCTATGATGATTTCAAATATGGCTGCGGCGCAAATTAGTATTGCGTTCGGAGCGATGGGGCCAACGCTTTCGCCGGTTACGGCCTGTTCCATTGGAAATACAGCGATTGGAGAGGCGTTTCGTACGATTCGCACAGGAGATGCGGATGTGATTATTGCGGGTGGAGCGGAGGCAGCGGTTACCAGACTGGCCTTGGCGAGCTTCTCCAATGCAACGGCCTCGTCGACTCGTAACGAGGAGCCTTCGATTGCGAGCCGACCGTTCGATAAGGACCGCGACGGCTTTGTTATAAGCGAAGGAGCTGGCATTCTGGTACTGGAGTCGCTGGAGCACGCTGTTCAGCGTGGCGCGGAGATATATGGCGAGGTCATCGGCTATGGGGCTAGCTCGGATGCTTACCATATGGTTGCACCGCACCCGGAAGGAACCGGAGCTTATCTGGCGATGAAAGCAGCCCTTCAATCCGCCCGTATCACGCCTGAAGAGGTGGACGTGATCAGTGCGCATGCAACGAGTACGCTCGTTGGCGATCTGGCTGAGACTCTCGCGATACACAAACTGTTCGGTGAGCATGCCTATCAAATTCCGGTTACCGCGAATAAATCCATGCTCGGTCATATGCTGGGAGCCGCAGGTGGTGTCGAAGCCATTGCACTCGTACAGAGTCTAAGAGAAGGCATCATTCCGCCAACGGTTCATTTGGACAACCCAGACCCGGCCTGTGATCTGGACTATGTGCCTCACGAAGCACGCAAGGCCTCATTAAATATCGGGCTATCCAACTCCTTCGGCTTTGGCGGCCACAATGCGGTGATTGTGATGAAGCGTTATGAGCCATAAGTGAAATAAATGATTTAACCTCAGGGACCTATCGAACTGAAAGGAGCCCCTGAGGTTTTTTGTTATTGGGCAGGAAGGCCTTGCCTGTAGTAATACGAAGCGGTCTCAAAATCTTTTTGGTGATAATAAGCTTCAGCTATAAGGATGTACAATTCGCTCATTTTTTTGTGCGCTTTCTTTTGTTGATATATGGTGCGAGCTAAAAAGAAGTGATCGAGAGCTTGTGCTAAATTTCCATGGCGGGAGTTGATTTGACCTATTAAAATATTGAGCTGGGCTTTTAAATCGAGGTTCATATTTACATGCAAAAAGTCATCACAGATCCTTTTTGCTTCTTCAATGTTTTGAATATCAATATATAGCTCAGCAAGCTCCAGTTTGGAATTGATCAGGCCTTCTTCATCGGATAACAAGGAGTATGACTCAATAGATTTCTCGATATAGACTAAAGATTCATCGTATTTCTTGATCTTTTTATACAGAATACCCAAATTCAAAAGTGAACCCGCTTTCAACTTCTTATTATTGGTTTGTTCAAAAAACAGGAGGGATTGCTGGTATTGCAGCTTCGCATCTTCCCAATTCCCCGTTTTTTTATAGCACACTCCCATCGTCATTGAAATTTCACCAGACTTATAAAATGCACTGTTTTGTAGATTAATTTGCTGAGCCTCCAATAAATGAGTTAACGCAGAAGTAATCTCATCCAGATGGCAGTGAAAGATGCCAAGGTTGAGAAGAACATCGACATAAAGCAGTTTGTTGACTGTGAATTGCTTGGTCAGCAGCAAAGCATTGTTGAAGCTTTTTAAAGCTTCCGTTAACTGATTGGTGCGGTACAAAATTTGACCCTGTAGATTATACGATTTGGCTCTAATATCGTAATCAAAAGGAGGCGCATTTTGAATTGCATTCTCAATATATTCGTTGGCTTTTTCCATATCATTAGATAACCAGTAATACCTTGCATAAAGTAACTGTTGCTTGGCTTTTAAATCAGCTTCTTCCTCCGTGATTTCTACACTCTTTATCATGTTTAGAAACTCATTTAACAAATTACTTTCAAGATATTGCTCCGCCCTTACCAATTGAGCAGGAATGGAAGGAGGAGGGGGAACGGTTTCCGGAGCCTCTTCTTCTAACAGAAAAGTAATAGAACAATTTAACCGCTCCGCAAGCTTGCTAATGATCTCAAAAGAGGGCATTGCATTTCCCTTCTCAATTTGACTAATGTAACCTCTGGTTACAACATCTCTGGCTAGATCCTCCTGACGCATTTTTAAACCTTTGCGCAAGTTCTTTATCTTCTTACCAAGTAAAATCATATCCATAATAAATACGTCCCTTCTAATTCTTATTAATATGTTAGTATAAAATACATTTGAAAAAAAATATATTTAAAAGTTTACTAATTGTGAAATTCAAACAAATAAAGATAATACAAGTATTGCATAGTAACCTAAATAAATCATTATAACTTATTGACCACTTATTTTTAAGCTATTGCCAAATGCCTTTAGTCTTTCTTTTGTGTTGTTACTTACGTTGCTATCCTTGTGAAAATCAGTTATATTGCAAAATTTGATAGGCTCAGTTTAGCCTTTCGTCTCGAAAACATACCAGTAAACTAATTTCTTAAAATATCTTGAAAGTTTCCGAAATAAACTTTGACATAATTTGTTACTGATAGTATCATAATTGCTAAGGAATTAATGACATATAAGGAGGTTTGAAAGAATGAATAAGAAACAAATAATTCGTATATCGCTATTTTTGATACTATTAGTATCATTTTCGTCTGGCGGTGAATATTTGTTTGGCAGTGAATTTTTTGCGAATCCCACGACAGTAGATGTCTTGCCTTGGTCCTTAAATATATTTCGCCTTTAGAACAACATGAGAAACATACATAATGATTTATTTAAGCCCACATCAAAAGGGGGAAGAGAATTGTCAACTTCGAGTTATGGAATTAGCGGTTTTGGTCAGGCACTGGGACAGAAGAGAAAAGTAGAAGACGAGATTCATAAATATACATCTAATATTGATAAAGTGAAAAAATGGGGCTACGAGTATTTTTATGCGGCGGCTCCTGAAATCAGCCAAACGGATTTAGCGTTTCAAGCTGCAGAAGAGGCTTTGAAAAATGCGGGGATCACAGCAGAGGAGCTTGATTTTATAATACTGGCCATTAGTGAAATTCCCGAGTATCTCTATTGGGACCCTGCCTGCGAGCTTCAGCATCGTTTAGGTGCACATTCCTCGGAAGCCATTTTGTTTAATCAAGCCTGTAGTGGCGGGCTGATGGCTTTTGACACAGTAGCTGGCAAGTTTGCAGTTCACCCGGACTATCAATATGGACTTGTGGTTACCGCCAATCGTAATAGCGAAGAATATCGCAATCGAGTTACATACAATTCTTGTTTTCACTCCGATGGTGCTTCCGCTGCTGTTGTCAAAAGAGAACATCCGCATTGCCGTTGGGTCAGCACTAAAATATGGAGTGATGGTACATATGCACCTCTTTTTCGTTATGATTGGGGCGGTAGTATAGAGCCTTTTAATGCTGAAAATTTACAGCTTATTCATTCCTTTTCACCGCTGGCAAAAGTGCAGGAATTTTTTGATGCTGATCCTGTGAAATTGATGGATTTTATTGAATTGCTAAACAAGCGCATTCGCTTGGTTACAGAACAAGCGTGTGAACAAGAGGGAATTCAATTAGACGATATTAGTCGAATCATTTATCTCCACGATAATGTTAAATCCACGCAGGAGATTGCTGATATTTTTGAAGTAGATTTAGATCGTACCAATGCTAGATTAGCGACCCAATATGGTCATATGGGAGTCACCGATCAACTTTTTGATTTTAAACAATATATTGAGTCCGGTGAGCTGAACAGAAACGACTATGTAGCACTGATTGGTATTGGAAACGGGATGCACTGGGTTTGTAGCTTATTCCAGGTCTAAGTTAGCTTAAAATAAAGCCTGATCTTGGAGGAATATAGTGAAAGAGGATATGGTACAGATTCATAGTCAAGATGGTATGCTGGAAGGTCGATTGGCATGGCCTGCTTCTGCTGAACAGGAAGTCCCTTGTGTCATTTTGTTACACCCCTGGGGAGCATGGGATATGGATGGAAGTCATAGTGCGGATATGAGCCTGGACAATCAGCCTGTTCGGATGTTTTTACAATTACGCGATGCCATAGTCGACAAGGGAATTGCCGTACTTCGATATAACAGCCGTTTTGTATCTGCATCCAATGATTCTGCCGAGAATTATCAGCGCCGTACGTTTTCAGGATTAGTTGAAGATGCATGTGCAGCCGCTAACCTCGTAAGAAACACAGATGGAGTACAAGCTGAAGCCGTATGGTTGCTTGGGATTTCTTTAGGTACTGAAGTAGCGATTGCAGCATCCGAGAAAGACCCTTCTTTAAAGGGATTGGTCCTTATGTCTACCATTGGCGAAAATTATCTTTATCGACGTTACTATATGGATGTAGAACGCAAGCTGCAATGGTTGTGGGAACAGCAGTTAGTTGAGAAAGACGGTACGGTGAAAGTAGAGGACTTACGGGAACTCGCTTTACCAAGATGGGGGTGGTGGGACAATCTGGAGGATGAGTTACAGACCTTGGAATCCGCTTCATATGAACAGATCGCTTCTATTTTAAAATCACATTACGATAAGAATTTGGCACGGGATCTACAATTAGGGAATGAAGAAGCGCCAGCCGAATTTTGGCAGGAATGGATAAGCAATGAACCCGCCTATAAGCGTATTACACAATTTACCGGACAGATATGTATCATACAGGCGAGCGATGATAATGCGACCCCCATTCGAGAAGCGTACTTGCTAAAAAATGCACTGAAGGATCGTTCTAATGTGAGCTTCACTGTATTCGATCAATTAGGCCATATTTTTTCCCCACGCAGAAGTGACGCTCGAAGAACATATGGACCTATAGCTAGTGAGGTGCTGCGTTTTTCAGCGCATTATCTTGAAGAAAATAACTGAGCAGGAGGAGACTATGGAAATCCATGAGCTTGCCAGAAATATTCGTCGCTTGAGTCGGGGAGATGATAGAAGCAATACCGATGTTCTTCCAGCATTGCGTCAATTAAAGACCTATGAAGAGCTTGATTTAGTAGGGCACGCTTTGGAAAAGGTGAGCCCTGCTACGATTGGGATTCAGCCTAGGAAGCTCAAGACTTTAAAAATTGCAATCGTCAGCAACTTTATAGCTCAGCCTATCATATCCTCTCTACGTACTCTGCTATTCATACAGGAAATATCACCCGAATTTTATCTCGCTGAATACAATCAGATTGCATTTGAGTTATCCAATCCACACTCAGGCTTAGCTAATTTTAAACCTCAAATGATCCTCTGCCTTTTGGATGAGCAATTTTTGCTTCCGCAGGATTGGGATACATTTAATTTTGACTATATTCGTTCACACGGTAGGGAACAGCTTGACACGCTGTACAAAATGCTGGACCAATACAATACTTGGCAGCCCAGCACTTTTGTTTTAAATACAATTCCGATTAATTCAATTGATTTAAAGAGTATTATCTCCTTCAAGCATAAGGCTTTATGGGGACGTTTGTGGAGAGAGCTGAACAGCCGATTACTGGAATTCTCAGAGCAGCTTCCTTCGGCTTATGTGCTGGATCTTGAGATGCTATTAACGAACCATCCCGGATTATTAAGAGATGAGCGTATGCACTATTATGCCAGTATCGCTTGGCATAACGATGTGTTTCTACTCGTTGCCAAAGAAGTTGTCAGTTTGAGCCGTGCCTACCTGGGCCTCTCGAAAAAGTGCCTGGTGCTGGATTTGGATAACACATTATGGGGAGGTGTTATTGGAGACGATGGTCCCGCAAATATACAGCTTGGAAGCCTTTATCCTGGAAATTGCTATGTAAACCTGCAACGGATTGCTAAAAGATTAAAGCAACAGGGAGTTATTCTTGCGGTATGTAGCAAAAATGAATTTGCCATCGTAGAGGAGGCATTAGAGAAGCATCCTGAAATGTTACTTAGACAGACGGATTTTTCAATTTTGCAGGTCAATTGGGAGCCTAAAAATGAAAATATTCGCCATCTAGCAAGTCAACTGAATATTGGTCTGGATTCTCTTGTTTTTGTAGATGACAGTCCGTTTGAGCGAGAGCTGGTCACTTCGACGATACCTGAAGTAACGGTTATTGATATAGGTGTAGAGCCTGCTTTATATCTGAACAGCCTATTGGAGACAGGTTACTTTGATGTACTACTGACAACTGAAACCGATCAAAATCGTACAGAAATGTACCGTACACAGGTTGAAAGAAAAGAGTTTTCCAAATCCTTTTCTTCTCCGGAAGAATACTTAAGGCAACTGGATATTTCTGTAAATATATTTGAGGCTGATGAGTATTCCATGCCGCGTTTGATGCAGCTTAATCTGCGGACGAACCAGTTTAATATGACCAAAGATCAATATACGGAATCCTACAATCTACAAAATCAAAAAGAAGGCCAGGTAAGCTTGCTTGGTTTTACCAGTAAAGACCGTTTCGGGCAGGAAGGAATTATTGGGGGAGTCTGGATTAACAAGCAACCGAATCATTGGGTGATCCAGAACTTTATTATGAGCTGTCGTGTGTTCTCACGTAAAATTGAATACGCTGTTCTTCAGTATATATTAGATGAAGCTACGCGTTCCCACATTCAATGCATTGAAGCGGAGTATCGTCATACCCCTAAAAATCATATTGTATCTGATTTTTATACGAATGCCGGCTTCCATATTACTCGTCAAGAAGATGAACACACTCAGTACAGAATAAATTTGCCGATTTCAGGTTCGCTACAGCCTTCCTGGATTCAAGTCCACAGTGAGAAAGGAGAAATTCACAATGTCTGATTTTGATCTGAAACTTCAGGAACTGGTTACGGATATATTAAATACGGATACGGAAGTTCAAGAAGATACCCGACTGGATACTCTTGAAAATTGGGATAGCTTCAATTCCCTGCGTCTTCTTGTTCAGATTGAACAAAATTTTCAGGTTCGAATTAAACTGGAAGATTTTCATAAGTCGCTTACAGTAGGAGAGTTAGGAAATATTATTTTATCGCAGCAAAGCGGTAAGACAGTAGAGGTGGAGTAAAGTGGAATCGTCCAAAAAACGGAATAGCCTGGGTTTGCTGGCTTATCCCATTTACTTTGAGCTGTTAGCCGGGGTTATAGCAGGAATTATTGATATTTTTTGGGTCGCACGGTTAGGTAGTGCATCAGTCGCAGCTGTGACGGTCGCAACCAGTCTGGAAAATGTACTTCTTGCCATTATACTTATTGCCAGTGCAGGAACTACGGTCTTGATCTCACGCTACTTGGGAAACAAAGATCTATCATCTATTAAAAGCGCAGTCAGAGATAGCTGGATTCTATGGGCGGTTATAAGTCTGCTGGTTGGTGGACTGGGGTTTGTATTCAGAGCTGAAATTGCGAGTCTCTTCACAAGTGCTGGAGAAAAAGACACGTTCATTTTAACTACAGCATTTTTGGCAATTTCATTTCCGGGAATTATCATTTTCTATGCGCAAAATATTGTGGATTCTATATTTAAAGGTTACAGCAATACAAAGTTTCCGATGCAAATGGCGTTATTATCTAATCTGTTAATTCTCGTGCTGGACCCGCTTTTTATATACGGTTGGCTGGGGTTCCCCCAATTAGGTGTACAAGGAGCAGCTTTAGCCACTGTATTGGGGCGTACAGTCACTTTGATGATTGCTCTATATACATTCTACCGATCCGATATTATCAAGAAATTAAAACAGGTCGAATATGGTGCAAAAACACGGAAGAATGTAAAAGATATTCTTAATATCGGTCTTCCCATGTCAGGTGACTTTATAGCTCGTATGGGGAGCAACATGATTCTCATCGGCTTGATTGGAACCTTTGGAGTCTACAGCATGGCGGCTTATGGGATCGGAACGAAGATCATTGTATTTATAACGATGTTTTTCTATGCGGTTCGGCAAGCGGCGAGTATTCAAATCTCCTACCAGCTGGGTGCAGGAGAAGGCAAAAGTTTTAATAAAATCGGTAAGAAGGTGCTTTGGTTAGGAGGGACCGTTGGATTACTAGCCGGCATACTGTTATTAGTATTGGCTCCATTTTTACTTCGAATCTTCACGAATAGTGAACAAGTCATTCAGGAGGGGATGATCTATCTTTATTACATGAGTCTCTATTTGTTGCCTCTTTCTTTTGCAGTAAGTATCGGAGGTATGTTTTTAGGCTCAGGTCAAAGTCGAACGATGTTTTATGTGACATTGATAGGGACTGCCGTTACTCTTTTAGGGGCATTTACACTATCTTCCTTTAACAACCTATTAGTACATGGTGTTTGGATATCTCAAATTCTGGGAGTCGTGGTACAAGCAGTGGTTCTGTTGTTTTTATTCCAGAAAGGAAATGCATCTTATAAATCAGTTGCTCTGGAAGGCTAACTATCCAATGAACTGAAATGGGAGTGAGAGAATTGAAGGATAAACAGGTTATTGTCGTGATCCATCGTTTTGGAGGTTTAATCTTTGGTAACTATATGAACTACAACACAGTTATTGATCATTCACAAAACGATGTCATCTACTTTGTGAATGAAAATGGATATAAGGATATTTCCGAGTATAAAGAACGAGCAGCCAAAATAGTTCGATTTGAGCGTCTGGAGCAGCAAGATGAATTGGATCAAGCTATGTTTGAAGTTGTCAATACCTATGGCCCAGTTGACCATCTCATTAGCTTATCTGAATTTGATATGGACGTCGCTGCATTTTTAAGAACAAAGTATGCTATTCCGGGTGTAGATGAGCAACAGGTTCAATTGTACCGGAATAAGGTTGAAATGAAGAATCGATTGAATGAACACTCTATACGCACTCCTTATTTTATTGATTTTACAACCTCCGATGAAGTCTTTGCTTTCGCTAAAAAAGTAAATTATCCGCTTATCCTAAAACCTAAAGTTTCAGCAGCCAGCATAGGGGTCAAATTAGTGCATTCTGATGCAGAGCTTGAAGAATTTCTAACCACCATTTCCTTGGCTGAATATGAAGCTGAAGAATTCGTTGAGGGTACTATTTTTCATATAGATGGCATTGTGAATAAAGGGAAAATCGAGTTTATATCAGTGTCGCGCTATGTCGGTAGCTGCCTGGATTTTTCCAAAGGTAAGCCGTGTGGTTCCATTCTGATTACTAAAGATAAGGACCTTCGTCAACGCATTGTTGATTTTACAGACCGTTCGTTGGAGGCCCTGGAATTAAGTGAGGGTTCCTTTCATATGGAACTGATTCATAAACAGGAAAAAGAATTGGTGTTTTTGGAAATTGGCGCACGTATTGGCGGGGCGGAAATTCCATTCTTTTTACTTGATCGCTTTGGTATCCATCTTGGCGAAGAAACAGTCAAAATCCTGTTGGGTACATTTACGGGAGTTCCTGAAGCAGATTTAAATATACATGGTGGTTTTCTTCAAATTCCTGAGCCACAGAACACTCCGCTGGAAGTCATTCGTGTAACGAGTCTTACAGAACAAATTCCGGAAATCTTTTCAGAAGTTATTCCTAATGCAGGAGATGTTATGGACGGAAGCGGCTCTTACTACCATATTAGCGGTCGATTTATGTTCGATGGGCTAAGTGAAGATCAGGTAGAGCAGGCCGTTCTTAAAACTATTCAACTTTTCCATTTGGAGGGAAAGACTTTAGAAAAAATAAAGATATGAAAAACATCCATTCCCCCAAACTGTCACTTTAAATATAAAATCTCAAGGAGGTAGTGGAACATGGTTGTGGACATCAAAAAAATTTTTCCGATTCCTGGTGTGGAGTATTTGACAGCTAAAAGAAATATCGTGATCGAGGATTTAAATGTGAATAACTCTTTATATTGGATGCAGGCGCTCTCGTCTTTGTATCCGGAACTGGCTGAAGAATTTAAAACGGTTTTTATCTCTCAATCCGAGTCAGGGAAGCCTCATATCATTTTGGGTCTGGGTAATTATGTATCTATCAAAGTCTCCGCAAGTAAAACGCTGTTAAAAACGAATATCTATATTCAAAATAAAATGCTCTCTGAAATTAATGAATATGTCAATGTAACGCATATGCCATATAAAGATATTTTTAATAAGCTTTCAGAAATGATGAAGACGGTTCAGATGCAAATCCCGGATGAGTTTGCGGATATGTCATTTTTAGGCGGCTGGATGTGTGAAACCATTCATGATGAATTGCAGGAAGTTGCCGTGTTTACCCTCCCCAAAATCGTTATTCAAGGAACGGAAAATCAATTCGATGTCCTTAGCTGGTCTAACGACGTGATATTGCCTACCTCAGAAACCATTAGTTATTTAGAAAAGGCAGTTCACGAAGAATACAAAGGGACGATTTCTTATGTACCCGATAAAGAAACCTATATGGATAACCTTAATCAGATTTTAGATAAGCTGGGCAAAAAGGAATTTGCTAAGGTGGTAGTGACCCGAAAGGCAGTCATTCAATTAGAAGAAATGAAAAGTATACTACCCTTATTCTCGAAAATAAATCAAAAAAATTATCAGGAATACAGCTACTTTTTTAAGTGGAATGATCAAAAAGAGTGGTTTGGCGTATCGCCGGAAGTATTGCTTATTAAAAAGGGACAGAAGGCGATTAGTAAGCCACTTGCAGGTACACGCAAAATCGCATACGGGCACAAAACAGAAGAGGAAATTATAGCTGAATTGCTTCATGACAGTAAGGAGAATAAGGAGCATCAATATGCTGTCAGTCTCATGGTTAACGATCTGAAGGAATTGGCGGTTAACAAGGATGTTGTTATCAGTGAGGATAAACATATTCTCAAAACTCCTTATGCCTTTCATTTGAAAACTCATTTGTATGCTTCCTTAAAAAAAGAAGTTTCTACATTTGATGTACTCGGCAACATTTATCCGCCTGCTACGATATGGGGGGTTCCACGTTTGGAAGTAGAGCCAGTGCTGTCCGAGGTTGAAGCATTCAAACGTGAATTTTTTGCCGGTGGTTTTGGCTATTGCAGAGCTAATGACGATTCCAATTTTGCGCTAACGATACGAACTGCCTATCTGGAAAATGGACAGTTACACGTTTTTGCCGGAGGCGGGATTGTTGAGAATTCAAATCCTGAAAATGAATGGAAGGAAACAAGAACAAAAATGACTCCGTTCATCGGGAATATTGAAATTACGAATGAAACTAAAGGGGGAAATTTGCATGCTGGACATCTATAAGTATAATAAATCGGCTTCGCCTTCAATTCATGATGTTATCCAGGCGACCTTAAAGTGGCATTTTTCAGAAGAGACGGGCTCACCTTTTTGGCTGGAAAAGCGCACCTCCTTACATTTCGACCCGCTGCATGACATTAAAACATTGCAGGATCTGGATGAATTTCCCGACTATACGGAAGAAATGAAAAGGATTCCCGTGGAAAAATTGATTCCTAAAGGGATGCATACATTGGATTGGGGCTTTGAAGTGTTTGAAAGTGGTGGAACGACAGGCTCTCCTCAAAAAATCGTCGACATGTTTTCCAGAAAGAAAGCTCTTGAATGGGTATTTCAAGAACTGAATGATCAATCTATATTCGAAAACTGCACAGGGCACTGGCTGCATGTAGGCCCTACAGGACCCCATATTGTAGGTCGTTCGATTGGACGGATGGCAACCTACCTTTCCAAGCTGTGCTACTATATTGATTTTGATCCGCGATGGGTTAAAAAGTGCTCTAAAAATGGAGCGTTCGATGTAGTTAAAGCCTACATACAACATCTTTTGGAACAAGTTTCTACGGTACTGGAAACGCAAAATATAGAAGTTTTATTTGCAACTCCGGCGCTCCTGGAGGCGATGAGTAAAAATGAAAAGCTGTCCTCCTTAATTCAGAAGAAAATTAAAGTTATCATTTGGGCGGGTACTTCCATTGATGAAGGAACGCTGGACGCGCTGGAAACATTCATTTTTCCAGAAGCCCGTTTGATCGGATTGTATGGTAATACGTTAATGGGAATCGCTCCTCAGCGTCAAAAATTCAAAGACGATCCTAAAGCCTGCGTTTTTCAAACATTACATCCCTTCTCTATTGTTCAATTAGTGGATAAAGAAAATCACAGGGAATTAACTCCATATAACACCTATGGACAAGTCAAGTTGACGTTGTTCTCTCCTGAGTTATTTATCCCTTCACGCCTCGAGCGGGATCAGGCCCTGCGCGTTGCTCCTGTAGGTAGTTATACTTGGGATGGCGTAGCCGATGTGAAGCCTATGGAAAATGTAAAAGAGAAAATCTTCGAAGGGGTTTATTAACCTATGCATATTCCTTTTATATGGTCCGGAGCGAGGTACGAATCGAAGCATAGAAGAGATTTAACATCTTTACAAGGTCTATCTCTAGGTGAAATAGATGAGCTTCCGTCCATTCTCATATCGAGAGTCGCTCATGAGCTAAAAAAAGCTCCGAAGCAAGCACTGGCTGATATCCATAAAGCTTTCAAAAAAGCTGCTGATTTATTTGGTTCAGCTACGCTGGATGGAGAGAGTCCGCAAGATTATGTACGCCATGTGCATTTGATATCAGGTGTTCCGCTGAAGGCGATTGAATCCTCGGTAAAAGAATTAAGTAATGCCTTGGCTACAGCAGAACAGTATATCACGGGAAGTGCTCCAAATTTGGCTCCTATATATACGGAAGATGCTCCACGGAAAAATAAAACGGCCTATTGGGTACCGAAAGGCCAGATTTTATCTGTTATCGCGCCCGGTAATAATCCGGTAGTGCATAAAGCATGGATTGAAGCGCTGGCAGCAGGTTATAAAATTTTATTGCGGCCCAGCGCGAAGGACCCCTTTACACCTTATCGCCTGATCCGTTGCCTGTTAGCTGCCGGAATTTCTCCCTTTATGATTGCTCTGGTTCCTGGGGATCATTCCATAGTCCAAGCTATTGTAGAAGCAGGTGATCTTGCGCTCGTATTTGGTGATCGAAATACAGTAGAGCAATACAAAAACAATCCAAAAGTGATTACCCGAGGACCGGGCTATTCCAAAGTATACTGGCACTCTAATGCAAGTAATCACGATCAAGCTATGGATGTGATTGTTCGTTCCATCGTAGATGGCGGAGGAATGAAGTGTACCAATGCAAGCGGGGTTGTCTTAAATAAAGCCCATATTCATGAGCTGGATGAAATCGCGCAGCAGTTGAATGGGTATGGTTCGAATGGCTTGCTTGATTATACAAGTGATCTTCCCGTATTTACGTCAGATAAAGCCTATGCGATTAGAGATTATGTTCATCAAGTATTTCATTCCACCGACATCCTTTGGAAAAATGTCAAGGATGAAGAATGGATTATAGACTATGGGGACGGTACCGCTGCGCTATCTCCCTTATTGGTGCATGTCAATCATCTACCAGATCGCATTCGATATATGGAGCTGCCCTTTGCCTGTAGCTGGGTATATACACCTGAAAAAGAAGAGATTCGCCAAACATTGCAATCTACATTGGCACTAAGCTTGTTAACGGAAGATCAGGATTTGATTCATTGGGCCATTACCGAACCAACGATTAAAAAATTAGTGATCAATAACGCTCCAACATGGACGACTTACGATTTGGTTCCTCATGACGGCTTTATTACAGAAAATCTTTTTATTTCAAAAGGCGTAATTTAGGAGGAAAAATATGAGCATTCAAACATCTAAAAAACTTGAGTTGATTGATTTATCTATTGCCTTTTCTAAAGGGATGCCTAAATATAGTGCCAATTGGTTTCCAGAATTTACGTTTGATGAAGTAGCTCCAGAAACGATGACAGCCGCGGATTGGAAACGGCGTTTTACCATTTTGTCTTTGTTCGCACATAATGGTACTCATGTAGAGTCTTCTGACCATGTATTTCGTGATGGAAAAACGATTGACCAGGTTCCTCTGCAACATTTTGTCGGGTATCCCGTTATGATTGACCTGACCGATATTCCGAATCAAACAGAAATTACAGCAGAATTACTTAAACAAAGAATGGCTCATCTCCCTGTAGAAGAAGGCGAAATTTTGTTATTTCATACAGGATACGATGATAGAGAATGGGGAAAGGAAGGCTTTTGGGATCGTTCCCCGTGGCTCAGTGCAGATGCTGCGGCTTATATTGCTTCCTTAAAGCCTGTTTTTGTAGGATTGGATTTTCAAACCGAAAAACCCGCCGAGAAAAACTTTGTGGTGCATAAAAATATAGTTTCACAAGGTGCAGTTCTTTGCGAGTATTTATTCAATTTGGACCAGCTCGAATCCGAAACTTTATTTGTAGCCCTGCCTATCAAAATTTCTGATGTAGAAGCTTCACCTGTTCGAGCGATTGGCATCAAGGGATTAAGGGGCTAGATCATCCTATGGCGAAAAAAATATGCATAATTAGTGGTGCAGCCAGAGGGATCGGGAAAGCCACGCTCTATAAATACGTAACAGAAGGATATACGTGTATAGCAGTCGATAGAGACCTTGACGCTTTAGAGCAGTTAAAAGCAGAGGTTTCTACAGAAAAGGCTGCCTCCATAGGAATATGGTGTGTAGATCTTCTGCATGACCAAACGGAATTAAAGGATCAGCTTGTTGATTATGTACCCGAGACGGAAGCGCATCTGACCTTAGTCAATAATGTAGGTGGTTCTCAGGAGAAACGGACGCCTTTTCATGATATTTCATGGGAAAGCTTTAATTCATCTTATGTATTTAACTTAAAGCCTGTTCTTCAATTAACACAAGCTTGCTTTCCCGTAATGAATAGGAATCAAAATGGGAAAATTGTGAATATTGCTTCGATATCTGCTCGTAAAACGCTAAAAAATGTAGGTGCGGATTATTCGGCTTCCAAAGCGGCTGTCATTGCTGTGTCCCGGCATTTGTCCTGTGAATTTGCCGAGCATGGGATTCTGGTGAATACGGTATGCCCTGGAATTATCGGAACGGAGCGTATCCTTCATAGATGGCAAAATCGTGAAGAGAAGATTAATCATGAGGTTCTGAGCGGTATTCCGTTACATCGTTTGGGTACTCCGGAAGAGGTAGCCGAGGCTGTTTATTTTCTGGGTTCAGAAGCTAATCAATATATTACAGGAGCTGTTCTGGATGTGAACGGTGGAATGTATACTCCTTAAATCAAACCTGCTTGAAAGGGTGAACATGTTGCAGAATAACAGAGTGGCATTAGTTACAGGCAGTTCCAGAGGAATCGGTGAGGAAATAATTCGAAAGTTATCTGAGTCCGATATTGATGTAGTGATCACTTATCATAGTAATAAACAGCAGGCAACTCATCTGTTGGATACGATAAAAGATCATAATCGAAACGGGCTATTGGTGCAGCTTGACCTGAGAGACGAGTCCAGCATTCTTCGGGCTTTTGAAGAGATTGAAGAGCATTACGGGAGACTGGACATTTTAGTTAACAATGCAGGGGTTGGAATTCCTCAATCCATAGAAGAGCTGACGCTGGAAGAATGGAGTAATACTTTAACGATTAACCTTACCGGAGCATTTTTGTGTACCAAATATGCTATTCCGCTGCTCAAAAAAAGCGAAGAAGGCAGAATTATTAATATTTCCTCGGTAGCGGCTTTAACGGGAGGAAGCTTCGGCCCTCATTATGGTGCTTCCAAGGCTGGATTGATTGGATTAACCAAATCCTCAGCCCGTGAGCTGGCGAAATACAATATTAGTGTAAATGTGATCGCGCCAGGCCCGATCGCTTCGGAAATGACAGATTCATTGGATGACGCTGTGATGGCAGGAATTATCGGAAATACGCCGCTTGGGCGCTTGGGTAAAAAATCCGAGGTTGGCGAGCTTGTGCTCCAGCTTGCCAATCCGAAGATTGGCTATCTCACTGGACAAACTATTGTCATGGATGGCGGACGCTATATGCAATAATCAATTCGCTTATGGTGATCAAGCGTTATGAGCCATAAGTGAAGTATGTGATTTAACCTCAGGAGTTCTATCCAACGGGATGGAATGCCTGAGGTTTTTTGATATAGGCAACGGGTTCATTTTAGATAAGAGATAGAGTAAGATGGAGGAAAACATCTGGGGACTTTATGTTTATTAACAGTTAGGAAAGGTTTTGGAGAAATGAAAATTGATCGGTTGCTTTCTATCGTCATTTTGCTGTTGAAAAGAAATAGAATTCAGGCGAAGGAACTGGCAGATTTGTATGAGGTTTCGATACGGACGATCTACAGAGATATCGAAGCGATTAGCCTGGCTGGTATTCCGGTGGTAACTTATCAGGGAGTTAATGGGGGAATCGGCCTGATGGATGGCTACCGCCTGGATCGCAGTGTGCTGACGGATGGCGATGTGAAGGACATTGTGATGGGCTTGCAGAGCTTGTCCTCGTCATTAGGTGGACCGAATGTGACCCGGCTGCTCGATAAATTTGAAAGTATTATACCGGATTCGGGAAAAGCGAAATTCAGTGTCAATACCACACAGTTTATCGTTGATCATTCGGGTTGGGGAAATCAGTCTGCGCAGGAGAGCAAATTGGTAAAGGTGAAGGAGGCGCTGAGCCAAGCGCGTACGATTGCTTTTACTTATCGAAATGCGCAAGGAGCCGTGACCGCACGGAATGTCGAACCGCACACGCTCGTTCTGAAAGGACAGCAATGGTTTGTATATGCTTACTGTCTCGACAAGGAGCAATTTCGTCTGTTCAAACTATCCCGCATGAATGATCCTATAGTTACGGAGACGGCTTTCACTCGCCGGGATCTTTCCTATGAAGTGCTGCCGTGGAATGAGGGACGTCTGGCGACGGTCAAGGCGGTACAGCCTTTTACGTTGCAATTTAACCTCAAATCCCGGCATCTGGCGGAAGACTGGTTTGGCGTGGAAGCATTGACCGAGCAGGGAGAAGGGATGTATACAGTTTCGGTTCCTTTTCCCGAGGATGCGTGGATGTATGGATTTATTTTAAGTCTGGGGCCGGATGTGGTCGTCAAGGAACCCGCCCATTTACGGGAGAAGATTCGCGATATGGCGCTACGTATTGCATCCAATTATGGAGAGCCTCTTATAGAGAAGCTCGAAAAACATAGGACATAAAAAACAAACCTGACGGATAGTTGTCAGGTTTGTTTCGTTATACTGGTGTCATACCAATCACGAAAGGGGATTTAGGAAAATGGATAAAGCTTGTCAAAGTTGCGGGATGCCGCTGGAGCATGAGGAACAATACGGAACGGACGCACAACAGGTCAAAACAGATGAATATTGTAAGTATTGTTATAAGGAAGGTGCGTTTGTGCAGCCTGATTTGACGATGGAGGAGATGATTCAACAGTGCGCGCCTATTCTCACAGAGCAAGGGATGCAGAAGGAAGAGGCTGTTGCAATGATGCGTAGTTATCTGCCGAATTTGAAGCGCTGGCGTTCACAGGTGAATACGGGACGTGAAGAAGACTTTGAGCCGATCCGGGAGGAAAGTCGGGGGGAGATTCGCCTGATCGGACTAGCAGCACGTACAAGCAACCGGAATGAGCAAACATCCCAGGCGATCATTCCAGGCATGTGGGAACGCTTCTGGAGTGAAGATGTGCCTGGACGGATAAGCGGGCATGAAGAACACCGTTCTGTCTATGGTTGCTATACCAATTATGAAAATGGGGTTTTTGGCGACTATACCTTTTTTATCGGAAAAGAAGTGGCTGTGGATGGTGAAGCTTCTGACGGTCTTGAACAACTCGTTATTCCGGCTGCGCGTTACGCTGTTTTTCAAGCTACATCCGAACCTTCCTCGGTCTTCCGGGTATGGCAAGCGATTTGGAGCTGGGCCGCCTCGGGACAAGCAGAGCGGACGTACACAGGTGATTTTGAAGTGTATGGCAGTCCTGATGAGCCTGTGCTAATTTACATTGCGATCAAGTGATGATTAGATAGTAAAACCAGAGAGAGCCGTCCGACCATTATTGTGGTACGGACGGTTTTTTGGCTGCTAAAACCATAGTAGTCGACCCTTCATTCAAGTTGAACGGCAGGTTACTGCCCAAAAGACGAGAGCCAGAGCACTGACGCCAGCACCCAATAGACATACCCCGTTCCAGCCCGCATATGTGTACATATGCGTCGAAGCGATGGCCCCGGTGGCGCTGCCGATGGAATAAAATATCATGTAGGCTGCGGTAAGTCGGCTGCGTGCCTCAGGGCGAACGGTGAAAATCATGCTCTGATTCGTCACATGCACAGCCTGTACCGCCAGATCCAGAAGGATAACGCCAAGGACCAAAGCGAACAGCGAGTGCTCGGTATAGCCGATAGGCAACCAGGATAGCAGTAGCAGAGCCAGCGCAATACCCGTCGTCCGCTGTCCTGAGCCTTGATCGGCGAGACGCCCTGCCCGAGCAGCGGCTAATGCTCCGGCGACTCCGGCCAGACCAAAGGCCCCGATGGCAGTGTGTGAAAGAGATAGCGGCGGGGTACTGAGAGGCAGTACCAGCGAAGTCCACAATATACTGAACGCAGTAAAAATGAGCAAAGCCAGCACGGCTCGGACACGCAGAATCCGTTCTTGCACGAACAGGGTGAGAACCGAGCGAAGTAGCTGCGGATAGGATAGCGTTGCTCCTTTGGGTTCATTCTGTGGCAGCACCCGAAACAGCGCTACAGCCATGAATAGCGTCAATGCGGCAGAAACAAGGTACACCGAACGCCAACCCGCGAGATCGGTCAATACACCAGCCACGGTTCGTGCCAGCAGAATACCGATAACGACACCGCTGGTCACCAGACCTACGATGCGTCCGCGTTCAGCCGGGGCGGTCAAGGTCGAGGCGAACGCAACAAGTGTCTGTGTGACGACAGCCAGCAGCCCAACTGCTGCCATGCCCATGAGCAGGATTGTACGCGTGGGAGCCAGGCTAACTGCGACTAATGCCAGCACGGATAGGAGCATTTGTCCGGTAATCAGCCGCCGCCGATTCAAAAGATCGCCAAGCGGGACGAGCAGAAACAGTCCCAATGCATAACAAATCTGCGTGACTGTAATGACGATGCCAACCGATGAATGTGTGATGCCAAACTCGTGTGCCAGCGCGTCCAGTAATGGTTGCGCGTAATAAATGTTGGCGACAGCCAGCCCACAGGCTATGGCAAATAGGAGTGCCACAGATCGGGACATGGAATGAACGGGGGCTGTTTCTTCTGACGTCTTCATTTTCACATACCACATCACTTTCTGTGAGTTACATACCGATAAGTATAATATACCGATTGGTACGTAATGATTTTAGGTTAATATAACTTGCGTCCATACGAGATGTCAAGAGTTTACTATGTACATATTTGACAGCCGCTTCTGATGATCATACAATCTTAATATACTGAACGATACGAAAAGAAGGGGTTATTTATGGTTCGACCACGGGAATTTGATGAGGAAAAGGCATTGGATGCAGCGATGCAACTTTTTTGGGAAAAAGGGTTCGAGGCTACGTCTTTAAGCGATTTAACCTCCAAAATGGGAATTCAGCGCCCCAGTATTTATGCTGCCTTTGGGGATAAAAAGCAATTATTCGAAGCCGCGCTGCGCAAATATACACAATCCCACGCTGCTAATGTACGGTCCAGACTGCTAAGTAGTGCTTCTGTCAAAGAAGCAATTTGCAATTTTTTTGAAGGAGTAGTGGCAGAAGAATATGATGAAGGTCCTAACCTGGGGTGCTTTTGCATCAATACAATGGTAGAATTGGCCCCACATGATGAGAAGTTTGAAATTTTGACGAGGGAACATCAGATGTATCTTTCTACTGTATTTCAAGAAACCATCGAGCGTGGTATACGGTCAGGGGAGCTTGAGGCTACTACGGACGCGCGAGCTTTGGCTCATACGATGATCTCGTTGTTAATCGGGATTACGGTAATGATGAAGTCACGTCCGGAGCGTTCTTTTGTGGATCATGCGGTTGCGACTATACTTATGTTATTGAAGTGACTATTTCATTTTGAATAAAACTATATCATTTCTTTACATACATTATTAAGGGATGTGTGTATTTCTCGCAATTTTTTGGAAAGTTCATGGTTGAGAAGAAGCATCAGGGGATTATCGTAAATATGTCTTCTGTTTCTGGAATGGAAGGAAGCTCGGATGCGATCTATGGATTATCAAAAGCTGCAATCTTGGGCTTTACTAAAAGCTGTGCCATGAATTTTTCACCTTATGTAAGGGTTAATGCTGTGGCACCAACGATGGTAAGTACTCCAATGATGGATCATATTCCTGAATGAAGAAAGGAGGAATATACAAATCATCAGCTAATTCCAGAGCCTTTAAATGCAGAAGATGTTGCTTATACTGTCCTGTTTCTGCTATCGGAAAGATCCAGACATTATACGGGAGCGACCTTTGATATTAATAATGGGTGTTATCTAAGATGATTTTTAATCGTAAACATAAATTTCAAAGAAGTAAGGATGGACTTTTAGTTTGTTTTGATGCGGATAATGATCAGTTATACAGCCGTAAGTTGCAAGATGAAGTAAAGGATATTAAAAAAGATACGGTTGAATGAGAGAATGCATGAGTGGAGATAAGGAGGATAAGGTATGCATGAGGAGCAAAATCAGGAACATTGGCCGGTGTGGGCTACGGAGCCTGTAAAAATAGTGAATCCTGATCCTGACTGGTCAGAGCAGGGCTTGCAGATCATTCACCAATTGCGGGAGCTGCTACTGCCGTTTAAGGTGACGGAAATGGAGCATATAGGAAGCACGGCAATTCCCAATCTTTCCGCCAAGCCCATCATAGACATTATGGCAAAATTGGAATCCTGGGATAGGCTGGAACAGATTGTGTCTGCCTTACAACCAGCAGGCTGGAGCTATGTTCGGCCTGAACTGGACGGTCGGGAATGGAGAAGATTTTTGGTTAAAGTGGAACAGGATCAAAGAAAGGGACATCTGCATCTGATGCTGGAACATGAGGAGCATTGGGATCAACAACTGTTGTTTCGGAACCGTCTTTGTGAAAGGTCTGAGCTGGTTCAGCAATATGATGCATTAAAAAGGAAGCTGGCGATGGAAAATCAGCATGATCGTGAAGCGTACACGGACGCTAAAACCGATTTTGTGCAAAACGTTCTGGATGCCGGACCATCCTAAAGATTAGGACGGCCGGACATCCCGGGTTTTCACATTGTTACTATAGAATGTAGAATCGCTGGATAGTTTGTAGGAAGGGAACTTCTCGTCTGCATCAAGGCGCATGGATTCCTCAAAATAAATCGCCTGCTGACCGCTAACGAGAAAAGGCAAGCTTCCCGCCTGTACTTCTATATCGCCGTTGTCCGGTGCGCTGACGATCTTTAGTACCGTAATACCATCACAGCCGCAGCCCTCTGTGTCGTAAAAAAGCTTGATATAGCCCGGTTGATCACCGAGAATTTGTGTAAGCCGCTGTTCAGCCAGTGGACTGATTTGAATGTTCATGATGTCATTCCGCTCCTTTATGTCAGACGTTTCAAGAATACGCTGATGCGCTCCAAGGCGATTTCCAGTTGTTCCTGCGACGATGCGTACGAGCAGCGGATAAAGCCCTCGCCGCCCGGTCCGAATGCGGAGCCGGGTACGGTAATGACACCCTCTTCTTCCAGTAACCGCTTGGCAAACTGCTCTGAGCTTAAGCCCGTGTGTGTAATGGATGGAAAAGCGTAGAAGGCACCGCCCGGTTCATGGCACGGCAGTCCTGTCTGACGCAAGCTTTCAACAAACCATTTTCTGCGCAGATTGTAGGATTCCATCATGCGGTCTTTTTCCTCCAGCCCGTGGCGCAGGGACTCAATAGCGGCAATTTGCCCGATAATAGGAGCGCACATCACGGTATATTGGTGGATTTTCAGCATGGCTGAAATCAGCTCCTGCGGGCCGCATACATAGCCGACTCTCCAGCCCGTCATCGCAAAGGCTTTGGAAAAGCCGCTGATGAGCAGAGTTCGTTCTTTCATGCCCGGCAGAGCGGCGAAGCTCACATGCTTCTGTCCATAGGTCAGTTCACCATAAATTTCATCGGAGATCACGACTAGATTATGCTCCTCCACCAAGCGGGCAATCGGTAGCCAGTCCTCATAAGTCATCACTCCACCTGTCGGATTGTTCGGATAACAGAGAATAAGCACTTTGGATCGTGGAGTCAGCTTGGCTTTGAGCGCTTCAGCCGTCAGCTTGAACTGCTGGTCAGCAGAGGTTTCGACCGTTACGGTATGCCCTCCGTTGAGAAACGTAATGGGCGCATACGAAATATAACAGGGAGCCGGAATGAGAATTTCATCGTGTTCCGTAATCAGGGCACGGAGCGCCAAATCCAGCGCTTCACTGCTGCCGATCGTTACCATGATTTCATTTACCGGATTATAGGACGTGTTAAAACTGCTCTCCAGATACCCGGCAATCTCCTCACGCAGCTCGGGAAGACCAGCATTCGGTGTGTACGAGGTCTTGCCATTTTCCAGTGCTGTGATACAAGCCTTTCTGACATGCTGAGGGGTCACAAAGTCCGGTTCACCGACACCAAGCGAAACGATATCTTTTCTGCCCGTACTATATTCAAAAAACTTACGAATGCCTGAAGGCGGAATTTCCTGTACAGCTGGAGTCAAAAAATCGCTTATAGATACTGTGGTTGATATGTTCGTCATCTTAATTTCCTCCTTTTTGAAAAACAAAAAAAACCCGCCCCTGTAAAGGGACGAGTTTATACCCGTGTTACCACCCTAGTTTCATTCCATAAGAAATGACACTCTGTTCACGTATCCATCAATACGTGTTCCGGTTAACGCTGGAAAGGCGGCAGAGCTTACTTCAGGTTCAGCCCGCTTCTCGGAGATGGCGTTCGGCTACCCTCGGAATGTTGGCTTTCACCTGCCCCAACTCTCTGCAAATCCGCTGTATAGCTTACTCGTTCTCGTCATTGAAATTTGTTACCATATCAAGTTAGGTGTAATTATAAGCACAACATTTCAGGATGGCAAGTCTTTTTTTATAAATTTTAAAGCCAAGGGGATCATCATTGACGATTGGAAGATAACGTATATAGTGGTATCAAGGGGGATTGTGCCCCCGATATCACCGTGATATTTGACTATATTGGCTAGAGAGGGATGGTGTCCATATGAACGTATTTGAACGCTTTAACGGCAAGGTTTTGCCTGCGGGATGGGGCTGGATCAACGAACCGACTGTATGGAGATTCGATGAATCCAAGGCTTTACAAGTATCTGCACCTTCACAGGCGGATTTCTTAGAGATCCGTCCGGCGCAGCGATAAAATCGTCCGCACCCTTTTTGCATACAACGCTTCAAGGTGATTTTACAATATGGACGAGGGTTCGTGTCGATATGAAGCAGCCTTATGATTCAGGATGCCTGATGATTATGGCGGATGATACCCATTGGGCCAAGCTGTGCTTTGAATACTTTGAAAGTACTCCCTCTATTCTTAGTGTGGTCACACGGGATACATCCGATGATTGTATATCTGGGACGATGGACGTTTCCAATCCGTATTTGCGAGTGGCAAGAGCCGGAAATTGCTTTGCCTTTCATTATTCATCAGACGGTCAGCAATGGAAGTTGGCGAGATATTTTGGCATGGATGTTCCAAACGAGCTAAAGGTCGGGGTCGTTGCACAATCTCCGGTCGGAGAAGGTTGTGATGTTACTTTTGATGCCTTGACTGTGGAGAATCACGTAACCGGGGACATACGAACTGTGTAATAAACGGAGTGAGCATTTCTATAAACAAGTATGGCAGCATGACGTATATACGTATATCCAGGCAGGGGGCTGGACAAGCGTTTATTGTTTAAAGGGAAGAGATATAAGCTGCCCGGCTTATTGGGTGTACTGCTTGTAGCTACGTTGGGATGTTATGGGCTTATTATGTATGTGCAGTCCACAAGTGGGACGAAAATGTATCAATTTTTGTACTGGGATATATATCTGGCATGGGTTCCGGTCTTGATTTCTCTGGGAATGATCGCCTTATCCAGACTGAAAAACATTGAAGTGAGAAGGCTTCTTTTATTATTTGCTGGAGTCGTATGGTTGTTTTTTCTGCCGAATGCGCTGTATTTGCTGACTGAATTACTGCATGCGTTCCGTTTTTATGATGTGAATCCTGACTCGCGTTTTTGGCTGAATACTCAATTTTGGTTGATCTTATTTACGTCTTTTTCGGCGGCCGGGATTTGTCTTTTTCTTACTTCCATTTGTATATTTATGATCCACCGTATGCTGCATTTTTTATCTGTTGACCTATATCTCTTTAAGTGAGGAGAAGCACACTTAGGCCAAGGATACGTATCCCATGAATACGGGCCTCGGCCTTTTTACATGTGGGAAGCCATCAGCTAAAGTTGTCCTCCCTGTGTTCTTCATAAAGCACACGCACCAGCAGATCCTGACTGAAATTGCCGAATCTTTTGCCGAAAATGGTGAGCCCCCCTTTGTTCTGCGGCTGATCGGATACGGATAAACGTATTGTAATATCACTTTTATAGTTTAGGCCGATATCCTCCAGTGTGACTTCGGATATACGGCATCCGTCGATGAAGCTTCCATGTTGATTGATGCGGATTAATTTGAGCATGCCGTATTGGTTCAAGTGCGGCGGCCACATACCATTCAGGGATTAAATACAGCAGAGCCTGTTGCCGTGTGGCACAAATATGAAACAGGCCAGTTAAGCGCCAACATTTGGGCACCGGAAATTCATTTTATTGATGGCAAATGGTACATTTATTTTGCAGCAGCTCGTACTACAGAAACGAAGGGAGGTCTGTTCGACCACCGGATGTTCGTGCTGGAAAATGCTTCGGCCAACCCGCTGGAAGGAGAATGGGTGGAAAAGGGGCAGATCAAAACCCGTTGGGAAACGTTCGCGCTGGATGCCACAACCTTCCAGCATCATGGAATTCTGTATTATGTATGGGCACAAAAGGACCCGGACATTGTCGGCAATTCCAATCTGTACATTTCTGAAATGAGCAATCCGTGGACGCTGCGCGGTGAGCAGGTGATGATCTTCACCCCTGAATATGATTGGGAAGTCATCGGTTTTAAGGTGAATGAAGGAGCGGCAGTTCTGAAACGGAACGGACGAATCTTTATCAGTTATTCAGCCAGCGCCATCGACTACAATTATTGCATGGGACTGCTGACAGCGGACGAAAATGCAGACCTGCTCGACCCGAAATCGTGGACGAAATCACCTCAGCCGGTATTCTGCACGGAACTACAAGGAAATTACAGGTGACCGGCTGTATGACCCGAATCGCCATACACGTGTCCAGCCGTTGAACTGGAACGAGGACGGGACGCCTCATTTTGGCATTCCGGTACCGGATGGAGTTCCTGTTGGTAAATAAGCGATACGAATGTTACAGGAGTGGCGTGTTACATAGCAGCGATGTAACTTTCTGAACGATGTAGGGAATTATAAGTTTACTGCATATAACAAGGATAATTCCGATATCTACTGAGCCGTAAGGCTGGGAGATATCTTTTTGTTTTCGCGGCAACGGGAGGACCCTTTTCAAAAACTCGGTTTCTGCTATGTTTAAATTGTAATATTTACGAATTTAATAAGGGAGTGGAAATAGTGAGCGAACGGATCGACCCGTTTACTGTCAAAAAGGTTGAATACCTGCTGAATGGTTATATTGCATTTGTCGGTCATATATGCGTTTGGCAAGTATGTTAAGCGTATGATTGTTAAAAATATTTAATATTTTCCACGGGATGGAAGCTGCAAATGTATGGTAAAGTGTAGTTTATACAAGGCTCTTACCTATCACACGTTTATACCGAATCCGAATCAATCGAGGTGAGGAAAAATGCTGCAATCGTTAAAAGCCATTGCTAATTATCGGAAAGAAAACGATTTGGCCTGGGATACGCCAACTTGGCTGAAGCTGCTCGTTTCGGCTGAGGAGCGCATTGTGAATCTGGAACGCATCCGCTCCATAGGGGAGTTAAAGGATGCTAATCCCGTACTGGATTATGTGGAGCGTACGTTGCTTATTTTGGACGGGCTTCCATTGTCTTTCTGGATTAAGGAGCTGCTAGAAGACGTGCTGGTATGGTCTGAGACGGCCAAAGGAGGCACAGTTCGCGAACGGCTGCGCTGGCAGCAGGAGGGCATCAATTTATTTGTACATAATATCGGTTCCGCCCAACTGTATGTCAGACAGGCCCAAGCAGAATCACCTGTGTACCCGCGCAACAGCATGACCCGGATTCTGATTGAGACGCATGGATTAATCGGACAGTATATACGGGGCGAAATTCCTTTTGCGGAAAATCGGACGCTGCTGGAAATTACCCGTAAGGGCTGGTTAAGTCACGAGGAACTGGAGCTTGCTTTACGGGCGCTGAACGAGTGCATTATCGCCGGGGTAGACCCTGAATTATGGGAGCAGGTACGAAGTGAAGTGGAGCAATTGGTGAGCTGGATTGCGTGGGATAACGCGCCTGTGGCTTGGAGTGTGAAAGAACGGCTGGAACGATTACGGTCGGTGTCTATTCATGAAGGGGAGCCCTTCGAGCAGGCTTACGCCGAGCTGGAACGAGAACTGGATGTAGATAAGGCGCTGGCTCCGCTGGAGAATCGCACGCTTTGGTATGTGGAGTCGGCTTTACAGGATTTTTCGCTTCAGGAGCTGGTGAAGGTATTTTTACTTACGTTACGGGATGGTACGGGACAGGAATTGCCTGCAACAGTGCGACATATCAGCTTTGAATCCCTCATGAACACAATGCATTATGACTATCGCGGCATCAAGAAAATTAACGTTTATAAAAAACGGATGATTGAAAAATATTTAGACGCGCTATCCTGGCAGGATATCTTGAAAGGAAAACGGAAGCATAATCCTCATTTGGATGTGATCGTGGAGCATAAAGAGGAACTGCCGAGTACCGTGTTTTTTAATTTTCATTTTTCATCTGCGGCTGAGAAGCTGATCGACTTTTGCATCGAGGCGGAAAAAACGCCTTTGTATGACAAAGCCATATTACTGCTGTTTGATCTGTTCGGCTTGCGCCGTGATGCTTATGATCGTTTTCACAATGAGGAAACGTACCTTACGGATATGAATCAAACTGTGGATTACAAAAAGATCATTCTGGATTACGTGACGGGAACTCGTATACTGGATGTCGGACCGGGCGGGGGTGTGCTGCTGGACCTGATTGAACAGGAGATACCGGACGCGAAGCCGCTGGGACTTGATATTTCTGTGAACGTTATTGAGGCGCTCAAACGTAAAAAGCAATTGGAAGGCCACCGCTGGGATGTGATTAAAGGAGATGCCCTCCAACTGGAGGGATTTATAGAGCCGGGGAGCATGGACACGGTTATTTTTTCTTCCATTCTCCATGAGCTGTATTCTTACATCGAACGGGATGGAGCCCGGTTCAATCTGCATACGGTGGAGGCTGCTTTGCAAAGCGCCTATCATGTGCTGGCACCGGGCGGACGTATCATTATCCGTGACGGCATTATGACTGAACCGGCAGAACAGCGCAGACGAATCCGGTTTCTGGAGCCGGGCGGAATGGAATGGCTGTTGCGATATGCCAAAGATTTTGCGGGTCGCCACATTGAAGTGGAGCGTGTAAGTGAGCATGAGGCTATTTTGCCTGTGAACGATGCGATGGAATTTCTGTACACCTACACGTGGGGAACAGAAGCTTATGTCCATGAAGTGCAGGAGCAGTTTGGGTATTTTACCCCTTCACAGTATGAAGAGTGTATTCGCCGCACGCTTGGATCGCAAGTAATAATCCGGGAGATCCGTCACTATTTGCAGGAGGGATATGCGGAAGCGCTGACCGGGCGTATTGAATTTACCGATGAGCAGGACCAGCCTGTTCCTTTGCCGGATAGCACTTGTCTGATTGTGATTGAGAAGCCGCAATAGAGTGGGTAAGTTTGTTTTGTTGTCGAGTAAGACTAATAAAATGGAAGAAAGCCTTCTGATTTGCGTCAAACGCGGTCAGAAGGCTTTTTTACACTTTAGTAAACAATGGATTCATCTGTAAAAGAAACAGACATTCCGTCTGCTCGTTCGTGAGCCGGATTTTCAATGGTGTTCCAATGAGTACACATATGATCTCTGCACTGCATGCCCGGCGTGACCTGACGAACTGAAGCAGCTTGGTATTTCGGTAGAAGAAAGATAACAAACAACTCTGTTTTTCTTAACACTTTTTGCATATAATACAGGAGAAATGACAGGGTAACTTTAAAAAATAAGGGAGTTGTGTTGAAAATGTCAAAGCGTTTGATCCCCTATATTACGCTGGATGGAAATGCGAAGGACGCGATTCAATTTTATGAAAAGGCATTGGATGCCCAACTGCTTTTTATCCAAACCTTCGGTGAAATGCCTGAAAATCCGGAATTTCCGATTCCAGCAGAGGTCAAGGCACGTGTGGGACATGCCACCCTCAAAGTCGGTGAGACAGAGCTTATGTTCTCCGACACCTTTCCCGGCTCGCCGTTTAGCAGCGGGAATCAGGTGAGCATCTGCATTACAACCGACAGTGTCGAGCAATCCAGAAAAATGTTTGATGCTCTACAGCAAGGAGGACAGGTGGGCATGGCCTTGCAAGAAACCCATTTTAGTCCTGCTTATGGGAATGTAACGGACAAGTTTGGTGTCACTTTTCAAATTTTCACGGAGGCTCGATCTTAAAAAAATGGAAAACGGCCCGATTTCGCTATCTTGGCGATCTGGCCGTTTTTTACATGAATCCTTGTTCAAGAGGTGTGTCAGCAGGTCTTTCTTGAAACCCAAATTTTTTATAGAAGTTCTGCTTGTTTTTTGCACTGGATAATTGGCCCCATCTAATCCCGCTCGATTTACACTTTTCGAGAAGCTGATTTAGAATGGCTTGTCCCATCCCCTTGTTTTGATAATCAGGATCAACCATTAAATCACGGCCAAATCCCACTATACAGTATTTCTGGAGTATAGACTCCATTACCATTCCAACCTGTAGTTTCATAGAGTGAAAAAAATTCTTCTTTACGTGGAAGTGTGCTCGTATATTCAAATTGCTTCAAAAGCTATCGCTCCTTCACTGTGGAACATTCAGTAGATGGGCCAGAAAAAGAACACAACAAATGATCAGTTCGCAATGTAACGAAAGTGGCCCGTTTTGACCATCCTGGCGATTCGGTCGTTTCTCGCGTTCTCGCGTTCAATGTCTCGTTCAAGAGGTTGCTCCATGTTGGCGAAGACATTCTGCAACGTTCTGGTGGCCTTGCTGAACAGCGAGAGACAGTGCGGTTTCGCCGTCGGTTCCCTTGGCATTTACATCAGCGCCGTGCTCAATTAACAGACGAATTATTTCCACTTGCTACACTCCAAAATTAAAATCATCATCAGTCAGCGGCTCCACATTCATTGCACGCACGTAGCCGTTTCCTTTTTTAGAAAAGAAATCATGCTGCTTGGTGTGGGTGCTGATGCCGTTGAATACAATTGGATTGACTTCTTCTTCTTCAAACAACGGATCAAAGCCCAGATTCATCATGGCCTTATTAGCGTTGTAGCGCAAGAAGACTTTGACATCGTCCACCAGCCCGATAGGAGCATAAATTTGCTCAGTGTATTGTTCCTCGTTATTGTGTAAGTAGCGCAGCAACCCTACCAGCGTCTGGTACAGATCCCGTTGCTCTTCCTCGTCCAGCTCTGCATAAATCTCCTGTGCCAGCACACCCACATAAACACCGTGAATACTTTCGTCTCGCAAAATCAGGTCAATAATTTCTCCGCTGCATGTCATCTTGCCCTGACCCGCCAGATAGAGAGGGTAGAAGAAGCCGCTATAAAATAAATAGCTTTCTAACAGCACTGACGCTGCCATAGCGAGATACAAGTCTTTTGGCGTATGAATATTCATATAATACTGACGAATGGTTTCCGCCTTGGTCTGGAGATGCGGATTTTCCTCTACCCAACGGAATATATCATCAATCTCTTCCGTAGAAGCCAGGGTTGTAAAAATGCTGCTGTACGACTTCGCATGAATTTGCTCCATCATCGCCATAAAGCTCAGTACAGCTTTGCGTTGCAGCCCGTCCACATGCTCCATAATCTGTGGCATGCCTACGCCGCCTTGAATCGTGTCAAGCAACGTCAAGCCGCCTAATACTTTCATGTAGGCTTCTTTTTCAATATCACTGAGGGTGACCCAGCTCATTTTATCATCGGACAGCGGAATTTCATCATCCGTCCAAAATTGCATAATGTTCTGATTCCAGAACATCAGTGTGAAATCATCGTCCGAGCGATTCCAGTTTACAGCTTGTATACCTGTCATTGTTTAGCATTCTCCCTTCAGCTTCCGAGATTTCCTAGAGTCATAATGAAATGACATAGGCGAATCATCGTATGCTTGACATACGGAAGCTGCATCCGCGAGGCCGTGTCCCAATCCATAAAGGGCGGAACATCACGCTGGATACAGCTTCTAATGAAAAGCATCCATATATATGAGGACTTCTAATGTTAATTTATGAGTACGGTCTTAGATCGAGCAGGTGAGGCACTCTTCTACAGACAGCTTTTTGGTACGTGTGTAGTACAACGATTTGAGTCCTTTGTGAGCAGCATACAGATAGCAACGTGCCAATTGGCGTGTAGTCACGTCACTGTTCACATGAAGCACGGTTGAAATTCCTTGATCCACGTGAGGCTGAATTTCTGCAATCAGGTCAAGCACTTTGAATTGATCCATTTGATACGCGGATTTATAAAAGAACACATTATCTCTTTGCAAGTAAGGCATTGGATAATAGGTCGTCGAGTTCGCATAGGTACGTGTTTCAATTTGTTCCACGATTGGCATCACGCTGGACGTCGCATTTTGGATATATGAAATGCTGGCAGTCGGCGCAATCGCCATACGGTACGCGTGATACAGGCCGTTCTTCTGCACGTCTGCTTTCAGATTGTCCCAATCCTCTGGAGAAGGAATATAGATGCCGCCAAACAGATCTTGTACGCGTGCCGTTGTCGGACGGTAATCTGTGTTCAGATAACGATCAAAATACACACCAGTCGCGTAATCCGATTCCTCAAAGCCATAAAAGCTTTGCCCGGCCGCTTGCGCGATCTCCATGCTTTTCTCCAGCGAGTGATAGTTCATCGTCATGAAGAAAGTACGGACAAAATCCTTCGCTTCGTTGCTTTCATAAGCAATTTTGTTCTTGGCAAGGTAGCCATGCAGGTTCATGACACCCAGACCGACAGAATGCATTTCACGGTTTGCCTTGGCAACACCCGGAGCGTTCGCGACTTGGGTCATATCGCTGACCGAGGTCAGGGCAATCATACCTTCGTGAACGGATTCGCGGATTTTGCCATGCTCCATCACATTTACAATGTTGAGGGAAGCCAGATTGCAGCTGATATCCCGACGGATTGTATCCTGTTGGCCGTAATTTGTAATTTCAGACGTCTCTTGTAATTGGAAAATTTCTGTACACAGATTCGACATTTTAACCTGACCCACGTTTTTAAGAGCATGTGCCTGATTCGCGTTACTTTTGTTCATCATGTATGGATAGCCGGATTCCAGTTGGATCATGGCAATTTTGGTCAGCATGTCACGCGCGCTCATCGCTACTTTTTTCTTCACCCGGTCGTCAGCGAGCAGTGTATCGTACATTTCATCCAGATCCATATCGTCCAGATGCGTACCGTAGGCCTTGTACACACTGTAAGGAGCGAATACATGCAGCGGCTCATTATCCTGAGCCAGCTTATAAAAGCGGTTCGGAACAATCAGTCCGATCGAGAGTGTCTTGAGGCGTACTCTTTCGTCGGCATTGATTTTTTTACTATCCAGGAACTCCAGTACATCCCAACCGAAAATGTTGTAGTATGCCGCGCCGGAACCTTTACGTTGACCCATCTGATCCGCGTAGGAGAAGCCGTCCTCCATCAGTTTCAGAACAGGTATAATGCCTTTAGCCGCGCCTTCTACACCTTTGATCGCTTCGCCACGTGACCGCAGTTTGGACAGGTTGACCGCGACACCGCCACCGATTTTGGACAACTGCATGCAAGTGTTCAGCACGTAGTTAATCGAGTTGAGGGAGTCGTCCATTTCGAGCAGGAAGCAGGACACCAGTTCTCCACGACGGCTTTTGCCTGCATTCAGGAAGGTTGGCGTTGCCGGCTGGAGACGCTGTTCCATCATCGAGCGGGACAACAGGCGCGCCGTATCGGCGTTACCGCGTCCCAAATGCAGGGCGACGACCGCCACCCGGTCAGGATAGTGCTCCAGATAAACCTTACGGTCGTTGCTTTTCACTGCATAATCCGTATAAAACTTGGATGCTGCCATATAGGAAGGAAATTTAAAATGATAGCTATGAGTGATATGGAAAATATCCTTAATTTCGTCAGCCGTATAGCTACTATAGAAATTTTCGTAATAATCATTCTCAATCATGTAGAGCACTTTAGCCGCTGGATCCGCAAACTTCAAGCTCCGTTCATCGACTTCCTTCATAAACTCGTCTACAGCCTCTTGGTCCTTTTCCAATTGGAAAAAGCCGTCTGTATCGCGTTTCATCAACATGTTGTTCAATTCAATATGCCGCAACTCGGCTCACCTCCTGTTTGAAACGCTCTACATCGCCGAACGTTCCGGATAATTCAAATTTACTGATGACAGGCACGTTATAATGGTCGGAGATCAAATCCGCGCTTTTGGCAAAGCTCTCGCCCCAGTTACGGTTGCCGCTGGCAGCCACACCCACGAGGTTTTGAGCATTTTTTTGCAAAAAGGAAGATACCCTCTCAGGTATCTGTCCAAACCCCGTTGTATATGTAATGAGTACGTATGGTTCCTCTATAGTCATTTGCTCCTGGATTTGGACCGCCGGAAGCTTGAGCTTCCCGATAAATCTTTTTACATTGCCGGTCTTGGAATCATAGGCAATCAGTATTGTATTCATCCTCCTTGACATTTGGCAAAACAGCATCTGTCCAAGGCTCGAAATCCTGTAAAGATTCGCAACCCCTTGCTGGCTGTGCTTCGCCAAAATTTTAACGCCTATTTATATTTGGTACTTCCATATCTGTATTTTCAAGATATATGTGTAAAATACGCGTTGCACACTATATTTAGAGTACGATTTCTATTTTATATCTATATATAGGTGAGGTCAATCACTTTTAAAAGGTGGGGCACAAGGATTGGGAGCAAGTCCAAGCGGGGTGCGGGATAAGCAGAATAACTTTTTTTTCGTGCGAATTTTACAAATGTACTGGAGTTTTGGAGGATGAAGATGTACGATTTGTCAATAGGAGATAGAGTGGTAAATCTACCTTTTACTGTAGGGGGAATACGTATGATGGGAAATGGATTTATGGATTCAGGGTCGTTTGATGCCATATTTTTAATCGTTTTTGGAATCATTGCAATTGGATTTATCATTATCATTTCCAAGGTAATCGACACCGGGTTTTCGAATCAAGCCGCTGAGTTGGTACAACGTTCATGCACGGTCGTGGACAAGAGAACGAGGGTTTGCGGGGGTTCAGGCGATTCTTCAGCTTCGACAGATTATTATGTTACCTTTGAGTTTGACGGGGGCGAGCGTAAGGAGCTGAAGGTGAAAGATAGGGATTTTGGTATGATTGTCACTGGAGATCGTGGGGAGCTTCGTTATAAAGGGACACGTTTTCTGGAGTTCATGAGAGTGGTGGAAGCGTAAGCCACATTAGCTGGGGGCGGGTAAACTGCCAGGATACCCATATATAACCGAAGGGAAGATGTACTATGCCGCATATGATTGGGGAACGCATCGTGCTGAGAGAGTATCGTCAGGAGGATATACCGGAAATACGAAAATGGGTCAATGACCCGGATATTACACGCGGTTTGAGCGATGTTTTTACTTATCCTCATTCTCAGACGAATAGCGAAGCCTATGTACAGATGATGATCGATGGCAGTTCGGAGACGAAGGGCTTTGTCATTGCGCATAAAGACACACTGGACTATATTGGACAACTGGATTTATTTAAAATCAACTGGATGAATCGGCATGCCACGCTAGGCATTGTGATTGGGCGCGATGATAACCAGGGCAAAGGCTACGGACGTGAAGCGATCCGACTATTACAGAAATTTGTATTTCATACGCTGAATCTGAATCGGCTGGAGCTGGAGGTCTATGCATACAACGAGCGTGCATATCGCTGCTATCTGGCCTGCGACTTCAAGGAGGAAGGTCGGCTGCGACAAAAGCTGTTCAGGGAAGGACAATACTATGACATCATTCAGATGGGGATTTTGCGAAGTGAGTATGAGACTGCGGAGCAAACGACGGAATCTCGATAATGAAAGCACAATAAGTTATTTTATTCCGTCAGCTTTCTTCAATTTTTTATGAGTGAGATTACAGGGACTACGCTCATCTTATTTCTCTTAGCCAAAGGACTTTCTCTGCAAAGTGCGAACTTCTTACTGGTTGTATACTTTGTAAGTATTTTTTTATTTGAAATTCCTACAGGTGCGATTGCAGACAAGCGAATCATAGAAGCCCGCGAGATTGCGGGCTTTTGGGGTAGATACCTGACATATTGAACATTTTATTCGTAATATCCCTCGGTTGATTTGCGTAATTGTTTGAATTGATTAGCATCATGACCGAACCACACTTGAGAATTCGTCCGTGCAGCCAGAGTGCGGATTTTTTCCACCGTATCCCGGTAACCAAGCAGATCATAAATAATGCCTGGCGGCTTGACGGGTGGACCGTAGCTTTCCGCTGAATAAATAGCATCCGAAGCGAGGATGATCCCCCCTGTCTCCGGCAGTTCAATATGCAAGCCTATCATCCCCCAAGCATGCCCGCTGCCAAAGTTGAGGATCTTGATGCCTTCAGCCAGCTCCAGGTTATCCTGATGGCGTTTGATTGTTTTCCACTGCAAGTGATTTTTGATCCATGCATCAATGTCCGCCCAGACATAAGCTCCTTCTTTTACATTACGGGCATAGCTCTGCAGCGCACCGTTCAACTCATCCTCATGTACGATAATGGTAGCGTTCGTGAACATTTCCAGGCACCCCGCGTGGTCCAAATGCAAATGAGAGGCAATGACGTACCTAATTTCCTCGGGTCTTACGTTCAACTGCTCCAGCCGGTTATGCAGGTAACATTCCTCACTGGCCACCCAAGGAGATGCCAATTGCGTTGATTCGGCCCAACGCCCTTCGCTGCCCATCGAGTTCGGATTACATGCTGTATCAAACAGAATCTTTCCCTCAGGATGGTCGATCAATACTGTATAAATGGGGAATTCTGCGAATTCTGTTGACGCATTAGGATTGTTAATCGTAGCCGGGTTATGCATCGCAATTATCCAGTTCTTGTCCATGCTCATTCGTCCGTTATCCATCACATACAGTTTAGGCCGCGGTTTAATAATATTTGGCATGTTTGTTTCCTCCCAATGAAGAGTAATTTACAAGTATATCTCTGACTTCACTCGTGACGGTTACGCTGCCGTAGCGGCAGGTATAGACATACCTTAATATAAAATCTAAACTTACATAAGGAGGCACTTTAATGTGTCCAGGGTACTTTTAAGTGCATAGGAGGGGATAGGATTTGACATCTTCAATCACCAAAAAACAACCCGACATCACGCTGACGGGTTGTGGCTATAGCAGAGTTCTCGAGATTATTTCCAACAAGTGGACGGCGCTCGTCATTTACGCATTGGAGAATGGGCGCATCAGATACGGGGATATTTCAAGTAGAGTCGAGGGCATCTCCAAAAAAATGCTGACACAAACGGTACGAAAGCTGGAGCGGGATGGGCTAGTCCAACGCCATATTACACCAACAGTACCTGCTACTGTGGAATATTCGCTAACCCCTTTAGGCGAAACCTTACTTCTACCGATGAAAGAATTAAGACAGTGGGGCAGAACGAATTATTCGCATGTAGAAGAGGCAAGAGTCAATTATGATCTGAAATACAGTAAGTGAAGATTTGGATTGTGCTTATCATCGGCTTGTTTATCAGCTTTTCGAACTCGGCGGGGAATACATTTCAACAGCCACGTCAGATCGGTCTTTCCGAACAAGGCATTTGGATCATGGGAATCATCAAGGCAGCCCTGTAATCTTTCATTATACAAGCCAAACTCGAACTATACTGAACTTGAAAAATAAACATCAAAACGGAGTAGGCGGAATGGTGCTGTACAAGCGAAGCGGTCGCCTTTGTCCCCGGATTTCTACCTAGTTATATGATTATTCAAGAAATCCGGGGGCGGTGGCGATGGGAAGCACCATCCGACTGCGTAATAGCACGATAGGTAACTTTTAAGGTCTGCCCCTTTGATCGTTATTTTTCCCCGTTCCACAGCTTGAGCCTATTTTGGATCAATCCGGTGTAGATTTCTTCAGCCTTCGGCACACCTGCCTGATCCAGCTCTTGGAGCATGCGGTCATAGACAGCATCAAATTGATCCGGCTTGGCGAGTACGGCCTCGGGAATCCGTTTGCGCACAATGTCCTGCGATTTCTGATAAATGACATTGTAGTTCGTATTGGTCGGGACGGGCATGTTGTAGGCGGCGTCCCATTTTTGTACCGGAAAATCCTTTTCGTTCGGGAACAGGTCCTTCCACGTTCGAGCATTGTAGGCTTGCAGGGATTTTTTTTTCGGCCCGGCTGTAATTTTCGGTAATCATCTCCGGATAGTTCGTCGTATAGCAGTTGCCGGAAGGGTCCTTGATGCCGTCACCGTAATGCGGCCCCCATATCCAGTAAAACCGATGCCCGACTCTCTCATAAAAGCGGAATTATCGGTGTTTTTACGTTGCTGCACATCGGCCGGAATAACTCGTTTTCCATTCTCTACATTGTAATGCTGGCCTTCGATTCCCCAGTTGCGCAAAATTTGTCCTTCGTCGGAGGCCAGAAAATCCAGAAATTTGATGGCACGCACGGGATTTTTGCACGAGGTCGTAATTCCGATCCCATATGCAGCATCAAACCCGAGCGGCTGGAGGGAATGATCCTTGTATTTCTCGCTTAACGTAACCGGGAAATGCGCGTAGGTAAATTCATCTTTGCCCGCCGCTTTGAGCGCGTTTTCGGCATCCTGATAGTTCCATTCCTGATTGATGAGTCCAATTACACGGCCTGCGGCGATTTTGGACTTGTATTGATCGCTTTTTTACACAAAAGTGTCCTTATCCAGCAGTCCTTCGTTGTACATGTGATTCAGCCAGAGAAAATATTCCCGTTCCTCCGGGCGTTTGTAGTGGAGAATGGCTTCTCAAGTGTCTGACGCTGGATTTCGAATCCGGCTTGTGCGTCAAATCCGATGTGATCTACGCCCAAATTGGTCGGAATCGTATAGATGGCAGAGTCGTCATGGCTATATTTAATACGGTTAAAATAGTCTCCGTACACTTTCTTGATATTGGGGCCGTATTTGTCAATCAGGTCGGTTAAGTCAATGAGTACCCCGGCATCGACCAGATCAGTATACTCTCCGCTGGCAGCCATCAAAGCCAGGAGCAGGATGGGGCCTTGTTGTACCGACCTGTTTTTAAACATCTGCAACATCCCCCTTTATAAGTATAATTTACATAATATAGGTGATTTTAATAGTAAATTGTAGGAAATAGCGAACCTTACGTCAAGTCATTTTTGTTGATTTGTTATGTGTTTGTTTTCTTATTATGCAAACATATTTTGGTGGATAGTGTGGATTTGTGCAAATCTAATCGTTTGATGATCTGAAACAAAGTGTGCTACGATGATACCAGTTTATGGGTACGCCCATGTATTGGAAAGGAAGAGGCAGAAAAAAGATTCCGAATAGGGTTGGGTGAGAAGATGCGTGGAAAAGTAACGTTGCAGGAAATTGCGGATGCGGCGGGCGTTTCAAAGTTCGCTGTTTCGCGTGCATTGTCCGGCAAGCCCGGAGTAAGTGAGGAGACGAGGGCAGTGTTGGTCAAGCTGGCTGCCCAGATGGGCTATTTTCGCAATCATCCAAAGACAACGGGGGTGGAACCTCGGGACACGGATGCCGGGGAATGGTCGGGTACTGTGCTGGTGTTATTTCCGAATATACGGCACCAGAACAGAGAATCTAGGTATTGGGGCCCTGTGTTTGAAGGTATCTCCGAGCGCTTGAATCGAAAGGGGATGAACGTGCTCACGTTAACGGAGCCTTCGACAGAGGATATGTTTTCTTTGCTGAATCCGGAAGCGATCAAGGGCATTATCACTGTGGGGTCGATTTCCACTTCTATATTGCTGAATATTTATCGAATGAGCATTCCGGTCGTCATGGTGGATCATTGGGATTCTGCATTTTTAAGCGATACGGTGTTTACAGATAATCGGACATGTATGTCTGAACTCATGAGAAATGTGCTGTGCAGGGGCTATACCCGCTTTCAATTTGTCGGAAATATCGACGATGCTCACAGTTTCTATGAACGTTGGGAAGCTTTTCGCTCCACATTGGAGCTTGGAGGAATAGGTTTAAAGCAAAACGGAGCTTTGCTCCACATGGTAGCGCAGGAGCTTGCCGAGGAATTGGACAAGCTGACCGAGGATGAATTGCCGGAGATGTTCGTATGCGTGAATGATGTGACTGCCGGGCACGTAGTGGATGCGCTCAAACGAAAGGGAATTGACGTCCCAAGGCACTGTGGGGTGACCGGTTTTGACGATATGAGCGACCAGATGCCGATTTATGCTACGGTGAGAGTGGATAAGGAGCTGCTGGGCATGCGTGCGGTGGATCAATTGCTATGGCGCATAACCAACCCGGATTCGCCTATCGAGAAAAAGCTGCTGCATGCAGAGCTGGTCGTACGGGAGGGGTATGCGCCGCGGCTCAGTCAGGGAAATGATGATCATGAACACCCGATTAGTACAATCAAATATAGTTGATGTCCAGATATAGATGATTGAGCTCCGTACACGGGGAAGATAAAAAAAGTCGCTTTCTAGCCTTTTTTGGGCGAGGGCGACTTTTTTTTGTTGTTTTGCAATTTGTTTTGTCATAAAAACGATTTGACTATTTTATTATCCTAATGTTATTTTTTGTTATGTTTATAGAGGAGTCCAGATGTTCCCAATTATCCTTACAGGGAGGCTTACGACGATGTTCAATGTGACAGGGTTGGATAACTGGAGGTTTAGGGAAGCGCAAGGTGATGAGTGGCTTAGCGCGAAAGTACCGGGATGTGTGCATACGGATCTTTTACGACATGGCAAAATTCCTGGTCCTTTTATCGGAACGAACGAGGCAGATCGGCCCGGCTAGGCTGGAGCTTCGAAAGCGGCATTCGTGCCGGGCAACTGTTCGAGTGGGTGTCTGTCATTTCTTACGTTTGGATTGTGCTCGGGCTGGCTGTTGTCGTCTTGGCAGTGATCTACATTATCTATGTAACACGCAGAAATTACAGGCCGAGAGGTACGATGAGCATCTGTTTCCGAGGATGAGGTCAGTCTCGGAAACAGGTGCTTTTTCGCGTCTTGATTGTATCTGAATGGGGCGCTTCCATTGAGCTTGAAGCGATTGTGGTGTACACTGTCCAGAACAGGTGTAAATTGGAACGTCAGGAAGGATGGACGGTTGCAAAGGAGGGAAAGACACCCATGTATGCCCGTTTAAGATCGTTGAATTATCCTGTAAAAGGGTATGTTTTTATTGTATTGGCCGTATGCTCAGTGATAAGCACCTTGTGGATCATTAACGTGCGGCTGCCCACGGGGGGCCGCCCTTATCTTTTTATTTGGTGGAATATGATGCTGGCCTGGATTCCGATGCTTTTAACGCTGCTGCTTGATGTGATTTATTGTTCCTGGCGACGGGGAACGAGAACATTTTTGCTCTGGATAACGGGAGCGGTATGGCTCTTTTTTTATCCCAACACACCGTATTTAATCACAGATTTGCTGCATGTGTTCGCAAGATATCCATTTCTCGGGGAGCAACGCTTCTGGGGAGAGCCGTATTTCTGGAATCACGTACTGGGGATGCTGTTGGTAGCCGTCCTTGGGCTGACGATGGGATTTGTATCGCTCGAATCTGTACGACAGCTGGTACGACGTGCACGCGGCGAGTTTGTAAGCTGGCTGTTTGTGCTGGCGGTATTGCTGTTGAGCAGCTTGGGCATTTATATTGGTCGTTTCTTTCGGGGAAACACTTGGGATATTATTTCTGCGCCTTCCCAGCTATATGCACAGGTATCCTCTATATGGGCAGACTCCCTGCAGCGTACTCATTTTGTGGAGTTTAGCGGGATGGTATTCGCTATTTTGTTCATTAGCTATGTATCCGCGATGTGCGTGATTTGGATCGGCAACAGTCGACGGGATGAATGGCGTAATTGGTGATTTCGATGCGACCGAGTGGTCGAGTAGCCGAGTAGCATCATAAGCTTGAATAGAAAGGAGGGATTGAGACAATGAACGGACAGAACCGATCAGATATTCGCGCAGGGCTTCAGGTGGATATTGTGCTTAAAAAAGATCAGCCTACCGGAAAGCTGACGCGAGGAACGGTGAAGGATATTTTGACCAATTCTCCCCGTCATCCACATGGAATTAAAGTGCGTTTGGCAGACGGACAGGTTGGGCGTGTCAAACATATCGTAACGAATGAAGGATAGAGCTGCGGGTTGAGGAGGAATGACGTATGAATCAGGCAACGGTAAGGTCGAAAAATGATCGCTATCCGCTTGTTTTGCTTGTATTACTGGCGCTTGCTCTCATCTGGTCCTTTATCCATCCGGCGGATCGTTTTACTTGGGTACTGGAAGTTCTCCCGGCGATTGTGGGAACTGTACTGCTGGTGGCTGTTTATCGCCAATTCCGGTTTACGAACCTGGTGTACACCCTGATATGGCTGCATGCGCTGATTCTGATTGTCGGCGGGCATTATACCTATGCGGAAATGCCCCTGTTCAACTGGATACGGGATACATTCGGGCTGGAGCGCAATTATTATGATCGACTTGGGCATTTTGCGCAAGGCTTTGTACCTGCTCTTATTGTCAGAGAAGTGCTACTGCGCAAAACGAACTTGGGAAGCGGAGGTTGGCTGACCTTTCTCACGGTTAGTGTATGCCTTGCGATTAGTGCTGTGTACGAGCTGATTGAGTTTGCCGTAGCCAAGGCAACCGGAACGGCCGCAGAAGCCTTTTTGGGAACCCAAGGGGATATATGGGATACTCAATGGGATATGCTCTTCGCTTTCATCGGTGCCCTGACAGCCGTGATTCTGTTGAGCGGAGTACATAACAAGCTGCTGAAACAGCTAAGACATTAGCAGGTTCCTTTCTATTGGAAATCATAGCTGGACGATATAAAGTTGTAATGATAGTGGAGGGTGGTTACAGAATGCATGCCAAAGCATTTTCTAACCACCCTTTGATGTATCCTGAGATCCAAAGTTTCTGGGGCTATATATGCGTCATGGGGCGGCTGTGGAGATGCATGGTTTCGGCATCCATGTAGCTGTCCAGCAGTCGTTCGAAAATGCGGTCCCACGTCTGTTCCATGCTGTAGGCTCTACCCGTCACGGACATAGAATCGCGAAGTGGTCTGTCTTTGTACAACAGGTGCACAGCTTCAGCAAAGGAAGCGGCATCTCCGGCAGGACACAATAAGCCCGTCTTCCCATGGATGAGATTATCCTTTACCCCGCCTTCATCGGCACCGACCACGGGTGTTCCGCTCGCCATGGCCTCCAGCACGACGTTGCCGAATGTTTCCGTAGTGGAGGGAAACAGGAATACATCCGCTGCAGCGTATAGCTCCGCTAATTCCTGTCCTTTCACAAAGCCAAGCCAATGGACTGCATGCTCTGGCACCCCCATGTCCGCTGCTGTTTTGATCTTGTACAGTGGACCGTCTCCCGCAATGACCAGCACAGATTCTGCCCGGACATCGTCCAGCAACTGGAGGTAGGCATCCAGTAAGGCGTCTATTCCCTTTTCCGGGGCAAGTCTGCCGACATATAAAATAACGAATGCGTCTGCACGAACGCCCCATTTTCTCCATACTGCGTGACGATCCACTTTCGGTTGGAAGCGGTGGGTATCAATGCCCCTGCCCCAGATCTCGAGTTGACTCATTCCTTTATTGCGCAATAACTCCATCGTTGATCGATAGGGTACGTACACCCTTTCGCAATGTCTGTGAAACCAGAGCATGTATTTCCATAAGGCAGGTTCAAGCCAGCGAAGCTTGTAATATTCGAGGTATTTATCAAAGTGGGTATGATATGATGCGACGAGTGGAACATGGTGTTTGGCTGCGTAGCTTGTTCCGTACAGGCCAAGGTTAAAGCCTCCTCCGCCATTCTCATTCCTCCTATGACGTTCCAGGGGAGTCCGCTTGGAGGCTCCGGCTTTTATTGTGCCATGATTTTGTTTACGGGCTTGCCGGGTTTTGTAAAAACTGACCCGCGGACGGGCGGTTTTCTCGGAACATCCAATAGCTAATCCATGGCACGATGCGATCCTCCTGTGACGTTGATGCAGATAAGTGGATGCTGTTGATATGTTTTCTAGCAGGATATGTGCATTTCATAAATATTCTTGTCTCCGACTTTTTTTGGGTAATAATAAAGCATGGACTTTGTCTTGAAATTTCATTATAGTAATTCGGTATGAATAAATTTGAAGGGTAAGCAGGAGGGATGGCTTTGGCTTTTGGAGCACGGGTGTTAAAAACGGGAATCGCAGTGACGCTCGCCCTTTTTTTGAGCACGCTCTTGAATACCCATTCGCCTGTGGGGGCAGCGATAGCCGCTATTTTTGCCATGCAACCGTCAATATACAGGTCGTGGCGTTATTTTCTGGATCAACTCCAAACAAGCACACTGGGTGCAATCATGGCGTTGCTGGGCGGAATAGTATTTTCAAATGAACCGATTGCGGTCGGATTGGTATGTGTACTGGTACTTATGATATGTCTGAAAATAAATATGGCTGATACGGTGGGTTTGACACTCGTTACCGTTGTTTCTGTAATGGAAGCTTCCGGTGACTGGAAATTTGCGGTGACCCGTTTTGTGCTCACCTTAATCGGGATTGTTTCTGCTTTTGTCATTAATGTTACTGTTTTTCCCCCGAAACCGAAAAGGCAGTTTATCAATCAGCTTCAAAGTGTATTCAACAGTATGTCCTTGTTGCTGCGCACCGCCATTTCCGATGAGATTAAGGAGTCTGTCTTTAAAGAGGAAAAAGGCAATCTGGAGGGAGCCATAAAATCGCTATCGGATAAATATCATTTGTTCGAGGAAGAGCAGAAGAAGCTCAAGCGCTCCCGGTTCAGTCAGACGAGACAGATGGTGGTATACAAGCAAATGCTCGGAAGTTTGCACAAAGGGTATGAGGTATTGGACGCGGTGGAAAGGCACTACTTCCAGTCTTTACGACCGAAGGGAACGGATGCGTTTTTTGATGGTCATCTGGAGCTGCTGATCCGGTTCCATGAACATGCGCTGCTAAAATTCGAGGATAAGCTGAAACCGAACGAGGAAGAAAGCGAAATGTTCCAGCAGGCGAACGGCGAATTTATGAAGCATGCGATTACCCGTTTTGACCACTGTCAGGAGGGAATGCTGAGACTGTCGATTGTGACTGCCGCGATGTATGACTATGGTCATCAACTGGAGCGGTTGAGCAGATTGGCGGATCATATTCATCCTGTGGAAGAGAGCAAGTAGCGAATGTATTAAAAAGTAAAAAGCGGCCGTATCATCTATACAGATGGACGGCCGCTTTTTACGTATAAAAAGGCATAAAAAAAGCCCGCTGGTTGCGAACAGGGGTTGAACTTGATACAATAGAGGATGCTATGTTTATGGTAAAACCATGAATTTAAAGTCGTTAATTACACTTCTTATCACATTATAGCATGTTTCAAAGTATAAGTCAATTTTCCCGGATCAGAGGGATGCCATGGGTATGCCCAGGTCCATAATAGAGCATAGTTTAGCCCTGCGGTGGAGCAGGTGGAAACGGAACAGGAGTGATGTCAGTGACTACTGAGCAGCAATGGAACGAGGAACAACGGAGAGTAGAGGATGTGACTGCTGTCATTAGCGGGCGTATTCGGAAGCTGGAGACGGAGGTTGGCTCTGTACGCGGAGATGTCGTAGATATGCGTAAAGACTTTTGGGATGAGGTAACGATCAACTTCAGCGAGGCGGATGATGTGGGAGAGACATCCACCAGCTTACGTCAGCAATCTGAAATTTTGTCGGAACGGGAGCGCAGGCACAAGCATTCCACTGAGGCGCTAGGTCGTTTGAAAAAGCTGCTGGAATCACCGTATTTTGCACGTATTGATTTTGCTGAGGAAGGGCAGCCTGCAGAGCGTGTTTATCTGGGGATTGCTTCCCTGCTGGATAATCAGGACGAGGAATTCCTGGTCTACGACTGGCGTGCGCCGATTTCCAATCTCTACTACGATAATATGCCGGGTCCCGCTTCCTATAAGACTCCGGCAGGGGAAATGAAAGGAGAACTGACGCTCAAGCGCCAATTCTCGATCCGCGATGGACAGATTCGTTTTATGTTCGATACAGGGGTAACGATTGGGGACGAACTGCTTCAGGCGGTGCTGAGTCGTAGCTCGGATGCTCAGATGAAAAGTATTGTGGCAACCATCCAAAGGGAGCAGAATCGCATCATTCGTGATGATCGAAGCCGTATGCTCATCGTGCAGGGGGCGGCAGGAAGTGGTAAAACATCTGCTGCGCTTCAGAGAGTAGCGTATTTGCTGTATAAGTACCGTGACCGCTTGCGCGCGGATCAGGTGGTGCTATTTTCGCCCAATCCGATGTTTAACAGCTATGTTTCGACGGTGCTGCCTGAATTGGGTGAGGAAAACATGCTCCAGGCGACGCTTCAGGAGTATTTGGAGCGTCGGTTGGGCCGGGAGTTTCAACTGGAAGACCCTTTTGAGCAACTGGAATATGTACTTTCGGCATCGTCACAGCCGGGGTATGAGGCCAGAATGGAAGGCATCCGCTTTAAGTCGTCCAAGACGTTTTTGCAAGCCATTACCGGATACAAGGCGTATTTGGAGCAGGAGGGTATGCGTTTTAAACCGATCCGGTTTCAAGGGCGCGAGGTGGTTCCATTGGAGGAAATGGTGCGCAAGTTTTATGGATTCGACTCTTCGGTGCGGCTGGCGAATCGGCTGGAGCTGCTTCGGGACTGGATGCTCAAGGAGCTCGCCCGTTTCGGGAAAGAGGAATGCTCCGCCCCATGGGTGGATCAGCAGATGGATCTGATGGAGCCGGAGGATTACCAGCGCGCTTATAATCGCATGCGACGTAAATCCAAGAATAAGGGCGATACCTTCGACGATTTTACACGTGAACGGGAAATATTGGCGAGAATGGTGGTGAGCGACCGCTTGAAGCCTTTGCGTAAATGGATCAAAGCACTTCGCTTTGTGGACACGACCCGCTTATACGGCGAGCTGTTCCTGAATGAGACGCTACTGAGCCAGTTGACCGATCACGCCGAGCTGCCCGATAGCTGGAGTGAAATCAGCCGTCAAACGCTGGAACGGATGCAGGCCGGGGAACTGGCGTATGAGGACGTGACACCCTTTTTGTATCTGCGTGAGCTGATGTTGGGCTTCCGTTCCAATAGCAATATCCGTCATGTGTTTATTGATGAAGCACAGGACTATTCACCCTTTCAGTTGGCTTTTTTCAAACGTTTGTTTCCACAGGCTAAAATGACGGCGCTGGGCGATTTTAATCAGGCGATCTATGCGCATGCTTCGGTGCTTCAGGATGCGGAGCCCCTCTATGAGCTGTATGGAGCGGAACAGACCGAGATGATTTCCCTGACACGCAGCTACCGCTCGACACAGGAAATTGTGGAGTTTACCCGGGGAATGGTGGCTGGAGGCGAGCATATTGTACCGTTTAACCGCAAGGGTGAGAAGCCTCGTGTTACGGAGGTACGTTCGCGTGAAACGCTGCACCGTCTGATCGTCGGGAACATCACGGAATTGCTGGCAGAAGGCTATGAGTCCGTGGCAGTAATCTGCAAAAATGCCGGAGAAAGTGCAGCAGCTTACGAAGCGCTCGAAGGGCAGTTGCCCGTGAAGCCAAGGTTGATCAAGAAAACAACTCCGGCTTTTGAAAAGGGAATTCATATCATTCCCGCTTATCTGGCGAAAGGCGTGGAATTCGATGCGGTCCTGATCTATGACGGATCAGCGGAGCAATACCAGCGTGAAAGTGAGCGCAAGTTGTTCTACACCGCATGTACGCGGGCCATGCATTTGCTACACATCTATACGATAGGCGAAATTACACCGTTCGTGAGTTCGCAGGAATCGGATACGTATACCCGTAAAGTGGAAGAAAGTGATCCTGTTCTGTAAGACTGGCATAATTGTGTGTATTCCAGTAACATAAGCAAAACAGGTAAGAAGCATAAACGGAGGTTACAAAACGTAATGGACATGAAGAGTATATTTCAACGCCCGCCGCTGGCAGACTGTGTACCCGAGCTGGTAGCTACAGCTAGAGGGGAACGCAAGGCATCGCTGGTTATCCGCGGAGGAACGCTGGTCAATGTGGTATCGGGCGAATTATTATCGGGAATGTCTATTGCTGTGCAGGGCTCCCGTATCGCATACGTCGGTCGGGACGTTAGCCATACCATCGGAGAAGACACAGTAATCATCGAAGCGGAAGGCCGCTATATGGCACCGGGATTACTGGATGGACATTGTCACATCGAAAGCACGCAGCTTACCGTGACGGAATTTGCAAAAGCGGTGCTGCCGCTGGGCGTGACGGGCGGATTTTTTGACCCGCATGAAATTTCCAATGTACTTGGTCTGAAAGGGCTTCGCCTGATGCTCGATGAAGCACGCACGACGCCGCTGGCTGCCTACATGCAGGTGGCTTCTTGTGTTCCGTCCACAGGTCCGGAACTGGAAACGACAGGGGCCTCCTTCGGCCCGGCGGAAGTCGCGGAAGCCTTACGCTGGGGCCCGGATATGATCGGGCTGGGCGAAGTCATGAATTTCCCGGGCGTCGTCTATGGAGACGATGTGATGATCGGGGAAATTCAGGCCACGCTGCGCGCGGGCAAGGTGGCGGACGGCCATTTTACATGGGCCTCCGACGATTGGCGGCTGCCGGTATATGCAGCCGCAGGGATTACGGGCGACCACGAGTGTGTCACGCCCGAGGATGTAGCCGAGCGTATCCGGCTCGGCATGTACGCCAAAATGCGGCAAGGCTCCGCATGGCATGATGTGGCCGAGACCATCCGTGCCAGCACGGAAATGGGCCTCGACACCCGCCGCATGATGCTGGTGACGGATGACCGCAGCGCGGAATCCTTGCTTCATGAGGGGCAGATGGACTTCGTCGTCCGTCATGCCATTGCTCAGGGCGTCAAGCCCGTGACTGCGTTTCAGATGGCTACGCTGAATACGGCAGAGCGCTTCGGCGTAGCACGGGATATCGGCTCGATTATTCCGGGCGCGATTGCCGATATTATTTTGCTCGATGGCCGTCTGGCCGAAGTGAACGTGACCGCTACGATTGCGGCGGGGCAGTTGGTGGCCGAGCATGGGCAAATGGTCACCGATTGGGAAGGCTTCGCTTATCCTGCGGAAGTGATGGACACGGTCCGTCTGGGACGCGACCTGAGTGCTGCGGATTTCCGCATTGCGGCTCCAGTACAGGAGGGGAACGTACCTGTACGAGTGATTCGTGTCACGGAAAATCATGTGGACACGAAGGAAGTGCAGATGACCGTTCCGGTCCGCAATGGTGAGGTCACGGCAGATCCAGCGCAGGATCTGTGCAAAATAGCCGTCTTCGAGCGGCATCATGGCAGTGGCAGCCACGCGGTGGCACTCGTGACAGGCGTCGGTTTCACCGAGCCTGCCGCCATTGCCATGACCGTGGCGCATGACAGCCACAATCTGCTCGTCATTGGTAACGATGACGAGTTGATGACCCAGGCGGCGAAGCAGGCCGTGGCTATGCGCGGCGGCGTGGTGATCGTGTCCGCCTCGGGCGAGACGCGCTTCCCGCTGCCTATCGCAGGGCTGATGTCTCCTGCGCCGTTTGCAGAGGTGGCTGCGCATTCCGAGAGCATCAGTCGGGCACTTCAGCAATCCGGCTGTGTGCTGAACAACGCGCTGATGACATTGTCACTGCTGGCGCTGGTCGTCATCCCTGAAATCCGCCTGTCGGATCAGGGACTTGTTGTGATCGGAGCAGACGGTATCCGCAAGGTATCGCTCTTCGTGGAAGAAGATGCTGCGGAAGCCTGACAAGATACTTTGCCCATACGGGCGTAACTACGATATGTGTTTTTTTGAAAGGGGGGGTATCCTACAAGGTCTGTAAAGACTGGAGGGATAGCCCCTGTTTTTTGCATTTAATAACAAAAAAGTTTCCTTCTATTTAGAATTCCGGGGAGCAATGAGCATATGCATCAGTATTATCGTTCATTAGAGAAGGTGGCTTATCAAGCCTCGATTGTAGAGCAGGATTGGAACAGATTTGTAGAACGAACCCGTGTGAAGCATGTGCAGCAGGGTACGTATCTGATCGAAACGGGTGGACCTGTGAATCATGCCTATTTTTGCTCAGAGGGATTATTCCGTTTATTTTACACTTTGGCAGATGGCAGGGAGTATAATGTTGGCTTTTCGCCAGCAGATGATTACGTAACCTCTTACGGGGCTATGGTTCAAGGGCAACCGTCGACTTTTACCATTGAGGCTATGGAGGATTCGGTAGTCATTGAAATCCCCTATGACGTACTGAAGGAGCTTATGGATACAAGCCATATGTGGGAAAGATTCGTGCGCAAGAGTGTAGAGAGACTATATATTCGAAAAGAGGAGCGGGAACGCGAACTATTGTATCTCTCCGCCAAGGAACGTTACCATGCCTTTCTTCTCAAATATCCCGGATTGGACAAACGAATTGCCCAATATCATATTGCTTCGTACATCGGTGTATCCCCTGTTTCGCTTAGCCGATTGCTCCACAGCGATCCGCATTAACATAGGTTAATGCAGCTTGGGGGACAAGCAGAGTACAATAACGTTAGTCATTCGAGCTTTATAAAAAAGGGGATAGGCGTATGCGTTATATGATGATTGTATTGTTGGAATTTTATCCTTCCTGGTTGGCTTTGCCTCGGGAAGAGCGTCGAAAACATGCGGGGTCCTTGCAGGAGAGCATTCAAAAATATAGCGAGTATGTTCAAGTTCGTTTTTTTGATGCAGAGGCGCTTCCCGGCAAGGATTACACCGATTTTGTCGTATGCGAAACGGAGGATATGAGACAATACCACTATATGTGGGAAGAAATTCGTGACTCGGAGCCGTACACCAAGGGATATATGAAGATTAAAGATGTGGTCATGGGGATGGAAAATGCCTTTCAGTCCTATGAGTCAGAAATACTACAGATGGAAAAATAACATTAATACCAATTTAAAAGAAGGCGAATTTCTGTGCTGTTCATATTCAGCTTGGAGTTCGCCTTTTACCTTTTTGCCATCATTGTGTGATTACGGTGAAGGCTGAGGGTGCGGTTAAACCATGGTCACTGGTACTGAGAGGGAGTCACGAGGCTATTCAAGTCGAGGATGGCAGAAGTCAAACGGGCAGGCCTTTTTTTGCTTTGGAATTGCCAGTTACCCTTGCTGAACAAGCATCGGTACGATGTACTGCCTGAATATATCCACAGGAGTCCGTTTCTTTTTTAATTTGTCAGCAGTAACGACCACCACCATGTCATAAGATGGGACGACAACAATGTATTGACCGCCAAAGCCGAGCGCGTAATAATAATCCGTTTCAGTGCTTTTCTCCGTTTCGTCTGAAAAGGAAGAAGCCCACCAGTGCCAGCCGTAAAAGGCTTTTTGTGGTTTGGCCGCTGGAAGGAGCGCACGGGTGGACTGTCGGACTGTCTCCACCTGGATGAACTGACGACCTTCCCGACTTCCTTCGTGCAGATAAAGCAGGCCAAATTGGAGCATATCCATGGGTTTAAGATGCAGCCCAAATCCTCCAGTATGAGTACCCTGAGGATCGGTTTCCCAGTGGTAGTTTTCGATACCCAGCGGTTGGAATAACTGCTGCTCGGCAAATTCAGCTACCGCTTGTCCAGAAGCATGACGCAAAATGGTAGCCAAAAGCTGAGAGCAGCCGGAGTTGTACTCCATTCGCGTACCTGGTACATCAGCCAGCGGTTGCGACAGCACAAATTGCACCCAGTCTGATGTTCGGCTCATCGTTGGAAATGAATTTTGCCCGCCAAATTCAGTCCAGTTAAAGCCCGCGGACATCGTTAACAGATGTGCAATCGTAATATCACGTTTTCGTATATCACTGTCCTCGGCAATCTGGGGGAAAAATTCGAGGATAGGCGTGTCTGGTTGCGGTACGATTTGCTGATCCATCGCCATGCTGACTAATGCGGCAATCACGCTTTTGGTGCAGGAATTTATTTTATAGAGTTCATTCGCGAATTGAGGTTCACGGTAGTATTCCAGTATCATGTTCTCCTGCTGAACGATCAGGCAGCTACGAATTTCCAGCTCGGTAAGCCCGCGAACAAGCTGTGTAAGTTCCAGACTACTCAAGTAAGTCCCTCCTCGACATTTATAGTACATTAAATAAATAGTATATCATTACATATTAATTCACCACATTGTCACAATTACATTGAAAAATCTATACACTTTTCTCGTTTCGTTCAAAAACTTCTCTAAATTAAACGATATATAGTAAGTTGGACATTTTATTCAGACATAACTGGGGGACCGATTCATGAATTTAACAATCAAGGCCAAAATGATTCTTAGTGCACTGCTTATTCCGGGTGTCATTACAGCCATGCTGCTGACAAATTACATTCTGAGTGTGCACAATGAGAACGAGTATAAGGATATTATGAATCGTGAGGAGACCATTGTATATAATTCAAAGTCTCTTCAGTTTTTGTTGAACGGGATATCCAATGACGAGCGTGGATATTTGCTGACCCGGGATGAACAGTATGGAAAAGAGATCGAAAACAAGCAGAGCGAAATCGTGAAGCTGCTACAGGAAACGGAAGCTTTGCTTGATGCGGATAATGGGGATGCGAAGAAAAAGATGGATGACCTGAAAACGGGAATCAATACCTATTTTAACCATGTCCATGGCTTACTGAATACAGCGGGTTACCGGAGTACGACGGACATGTTTCCACCGTTTTCGGATTTACTCGATGTGTTTGAAAATGAACGGGTTCAACGAAAGCAGCTTGATGTGAAAATGATGGCGTTCGTCAAAGCTCAGGAGGACATGGTAGAGGCGAAAATACAGCATGCGCACCAAACCATGACGAACACAACCTGGATTACGAGCATTGTGGGCTGTCTGATCATCATTTACAGTATTGCACAATCGGTCATTTTGATTCGTTCGATCCGACCGTTGCACCACATGAATGAACAGTTGCTGGAGATGTCCGAGGGCGGGGGAGATTTGCACAGCCGACTCGATATTACGTCCAAAGACGAAATTGGCATGATTGCCAGCTCGTACAACAAGCTGATCGCGGGCTTTCGCAATATTATTGTGGATGCTCAGGATACGGCTCGTACGTTATCTGTGACGGCCGAGCGGGTAAGCCTGAGCACTGAAGAAATGAATCAGGCTAATCGTCATACTTCCGGTGTGATGGAAGAGCTAGCGAATGGCATGGAGTATCAGGTCGATAACATCACACAGACCACAGATGCAGTAAAAGAGCTTGCTGAGGGACTCAACCATATTGCGGTGACGAGCCAGCAGGTATATGAGCTGTCTGATACGGCTGCCAGAGATGCGGAAGCAGGGGAGCAATCCATCGGTCAGGCGATGCGGCAGATGGAAAAGGTAAGCGAAAGTGTAGATAGATCTGCTCGTGCTGTACATCTGCTCAGTGAACAGGCTGAACAGATTGGAATGATCGGTTCTGTCATTACCGGTATTGCCAAGCAGACAGGGATGCTGGCGCTTAACGCGTCGATTGAAGCCGCCAGAGCAGGGGAACAGGGCAGGGGATTTGCTGTCGTAGCATCTGAGGTAAGAAGGCTGTCTGATCAGGTATCCGTTTCAGCAGCGGAAATTACACAATTTGTGCAGCATATTCAAGACCATGTGGGTAATGTCGCATCAACGATGCAAGCCGGAACAGTTGAAGTGCAGTCAGGAGTGAAGATTATGGAATCGGCTGAAACGGCATTTCGCCAGATTGGCTGCTCCATTCAGCAGGTCAGCGAACAGGTTCACAGTGTAAATCAGTCTGTGGAACAGATGTCTACCGGATCAGGGCAAATGGTGGAAGCCGTGGAGCGTATCCGTGAAGTAGCGGAACAGTCCGCAGGTGGAACTCAAAGCGTCAGCGCAGCCGCTGAGGAGCAGCTGGCTTCCATGGAGGATATCTCGTCATCCATTCATACGCTGGCAGAAATGTCGAAATTGCTGAATGCAAGGGTTGGAGGATTTAAGGTATAGCTGTATAAATCCACACCATTGTAAACACAATAACACCTGTTGAACCATTTTGGACAGCTGTGGTATTACTTTTGCAAAGGTGGTAACGGGATGCAACAAAATAAAGGGAATCTGCTTGCATTAGGTTCCATCCCGCTGATGATGACGCTCGGCAATTCTATGCTGATTCCTGTTTTGCCGGAAATCGGACGTAAGCTACATGTCAGTTCCTTTCGCGTTAGCATGTTGATTACGGTATATGCGGTAGTTGCCATTTTGCTGATTCCAATCGCGGGATATCTCTCCGACCGATTTGGTCGCAAGGCGGTGATTGTGCCCTGCTTGATCCTGACGGTGATTGGCGGGGGAATTTCTGCGGTAGGGGCATGGCTGCTTCATGATCAGGCAGCGTACTGGACCATTATTGGGGGACGGTTGCTTCAGGGGGTCGGAGCGGCGGGAGCTTTTCCCATTGTCATTCCGCTCGTGGGGGATTTGTATGAGAACGAGGAAGAGGCCAGTAAAAACCTGGGTGTAGTTGAGACCTACAATACATTCGGCAAAGTGCTAAGTCCGATACTGGGTGCAGCATTGGGAGCTGTCCTTTGGTTTTTGCCATTGGCGGTGATTCCGGGCCTCTGTCTGATTTCGCTCATTTTGGTGCTTTGGCTGATTCATGCGCCCAAACGTAAGAACCAACCGGTTACGTTTCGGGAGTTTGTGGGAAATGTGAAGCAGGTGCTTGCCGAAAAAGGACGCTGGCTATATGCTATTTTCGCCGTGGGTGGCATTTGTATGTTTGTCATTTTTGGCGTCCTGTTCTACTTATCTGACATACTGGAAAGTCGTTACAACCTTCGTGGAGTCTGGAAGGGTTTCGTGCTGGCGATTCCGCTGGTTTCTCTCTGTCTGTGCTCTTATATCGGAGGAAAGATCATTGGTAAGCACAAAAAACGGATGAAATGGATCGGTTTTGGCGGGTTGGCCGTGTTGACGATCGGTTTTGGCATTCTCGGATTTTTTCAACATATTTATGCGGTGATCGGACTGTTTACATTGGGGGGAGCCGGAATTGGACTGACACTTCCTTGTTTGGATGCCCTGATTACGAAAGGGATTGAAAAAGAGGAGCGCGGAACGATTACCAGCTTGTACAGCAGTATGCGCTTTGTCGGGGTGTCGCTAGGTCCTCCGGTCGTATCCTTGCTGATCGGAAGCAGTGGACATGGTTTGCTTTTTGGCGTGATGGCCGGAGTGGGCGGAATTGCGGCTCTGCTCATGCTGTTTGCGGTCAAACCGAAGCAAGATGAACCCTCAGATGAAAAATCCGGTGAACATATGAACGCCACTAGGGGGCAGACAGACGTATCCTGGGAAAAGCCGCTCTCTTCCAAGCTGAGACGCAAAACCCCGGCAAAGTAAGGGCGATCTAAAACCAAAGAGCACCCGATTCCATGAAGTCGTGGTGTTGGGTGCTCTTTTTTGAAATATGTTTATCCCTCGACAGGGACACGCGTCTTGGGCTTGCGACCTACAGTGATCTGAATAATATAGATGAGCAGGAACAATACAATAAACAGCGAGGAAAGGCGATACATCCACGCATAATCGCTGGCTTTGGCGATAATACCAAGAATAAGCGCTGTTAGTCGGTCTCTCCTTGTTTCTCTGATTCGGTCATGTTAGCGTGAATTTGTAAAAGAGTTTGGCGGAATTGCTCCATATCAACAGGGGTAATTCCTTTTACAAAATCATGGTTGGCGTCACGTTCGATAGGAAGAGTTTCCTCTACAAGCTGTCACCCTGCTTCGGTCAAATGAAGCAAATATGCCCGACGATCCTGTGGACTATTCACACGGCGAACCCAACCCTTCTTGTCCAACAAATCAATAATTCGAGTCGTGGTAGGCTGATCCTTGACGGTCTTGGCCGCAATTCTGTTTTCCGTACATAAATTAATTGTTAAAACAATTATGTGCTAAACAAGTTATTTTATCAAAAAAAGTTGTTCACTGGAGACGTCCTGAATAATAATGAAGATGCAAAAAAACAGCCCGCAATATACGGGCTGTTCGGGTTTAAAGCAATATAGTTTTGCCGTTTCGGGCGAATTAGGCTTTAGGTACGGTTTCCCAGTCCTTCAGGAAGCGTTCAATACCGCTGTCAGTCAGCGGGTGTTTCCACAGGGAAGGAAGCAGAGAACCTGGAATGGTGGCAATATGCGCACCAGACAGAGCAGCATCTTCCACATGCTTGATGTTACGGATGGAGGCTGCAATGATTTCGGCTTTCAGACCATAAATGTCTAAAATCTTTCTCAGGTCACGAATCAGCTTCATACCATCAACGGCGATATCATCCAGACGTCCTACGAACGGGCTGATAAAAGTAGCGCCAGCTTTGGCAGCCATCAAACCTTGAGCCGCGGAGAAAATCAGCGTTACATTCGTTTTAATCCCGTTCTTGGTCAGTTCGTTACAAGCATACAAACCGTCTTCAGTCATAGGCAGCTTAATAACAACGTTTGGTGCCCATTTGGCAATCTCATAAGCTTCCTTGAGCATATCCTCGGCTTTCAAGCCAATGACCTCAGCACTCACGGGGCCTTCAACGATACCGCAAATCTCCTGAATGACTTCCTTGAACACCCGACCTTCCTTAGCAATCAGCGAAGGGTTCGTTGTTACACCATCAACCAGACCCAAACGTTCAATACGTTTGATTTCTTCAATGTTACCAGTATCCAAGAAAAATTTCATTTGATTTCCTCCTCAGGGTTTTATAATTCATAATACATATCACACAGCATGTACATCAGCTAAATAAAAGGTAGCATATTGCACACGTTAAACTTATAATTAGTATGTATTACATACTTAATTGTGACACATTTTAAAATTGAAAACAAGCTGTCCTTGATTAAAATTTGATGAATTGTCGGAAAATGCGGAAATTTACCGATCTATGCTCATCTATAATGTATACTACCCCATTCTATAAGGAGGTAATCATTATTCAACTGTCTGAAAGACAGCGGGAAATTGTTGATATTGTCCAGCGCCTGGCTCCTGTTACGGGGGATAAAATCGCTGAGGAGTTGGGGCTGACGAGACCGACCCTCCGTTCCGATCTTGCTTTGCTCGTCATGCTCGGTCTGGTAGATGCCAAGCCGAAGGTGGGATATCTGCCGGGCCGTTATCCTAAATATGACAGTCATATCGGCACCATGCTCAAAAAGCTGACCGTGGCTGATGTACTCAGTGATCCGATTTTAATTTCCGGTGACGCTACTGCTTACGATGCGGTGTTGATGTTGTTTCAGCAAAATACAGGCACGTTGATGGTCACGGGAGAGGATCAGGAGCTGATCGGAATTGTTACCCGCAAGGATCTGCTGAAGGTGACGCTGGGGCATACCGATCTTCACGTCGTTCCGGTAACGATGGCAATGACGCGACGCGCACAAATGACGACACTTACTCCGGGGGATTCTCTGCTGGAGGCGATATCCAGGCTCGTTCGTCATCAGGTCAATTGCCTTCCGGTCATGGACGAGCAGTGTATGAAGACCTCCTTCATTCAAGCCAATGGATTGGTGGGTCGGGTTACCAAAACGGACATCATGAACGCTATTTTGAGCTTGACGGAAGAGAAGACGTAAAAGAAGACGTAAAAGAAGAACAAAGGGGGCCTTATATGTACTGGTTGGCCATGCTGACCATGCTGATTGATCATGTCGGACTCGTATTTTTTCCGGCTGATCCGGCCTGGAGAATTGCCGGCAGGCTTGCTTTTCCACTCTATGCATATGCGCTGTATATGGGGTATGCCCACACCCGGAATATGCGAAGCTATATGCTCCGTTTGCTCGGAATTGCCCTGATTTCTCAGGTGCCCTATATGCTGGCGCTTGATGTGTACAGGCCGAATGTGGTCTGGACGCTGTTGACCTCGCTGCTGGCACTGACCGCTGCGTCCCGCCTGAAAAATGGGGCGGCTGTGGCAGGCTTTTATGTGCTCACAGCTCTGGTCATGGAGCTTAGCCTGATGGATTACGGTGCCTACGGGCTGCTGCTCGCCCTCATTTACCGGTACACCCGTTCCTATATGATGGTAGCGGCGCATTTTGCGCTGAACGTCGTGTATGATATGGTGCATCACGCGAATCTACAGCATTTTAGCCTGCTGTCCACCATTCTTATCGCATGCTTTGTATCTGGGGAAAGCGGCTTTTATAGACGGGTACCGGGCTGGTTGTGGCGCAGCTTTTATCCAGTGCATCTGGCTGTTATTGCGGCCATTCGCCTCTGGTCCTAATCATAAGCTCATAACTTCAAAAATCAGCAAAAGAACCTTCAAAACCACGATATACATGGTTTCAAAGGTTCTTTTTTTATTCCAAAGTTTAGGATGCATTGTTAGGACCTTGGGCAAAAGGCAACGGCCGTTCCGGAGCGCCTTCCTTCATATATTGCACCAATACTTCCGGAATATTGTGTATTCCACCTGCATTAACGCGATAGCCATTCGTTTGTCCAGGTGAATTAATACCACGCTTCACCGTGAAGGTAACGTCAATGCCCAAGGAGCGGCAAATTTCCAGCGTTTCCTTGGTATATCCTCCATACGGAAAGGCAAGGACATTGCGATCATTGTGAAGATGCTTGAACAGCTTCTTGTCAGCGGTGTCCAAATCGTTGTAAATCCGCTGTTTAAATTCGTCCTCGGTTTCCATACGCCCCAGCTTTTTCGAATATACCGGACCCATGAGAAGCGGTTTTTCCTTGGTGCGTGCTATATTTGTGTATCCATACGCATGCTGGTCATTGGTATGATTATAAAAATCAACACCTTCAGAATGCATATGCTGGATTTGCTCCCACGTCAGCTTCGGAATACCGATGTGCTTGGGATTACTGATCGTGGATGTGATGAGAAAATTGGTTGCTGGTACACGGTACTTTTTCAACACGGGAAAGGTGTCTGTATAAAAAGATTCATAGCCGTCGTCGAAGGTCATAAGTACAGCATTATCGGGAACCTTGGCTTTATGCAGAATAAAGTCTGTATATTCTTTCATCGTGATCCAGTGGAAGCCGTTGGCTTTCATTTCATCCAGTTGCTTCGTCAAATTGCTGAGCTTGAGAGCGCCGGGATCGGGTGGAGTTTTGGTTACCTCATGATACATCAGGACAATAACCTTGTCCTGGTAATATACTTTATCCGGCGTTGGTGTCAGAGAGAATAGGTGTCGTACCAGCCGATCTGCATTTGCCGTGCGTGTATGATGAGCCCCTTTAACAATGGGTGGATGGTAGATGGCGCGTGCTTCGTACACCAAAATCCCTAAAATAGCTAACATGCTCATAATAAGCATCGTTCTTTTGAATATGACGTGTTTCATGTGAATGACATCCTCCGCATGCAGAAATTCTAAAAGTGTAGATATGTGATATCAACTAGCAAAATATAGTCTAACATACTAATACACGCGGGGGAAATATCACAACTTTGTTACCTCTGTGTTGCTTTTATGGATACCGATGGCGCGGTAGGGAAATAACCGATCTCGACCGCATGCTGGATCATATTTTCAATAAACTCCAGATCGGTTGTCGGGCACTGAACACCAGCCTGATCTAGTAGCGCGGCGGTCACAGGGCAGCCATATCGGTAAGCGGAATCCTTGGCCCCGTCCCCTTCCAACTGACCCATGGCAAGGTGCAACGCATCCTCCTGAATGCCTGAAGAGGAGTTCAGGAGCCAAGCGCTGTAATCGTCAAAAGGCATCGTTTCTACTGCATAGCCAAGCTGGTTGACCATAGCGATCAGCTCATCATACGGCAGCGGGTTCGGATTACAGATATGAAAAATGCGGTTCGCGCTTTTTTGATGCACGGACAGCTCTACAATGGCGCGGCTCGCATAGTCAATCGGCGTAAAGTCCGTATGACAATCAGCCTGTGGCGCTTTGCCCAGCAGCAGCATGGCTTTCATCATCCGATAGTAGGCGTTGCTGTCGATGTTGCGCTGGAAGCGTCCGTTAGCCGAGTGGGCCGTCAGATTGCCTGCACGATAGATAGAGACAGGTGTGCCCGACTGAGCCGCCTCGAACAATAGCTTCTCCGCTGCGAGCTTACTGTTCGTGTACAGGTTGTCCACCTGTAGCTCGTCCGGGAAGGAGGACAGTTCCAATACGGATTCCCATTGCCCTTCATTCGCCAGATCCTCCGGTATGCCCATGGTTGAGACATGATGGAAGGATACACCCGGCTTGGCCTGGGCAATTTTTAGAAGCTCCAGTGTTCCGGTTACATTCGTACGGTCAAAGGCAGCCGAATCACCAAAATGGCGAACGTCAGCGGCGCTGTGAATAATGCCGTCAATTTGATGCTTCAGCATATGGCGGTCAACGGCAGAGAGGCCAAGGTCTGCCTGCTCCAGATCACCGTACACAGCTTTGACCCGTCCTTCGATCAGGGCGGAGACATCTTGTCCAAAATATCCTGTCAGTACGGCTTGAATACGCTCGATGCCGGAGGGCCCGTCCTGCGATGGGCGTACCATCGCGTACACTTTGGCTTCTGTCCGTTGAAGCAGGTCATACAGAATGTGCGAACCGAGATAACCCGTAGCTCCGGTCAATAAAACAACATTCATGTCGCGCAATTCAGCTACACCGGCAGTGCCCGACAGCTCGATTGGATGCTCATTCAGGTCTGTTTTTTCTTGTGGAACCGCTAGTGCTTTGCGTTGCGGGGTTTGTTCCGTACCCAGTTGCTCCACGCATTCGGCAAGCTCACGAACGGTTTTGTAGCGGAAAAAATCTCCAATGCGCAATGCGCCATAACGCGGCTTTAAAATAGCCAGCACATGAATGACACGAAGGGAGTCGCCGCCGATCAGGAAGAAGTCATCCGTTGCGCCGATGTTGGTTTTGCCAAGTACCTGTGTCCAGGCTTCGGCAATGAGCGTTTCAGTTCCTTCACGGAGAGGTTCTCCACCGTAGGAGTTGTCGGACGCCTCGGGAATCGGAAGCAGGGCCAGCTTCTTGCGGTCAATCTTGCCAGTTGGTGAAATCGGCATGGCTTCCAGATGAACGACATGACTCGGTACAAAATAGGAAGGCAGCTTGCCCGCAATATAAGACTGAATCACGTCCTGCGGAATAGACTGTCCATCCGTAGTAGTGTAATAGCCGACCAGCATATTTTGATCCGTGTGATCCTTGACAGCTACGACAGACACGTCTTGAACACCCGGATGCTTGGAGAAATGATCTTCAATCTCTCCGATTTCGATCCGGTTGCCCCGAATTTTGAGCTGTGAATCCTTCCGGCTTACGTATTCAATCGTACCGTCTGGCAGCAGCTTGGCGATATCGCCTGAGCGGTACATTTTTTCACCCGGAACAAAAGGATTGTCCACGAACGATTGTACCGTCCGTTCCGGCTGATGGAGGTAGCCATGAGCCAGTGCAGGCGTAGCAATGCATACTTCTCCCGGAATGTTAATCGGGCATAGCCTGTTATCATCGTTGACGATATAGATTTTGTAGTTGTAAATCGGCTTGCCGATCGGGATGTTGACGACGTGCTCAGGCACAGCACCACGAACCCGGTGGGTCGTCGTCGCTACGGTGCACTCTGTCGGTCCATACACGTTCACGATGTCTGTATCTGTACCGAATTTGCTCTGGAACGCCCGAACTTGTGAGCCGTACAGCGCCTCGCCTGCCACGGTGACAATTCGTACCTTAGCCAATTTGCGGTAGCCCTCGTCCGACAAATACGTGGACAGCTGATTAAAGAACACGGTTGGCAAGATGGTAATGATCGTCGTGCCTGTGCGTGCGATGGCTTCTGCGAATTCTTCAACAGACACGCGTTCTTCGGATGACAGCAGGTACAGCTTGGCCCCGTAGAACAAAGCTCCAATCGTATCCCAAACGGATGCATCAAAGCTATAGGTGGCGAATTGAGTCAATACATCCTGAGGTGTAATGTCGCAATCCCGCTGTACGACAGCCCCCAGGTTAACGACGCCACGGTGAGCGATCAGGGCACCTTTCGGCTTGCCTGTCGAGCCGGATGTATAGATCACATAAGCGAGATCATCCGGACCTACGTTAACGTTCGGATTGCTTGCGGCATAGCCTGCCAGAGGCCCGTTAATGGCTAAAATTTCTTTTACTGTATCAATGGAACCGCACAGTTCAGTCGCTTGCTCGATCAATGCGGAAGTGGTAAGGACGAAGGGAGAACGCGTGTCCTCGACGATGTAGCTACTCCGATCGGCTGGATGGGCTGGATCGACAGGTACATATACGCCCCCGGCTTTCAGAATACCAAGCAGGGAAATGACGGTTTCCAGGCTTCGCTCCATGAAGATGGTCACGAATTCGCTCTTGGCAAGACCTTTGGACAACAGCACACGTGCGACTTGATTGGCACGTTCATTAAGCTCACGGTACGTATATTCCCCGGCGTGGGAAGCGATGGCCGGACGATCAGGATACTGCGAAGCGGCTTCCTCGAACATTCCATGAATGGTCTGATGCTCAGGATACTTCACAACTGTATTATTTAAGGCTTCATGAGCTGCCCGATCTGCTTTGGATAAGATGTCAATCGAATTGACAAGGGCGTGGCTGTTGGTGAGTGCGCCACGCAGTAGTAATTCGAAGTATTCTGCATACCGGACAACCGTTGTTTCCAGAAGAAGTGAATTATCATATCGAATCTGGATTTGGTAAGTGCCGTTGCTCTCGATGACAGCCCAATCCATGATACGAGGCTCTGTGCCTTCATCTGCCAGCAGATTTGCCGAGAACGAGGTATCAGCCTGCAGGTCTGCCAGATAAGCATGTGGTTTATAGAGCAAGTCCTGAAACAAGCCTGCCAACTCATGGAAAGTAGTATTCTTTTCCATCGTCAGCGAAGCCGTGAGTACACCAGATTGAGGCACCAAAGTAGAGAAGGAGACTTCTTCTTCTGCGGACAGACGATACAGCCATGCTGCATACACAGACAGAAGCAAGGCATGTTGTTCTTCCGCCGATGTTTGCTGATGCAACAGCTTCGAGATGGATGGTTCTAACTCAACCTGATAAGCAGAGTATGTATGCTCGCGTTGCAGACGTGCAAAATCCAAAGGAACCAGGAATGGGGATGGCGCTGTTTGTGTACTGTTTTGTAGTAGTGAAGCCATTACGCTAACCTCCTAAACATATGATGTCTTAATATAAATGCTAAAGTCAGTAAATGTATCCGATTCCTTCAAATGCATGAATAGGAGGGAGGCACTACATAACGACTTACTTATGAAATAAGTTTTAAAGTAGGTAAATAAAAATTATGATTTGGTGCGGTTAGGGTTCGCAATTTTAAAGTAAGAAGTAATTTCCTGAAGCTCTTCCGACATGGATGACAGCTTATGGGACGATTCAATGATGGAATCCAGAGAAGCTTTTTGTTCCTCAACCGTCTGCACAATGTGGACACTGTTGCTGGCTGTCTTGCTTACGGTGGAAGAAAGATCATCCGCTGTTGCTGTCATTTCCTGTGTACCAGCGGATATTTCCTCGGTAGCGCTGGATACTTCTTGAATTTGCCATGCCACTGTCTTGGTTGCTTGAAGAATGTTATTGAACAGCTCACCCGCTTGTCCGGCTACGACGATTCCGTTCTGTGCCTCAACGTTGCCTTGTTCCATCGACTTCACAGCCTGTCCGATTTCGCTTTGGATCTCTTCAATCAGCGGTGTGATTTGTTTCGTTGCATCCGCTGTTTGTTCTGCCAGCTTGCGTACTTCGCTGGCAACCACGGCAAAGCCTTTACCTTCTTCACCGACACGCGCTGCTTCAATAGAAGCATTCAGGGCGAGCAGGTTTGTCTGGCTGGAAATGCCTGAAATCGTACCAATGATATTACCAATTTCCTGTGAACGGTCGTCCAGTAACTTGATAATGCGGGATGTATTCGTAACCGTATCGGTAATCAATTGCATTTGTGAAGAAACTTTACCCACGATTTCGTTGCCTTCATTAGAACGCTTCTCTACCGAATTGGCTTCCTCTGCAACGGTGGCGGAACTGGCGGCAATATTTTGAATAACCGAGGCCATTTCAGCCATGGCACGTGCGCTATCGCCCGTTGCTTTTTCCTGTGAACGGATATTTTGCGTAATTTCATTGATGTTCTGATTAATGATTTTCGAATTGATTCCGTTTTGTTCGCAGATTGCGAGCAATTCCTTCGCCGATTCATTCACTTCATCAGTTGTCAGCTTCACTTTGGTCATAATGCTGTTAATATGACTTACCATATCGTTGAAGTTGCTATTCACTACGCCCAGATCGTCTTGACCTGCTTGAATCTGAACATCCAAATTTCCTCGGCTTACTTCACTGATACCGTACATCAGTTGTTTAATAGGGGACAGCGTACGCTTCACGACCCAATATTGGAGCGCCAAGCAGATGAGCAGGAAGATAGCCAGAATTGTAGCACCACTGATCAGCAACTTGGTCAACCCGGCAGGTACAGCGCCTGCATTTGCATCGACAGCAAAATATGCAAAGATTTTGCCGCTTGAATCTTTAAGCGGGTACGTCAAGGTTGTCCACGTACCGAAGCTGTCATCATAGAAACTGGTAAATGTCGGTTTTCCGGTATCCAGCATACGGCTTACACCTTCTACGACTACAGCGGGTTGTTTGTACATACCGCCGACATCCAGTTTATCTTTTTCGAATGCTTTTCTTAGATCGGTAGGCATCGCTACAACAGATGTCTTGTCACCGCCTTCCAGCTCGGTTCCGAAAATATAAGCATGAGAGATATTCGGGTTCGTCGCTGTGATGTTATCCAGGTAAGCGCGGAGTTTGGCCTGAACGGGACCATCATAATTTTTTTCCTGAACGGCTTGGGATACTTCATTCACATTAATTCCCTCAGCCCACTTTAGTGTGATTTTTTCCACTTGCCCATGTAATTGGTCTATCAAAATCGTACGCTGGATCAAATAGCTGGACACTATGAGGACTAGCCCGATCAATACGATGTTGAAGAAAGATAATAATAAGTTCTTGGTGAAGAAAGAAAAGCTACTCCACTTGTTCAAAATGCTCCACTCCCTGGTTGTAATTTTTGTATATGGTATTGAACCGCTTATCGAATGAGATAATTTAGTCCCCCTTACAAACATAATAATTAAGGTAATAGACCTCTTGAAGTTTTGTTAATAGGTCTTTAGTCCTTTTTAAATAAGTATGTATCCCTATATATATGTCGTACGATAAGCCCTTGAAATGAATACCTTGCCCAATAAAAATTTAATTTTTACCGGTAATTCCTGTGTGTTTTTCAGTATATTCCATTTTATACTTCGACTTGAAATTCAAATTCATTTCAGGCTTCAAGTAGGTATCCAATAGAACCCATCATACTTTATAATTGAGTCAAATGCACTTATAAATTTGGGACATTTTTCATATTTGGTGTTACAAATGCTTGGTTTGCCGCGGTTTTTGTGGATTCCTTGCAAAATGAGTCAATATAGCCACGACATAGGAAGAGGGATGAAGAGAATGTCCAAGCTTACGATTGTAAAGGTTGAAAGCGATCATGCAGATCTGCATGAATTGATTCAAAGGCTGGATGAGGATTTGCTGGAAAGGTATCCTGCTGCTGAAATTCATTTGGTTGATTTTTCTAATCCGAAAGTTAAAGAAATGATTTTCGCTGTTGTGTATTCGGATGCAAAACCGGTCGCTTGCGGCGGACTTAGGCCTATAGATGTGGAAGAGATGGAACTTAAGCGATTTTATGTCGATTCTTCTTATCGCAGGCAAGGCATTGCCGTCAGTCTGTTAGCTTTTCTGGATGAAGAGGCCCGTAAACGAGGCACTATAAGAATCAAGCTGGAGACAGGGGCTGCTCAACCTGAAGCCATTGCTCTCTATATGAAGCAGGGATATGAGCCTATTGAACGATTTGGTGAATATGTAGAGGATGAAAATAGTCTTTGTTACGGTAAGAAGCTGACAGTGTCTTTATAAAACGTTTTCATATAAAATGAATGATGAACGATACTAGCCTATATAGCGGGAGAGATGATCATGAATTTGAAGCAAAAAGCAGCTGAAAAAGCAGTTGAAGCCATTCAGGACGGCATGAAAGTAGGACTCGGCACAGGCTCGACAGCTTATTGGGCTATTCAAAAAATAGGTGAGCGTGTGGCGCAAGGCCTACATATACAGGCTGTAGCTACTTCCCAAGCCTCGGAGGATCAGGCCAGAGAACTGGGGATTCCCATCGTCCCATTTGATCAGATTGGACGACTCGACGTAACGATTGACGGAGCGGACGAGGTGAATGAGCAGCTTGTTCTGGTGAAGGGCGGAGGCGGAGCTTTATTGAGAGAGAAAATCGTGGAAAGCAACAGCAACCGGCTAATCATTATTGTGGACGAGTCCAAGGATGTGAAGGTGCTGGGTGCATTTCCATTACCGGTCGAAGTCGTACCTTTTGCCAGTGTATGGACGTTGGAGGCATTACAGCAGACAGGCTGCCAGGCTGAATGGCGCATGAAGGACGGTGAGCGTTTTCTTACGGATAACGGCAATTATATTGCCGATTGTCGTTACGGAACCATTGAGAATCCGCAAGAGCTGGAAATCCGATTGAATCAAATTCCGGGTGTGGTCGATAACGGACTGTTCATTAACATGGCGGACCAGGTTATCATCGCACGGGCCAATGGACAGATTGATGTTCGAAACAAGTGATGCCTAGCGCTCGTCTGCTTCGTAATGTGGCCTTTGTGGTATTCATTTTATATACGGGGCTGTTACTATATTGGATGTTTCTTGGTTTTGGACGCACATTACGACCGGGTCCTCCATATTCGTATAATATGGTTCCGTTGGATACGATCGGGCGATATCTGAGGGCGGCGCAGTCGCTTCCTTTCCGGGTGTGGGGTGTCAATTTGCTCGGTAACATCGGAGTCTTCGTCCCGTTTGGTATCCTTCTGCCTATCATTTGGGTATCTTTACGCAGATTAGGCAGCTTGCTGCTGACAGTGGTGGTCGCGCTGGTGATTCTTGAAGTGTCCCAAATGCTGCTCGGCGCAGGCACGATGGACGTGGATGATGTGATCCTGAATGTAACGGGTGTGCTTTTCGGCCGGGTTGTTTACGAGCTTCTACGAAAGAGGTTAGGGAATGAATAATGAAAGCCCTGCTCTCACGAACGGTGCTTCTGGTGCTGATTGGGGACGGGCTTTTTTACATAATAGACTGTAATTTTCACATCATACACCTTATGAACAAAGGGATGAAACGGTTGAACTTGACAAAAGTTTGCAATTAAGATATCTTTGAATAAAGATATGAGTAACGGAGGCTGTTAATATGTCAGTAAAACCAGATGATCAGGACTTGGCGCTTAACTTGTTTGTTGTGCTGGCTCGCGCCTATAATTCGGTCACATCCCGCACGAATCGGGATATTCATAGTCATGGATTGAACACAACAGAATTTGGTGTGCTTGATCTGTTATATTATCGGGGACCGCAGCCCTTGCAGAAAATTGGTGAAAAGGTGCTGATCTCCAGCGGAAATATTACGTACGTTGTAGATAAACTTCAGAAAAAAAAGCTGCTTACCCGGCGTGCATCACAAGATGATCGGCGTGTGATATATGCAGAACTGACTGACGAGGGACGTCATTTCTTTGAGCAAATATTTCCACAGCATCATCATGTCATTATGGAGACAGTGGACGGCTTATCCGTGGAAGAGAAAGAACAGGCCATTCATCTGCTAAAAAAGCTGGGGCTAACGGCTGAAGGACAGAAAAGTAACGACTAATAAGCTGCAAATATCCGCGCTAAATATGCTTTTAGATAAAATACCGGTTTCCCGGTATTTTATTTTTTTTGTCGCATTTTGGGCAGCGGGGTTAATGTAGAGGCGGAAATCAGGTATAATTGACGAATAGTCACGCTCGGATGTATTCACCCAGTTACAGTCTATGGATATAAATACGGCTTTGTCGGGGAAGGAGCTGTATTATATTATTTTCCGATATTGAGCAGCTTGCACGGGAGGACCGACTTGAAGCTGCACAAGAGAAGCTGGCTGCCCTTCAGTCTGCTTATCAGGCAACGTGTAGGGAGCTGGAACGATATATCCGTCAGTAATCGTTGGAATTTTCCCTGTTAGACTTGCACACAGATGGAAGAACTGTGCGCAAGTTTTTTTCTGGAGACAGGGCGGAGAAGGAGACATAGATAACAGATATGAAAGAACAGTTGCGTTCGATTCACCCACTGGCCTGGACGATTATTGTGGGTACTATATTTGGTCGGATGGCGACATCCATGAGTATCCCGTTTTTGTCCATTTATTTGACCACCCGGTTGGGGGTATCCCCTTTCCATACAGGGATGATCGTATCGGTCAGTTCGCTGGTTGGGATTTTTGCCAGCTTTTACGGTGGATATATTTCCGACCGGATCGGACGACGTAAAGTGATGCTGGTGTCCATCGCCAGTTGGGCGCTTGTATTCGTGGCTTTTGCGTTGGCTGAAGCGGCCTGGGCCTTTTTCGTCATCAATGCTCTGAATGGACTGTGCAGATCCTTGTTCGAGCCAACCTCGCGGGCGCTGTTATCAGATGTAACCCCCAAGGAGAAAAGACTGCTTATCTACAATATGAGATATGCGGCGATTAATGTAGGTGTGGTGGCAGGGCCGTTGCTTGGTTTGATGTTAGGATCGGCATCCTCGGGTACACCGTTTATGGTGGCGGCTGGTGTGTATGCGTTGTATGGGGTATTGCTGTTAATCCAATTTACCAGGTATGCATCGGATTTGCGTACAGGGGTAACGGCGGGAGAGGCTCCACTGCGGATGGGCGAGGCGTTCCGTACAGCCAGACGTGATCCAGTGTTTATGCCGATTTTGCTGGGGACGGTATTTTGTGTGATGGGCTATGCTCATTCCAATTCCACAATGCCTCAATTCTTGTCCTTATCCTTCGAGGAAGGAACCCGGTGGTTTACATACATGCTTACGGTTAACGCGGTGTGCGTATTGGCTTTTCAATATCCGCTGGTACGGCTGGCGAGCCGTTTTTCTCCGGTGAATTCCTTGATTGTCGGAAATATATGTATTGCGGTCAGCCTATTGCTGTGCGGTATGTTAAATTCGGGCTGGATGTTTATACTGGATATGGTGCTGTTTACAGTGGGCGAAGTGCTGTTGTTCACGATGCTGGACGTATTGATTGACCAAATTGCAGATGCTCCATATAAAGGGACCTACTTTGGTACGATTGGTTTTAATAATCTGGGTAGCGTGCTTGCTCCTTTGTTCGGTGGCTGGCTGCTGGAGACCTATGGTCAAACAGCGCCGCTTGCCGTTTTTGTTCCGGTTGCGCTGTCGGTCGTGCTGGGCATTCCGTTCCTGCTGGTCGCACGCCGCCGTCTGGCGCAGCGTACAGCCCGGATCGCGGCTCAAGGAGGGGAGTCCGTGCAGCAACTGTCATCATAAAAAAGGGAGCTGAGTGCAGGATGAAGTCGGAAGAAGATGTGCTACGAATCATACAATATATGAATGATCCGCAGGTGCTGGAAGACTTGCGCTATGTGCGAGAGCTGAGGCTGCCGCAAGGCTGTATTGCCGCTGGTTATGTACGTAATCGGGTGTGGGACAAGCTGCATGGTTATACAACTCCTACACCTTTGAATGATATAGATGTTATTTATTTTGACCCGAAAAATACGCTGGAGGAACGGGACGAGCACCTTGAGCTGTCCTTGAACCGCAAGCAGGCGGGACGCAACTGGTCTGTCAAAAATCAGGCGCGGATGCATCTTCGCAACGGGGCAGCTCCTTATGCTTCGGTAGAGGATGCGATGAGCCGCTGGCCGGAGACGGCTACGGCAGTAGCGGTTCGATTGAATGACGAGGATCAAATGGAGGTCGTTTGTCCCCACGGATTAAATGATCTGCTGGATATGCGGGTACGCCAAAGTCCGTTGTTCCGCCACACGACAGCTTTTCGTCAGCGTGTATTTGAGAAGCAGTGGCTGGATAACTGGCCGTTGCTTATGTTGGAGAACTAGAGTGTAATCCCAATTTCAGGTTATAAGGAGAGACGACAAACGATGTTTAAAAATATAAAAACAGATTCAGATCGTGAGGAGGTTCTGGAGCTGTTAACCTACGCTGTGCTGGATCACCCTGAACGCGGAGAGGCAGCTTTACGTACCTATCAAGCCTCGGATGACTGGAAGCTGTTCGGTGTAGAAGATGAAGGACTTATTGTAGGTATTGTCGGATTTGAGGAGCAGGAGGATGGAACAACCGTAATCCGGCATCTGGCCGTGTTGCCCGAAAACCGTCATAGAGGATATGCCAGAGGTATGCTGCTTACGCTCATTCAGGAGCGTAATCCGAAACGGCTTACTGTGGACACGGATGCGGAGGGGGCAGATTTCTTCCGCAACGTGGGCTTTGCCGTATACGGATCGGAGGACTTGTCCGAGGGCGGGCAATTTCATTGTGTATATGAAATGGACGAAGAATAAGCGAATCTCCGGGTCCCCCGCGTCTCTTTTTTTACATAAGATATGTTATGTCGGGAATTGACATAATTCTCATGTAAAAGTTGATGTGCCTTTGGTTGCAAAGGCATTAGTGGGGAAGGTGGGTTCCAATGGGTTACCACTACACGGCTATAGGAGATTCATTAACGACAGGTGCCGGGACGCTGCTGACTGGCGGATTTGTGCCTACCTATCGGCGGATGGCGGAAAAACGTCTTCGTACTCCAATCAGTTACGAGAATCTGGGAATCAACGGACTGACATCGCAGGAGCTGCTGTCAATGGTCCGCAACAATTCGCTTTTTCGGTCGGCGTTGAGCCGGGCTGAACTCATAACGGTGACGATCGGCGGGAATGATCTGCGCCCATACGCCAGCGCTCTTGCTGGAGGCTCCGGTTCGTCTGCATCGTCCATTCCGCAAGCGCTGAACCGTACGAAAGAACATGTACGCCAAATCGTACATGTCCTGTATCAGATAAAATCCGGCCAGCGTGAGCCATTTATCATTCGGATGGTAGGGCTGTATAATCCTTTTCCGGGCGTGCGGGAGGCGGGGATATATGTGCGCCAATATAACTCATTTCTCACTACGCTGGGCGGGCCGAATTACCGGGTGGCGAACATTTACCCTGCGTTTGAGGGCTACGAATGGGGGCTACTCTCGCTGGATCGGGTGCATCCGAACAGCCGTGGCTATCGCGTCATTGCGGAGGAGCTGGATCAGCTTGGCTATGCGCCTTTACGGTGAGCGTAGAAGGAATTTGCAACAGAAGAAAGAGGTCCATCATGGCAGTAGTATCTGACCATAGTGGACCTCTTTATCTTTAGCTGAACTGAACCCTTTAAATTTCTAAAATAGCTTTCAGCTTGGTACAGTCTTCCTGTAACGCAGGTAACTGCTCCAAAAAGAGAAGAAGGGCTTTAACGTGGGCTGTCTCCACGTTTTGTTCGGACAGTTCGCCCTGTAGCCTGCTTAATATTTGCATATGTTCATTCTGGATGGCTTCATCTAATTCGATTTGTTTCAAGACTGCGTCCATATGTTGAAGCACATAGGCGATTTGTCTTCCTTTGGTCCAGATATGATCAGAGTCTTCATATAATCCGGAATCGAGGCCCCACATAATTTGATGTTGAACATCAGCGCTCAGCATTCCTTGTGCCAGCATATCCGTAATGCTGACGATAAATTCAGCCAGTGTTTGATGCTCCGTCGAGGACAGCTCTGAATCGCTCATTCGGAAGGAATTGATAATCATGCTTTTGACGACAAAAACAATATCGTACGCATAGTCATGTATGGACTCTCCATAAGCATCTATTAAGAAATCGACCATCAGGCTGGATAAATTATGCTCAAGACGATCAATAGCATGCGCAATTTTTTCTTCCTTGGAACCGATTAAAGGGACGGAGTATACCAGCAAATGAATTCTGTTCTTGTAGATCCGACCCAGCGCAATCAAGTAAAGCTGTCTCAATTTTTCCCGGGCAGGGAGCTGATGCTTGAGATTTAGTTCCTTAGCATCTTTATCGAGAAGTTTTTCAATCAGGGCAATCGTCCCTAGCAGCAGTTCTTCCTTGCTTTGAAAGTATTTATAAAAAGAAGCCTTCACCATCCCGCTTTCGCGGGCAATTTCATCCACCGAGGTGGCATCGTACCCTTTTTCAGAAAACAGGGAAAGGGCGGCAAATATAATATCATCACTCGTTATTTTTTTCATTGTACCCCCAATTTTTTACTCTGTCTTTTTAATTTCCAGCGGGCAATAACCATATACAGGGACGGAACCACAAACATCGTAAGAATGGTCGAGTACATCAATCCAAACATAATGGTGTACGACAGAGGTCTAAACATATGTTCCCCAATCAGTGCAATTGGAAGCAGACCGACAATGGCTGTCACCGAAGTAAGCAGAATCGGACGAAAACGTGCCTTGGTCGCTGCAATTACCGCTTCTTTCAGTTCTACTCCTTCACGTCTTGCATCCTCGATAAACTCAATCAGCACAATGCCGTTACGTACGACAATACCTGCCAAGGTCATTAATCCCAATACGCCCATAAAAGTGATCGGTGTATTCAGGAGGAACAGGCCCAGAAATCCGCCCACGGCTGCCATATACACAGTAGTCAGAATGATGAACGGGATCAAGAAGGAATAGAATTGCAAGAATATAAGCATGAAGATTAACAGAATGACGACAACATATAACAATCCTATTTCTGATAAAATGTCGTCCTGACCTGAAATTTCTCCGCCGATTTCCCAAGAGTACCCTGGAGGGAATTTAATGTCTTCCAATTTAAGTTTTACATCATTCATGACTTCTGAAGCTGTACGCCCACGAACATCAGCATTTACAGTAATCGAACGCTTTAAATTATAATGGTTAATTTTTTGCGTTGCAAAGGATGGCTTTAATTCTGCCAGTTGGGACAAAGGTATTTGAACACCATTGGCATTAGTTACATTCAATTGCTGAAACAAAATCTCAGGATTTGGGTCTGCTTGACTCAGTTTCAGCTTAATATTGATCAAATCTTTCCCCGTATCAAATCGGCTAAAGCTCACGCCATTACCCATTAATAAAAGTGTGCGTGTCAGATCATTATTGCTGACCTGATATTGATCCATCGCTTGTTTGTTGATTTGAAAATCCAGCGTATAGCCTTCGTTTTCCATATCATCCTGAACGTCCTGCGTTCCTTCTATAGACATCATGTCTTCTTTTAACTGTTGAGACAAGGATCGTAGCTGATCCACATTATTGCCTAAAATCCGAATGGAAATCGGCTTGCCGAGAGGCAGTCCCACCTTGGCTATTTTCAGGGAGATGGATTGACCCGGATAGCGATCTTTTAAGACGGTGGACCATTTCTCTGCCATTTCATCCGGATCGAACTCGCCTTCTTCCCCAACAATAGCAATCTGCCCGAAGGTTGTACCTGTTTTGGCATCAGCGGTCATATCTTGAAACAACGGAGGAGCATCGCCGCCAGCCGCATAGCTGATCGTACGCACATGAGGCTGTTGCTTCACCCATTTGGCAATATCCTCGGTGACCCGCTTGGTTTCTTCTATAGAAGTACCTGTCGGCATCCGTACATTAATGCTTAATTGCGGATCGTTGGTTCTGGGGAACAGATCAATCGGAATAAAAGCAAGTACGCCGTACAGTGAGGTGCTGATCAATAATCCTAATGCAGCATATAATCCAGGTCGCTTAATCACTTTAGGAATAAGCTTGTCGGCATATACGTTACGAAGATCATCAATTTGTTTGCCCAGAAGTCCGGGCGGCTTCATGGTGGAGTTGTCTGACTTTTGGCTTCGTTGACCGTACCATTCTCTAAAAATCGGAATGACGGTAAAGGACATGAGCATGGAAGCCAATAATGTGAAAATAACAGCAAACGGTAACGGTTTGATAAAGGAGCCTGCATCGCCTGACATAAAGAACAGCGGGGCGAAGGAGGCTACTGTCGCCAAGGTTGCAGTCAGAATGGAAATGGAAACTTCCTTCGTTCCTTTTAGTGCGGCTATCTTGGGACTTTCCCCCATCGTTAGCATCCTGCGCTCAATATTATCATTAACCACCACAGCATCATCGACTAGAATCCCCATTACAATAATTAAGCCAATGACCGTAACCTGATTCAATGTTATTCCGAGCATAGGGAGAATAATGAGACCTATGGCGATTGAAATAGGAATAGCCAGTGCCACAAAAGACGATGTAATCAGATTCAAGCCCAATGTACATACGATCACTACCGCCGCAATGGCAAACAGCAATTCACGGGTCAAACCATGAAAAATATGACCAATCCGCTCAGTTTGTGAAAATAACGTGTTCAACTGAAAGGTATTAGGCAGATCTGGTTTTAACAACTGCATTTCTTCGTTTACTTTACTATAAATCGTTTCTACGTCAGAACCGGTGTTACCGTTAATCGTTAGTGTAATGGCTGGTTTACCATTAAAATAAGCCATGTAGCTGCTGGTATTATGCGTAAGCAAAACGCTGCCGACATCACTGAGATATACAGGCGTACCACTTTCTGTTTTAGAAATAATGACTTTACTCAAATCCTGAGCATTCTTGGACTGCGTCACATTCATTCGGTACGTGCGTTCATCGTAATCCAGATTGCCTATCGGATATTGCTCATTTTCCTTTTGCACTGCACTCATAAGTTGTTCCCAGCTAATATGGTACTGCTGGAGCTTCTGTGCATCAATCTGAATTTGAACCTCTTGATCGGGTAATCCCTTAATCGTCACTTCTGATACACCGGGGACGGTTCTTAATTGATCTTTCCAAGACTTCACGAGATCATTTAATGGATATAATTGCTCCGCAGAGTTCCCCGTGATGGCGTAGGAATGAATAAATACCTTGTTCAAATCATCGTAAACCACAGGCTTTTGAGCATCTGTAGGGAGAGACGATTGGACATCGTTCATTTTTTTACGTAATTCATCCCAAGCTTCCTTGGCATTGGCGTTGCCTTCGGTTTCAATAATAATCGTCGACAGCCCATTTTCGGATGTGGAAGAAATCTTTTTAATATGGTTGATTTCTTTCATTTTTTGTTCCAAAGGCTTTGTAACCGTTTGTTCTACTTTTTGGGGTGTAGCCCCCGGATAAAGCGTCGTGACCATAGCTGTTTTCTTAATAATATCCGGCATTTCCTGCCGTGGAAGCTGAGCAACACTATACACCCCGGCTACAATCGCCATGATAAAAATAAAGAGGGTCAGTTTTTTCTTTCGGATAAAATATGCAATCATTTGCTGGTTCCCTCCGTGACCTGAAGAGGAAGTCCATTATAGATCAGATTTACTCCGGTCGTAACCACACGATCCCCGATATTCAACCCCTTGGTAATTTCGAGCTTGTTGTTGGACATCTGACCGACATTCACGATGGTTTTTACCGCCTTGTTATTCACCACTCTATAGACAAAGGTATCTGTGCCGTTATTAATGACAGCCTTGGTCGGGAGCAAAATTTGCTCACTCTGGGTCCGTTGGCGGCCTGCCTTTACGACTTGTCCCGGGGCCCAATCACGCTGGGTGTTAAGAACAATCACTTCCACGTTAATACTGCCCGTATTGGTGTTGGTGGCCGGATAAATTTTGCTGACCGTTCCTTCTCTGTTCTCATCGTACAGTTGAAGCTGGACGGTCTGACCTTGCTTCCAGTTCGTGATTTCATGATCGGGAACAGGGAGCAGCACCTTGAGCTTGTCGATTTGTCCGATACGGTATACGGGCTGTCCTGCGCTTGCCAATTGTCCGACCGTTGCCTTTTTTTCCAGAATAACGCCGGAAATCGGTGCTTTTAAAACTGTCTTGGAGAGGGAAAGTTCGGCCTGCTTTTTGGCAATGACCGCTTGCTGGTATGCCGCAGCAGAGTTATCTTTGGAGGCTGCGGCCTGTTCCTTCGCGGCGATGGCAGATTCTTTCCCGGCTTGGGCTTGCTGTAAACTGGATGCTGCCGATTGCCGATCTTCTAATGTTGCTCCCTCCTGGATTAAGGAGAGGGCTTCTTGTGCATCCTCAAGGTCCTTGGTGGCATTGGTCAAAGCGAGCTGCGCATTTTCATAATCGTTTTTGGTTGCAGCTCCCTGATCATATAAAAGCTTGGTGCGTTCAGCGGTAGCCTGTACTTTAGTCAAAGCGGATTGTGCTCTTTGCACTTTGGTGCGCACCTGTGCTTTTTCCTGCTCTCTGGCTCCTTTATTCACTTTGTTAACTCCGGCCTGAGCTGCTGCCTTTTGCGCATCGGCGGATTGAATGGAGGCATCTGCGCTTGAAATGGCGGCTGTAGCATTTTTGATACCCGCTTGTGCTTCAAGAATGGCTGTATTGGCTTGCTCCAGTTGGAGCTGATAGCTGGATGAATCCAGCCTGGTTATAGCCTGCCCTTGGGATACGGAATCTCCCACATGTACAAGGGTATCGCGTATCAGTCCAGATAACTCAAAAGATACGGTGGTATCCTCATAGGGCTGTAATGTGCCTGAAAGGTCAAAAGACGCAGACAGCGGCTCTTTTTTAACGACCAGCGCTTCCACCTTTTGGTTTTGTTGTTCTGCTGCTTCGTGATCACTCGATCCTGTAGATGAGCAAGCTGAGGTGAACAGAAGAATGAATATAGCAGATATGTAGAGACCGTGTTTCAACAAGATGATCATCCTTCCCATTTTTGTACTTTAGAGTTTATGTATAAACTCAACAGTATATAAACGGATTATATGACCCGATCTTTGGCATGTCAACAACTGTTTATAAAAAAACACCCCAAATTCAGGAATCAAAAGGAGCCGCCCTGGTCAAAAGGCGGTACATGTGGGACAAACGTAAAAACGACCTTTCTCAAAAGAAGAGAAAGGTCGTCAATATAAAATCCAGCTCTATCTATCCGATTAATTTACGGAATAAGCTGCGTACAGCCCACTTGCGCTCACTTCGTTTGCGGTATTTGGGCAGGGAGCGGTAGACCGCGATAGACTGGTTAAAGGCTGCCGTGGCCTCGTCTTTGCGTCCCAGCAAACGATACATCAGGCCTGTCAGATAATAGCCCTCGCTGGAAGAAGACTGAATCTCCTGAAACTGGTGTAGATAATGCAGCGCCTTGTTTACGTCACGTTCCTTGAAAGCTGCGGCCAAATGCAAATAAGGCTCACCGTATTGTACCCGTGGGTTAATGTCCAGTGCTTTCAGTAAATGCGGTTCTCCATCTTCAATGTGCCCCGTGTGAACCTCAGCCGTTCCCCGTGCATTCCAATAATCTGCGGAACCCTCATAACGGGACTCGATGTTCAGCAGCAGCTCCAAAGCCTGATGATATTTCTTGCTCTCGATCCAAATACGAGCCAAGTCGAACTTGGCAGCCACATCGTTGGCATTTAAGGCAATCTGTTGACGCAGCCGCGCAGCATTGCGCTTTCTTTTCCATGGCTTGCTGATGCTGGGCAACACACCGACAAAGCTGCGATCCAATATATAGATCACAATCAGCAGTACGAGCAACGCCAGAAACGGGTTGCCGAGCAAACTCCATAATAGAGAGAAAATTAAAAATTTCCCAATCATCCTGTTCCAGTCCTCCTGACATGTAGCTATCCATACTTTCCACATTATAGCATATGGTCATCTCAAGGGTCATTAGCATGGTGAGGTTTCGAGGAAGCGTAAAACAGGCAGTGTGAAGTAGTGTGTGTTCATTTATGATGTTCGATGTACATTCTTACCAAAAAGTGGATTTTGGAACGGTGGTAGCTTTCTAACTTGGTAGGATACTTGTACGTGCTTTTGAGATAACAATGAGCACAAATGAATGCACCTTTGGACATAATGATCGAATCGGTCGAATGGCAGAGTACACAACGTTCAGGCTGATGCTTGTAAAAATATCGCATGTTCAAAGTCTCCCCTCATTTGTACGATAGGTTTCTATGACTCGTCCTGAATGCCAAGTAATTGGGATACTATTTTCCTGTGTCGTTTGGCTGTTCTTGTACCATGAATAAGATTCGACAGACGAGAAGGCGGAATTTGGTACGTCTCACAAAACGTTTTCTGATCCATCTGTCTTTCAACAAGCTTCTGCTTGATCGTCCATCCAAAGGGGGTTACAGGATGGTTTTTATTGTTGTTCAATATGATTCACCTTCTTTGTATTAAGGATTGAAAAATTAGTAAGTGTATAAAATGAGCTATCTGCTATGATGCTGAATTTACTAATTTATTTACATTTTAAGCGTACAATAAAATACCATAATTTCTGCTTCACATTAAAAATGTAAAAGGCAATTTGATTTGTATATTATTGATATTCATTCTGAAGCGGTTGTATAATCAGGATATTATATGAAAAAAGTAGTGATCTCGTATATGAGGGTGAATAGCAGTATGGCAAGTTCTGATGATTGGAGGAAGGTTTATGGAATATGCGGTTGAAATCCGTACAGAGATACGGAAGTGTATGCAAAAGAAGGGATATAACTTATCAAATTTTGCGAAAGCATCAACTATTACATCCAGTCATCTCAGTTCATTGCTTAGTGAAAGACCTAGTCGACCATTATCGGTTCATCAACTGGATCGAATTAACTTTACTCTAAATAATTCGGAAGGTTGCTTTTATGAGTTGTATGTAGATGAATGTTTTTTGTCAGGAAAACCACATCGTAGTCGTGTAAAGCCTTTTTTGTTACGTTGCGCGGAGTTGGACAAAAAGAATTGTATAGAGCAAGTTTTATCTCGTATGATGGAGGATTTGAATTATATTTCTCTGGTGTTTGAAGTTGCAGAGGAATTACACACCAAAGGGAACATTCAGGAAGCGCTTGTGTTTTATGAATGTGTAGTGGAGCACGAAAGATACCAGCACTCCGAGCGTTTGGCAATTAGTCAATATCGGCTGTTTCGCGCAGCATTGGGGAAGGATTTAGAAAAGAATAGAGACGCGGCAACCCGATTTGCACCTTTTCGTAATCGGTTACCTGTGAATTATCAGTTGGATGGATTATTACAGTTGGGAAAAGTCTACTTCACTTTACGTGACTGGGATAGATTGGGACAACATGCAGATGAATTACGCGTATTGATTAAGATAGTCTACCATGAAGAAGTACAAAAAAAAGTAAGAAAACAAGAACATGTCCCGTTAAATACAGAACGAAGCCTTGTTGTGTATTGGGGGCAGGGGTGTCTGATGAAGGCAACTGCTTGTGAGAAGCAAGGTTTGTATGAAGAATCCAGAAAATATATTGAAGGATACGCTGATTTAAGTTGGTTCGAAGATTTGGATGAAGAAGGAAAGATTGATGTGGAGAATTATAAAACGTTTGCTGTAGCCAACTCTTACACATTGGATATGCTTATGGGGCATGCCCATAGATTAGAAGATTATACCCAATATTTATTCGACCATCCGCATGAGGTTCTAACTGGTCTAGTAGTTATAACAGAAGCAGCAAATAAGTATGGATTTGCAATAGAAGATACGCTCGCTAAATTATCTAACAAAATGGTAGAACTAGAACAACGAGACGAGAACATCTATAATCACTGGCGCTTGAATTTTCACTATCAGCTTGCTATTTATTTGTTGCGTAACGGACAGATTAGAGATGTAGCAGATAATATTTTAAAAATGCTGGAAGTAGCCATTCAGCTTAATAATAGCAGTCTGTTTATTCAGGGAATATCTCTTTTCGAATCTTGTAAAGATCAAGTTGGTGAATTCCAACGAAATGATTACAGAAATTTGTTGGAGAGGGTTAAAGAACACGAAAGTTTTGATCTTAGCCATCGCAACTATATTGCTCTGTTGTTGCTTGGACTTGATAAAACAAAATCACACTTTTCGGAGATCATATAGAGTATAACCCACATAAACTACATAATTACATCCGACCTTTGCCACTTGCGGCAGGGGTTTTCTGCTTTTTTTCTATCATTTAATCACAGCAACATGTTTCTCAAGGAGTGATTTTTTGTTAAAGGATGCAAAAGGAAATAAAACGCGGATATCCATCATTTCAACCTTCTGATAACATAGTATACATCCTACTTTTAACGTGAACGTGGACTTATGGATCGAATATTAGTTCCACCTGACAAATTGCTGAGGTACCTAAGGTTAACAGAACTTTTTCTCGTTGAAGTAAATTCCGTTTAGCCTAACCCAATTTATTGAATCACACATACAGTATACAGTATGTTAATTAAAGGAGGAGTTCATGTGAGTGGATTTGTTGGAGGAGCCGGATGTGGACATGAGCATAAGGTCAAACATTTTGGTGCTTTCACATCGCCAGTTGCAATTTTGGTACTTTTTATCTTGTTGGTTATCATCACTAAAGCCTGTTGGATTTAATTTTTAAAGCATCGTGGCGGTAACGTTCAATCATGGTTTCGGTATAAAAGGCTCTACTGGTAGAGTCTTTTTTTGTCGTATTTTTACATTTTCCTAAATCCCCCTTACTTCGACATGGTAATAATTATATATTAATATATGAAAATACAAATTGCTACATATGGAGCTTCGCCAACAGTAGATGCTAATACTGTAGCTCCACCAGACCCTTCTGTACAGCTAGACGGAGATGGGCTTTAGAGGCTTTGTTTGTTGTAGAATGGCTCATAAAGTATGGAAGTAAAATTGCTCTTTAGAAGAGGGGTTTAAAATGAGCAACTTAGATGAGAAATACCTTGAAAAACGGGTTGAAATTCTGCTAGAGTGGAAATCAGTATTATTACGTCTTGCAGAGGATGAATTATCACCGTTTGTCAAATGGTGCGCTGAAAATGAACTTAGTCAGGAAGATCAGCATTTTCTAACAAATCTGTGTATGCTATTCAGCATGCGTTTGCATCCTGATCAGAATAACCCCGATGTTCAGAAAATCACTAGAAACTTTGAAGAACTTTTCGAGGTCACTGATTTTGAATTGAGTTACGAAGAGTTTGAAAAATTTATAAAAGATTATCAACTCAAAGAGCACCCCATTCATGAGTGGGACGCTAGGGAAGTGCTTGAAAAGCTGGCTGAGAGCAATAGGAGTATTGAGCTGAAAGAAAAGCTACTTGGTTAGCCAAAGTCTCAACCGGAATAGGCTTAAAACAATCCCCGCTAACCTTAACTGTCAGCGGGGATTGTTTTACGTTGAAGGGATTTCTACGTTATTCACCGAATAGCTATTTTGAGGTGATCAACATGAACCATACATATAAAGTATTAAAGTCAGACATCGAACTGTTTGCAGCAGCATTAAACCAGGTAAGAGTATATGTAGTACAGCCGTTGAGTGATGATATGGTGGAAATTGTGGACTATGGTGGAGTAGTAGAGAAAATAACACCGGATTCTATCAAGGTCAACGGAAGCTATTTTATGAGGGATCAGTTTGAATTTAGAGTAGAAACCCAATTCATTTTTGAATATAGTCTATCAGAACTAGGAATATATATCCAGATTAAAAAGTGTTCAACACCTGCAACTACTGAATAAAAGAATAAAGTAAATACCCTACTGGCATTAAGCTGGTAGGGTATTTTTTGTTTATAGATACAAATTTATTGTGCGTAACGAAAGCTGACTCGCTGTTTCAAATTCCTGGATCTCATGAAACCATGTGGTGGACGTTAGAAGTTTATTGGTTATCGCCAAACCAAATGTTTTCAGTTCCTGTCCGAGTGTCCGTCCAAACGGTTACAAGGCGGCCTGTTTGAGGAACAATAGCATTTCCAATGTAGTCTCCAATAAGAGGAAGGCCTGCGACACTAAACGAAGTTGTCGTAATGCGAGTGTTTGTAAATGTTACTCCGCCGTCCCTCGATGTAGCAAGAAAAACGTCAATATCAGGCGGATTTAATCGATTGGTATAATAGGAAACAAACACTGCTCCATCCGTTGGGGAAACGGTGATGGCCGGGAAAAAGTTCTGGGACCCTACCGGACTGTTTGTAATGGGCATCGGCGTACCCCAATCTGCGCCAAAATTTGTGGAAGTTGTCATAAAAATATCGGAATAACCTTGCCGAAAGTCTTGCCACACTGCATAAACATTTCCTTGGGACGTTGGTGCGTTTGAAATGTCCGCTGACATGGAGGGATACGTCAGGCATCTGAATTGGTATCCTGGTAGTGGCGAAGGTGGAACAACGACTGGGGCAATCCTGGTTTCTGTCTCGAATGTTGTTCCTCCGTCTAGTGATGTACGCGTATTAAATTCGGAACTACCTGGAGGTTGGGTAATCCAACCCACGGTAAGAATTCCATTTAATGTGATTGCAATTCCTGGAAATTCTTCAAACTCGGTAATTGAAGATAGGAGGCTTGGGCTAGAGTAAGTGTTTCCCCCATCTATGGAACGATTGAAGAATATTGTATTTCCAGGTATAAATTGCGTGTTGTAATCGTGAGTATAACCCGTATAAATATTTCCGAAAAACGGGCTGGACCCTGCCTTATCGGCGGTAACAACCACCTGATCGTCATTGACAAACTGTCCAAATCCCTGGTTCACAATGACTGGCGGTCCGAACGAAGATGCATTGTCGTTAGAGGTATAGGACACAATCGTTCCGCTGAGACTGTCCGAATCAAAGGCGTGAGCGGCCACAACGAACGAATTGGGGAAAAAATAATCAATATGAGGCGCCTCTATGCCAGCGAACCCGGTTGGTAAAGGGAGTAACGTCGTACTCCATGTTGCGCCTGCATCGATTGACTTGTATAAGCCAATATTCGGCGGTCCTGCACTAAGATCTACAGCCACCGCTACCATAACGGAGGGATTAAGCCAGTTTACCGCGATGGTTGGCTCAAACTGAGCACTAGTACTTGGCGAGATTTGTACGTTTACCATAGTTGCCTCCCCTTTATATTAAGGAAACTGCGGTTACTTCAACTTATGGGTTAAGTTGGGCAATTTGAGTGAGTTCTTCTTGCAGCACTTTTTGATGAGGAATCACGTTTCCAGATGAATCCGTTCCGAATACTGTGATGACTGTATCTGTTGGAACCGTGCCTGTAACAAGAAATTGAACTTCGTAAGAAGTATTACCTGTGATGTTGAAACTAAGAATTTGACTCGTATTCGCATTGATCGTCAGGGAATTGGAATAAACCAGTGACTTACTCACCAAGCTATTCCATACGTAGATGTGATAAACGACGTTAGATGAAAAACTAAGATTATCATTACTAATGTTGATTACAAGGTTCGATGCAGGGGTCGTTCCCGTATTCGTAATTATTCCAGTTGTTGAAGCCATGAGAACACTCACTCCTTCTCTAATAGTTTTAATTAGTATATGATTCCGGTTCCATGTTGTGTGGACTATGGAGGAGTAGTAGGGAAAATAACACCGGATTCTATCAAGGTCAACGAAAGCTATTTTATGAGGGATCAGCCCTTCTTGTGCGAATTACCGTTTAGTTTAGTCAATTTCTTTATTTATACATACTGTATACCGTATCTTAAAAAAAGGAGGAGTTCATATGAGTGAATGTGGACATGAGCATAAGGTCAAACATTTTGGTGCTTTTACATCGACGGGTGCAATTTTGGTGCTTTTTATCCTGTTGGTTATCATCACTAAAGCCTGCTGGATTTAATTTTTAAAGCATCGTGGCGGTAACGTCCAATCATGGTTTCGGTATAAAAGGCTCTACTGGTATGTAACCCGGTAGAGCCTTTGTAATGTTTACCTGTATGCCCTGTCCTCTGACGTATTTGAGCTTGTAAATAAAGAAGGTTCAAGCCATGAGTAGATATAAAGGCTAGTACAGTTACAGCAAGTACAAAATGTATGAAACCTTCTTAAACCCATACAGAGAAGCGAACCCTGAAACCTGCCCTACTACGGCAATGAAGCCATCTCAGGGATGTATAAATCGAGTGTAGACTTTGAACTTACAATCAACGAAGAAAATATTGTGAAGACAATCACATATTATCTAAAGCAGTTTTTAGCAGTTATTGAGGCACTTTGACCCCTAAGTTTATTCTGGGTAATGTACCGACGCTAAAACCTGATGTTTTATTGAACTATCGTTTCCCGTTAACTGAAAAGGCGGTCGACTATTCCTGTCAGCCGCCTATAATGGAAATTGGTTCAGTTCTAAAGTACCGCAAAAGGTACGATAAGGTATGGTTGATCGTTGTCCCGTTTTTATAGTAATTTACTTTTTTCCCATCACAGCAAAGTAATTTTCTTCATTATCTGCAAAGTTAAATACTCTTCCGAAAGGCATATTTACAATTTCTCCGACTTTGACATTTTTATTTGATAAGTCGCCATGTAATTGATCGAGATTTTCCGAAAAAAACATTAAAGAAGGTGTACCGAGATTTAATTCAGGTGACATTTTAGCAACCAATTCCTTATTATGGAGAATGATGCTTGTTTCTGCACCCTGTTTAGGAGCAATTTCAATCCATCTCATTCCTTGACCATTATTTTCTTCAGAAATTACATTAAATCCTACTTTTTCTGTCCAAAAATCCAGTGCCTCATCTTGGTTATTTACATACAACATAATTTGACCGACTTTACTAATCATTGTTTTTTCACTCCTTTGTATAAGTCATTACCAAACTCGATGCTCTTAATCCTCTATAGATACAGGTTTTGACGAGTCAAGCTCTATGCTATCATAAGTGCCGATCAGCAACAGAACCAATTTAAGATACAAACAAAGATGTAATCTATAAAGCGTATTTGGTTTTATAACCTTCATGGCAGTAATTTTTGTCACATTGATTGGGACTGTAAACTATGTAGCTTACTAATTATCTAATTGATTAGTAAGTTGCAAAAAAATTCTGCTGACCTTAATAGGTCGTCAGAGTTTTTTTGTTGAAGAGATATCCATACCATTCCCCGAATAACTATTTCGAGGTGATCAGCATGAACCATACATATAAGTATTTATAGAATCACCCAAGCGACGTATACTTACCATGATCGGTTTAGTATTAGTTGTTTTTGTGCCTATTATAATCTCTGCGAACCGCGAAGACGCAAGAAATTTAAAGACAGCCTAAAATTGAACGAGTTGCAAAAGTAATTGATAAAAGAGTAGATGTAAAGAAGGACTCCAACGGTATCTAGCCGGATAGAGTCCTTTTTATATCAAACAGGATAGCTTGCAAAGCTTTCATTTTTCCCAACGTCTCATTTTGCTAAGAGTGATAGTAAATTGAATGTTTGATTACTCCAACAAGCAAAAAACAAGAAAGGCTGATCCCCAACTACCCGATGGTCAACCTTCTTGAAATTACTCTTCTATCATTTCCCATGCATATCACCCGGTCCGCAGTCCGGCTTATTTAGCTAGCGTTAGATCTGGGAGCCAATTATGGTTTTTTTGTTGGTTTTGGGCAACACTTCGACTGCGATTTCAGCCCATTTGGCAGAGCCGTACGGTGAAGTCATACCTCCCACGAACACATCTGGACTTAGAATATTGACCAAATAAGTTCCAGGTTTTTGAATAACGACATAACCGCTAAAGGATTTATCCTGTTTGAGCGGGATAACGGTCTTTTTTTCAATTTCAACATAATCGCTGTTCTGAAATGCTGCTACTTTAAAAGAAACTTCATTGCTCTCGATATACGTAGTCGTCACAACCCCAGCGATTCCGATTGGATCTCCAGCCTGTACACGGAGGTAACCTTGGGTCGGTTTGGTGAAGCGGATGTCTTGCTCGTACTCGGCATGATTGTATCTGATTGGAACGGAGGACGGGTTCAATACTTTATGATGGACCATAATTTTAGCAGATCCTTTATCATTGGTATGAATCTCCAGCGGATTTGCGCCGGGGCGAAGATCTACGGAATATTCAATCCTCTGAAATGTTCTTCCATTCTTTATTATCGACTTTCCAATTGTTTTTTCTGTCCCTTTTAACGTGCTAATACCACCTCCAATGGCGCTTGTCATGCCACCTTGACCTGTACTCTCCATAAGATAAGCATGTCCGAACTCTTTTTGCACCAACGCGCTGAAAGTGATGTTTTCCTTATCCGTTGTATACGTTGGGTGAAGCACCTCGACTACTTTATCATTCCAGTTCCAGTGCAGGACTCCTTTACTCCAAGTGCGATTTATTCCCATTTTAGACAGGAGTGACACCGGAATATACAATTGTCCGTTTTTCATAAACGTTGTAGGGATTGACTGATCCAGTGCTTTCATTGATCCGTTGAAGTATTCGTAAATCTTTGATCGGTTAGGCATCAACCGTAATGAGGAAAAAGGTGCCAAATTCTCAGTGTAAACTCCGCCCACGTGCTGCCTGTCTTTGCATCCCGCTTGATGGTTGCCAAGTGAGCTGTCTCCAGCCATTGGAACGGGAAATACAAATGATTATTTTTCTTCAGCAGGGGAGCAGCCTTTGTGGAGACGGAATCCAGCGATAAGGATGATTTGTTCAATTCGGCAGTCAATTGATGCGGAACCAGATAGAATATAACCGCATCCTCCGCTACAACGGGAAGATTGGAAATAGAATTCTTCGCATAACTCAGGTTTGTGGGAAGTATGCCGGAAATAAGAAGACAGGAAGATACGAGTAGAGCAACAATAATTCGTCTCATTGAATAAACACCTGATTTCATTTTTTTATCATATATACCATAAAAACTTAAAAAAATTGCGACAGACATGGTCTGTTATTCTTACCCATCAGCTTTTTTGGAATAACATTCGTTCTTTCAATTTGTCCATGATGGAATATAAGGGTGCATTAATGTTCATAGAATTGTTTGCGGCTGCTTTAGCTCAGGTTAGGGTGTATGTCGTTTCAGATGATGAGGAATTGAGAGTCACGTTTGAGGATTTCGGAGGGGTTGTGGAGCAGATCACACCGGATTCGATTTTATTAACGGTAAATGTTTTGATCGGAGTCAGTATCAGTTCAGGGTGGATGTGCAAAAGGACTCCACTGGTATATATCCGGGTAGAGTCCTTCTTGTTGTTTATTTAGTTGAATACTCGCTTACTTCAAACGTGAGGATTTTATTGAATATTACATAGTCCTTGCGATTACTAAATGGACCCTTGTTGTTATTGTGCTTATCAATGGCAAAGAATGAAGCGCCTCTACCAGCATCTTTAGCGTCATACCAAGCGATGAAGGCATTCAATTCTTTTTTACTCAGGTCGAATTCTTTATCAAATCCACTGTCCATCGTTACAGTCAGAATAGCACGGTCTCCAGTAGGTTGGGAGGAACCATCGGTATCTGACGGATCAGGCTTTGTAGACGGATCTGGTGTTGTAGATGGATCAGGCTTTGTAGATGGGTCTGGTGTTGTAGATGGGTCTGGTGTTGTAGATGGATCAGGCTTTGTAGATGTACCCGATTCTTGGTAAGGCAAAAATCCTTCAGGGACTGGATATTTAAATTGGCTAGCACCGAAATTGGCTTGGAAGGATTTAAATCCATTTTCTCCAGCCATAACCATCGGGAATACTTGTGATCCACCTAGTTGAGATGGTTTTGCAGTATTAGAGCCTTGCCAAACTCCATTTTTGTACCAAGAAATTGTGTCGTTATCCATGTCCAACGCTAAACCAATAGTATCCTTCTGCGCAAAAGTTTTACCATAATTAGTTCTTGTTATATCAGAAGTGATTTTAGTTAAAATTTGACCGCTATACCCATAGTAACTATGATACTTCCATTTATCTGATGGATTATTACCTGCTTCACTTGTTATACCAATTAATGATATACTTGGTATATTGGGATTGCCGTCAATTACATTCACTTCCCAGTACCACTTCCCACTGGTTTTTCCTACAGTTGCTTTATCTCCTTGACCTCCAACCCCTAGTTTTGCTAATAAAGAACCATTTGACCAAGTAACATCTGTAGTCTCAGCCCTTGTAACTGTAGGGAACAATGAGAACACCGAAACTCCAATGAGAAGGGCTAACATAATTGTTCCTAGTTTTTTGAGTATGATATTTTTCATAATTTCCTCCTAAATATATGTAATAGCAACTGAATTATAGAACTGAATCAAAGGGATGTCTAAACATTTATGTCTATATATTCAAATATAAGTTTAATTGTGGATTTAATTTTTTCGAGAGTAATAAAGCGCTAGGAGTTATAACTAGGAGATTCTTTTTTTGTTCTGCAACAATATACGCGATACTTCGACATGTCTCCCAATATAGTATTGAGAAGATTTGAAATACTATGGAGGTGTCATATGATAAAAGTAATCGCAAAAGGATTAATCGTATTCTTACTGGCAGCTATCTTTTCCGTACAAGGCGCATATGCCGAACCTGTTTCGAGAAGTGTACGAGCAGCAGCTGAGTATACGTTGGAGTTCCCAAGCTCACGCTACCCTGAAACCGGAGCACACATTAGGGATGCCATTGCAGCCGGTCATTCAGCGATCTGTACGATTGATCGGGATGGAGCTGAGGAAAACCGCAAGGAGTCATTAAAGGGCTATCCCACCAAAAAAGGATATGATCGTGACGAGTGGCCTATGGCAATGTGCCAGGAAGGCGGGGCAGGGGCAGATATCCGATACATAACTCCAAAGGATAACCGAGGAGCAGGATCGTGGGTCAGTCACCAATTGGATGAGTATGAGGATGGAACGAAAGTTGAATTTATCGTTAAATAAAAAATCCCCGCTAACCTTTAATTGGTCGGCGGGGATTTTTTGTTATTTGAAATGATTAAGATTTCCTCCCTAATAAACAAAAATAGAAGCCCCAAACCTTCATCGTCGGTCTGGAGCTTTTCTTATACAAAGCTTTAACTTTTAATTAAAGTTCATCCGGGCTATTGGCTGAGATACCCCATGCTGAGGCGTCTACATAAGCTCCGCTAGCATGCCACTGTATTTCATAGTTTCCTGATCGCATTCCGTTTGGAAAACTATCCATACTATACCAATTAAATCGTTCACCGCCACCCACATACTTGGTAAGTAAATAATCTCCTGTATCGAGATTCTTTAAGGTAAAAGTAAGCGTCGACTTGCTGTAGTTTCTTACACGTAGCTTAACATGACCATATCCAGGAGATATGGAGAAATCTGTTAATGGCGACTTGCCATCAAGGTTCACATTAAAAAGATCTGTTCTCCTAAAAAGACCCACGTCATGATTACCAGGTATTTTCACCTCATCATGGGTCGCGTAAGTCGATGTACTTGCAGAATTAGTTACATCTGAATCCGCAAAAATCGCACTCGGCAAAGCAATAGCCCCCAGCAAACTAACAGATAAGGCTGATGAAATTAAATGTTTTTTCTTCATATATATTCCTCCTTATATTATACTACCGCCTCAGTATACTAAAAGATTCCATGTTTTATATATTTTCGAAAAAGGAAGTCATGATAATACATTTAATAAGCTTTTTGTAATTTAGACTATTTCAAGCGAATACCTCACAAGAAGTTTACAAAAGTTATTGACAACTGTTAAATTATGGTCAACAATAGAACGCAAGAATATAAAAATCTTGGAATTTTTATGTGAAGGGTGGATATGACATGAAGCATACACCTACGATTCGGACGGAATTAGACAGTTACCTCCAACAAGAAGGTTTGAGCTTAGCACGATTTGGGCAAATTGCAGGCATGAATCGGGGAGCAGTAAGTGCTATCGTGACAAGAAACAAACCTATGTCCGTTAACCAACTGGACCGAATTACAGAGACGATGGGTTTACCGGAAGGCCACTTTTATGACTTGTTTATAGATAACTATATCATCGACTTACCACCGAATATGAGGCGGATCGAGCCATTTTTGTATCGCTGTGCGGAGTTGGACAAGTTGGATGCAATCCGTCGAGTGGTGGGGACCATCATGGACAATCTACTTTACTCGCCCAGACTATATGATATTGCGGAAACTTTATTTGCACAGGGAAGACATGCTGCTGCATTACTACTCTATGAAGGTGTAGCAGAAGCGGAAAAATACCAACATTCGGAACGTTTGGCAATCTGCCATTATCGTATATTCACGATTCAGGTTGGAGACGATCAAAGACGAAATCTCAAAGCAGCTACAAAATTTGAGGATTTTGTCGAACGTCTGGACGAAATAGACCAGCTTGACGCATTGAAGGACTTGGCTAACGTGTATAGGTCTTTGAGTCAATGGGACAATGTTGATAAAACAGCGAGAAAAATGAAGGAGAAAGCAAAAATTCAATATTCGATGAAACATCAACAGAAGAAGCGAGAGCATAATGAGTCTGAAAAGAAGCTAAGTCGTCCCATGTTTGTGTATATCACCTATGCCGATTTACTGTGTGCAAGTGTCTGTGAAGCCCAAGGCGATTATCAACAAGCTTTACAATATACATACGCCTACGCTAATTTAGATTGGGTCAAAGAGACGGACGAGGATACCCGACACTGGATCGGTTTGTTTCAACATTGGGCAGAAGTTAATACTTACGTATATAAGCTGTTGTCAGGAGATATAAGCGTGCTTCAAGATTATGTTGAATATATTGCAGCAACATCCGGCTCTAATGAACAAGAGGAAATCTCCAAATTGTTGAATGTTATAATTGCAGCAAACCGATTTGAATTGGAAGTGGATGATATACTTCAACGGTTTGAAACGGAGATTAATTCGTTTTCTGAACAGCCTCCATTCGATAATATGTATACCCAACAGGTGATACCGGACTATATTGCACTCTTTAGTTACGAATTAGCATATTATTATTTGTATCGAGGGATGTATAATGATGGCTTTAAATATTTGATGAATTCTTTACTAAAAGCGCATACACTAAACAATAAGGATTATCTTATAAACTGTATGGGGCTATTCGACCATTTTAAAGCCTACGCAATGGATGAAATCCAGGTAGAGTTCTCAAAATTTATTGAAAAGGTGTGGATGAACAATGTTGAAAAAAATGGTACTGCTGATCATCGCGGCTAGCTTTTTGTTTATTGTCACTGTGCCGGATCAAGCCCTTAACCACCACCATAGTATTCAGCCTTACGTTACCGTTGGAGGTGCTTAAACGGATAGGAACAAAACAATCCCCGCTAACCTTAACTGGTCGGCGGGGATTGTTTTGCCTATTTAATTTAAGTTACTCAAATACCTTAACAATTAAGGTTACCTAAATTATAATACTAATTAAGGTAACTTAAATTGATCGGAGGTAGTAGTATGAGCGAAAACAAACGTAAAGTAGGCAGACCAGCACAGGGCATAACTAAAAAAGTTTCCATAACCCTTACGGAGTCGGAGTGGTCTGATATACCTGGGAACACTACTGTTGCAGCATACATAAAACATATGCAGGAGCAAGTCAAACTGCTGAAAGCGGAAAATGACCGCCTGAGTAGTATGGAGCGCCGGGACGCGTTGGAAGGGGAAAGTGAGGATCGACTTTTAAAACGTATTAAGCGGTAAACTGGCAAAGCGGCAGAGTCGGCGTAAAGTGGATAATGTAAATTAGGTAACTTTAATTGGTCGGCAGAGCTTGTTCCTTTTTATGGAACAGTTTGAATTTAGAGTAGATGTAAGAAGGACTCCAATGGAAAATAGCCGGTTTGGAGTTCTTTTTCATTTGGCGATAGAAACTATGTAACAAAAAAAAGCGGGAAGAGAATCCTCCCCGCTGAAAACATTATTAATGTTTTTTCTTTTTGACATTTACGTTGAACAGATTGGCAGCCAGCGCATTGCCTCGTGCACGCGCAAACGCTTTTTGTTTTGACCAGATAGATAAGCTTTTTCTTTTTACATGGTGTTTGGAATGTCTTCTACTCATGGATATCACCTCCCTTCACAGGAAATGAAGGTACAGATGGTCTTACTGGTGCTTTTTGCGTTTGGAAATTTTGATGTTCAGTGCATTGGTTGCTAGCGCATTACCACTTCTTGTTCTGGCATCTGCGGATTGAAAAACTTTAACGACCAGGAATTTGTTTTTACCGACACGGTGTTTGAACGTTTTTACTCTTGTTTTGATCATCTGCATGTCCCCTTTGCTTAGGTCTGCTTTATTTATATGTCAGTGGCGATAGCGATGTATCAGCATGAATCTATTAACAGCAAAAAGAAACTATTACCTAATAGATAGATTTCCTCGGTAAAAAGGGATCTGCGTGAATTAGCTGGAGGAGCCGGACAGTATTCGTTTCTCTTTTGGCATATACTTGGTGGATTCCTGTCATAATAGTTGTTGCGCTTATTGGTTTTTGTCAGCGGAGGAATATTTCATTGAAAGGATTTCCACGCTATGGTAAGGACTACATGTTGTATGATCGGATTTTGACTTTTGAAGTAAGTGAATATACGAAGTAAAAAAATGAATCCCCGCTAACCTTAACTGGTCGGCTGGGAATTTTTTCGTTGAGGTAATTTCCATTTAGCCTTGCCAAATTTATTGAATGACACATACGGTATACAGTATCTAAATAAAAGGAGGAATTCATGTGAGTGAATGTGTTAGAGGAGCTGAACGTAGGGAAGAGCGTAGGGAAAACTGTTTTGGTGCTTTCACATCGCCAGCAGCAATTTTGGTGCTCTTTATTCTGTTGGTTATCATCACTAAAGCTTGTTGGGTTTAATTTTTAAAGCAATGTCACGGTAATGCCCGATCATTGTTTCGGTATAAAAGGCTCTATCGGTATGTGATCGATAAAGCCTTTGTAATTATTACCTGTATGCCCTGTACTCTGACGTATTTGTGCATATATTATGTTGTACTACAAATAAAGGAGGTTTAAGCCATGGGTGGATATGAAGGTGGAGCAGGTTATGGTGGATACGGTGGATTTCATTCTATAGGTGCAATCTTGGTGCTGTTTATCCTGCTGGTAATTATATCAAAAGCATTTTGGGTATGATTTGACTCTGGCCTCTGCCGATGTGATACTGGCAGAGGCTTTTTTTTTATCTTGAATAACGAGTGGGAGAAGCATGGCGGATATATGATTAGTTTTGGGAGAATGCCTTTTATCCTGAATCCGTGAAATAACTAAAGATACCAAAGTAGACCCCGTTGCGTACTTGCAACCATCACGATCTGACCTCCATAACAGTGAAAGAGGGGCT
>JBEUOG010000009.1:0-157113 GCA_040544055.1 Paenibacillus sp. PvR008
GGCTACAGCTATCATTGGCTTGTACGGTTATCGCTTCAAGATCGAGTGCACGTTCCGGGAAATGAAGCAAGTCATCGGCGCTTTCGGCTACCGTTTCTGGAGCAAGTCCATGCCGAAGTTGAACCGGTTTTTGAAAAAGGATACAGCTCATCCGCTCGAAGCCGTAAAAAACGAACAGGATCAACGTCGGATTGAACAAACGATTCAAGCGATTGAAGGTTTTGTCATGTGCCAGTGCATCGCGATGGGGCTGTTGCAACTGGTCGCTTTGCGCTTTTCAGGCCGGACGCCGGGGATGTTTTTCCGCTACCTGCGAACCCCCTCTCATACTGTGGTGTCTGAGGCTACCGTTGCCGCATATTTCCGCAAGTCTATTTTTCGCCTGTTTGCTCAAAATCTGCATTTATCTATAACGAAAATAATTAAATCCAAGCAGGATACGTCTCATATTGACGAGGATTCGCTGGTTTCTTAGTGGTGTAGAACTTTTCACTGTCCAGTACATATTTATCGAAGCTGTCTGTCGATCAGTTCCTCCAGCGCATCTGTGATATGATCTGGTCCATAAGACAGCTCATGCCTGCTTAAGCTCAACCAGGCATGACGCTCGTCCATATCAAAGGCAGTCTCCAGCCAGCCGGATAACCCTCTGCCTCTGCGATCTACTTCGACAAGCACATGTACGCCTTCGGGCTCCAACTGCGTAATCAGTTCCAGCTCTTCAATGTCGCGTGCATATTCCGATCCGGGCGTAAATTCAAATTCCTGCACGTACGGAACACCGCGTCCCAGCTTGGGATGACGTTCGCAGGTGGAGGAACGGAATCGGAAGCCCAATAGGTGAACGGCCTCAAACACCGTACTCATATAGGGATGCGGCTCGATTTTGAGCGAGTCACGGTCGGTCGGGTCCAAGGCCATGCCGATGTCTAATGCTGTATCCAGCCATACGGGCTGTTTGGCATGAGTGACAGGTGTTTCCAATGGCAACCGAAAAGAAAAAGGAATTTCAAGCTCCTGTCCTTGCTTTAAATGAAAGCCGTCGGATACCTTGACCCGAGCGATGCAGCAGGTGGAAGTGGTTTTCTTGTCATCGTGCTCTTCGATATATTCTGTTTTGAGTTCGATGTCAATTTTGCCGATTTCCTGATCAATTTTACCGCTTTTGATACGTATGATGCCACTAAGCTCTTCGCCAGGGACATACACGGCCTGGTCCACCAATGTATCGACTTTAGCTGAACCGATTCCTGCGCTTGCCAAGATTTTGTTGAAAAAACTCATAAGTAAGCCCCCCGATAATATCATGGTCATGGTGTTCATACGAAAACTAAAAAACTTGTACAGCTTAACCGGATATACGGGGCAATTGCTCGAAACGTTCCAAAAAAATGCAAGAAAAAAATCCGCTGGTTATCATGCTTGTATCGCAACCTGCCGGTCCATTTTTCGTGCTAATCGCAGTTCACTTTATGGGGTGGTATGAAGCAATTACGGCAACGCGGCTCGTAGGCCTCAGAGTCGCCGATCATTACAATGGGTCCTACAGTGGAAGGCTTTCCGTTCACCATACGCTGGGTATATACAGCTTTCGAACTTCCACATACGGCGCAAAAGGAAGCTAGCTTTTCGATGTCATCTGCCATGGCGAGTAAACCGCCAACATATCCGAATTCCTTACCCCGGTAGTCCAGATTGAGTCCATCTGCAATCACGTGCTTGCCACAGTAAGCTAACTCCTCCACCAACATCATAATATGACGGCTGAAAAACTGTACTTCGTCAAAGGCGACCACATCGGCATCCTTCGTTTCTTCCAAAATCCGCTGAACGAGCTCATCTGTGAGCTTTTTCGGAATGGAGATGGCAGGCAGCCGATATCCGATGCGGCTTACAATTTCGTCCTTGGCGTAGCGGTTATCTTCAGCCGGTTTGTAAGCGACCACCTTGCGGTGCCCGTATTGAATTAATTTTTGACAGCGGCGAATCAGTTCGCCGGATTTTTCGCTAAACATGGGGCCTGTAATGATCGTAATTCGTCCTGTAGGCAACGCGAATTCCCCTCTCTGTAACATGCGCATAACGCTGTGAATCATCATTCCCGAAAGAAAAGGCCATTATAGATTACCATAATGTGCAGCAAACAGACTAGAGAAAATATATTGTTTTTCGACAAGTTATTGTATATCTATTCTTTGAACGTAAATGTGGCCGTCATTGCCCTGTTGCCGTGAGCATGATAAGGTGAAGTGTATCGGAATGAAGGGAAGAGGGGACAGGCATGGACCAAAAAGATACGGAGTATATTGCCAAAAAAGAAGCATTACTGGAGCAAGGGCTGGTAAGCCCACAGGCACAGGAGTTGATCACGGAGCTGGAGACAGAGCTGGATCTTCTGCGCAAGCAAAATGAAACGTTTCGCAAAGCGCTGCGGGCCAAATCAGCCCAAACCCCAAGGATGTCTACCAAGTTACGGGACGCCTTGTATGAGTAATATACAGCAGATGCCGGGAGCGGGTTGTTAGACGGCCAGTAGTCTATGCATAAACACTATATTTTGTACAGAGAAATAAAGAGAGTACAATAAGCTATATATAATTAATGTTAAATGGAGGAGAAGCATGACTATACATTGTGATGTCGCTATTTTGGGCGGAGGAACCGGAGGGTATATTGCAGCGATTCGCGCAGCCCAGCTCGGCAAGGAAGTCGTTATTATCGAAAAGGACAAGCTGGGTGGAACCTGTCTGCACCGTGGATGTATCCCAAGCAAGGCTTTGCTGCGCAGTGCGGAAGTGTATGCGACGATCAAGGAAAGTGCGCAATACGGCATTGAGACCTCGGGAGCGCAGCTTGTTTTCCCTAAGGTACAAGAGCGCAAGGAAGCCGTTGTAGAGCAGCTACATCAGGGCGTGCAATTTTTGATGCGTAAAAATAAAATCACGGTGCTGAGCGGCAAAGGGCGCGTGATTGGACCGTCGATTTTTTCTCCAAAAAGCGGCGCGGTTGCCGTGGAGCTGGAAGATGGCGAGATGGAGACGATTGTTCCCGCGCATCTCATTATTGCAACGGGATCACGCCCGCGTGTGCTGCCCGGACTGGAGCCGGATGGCGAATTTATTCTGAGCAGTGACGAAGCGTTGACAATGGAGGAACTGCCGGCTTCCCTGATAATCGTAGGTGGTGGCGTTATTGGCGTGGAATGGGCTTCAATGCTGAACGATTTTGGCGTGGAGGTTACGGTGGTCGAGGCGGCGAATCGGCTTATTCCAACCGAGGACGAGGACGTTTCGCGTGAAATGCAGCGCCTCTTAACCAAGCGTGGTGTCAAGGTGCTAACGGGCTCGCAAGTGCTGGCTGAAACGTACGGCAAGGATGAGGAAGGCGTACAGATTGACGTGCAAAAAGGGGACGAAACCGAAACACTCAGCGCTTCCAAGCTGCTCATTTCGGTAGGTCGTCAGGCGAATGTGGAAAATATCGGACTGGAAAATACGGATATCCGCGTAGAGCGTGGCTTTATCTCGGTTAATGAGCATTTGCAGACGAATGAGCCGCATATTTATGCGATCGGGGATTGCATCGGAGGCTTACAGCTAGCGCACGCGGCGAGTCATGAAGGGCTGCTGGCAGTCCATCATCTGGCGGGCGAAGTGGTTCACAGCGTACCAAATCATCTGATTCCGCGTTGTATTTATACACGTCCTGAGGCAGCTAGTGTTGGCCTGACAGAGCAAGAAGCCCGTGAGCGTGGACATCAGGTGAAGACAGGGAAGTTCCCTTTTCAAGCTATCGGAAAATCGCTGGTGTATGGCAGTCGGGATGGCTTCGTCAAAGTGGTTGCCGACGAGGAAACGAATGATATTCTCGGTGTACATATGGTCGGTACGCATGTAACGGACCTCATTAGCGAGGCGGCTCTTGCGCAGCTGTTGGATGCTACGCCGTGGGAAGTCGGACAGCTTATTCATCCACATCCGACATTGTCGGAGATTTTGGGAGAAGCAATGCTGGCGGTTGATGGACAGGCGATAGGGATATAATTTATCTTAATAAATCGGTGCTTTTCTTTTTGGGGAGAAAAGGATTATAATGGGGTTAGCCAGAGTTTAGTACCAGGTTTTAAGACAAGATGGTACTAGGTGCTGGTAGTAGGATGTTTGACACTTAAGGAGGTGCCTCAATGAGTTCAAAAGGCGCTGTAGACGCTGGCTTCAGACATGAACAGCTGGGACTTACTCACGGACAAGTTATTGACATGTACAGATATATGCTGCTCGCAAGAAGATTTGACGAGCGCAACATGCTCCTGCAACGGGCAGGGAAAATTAATTTTCACGTTTCCGGCATTGGGCAGGAGGCGGCACAAGTAGGTGCGGCTTTCGGGCTGGACCGGGAGAAGGACTATTTTCTTCCCTATTACCGGGATTACGGATTCGTGCTTGCGGTCGGGATGACGCCACGCGAACTGATGCTGTCGGCATTCGCCAAGGCGGATGATCCCAACAGCGGTGGTCGGCAGATGCCCGGTCATTTCGGCAGTAAACGGCTGCGTATTGTGACAGGCTCCAGCCCGGTGACGACGCAGGTTCCACACGCAGTGGGGGTAGCGCTGGCTGCGAAGATGCAGAAAAAGGATTTTGTATCGTTTGTTACGTTTGGGGAAGGCTCCAGCAACCAGGGAGATTTTCACGAAGGCTGTAACTTTGCAGGCGTACAGAAGCTGCCAGTCATCATTATGTGTGAAAACAATCAATATGCGATATCGGTTCCGGTTCATAAGCAAATGGCGGGCAAGGTGAGCGACCGTGCTTTGGGATACGGATTCCCTGGAATTCGGGTCGATGGTAACGATGCGCTGGAAGTGTATGCAGCCGTCAAGGAAGCGCGTGAACGTGCTATTCGTGGCGAGGGGCCAACGCTTATTGAAGCGATGATGTACCGACTGTCTCCTCACTCCACCTCCGATAATGATCTGGCTTACCGGACCAAAGAAGAAGTGGATGAGAACTGGGCCAAGGACGGCGTAGCCCGTATGAAAAATTATTTGCTGGAATGCGGCATTTGGGATGAGGCCAAGGACGCGGACTTGTCGGCTGAGCTGCTGCTCGAGGTCAAGGAAGCGATTGAATATGCGGATAATGCGCCTTTTCCGAAGCCCGAAGATACGCTACTGCATGTCTATGCTGACAGCGATGGGGAGGGCCGGTAATTATGGCGGTTATGGAATATATTGATGCGATTCGTCTTGCCATGAAGGAAGAAATGGAGCAGGATGAAACGGTTTTTGTGTTAGGTGAGGATGTTGGTGTTAAGGGTGGTGTTTTTACGACCACCAAGGGTCTTATGGATCAATTCGGTGAGCAGCGTGTCATGGATACGCCGTTGGCAGAATCGGCTATAGCTGGTGTTGCCATTGGTGCAGCCATGTACGGAATGAAGCCGATTGCCGAAATGCAATATTCGGACTTCATGCTTCCGGCAACCAATCAGATTATTAGTGAAGCGGCAAAAATCCGTTATCGCTCTAACAACGACTGGAGCTGTCCTGTTGTGATTCGCGCGCCGATCGGTGGCGGTATTTTTGGCGGCTTGTACCATTCACAGTGTCCTGAATCGATCTTTTTTGGTACACCGGGTCTGAAAATTGTAGCTCCTTTTACTGCGTATGATGCCAAGGGACTGCTGAAAGCAGCGATCCGCGACCCTGATCCGGTGCTGTATTTTGAGAACAAAAAGTGCTACAAGCTGATCAAGGGTGAAGTACCTGAGGACGATTACATTGTTCCAATTGGCAAAGCCAATTTGCTGCGTGAAGGTGACGATATTACGGTCATTGGATACAGCCAGCCGCTGCATTTTGTCATGCAGGCTGCTGAGGAGCTGGAGAAGGAAGAGGGCATTACCGCACACGTTGTGGATTTGCGCACACTCCAGCCGTTGGATCGTCAGGCCATCATTGAAGCTGCAAAGCATACAGGCAAGGTGCTCATCGTGCATGAAGATAACAAAACAGGTGGCATTGGTGCCGAGGTATCCGCAATTATTAATGAGGAATGTCTGTTCGAGCTGGATGCGCCGATTGAGCGCTTGTGCGCTCCAGACGTGCCTGCAATGCCGATCAGCCCGCCGATGGAGAAGTTTTATATGTTGAACAAGGATAAGGTTAAGGAAGCGATGCGCTGTCTTGCAATGTATTAATATGGAGCGGATTGGACGAAAGCTTTCCAAAAGTGTAGCGGGGGCAGCGGTAAAACGTGCCCTCCTATGATGTTAAGGAGTTGAAAAAATGTCAGACCAAACACAATGGACCGATGTAACCATGCCCCAACTGGCAGAATCGCTCGTATCGGCGACAATTGCAAAATGGCTGAAACAACCTGGCGAAACGGTGGAGCAATTCGAACCGATTTGCGAGGTCATTACAGATAAAGTGAACGCGGAAATTCCATCTACACTGGATGGTATTATGGGCGATCTGTTGGCAGAGGAAGGTCAGACGGTAGCCGTTGGAGAATTGATTTGCCGTATCCAAACGAAGTCGGCTGCACCTGCGGCATCAACTGGAGCGACATCTGTTGCACCGGTACCTCAGGGCAACGCACAAGCACAATCCCAACAGGGTGCTGCTTCAGATCAATCCATGCGGGGACGTTTTTCCCCGGCGGTGCAAACACTGGCTGCTCAGCACAGCATAGACTTGAATCAGGTGACAGGCACGGGCATGGGCGGACGAATTACTCGCAAAGATGTGCTGAATTATGTTCAACAGGGTGGTTCCGCTCAGGCAGGAGTGTCTGAACAGCCAACTGCGGCGACTTCAGGACAAGGCTCTCCTTTTGCCGGAAGACAGCAGTCTGCCGCGCAGCATAGTATACCGATTCAAAATATGGACCCTGCTATTCCAGTTCGTAACAGTGGCATTCATTTGACGGAGGCTCCAAAAGCTCCTGTGATCGAAGTTGAGGGTGGCAACAATAACAGATCCGAGTATTTTATTGATGTTACACCGATTCGCAGTGCGATCGCCCGTAATATGCGGCAAAGTGTCTCGGAAATTCCACATGCCTGGACGACGATTGAGGTGGATGTGACCAACCTGGTGATGCTCCGCAACAAGATCAAAAACGAGTTCAAGCAAAAAGAAGGCATCAATATTACGTATCTGGCTTTCCTCATGAAAGCGGTCGTGAATGCCATCAAGGAATATCCGATCATGAATTCGGTATGGGCTGTGGACAAAATTATCGTCAAAAGAGATATCAACATTTCGCTGGCCGTGGGTACAGAGGATGCAGTTCTTACGCCTGTTATTAAAAAAGCGGATCAGAAAAACATTGCCGGACTGGCGCGTGAAATTGACGATTTGGCACGTAAAACACGGGAAGGTACGCTCAAGCTGGACGATATGCAGGGCGGGACGTTTACCGTGAACAACACAGGCTCCTTTGGTTCAATTCTGTCTTATCCGGTGATTAACTATCCGCAGGCTGCGATTCTTACCTTTGAATCCATCGTCAAAAGACCAGTGGTCATTGATGATATGATCGCGGTTCGCTCGATGGCTAACCTGTGTCTGTCGCTGGATCATCGCATTTTGGATGGTGTGATCTGTGGACGATTCCTGCAACGGATCAAAGAAAACCTGGAAGGCTACACCTTGGATACGAAGCTGTACTAATCATCCGAACAATTGGGTAAATGGACGGAGAGGAAGTGATAGGCCGTGAACAGACGACCACTTGATGTAACCTATACGAATAGGATGGAGTACGCCCATGCATGGGATGTCCAGAAGGATATTGTAGGGAAGCTGGATGCGGGGGAGGCGAGGGAAACGCTTATGCTTCTCCAGCACCCGCCGACCTACACGATTGGCTCTCAGAGACATCCTGAGCATCTGCTTCTCACGCCGGAGCAGTTGAAAGCTCAGGGAATCAGCGTCTTTCAGATTGACCGTGGGGGAGACATTACATATCATGGCCCAGGGCAGCTGGTCGGATATCCCCTGCTTATGCTCGGCAACCGGGAGGCGCTTGACCTGCACGGATACCTCCGGAGTCTGGAAGAGGTGATCATTCGGTTGCTGGCGTCCCATGGTATTGAAGGAAGTCGCAAGCCTGAATACACAGGGGTATGGGTGGGGAATCTTAAAATCGCGGCCATAGGAGTCAAATTCAACAAATGTAAGCACCGTCGTGGCTTTGTGACCAGTCATGGTTTTGCCTTCAATATCAAATCAGGGATACAGCATGAGGGCTTTCAAGGTATCGTTCCATGCGGAATTCAGGAATACGGAGTGACTTCATTGGAGGACTGCACACAGCAGACCTTTTCAGTGGAACAGATTGCGAAGGAAATTGTACCTTACTTTGAGGAGCAATTTTCATTTGCGGCGGAATGGCAAAATCATTCCCCCCAATAAAGCAAAGGCGGGCTTTTCTGTGATGTACACGGAAGCCCGCCTGTTTTCTTGCGCCACAGCTTCCGCGTACAGTCTCCATGGAGCATGGGGACGGCAGAATATTTTGAGCGGCCAACTCATTATAGTGGCATAATCAACGGCTCAATCACCATGAATAGCGTAGAGCCAATCATCGCGGCGAGCATAATATAGACGAAAAAACGAACCCATTTTTTGTTCGGCATGTGTAACTCCTTTAGGATAGGTTTAAGTCAGATCTAAGACTATCTATCCGTATTGTAGCGTAAACGGGAAAGGGAGGGAAGTTCAATGACAGCAAAAGTAGTGAAAGAACGAATCGTACAAGAATTTATGGAACTCGTACAGGTGGATAGCGAAACCAAGCACGAGCAGGAAATATCACGTGTTCTGAAAGAAAAATTCAATGCTCTCGGGCTGGAGGTAACAGAAGATGATTCCCGCGAAAGAACCGGACATGGTTCGGGTAATCTGATCGTAACCTGGAAAGCGGAAGGCGCGGAGCAAGCACCTAAATTGTTTTTTACCTGCCACATGGATACTGTTACACCAGGCAAAGGCATTAAGCCGCAGTTGGGTGAGGATGGCTGGATTCGCAGTGACGGTTCAACAATTTTGGGAGCAGACGATAAGGCAGGGATTGCCGCTTTGTTCGAGGCGATTCGTGTCGTGCGTGAGCAGAAAATTCCCCATGGACAAATTCAGTTTGTGATTACGGCAGGTGAGGAGTCCGGTCTGTTCGGCGCGCGGGCAATGAAACCGGAATTGCTGGATGCAGACTTTGGGTATGCATTGGATTCTAATGGTGAAGTAGGTTCCATTTGTGTGGCTGCGCCAACGCAGGCTCGTATTGAAATGGAAATTACTGGAAGGTCTGCTCATGCGGGTGTAAACCCTGAAGATGGCATCAGTGCCATTCAAGTAGCCTCCAAGGCCATTTCCAACATGAAGCTGGGACGAATTGATAAGGAAACGACTGCTAACATCGGCAGCTTCGAGGGTGGCGGAGCAACGAATGTGGTATGCGATTTTGTGCTGATCCGGGCAGAGGCACGCAGTATTGTACAGGAGAAGGTGAATCATCAAATCCAGCATATGCGTGAAGCACTGGAAACTACCGCGCGCGAATTTGGTGCACAGGGCGAGTTCCGCAGCGAAGTCATTTATCCGGCATTCAGCTTTACGGAGCATGATGAAATTGTGCAGGTTGCGCAGCGTGCTATACAAGGGCTGGGGCTGGCAACGCCAACCTTCCATTCCGGTGGTGGCTCGGATGCTAATGTATTCAACGGACTGGGAATTCCAACGGTGAATTTGGCTGTTGGCTACCAGAACATTCATACGACACAGGAAAAAATCAAGGCAGATGATCTTGTGAAGGTTGCCGAGGTGGTCGTAGCACTTATCCAAGAGGCGACGAAGTAAGACTCGCGCGATACACATAAGGTTCAGGCTAAAGACAGGGGCAGCGTTCCCTAGTCTTTAGACCTGAACCTTTTTTGGAACCATGAGCGAGGCGATCGTGGCAGCGGAGCCGTGTTCCTTTTGCCATTGCCGCAGGAGGGCTTGAATCTGCCAGGCTTTGCCGACAATATGGAGAGTGGTTTCGGTACGGTAGCTTTTCATTGGCGAATCTCCTTTGAACAGGGGAATTTGTTATAATACCACCATATGTCCGAAGTGGACAAGTTAGACTAAAGTTGGCGATAGTTAATGAAAAGATAGATGACGAAGGAGGAAACATACTGATGAACAATCAAAAGAACGATCCAGCAAACGATCTATTGAACAATCCAGACCGCAAGCCTTATTCCAATCCTGCGTTGGAGGAAAAAACGGTATCCACGCAACCCATTTTTGAAGGAAAAGTGATTACGTTACAGGTGGACACGGTAGAGCTTCCAGACGGCTCCACGGGTAAGCGTGAAATCGTGAAGCATCCGGGGGCAGTGGCCGTGTTGGCGCTGCACGAGGGGAAAATGCTGGTCGTGGATCAGTACAGACAGGCGATGGGCCGCTGTGAGGTGGAAATCCCGGCAGGCAAGCTGGAGCGGGGCGAGGACCCGATGGAAGCGGCGGGACGCGAGCTGAGAGAAGAGACAGGCTATACTGCCAAGTCACTGAAGCTGCTGCACTCCTTTTATACTTCCCCCGGATTTGCGGATGAAATCATTCATTTGTATATGGCCGAAGAGCTGGAGTTGGGAGAAATGGAACCGGATGAGGATGAATTTCTGGAGCTGTTCGAGGTGACGCTGGAGGAAGCACAGGCGCTCATTCATGAAGGTCGGATTAGTGACGCCAAAACGATTCTGGCTGTCTATGCGTGGCAGCTTCACCAACACACAGGGAGCTTCTAAGCGGTATGAACGGAAATACGGTTGAACTTACAGATTACTATGCTGATCTCCATATCCATATCGGCAGAACGGAAAAGGGAGCTCCGGTCAAAATCAGCGGCAGTCGCGACCTGACCTTTGCCAACATTGCCAAGGAAGCATCTGGTCGCAAGGGCATTGGGCTGATCGGGATTATTGATTGCCACGCGCCGAACGTGCAGGAGGATATCCACGCCTATTTGCATACGGGTGAAATGACGGAAATCAGCGGTGGTGGTATCGCGTACCGGGATACGGTTGTGCTGCTGGGAACGGAGCTGGAGATTCGGGCGGAAGGTCGTCCCGAGGCGCACATCCTGGCCTATTTTCCCCATTTGGCGGCAATGGAGGATTTTACGCAATGGATGGCTCGGCACATGAAAAATGTCAATCTCAGCTCGCAGCGTATCTATGCCCCGCCACGCGAGCTACAGCAGCAGATTTACGGCCGTGGAGGCATAATGGTGCCAGCGCATGTGTTCACCCCTCATAAGGGCATATACGGCAGTTCTGCGGCCCGTATGGAGGAACTGCTGGATATGCAGCTCATTAGCGGAGTGGAGCTGGGGTTAAGTGCGGATTCGTCTATGGCCGGATTGATCTCGGAGCTGGACCGTTTCAGCTTTTTGACCAATTCCGATGCCCATTCGCTCGGCAAAATTGGACGAGAGTACAACAAATTATCCATGGCAAGGCCGTGCTTTGATGAATTCAGAATGGCTTTGGAGCGTCAAGAAGGACGCCGGGTGTCTGCCAACTACGGATTAAATCCAAAGCTGGGCAAGTACCATCGTTCTTACTGTCAAAGCTGCGGTACGATTATGGACGAGCAGCAGATGGCGGACGAACGTTGTCCTGCCTGTGGTCATACCAAGCTGGTACGGGGCGTACTGGATCGGATATGGAGTATTGCCGACCGTGAGCAGCCCATGATTCCATCACATCGTCCGCCGTACATTTACCAGATTCCGCTGGAATTTATCCCCGGTCTGGGCAAAGTCAAGCTGAACCATTTGTTGAATGCGTTCGGAACAGAAATGAATATTTTACATGAGGTCAGACAGGAGGAACTGGCGGCAGTTGTTGGAGAAGTATTGGCAGAGCAAATTGTCCTTTCCCGAGAGGGACGACTTTCCCTCGTATCCGGTGGTGGCGGAACATACGGCAAAATAGCCAAGTCCTAATAAAGTCTTGACCTAGTTAGAGTCATGTCCTATTAGAGTCATATCGGGGTCTGCTTGTTCATAACCATTAAATATCTATGCCGTTGGCTTGGCACATCACTCGTGAATCTTCTTTTGCAGCGCAAGCTGCCCCGAACCCTAGCCATCAGCCGTCGGATTACGGTTGTTTTTTGGACAAACAAGCAGATGAAAGGGGCAGGACGTCGATGCAATGGTTTCGTCATACGTTAAAGGATCAGACGCCGTATTATGTTTTTTTGGCCGTGCTGTTTCTGGTGGGAGTCGTCTTTGGTGCACTGATGGTGAACGCGCTCTCGCTGGAGCAGCTACAGGATTTGTCGCGTTACCTGAAGGACTTTTTTGTGACGGTCAATCAAAATGAGCAGGGCTTTGTTGGTTCGCAAGCGACCTCAACCTTTTGGGATAGTGTGTCTCTACATCTAAAATGGGTCGGTTTAATCTGGGTATGCGGTCTTTCGGTTATCGGTCTTCCTGGCATTCTCGTACTGAATTTCCTCAAGGGTGTGTTGATCGGATTTTCGGTAGGCTATATGGTAGGGCAATATTCGTGGAAAGGGCTGTTATTTTCCCTTGTCTCCGTGGCTCCCCACAATTTAATCGTCATTCCGGTGCTGCTCGTGTGCAGTGTGGCTGCGATGACCTTTTCCATTCATATGATCAAAACTAAAATACTCGCTACACGGCCATCTGTCGGCATGCTGCGTCCGTTGCTATCCTACGCAGGGCTGACCGCTGCGATGATGTTGCTCCTCGTTGGTAGCGCATCCTTTGAAACTTGGGTCACCCCAGTCATGATGCAGTGGGTTACTCCCATGCTGACTGCTTCCGTGTCTCCTTGACCCCGTTTCAAAATGTTTGACTTTATTTGTATAGACCCCCTATAATAATAGGAGTGAAAAAAAGTGCAGTGGGCAGTAGCTTTTGCAGGGGGAGGGAGACACATGGAAGCACGGATCGAAAAAATTAAGCAGCAGCTGCAATCCCAGGGCTACAAACTAACGCCTCAGCGGGAAGCCACCGTCAGGGTTTTACTTGAGAACGAAGATGATCATCTGAGTGCGGAAGATGTATTTATGCTCGTTAAAGAGAAAGCTCCCGAAATCGGTCTGGCAACCGTATACCGTACCCTAGAACTGCTAAGTGAACTGCACGTCGTGGAGAAAATCAATTTTGGTGATGGCGTTGCGCGTTATGACCTGCGCGGCGATACGACCAAGCATCACCACCACCATTTGATATGTGTGCAGTGCGGCAGTGTGGATGAAATACTGGAGGATTGGCTTGGACCGCTGGAAGAGCGTCTGGAACGGGAATATAACTTTACCGTAGTGGACCACCGTTTGGACTTTCACGGCATTTGTTATCGTTGCAAGACGAAGAACGATACGACCGCCCAGAAATTTTTGGGTAAAACCAAGAAAAACAAATCTCACGATTAATAAATTGACAACCCAAGCTCTCACCGGCGAAGACGCGTTCGGGGGGAGCTTTTTTAGTTGGGGACTTTTTTAGTTCGGGATCTGCTATACGACATTAAGCGGTATAAAAAGGAACAGCTTGTCATACCCTTCCATAGAGAGCCTTAATAGGGCCTATAATCTGGAAAAAAGGCGGCTGATTCATATGGTACTATCGTTGCGGAGAGGACTAAAATGGCTGCGTCTGTTCATACTGTTCGGGGTTTTGGCATGTATGTTCTACTATAGCCTTGGGTTGTTCAGGGATTGGATTACACCTGTGGATCATTACCGGATACCGGAAGGACATGCAGTCAAGGTATTCGGCGGGCAGGAATTATCCGACGTACCCGAGCATAAGACGGCAGTGTCGGAGCGTCTTCGTTTCTTTTACTGGTATGGAGAATAGTCCATGTAGACGCTGAGACTGATCCGACTGAACCGTTGTATGCAGGACAAGGAGACTTCTGGAACTCATGAAAATGTATATTCAACCTTTTGTTCGATATATGGAAGAGGAAAAGGGCTTGTCGCCCAGCACATTGGAAGCGTATCATCGGGACGTACAGCAGTTTGTCGAGTTCGCTGAAGGCTGCGACATCGAGCAGCCGGACCATGTTCAACGCTCCCATCTGGTGCTGTATTTGGGACGCTTGAAGGAACAGGAAAAAGCCGCGGCGACGATTTCGCGCAGCGTAGCCTCTATCCGATCCTTTTTCCATTTTCTCATTCGGGAGGGGATTACGGGTCATGACCCGACTGTCTTGTTGGAGCTGCCGAAGGCCAACAAAAAGAAGCCTTCGGTGCTCACGCAGGATGAGATAGAGCGTTTGCTGGCAGCGCCGAATGTTTCCACCCCGCAAGGGGGACGGGACAAGGCGATGCTGGAACTGCTGTATGCGACAGGAGTTCGCGTATCCGAGCTGATCGCCCTGAACGTGCGTGATGTACGCACCGATCTGCGTTTCGTTCACTGTGGCGGTGAGGCGGGCAAGGAGCGTGTCGTGCCGATCAGCCGTGAGGCATCGCAGTGGGCACAAGCGTACATAGACGAGCAGCGTGCGTTGTTGCTGCGATCCGGGCAGGGTGAGGAGGCTCAGGTAGAACAGGAAGCCTTGTTCCTCAATGTATCCGGTCAGCGTCTCAGCAGACAGGGTTTCTGGAAAATGATCAAGAAGTACGGTCAGGAAGCAGGCATAAGCGGAGATATTACACCGCATACCCTGCGGCATTCTTTTGCGGTACATATGCTGGAGGGCGGAGCGGATTTGCGCTCCGTACAGGAGATGCTGGGCCATGCCGATCTGTCCACGACGCAGGTTTATGCGCAGACAGCCAAGCGAAGTATGAAGGAAGTCTACGAAAAGCATCACCCGCACGGCGGCAATCGTCCGTCCAGCGACAGCAAGGATCGTATATGACGAGACGATTTACTAATGGTGATGATTATAGTCATCATTATAGTAACGATCACAGTAATAACGATAACGGCAACTATAACTAACGATTGTACCAGACAGGAGAGATGTTGATGTCAACAGCCAACCAAGCTACGATTCAGGAAGCAGCAGATTATATCCGTGCCAAGAGCGGAATCCGTCCGGAAATCGGCCTTATTTTGGGCTCGGGTCTTGGCATTCTGGCCGATTTGATTCAGGATGGAATTAGTATTCCTTATCAGGATATTCCCCATTTTCCCGTATCGACGGTAGAAGGTCATGAAGGAGAATTGCTGCTAGGTACCATTGAAGGTCGCGCTGTAGTTATGATGAAGGGCCGCTTCCATATGTATGAGGGCTATGGCCCGCAGCTTACGGCTTTCCCGGTTCGGGTCATGAAGCAATTGGGTATTCAAAGTCTGCTGGTGACGAATGCGGCAGGCGGTGTCAATACGTCTTACGAGGCAGGCGATCTGATGGTTATCTCGGATCATCTCAATCTGACCGGACAAAATCCGCTGATCGGACCGAACGATGCAGCTCTGGGTGTTCGCTTCCCTGACATGTCGGAGGCGTACAGCCGTCGTTTGCGCGAGATTGCCAAGCAAACCGCTGCTCAGCAGGGCTTCAGCTTGCAGGAAGGCGTATATGCCGGATTGCTGGGTCCAAACTATGAAACGCCTGCTGAAATCGTTATGCTGCGCACACTGGGTGCAGACGCGGTGGGTATGTCCACGGTGTCCGAGGTTATCGTAGCCCGTCATGCAGGCATTGAGGTGCTGGGCTTCTCTTGTATCACGAACATGGCGGCAGGCATTTTGGATCAGCCCCTGTCCCACGATGAAGTAATGGATACAGCAGAGAAGGTACGTGAGAAATTTTTAAATCTCGTTTTGGCGATCATTCCACAAATGTAGATTGTCACATCCCAAGAACCCCGTTTCCGAACGCCATCTAAGGCCGTAGGAAAACGAGGTTCTTTTTTGCGCACTAATCGTTTGGTAGCCCTAATGTGGCGGGGGTGTGCTGTATACTATCGTGTTCGCCTTTTCCGCTATTAATAGTCTGTGCCGTTCCTGTACCTTAATTACAATAACGATGAATATGATCCAGTAGATGGCTAGAGAATTCAGAAAGCGGCTGTCCGTAATATTGTTTAACACGATGAATAAGAAAAATACGGCTGCTGTCAGCCATGTATACATATCGGTTTTACCGATTCTGAATTTAAATAAAGTGGTTATGACGAGTGTAATGGTTGCGAACAGTCCCGTAAGGCCGATATCGATCCACAGATCCCGAAATCCGCTATGGCTGCTTGTCAGATCAAATCGGATTCCATTGGCATAGATGCTGGGCCGGTTTGCCCAGAAGGAGCCGTAGCCATAACCAAACCAGTAGTGACTTTCAATGGCGCCTGCAATCCCCTGCCAGATTTCTGTTCTTCCGGTCAAGGTTGTTGTCTTGCCAAATTCCGATGCAATCGCATCCCCGTAACTAAAGGCGAACACGAGACACAAAAGCACAAGCAGGCAGGAACTGCTAATGAAGAAACCACGCAGCGCAACGCTTCGGATTCTTTTGAATAGCAATATAAAAAGTATGAACATGAACAGGGAAAAAGTTAGCAGCAACGAGGTGGTGGATTGGCATTTGATGAGCAGTAAGGCATTCAGCAAAATAAAGCCAACATGCAAAGCTTTGCGTGTTCCCCTGAAAAAATAAATGACATGTGAAACAAAACATAGCAGAGAGAGTGTTCCCAGTGTGTTTTTATGACCGGAAATACCTTTCCACAGCCCTGTATGTTCGACGCCCCCATGAATGGCGAAGGAGGGAACGAGCAATACCGCCAGTAGATTGAGTATGCTCAAAATACTTAATGTAATGACCAACAGGCGTATGCAGCCCTGCGTCGAATAATGGGTAACCAGATAAAGTCCAAAGGTGGAAAAAGCAACGAATTTAAGCACCATCAGCATGGATGAGGTTTGTTCCTGTTCAGCCCATAAACAGGAGGCAGCTATGTACAATATAAGCAAGGTCAGCAACGGATTATCGGCCAAGGTTGCGATCAGTGGCTTTAGCGAGGGCAGCAGCATCAGATAGCTAAACAACAGGATAAGCAGGGAAATTGCGATCACTCTGGGAGACAAGCCCTGACAGGCATAAGGAATCGAAAAAGCCAGTAAACCGACCACTGTAAGGACAGTCTTCACACATTCACCACCTAGATACAATATGTATCTATTTTATACAAAACGTATCATTTTGTACAATAATAAAATGTATTCGCATATACTTAATCCATAGTCAGAAAATAGAGTCCTTCAGCACTGTCAGAAAGAAGATATTTGCTGTGTTTCAAAAAAGTGGAGGTGCTCGGGTGGCGGATCAGTATACAGATCATTTGAAATTGAATTTGAGTAGTTCGGGTGTACATTTAACGCAACAGCAATTGAATGACAATTTCAAAGCAATTAAAAAAGAGTTCACTCAACGCAGCGTAAATGTCAGTTGGTTTGGAGCTGCAGGTGACGGTGTTCAGGACGATACGGCGGCTTTGCAAAAAATGATTGACAACACGCCTGACTACTCCATTCTTCGCATTCCCAGTGGTCGATATAAAATAACCTCTACCTTGCATGTCCGCAAACAGGGTATACGCTTTTTTGGTACTCATAAGGGCAGATATCGACAGGGTCAGGGGGCTACATCCATTGAATATTATGGTACAGGTCCTTGTTTTCAAATTGGGGATGAAAGCCTTCCTGCATTCAGCGGCTTTCAAAATGTACAATTCCACGATTTGTCGATCCGATACGAGGGTACCGTAAGAACCAAATTAAATAATCCGTTTTCGCAGGCGGCGAAGCGTGGCTATTATGGCAAAGGTACTTTGGGCATTCAGGACTGGAAGGGCGGGGGAGTTGTACTGGATAATGTCTTGATTGAGCACTTCGAGACCGGCTTTTGGGGCTATGAAAGTGACGTGGATTTTTTGAAGAACGCGGAAATTAACTATAATAAAAGAGGAATTCATCTGGAAAACCGGAGCTCGCAGTTTACGAGTCTTGGACTATTAACCATGGGCAATGATACGGCGCTGGATCTGAATAGCTCCAACGGGGCCAGGTTTTTGGCAAGCCAGCATATTAAGGACGGAAGCTCAAGTGATATCCCCATTCGAATTGATGATTTTATGAATGCTGAATTTATAGGCTGCTGGTTTGAGGGGCTAAGCTTAGAACATAGAGTGACGGTTCGGGCTTTTATTCAAATTGGTGCCACGAAGGAGACGAAGAATGTTGCTCTTCGCGACTCCATTTTGGCCATCGCGGACAAATGGACGGACAAATACGATAATCACCTGTCTGTGTGCAATAATTTTGTTGATGTGGTTATTGGTAAAAAAATTTTACTGGATGAGATAGGCGGGTATCCACGTAATTTGAGGCATCTGGTATCCTTTTCCGGCAGCTCATCCACACAGCAAGTGATGCTTCGCTCCCATTTGGATTTCAGCTACAGTGATAATCTCTATTATGAGAACAACGGGACAGGGCAGGCATTACTGCTGGGTGAGAAATATTCCGATGAGGGAATTGAACAACTGGAAGCAACCTTTATCAAAGCATATATAAATACAAGACAAAACATTTCTGCGGGCAATTGGCAGAAGGTGAACTTCAATCAGATTACAAATGATGAGCTGACGGAATTTGATGTGAATAATAGACATTGGCGGGCCAAACGATCTGGAAAATATAGAATACAAGTCTACATTTCGACCGATCCTCAAGTGGATGGCAATCGCACAAGACTGGCGCTCCATGTGAATGATGAACAAGCCACTGGAGGCTCGGCTTATGCTTATCTTGACGATCGGGTGATAGGCGGGCTGAATTCCGGCGCTTTGAGCGGAACGATTGAACTGAAGCTGAAAGCCGGGTCTTTTATTGATATACGAGTATTCAGCCAAAACAAAACGGATATTCTGCCGGGCGGAGGTATTACGTATCTTATCATCAGCCGAATTTAAATCGTTTTAACAAAGCATTGGATATCCCTTCCTTTATTTCATATTTGAAAATCTGCACCAGGCTGACTCAGCTTGGTGCTATTTGACGTTTTTAAACGTATGGAATATTTTTCTTCCAATCTGACGACAATGGTTAGCAGCACGCGAATAGGCCGGAGGAGTAGCTTACGGGCTCCGGTGCTTTACGCCAATATGTTGAGGAGGGAACCGATTGTGAAGAAAAAAGTGGTAGCGTTCATCCTGGCTTGTCTGGTAGCCTTGACTGCTGTCCCCGTCGGCGGTTGGGCCGAGGAAAGCAAACCTGAAAGCAAGCCCAAGGAGGGTTCTGCGGCCGAGCTGGCTCCCGAGGCTCTCTCGGCGATCCTGATGGATGCGGATACGGGTACAATCATCTATGAAAAAAATAGCCGTGAAAAGCTTCCTCCGGCGAGCATTACCAAAATTATGACCATGCTGCTGACGATGGAGGCTATTCATGACGGCAAACTCAAGCTGACCGATAAAGTACGGGCCAGCGAATATGCGGCTTCGATGGGCGGATCGCAAATTTTTCTGGAGCCGGGAGAAGAAATGACGGTCGATGAGATGCTTAAAGGAGTCGCGATGGCTTCCGGCAACGATGCTTCCGTGGCGATGGCTGAGAAAATTGCCGGTTCCGAGCAGGCTTTTGTCGAATTGATGAATGCCAAGGCGCAGCAGCTTGCTTTAAAGGATACCCATTTTTCCAATTGCAATGGTTTGCCGGTAAAAAATCACTATTCTTCTGCGCATGATATTGCGGTCATGAGCCGTGAACTGTTGAAATATCCCCAAATTACGAAATATACAGGAGCGTATCAGGACTATTTACGCAAATCCTCGGCCAAGCCGTTTTGGCTGGTGAATACGAATAAGCTGGTTCGCTTCTATACTGGAGCGGACGGGTTGAAAACAGGCTTTACAGGGGAGGCGAAATTTTGCCTTTCCGCTACTGCCAAACGTGATGGTATGCGTGTAGTCGCTGTCGTACTTGGCGAACCGAATACCAAAACACGTAACAATGAAGTATCCTCCATGTTCGATTATGCATTTTCCCAATACACGATGAAATCAGTGTACAAGCCGGGTGACCTTCTGGGAAGCGTAAAAGTCGAGAAGGGTGTGCTGCCGGAGCTGAAAATTCAGGCAGATCGTTCCTACAGTGTACTGGTGAAAAAGGGGGGAACTAAGGAAACGCTGCGTCATGAGCTGCAACTCGCTCCAAGTCTGAAAGCTCCTGTCCGTGCAGGTGATCCGGTCGGCAAGCTGGTTGTCTATCAGGATGGTAAACGACTCAAGGAGTTTAACATAACCTCACCCGTGGCGGTGGAGAAGGCTGGATGGTGGAAATTGTTTAAACGTACCATGTCGAACCTATTTTCTTTGTAGATTTTAAGGGGTTTTCTTCTAGTTTTGTCGGAGGGCAGGAATCGTCTGCGGCTGCGTAGAAATCCTTGTCCAAGACCGGGAGGAGAGTGAGTAAGCATGAACCTGCAAATTGAAATGGAGCAACACCGGGGGGTGTTGATTGTAAGACTGTCCGGTGAGCTTGATCACCATACGTCGGACATGGTCCGTATGCAAATGGATGAGGCGATTCAGCGCCGTCAATGCGAGCATATCGTGCTCAGCCTGAAAAATCTCCAGTTTATGGACAGCTCCGGCCTTGGCGTTATCTTGGGACGTTACAAGCTGATTAAACAAAAGGGCGGAAAGATGGCTGTCTGTGATGTCAATCCGCCGGTACACCGACTGCTGGATATGTCAGGCTTGTTTAAAATCATGCCTGTATATGAAAACGAGGGAAATGCGCTCACGGAACTGGAGGTGGTGTCATGAGAGAAAGTACGGGAAACAATTTCATGAGCTTGCAGTTTGCCGCCAAATCCGAGAATGAAGCGTTTGCCCGCGTCGCTGTCGCTGCCTTTATTTCCCGGCTTGATCCGACGATGGACGAGCTGAGCGATCTGAAAACCGTGGTGTCCGAGGCGGTGACGAACAGTATTATTCACGGCTATGACAGCGATCCGTCCGGAGTCGTGACGATCAAGGTCGGAATTGAAACGGACGTGGTTACATTGGTGATTGAAGACTCAGGAAGAGGAATTGAGGATATGGAGCTGGCGAAGCAGCCACTGTATACATCGAAGCCTGAATTGGAACGGTCCGGCATGGGTTTTACCATTATGGAAAATTTCATGGATGAGTTTGAAGCAGTCAGTGAGCCGGGCGGAGGCACGTCGGTCCGGATGAAGAAAAGGATTGAATCCAAGAAAGCTTTATACAATTAGGGGTTGATCCTATGGAAGCAGGAGGAAAAAAAACTTCGAACAGCTATTTGGAGGATGCGGAAGTCAAACGGCTCATTACACTGAGTCAATCCGGTGATAATGATGCCCGTGAGACGTTGGTCAATAGTAATATCCGGCTCGTCTGGTCTGTCGTGCAGCGCTTTATGAACCGGGGATATGAACCTGATGATCTTTTTCAGATCGGCTGTATCGGTTTGTTAAAATCGGTGGACAAATTCGATCTAAGCTATGAAGTTAAATTTTCAACGTATGCGGTCCCGATGATTATTGGGGAAATTCAACGTTTTCTGCGCGATGACGGCACGCTCAAGGTTAGCCGTTCCCTAAAGGAGACGGCCAATAAAGTCCGCAAAATGAAGGACGAGCTGTCCAAACGGCTGAACCGTTTACCTACGATCAAGGAAGTTGCAGATGAACTGGGAGTTACACCGGAGGATGTTGTTTTTGCCCAGGAGGCTAACAAGCCGCCAACCTCGATTCACGAAACGGTGTTCGAAAATGACGGCGATCCGATTACACTCATGGATCAGATTGCAGATGAATCGCAGGAGCGGTGGTTCGACAAGTTGGCGCTAAATGAGGCTATCGGCGGGCTGACTGAGCGGGAACGGCTCATTGTATATCTGCGTTATTATCGCGATCAGACCCAATCGGAGGTCGCAAGCCGACTTGGTATTTCCCAGGTGCAGGTATCGCGGCTGGAAAAAAAGATTTTGCAGTTGATTCGCGATCAGATAGCTCAATAATATCGGTGAGGATTTTTGCTGAATTCTCATGTATACGTAATTCCAAAGGGTATTCCCAAGCCATGTTCATGGTCAGGGTACCCTTTTTGCGTGGAGAAAAAAGAATGCGCACGGAATATGTTTCTTGGATTCGCCTCATACTAACCGGTAATTACGAGGATAAGGAGGGGATCGGATGACTCATAATCCGGCTCCTACAGTGGCTCCCATAGTCTATTTACGTCTCCGCAGTCGTGTACGCATGTTACAGGGGCATGACTTGCATTTGGGGGATGTAGCCCATCTGCTGGCAGATCCCGAATGGGAAAACGAGCTGCTGGAGCTTGTTCTCAAGCGGCCGCAGCAGCAGGACGGCAATCTGATACTGGTGGACATACTGCAAATCATTTCGAAAATTAGAGAACGTATTCCGGGTGTCGTCGTGGAATCTCTCGGCAAGCCGCATGTGCTTGTGGAAATCGTGGAAAAGCCGCGTAAGCCATCCAGAATATTGTTTGTTCTGGTATGGGTGCTTCTGTTCTTTGGCTCTGCGCTCACGATTATGAATTTCCACGCTGACGTCAGCATGATGGAGGTGCAGGTGCGGATTGTTGAGATGATTACCGGACACAAGGATGAGCATCCATATCTGTTCCAGATTGCGTATTCGATCGGTATCGGCTTTGGCATGATTGTGTTCTTTAATCATTTATTCAAAAAAAAATGGAACGAGGAGCCGACGCCGCTGGAAGTGGAAATGTATCTGTATCAGGAAAATGTGGATCAGTACGTTGTGGCGGAGGAATATGAAAAGATGGCCCGCATGCATACGAAGGATAAGCGCCGATGATGATGTATGTACAGGGTGCACTTCAGATCATTTTAGGCATCGCCGGAGGCGTTGCGGTGGGTGGTGGCGTGATCGCACTTTTTATTGTGCTGGATATGATTCCTCGGCTTGCACAGCTTACCCGTACCTATAACAAATCACGAGCATACGAAAAATCTATGATTTTAGGTTCAGTGGTGGGAACAGTATCCGATTTTTGGAATATATGCTTGCCATTGCCGGACGTACTTACGTGGATACCGGGGTTGTTCTGCGGAGTGTTTATCGGTTTACTCGCCGCAGCACTGACGGAGGTACTGAATCTCTTGCCTATACTCGCCAAGCGGCTCCATATGACCGTGTATATGTTTGGTCTGCTGATGGCGATGGTGCTGGGTAAGATGACGGGTTCGTTTTTTGACTGGTTCGTATACAACCGATAACAAGGAAAGTGAAGGGGGCAAGAGATATGGAGCATAGACCGGATCAAGAACATCAGGAGGACGGAGCCATCGGGAATGAAGGTCATACTGCTGGCAAGGAAGAGATGAGCCCGTGGAAAAAAAGGCAGGCACAGGAGTCAGAACGTTTTAAGCACAAAAAAGAGAGTGAGCGTTCTGATAACGTAGAGGAATCCGTCCTTTACTGGCAGGGCGAGGATGATATATCGCCAAGAATGAAGGATAATCGGGAAACGCTCAAAACAGTAATCGGTCTGGGAGAGACCTTTGATGTCGTATTCAGGGAGATGACACTAGGCGGGCGTCATATCGGCTATCTGTTTCTGAATACCTTTGCCAAGGACCTGGTCATGGTTGAAGTGCTAAAGCGGCTCACCTATCTCACACCGGATGGTCTGTCTACGGACGGACTGCAATCGTATTTTGAAAATTATATTCCGCATATTCAGGTGGAAAAGACAGACAAAATGTCGGTTGTCATCAACAAGGTGCTGACAGGCTATAGCGCCTTCTTTATGGAAGGTGAGCGCTTTTCGATCATTTTGGATACCCGTAATTATCCGGTACGTAATCCCGAGGAACCGTCACTGGAGCGCGTCGTACGTGGTGCCCGTGACGGCTTTACAGAGACGATGCTGACTAATGTGGGATTGGTTCGCCGACGATTGCGGGACCCCGGGCTTAAATTTGAGGCGATGCAGGTTGGTCGCCGCACCCGGACCGACGTATGCTTGGGCTATATTGATGATATCGTGGATAAAGTGATGGTGGACACCGTACGCGATAAAATTAAAAACGTCAATCTGGACGGCATCCCGCTGGCGGATAAGCAATTAGAGGAGACGATTATTAATAAAGGCTGGAATCCATATCCTTTAGTGCGGTATTCGGAGCGACCGGATGTTGTGGCTTCGCATATTATGGAAGGGCGACTCGTTATTTTCGTCGATACCTCACCCAGCGTGATGATCTTGCCCACCACCTTTTTTGACCTGTGTCAGCATGCGGAAGAGAATCGGCAAACGGCTTTTATGGGGAGCTACCTGCGTTGGGTACGATTTCTGGGTATTTTCGCCTCGATGTTCCTGCTCCCGATGTGGCTGCTTATGGTCATCAATCCCGAGCTAAAACCGGCGTTTCTCGATTTTATCGGTCCTCAAAAGGAAGCCCATCTGCCGCTGATCGCCCAGTTTATCATTGTGGAGCTGGGGGTCGATCTCATGCGCATGGCGGCTGTCCATACACCGACACCGCTGGCTTCCGCGATGGGCTTGATCGCCGCCGTTTTGGTCGGGGATATTGCGGTCAAAACAGGACTTTTCGTCAACGAAGTTGTGCTGTATATGGCTGTGGCTGCTATCGGGATGTTCGCAACGCCGAGCTATGAATTGGGATTGGCGAATCGGCTAATCCGGCTGGTTTTGCTGATCGCTGTAGCTATTTTCCACGTTCCGGGTTTTATCGTAGGCACGACACTGATCATTTTGATGCTGACGCTGCACCGGTCATACAATTCTTCCTACCTGTGGCCGTTCATTCCTTTTAATGCCAAGGCGATGGCTTCCATCTTGTTCCGTATGCCTGTACTGAATGCGCCTAACCGTCCGTCATCTAATAAAACGCGGGACAATACTCGCATGCCGGGTACAGATGCAAACACGGATTCAAACTCTGGCAACGGGCAGGAACATTAATATAAATGATCTGTATAAAAATCCATTCTTCTTGATGCTTTTTTTGCTATACTGGTGTTAACATTCGATGGAATATGACTTGCTTGTTCCAGAAAGAGAGGCGCCAGAATATGTATTTGCATGGAAGCAGTAAAATTAACAGCACTGGACATTTGGAGATTGGCGGATGCGACACAACCTTTCTGAAGGAGCGTTTTGGAACACCGCTATATATTGTAGATGAACAGTTAGTACGCCAGCGTTGCCGGGAGTTTATAGAAGCTTTTCATGAAACCGGGTTGAAGTTTCAAGTCGCTTATGCAAGCAAAGCATTTTGCGTAATGGCGATGTGTGCTTTGGCTGCAGAAGAAGGGATGTCGCTCGACGTCGTTTCCAGTGGAGAGCTGTTCACCGCGCTGCAAGCTGGATTTCCGGCAGAGCGAATCCATTTTCACGGCAACAACAAAACACCGGAAGAAATTGAAATGGCGTTAGATGCGCAAATTGGTTGCTTCGTGGTCGACAGCGAGATGGAGCTGCATTTGCTTCAGGCCCTTGCCTCCGAGCGGAAACAGCAGGTAAATATTTTATTGCGGGTTACACCGGGGGTTGAAGCACATACGCACGAATATATGGCCACAGGCCAAGAGGATTCAAAGTTCGGTTTTGACATTGCGAATGGTACAGCAAGCCATGCGGTGGAGCAGGCTATCAGGCTAGATCATCTGAACCTGCTGGGGGTACATTCCCATATCGGATCGCAAATTTTTGAAGTGAACGGCTTCCAAATGGCTGCCGAACGGGTTGCCGCTTTTTCCAGAGAAATCAAGGAACAGCTTCAGTTTTCTTTCAAGGTTATTAATCTGGGTGGGGGATTTGGCATTCGTTACACAGAAGAGGACACACCACTGAAAATTTCCACCTATGTACAGGCTATCGGCGAAGCGGTAAAAACTCATTTTTCCGGGCTGTATGACGAGCTTCCTGAAATCTGGATCGAACCGGGACGGAGCATTGTAGGCGACTCCGGCACCACCTTGTATACCGTGGGCAGCGTCAAGGATATCCCACAGGTGCGCAAGTATGTCTCGGTTGACGGCGGAATGACGGATAATCCGCGTCCAGCACTATATCAGGCGAAGTATGAAGCCATGCTGGCTAACCGGGCGCACGATGCGAACGAGGAGACGGTATCCATTGCGGGCAAATGCTGTGAAAGCGGCGATATGCTCATTTGGGATGTGGAGCTGCCGCGTCCGACCAGCGGGGATTTGCTCGCTGTTGCTTCAACCGGAGCCTACAATTATTCCATGGCGAGTAATTATAACCGGATACGTCGACCAGCGGTTGTATTTGTAAACAATGGTGAGGCCGAACTGGTGGTACGCCGGGAAAGCTATGAGGATATCGTTCGGAATGATGTCGTGCCACAGCGCCTGGTTCGTGACCAAGCCGGTTCATCGGTTCATCCCAACGCCAAGATTACGGTTTCTTCCTGATTTTGAATACGTGTGACGAAACAGGCCATTCATCCGGAGTGATATACCGGGGACAATGGTCTCTTTTTTTGGACAAGGCTTTGCTATGCGCGGCAATTCATAGTAAACTGGAACTTGATGCTATTTAGCTTTCAAAACAGGTTGAAAAGGAGCTACAAACAATGAAAAAAGGTAGAATAGATCTTGAAAACGGCGGTATCGTCGAAATTGATTTTTTTCCAGAAGAAGCGCCAAACACGGTTGCTAACTTTGAAAAGCTGGCAAACAGCGGTTACTACAATGGCTTGAGCTTCCACCGCGTTATTCCAGGCTTTGTTGCCCAAGGTGGTTGTCCTAATGGAACAGGCACAGGCGGCCCTGGCTACACGATCGACTGCGAAACAGCTACGAACACAACGAAGCATGGCAAAGGCGTTCTGTCCATGGCGCATGCAGGCCGTAACACAGGCGGAAGCCAATTCTTCATCTGCTACGCTCCACAGCCGCATTTGGATGGAGTACATACTGTATTTGGTCAAGTGACCAAAGGTATGGAATTCATTGATGCTGTAAAACAAGGCGACAAAATGAAAGAGGTTAAAGTATTTGACGCGTAATATAGCGTTAAATGCATAATCTTTTTGTATAACGTTACACTTAAGCCGTTCTGTCTTTGGACAGGGCGGCTTTTTGTTGTCTTTTGTTTGACGGTTTGCTGTTCTTCACAATTACGTAGTAATTAAAGTGAGTAAGATCACATTCGAAAAGTAAGCGTTGTGATAGCCTTTTCATTAGAATGCATTTTTTCAATTTTTTATGAGAATTCAAGCTCAGTCAAGGTTGCAAAAGAAGGGGGCTTATCACATTGTCTATTTTAACGCGCACAAATCGACTCGGATTTTTTGAAATCCGTCTGGAATCCATTGGTGGACTCGGCGCTAATCTGGCTGGCAAAATGCTGGCCGAAACCGGTGTGCTTGGTTTGGGGCTGAATGCTTCCAATTTCTCGTCCTACGGTTCGGAAAAGAAGGGAACTCCGGTTAAAAGCTTTGTCCGCTTCTGTGATCCGGGAGTTGATATCCGTGATCACAGTCCGATCGAACAACCGCATGTGGTAGGCATTTTCCATGAAGCGTTATACAAAACGGTAAATGTGATCAGCGGACTTCCAGCCGATGGGATCGTTGTGGTCAATTCCACGCGTCCGGCAGAGGAAATACGGGCTGATTTGGGACTGGTATCCGGCACGCTGGCGGTAGTGGATGCGATGGGCATCGCACTGGAGGAGCGGACCAAGCTAAATACGTCCATGTTGGGTGCGCTGTTCCGTGTCTGTGATTTTTTAGATCCGGAGGCGATGAGATCGGTTATTCGCAGTACCTTTGAGAAGAAAAACCCGCAGTTAGTGGAACCTAATCTGCGTACGTTTAACCGTGGTTATGAGGAAATGGAGCTGCATGTATATCCGGTTACTGATGACGCGCAGGATCGGGTTTTTGAACGTCCGCAGCCATTGCTGGGGTACGAAACGCAACTCCTGGGGGGGGTTATTGCGACTCAGGGGAACAGCATGACGAGAGATGTCAGCGGTTCACGTCAGGGCTTTGTGCCTGAATATGAAGCTGATAAATGTACGCATTGTGCCAAGTGTGATTCGATTTGCCCGGATTACTGCTTTGTGTGGGAAGAGCAGGCGGACAAACGCGGAAGAATGCTGCCATTTTTGCAAGGGATTGATTACCAGTATTGCAAAGGATGTCTGAAATGCGTAGATATTTGCCCATCGGGGGCATTAAGTTCGCGCCGTGAGCATTGGGGATGGGCGGAGCAGCATCGGGTTGCCCATCAATTTCCGGTATATGAGGGAGGTGGCGTGTAATGGCGAAACTGGAGGAGGAACTCAAGCAGACAGGCGCCGCACAGGTGACGACGTTCGAATCCGGCAATGAAATGGCGGCTACGGCGGCTGCGCAGATCAATTATCATATGATGGGATATTTTCCGATCACACCATCGACCGAGGTGGCGCAGTATCTGGATCAAATGAGAACGAGAGGTCAGCATGACATTAAGCTGGTCGCAGCAGACGGTGAGCATGGATCGGCAGGGATATGCTATGGTGCTGCGGCAGCAGGAGCGAGGGTTGTGAACGCAACAAGTTCGCAAGGCTTCCTGTATATGCTGGAGCAGTTGCCTGTGCAGTCCGGCACTCGTTTTCCTATGGTTATGAATCTGGTGACCCGGGCTATCAGTGGCCCGCTGGATATCCGTGGGGATCATTCGGACTTGTACTATGGACTGAATACGGGCTGGGTGATTCTGACGGCAAGCACGCCGCAGGCTGTGTATGACATGAACATCATGGCGCTGAAAATCGCAGAGCACAGCGATGTTCGACTGCCTGTGATGGTCGCTTATGACGGTTTTTACACGTCCCATCAGAAGCGTAAAGTGCAATATTTTGCCGATGCTGAAACCGTGCGCGGTTTTGTGGGTCCGAACCCGAATCTGAATTATCCGAATATTTCAGATTTTGACCATCCGGTTACTGTCGGGGCGCATATGAACGGCGATGACTTGACGAATAATCATGCTCAGTTATCCGAGGCGTTAAAGCTATCTGAAGGAGTATATGAGCAGGTTGCCGCAGAATATGCCGCATTATCCGGTCGGGAATATCCGATTTTGGATCTCTATCATATGGAGGATGCCGAGGTTGCGGTATTCCTGCTGAATTCGGCGGCTGAATCGGCCAAGGATGTGGTCGATCAGCTTCGCGCGCGCGGCATTAAGGCTGGTGTGATTCGTCCGAATATCATTCGGCCGTTTCCCGCCGCGCAGTTGCGAGAGGCATTGCGCCATGTTAAGGCGCTGCTGGTGGGTGAACGTGCGGATTCGTACGGCGCCGATGGCGGTAATTTGACGCACGAAATCAAGGCGGCCTTGCAGGAGGACCCGCTGAACCGGACGCTCGTATTGTGCCGCATTTTTGGCTTGGGCGGCAAGGATTTTTATGCGGAAGACGCTGAGGCGTTCTTCCAGCTTGCGATTGAGGCTGCGGAAGCCGGACGGATCGAGAAGCCTTTTGATTATTACGGGCTTAATCCGGGGTCCCCGGACAAGGTCATGCCGCAGGTTATGCAGCCGCCACGGGGCGATGCGTACCGTACGGGTCTCATTCAGGTTACGCCGGATGAGGTGACCGGGAAGCTCAAGGTCAAGGTGCCGCCGCTGCGTTCGCTGACGACCAAACCACGCCGTCTCACGCCGGGTCATGGGGCATGCCCGGGCTGTGGAGCGCTGTCTGCGCTGGAGCTGTTTTTCAAAGGCATCGAGGGCGATATCGTGGTGCTGTTCCAGACAGGCTGCGTATACGTGGTGACGACAGGTTATCCGTATACGTCACACAAGCAACCGATGATTCATAATCTTTTTCAAAATGGGGCTGCTACGCTCTCAGGAGCGCTGGAAGCTTACATGGAGATGAAGCGCCGCAATGAAATTGAGATGGCGGATGATCCGACCTTTATCATGATCAGTGGTGACGGTGGGATGGATATTGGTATGGGTTCTGCGATTGGTGCGGCTCTGCGTAATCATAAGCTGATCATGCTGGAATATGATAACGAGGGGTACATGAATACAGGATCGCAGCAATCGTATTCGACTCCGGTCGGTCATATGACGAGCACGTCAGGCGTAGGGAAGATGCAGAAAGGCAAGCAGGGTCACCACAAGGATACGGTGCAAATTATGGCAGCCTGCAACATTCCATATGCCTTCACGGCAGCCGAAAGCCATTCGCAGGATATGCTGCGTAAAGCGGCCAAGGCACAATGGTATGCGAATAACGTGGGGACGGCCTATGGTAAAATCTTGTGCGCCTGTCCACTGAACTGGAAATCCGAGGATAGACTGGGTACCAGCATTGTGGGTGCCGCTGTGGAGTCTTGCTTCTTCCCGCTGTACGAGATTGAGCAAGGCAGTACGACGATTACGTACAATCCGGAGGACAAGGGAAAACGGATTCCAGCCGCAGAATGGCTCAAATTAATGGGCAAAACAAAGCATCTTCTCAAGGAGGAAGCCACGCTGGCTACCTTTGAGCAGGAGATTGAACGCCGCTGGAGTATCCTGAAAAAGAAACATGAAATTTCGGAGCTATAATCCAGTTTTTTGCATAATAAACTTTGAACATTGTTATAAGATGTTGCGATATCGGTTCGACCAAGATTCTTTGCGCTTGTTGCGCGAAGAATCTTTTTTGTCGTTTATGGGATGAAGCATAAAAAATCAGGTAATGATTTCCGATATAGGAGTGGAGGCCTATGTGAAACATGTTGAATTAGAGCTTTCTCTGAATTTTAAGATGCAATGAGGTGCAGGTATGATTAAGCTGAATACAGTTGAAATAATCGAAATTATAAAGAAGCAAATTCCTAAGGTCATGAATATCACGCCAGTGGAACTGAAATTTACGGATGACTTTGGACGGACATCGCTGGCAGCAACGGATCACAAATTTACGCTGACGAACCAGCATTATTCCGCCAAGGTGATGGATTGTGTGCTGGAAACGCAGGTGCGTCCCATTTTAATGTGCGAGATTATTTATTTTCTGAAATGCGAGTTTATCGACGGGCATGTTGATGTACGGTTGGATTACGATATATGCGCGGAGGGTGGCCGTGGACCAACCGCTTCAGCGGTCATTACGTTCGATCATGCTACGCAGCTCGGGATCGAAGAACTGGCCGATCTGATTGATCTGGCGCTTCACATGAATGATAGAGCCTGGTTTGAAGAGCTTTCCAGCCAATATGTCAAAACAAAAGCAGAAGCGTCCATTAGATAACTTGCTTTTTTTAGAAGTCAGTGCTAATATACGTAACAAGTTTAATACTAATTCAATTGAATAAGAGCAAGATCCTTCGGGGCGGGGCGCAATTCCCCACCGGCGGTGATGACGTGTCTGTAAATCGCTTCTGCGATGAACAGGGCGGCTTAGTCCGTGACCCGGATGCTGAACGATCAGCAGAAGGTGGACCTGGTGCAATTCCGGGACCGACAGTATAGTCTGGATGGGAGAAGGATACGAAGCGCATGTGCATGGCGTGACATGTGCCGATTTTTAGCATACGTAATTGTACGTACGGCTTATTTCGTTGCAGGTAGCATACGGAAGATTGCTTGTTTTTCAAGCTTTCTTTTTCGCAGGCGCTCTGAGCGTATTTGGTTGTATGGTCAGTCATGCTTTCTATTGGCAAACTTATCATTCATGCGGTCTTAAGTTGTATATGGACTGCGCTTGTATACTGCAAATTCGACTCTCATCACCCCCATGACGGAATTATCCGGACTGGGGGTTTTTTGCGCTTACGCTTGATGAATCAGGGATAAACTGAATTTAGATGGAAAGGAGTGAGGGCATGTTTACCGGATTGGTCGAGGAAGTGGGACGCATTCAGCAGATTTCCAGAAGCGGAGAAGCGATGGTGCTGGGCATTGCGGGTTCTGTGGTATTGGGCGATTTGAAAATAGGAGACAGTGTTTCTGTGAATGGTGTTTGTCTGACCGCAACACAGGTGGGTACTAAGGATTTTAAGGTTGATGTGATGCCTGAAACCTTTCGCAGCAGCAATCTGAAAGAATTGAAATCCGGTAGCCGAGTCAATCTGGAACGGGCTATGGCGGCGAACGGCAGGTTCGGAGGGCATATCGTGCAAGGACATGTGGATGGAACGGGCACGATTCGTCGGGTGACATCAGACCAGAATGCAGTTGTGTACGAAGTTGCACCTACCGATCAGGCAATATTCAAATATATTCTTCTCAAAGGCTCGATTACACTCGACGGCATCAGCTTGACGGTCGCCCAGCGCACGGGAGATACCTTTGCCGTATCTATTATCCCCCATACCTTATCCGAGACCGCCTTGCAGGCCAAACGTGAGGGAGACACCGTCAATATTGAATGCGACATTTTAGGTAAATATGTGGAACAGCTTTTGAATTACGGAAGATCAGCGGCGACGCAGGGAACGGAGAAAGCTCCTATGAGTCTGGATTATTTGGCGAAACACGGCTTTGCCTGATGCCACAAGAAATAAGGAGGAAAGCGTAATGGAAAGCGGGAGCAGAGAGAGCCATTCAAATATAGCGGCTGACGTAGTGGAGTATGGTGTGTTGGAGCAGGAAGTGGAAATTCGTCTGGATTCCATTGAAGAAGCGCTGGAGGATCTAAAGAACGGTAAAGTCGTGATCGTGGTGGATGATGAGCAACGGGAAAACGAAGGCGATTTTATCGCTCTGGCTGAAAAGGCGTCCCCCGAGGTCATTAATTTCATGATTACCGAAGGCCGCGGGTTGGTCTGCGTGCCGATTACAGGGCAAAGAGCCGAGGCACTGGAATTGCAGCCGATGGTGGAGCATAATACAGATTTCCACGGCACAGCCTTTACGGTGTCGGTGGATCATAAAGAGACGACAACGGGGATTTCAGCGGCCGAGCGTTCATTGACCGTGCGTGCGCTGACCGACGGGACAGCCACAGGGAGCGATTTCCGCAAGCCTGGTCACATGTTTCCGCTGATTGCCCGTGATGGGGGTGTTTTGCAGCGTGCGGGTCATACCGAGGCGGCTGTTGATCTGGCCCGGCTCTGCGGCTCCAAACCCGCCGGAGTCATTTGCGAAATTATAAAGGAAGATGGGTCCATGGCTCGGGTGCCTGATTTGGCAGTGATCGCCAAGCGTCATCATTTGAAGCTGATCAGTATTCAGGATTTGATTGATTATCGTCGTCGTTTGTCATTGTAAATATTAAAAAAAAGAGAGGTTGGTTCATATGGCACGTTTTCTGGAAGGTAATCTCGTATCGGATGGTTTGAAGTATGGTATTGTGGTGGGTCGGTTTAATGAGTTTATCACAAGTAAGCTGTTAAGCGGTGCAATCGACGCACTTCAGCGACATGGAGCGCAGGAAGATGAGATTGATGTGGCCTGGGTGCCAGGCGCTTTTGAAATTTCACTAATTGCTCAAAAAATGGCTGCAAGCGGTAAATATGATGCTGTTATTACGCTGGGTACGGTAATCCGTGGTTCTACCTCGCATTATGATGTCGTCTGCAATGAAGTGGCCAAGGGTGTGGCGGCAAGCAGTCTGAAAACAGGTGTGCCTGTTATTTTCGGTGTAGTGACGACGGAAAACATTGAGCAGGCTATTGAGCGTGCAGGTACGAAGGCTGGTAATAAAGGCTGGGATTCCGCGCTGGCTGCGATTGAGATGGCGAATCTGGGCAAGCAGTTTTAATTTTGCGAATACCTGAATAGAACGGCATAACTATAGCCGGAAAAAGGGATTGGATTGTTAAGCAAGGCGATGACGTATATACTACAGAAAGAGGGATTGATAAAGTCGAGCATAAGTGCTAACGGGGAAAGGTATTGTTGAATGATGATTGGAGTAAGGCAGGGGGAAGCACATTGACAGTCGTAAATTACAAGCTGGAAACATTCGAGGGTCCGCTAGATCTGCTGTTGCATCTGATTGATAAGGCCGAGATCGATATTCAGGATATCCCGATTAGTGATATTACCGATCAGTATATGGCTTTTTTGCACAGTATGCAGGAGCTGGAGCTGGACATTACGAGCGAGTTTCTGGTGATGGCGGCGACGCTCTTATCCATTAAGAGTAAATTGCTGCTTCCCAAGCCACCTGTAATGGAATATGATGACTTGGATTTTTATGAAGAAGAGGATTATGATCCACGGGATGAACTGGTTCGCAAGCTGGTGGAGTATCGTAAATATAAAGGGATTGCCCGCCATCTGAGTGAACGTGAATGGGAACGAAGTTTGATCTATGGCAAGGAGCCGGAGGATTTGAGCGCATTCCTGCCCACCGAACCCGCCAATCCGGTGCATGGGCTACATGCAAGCGATTTGGTCGCGGCTTTTCAGCGTGCGCTGCGTAAAGCAGAGCGACGTACGACGGTAACCCGTATTCACCGCGATGAAATTTCGGTCAAGGACCGTATTCGCCAGGTCATCGGGGCGTTGGAGATGGTAGGGATGGGAGGACGGCTTCTGTTCTCCAAGCTGATGCATGAGGATATGTATCGGCATGAAGTGGTAGTTACCTTTTTGGCTATCCTCGAACTGATGAAAATGAAGCGGATTTTCTGCTATCAGGAGAAGCTTTTCGATGATATTGTAATGGAGTGGAGAGGGGATTTACGGGTTAATGGATTATCTGAAGCTGAAATCAATTATTGAGGGACTGCTGTTTCTCGCGGGAGAGGAAGGGTTGTCCGCCAAGCAGATCGCCGACATTGTAGAGCAGCAGCAAGAGCTGGTTGAAAAGGGTCTGGAAGATATGAAGCAGGACATGGAGCAGGGAGGAAGGGGTCTGCAAATTGTCCGTATCGCCGGGCATTATCAGCTTGCAACCTTATCCGAACATGCACCTTATTTTGAAAAGCTCGCCTACTCTCCGGCACGTGCCTCGCTGTCTCAAGCGGCTTTAGAGACACTTGCCATTGTGGCCTACCGCCAGCCCATTACAAGAGTTGAAATCGAAGATATTCGCGGTGTCAAATCTGAGCGGGCCATACATACTCTGGTCAACAAGGAGCTTATTGAGGAAAAAGGTCGGGCTGAGGCTATCGGACGGCCGATTTTGTACGGTACGACGAAGTCATTTCTGGATTATTTTGGTCTGGGATCTTTGGCGGATTTGCCGCAGCCTGAGCTGTTTGAGGACTCGGAACATTTGGAGGAAGAGACACAAATGTTGTTCGAACGTTTGGAGAATAATCACCCGGATATGAACGATACAGAATCTTGATGCCTGACAGGAGCCTGTTTTACAGGTTTCTCTTCATTGTTAAAGGTTCGAAATTTAAAACAGCCAGTCCTTGCGTAATGGGGCTGGCTGTTTAGCGTTTCAGGATGCATGTTTTCCGGGTGAAGGGTCATACTATTTTTGCTATGGTATATCCATGGAGAAAATAGGCAGGGAGGGCTCGCTAGTGTGGAAATGGATCGGTATCGCCATCATCGTCGTCTTGTTACTTGTGCTGGCTATTCTGCTCTCCCGTATCCGATTGAAGCTGGATATTGCCAAGCATGATAATGATGATCGGGCGCATCTGGAGATCAGATTTCTGTATGGGTGGATTAAAATAAATTATGACATTCCGGCTATTCTGCTGGCAAGTTTGCAAAAAGGGCTTCTCTATCGACTCGACCGCAACAAAAACATACATAAAACCGATGCCTCTATTGATAGCGGCACCATCGATAAAGAGAAAATCAAGCGATTTATACACGATGTTCGGATTCTGTTTAAAGGAACACGGTCCTTTCATCGATGGATACGCCATACGCTAGCCCATGTGACGATGTCGAAAATGGAATGGTCCACCAATATCAGTCTTGCTGACGCTGCTTATACGGCTACCTCAACCGGTATTCTGTGGGGATTGAAAACAACTTTGATCGGTTTTGCTTCCAGTTTTGTGCGCGTGGACTGTACACCTAAGCTGTTTGTTGTGCCCTATTGGGTGGATCGCCTGCGTTTTACTACCACTTTGACCTGTGAGGCAAGTATTTCACTGGGTTATGTCGTTTATTCGATGCTCATGTTGGCTTACCGCATATGGCGCGTACCGGGCGGTCCAGAGGCGTGGAAGCGAGTATTCTCCAAGAAACCAGTAAAGCATGAGGAATAATGAGCCATACATATTTCCTTGAACCCCTGCGCACACTAGCGAAAGAAAAGGCAGTCTACGCTTGAACAAAGCAGAGGAGGAATAATCATGTCAGATCACCCGATTCAAGGGCTCATGCAAACCGCGATGGAGAACATCAAAGCCATGGTGGATGTGAATACGATTGTGGGAGAAGCGGTGGAAACACCCGATGGTTCCGTTATTTTGCCAATCAGTAAGGTAGGATTTGGTTTCGCAGCCGGGGGAAGTGATTTTAACGTAGATGAAGAGGCGCTTCATACTTCCTCGGCGTCGGGTAATCATAGCGGGAAGGAAGGACATCCTTTTGGTGGCGGTAGCGGTGGTGGTGTATCTATTCAACCGATTGCTTTTCTGGTTGTCGGCAAACAGGGGGCACAGATCGTTCCGCTGGATAATCAAACGCATCTGATTGAGAAACTCATCGACTCCACACCATACCTGATTGATAAGGTTCAGTCTATCTTCCGGAATGCAGGCGGCGACTTGCATACTCCACCCCCACAGGTACCTGTAGATGTCACTACTGATCACAGTCACTCTGGCCCGGCTTACTTGTAAAAGTTATTGAATAGGATTATTTGTACAGGAGGGTATTCTCAAAGCCAGCTATCGGCTAAGGAATACCCTCTTTTTTACATACACCTAGCCATAATATTTTTATGCACGAATATACTGTCTTCCACCAATGCTCGCATGTATACGGAGAGTGTGCTCGTGTGAAGGGCTCAGCGAAAGTACTTCTTTACGGTTTCCCTCAGGGGCAAACTGTGACAGATAGGCAAAATCGGGGTAGATTACTTCATTTGTCAAATAAGCAGAAGTGGTGGCCACCGGTCGTCGATGACGATTGAGGGAGTCGATGATGCCTTGCGCTGTGTGGATGCCAATCCCATGACCATAAAACGAATCTTCCCTTAGCTTGACAACATTTTCTCCTTTCCACTCCGGCGTTTCGGGTGATACATCGGGATTGTTGAAATACAGGATATCGCCAGGAACAGCCTTGTGACTCCCTTGTTCCTGTATGAGCCTGAGATCACTGTCATAGTGCCAATCATACAGCAGCATATCGGCAAAAATCCGGTTAAATTCACTTTCCAGAATGGAATCCAGCACTCCTTTGTAGAGCACAATGACCATAGCAGTCGCACACTCAAAGGCATATTTATGCCCATTCACAAAAATATCCCTGATCCCCTGCGCCGGAGTGACACCTGCTTTAACCTGAAATCCGCCTTTCTCCGTCAATTCCCATAATTGCTCGTTACTACGTGCGGTATCAAAGGTGGCAAAGGATACACCGCTTCGATTCAAGGCTTCCGCTGCCTCGACAATTCGGCTTCTTAAGATCGTTTCAAACTGTTGCCGCTGCATGTTGTACCTCCATTCATTCGTCATGCTTAGTAACTATTATATATATGTAATCACGAGTGCAAGTTGCTGGTTTGCTTAGAAAAGTAAGCGGAAAAGAGGGACGATACACCATATCCCTAGAGGGATTTTCTGCTATAAAGGTGGACATACTTTGAACAGCTTGGACATAGAATGGTACAAGACTTGTTCAAAACCGGAGGAATCCAAATGTTTAAAAGAAAGCCAAAAATCCACGCGGGCCGCAGCCAGCTTTTGCCCAAGAAACGCGCATTTGTTTTGCCGCTGGCACTGCTGCTCGTCCTGACATTACCGCTCACATTGCTGAGTCCGCAGGCTGCTTGGGGAGCGGTGAAGAAGGAGGAGGTTCCACCTGCTTTTACTACACATGCACAGGCTTCCTCTCTTATTGATGTCACATCAGGAAGAATCATATATTCCGCCGAGGGTGACCGGGAGCTTCGCATTGCCAGTCTGACCAAAATCATGACCGCGATCGTAGCCATTGAACATGGACACTTGCAGGATCGGGTAAATGTGAGTCCGACGGCTTATGCCAAAGAGGGTTCCTCGCTTTTTCTCCAAAAGGGTGAACAAATGACACTGGAAAATATGCTGTACGGCTTGATGCTTCGTTCCGGTAACGATGCGGCTTCCGCCATTGCGGAGCATGTGGGAGGGACGGAAGGAGGATTTGTTCATTTGATGAATGAGAAGGCGGTTCAGCTTGGACTAAGCCATTCTCACTTTGCTAATCCGCATGGACTGGATGCCGAGGGACACTATTCCTCTGCGAATGATATGGCCCGGCTTACTGCTTATGCGCTGCATAATCCAACCTTTGCTCGCATTGTGAAAACAGAGTTGAAAAAAGCACCCAATCCGAATGAATCATGGGATTATTCATGGCATAACAAGAACAAGATGCTGAGGCTCTATGAGGGAGCTGATGGTGTGAAAACGGGTTTTACGAAAAAAGCGTTTCGCTGTCTGGTCAGCTCAGCCACACGGGACGGTCGCCAGCTTGCCGCTGTTACCTTGAATGACGGAGACGATTGGAACGATCATGCCCGTATGCTCGACTACGGTTTCCGATATTATCCGCTTATTCCGATTACGGATAAGCAGCAGCCGATTGAGGGTTACCCGCTGCTGACAGGCGCAAGCTTTGCCTATCCTTTGCATGATGGGGAGAAGGTGCAGCTGCACAAAAGACTGGTCCTATATAAAAAGTCCAAGTCTAACAGAGCCGACGCATCCTTCGGTCTGCGGGGACGTGTCGAGTTCCTGCTGGAAGGTAAGCTTATTGGCTCCGTTCCTGTGTATGAAAAAGGCAGCTTGCTGCCCGCACGAAGCACAGTACAGCCACAACAGGAAATTCCGACTGCACAAGCTCCTGCAAGCGGCGGCATCCAAGAGCGTACCTGGACGAGCGGATGGAGCGAGATTTTAAGAAATCTGTTCAGAGCATAAGGGTTGCGTTACATTCATCGATGAAAGGGAGGGATCGGACTTGATTCATCTCATATGGGTGGCCCTGATTTGTATTGGATTTGTGTTTGCCGCCGCGCAGGGAAATATTGAAGTGGTGACCAAGGCGGCATTTGACGGGGCGGCTACGGGCGTTACGGTATGCTTTGGACTGATTAGTGTGCTTGTGTTCTGGATGGGCATGATGAAGCTGGCGGAAGATGGTGGGCTTTTGCAGAAAATATCCAAACTGCTCGCCCCGTTAGTTGCCTTTCTGTTTCCTGATGTCCCGCGTAATCATCCGGCTATGGGGTATATCTTGTCCAATATGAGCGCTAACCTGCTCGGGCTGGGAAATGCGGCGACCCCGATGGGCATCAAGGCGATGCAAGAATTGCAATCGCTCAATCCCGACAAGCAGACCGCTACGCCCGCTATGTGTACGCTGCTTGCGTTGAACACGGCCAGCATTACGCTTATTCCGACCACCCTGATCGCAATCCGGCTCAATTATCATTCCGCCAATCCGACCGAAATTGTCGGCACGACGCTGGTGGCGACTGCCATAGCCACCTTTGCCGCGATTGCGGCGGATCGCTGGTACCGTAGCCGGGAGTTGCGTCGCCCTCCAGCCAGTCCACCGTCTACATCATCATTGCCGTCACAGAAAACACAGGCACCACAGGCTACGCCAGTATCTGCGTCTTCTCCGGCTACGCCGCCCGTTTCTTCACCTGCCGTTCCGCGATCAGGAATGACGGCTGCCAAGGGCAGAAACACCACTTGGAAAGGATGAGGGAGGCATGCTTTATTTCATTAACCTCGTATCGACTTGGGCCATTCCGGTTATTCTTGCCTTTATTCCTTTATATGCATATGCCAAAAAGGTACCGGTCTACGATTCCTTTGTGGATGGAGCCAAAGACGGCTTCTCCACGGCCATCAGCATCATTCCTCATCTCGTAGGCATGATGGTGGCTATCAGCATTTTTCGGGCGTCCGGCGCTCTGGATTACCTGATATCCTGGGTAACGCCATGGATCAAAAGTTGGGGCGTACCCGGTGAGGTACTGCCATTAGGACTGTTGCGCCCGTTGACGGGCACCGGCTCGCTTGCGTTTACAACGGATCTGATCCGCACGTATGGTCCGGATTCCATGATCGGTCGTATTGCCTCCACGATTCAGGGCAGCACAGACACGACACTCTATGTGCTGACTGTATATTTTGGCGCGGTAGGTATCCGAAATGGACGGTATGCCTTGAAGGTGGGACTGTTTTCAGACGTAGTCGGCTTTGTGGCAGCGATTGCGATTTGCCTGCTTGTATTTTGATTCCTGCATTGATTTGTGAACGGGGCTTGTGATTTTGTTCATGGATGGGTATCATTAGCATGAGGTGAATTAGCGAACATGGAAAGATTACAGAAAATATTGGCCCAGGCTGGCGTAGCTTCCCGACGTAAATGTGAGGAGCTTATTCAGGCGGGCAGCGTGGAAGTGAACGGGGTTACCGTAACAGAGCTGGGAACGAAGGCAGACCCTGATCAGGATATAATTACGGTAAAGGGTAGACCGATCAAAACCGAGAAAAAAATCTACTTAATGATGAACAAGCCTAAAGGCGTGATTACGAGCGCTTCCGATCCGGAAGGCCGTAAAATCGTGTCTGACTATCTGAAAGGCGTTAAGGAACGCGTATATCCGGTAGGTCGTCTTGATTACGATACTGAAGGACTGTTGTTGCTCACCAATGATGGCGAGTTCGCCAATCTGCTCACACATCCGAAGCATCATGTGCCCAAGACGTATGTGGCGACAGTCAAAGGCGTTCCACACGGAACCGAGCTGGACAAGCTGAAAAAAGGGATCGTGCTGGAGGATGGCATTACCGCACCCGCTGAGGTAGAATACAAGGATGTGGACCCGAATGGCAAGGAGTCTGTGATCCAGATTACCATTTATGAAGGCAGAAACCGTCAGGTCAGACGGATGTTTGAGGCCATTTCCCATCCGGTCATCAAGCTCAAACGGATTGCCTTCGGTGATCTTTTGCTGCAAAATTTGAAGCGCGGTCTGACGAGACCCCTTACCAAGGACGAAATCAACCGTCTCATTCAACTTGCCCAGTCAGACAACACGAAAAAGAAACGGACAGGACGGGGGTCATAACCCCGGCCTTTTTGGTGTAAAGAGAGCTGAATGAACAGAGTAAGGTTTGACCGGACACGGGAAAATAGTAAAATAGAGAGAATGCTTTTTTTAGCGAAGGGGCTGGGAATATGTCAGAACATAGCAACCGCATATTAATTGTAGATGATGAAGAACGCATTCGCCGCCTTCTGCGGATGTACCTGGAAAAAGAAGGATACGAAATTGATGAAGCTGAGGATGGCGAAATTGCGCTCCAGAAAGCGACTGCAAGCGATTACAGTATTATTCTGCTCGATGTGATGTTACCGGGTATGGATGGAATTGAAGTTTGCACACGTCTGCGTCAAAACAAAGCTACACCTATAATCATGCTGACTGCCAAAGGCGAAGAAGTGAACCGTGTACAGGGTTTTGAAGTCGGAGCCGATGATTATGTGGTCAAGCCCTTTAGCCCGCGTGAGGTTATTTATCGGGTGAAGGCGATTTTGCGCCGTTCGTCAGAAACTGCTTTTTTGACCAAGGAGACGGTGCCGAGCAACAGCATTGTTTTTCCGAATCTTATTATTGAGCATGATGCTCACCGCGTAAGCGCAGGTGGGATCGAAATCAGTCTCACTCCTAAAGAGTACGAGCTGCTGCATTATTTGGCTGTATCGCCAGACAAGGTATTTTCGCGCGAAGAACTGCTGAAAGATGTATGGAATTATGAATTTTTTGGTGATCTACGCACGGTGGATACACATGTCAAACGGCTTCGTGAAAAGCTGAACAAAGTATCACCGGAGGCAGCGGCTATGATTACGACGGTTTGGGGTGTCGGCTACAAGCTGGAGGTTCCAAAATAACGTGAGCTTCTGGAGATCGCTGGTAGGCAAGCTGTGGATCACCATCATTTGTCTTGTAGGCTCTGTGCTTATTTTTCTGGGACTTTTTTTGTTACCGTACATCAACAGTAATTTCGCGGCTTATGAATCGACGGAAATCAAACATTTGTTCACCTATACATGCATTGTCGGCTTTCTACTGACGACTTTTTTTGCTCTGTTTCTTTTTACTAAAATCACGCAGCCTATGCAGCTGTTGATTCAGGCGGCGAATGCGATCCGTGAGGGAAGGTATGATACGCGGCTTTCGCTGGTAACGAGTGACGAGATTGGCGAACTGGCGAAAACTTTCAATCATATGTCTACGGAGCTGGAAGCGACAATCCGCAGTCTGAATGAGGAGAAGAATCATCTGTCCAGCGTGCTGCGAAGCATGTCTGACGCTGTAATGACCTTCGACAGAGGCGGACAAATCATTTTGACGAATCCGCCTGCGCAAAGTCTGCTGGATAGCTGGAAAAAGCTGGAGTGGCAAGAGCATGATCAGGAGGAATTCGGAGTGTCTGTACCTGGGCCGTTGCTGACGTTGTTCCATACCGTTATGGATAGGGGAGAGGACGGCGGGGACTATATTCATGTAAAACAGGGCTCCTGGTCGGTACAGATGGCGCCGTTGTACACGGATAATGTAATTCGTGGCGCTGTCGCTGTGCTCAGAGACATCACGGAGGAAGTCAAGCTGGAGAAGATGCGGAGTGACTTTGTCGCTAATGTGTCCCATGAAATCCGTACACCGCTTTCCATGATGCAGGGCTACAGCGAGGCCTTGCTCGATGGAATGGCTGGTTCACCGGAAGAATCCGAGGAATTGGTGCGGGTCATCCATGATGAATCGTTGCGCATGGGAAGGCTGGTCAAGGATCTGCTTGATCTGGCCCGAATGGAGGCAGGTCATACAGACATGCACCGCCAGGAAGTGGATGTGAATGAGCTGATCGAGCGTGTTCACCGTAAATTTACGGTGCGCTCGAAGGAACAGGGGCTGACGCTCGATTATCATGAGCAAGATCCACATTTACTGCTGCCTGAAGCAGATGAAGACCGATTGGAGCAGGTGTTGACCAATTTGCTGGATAATGCGTTCAGGCATACGCCCGGTGGAAAAAGTGTTACCATTAGTGCCGATCGGATTTTGGGGGAACGGTATGAGCTGATCCGCATTCGGATTAAGGATGAAGGTGTGGGCATTGCCAGCGAGGATCTGCCTTATATTTTTGACCGCTTTTACAAGGCAGACAAGGCCAGAGTACGGGGCGTGGACAAAGGAACCGGTCTGGGGCTTGCTATTGTCAAAAATATTGTGGAGGCTCATGGAGGCTCTGTCTCCGCTGCCAGCGTATTGGGAGAAGGGACGGAGTTCACTATTTTGCTGCCGATTTCAAAAAAAACAAAGTCGGGCTCTGTAACAGGCTTGTAAGCCAATCGCAGAATATACCCCGGTTCGCAGGCATCCTCGGAAGAGGGTGCTTTTTGTTGAAAAATCAACATTTATCTTGTTCAACGTGGAACATTCAGCTTCCAGAACAGGTGCGTCTATGATGGTTATGGATATATAAAAAAGACGCCCGGTTCCCCGGGCGCCTCTCTTATTAAAGCAAAGCATGTTAACATGCTCTAATGCTGCTGATCATTAATCGAGTACCACTTCTTGAGCGGTATTCAGTTCCGGCAAGCCAACCAGCTGGATCAGAACGTCTTTAGGAACGGCTTTATCAACGGTCAGAATCATGATGGCTTCACCACCGACAATTTTACGTCCTACCTGCATGGAGGCGATATTCACGCCGTTCTCCCCGAGCAGAGTGCCGACACGGCCGATAATGCCGGGTTTGTCATTGTGGGAGATGAGCAGGAAATGCGCTTCTGGTGCTACGTCCACCGGGAACTGGTTCAACTGGACGATGCGTTCGCCATAGCCCGCGAGCAGGGTACCCGCTACACGTTGCTCCTCGCCGCTTTGCGTTTTGAGCGTGACGGTGATCAGGTTGGTAAAGCCCTTGGTAGCCGGAGCCTGAGACACGACAAGATGGATGTCACGTGTTTTGGCAAGGTGGACAGAGTTTACAATGTTAACATCGCTGCCCAGATGGCGGCTGAGCACACCTTTCAAAATATAACGTGTCAGCGGCTGTGTATCTACAGAGGACAGATCACCTGCGTAATCCACCTGGATTTCACGTACAGCCTGATTCGTCACTTGAACGGCAAAGCTGCCCAGCTTCTCGCCAAGCGAGAAATACGGTTGCAATTGCGTCATCACGTTGGATGGCACCGGAGGCATGTTGACCGCATTTTTGAACGGCTCATCACGCAAAATGTGCAGCACCTGCTCGGATACGTCGATCGCAACATTCTCCTGAGCTTCTACTGTGGATGCACCCAGATGCGGTGTAACGATAATTTTCGGATGGCTCAGGAAAGGGTGATCCTGTGCTGGCGGCTCCGATTCGAATACGTCAAAGGCTGCGCCGGCAACGATGCCTTCATCAATGGCTTCAACGAGAGCCATTTCATCGACAACGCCGCCGCGGGCACAGTTGATGATACGCATCCCTTTTTTCATCACTTCAAACTGCGGACGGGCAATCATATGCTTCGTTTCCGGTGTTAACGGTGTGTGTACCGTCATGAAATCCGCTTTGCGGATAATTTCGTCCACACTTGCCAGCTTGATGCCCAGCTTCTCAGCGCGTTCTTCCGTCAGAAACGGATCATAGCCGAGGATGCTCATGCCGAAGGCTTTGGCACGTTTGGCCACTTCGCTGCCGATGCGTCCCATACCGAGTACGCCAAGCGTTTTGTTACGCAGCTCAACACCGAGGAACGTTTTACGATCCCATGTACCGCCGATGGTTTTGGTATACGCCTGTGGAATATGACGCGCCAGAGCCATCATCATCGCAAAAGTATGCTCACATGTCGTAATCGTGTTGCCGTCAGGGGCGTTAATGACGATAATTCCGCGTTGTGTTGCTGCTTCCAGATCGATATTGTCCACTCCGACACCGGCGCGTCCGACAACCTTGAGGTTCTTACCTGCCGTCATGATGCGTTCGGTTACCCGGGTTTGGCTACGAACGAGCAGTGCATCATAGTCACCAATAATTTGAACCAATTCGTCCTCGCTGAGACCTGTGTTCTTGTCCACCTTGACATCGTCTGCATCCATCAGTTGCTGGATGCCCAGGTCACTGATCGGATCGGATACTAACACTTTAAACATTTGGTTTCCTCCTCAAAGTTAACTTCTTTTATGGACAGGATGTACTTCAAACTGAAATACATTCCATAAAGAACGTGAAAAAACTTGAAATGCTTCTGAAAGAACAGAAGATTGCGGATAACACTAACGTGATAACGCATTGACGCAGAAAAGGGGTAAAATAGCATTAGGCACCAAGCAGACGGCTAAAGGTCATATGCAGAACCGCTTTGCGGTTTCCGGGCATCAAAAAAACTCCCGAATCACATACTATCTCCATAGTAAGGGACGAGAGTTTATCGTGGTACCACCCTAATTCGCAGCCGTTTCGCAACGGACTGCCTTCAGCGGTCATAAATATGACCGAAAGGATAACGGTTTTCTGCCGATTGCATCTAATGCCGGGATATCATCCAAGGCTTCGGTGCAATAACTCAGGAGCGCTGAAAGTAGTTACTTCGCCACCGGCTTCCACCCAAGCACCGGCTCTCTGAGGACGAAATCAATACCTTTTCTCCATCATTGTTGTTGTCGCTAATAATTTTTTCATAATGTATCATGGCTTACATGGACATGTCAATAGGACATGTGACATGTGTGGACACCGGGCTAGATACATACTACAGAATGCGGAATAATAAGATTTAAGCCTTCTTGAATCCGTCCGACTTTTTGGCTATGATGCTTAAGAAGACTATGCAGAGGACTAACTAACTATGAAAAAGCTTAAAGTGAAATGGAAAAGAGCGCAAATTCATGAATTGAATGACCGCTTGCTGCTTTACAATTTGTATCTAACCCAGGGGCTGACCCTGTTGGTCGGCGCCATCTGGATTATTTTTCAGAAAAGAAATGTGCTGGAGCTGTTTGCGTGGCCGAACAGTTTACATGTTTTATGGTGGGGGTTGGGACTGGCTGCGGCTATGCTGCTGGTGGACCTGCTCCTGTCGCGGGTTATGCCCGAGGATGCTATGGATGACGGGGGCATTAACCAGATGCTGTTTCAAAACCGACCCATCTGGCATATTGTATGTATAGCAGCCATCGTTTCGATCTGTGAGGAACTATTGTTCAGAGGGGCGATCCAGAACAGCTTTGGGCCTTACTGGACAAGTATCTTGTTTGCGGTCATCCATATCCGGTATTTGCGGCATTGGATTCCGACAGGCTGGGTTTTTCTGAGCAGTTACGGTTTGGGCTACATATACGTGCATACCGGTAGCCTGTGGGCGCCGATCATTTGTCATTTTGTGATTGACCTCATATCCGGTTTGGCGCTACGTTTTCGGAGGTATGAAGCATGAATCAGGAACTTAGCAGAGTGCAGACTTACGGCAGCCGCCGAAATGGACGCAAAGGCAAGGAAGAGAACAGTCCAAAACCTGTTCGCTCCCGTGCTTCACGACCCGCACCGGAATTGGCTCACGTTGCCGCTGCACCGGGAGTTGCTGTGACGATGGAGGATGATGCTCCTGTCAGCGAGTACCGGACACGAGCAGAAATGTTTCCGTCCCGCCGTATCCGGGTGAGCAAGTGGTTTTTGAATTTTTTGAGCACACTTTTTGTGCTCATTACAGCAGCATTGCTGTGGTGGGGCATCAAAGGGGCACCGCCCATTAGTGAAATGCTCTGGTAATGATAGGCTTGTGTGATCGCTTGTGCTTACGCCAAAAGAGCCTCCTTACCCGCTTATATGACTTGCGGGAAATGGGGGCTCTTTTGCAATTATTTAGGATCGGTAATAGAAGCACAAACACAAGGGCCTGCTAGCTAGCAGGAACCTCAATACTTTGTGGATCGACAAATTGGTAACCCTTTTGCTCCAGACGGGTCAACAGGCTATCCAACGCCTCTGCGGTCCATGGCAGCTCATGCATCAAAATATTGCTGCCCGGATGCAATTGCTCCGTCACATTCTTGAGAAGTGCATCGGTTTTATTCGGCTGACTCTTTTTCATTGTCCAATCAAGCGAACCGACGGACCATGTCATGTACAAAAGTCCGTTTTCTTTGGCAACTTTGCGGCCGACATCCCCACCTGCGCCATGAGGAGGACGAAAGAACACCGGCGTTTGACCCGTTGTGTCTTTAATAATTTTTTGCACCGATTCAATTTGCTTCTTCACTTCGGCTTCGGATTTGTTCTTTAGCACGATGTGATCCCAGCTATGGTTGCCGATGGGCTGCCCACGGTCATGTATGAGCTTGAGCAGCTCAGGGTGCTCCTTCACGCGGTAACCGTTTACGAAAAAAATGGCTTTGGCCTTGTGCTTGTCCAGAATATCAATGATTTTGTTGATCATGACCGCTTCCTTGGGTCCGTCGTCAAAGGTCAGCAAAACAACCTTTTTCTCCGCCCCTTGCTGGTTAGGGACCACGTTGTAAGCCTTGTCCAAATGATACGTTTTGTTAACGGTAGCCGTTGAATTTGTAGCCTCGTTGCTGTCGGCGACGGTCTTGCCAGTTTGCGGCGATGTTAGGGCCGTTGAGTTGTTACCATGATGACTGCCTGCTAGCTCACTGCTGTTGGTTGGGGAAGAAGCTGTGTCCTGCCCTTTGTCTGTGTTCTCACTGGTTTCAGACGTTGCCGGGGTCTGGTTATTGCTTGTGGCTGCCGATTCCGGCTTGGCCGCAGTGCAAGCACTTAGCAGCAGACATGCGGTCAACAAAATGGCTGCTGTTTTTGTACCCATTAATTCATCTCACCTTCCTGTATTTATACCGTATGAGTTTGTCTCTGCTGACGAACACTATGCTTGATTCTACCACAAAGGGAGGTTCTAATTGTGAAAACATCTTCATTTTTCCTGGGAATCGTTTTGGGCGCAGTGGCGAGCACTATGATCTCCCGTAACCGCAGCATGTTAGGCTTATGTATGAACATGGATGGAAAAAAAGGCGGTAATCTGGTTCAAAAAGCCCGTACCAAAATGATGGACGCGGCATTTCCCGGAATGGGTGATATTACGCTTAACAAGCAAGACACCCATAAGGATCACGATCACCGTTCCACAACAGATAAGACAGCTCATAGCGCCCATACAGCCCAAAATAAAGAAGTAAATATGAAGCTGATTAAAGATTTTATCCGCACCAGTCCCGAGGTTAAGCGTGAGGTTGAGCAAATCCTGAAAGAAACTCATACAGCCGTACCGGGTTTGTAACCCGGAACCTCTATCCCGAATCATTTTGCGGCTTTTTTGTAAAAGCCGTTCAAATGATTCTTTTTTTTATCATTTTATTGCGTGCATTTACGATTATAAAATGATAACATGATTACATAGAACCATTTTCATCACAGGCACCATAAATGCATCATAATCTGTTAATAACACTCGGCTGCCAGGAGGAGGGTCCAGTATGAAAATAGAAAGATTAAGCCAGGACAAGATACGGATTTTCCTTACCTTTGACGATTTGAGCGAACGCGGTATTCAAAAAGACGACATGTGGCAAGAGATTCCAAGAGTCCATGAGCTGTTCACCGAAATGATGGATCAGGCATATAGTGAGCTGGGCTTCGACGCCACGGGACCGTTAGCTGTCGAAGTATTTGCGCTTCCTGCTCAGGGCATGGTAGTTATCGTCACTCGGGGGAAATACGACCACCAGCAATATGGCTCGGGTCCCGATGATGAGCTTCCGGAGGAAGTCTACGAAATGGAAGTTACGCTGGAGCACAGCGATTCCATCGTCTACGCGTTTAGCGATTTCGAAGTACTCATAGAAGCGGCTCACATGCTTCGTAGCAACACTACGGATGCAGGTAAGCTGTATCATTATAGAGGAAAATGGATTCTGCATTTGGAGCCGGAAGAAGTGGAAGAGCCCAAGCTTGCAGCCTTGATCGCGGTTCTTGCTGAATTTGGGGAAGGCTCATCCGTAACACCGGCAATGCTGGAGGAGTATGGCAAGCTGGTCATTCCTGAACAGGCGATTGACGTCATCTGCACTCATTTTGATAGCCGCTCTTAATGGGGCTTAAAGAAAAGTAATATCGAAGTAACTTTGTCGGCTCTGCGGTGAATGCAGTGCCGACTCATTTTTATGGAGGGATGATCGGTGCTTCTGTTTTCTGTTTTAGCGGCAGCAACTGCGCCGGGCCTCGCCTTATTAATGTATTTTTACTTGAAGGACAGATATGAATCCGAGCCGCTGCACATGGTCATCAAAGTGTTTTTTCTCGGCTTTTTGGTGGTACTGCCTGTCATGATTTTTCAACGCGGGTTGCTGCTTTGGCTGGGGGATCACACGTTGATCCAGGTGTTCGGCATTTCGGCCGGAGTAGAAGAGTTTTTCAAATGGTTTTTGCTGTACCACATTATATATAATCACACCGAGTTCGATGAACCATATGACGGTATTTTGTATGCCGCCGCAATCTCCCTTGGATTTGCAACAGTTGAAAATCTGCTGTACGCATGGGCGGGCCACGCTTCTGTTAGTATGATGCTGATGAGATCATTGCTTCCGGTATCCGGTCATGCAATGTTTGGAGTCATGATGGGCTATTACATGGGGAAGGCCAAGTTTTCACAGGACTGGAAAAGCAAATATATGTTGCTTCTGTCATTGGTGCTTCCATGGTTCTGGCATGGAATATATGACCTGATTCTGACGACAATTTCGCATGACTGGATCTGGTTTATCATTCCTCTGATGGCATTTCTCTGGTATGGAGGGATGGCGAAAATCAGTAGGGCTAACAACCGATCTCCATTTCGACTGTTCAAACGGGAAGAAAAGGTTAATATGTAACAAATTAGGGCACACTGATCTGACAAACCTGTTAGAGAAAGAGGTGTCTTTTTTTTGCGCATTAAAGTGAGAATACATTGTAAAAGGTGTGGTGAGCGTTTCGTGCTGAGAGGACGGATGGAGCAAGGGCGTGTTCAGACTGGCTTTAAGCGCTGTATCTGCGATAACTGTGAGTTTATTGTCGAAGTTATGGAAAACCATGCATAAGAGAGCATTCTTCTTGTCACACTATCGTTAGTGTACTTGAAGAAAGGAGACTCCCAATATGTATAGACGACTTAGTGCCGTAATGTTTCCGATTGTTACCCTGATTATGATAGGAGCATTTGTGTGGGGTTATCGGGAAAGCCAGATGAGAAAAGAGGTGTCTCTTCAGGCAAATAGCATGTCGATTAAAGCGGAAAATCAATATCAGCGTGCGTTTCATGATTTGTCGTTTCATATGGATCAGTTGCATTCACAACTCGGGAACGCTATTGCAGTTCACAACACGTCACACGCCATGCATCGCAAATGTCTAATGAACGTGTGGAGAATTACGAGCGAGGCTCAAAATGAGGTCAACCAGTTGCCGCTCAATGTAATGCCTTTTAATCATGCCAAGGATCTGTTGTCGCATCTATCTGCATTTGCGTATCAGACATCTGTCCGTGATCTGGATCACGAGCCTTTAAATGAGAAAGAATTATCGAATCTGAAGACGTTATACAGCAATTCCAAAGAAATTTCGAAAAATATGCACGAAGTCCGGCAAAAAGTCCTCAGCAAAAATTTGCGTTGGATGGATGTCGATACAGCGCCAGGCTCCCAGACCGGGCCTAAGGACAACACCATTATTGACGGCTTCCAAACCGTAGACAAAAAGGTGGAGAACTATAAGGAGCTGGATTGGGGACCATCCGTAGCTAGCATCTATGATAAGCGTTCTGTGAAGAAGCTGAGTCTTCCTCCTGTGAACGCGGAGCAAATTAAGCGGAATGCGGCTGAATTTACAGGGAAACCGGAGAGCCAAATCCGTGTCCATGAAAATGGTAAAGGAACGGAATGGGCATCTTATACAGCTACTTTGTATAACAAACAGAAGCCTGTAGCTACCATGGATTATACCAAAAAAGGTGGCAAGCTTATTTCTTACCATGATATGAGAACGGTTGGGCCGAAAAAATCAACTCGCAATGAGGCGGTCCGCTATGCGAGTGAGTACCTCCAACGTAAGGGATATCCGGGGATGAAGCCTGTTTCTTATGATGAAAGTGGAAATTTAGCCAACATCACATTTGCCACTCAAAAAGGGGATGTGATCATCTATCCAGAAAAAATCACAGTTAGATCCGGTCTTGATAACGGGCAAGTGATCGGTTTTCAATCGAGTGACTACGTGTACGAGCACAGCCCTCTCCGCCGTATTCCGAAGGCTAAGCTGGATGTGAAGTCAGCACGTGCGAAGCTGAACCCTGAGTTTCGTGAAACGTATCACCGGAAAGCACTGATTGAAAATGAACTGTCCAAAGAGGTTCTGTGCTACGAATTTGGCGGGAAAATCAACGGTTCCATTTACAGAATCTACATTAACGCTGATACGGGAATGGAAGAAACGATTGAGCAAGTTAAAGATTCGGACGAACCGGCTTCTGGAAGTCATGTTTAATTGTAATTAGGGTAAATACGTAAAAATGAACCATTAGTCACGCTAAACCTCCTTCATTAAGGAGGTTTTTTGTGCTTTTGACATAGTTATAACAAATATAATACTTAAAATAGGCATAAAGTCGTGGTATTATATACCTTATTACAGCTTTTAAATGAACAAGGATGGTGGGCGGTTTGTTTCCTGCAATTAATGATGTGCTATACATACAAGTGGCTGGTACCGATTATACGGACGAACATTTTGAATTTAAGTCGCGTATTGCTGAAGAGGAGTCCCAAAACTTTCTAATCGAAGTACCCATGTCTCAAACGAGCGGGCATCTGAAAAAACTGTTTTTGGGAGAAGAACTGTCAATATTTTTTATGAGCGAGGGCGGGATAAAAAACTATTTCAATACCCACGTTACCGGCTTTAAAGAGGATGTGCTCCGGATGGTCCGTATTCACAAGCCTGCCCCAGACAGCATCAGTAAAATTCAGCGCCGAAATTTTCTACGGGTTCAGGCCAACCTGGAAATAGCGGTGAAGTATGGATCAAACGAGTCAAGGTTTGTAGCTGAGACGAATGATGTGGGAGGTGGAGGTGTTTCTTTTCAGACTCAAGGATCGCACCCCCTGGAAGAAGGTGAATCATTGTCCTGCTGGATTCTGGTTCCTTATAAAAATGGAACTCAGGAGCATGTCCCGTTCCAATCCGAAATTGTACGTATTCAGCAAATGGAAAACGGTCGCAGGCTGATCATGCTTAAATATGAGAAAATTGCTGATCAGGAGCGTCAAAAGCTCATCAAATATTGCTTTGAGCGTCAGTTGGAATTCCGGGGGAGATAGCAATCATCCGAAGGTTTTCTTTTTTTGTTAACCTGCCGTTCATTTTGCATCAACTCTGAATGTGTGGTATAATTTTCACGTCGCAGGCAATGCCTGCTTTTTTCTTGAGGTTAGGTTAGGAGGAATTACCCGTTGGCAAGGCAGCATGTATCTTCAAGTAATAAAATAAATGTAGCCATTGATGGACCTGCTGGTGCAGGGAAAAGTACGGTGGCCCGCTTGGTAGCGAAAGCACTTTCTTATGTTTATGTAGATACCGGAGCGATGTACCGGGCAGCAACGTGGTATATGATGCGCAAGGAAATTCCGGCGGAAAATGTACAAAAAGTGCTTCAGTATGTGCCTGAGCTGGTGATTGAATTAGTACCGGACCCTACAGGCCAAAAGGTTTATTGTAACGGGGAAGATGTAACGACAGTGATTCGTTCGATGGAAGTGACAGGCAAGGTGTCACAGTATTCGGGTATTGCGGGGTTACGTTCGCGTTTGACTGAAAATCAGCGTGAAATGGCCGCGCGTAAAGGTGTCGTTATGGATGGTCGCGATATTGGAACCACTGTGCTTCCTGATGCGGAGGTCAAGGTGTTTATGACCGCAAGTGTTCAGGAACGTGCCTCTCGCCGGTTTAAAGAACTGAGCGGAACTGATGATATCACTCTGGAGCAGCTCGAACGTGACATTGCGGCGCGTGACAAGCTTGATGAGGAGAGGGAGGTATCCCCGCTTCGTTGCAGTGACGACGCTATCGTGCTGGATACGACCCATATGGGCATTCAGGATGTCGTCGATACCATTGTATCTTACTGCACTACGGCGAAGGATGGAGAGATCAGCCAATGATATATGCTGTATGCGTCCGTATTTTGCGTCTCATATACCGCTTTCTGTTCAGACTTGAGGCGGTAGGCAGGGGAAATGTTCCTGCTGAGGGCGGAGTACTGTTGTGTTCTAATCATATTAGTAATCTGGACCCTCCGACAGTTGGCATTTTGCTGAATCGAAAGGTTCACTTTATGGCGAAAGCCGAGCTATTTAATATTCCTGTATTCGGTCCGTTGATCGACAAGCTGGGAGCTTTTCCGGTCAAACGCGGTGGTGTGAGCAAGGAATCCATTAAGCTGGCCTTGACCATTTTGCGTGACGGCAAGGTTATGGGGATATTTCCCGAAGGCTCCAGAGGAGCCGGGGGAATCGGTAAAAAGGGTGCTGCCAGCTTTGCGCTGCGTAGTGGAGCGGCTGCCGTTCCGGTCGCCATTGTTGGTGATTACAAGCTTTTCCGTAAAACGAAAGTGATATACGGCAAACCTGTTAATTTGGATGCTTACCAAAAAGGCGTCGTTATCGAAGGAGATCCGCTTGAGCTGGCAACAGAAGAGATTATGTCTCGTATTCGTACAATGCGAGAAACCGGCGAGCCTACGAATAACTGAAAGGCTTGCATGAATTGTGTCTAATCTCGGAAAACTAGAACAGAAGTTTAACAATGTTTTGAACTCTGCCATGCGCAGGTTTAAATAAATGGTTTTTTTGAATTGAGGAGGGTATTGACATGTCGGAAGAAATTAAAAATCAAGAAGCTGCTGAAGCGGCAAATCAAGACGAGCTCGATCAAATCGTCTCCCTGAAAAAAGGTGACATCGTTAAAGGTACAATCGTGAAATTGGAAGATAACCAAGCGGTAGTAAGCATTGGATATAAATACGATGGAATTATTCCAATTCGCGAGTTGTCTTCTGGTTTGGACAACGCAGAAGAAGCAGTACAAGTAGGCCAAGAGGTTGAAGCTAGAATTATTAGTATCGACGACGGTAAAGAAAAACTTGTCCTGTCCAAACGTGCAATCGACAGTGAAAATGCTTGGGAAAAGCTGGAGCAGCTGTTTGAAAGCAAAGAAGTATTTGAAGTGGTTGTTAATGATGTCGTTAAAGGCGGCATCGTTGTAGACGTGGGTCTGCGCGGATTTATCCCTGCATCCATGGTAGAACGCCATTTCGTTGAAGATTTCAGCGATTACAAAGGCCGCACATTGCGTGTTGTCGTGAAAGAGCTGGATCGTGAGAACAACAAAGTAATCCTTTCTCAAAAAGACGTTCTGGAAACAGAATTCGAAGCCAACAAGCTTAAAGTAATGGCTGAGCTGAAAGAAGGACAAGAAATCGTGGGTACGGTTCAACGTCTCACTCAATTCGGTGCTTTCGTTGACGTAGGCGGCGTGGATGGTTTGGTTCACGTATCTGAAATTGCCTGGACTCATGTTGACAAGCCTTCCGATGCGGTTTCTGAAGGCGATCAAGTAAAAGTGAAAGTCCTGAAAGTGGACCCTGAAAAAGGAAAAATCAGCCTGAGCATAAAAGCTGCACAGCCTGGACCTTGGGAATCTGCTGCTGGACAATTTAACAACGGTGACGTTGTAACAGGCGTTGTTAAACGTCTGGTTAACTTCGGTGCATTCGTTGAAATCGCTCCTGGCGTGGAAGGTTTGGTTCATATCTCCCAAATTTCCCACAAACACATCGGAACTCCCCAAGAAGTTCTGGAAGAAGGACAAGAAGTAAAGGTTAAAATTCTTGAAATGAGTCCTACTGAAAAACGTGTTAGCCTGAGCATTAAAGAAACTGAGGAAGCGCCAGAAGCTGCTCCAAGAGCAGAAAGAGCGCCACGTGCATCCCGCGCGCCTCGTGAGGAACTGAACAATCCGAACGTTTCTTTGAACAATTCCGGTCTGAGCATTACGCTTGGCGAACGTTTTGGCGATAAACTGAACAAATTTAAATGAGTTTGAATCAATACACTTTATAAGCATAACGTACACCATCGGCGGACCCAGAGGGTTCGCCGATTGTTGTTACGTGACAATATCGCTAACAGGCATGTTTTTTGCTATGATGATAGCGGAAGAATTGACAGGAGGAGTGAATTTATGGCAAGACCCGTTGTGGCTATTGTCGGTCGTCCGAATGTGGGCAAATCCACCATTTTTAATCGGATTATCGGGGATCGTTTATCCATAGTGGAAGATAAGCCTGGAATCACCCGTGACCGTATTTACGGTATATCGGAGTGGAACGGTAAATCCTTCAGCATTATTGATACTGGCGGCATTGAGATTGATGGAGAAGATGAAATCTTGAAATCCATCCGGATGCAAGCCGAACTAGCTATAGAAGAAGCAGATGTTATTGTATTCATGAGTGATGCGAAGGCAGGGATTACGCAATCTGATGAAGAGGTAGCCCAAATGCTGTATCGTTCGGGCAAGCCTGTTATTGTGGCTGTAAACAAGGTGGACAATCTGGAACGCGCGGATCTGATTTATGAGTTTTATTCCTATGGATTTGGCGACCCCATTGCCATTTCCGGTAGCCACGGTATAGGTCTTGGTGACCTGTTGGATGCGATCACGTCCAATTTGCCTGAGCTGGAAGAGGACATTTATGATGAAGATGTTATCCGTGTTGCCTTGATCGGCCGCCCGAACGTAGGTAAATCCTCGCTCGTTAACGCCATTCTGGGAGAGGAACGGGTTATTGTTAGTGACATTGCAGGTACAACGCGTGATGCAATTGATACGCCTTTTGAAAAAGACGGTCAGAAGTATGTACTGATCGATACTGCGGGTATGCGTAAACGTGGTAAAGTATATGAGACGACAGAGAAATATAGTGTGATGCGTGCAATGCGTGCTATTGAGCGTGCAGATGTCGTGCTGGTCGTTATTAACGGCGAGGAAGGCATTATTGAGCAGGATAAGCACATTGCCGGTTACGCTTATGAAGCGGGTAAAGCCTCGCTGTTTGTTGTGAACAAATGGGATGTTGTGGACAAGGACGATAAAACGATGCGCCAATTTGAAACTAAAATTCGCGATCACTTTCTGTTCATGACCTATGCTCCGATTGTGTTCTTGTCTGCGAAAACAAAGCAGCGCTTGCAAAAGCTGCTCCCTGTTGTCCAGCATGTGGCGCAGCAGCATGTCTTGCGTATTCAGACGCATTTGCTGAACGATGTTATTTCCGATGCGGTTGCGATTAATCCTCCGCCAACTGACAAAGGACGCCGTCTGCGTATTAACTACGTGACTCAGGTTGCTGTTAAGCCGCCTACGATGGTTGTATTCGTCAATGATCCGGAAATGATGCACTTCTCTTACGAGCGTTATCTGGAGAACAAAATCCGCGCCGCCTTCAACTTTGAGGGAACTCCAATTCGTATCTTTACACGGCGCAAGTCTGACGAAAGTTAGGAGCGAATAGGTTGATTTTACAGATCGTTGCCATCGTGCTCAGTTACTTGCTTGGCTCTGTCAGCTTCAGTCTGCTGTATGGAAAATTAAAAGGAATCGACATTCGCCAGCATGGAAGTGGCAATGCCGGCGCGACGAATACGCTGCGCGTGCTTGGAAAAGGCCCTGCCATACTGGTATTGCTGCTGGACGTACTTAAAGGGATTGTCGCCGTGCTGATTGGACACTGGCTTGGCGGAAATTCACCCTGGTTACCGGGTTTGTGTGGCATTGCGGCGATTGCAGGCCATAACTGGCCGGTATATTTCCACTTTCGCGGAGGAAAAGGCATTGCTACCGCCATTGGTGTATTGGTCTCGATTGCCTTACTTCCCGCATTGTATGCCGGAATTATTGCGATTCTTGCAATCGTAATTACGCGCTATGTATCCCTTGGCTCGCTGATTTTTGTCATTTTGACCCCTTGGATCTTGCTGGTGCTTGGTTATGAATGGTCGTTCTTCTGGACGGCTCTGGTTATTTGTGTGTTTGCTGTGTGGAGACATCGTACCAACATTGCCAAGCTGGTACGGGGGAAAGAAAACAAGCTTGGCTCCAAAGGAGGAGATCGTCTTGTCTGAGAAAATAGCTGTGCTGGTCGCGGGCAGTTGGGGAACAGCTCTGGCTTCCGTCCTTGCGGCCAATAACAACGATGTCTCTGTCTGGACGAGAAACGAACAGCAAGCTGCTGAAATCAATGAGAAGCATACGAATGACCATTATTTACCCGGCTCCATCCTGTCTGAACGGATTATGGCTACAACCGATATGGAAGTTGCGGTGTCCGGTGCTAAAGCAGTCGTAATCGTAGCTCCTTCCGCTGCTGCGCGTCAGGTGGCGCGTAGTCTGAAAGCATTCTTTACCAAGGATATGCTGATTGTCCACGCCATTAAAGGCTTTGAAACGGAAACACTCAAACGTATGTCCACGGTGATTTCAGAAGAGCTGGAGGTCGCGGAGGGTGATATTGCCGTGCTGTCCGGTCCGAGCCATGCGGAAGAAGTGGTGCGGAAATGCCCTACGACGGTTGTCGTAGCCTCGTCTAATGAGAAGGCAGCACACGCAGCACAGGAGCTGTTCATGAACTCCTATTTCCGCGTATATACGAACCGGGATTTGTTGGGTGTGGAGCTATCCGGAGCTTTGAAGAACATTATCGCTCTGGGAGCGGGAATGTCGGACGGATTAGGCTTCGGTGATAATGCAAAAGCGGCTTTGCTGACCCGTGGGTTGGCAGAGATTACCCGTGCAGGAGTAGAAATGGGAGCCAATCCGTTGACCTTTGCCGGGCTTGCGGGTATAGGCGATCTGGTCGTCACTGCAACGAGCCGTCACAGCCGTAACTGGCGTGCAGGCTCGCTGCTTGGGCAGGGGCAAAAGCTGGATGATGTGCTAGAATCCATGGGTATGGTGGTAGAAGGCATTCGGACGACAAAGGCGGCCTATGCGATCTCGCAAAAGCTGGGCGTTCAGATGCCTATTACGGAAGTGCTGTACGGGGTACTATTCGAAGGACGTGACGTCCGCAAGGCCGTCGAGGCGCTCATGGGGCGCGATCCGAAAACCGAAATGGAAGTCATGCCACTGCAAACATGGGAACAATGGCATTCCTAAAGGCTTAGCTCCTCATAAAAACATACAAAAGGCTGTCTCGCAAGTAGATTTTATCTGCGGTTGAGACAGCTTTTTTCAGTTAGGCGTAAGGCATGTCTTTTGTAAGCTTAATCACCGTTGGCCTCCACCATTCATACACTGAGTTGAGCAATGGCGGAGGAGGGGAGAATGTGAATAAAAACTTTCCGAAAGATGCGTTGAAGGCCATTAACAAAAAAGGTGGCAAAAACATATCTGAAAATGCGGTGAAAAAGCTGGCAGGCACCGTGAAGGCGGACACGCTTCAAAGTGAAGCACAGCTGCGTCAGCTGATAAAGCAAGTATCTGCGATGGCCAACATTCCGGTGTCGGAAGATACAGTAAGGGATATTGTCGGTGCCGTCAAAAAGAGCGGAATGAATCATTCCAATATGGAAGCGTTGATGAAAATGATGATGAAAAAATAAAAAATTCCGGCCGTTTACCGGCTGGTTCTATTCTCCGTGAACCGGACAGGTTCACGGTTTTTTTCATTATTCCAGCAGATTTTCGTTTGCTCTCTTATGCATAAAATGTCGAACTGCCATACGTAACATGTTATAATGGTGCCCAACAGGAAACGGGATGATGGACTGAAAGGGAGGAAACAATGTGATGGAGGCTATACCTTCGGTGCGATTGAACAAGCTGCCTCACGAGCTGACGGCTGCGCTGAGCAGCTTGGCGGACGGCTGGGCATCCGTTGCTGTTCCGTGGATGCTGGGAGGAAGCTGTTCGCTGCTTGTGCAGGAGGTTGAGCTGGATCGACTGCCCCGAGATATTGATATTTACGCAGATATTCACGCAGCGAAGCAGCTTCATGCGAAACCACCGGGTGTAATGATCGACCGACAGCAGGTAGATCGTAGTGGTTCGTACGTTTCATTGCTGAGCCATTATGAACTGGAGGGATTTCCAGTTGAGCTTGTGGGTGGTTTCGAGGTGCTGTGTGATGGAGCTTTATATCGATTGGAGGTCGAACGGTTGCTATGGTCGGCTGGAATCCGGCTTAATCTGGTGCGCTCTTCACTGCGTCTGATGCCACTCAGTCATGAGTTGCTATTTAATCTATTACGAAATCGATCTGACCGATATGAGGCGATAGCAGACGCTATGAAGCGTGATCCGCAGCGACATATAGCGGTACTGAATCAATTGCTGATCAGCAACATTTGGACAGATGACCAACTGGGTAAGCTGCAAGAGCTTTTGCCTTGGCCCGAGTTGCATTCCAGAAGCTGAATGAGGCTGTAATTGGCAGGTTCGTGGTTGCTAAAAGAATGGAGGACCGTTCATGGATGTGCATATTACGTTTAAGCCGTCAGGCAGGCGCGTACAGGTCGGTCAAGGCACGACATTGCTCCAGGCCGCACGTAAAGCGAACGTGTATATTCCAACCCGTTGTGACGGAAAAGCGGCCTGTCTCATGTGCAAGGTGCATATTTCACAGGAATGGGCTGTACACGCAGGCCAGCCAAGTGATGCAGAGCGCCGTAAGCTGGGACCTCTGCTGGATGAAGGCATCCGCTTGTCCTGTCAGGCTCGCGCCCAGAGTGATGTTGAGGTGACGATACCGGAGGATAAGCTCAAGGCGGCTGTTCGGCGACAGCTTGAGCGTCAGGCACAGGAAGACGAACTGTGGTAAAGCTTAAACTCAAAAGAATAAGAAACAAAGGATGTTATCCGACGACTAGGAAGCTTATACCCCTAAAGTGAACGCTCAAAAAGTGTTCACTTTAGGGGTACTAGTTTGCTTAGAATGTCAGAGAGACATCCTTTTTTTATCATAAATCTAGCGTCGAAGTCATGGGGAAACCCCGCTACGCATATATTAGGTGAGTGGACCCAAACGTAAAATATCGTTTTGCAGTGATCTCTGTGACGAACTCTATTTTTTCAAAAACCTGAACATATTTTACGGAGGGGATACATATGATGGTATCAGTCCAAATGCATGTACGAGTTTACGCCGTTTCGCCGATTCCATCAGTCTCCTGAATCTCGGCGGCGGACGACTTCCGGGCATTTTAAAGGCTGTTCTGCCGCATCTGGGATCAAGCAGTTGGTTGAACACGAAGCGGATGCTCATTAAGCATTTTTCCTTCGGAGACTTTTGAGGAGGGGATTTCATTGGAGAAAGTGGACATTTTTAAAGACATTGCCGAACGCACCGGAGGAGATATTTATCTTGGGGTCGTCGGCGCAGTCCGAACAGGTAAATCAACTTTTATTAAGCGGTTTATGGAGACAATTGTTCTGCCGAACATTACAAGTGAGGCGGACCGTGCCCGCGCCGTAGATGAGCTGCCACAAAGTGCGGCAGGGAAAACGATCATGACGACGGAGCCTAAATTCGTACCGAATAATGCTGTCCAGATCAAAGTAACGGAAGGACTGGATGTGAATGTCCGTCTGGTCGACTGTGTAGGATACGCAGTAGAGGGTGCGAAGGGGTACGAGGATGAAAATGGCCCGCGGATGATCTCCACGCCATGGTTTGAAGAACCGATTCCGTTTCAGGAAGCGGCGGAGATTGGCACGCGCAAGGTCATTCAGGAGCATTCGACGCTCGGTGTTGTCGTCACGACAGACGGCACGATTGCGGAAATCCCGCGTAGCTCTTATGTAGAGTCGGAAGAGCGAGTCATTGAGGAGTTGAAAGAAGTAGGCAAGCCGTTTGTGCTGGTCATCAATTCCACGCATCCGCGCAGCGATGAAACACTTCAACTTCGCAGTGAGTTGGCGGCCAAGTATGATATTCCTGTCATGACGCTCAGTGCGGCTACGATGACAGAAGATGATGTTACAGGCGTGCTTCGTGAAGTATTATATGAATTCCCAGTGCATGAGGTGAATGTGAACCTGCCGAGCTGGGTTATGGTGCTGAATGAAGATCACTGGCTGCGCAGCAATTATGAGAATTCCGTCCGCGATACGGTAAAAGACATTCGACGCCTGCGTGATGTAGACCGGGTGGTCGGCCAGTTTATGGAGTATGAATTCATCGACAGGGCCGGTCTGAGCGGGATGAATATGGGTCAGGGTGTGGCGGAAATTGATCTGTTCGCACCGGATGAGCTGTACGATCAGATTTTGGTCGAGGTGGTCGGGGTAGAGATTCGCGGCAAGGATCATCTGCTGCAAATGATGCAGGATTTTGCCCATGCCAAACGGGAATATGACCGCTTCGCCGAGGCGTTGGAAATGGTCAAGACGACCGGATACGGCATTGCTGCTCCTTCGCTGGCTGAGATGGCGCTGGATGAACCACAGCTAATTCGTCAGGGCACGAGGTTTGGTGTGCGGCTCAAGGCTACAGCGCCTTCCATTCACATGATTCGTGTCGATGTGGAATCGGAATTTGCTCCGATTATCGGGACAGAGAAGCAAAGTGAGGAACTTGTGCGCTATCTGATGCAGGATTTTGAAAATGACCCGATCAAAATTTGGGAGTCGGACATTTTCGGTCGCTCGCTGCATTCCATTGTCCGTGAAGGCATTCAGGGCAAGATTGCAATGATGCCGGACAATGCACGCTACAAGCTTCAGGAAACGTTGGGCCGCATTATTAACGAAGGCTCAGGCGGTTTGATTGCCATCATCCTTTAAGCGCAAGTAAATGAAAATGGTGTAAGAAAAAATAACGCAGAGAGCTATCCGCTCTTTGCGTTATTTTTATGTGCAATTGTCGTATTTTGTCATATGTGATCGGAAAATATTTTTATATTCATAAAACCTATTTACATACTTGGTTTAACGCGATATATTAAGTATCAAATTTGAACCATTTTGTTGAATGAACGAGGGGGAAACGAAACATGAATATCCAAAAAAACAAGAAGTTAGGACTAGGGGCTATCATGCTGCTGGTGCTGGTTTTGCTGGTCACTGCATGTGGCGCGCCGAAAACAGAGAGCGGTGCTCAAGGGACAAGCAGTACAGGATCGAACACAACAGATGCAAAAGCAGACAGTTTAAATTTAAAAGGCAAACGAGTTGCATTAATTATGGAGTTTAACACTGGCACATTCTCGCAGCAGTATGTTCAGGGCGTGGAAGAGGAAGTTAAGAAATTTGGCGGTACGTTGACCAAGTTCGTGGCAGACAACGATAAGGCTAAAATGGCCTCCTTGCTCGATAGCGCAATTAACCAGCAGTTTGATGTCATTTTGACGGATCATGGAGATGCGTTGCTGGAAACAGGGTTAAAAAAAGCGATTTCCCGCAATATCCCGGTTATCGTCTTCGATGCTGCGGTTAACGTTCCGGGGGCTGTCGTGCTTTCACAGGATGACCAAAGCATGGCTGAGCTGACGCTGGAGCAAATGAAAAAGGATATCGGTGGCAAAGGTAACATCGTAAAAGTGTGGGTTGCCGGATTTGCACCAATGGAGCGCCGTCAGGTTGCTTATGATAAGTTTTTGAAAGCCAACCCGGACATTAAAGAAATTGCGACTTTTGGCTCAGCTCAGAATCCAGCTTTGGACACCCAAGCCAAAATGGAAGCTGTGTTGAAACAATATCCTAAGGGTGAAATTACAGCGGTCTGGGCTGCTTGGGATGAATTTGCTAAAGGTGCAGCACGCGCCATCCAGCAGGCTGGACGCACGGAAATTAAAGTCTACGGCATTGATATGAGTGACGAGGATTTGCAAATGATTCAGGACCCGAAAAATCCTTGGGTGGCTTCGGCGGCTGTAGATCCGACAGATATCGGACGCGTACAAGTGCGCTATGCATATCAGAAGCTGCACGGGGATAACCCGAAGGAGCAAGTGGTATTGAAGGCGGTCTATGTGCAGCGCGAAGCATTGCCGGATAAGCAAATTTCCACATCCGAGCTGTCTCAATATGTAAAGGGATGGGGCCAAAGCGAGCAAGGCTACAAAGATTGGATGAAAGAATATGAAACGTCTAAATAAACTTTAGGATAAGCACAAGGCGCGCTTCGGCGCGCTTTTATCATAAGCAGGCGTGAGGGAGGTACCATGAGTTCACAAGTGTATACACTGGAAATGAAGAAAATCAGCAAACAGTTTGCTGGTGTGGATGCGCTGCGGTCCGTGGATTTTACGGTGCATGGCGGCGAAATTCACGCTCTGCTGGGCGCAAACGGAGCAGGTAAAAGTACGCTGATGAAAATTTTATCCGGCGCGTATCGTTCCGATCAGGGAAGCATTGTAGCGGGTGGCAAGGAGCTGAGCATTGGTTCGCCATGGGAGGCGAAGAGAGCGGGGATTCACTGTGTCTATCAGGAGGTCGATTCGGCACTTGTGCCGCAGCTGAGCGTCGCGGAGAACATTGTACTAGATGATTTGTCTGCACCTGAAGGACGCTGGTGGGCTGCGCCGAGTTCCATGCGCAAACGCGCGCGAGAGGCGTTGGGACGGCTGGAGGCCGATATTGATGTACGGCAATACGTATCTGAGTTGACGTTGGCAGAAAAGCAGCTTGTACTCATTGCGCGTATTTTGACACAGCAAGCGAATACGATCATCTTCGATGAGCCTACAGCGCCACTCAGTGAAGAAGAAATGCGGCGCTTGTTCCGTACGATCCATACGCTCAAGGCGGAGGGCGTTGCATGTATTCTTATCACCCACCGATTGCCGGAGGTCATCGAACACAGCGACCGCGTTACGGTGATGCGCGATGGGGAGCGAGTATTCACGGGTCCATCCTCTGATTTGAGTGTAGCCGACATCGTTACACATATGCTTGGTAAAACATTTGAGGAGGAATTTCCGAAAACGGATGTTCCTATCGGTGAAACGGTGTTGGAAGCCAGAGGGCTTCACAAGGGATTACGGGTTCACGGTGTCGATTTGCAGGTCAGACGCGGGGAAATCTTGTCTATCGTAGGTTTGGTCGGTGCGGGCAAAACGGAGCTGTCCCGGCTTCTTACAGGCGCGGATAAGCCCGATAAGGGGGAACTGGTCTTCAAAGGCCGCTCCATTCGTCTGAGAGAGCCTGCAGACGCAATAGTTCAGGGGATTGTGTCCATACCTGAGGAACGGCGCAAGCAAGGTGTATTCATCGAAGAGACGGTAGAACGAAATCTTAGTCTTCCGCTATTGGGCAAGTTGAGTGTACTGGGTTTTATCAGTCGTCGCAAAGAACGTACGAACGGTAACGAAGTCGTTGCTTCCCTTGGCATTAAGACGCCATCTCTGCGCCAGAACGTTAAATATTTGAGTGGCGGGAATCAGCAAAAGGTTGCGATAGGTAAATGGCTGCATTCCGGGGCAGATGTGTTTGTTTTTGACGAGCCGACCAAGGGTGTGGATATCGGGGCAAAAAGTGATATTTTCCGTATCATTGGTGATTTGGCGGCCCAGGGAAAAGCGGTCATTTATTTAACTTGTGAATTTGCTGAGGGCATCGGCATTGGTGATCGAATTGCGGTGATGTATGACGGAAAAATAATAAAGGAATTTGCGCGGGGCGAAGTGGAGCAGGAACAGCTTCTGTTGTATGCCAGCGGCGGTGAAGAGGTGCATTCATGAAGGAAAAATGGTTAAACGTCTCATTTCGTTATGGGGCTGTAGTCGTAATTATGGGTGTGTTGGCGTTTTTTTCAGTCACATTGCCCTATTTCTGGACGTATGATAATTTGATGGACATTCTTGGCTCTATTGCGATTGTGACTTTTGTCGCAATTGGCGTGACGTTGTCTCTTATCGTGGACGGTTTTGACCTTTCGGTCGGTGCCACGGTGTCTCTAACGACCGTCGTTTCGGCTTCGCTGATGGTCTGGTATGAGCAGCCTGTTGCGGTGGTTATTATCGTATCTTTGTTGATCGGAGCGGCTGTTGGGCTTCTGAATTCGTTGTTAATCATCAAGCTTCATATTCCGGATATGCTGGCCACCCTTGCGATTATGTACATTATAGATGGTACTCATGAAACTTATGCTCAGGGTTATACCATTTATAATCATATGCAGTTTCCTGATGGTAGCAAGGCACCAGGGGAAATATCTCCTGCTTTTCTTATTCTGGGACAAGGGAAATGGCTGGGTATCCCGATTTCGGTTATTTTGCTTCTGTTAGCGGTAGCGGCAGTGCATATTTTCTTAACCTATACGAAGCATGGGCGTCAAATGTATGTGACTGGAGGGAATAAGGAAGCAGCAAGATTATCGGGTATACGCGTAAATAAGGTTCAAATGCTTGCTTATGTTGCTTCCGGTGTATTAGCAGCCATTGCCGGGATTTTGTATGCTTCTCGTGTAGGTTCTGGTCAAATTGGTGCGGGCTCTCCTTTGCTTATGGAGGCGGTAGCGGCGGTTTTTGTCGGTTTTTCGGTCTTTGGAGCGGGTAAACCGAATGTCATTGGTACGTTTATCGGGGCGGTTCTGATCGGGGTATTGGTGAACGGCCTGACTATGATGAATGTGCCGTATTTTACCCATAAAATCGTTAAAGGAGTTGTGCTGGTGCTCGCGCTGGCCGTCACTTTTTATGTGCTAAACCGTCGCCGTACTTGAAATTGTCTGTGGACTGTATTACTATAAACCTTGTTCCACGCAAGAAGGGTGCCATAAAACGCCAGTTTCGGCGATATTGTCTCTATATTGCGGAGGTTAGGTATATTCCATGTATATTTAACGGCGAAACGGAAACAGATGATAACATTATGGAAGGCATATGCCGCCCGGGTTATTTTATACAGGCGACTTCATATCGGTTCTACAACACCGATAACCTTAATGCTGGACTACACTTGAATTGGGAGGTGAATATTATGAATAAAACGGATTTGATCAATCAGGTTTCCGAAAGCACTGAATTGTCCAAAAAGGACGTAACTAAAGCCGTTGACGCTGTATTCGAAGCGATCTCCGGAGCGCTGCAAAGCGGAGACAAGGTGCAACTGGTAGGTTTCGGGAACTTTGAGGTTCGTGAACGTTCTGCACGTAAAGGACGTAACCCGCAAACAGGAGAAGAAATCGAAATCCCTGCGAGCAAAATTCCGGCATTTAAACCGGGTAAAGCGCTCAAGGACGGAATTAAATAAGATTTCTTACATATTCCCATTGCGCTGGAAAGACCGTGAATTTGATTCACGGCCTTTTCTTTTTGTCCTGTTATTCCGTAGCAGATGCAAAGCGGGACGAAGAAGGGGAAGCTGTTCTGTCGTTCCGTGAGGCATAGGCGATCAGCACCAGCGGTTTACCCGTCAGCTCGGCAAATTCATGCTCCAACTGCTGAAGCCGCTCTACTTGGACAGGGCTCAGATTAGCGGGGCAATAGTTTTTCATCAGATTCGCTCCTTTCGTTAGCGGGGGCTGCACGGATAGTATGGCTCGGGACGCGGTAATTGTTGCAGTTAGCGCCAAAAGCATGTGGTTGACAAAACAAGCTTGAATCTCCATCATAAAAAGTATAGCTTCGGCTCTCAGGGGGGAAATGGATATGGAAGATAACGTGAAGGGTAGCAGTGAGTACGTTGTGATTAAAGCAAAAAGCAACGGATGTCAGGTTTTTGGTCTGACAAGAGGCCAGGATACACGCCTGCATCATTCAGAAAAATTGGACAAGGGTGAGGTGCTGATCGTCCAATTTACCGATCATACCTCTGCTATTAAAATTCGCGGCAAGGCCGTTGTGATGACCAAACACGGAGTCGTGGATACGGAGGATTAAAATGCAGGCATAGCCTGCTTTTTTTTGTTGTACAATGAGAGTGAGGACCTTTACCGTAGCAAACCCATAACAGGGTAGGGGTCAGGGGAGGCTCTGATGAAACCTTGGATTGTGCTAGGTGGCTCGATTCTCATAACCACAGCCGCTGCTGTAGTGCTGCCATCCTTACAGGCGCTGGATTCGGGAACCACAGCTGTTCGTGAGACACAGGCGACGATATCGTCGCAACAGCGGGTGCTGCTGACCGATGACAATCTGGTGGATACGCTGAAGGAGCTTCCTTTGACAACACCGATTGCCAGCGTAAGCTGGGAACACTCAGTCCTTACTCTGGATGTAAAGCTGTCCAAGGAAGAAACCGCCCCGCTTGAAATCTATCAAAATATGGCGGAGATTGCCGCCTTTAGTTTTTATGGAACGACGAACGTACGGCAATTACTGCTTCGGGTAGTGACGCAGGACGAATGGTCAGGAGAACGACATCTGCTGCTGGCATCCGATATACGCCGGAACGAATGGACGATTGAAGCGCTGGATCAGCTGAGAAGCCGGGAAGGTGCGGACTTGCCGGAGGAACTGAAAGCCCGCTTCCGTATTACGGTAACTCCAATGTGGCAAAGCAGATTTAACGGTGTATATACAGATTAGGTGTTTTTCTGTCGTTGGACCTACAGTACTTTAGTCGCGAATCATTTTAAATTGTGATATAGTATAAGGCATTGCAATTATTTGAGTACACCAGAAAGTCATGGCTCGGAGGCTTAGGATGAAACCGTATCGCGTACCCCAATTAGCAAGGAAATATGTGGAATACGACATGATTCAACAACATACGGAAATGCCGGCTTTTCCTGACAGCCGTACCCGTCTGTTGTTTATGTTTTTGAACCGGAATGTGCAGGAGCTACATGCAAGCGAGGATGAACTGTACGCACTGGTCACCTCACTCGTACAGATGGGGCTGGATACGCATGATATGATTGATACTTTATCCGGAATACGGAGTCCGGAGGAAATGCGTTCCAGACAGCTGAAAGTGTTAGCCGGGGACTATTTTAGTAGCCGCTTTTATCAGCTACTTGCATTGGCAGGTCGCATCACAGCCATTTCGAAGCTGAGTGATGCCGTGTGTGAAGTAAATGCCGGTAAAATGAGCCTGTATTGGGAAATGAAGCATCTCCGCCTGAATGCGGCACAGTATTTAACTCAGATGGTTCGTTTTAAAAAGGAGCTTTTTCTATCCTTTACTTCACTTGTGGCAGAACAAGATCGGGAAGTTTGGGAACAGCTTCTCAACGAATTTGCCCTCTGTGATACGCTGGCAGAGGAATGGGACAAGCGTGGAGAACCGGATAAGTCCCGTTTCGGATATATGTTCTGGCATGTTTACGGTAATGGTGACTATAACGAACGGGAGCTACTGTCAGAGAGTGGTCCAGACATCGATGCATGGCGCAAGCTTGTTCTGAAGTACAAAGCCGGGGATGCGGTACTGGACAAGCTCCGCACGGCAGTTACACACATCCGGCAGATCCTGTCAGATGATCAAAATACGGGGATCGAGGGATTCGAACGCATGCTGGAGCCTTTCCTGAAGCTGCTGAATAGTCCACACCCGGTTGTGAGGGAAGGTTAGGTGAACGTCATGGGATCAAGCGACACCAAGCCGAAAGAGCAATTCGTTCATGGCGTGTTTGAAAGCATTGCAGGTAAATACGACTTGATGAACGATATACTGAGCTTTCGCAGACATAAGGCTTGGCGTAAATTTACGATGAAAAAAATGAACATGCACCACGGGGATACGGCAATCGACCTTTGCTGTGGTACGTGTGACTGGACGCTTGCGATGGCGCGTGCAAGTGAAAGTGGTCACATCGTAGGGCTGGATTTTAGCCAGAACATGCTGAATGTAGGCGAGCGCAAGATTGCATCGGAAGCCCGTGAAAAGCAAATCAAGCTTGTTCAGGGCAACGCCATGGAGCTGCCTTTTGAAGACAATTCTTTTGACTACGCAACGATTGGCTTCGGTTTGCGTAATGTGCCTGATCTGCGCCGCGTGTTACAGGAAATGAAGCGTGTCGTCAAACCAGGCGGGCAGGTCGTATGTCTGGAACTGTCCAAGCCTACATGGCAGCCGTTCAAGGGAATTTACTATTCATACTTTAAACACATCTTGCCCATGCTCGGCAAATTGTTCGCCAAACGTTATGAGCAATACAAATGGCTCCCTGATTCGTTGGCGCTTTTTCCGGGAAGGGATGAGCTGGCTGGCATCTTCCGTGAAGTCGGATTAAAGGATGTACAGGCTCATTCACTTACTGGAGGCATTGCGGCATTGCATATTGGAATCAAGGAGAGTCAGCATGTTTAAGAAAATTGCTATTTTTTTGGAAATGATTAAAATTGAACATACGTTATTTGCGCTCCCATTTGCATTTATGGGGGCTGTATTGGGGTCAGTTGTTGTGATGGACACGCTTCCTTCGTGGTCGCAGATCGGATGGATCTTGCTGGCTATGGTCGGCGCACGTAGCGCTGCTTTCGGCTTCAATCGCATGATCGACCGTGTGATTGACGGGAAAAATCCGCGTACAGCAGGACGTGCCATCCCGGCGGGGCTGCTCAAGTCGAGCGAAGTGGTGATTTTCATTATCGTTAGTTTGGTGCTGTTGTTCTGGGCATCGTTCAAGCTAAGTCCGCTGGCGTTCAAGCTGTTCCCGCTGGCCTTTTTTATGCTTATTTTTTACTCTTACACCAAGCGTTTTACCTGGCTTTGCCACATTGTACTTGGTCTGACCATTGGATTGGCACCGCTGGGCGCGTGGGTTGCAGTGACGGGGCAAATCGATTTAACCGCTATTGTATTATATCTCACGATGGCATTTTGGACGGCTGGATTTGATATTATTTATGCTTGTCAGGATATTGATTTTGACCAGAACGAGGGCGTTTATTCCATTCCTGCCCGCTTTGGTATAGCAGGTGCGCTCAACATCGCCCGGGGATTCCATGTCATTACGGCGATCGGATTTATTGTGTTGTTCTTTATTACAGATTTAAGCTGGTGGTACCTGGCGGGCATGATTATTTCGTACATTATCTTATTCTATGAGCACTATATCGTATCTCCGAAGGACCTGAGTCGTTTGCAGACGGCGTTCTTTACGATGAACGGTGTACTAAGCATTGTCGTGTTTGCTTTTACACTGGTTGATTTGGTGGTGCGTCAATACTTATGAATCATAATCAGGTGAGCAACCATCAAGGCAAACGAATCGTTATTGGCATTACAGGCGCGAGCGGAAGCATTTATGGGGTACGGCTGGTAGAAACACTACTGGATTTGCAATACACAGTTCACCTGATTGTTTCCAACGCGGGCTGGCGGGTACTGAAAGAGGAATTAGGCTGGAACGTGACTGACCGGGAAGGGGCTCTGAATGATAAATTCGGAGGCCGTCCCGGTTCTCTTGTATACCATCCGTTCACGGATATCGGTGCTTCGATTGCGAGTGGCTCCTATCTGGTGGACGCGATGGTTATCATACCCTGTTCGATGGGCACGTTGTCCGCAGTGGCGCACGGCTCGTCCGATAATCTCATGGCGCGTGCAGCAGACGTGATGATGAAGGAAGGCCGTCCGCTAATTCTAGTGCCTCGTGAGACGCCGCTGCATGCCATTCATTTGGAAAATATGCTTAAGCTTACAAGGCTCGGGGTCAAAATGATTCCTGCTATGCCGGCTTTTTACTTTCATCCGAAGACGCTGGATGATATCGTACTGTTCCTCGTAGGCAAAGTATTGGACAGCTTGCGGATCGAACATCAACTGTTTACGAGATGGGGGGATTCCGATGCCGACACCGGACACCAAGACAATCACAATCGGAAAAATTAAATATACAAACGCTTGGCCCATTTTTCATTATTTTAATCCTTCACAGCTTCTCCATCCGGCGGAGCTGGTTTCTAAAGTCCCGGCTGAATTGAACCGAAGTATGCTGAAAGGAGATTTGGATATCAGCGCGATGTCCTCCTTTGCTTATGCATCCGGTGCCGAGGATATGCTGTTGTTGCCGGATCTGTCTGTCAGTGCAGACGGTCCTGTGAAATCCATTTTGCTGTTCTCACGCAAGCCGCTGGATGAAATCAAAAACGGAACGATTGCGTTGACGAATACGTCCGCTACATCCGTGAATTTGTTAAAAATTTTGATGCAGAAGGCGTGGGAAGGCCAACCTTCCTATTTCGACTGCGAGCCGGATCTGGATTTGATGCTGGAGCAGGCGGATGCGGGGCTGTTGATTGGAGATCACGCGATCAAGGCATCCTGGCGGCGTGATAGTCTGTACGTTACGGATCTCGGAGAAGAGTGGAAACGCTGGACAGGGTACAGTATGACCTTTGCCGTATGGGCAGTACGTCGTGTTTTTGCTACACAGAATCCTGATGCGGTGGCTGAAGTAGCGAATGCGTTTCGTGCAAGCAAGCAGCGCAGCCTGTCTGATCTGACGTCTGTTATTTCCGAAGCCTGCAAGGAAATTGGAGGCCTGCGGGATTATTGGGAGCGCTACTTTACTAATCTGTGTTATGATTTTGGAGAGAAGGAACAAAAGGGTTTAGAGCTTTATTTTCAGTATGCACATGAACTGGGGCTGCTTGACAGACGAGTGAAGCCGCTTCTCTGGAGTGACAATACGCTGACACGGGTGAAAGAATGAAACGATTGGATTTGTTCGGTTTATTAAAGAAGGATATGAACTTCATAGAAGAAGAGCTGTACCGCAGCATCGACAGCACGGAGCCGTTGATTAATGATACGTCACTTCATCTGCTCAAGGCGGGAGGCAAGCGTTTGCGGCCGGTATTTGTGCTGCTGGGAGGCAAGTTTGGGGAATACAATCTGGACAAGCTCAAACGCATAGCGGTACCGCTGGAACTGATTCATTCTGCCTCCCTCGTTCACGACGACGTGATTGACGATGCAGAGATGAGGCGCGGCCAGCCAACCGTGAAGTCCAAATGGGACAATCGGGTAGCCATGTACACCGGAGATTACATATATGCACGTGCGCTTTCAATAGTCGCAGGACTGCCGAATCCGGACATTCATCGGGTGCTGTCCAAGGCGCTGGTGCAAATGTCCATCGGTGAAATGGAACAAATCCGCGATTTTTTCAATGTGGATCAGAGTGTACGTAATTATTTGCTTCGCATACGTCGCAAAACGGCATTGTTGATTGCGGTCAGTTGCCAACTGGGAGCTATGGCTGCGGGTGCGCGGGAAAGAGTAAATTCCCTCTTGTATACCTATGGCTACAATGTGGGGATGGCTTTTCAAATTCAGGATGATTTGCTTGATCTGTGTGGCACGGAAAAAAAGATTGGCAAGCCACCGGGCAGTGATATGAGGCAGGGGAATATTACGCTTCCGGTTATTTATGCGCTTGGACAGCCTGAACTGCGCGACGATCTATTGGCTGAAATCGGTCGTATTCAGGCCGGGGATGGGCAGGGAGATGCACGCAAAGCGGTGGATATGATTAAAAAAAGTGAAGGAATCACTAAAGCGGAAATTCTCGCCGACCGATATATTAAAAAAGCGCTACACGCGCTGGACTTACTGCCAGATGTCAAAACGAAAAAGACGCTGCGCGATATTGCTCATTTTGTGACCCGCCGCTCCTACTAAAGTTGTGTTTTGGGCTTGCTGTGACAAAATACTTTAATCGTTTCCAAGCTTTTGTTACAATACAGCTTAGTACTGTATAAATACATTAGATTGGATTGGGAGTGAGCCGATGGATCGTACGTTTTTGATGGTTAAACCGGATGGAGTACAACGCGGACTAATTGGACGTATTATTAGTCGCCTGGAAGACAAAGGCTTCAAAATGACGGCTGGCAAACTTGTGCAGGTATCTAGAGAACAGGCGGAACGGCATTATGCGGAGCATGTGGGCAAGCCCTTTTTTGAAGAGCTTGTTGACTTTATCACTTCTAGCCCTGTATTCGCAATGGTTTGGGAAGGGGATAACATCGTTACCCTGTCCCGCCTGCTGATTGGTAAAACACAAGTGACAGAGGCTCTTCCGGGCACGATCCGGGGAGACTTTGCTGCACATACACCGTTTAACCTCATTCACGGTTCGGATTCACCGGAGAGCGCGGAGCGCGAGATTGAGAATTTTTTCACGCCGGAGGAAACCGTTCGGTATGAAAAAAGTGTGGCGACCTGGGTGTAAGTTTAATTTCGAATGAAGAAGGATGGTAGCATGACGGAAATGGAACTGGGTCAGACCGACCCCGATTACACAGCGTTTATCCGCAAAATCAAGGACAGCACAGGTATTGATCTTGCACAATACAAGGAAGCACAGATGAAAAGGCGGTTAACGACGCTTCGCAACAAAAACGGGTTTCCCAGTTTTGTTTCTTTTTATGATGCCATGATGAAAGAAAAGCCCCTGTTCTATGAATTTCTGGATCGGATGACGATCAATGTTTCAGAGTTTTGGCGTAATCCCAACCGGTGGGAAGTGCTGCGGGATACGATTTTGCCACAGCTGCTTTCGGGTAAGCAGAAGCTCAAGCTGTGGAGTGCGGCCTGCTCGACTGGCGAGGAGCCGTATAGCTTGGCTATGGTGCTGGACGGCAAGGGAATTTTGGGGAATTGCTCCATTACGGCTTCTGACATTGATGACGGCGCACTGGCTAAGGCCAAGGAAGGCAGATATTTGGAGCGTTCGCTCAAGGATGTGCCTGAACAGGTAGCCAGTAAGTATTTCAAGCCGGATGGTGCGATGTATCGAATTGATGACCGTTTGAAGCAGGCCGTGAAATTTCAAAAGCAAAATTTGCTGCTGGATCGGTTTGAGGATGGCTACGACCTCATTATCTGCCGAAATGTCATGATTTATTTTACGGAAGAGGCCAAGCATAAGCTGTACCAGAAGTTTGCAGCCAGTCTTCGTCCCGGCGGCGTGCTGTTTGTCGGCAGTACAGAGCAAATTTTTTCTCCAAACCAATATGGTCTGGAATCGACGGAAACCTTTTTTTATCGTAAAAAAGCATAAGCCCGGACATACAGCCCATTGTTCGTAGCTAGTTGTGTTCTAACAATGAGTACGTTGGCTATTGGCTTATCAGGAGCGCACGTCCTTTGGCTTTGTCCAAAGGGCGTGTTTTTGTTTATCTGTACACCCGTGGCTTTTCTTGTCAAAGAAAGGTGCGTATACTATAATGAAGCACAGTTAAAGATTTTAGCGATGCACAGTTTAACAGTTTAAAGGGGGAACGTGTCATGAGTTTACGTTACTTAACCGCGGGGGAAACGCATGGTCCCCAGCTTACTGCGATTGTAGAGGGCATGCCGAGCAATTTAAAATTGGATTTTGAAGAATTGAATTTTCAGCTACACCGTCGTCAGAAAGGGCATGGACGGGGTCGGCGTATGCAGATTGAAAAGGATACGGCCAACATTGCCGGAGGCGTTCGTCACGGGTATACCACAGGTGCGCCGATTGCCCTGATTGTGGAAAACAACGATTGGAAGCATTGGCAGAACATTATGAATATTGAGCCCATCGAAGGCAGTGACGAGGAAAAGCGCCGGGTTCACCGTCCGCGTCCGGGTCATGCAGATCTGAACGGCGGATTGAAATACAATCTGAAGGATCTGCGCAACGTGCTGGAACGTTCTAGTGCCCGTGAAACTGCGATTCGTGTCGCATGCGGCGGTTTGGCCCGTCAATTGCTGGCAGAGTTCGGAATTAAGGTGGCAGGTCAGGTTATCCGCATTGGGGAAATCGAGGCACCTTACCGCGAGTTGCCGATTGACGAGCTAATCGCCGTGACAGAAGCCTCTTCGGTGAGAGTGACCGATCCGGAAACGGAAAAGAAAATGGAAGCCTACATTGACCTGATCAAGCAAGAAGGCGATTCGGTTGGTGGCGTAGTGGAATGTATCGTGGAAGGTGTTCCGATCGGTCTGGGCAGTCATGTACAGTATGATCGGAAGCTGGATGCACGCATTGCCCAAGGAGTCATGTCCATTAATGCGTTCAAAGGTGTGGAAATCGGTATCGGCTTTGAAGCTGGAGAACTGCGTGGTTCGCAGGTACATGATGAGATTTTACATGATGACGAACGTGGATATCACCGCCGTACCAATCGTTTGGGCGGTTTCGAGGGTGGTATGACCAACGGAATGCCTGTCGTGGTTCGTGGCGTGATGAAGCCGATCCCGACGCTGTACAAGCCGCTGCAAAGCGTCGATATTGATACGAAGGAAGCGTTCACCGCTCAGGTTGAGCGTTCGGATGCATGTGCCGTACCAGCGGCAAGTGTGGTTATGGAGCATGTTGTAGCCTGGGAGATTGCCAAGGCTCTGCTTGAAAAATTCGGCGGGGATTCCATTGAAGAGATCCGTGCGAACATTGCATCCTACGAAGAACAACTGGGACGGTACTAAGATGAGTACGCTGACGGTGCAGCTTGGGGAACGTTCCTATCCCATTCATATCGGACGTGGACTGTTACATCGGGCAGGAGAGCTACTGAGCGAACGAGGAATTGGGCGAAAAAGTCCGCTTTTGATTGTTTCTGACGAGAACGTAGCGGGATTCTATTTAGCGACACTGGAGAGCAATCTTCAGGCAGCGGGGTACAAGACAGTCTCCATTGTCGTCAAGCCGGGTGAAAAGTCAAAATCACTTGCTGTGTATGAGCAAGTGATTACAGCGGCCATCGAGGGCGGTTTGGACCGCAATTCAGCCGTTATCGCACTTGGTGGTGGTGTAGTAGGCGATCTGGCAGGATTTGTGGCGGCTTCTTTTATGAGAGGCGTCAAGTTCGTACAGATTCCAACTACAATCCTTGCGCATGACAGTAGCGTGGGCGGCAAGGTCGGCATCAATCATCCTTTGGCTAAAAATATGATTGGAGCTTTCCATCAGCCGGAATTGGTATTGTATGACGTGGATACGTTGTCTACATTGCCTCCGCGTGAGGTATCCGCCGGACTGGCTGAAATGATCAAGCATGGCTTGATCTGGGATGCTGATTTTGCCCAGTGGTGCCGCGATCATGCGGCTGATTTGCTGGCTTTGGACGCGGCAGCCCTGGAGTATGGTCTGGAGAAGGGCTGTTCTGTGAAAGCCGAAGTGGTGTCGCGCGATGAACGTGAAAACGATTTACGCGCTATTCTAAACCTCGGTCACACCATTGGTCATGCGATAGAGGCGATTGCGGGGTATGGTGAGTTTTTACACGGGGAAGCGATTTCTATTGGTATGGTCGGCTCTGCACTTCTGGGTGTGAAGCTGGGGGCAGATCCTTCTTTGGTAACAGAAACGAGGAATATGCTGGCTTCGCTTCGTCTACCGACTTCTCTTCCCGCTCATCTCGAAACGGATCGTCTGCTGGATGCGATGATGCATGACAAAAAGTTTAAGGAAGGCAGTATTACTTTTGTCGTCCCACGCAGCATCGGGCGCGTGGAGGTAGTGAAGGATATTTTCGTCTCTTACATCCGACAAGTAATTGAACAGCTAAAAGAGGAGGCGTAACGATGTACAATCGTGGAATTCGTGGGGCGACGACCGTAGCGAACAATGAAGAAAACGAAATTTTGGAAGCCACATGCCTACTGTTGGAGGAAATTGTGTCCTACAATGAAGTGCAGCCGGAGGATATTAGCAACGTATGGATTACGGTGACCCACGATCTGAATGCTACTTTCCCGGCGAAGGCGATCCGCCAGCTTGACGGCTGGGATATGGTTCCTCTTATGTGTTCGTTAGAAATTCCCGTAGAGGGAGGCTTGCCGAAATGCATCCGTTTGATGGTACAGGTGAATACCGTTAAAACACAGCGGGAAATCAAACATGTATATTTGAACGGAGCGCAGGCGCTAAGACCGGATTTGGCTTCCCAAGGGAAGTAATCGCCTGTTTTTAAAGTTGATGGTTGCCAAAGTAACATCGTATGAGATATAGTGTGTGTAGCAGAGTTGAGTAGAGTTAGCCAGAGCCAGAGTTGAGATGAGAAGAGTGTAGTTGAGCCAATTCCATATGAAGATTACAGAGACCAGCGGTAGCAGGTAAGCTTTTGTCCACGGAGAACCTTCCTAGACGGAGAGGCTTATTTTAAGTAACCTAGGTTATGCAAAGGGATGAGTGTATACTTTGTATATTTGCTGTAGTCATTTTGTATATGGCAGCATTCTTATAATTTCAATAACTGACAGCCTCTACCTTCCGGGTGGAGGCTTTTTTATATTCTCTCCTTTGGGTTCTGCGCCAATTTGGAAAGGAAGTGATCTCATGTTAACGCCGCATGTGGAGCAAGTGATAACGATGGCGAATGAATTTAACCTGATTCCTGTTTACAAAAAAGTGCTGGCCGATATGGAGACGCCGATTCGGATTTTCCGTCGGTACGCTGAGCGGGACCGGGCCTTTCTGCTGGAGAGTGTAGAAGGAGGCGAGCAGTGGGCGCGACATTCATTCATCGGGACGGACCCGTTCCTGATGGTTTTCGGCAAAAAAGGCCGTTTGATTCTGGAACAGCATGGTAAGCGACAAATATTAAACGACAAGCCGCTTGAAGCGCTCAAGGCGTTGCTTCGCAAGTACCGTAGCCCGAAACTGAAAGAAATGCCCCCATTTACAGGCGGGGCCATCGGATTTTTTGGATATGATCTGCTGCAATACTATGAAAAACTGCCAGAGCATTCAGTAGATGATTTGAATATGGATGATATTCGTTTTATGTTCTGCGATCAAGTTATTGTCTTCGATCATGTGAAACAGCAGATTTTGCTGGTTGGCAATGTTCATGTAGAAGAAGGCTTCCGTGATGAGGACATCCGCGCTGCTTATGCCGAGGTGGAGCGCAAGCTGGAGGCAACGGCGCAGTACCTGCGTAAGCAGACACCGCCAGAGACATTGGCAGCAGCCTCCATCCCTGACGATGTGGAGCTGGGTGAGATTCAGTCGAATGTGACGAAGGAGCAGTTTATTTCAAACGTGGAGCAGGCGAAGGAATATATTCGCTCCGGTGATATTTTCCAGGTCGTGCTGTCCCAGCGCTTTCACATTGATACAGATGCCTCTCCTTTACAGGTATACCGCGTGCTGCGCACGATGAACCCGTCTCCGTATATGTATTATTTGAAAATGGATGACGAGATCATCGTGGGCACTTCGCCGGAGGCGCTCGTCAAGGTGGAAAACGGCCGGGTGGAGACCCGTCCTATTGCCGGAACGAGGCCGCGTGGCGCGACGGAGACAGAAGATATGGCGCTCGCTGAAGAGCTGCTGAAGGATGAAAAAGAACGTGCCGAGCATCTGATGCTGGTCGATTTGGGAAGAAATGATCTGGGACGTGTATCTCAGTTCGGTACGGTTAAATGCGATACGTTTATGGAAATTGAACGCTATTCCCACGTGATGCACATTGTATCCAATGTATCGGGTAAGCTGCGCGAGGATAAAGATTTCTTCGATGCGTTCCAGTCGTGCCTGCCAGCAGGCACGGTATCGGGGGCTCCGAAGCTGCGGGCGATGGAGATTATTGCCGAGCTGGAGCGGGAAGCGCGTGGTCCGTATGCAGGAGCCATCGGATATTTGGGTTTCTCGGGCAATATGGATGCTTGCATCACGATTCGTACGATTGTGTTTAAAAAGAACCGGGCCTACGTTCAGGCCGGTGCAGGGATTGTGTGGGACTCGGTTCCAGAAAGCGAGTATCAGGAGACGGTGAACAAGGCCAAGGCACTGCTGAAAGCGATCCGCACAGCTGAAGCGATGTTCCCGGCGACGGTACAGCCCTACAACAGCGTCATCAACCAGGATTATTTGTACACTCCGTAACATACAAAAATCTGATTTTGAGGAGGAGACGACGATGGAACGACATGACATGATGCAAGTGGGGTTAAGCCGGGTCATTGAGGGACAGCATCTTTCACGTACGGAGGCCCGCAGCGTGATGGAACAGATTATGAGTGGGAGTGCCACGCAGGCGCAAATTGGTGGGCTGCTGACGGCTCTGCGGATCAAGGGGGAGACGGTGGATGAAATCACCGGATTTGCCGAGGCTATGCGCAGCTATGCCAGTCCGGTGCAAACCGGAGAAGGCCATACCCATCTGCTGGACACATGCGGAACCGGAGGCTCGGGTATTCACAAGTTTAATATTTCCACGATATCCGCTATTATTGCGGCTTCGGTGTCTGTGCGGGTGGCGAAGCATGGCAATCGTTCTGCAAGCGGACGTGCCGGGAGCGCCGATGTGCTGGAGGCCCTCGGGGTCAATATCCATTTGACGAGTGATCAGGCGCGGTCGTGTCTGGACCGCATCGGCATCTGCTTTTTATTCGCGCAGCTGTATCATCCGTCTATGAAGCATGCCGCTGCTCCACGCCGGGAGCTTGGAGTACGAACGGTGTTTAACATGCTCGGTCCCTTGACGAATCCGGCAGGTGCGGATCGGCAGTTGTTGGGCATTTATGACGCGGGAAAAACGGAAGTGATCGCTGAGGTGCTGAATCGACTTGGCTCCAAGCGGGCCATGGTCGTCAGCAGTCTGGACGGATTGGATGAAATCAGCATTTCGGCACCGACACGGGTATCTGAGCTGAAGGATGGTCAGGTTCATACGTTTGAACTTAACCCGTCGGATCTGGGTTTGCAGACGCACCGTCTCGATGAAGTGCTGGGTGGAGACGCGCAGGTTAACGCCGACATTATAGGTCGGATTTTGAACGGGGAGCGCGGAGCTTATCGGGATGTCGTGTTAGCGAATGCCGGCGCGTGCATCTATGTATCGGGCGCAGCAGCTACCTTGATGGACGGAGTAGCACGGGCGGCGGAAGCTATTGACTCGGGGCTGGCCCTGTCCAAGCTGGATCAATTAATACAGGCAACGGGGGAATATCAATATGTATCTTGATCGAATTGTAGTGACGAAGCGACAAGAAGTGGAGCAGCTTAAGGAGCATTTTCAAATCAGTGAAGCCGAGCGATTGGTTGCCGATTTACCCGCGACAAGAGGATTCGAGGATGCTATAGCTCTGCGCCGCAACCGTCCGCTCGGACTGATTGCCGAAGTGAAGAAGGCTTCCCCCTCCAAAGGGTTGATCCGACCGGATTTTCATCCGGTGGACATTGCACGGGCATATGAGGGAGCTGGAGCCGATTGTATTTCTGTCCTGACGGATGTGACGTACTTTCAGGGGAGCCCTGAATATTTGCATCAAATTCGTGAACAGGTAAAGATTCCGCTGCTGCGCAAGGATTTTATCATTGATGAACGGCAAGTTTATGAAGCTCGTCTGCTGGGAGCGGATGCGGTGCTGTTGATTGCGGCTATACTGGAGCCACGTGTTTTGGGGTCATTTTTACAGATTGCGAAGAACCTGGGGCTGGACGCATTGGTAGAGGTGCATGACAGTGAGGAGCTTAAAGCTGTGCTGGATCTGGGGACAGCTACCTTGATTGGCGTGAACAACCGAAATCTGCGGACATTTGAGACCCGCCTCCAGACGACAGAGGAGCTGATCGAACTGATTCCTAAAGGAGTTACGTTCATCAGCGAAAGCGGCATTGCGGGACCCGAAGATGTAAAGTATTTGCATTCGGTAGGCGCACACGGCATCCTGGTAGGAGAGCATCTGATGCGCAAGGATGATGTAGGACAGGCTGTAGCCGACTTGATGGACGGGGTTAAAGCATGAACAAAACGGGCGTAAAAATTTGTGGACTTCAAAGCGTTGAAGTGCTAAAATCTATGGTAAACTTACCGGTCGATTTTATAGGTTTTGTGTTTGCCGACAGCAAGCGCCGGATTGACGGCGCGCAGGCTGGAGAGCTGCTTCGCGTATTGGATGAATGGACCTCGGGCAGCAGACCGCGCAGCGTGGGCGTATTTGTGAACCCTGATGACGCACTGTTAAATGATGTCATGGAGAAAGCACCATTGGATGTCATTCAGTTACATGGTCGGGAGAGTCCGCAGCGCTGCCGGGAGATCAGGGAGCATTTTGGCGTACAGGTTTTCAAGGCATGGTCTGTGGACAGTAAAGGGCAGACGGTGAAGGGCCAGACAGAATGTCTGACGGACGAATTGGATGCCTATGTCGGAACGATAGACGCTTTACTGCTGGATACATATGATCCCCTGTATGGTGGCGGCTCCGGCAAAACGTTTGCGTGGGATCGGATCCCTGCCTATCAGGCTTGGACCCAACAACATGGAATTCCTTTGTTTGTAGCCGGCGGGCTGACTGCCGATAATGCGGAAAAGCTGGTTACCGAGTATCATCCCGAAGGGCTGGATGTGTCCAGCGGTGTAGAGACAGATGGAGTCAAGGACATTGCAAAAATCACAACATTCGTAGAAAGGGTGAAGCAGGCATGACACAATTACCTGATAACAACGGACGTTTTGGAACATTTGGCGGACGTTTTGTACCGGAAACGTTGATGAACGCACTGATTGAATTAGAGGAATCCTACCGGAAGTATGCGGATGATCCTGATTTTAACGCAGAGCTGAACGGACTGCTAAAGGATTATTCGGGCCGGGAAACGCCGCTCTATTATGCGGAGCGTCTGAGCCAGCATTTGGGCAAGGCTAAAATTTACTTGAAACGCGAAGATCTGAACCATACTGGAGCCCACAAAATTAATAATGCGCTGGCGCAGGGATTGCTGGCGAAGCGTATGGGCAAGCAAAAGGTCATTGCCGAAACGGGCGCAGGCCAGCATGGTGTTGCGACGGCGACCGTCGCAGCATTGCTCGGACTGGAGTGCAAGGTGTTTATGGGGGAAGAGGATACCGTACGCCAGCAGCTAAATGTATTTCGTATGCAACTATTGGGTGCAGAGGTCATTTCGGTTACATCGGGCACACGTACACTCAAGGATGCCGGAAATGAAGCTTTGCGGTATTGGGTGAGCCATGTCCATGATACGTTCTATATTTTGGGCTCAGCGGTCGGACCACATCCGTATCCAATGATGGTGCGCAACTTCCAGCGTGTCATTGGCGACGAAACCCGCCGTCAAATTCTCGAAAAAGAAGGCAGGCTTCCAGATGTCGTGGTAGCGGCGATCGGTGGCGGAAGTAATGCCATCGGTATGTTCTATCCTTTTATCGAGGATCACGAGGTTGCTTTGCTCGGCGTCGAGGCGGCTGGAAAAGGCGTGGAAACGGAATTTCATGCAGCAACGATGAGCAAGGGAACGCAAGGTGTCTTCCAAGGCTCCATGAGCTATCTGCTTCAGGATGAATATGGACAGGTACAGCCTGCACATTCCATCTCGGCGGGATTGGACTATCCGGGGGTTGGGCCGGAGCATTCGTATTTGAAAGATATTGAGCGGGCCAAGTATGTTCCGATTACCGATCAGGAAGCGCTGGATGCTCTCCAATTGTTATGCCGCACGGAAGGTATTCTTCCGGCATTGGAGTCGGCACATGCAGTCGCACAGGTCGTTAAACTGGCACCTGCCTTGACGGCGGATGATATTATTGTAATCTGTTTGTCGGGTCGCGGTGACAAAGATGTGGACTCCATTATTAAGCATTTGGGAGGAAATCTGTCATGAATTTAATTGATCAGGTGTTTGGGCGCCTCAAAAATGAAGGCAAAACGGCATTAATTCCTTTCCTGACGGTAGGCGATCCGGATGTGGACACGACGGTAGAAATCATTCGGCAACTAGAGTTGGCCGGAGCCGATATATTGGAGCTGGGCGTGCCATATTCGGACCCGCTGGCTGACGGACCTGTCATTCAGCGTGCGTCTGAGCGTGCGTTGAAACGGCAAATCTCGATCCGCACGTGTATGGAGACGGCTTCTTTGGCCCGGGCGGCGGGATCAAGCCTGCCTTTTATTTTGTTCACGTATTATAATCCTGTGTTGCAGATGGGCATGGATGCTTTCTTTGCAGGTTTGCAGAAGCATGGCATCAGCGGCCTGATTATTCCCGATCTTCCGCTTGAGGAAGCAGAAGAATTGGGAGGACGGGCGGCAGAGGTTGGTGTATATCTGATTCCGTTGGTTGCTCCAACTTCTGAACAACGAATTGAACGAATTGTCCGTCAAGCACGCGGATTTGTATACTGTGTAACCTCCCTTGGGGTGACCGGGGAAAGAGCTTCCTTTTTTGAGGGTATAGAGGGCTTCATCGCGCAGGTCAAACGGCATACGGATATTCCGATAGCGGTTGGGTTCGGTATCTCTACTAGGGAGCAGGTAACCCGTTTTTCGGACATTTGCGATGGAGTTGTCGTCGGAAGTGCCATTGTGCGACAGGTGGAGGAAGCGATCCCGCTGCTGGACGATTCTGTGCGCAGAGAAGAAGGACTTTTGCAAATCCGCAATTTTGTGGCACAATTAAAGCAGTAACTGGCGTCAATATAGATAGCAGTAAATATAGTTATGAATGGATTAGAGGAGGTAGGGGCATGCAACCTAAACCGCATATTGTACATTTGCCGGTATATCAGCCCGGTAAACCGATTGAAGATGTAAAGCGGGAGTTGGGACTTGATGAAGTGATTAAGCTCGCCTCGAATGAAAATCCGTACGGCAGCTCTCCCAAAGTATTGCAAGCCATTCAGGAGGAATTTGCGAACATTAGTGTATATCCTGACGGCAGCGCGGTAGCTTTAACACAGGCGCTGGCTAAACATACGGGCTTGAAAGAGGATCAGTTTATTTATGGCTGTGGCTCTGACGAGATTATTGCGTTGATTACGCGTGCTTTTCTTCTTCCCGGGGAAGAAAGCATCATGGCCGATCAAACCTTCTCCGTGTACAAGAGCAATGTGGAGATTGAGGGAGCGGTTGCTGTTGAGGTGCCTTTGCGTGACGGGGTACATGATCTGGAAGCCATGTTGTCTCGGATCAACGATCGTACGAAAATGATCTGGATCTGTAATCCGAACAACCCGACAGGCACGATTGTACCCGAAGCAGAGCTGATCGCATTTTTGGATCGGGTGCCGAAGCATGTTATGATCGTGCTGGATGAGGCGTATGCCGAGTTTGTGACGGACAGCACGTATCCAGACGGTATTCGTTTGTTGCCAGCCTATGAAAATCTGGTTGTATTGCGAACCTTCTCTAAAATATACGGTCTGGCATCACTTCGCATCGGATACGGTATGGGAGCTGCGGCAACGATCCGCCTGATTAATCAGGTTCGTGAGCCGTTCAATACTTCGCGTGTAGCACAGGCTGCGGCGATTGCGGCGTTGGAAGATCAGAATTTTGTGCAGGAATGCCGTGACCGCAACGCAGAGGGCAGAGCCTATTTGCAAAATGAGTTGAAGCGTCTTGGACTGGAATCTTTTCCGGCACATGGTAATTTTATTATGCTGGATGTACATCGCCCGTCGGGTGAGGTATTTCAGGAGTTGCTTCGTACAGGCGTGATTATTCGCGCTGGTCATCACAAATATCCGACATACATTAGGGTGTCGGTTGGATCACAGCCACAAAATGAGCGGTTTATCCGTGCGCTGGAACAGGTCCTGAGGGCGGAAGCGGCGAAAGCACGTCTATAATTTCCGCAGATGGGATTTGATAATTGATGAAGATTGCCATTTTCGGCGTGGGACTGATCGGTGGGTCCCTTGCGCTTTGTTTTAAAGGGGAGCCGGGCATTACCGTTGTCGGTCATGCTCATCTTCCCGAACTGATGGAGCCGATGTTGAGCCGTGGTGTCGTGGACACCGCGACTCTTTCGGTTGAAGAGGCGGCAGTGGATGCCGATTTTATTTTTTTATGCGTACCTGTCGGCTTACTGGAGCATTATCTGGAGTTGTTAAGCAGGCTGCCGCTTAAAGAGGGTTGCATTATTACCGATGTAGGCAGCACAAAATCGTCGATTGCCAAAAAAGCGTCGGAAATCTCTTTACGTAATGCTTATTTTATCGGTGGCCATCCGATGGCCGGCTCAGAGCGTTCCGGTGTGAAGGCTGCTTCTGCGTTGCTGTTTGAGAATGCCTACTATGTACTTTCCCCGGAAGAGGGTGTGCCTGAGGAAGCCTACAGTTCGCTGGAGCGTCTGTTAAAATATACAGGAGCCCAGGTTGTGCGTGTCCAGCCTGATATGCACGATGACATTGTCGGGGCGATCAGCCATCTTCCGCATATTATTGCAGCGGCGCTGGTGAATCAAGTGCGCAAGCACAATGACGAGAATCCGCTGTACCGCACGCTGGCTGCCGGCGGCTTCCGCGATATTACGCGAATTGCTTCCAGTGATCCAATTGTGTGGCGAGACATTTTGCTGAGCAATCGTGATGTTTTGCTAGGTCTGCTGGAAGAGTGGAACGGGCAGATTGAGCGTTTTACCCATTTACTGAGAATACAAGACGGAGAGGGAATCGCTGACGAGTTTTTGACGGCGGGGCATTTCCGCAGTGAGCTACCGGAACGCCGCAAAGGTGTCATCGCCTCAACGTTTGATCTGTATATTGATGTACCGGATACTCCGGGGATTATCGGTCGAATTGCAACAGAGTTGGGGGATAACAGCATTAACCTGAGCAATATGCAAATCATCGAAAGCCGGGAGGATGTTCCTGGTATTATGCGGCTTTCCTTCCGCCAAGAACGGGACTGGGAGCGCGCCAAGGCATTGCTGGATTCGATGAGCTATAAAGTGGTGGTATAGAAGGAAAGTATGAGTGTTCAATAAGGAGGTAGACCGCTCCGCGATTCATTTGATCTTACGATCGCTGTTGCAGGGGGATTCTTTGGACGATTTGAAATCTTTAGAGGAAAGAATCCCCCGGCAAAGGCGAGCGCTACGCTTCTCCAGATTCAAATGAATCGCTCCGCTACGGACCGCCTTAAAAGCATCATACTTTCTGGAGTGAAGTAGTAAGAAAAGATTTAAAGCGGGCGATGAGTTTCTTCGCTCGTTTTTTGTTATTCAAAAATAAAAAAAATGAAGGCTGACAGATTCGGTTACATCACCAAACAATACAGTTCCAACAATCCGGCTGCCACCAAGCAGCACTTTTTTGTATGTGTGCTTCTACTCCTCCTCGGCTACAATCACCGTATGATCGGGCTGGTTAACCTACCTCTGAAGCTTACTTTGGGGTCCCCGAATTGGTTTTACGGAGGTATTAAGTGAAAACACTTCCATGCTACGACGCCAAGGCTTAAATAAGAATCTGGGAATGAAAAAATTCAAGGTTGGAACCAGAATTAAGAAGGATCTGATCGCGTATATCAAGGATAAAGACTTCTAATATATGGAGACATTCGTTTAATAAACAGCATGTTTCTTTTTTTGTTAACAAGAAAAAAAGACAAAAGTCCAATCCGCTTAATCAGGTCTTTAATAATAATGTATAAAGTGCTAATTAAAAGGAGTGTTTTTGTGAAAAAAGGAACAGCGGTCAAAGCACATGTAACTAAAGTAAATAATAAGCCTGTTTTAAAGAAAAAACGTCGCCGCATAACCCAATTCGCTTTACCGACGGGAAGATGGAATATTGAAGCCAATGGATTTACAGGAGAATTGAATATTACATCGGTGAGTGGCGGCTTTGTAACTGGTACGGTATTTGGAAATCCGATTCGTGGATGGTATGATTTTAATGCTGGAAAACTGACATTTGTCAGATTTATTAGTGGCGGCACCATCACAGGGATTAATAATCAGGTTTATGAAGGCTATATCTGGAGAAGAGTTGGTACTGATACCTCCTACACCCTTTCAGGCTCATTTATAACCGTGGGTGGGGGAAGCAGTGCACAAAAATCTAAGTTTGGATGGGTTGCTACTAAAACCATTGTTGGATAATTAATGAGTTTGCTCCAATAGGCCCCTGTCAAACAAAAAGCGCAGGTTTCAGGACTGATCAAGTCTCGGAACTAGCGCTTTTTTCATATATGATCAACTCTTTTTCCAATCAAACGCTACCCCTAGAACAAAATACGCGAAAATGGATGCAGTGAAATTATAACAAGACGTTGGCTACAGCCAAGTGTGTGCAGCTCTCCAGAGCAAACGGCTTTCATGCTTATCTCCACGAACGTAAGGCTTGGGAAGCTCGACTTCTCGAAGGTACTAACCGCCTTTGTTTCCGCAAAGACCCTAACCTTTATTTAAGCCGTCTCAAAAACCGTGTTTGTTAATTGAGCAGGCGTAAAAAAAACCACCCGGGTAAAGTCCCGGCTGGTAGCTGCTCTTATGGAGTAGCTGAGTAGGATAGGAGTGGAGAGAAACCATACTGTATTTTTATTATATGTATACGTTTTCATTTTGTCAATGATTTTTTAGAGCGTTTTCTTTTGGGTAATTATTCTTACCAGCGTATTCAAACGGGACAGACTCAAGGTTATGTCACGTTATCTTGTAAAAACTTAAAATAGGTCGGAAATGCCGTATATCGGAAACAGTTGCTAGCGTTATGTAGCCTGTGATGGAAATCATGGGGATTTTGGACTTTTTTACTGGCGACTATTTTGTGTTACAATGGGGAAGTCCATTTTGGATGTTGAGAAATGTTGGGGATAGCACCGTTATTGTTGGCACTACATAGGGTAAGAAAAAAACAAATGTTCCATGATGCTGTTTCATCCATTTGCGCAGAGTGCGCAACTTTTTTTGGCCTGTTCGGTATATATAGACAGAATCGGACGGGAGAACAGCACATGTATGGGCGAGGAGGGTCTCACTCGGATGATGACAGATTCCCAGATGATTCAGGAAATCAAACAAGGTAATGTTGAGGTTTATTCAGAATTAATGAGGCGGCACCAACGTAAAATTTTAGCTTTTGTTTATCATATGCTGAAAAGTTCGAACCTGGAAATGATTGCTGAGGACTTATGCTCGGAGACGTTTTATAAAGCGTACCGGAGCCTTCACTCTTTTCGCGAGGTAGATGCATCGTTCTCCACATGGTTATATACGATTGCACGTAATACGGTGCTGAGCGAGCTTCGCAAGCATCGTAGCGGTCAGGTTCCATTGGAGGAGAGCGGTTATGTGCCGGTTGCTCCATTGGATGTGATTCCAGAGCAGGCCGTCCTTCGCGGCGAGAAGGTAGAGATGGTTCGTGAAGCGATCAACAGATTGCCAGAGAAGCAGCGGTCTGCGCTGATTTTGCGCGAATACGAGCAATTGGACTATCAGGAGATTGCTACGATTTTGGGGCAGACGGTCAGTGCGGTGAAATCGTTGCTTTTCCGGGCCAGAACCAGTGTGAAGACGCAGTTGGAGCCTTATTTTTTTGAGCCTCTCTATGAGGAAAACGAAGGGATGAGCAGCCAATGAAATCCAGGGACGCTGAGGATTTGTTCGCTACAGGCAAAAATGTATCGAAACAAGACTCGGAGCGCAGACGGGCCAAAAGCTCGTCTGCCGGATGGGAGCATGGTTCGGAAGAAAATGAGTGGAATTTGTCAAAAGAAAGTCGATCCGCTATTCGCGATATTTCCTTTGACATAACAGATGAACAGGCGGAAGCTATGAATCGCAGGGTCATGGATCGGATTTATGAAGAGTCACCGTGGCTTGTTCCCGGCGAGCATCGGCGTGCGCGTCTGAACCCTGCGGCCCGTAAGTATATGTCCGTATGGATCGCTGGCTTTTTGGCGGTATTTTTGTGTAGCTTTTTGTTTTTGAACTGGAATGGAAGCTCCTCTCAAGAAAATCCTCCTCAAGCGGCACCTGTCATGGATACGGGTATTTTACCGACAGGCTTGCTGGAAACTACAAGTACATCTCCACAATATCAATACCACATTAAAGATATGAATAGTGGCATTATGGACCCGCTGGTTGCAAGCATTGTTCCTACTTACCCGCAATATTGGATGTTGTTGTCTGTATTGGCACTTGCGCTTGCCTTATTTTCTCTGGGCTGGATTCATCGTGCGAGACGGGTTAGAAATTAGCAGCACAGCTGGGCTCCAATACGGATTCATAACAATGCCTGAATAACTAAATAGCGGAGGAAACAACACGATGCTTATGGGCTTGATCAGACATGGATTAACGGATTGGAATGCGGTTGGCAAAATCCAGGGTCACAGTGACATTCCGCTGAATGAGGAAGGGCGCTGGCAGGCACGCTTGCTGGCAGAACGATTAAAGGAAGAGCCCTATCATTGGGACGGTCTTATTACAAGCAGCCTTTCCAGAGCGAAGGAGACGGGGGAGATTATTGCTTCTGCTCTTCACCTTCCTTTGCTGGAGCCGGATGATCGGCTGAGAGAACGTGCTTATGGTCAGGTCGAGGGCATGACACAGGTCGAGCGTGAGCAGAAGTGGGGGAGTGACTGGCATCTGCTAAATCTGGGACAGGAGAGCGATGAAGCTCTTCAACTTCGAGGGTTGGCTTTTATGGAGGCCATTTGGTCGGAAAACCGGGACAAGAACCTGCTAGTCGTTTCTCATGGCGGTTTTTTGGCTAATTTGTATAAGGCTTTGTATCAGGAAAAGTTTACCGAACGAATTGGTAATCTGTCACTGAGTGTTCTCCAGCGTGAGGATACGGATTGGACGCCGCTGTTGTATAATTGCACCAGACATTTACAGGGAAAAGCGATTGTAACTTAAAAGGTTGACGAAAGACCACGAACTTCTACTCAGCGTAGAAGCCGTGGTCTTTTTATTTTTTAATAGCTTTGTAAAAAAGAGGTTTAGAGTCTGAACATTCCGTCAAAGCTGTGGGTACAACAGGCAAGAATCAATTCCGGATGACAGTCCAGTGACGAGGCGATGGAACGATGAATCTGGCGGATATGCTGACATTTGCGGATATTGTGCATTTGAACAGAATCGCGGTGTATTACGAATGTGACTGTAAGCCCAATTCCAAACATGAACTGATCCAGGGCATTTTGACAAAGCTCGGCAGCAGCAGTTTTTTTGAGATGCAAGTCAGGGAGCTAAAGCTGTCAGAGGTAAGGTTTTTGAACGCACTGCTATTCGATGTCCGGCCTTATTTCAGTATGGAGGAATTGATTGCGGTTGCCAAACAACCTGCCGAGGAGGATGGGGATTCCGGTGAGCGACCGCGGGACATCGTGGCCCGTTTACGCAACAGTGGCTGGCTGTTCAACGGTTCGACGCACAATACGAGGTATTTGTATCAAATTCCGTTGGACATGAAGGAGCGTTTCCGCCGTGTCATGGTGCAAGACTTGCAAAACGCAATGATCCGGGTAAGTGAGCCAACGTCATACCGGGATGAGGGACATCTTTTGGCAGAGGATTTACGACTTTTCCTTCAGTACATGGAGCAGCATGAAGTTCCGCTTAACCCCGAGGGGACATGGTATCGTCGCAATCAGCAGCAGCTGATGGAGCATTTGCACATTGCGGAGCCGCTTTTGGGCAAAGGGGGTTGGCGTTTCGGATATGGCTCATCCTTTAAGTTTTATCCCGACCGAATGGCATTGCTGTATGATTATGCCCGTCACTCCAGGTTTATTGAGGAAAAGGGGGATCGAGTTGTACTGACGGCAAAGGGAGAGGCACGCAGGGAGTACGCGATCGAGGATGAGATGATACAGCTATTCAGGTTTTGGTTAAGGTTGTATAAAGGAGCCGTTCCCAATCTACTTTCTCTGGTCTACTGGATAGGAGAATGTGCCAGGCCCTGGACGTCCTCGGAGTCACTTTTTGTACATATCGGCCCGCTGATCAGACCGTTTTACTATGATACGCCCCGTTCGGTCTTTGATCAGAGAATTATACGGATGATGCTCCACTTGGGTATGCTTCGTTTGGGTGAGCATTCGACGGGGCCATCTGTACAGATGACCGCCTGGGGGCTGAAGCTGGCAGGGGAGTGCCGCATTGGGCGGAATGACCCGGGTATGCGGCTCCATTGACAAGCAGCATACATGTTGATAGAATTTCACCCAAAATGAGAGGGTGAAGTTGAATGCTGATTCACTATAACGGAAACATGCCACAGCTCCATTCATCTGTCTATGTGGCAGAAGGAGCAAAAATTGTCGGAAAGGTAACGATCGGCCAAGATTCCTCAGTTTGGTTCAATGCCGTACTACGCGGGGATATGGCGCCTGTCATCATCGGTGAACGCTGCAACATCCAGGACGGTGTCGTGGGACATGTGAACACAGACCAGCCCCTGGTGCTGGCGGATGATATTTCGGTGGGACATGCTGCGATTATCCATGGCTGTACGGTAGGCAAAGGCACTTTAATTGGTATGGGGGCCATTGTACTCAACGGAGCTGCGCTTGGTGAATATGCTTTAATAGGAGCAGGGTCGGTCGTTACGGAAAATACCAAAATACCACCCTATACTCTTTCTCTCGGTACTCCTGCCAAAGTGGTGCGCGAATTGACAGACGCAGATTTGCAGCGGATGTCACGGACGGCACTCAGCTATGTGGCGAAAGGAAAAGAATATAGGATCTCTTAAACTCATGTTGGAGGTGCATCCTATGGATAGAATGAAGGTTACTTATGAAGTAATGTTGGGCCTGTCTGCTGAAATGGTTTTGGACGAGGCATTACGTAAACACCGGAGTGAAAAGCTCTACAAGGATATTGATGAGGCGCTGGCCTCCGGAGATGAAGTAGCTTTTCGTCATCTTACGGATGAACTGAAAGCGATCAATTGAGCCGTTTCAGGAGATCTGACCTTGGGTAACAGACCCATTGGCAGTACAAGACCATAATCATTAAGCCTGACCGTAGCAGCGGCCAGGTTTTTTTGATACGCTTTTATATGATATAGTCTTTGTAGATGGAGCCTTTACGGGGCATCTATTGTATGAACGGAGGATGAAGACGTGTCGTTGTCTTATTTGTGGAGCCGGTCGTTCTTGACGAGCCGGCCTTTTTTGTGGCTGCTGTTCTGGTGTAACCTGGTCGGAACCGTGTATGGGTACATATGGTATGGAGGGCAATTGGAATATACGCTAAACTATCACCCGATATGGCAGATTGTATTTGTGCCTGATAGTCCGACGGCCAGCCTGTTTTTTACGATTTCTGTATTATTTCTGCTTTATCCTCCGCGCCTGAAGGGCTTGAAGGTCATTCGCCAGCTGATGGAGGCGTTAGCTGTGGTTACGAGTGTAAAATACGGCATTTGGGCCTCGGCTATTATTTTTTGGGGTGTCGCGCAGGGAGGGCATATGATATGGCAGGATTGGATGCTGGTAGCATCTCATACGGCAATGGCAGTCGAAGCCTTGCTGTTCGTTCGTTTTTTCACCTGCAAATGGGCGGCTCTGTGCGTAGCAGCTTTGTGGACACTGTTAAATGATACGGTCGATTATACATTTGGCATATATCCGTATCTTCCGAGGCCGCTAACGGATGATGTACCACAAGTGCGTACTTTTACCTATATGTTGACCCTTTTCAGTATTGCAGCTTCATGGCTAGCCATGTATGTGCGCAATCGGATAGCCTTTCCTATTGCCCAAGATACGGCTGAGCGCTAAAGCCAAGTTCTAGTCCCTGTAACCTTGCCATACAGTAAGGTGAGGAGGGATGTCCCATGGTTTGGAGTCAGGCGTTGCGTGGTGTGCTGCGTGTCGTTTCGGGAGTTGTGTTATCTATGGTCTTGTCGCTTTCCATTTGTTTCCCTCCGGGCATTGCGGAAGCGCGGGATCAACCCAAGTCCACCAGTAATGCAAAGGAAATAGAGGAACTGGATCGTGCGGCTGCGATATTGTACCGGGATGTAATGGATGGAAATATTGAAAAAGCGCGCGCCGATGTAGCGGAGGTAAGCCGATGGTTCAGCACGGGTCAGGTACAGGCTGCGCTGTCTGTGGAGGCTATTCATGCTTTGTCCGGCAGTATCCTTGAGGTACAGCAAGCTACGCAATCCGTGCAAGCATCGCCGGATGAATGGGTGAAGGCCGCTGCCAATTTGCGACTTGCGGCAGATGCGATAGCGCATCCGCGCCAGCCATTATGGCAGCAGTATTATAAAATTTTAAAAGAAGATGTCAGCGGCTTAAATAGCCAGTTTGCTAAAGGAAATATGAAGGGTTTCGCCGCCGGAGCAGCAGTGCTGGAGGATCATTATGAGACGATACGAACGGCGGCGTTGATCAGCGGCAAAACAACCGAGGTTGTTCGAACGGATTCATGGATTTCTTACGTTAAGGGATTGGGAGATCAGCAAAATGCGGATGCTTCAGCGATTAGAGGGGCACTAGAGCAGGGGAACCCGACATTCAATGCCTTGTTTGGACGTGAAAAAGACGCTACCGCGCTGGCTCCATTCATCCCGCATGAAAGCGAGCGCCGGGCAGAACTGGCAATCGGCTTGACGATCCTGCTGACCCTGGCTTATGTGGGTTACCGTAAGTATCGATCCGGTTTCTCCGGTTAAGGCTGAAATGCTGCCACCGACTTCCCTGTCATTGATAAAATGAATACATGCCCTGACCGCTTGCCCGGATTTCCGGGCTATTCCTCTTTGAAGCCCTCCCCGTGTACATCATGCACATCCTGAATGATGATGAACGCTCGTGGATCAACCGATTTCACAATTTGATGCAAACGCCGTATTTCCTGACGGGACACGACACAGTAAGCAACATGCTTGGTCTGCTTGGAAAATGCGCCCATAGCAGGAATAATAGTAACACCGCGATCCATATCCCGTGTAATGATATCCGCAATATCCATCGTATGGTCACTGATAATCATAAAGGCTCTGGCTGAATAGGCCCCTTCTTGTATAAAATCAATAATCTTGGACGCGATAAACACAGCGACCAGCGTATACAGGATTTTTTCCTTGGGTATGTACAGCAGCGATGCGCCGATGATGACGATATCAATCACCAGCAAAATTCTTCCCATACTCCAGCCAAACTTCCGGTTCAAAATACGAGCGATAATATCCGACCCGCCGGTGGTACCGCCAAACCGGAATACGATGCCCAATCCTGCCCCGAGAGTAACCCCGGCATATAATGAAGAAAGTATAAAATCGTGCTCGGTCTGAAACGTGCCCATCCACCCGAGGTGAATCATTTTTTCAAACAACCACAGAAAAAAAGTGAGCGCCCCGATACCCACTCCGGTATAAATAATTTGCTTGCCACCAAGCATTTTCCATCCGATTAAAAATAGAGGAATGTTCAGGAGCAATGTGGAGAGGGATGGGGAAATCGAGAAAGCATAGTTCAGCAGCAGGGTGATACCTGTGATGCCGCCTTCCATCAGCTTGCTGGGTATAATGAAATAAAGCAGGCCGAATGCATAAATAGCAGTGCCGAGCACAATGGGTAAAATGTTTTTAAGCTGTTCAATAGACCTGGATGTTTTCATATAATCCCTCGCAGTAGCAAATTGGGGATGAACGACTTGATATTGATTTTGATTTTGGTGTAGATCGTAGATCCTTATGTTTAGTATACCTTTTTACGGTAGCTTTAAAAGACTGACGATTGCAAGATGTAAGTAAATTCACATTAAAAAATATTTGTTTTCAAATGTGCTTTACGATAACATATGAATAAACCTGCACATTAGAGGGGATTGTGTTTCATGGAAAAATCGCTTGATGAAATTCAACGTGAGGTAGACCAGTATATTTCCCAATTCAAAGAAGGATATTTCAGCCCGCTGGCGATGCTAGCCCGGATGTCCGAGGAAGTCGGGGAGCTGGCCAGAGAAGTCAATCATTCCTTTGGCGAGAAACCGAAAAAAACGGATGAGGCCGACAATTCGATTGAGTTGGAGCTGGGAGACATTTTGTTCATCACGGTCTGCTTTGCAAACTCGCTGGGTATTAATTTGACTGACGCTCATGATAAGGTCATGCATAAATTTAACACACGTGACGCGAATCGCTGGACCAAAAAGGACACCGATTAGGCGTTTTGTACATATGCTGTACCAAACCGGTTACCCGGAGGTGCAGTGTCATGAAGGCGGAGGAATACGTCCAGAAAGCTTATCAGTGCATTTTACAGAACGATTTTGAGCAGGCCGTGGAATGGTTCGAAAAAGCGATTTCCGCCCAGCCTGATCATGCGGAGCATTATTTCCGCTGTTCGGTCACCTATGCCCGCAGTGGGCGGATAGAGCAGGCGCTTGGTTATGCGGGCGATGCGGTTCGCCTGGCCCCGCAGCAAGATGAATATGTGCTGCATTTGCACACGTTGGAGGCCAGACAGCAGACGGAGAAAGCCAGAAAGATGCTGGATGTCGACAGAGCTACGCCACAGGTGCGCAGAGATGCGATCCTGCTGCTGGAGCAGGCGATTGCCCTTGATCCGCTATGCGGTGATGCTTTTATGTTGCTTGCATTGGTTTATGCTGAAATGAATGAATATAAGCTGGCTGTGCAGGCTGCTCGTGAGGCGGCCGCTTTGTTTCCTCACAATGAACAGCTTGCCAATCTCATGAAGAAGTTATGCCAGCAAATGAATGAACAGATCTAGCACGAATTGATGCATAAGGAGTTGTAAGATATGCCAGAGCAAATAAAAGTGGCTGTCGTTGGAGCAGCCGGTCGTATGGGCCGTGAGGTTGTCAAATTGGTTCTCCAGGATGAAGAACTTCGGCTGGTAGCCGCAGTAAACAGAACGCACGCCGGCAGTGATGCCGGCCTTCTCGTCGGACTTCCGGAAGCGGGTGTTGCTATTGTGGAGGATATGGAGCAGGCTTTGCTGGAAAGTCGCCCGGATGTGATGGTCGATTTTACAGGTCCTCGTTTTGCGTACGCACATACGGCGCTTGCTATCAAACATGGCGTTCGTCCTGTTATCGGGACAACGGGATTTACACCGGAACAGATTGACGAACTGGACAAGCAGTGCCGGGAACAGCAAATTGGCGGTCTGATTGCGCCTAACTTTTCAATAGGAGTTATTTTGATGATGCGGTTTGCTGCTCAGGCTGCTAAATACTTCCCTCATCTGGAGATTATCGAATATCATGGCGACCAGAAATTGGACGCGCCATCGGGAACGGCAATTAAGACCGCAGAACTGATCGCTGAGCAGCGTCAGGAGCTGCGTCAAGGGAATCCGGAGGAGGAAGAAACACTCGAAGGATCACGCGGCGGCTACTACCAGGGGTTCCGTATCCACAGTGTCCGTCTTCCCGGTGTATTCGCTCAGCAGGAAGTTATTTTCGGAGGATTTGGACAATCCCTCAAAATTCGTCAGGACTCCTACGAACGGGCAGGCTACATGCCCGGCGTCAAAATCGGCATTCAAAAGGTAATGGAGCAGCCTGGACTTGTATACGGTTTTGAGCATTACATTGATTAAGAATAACGCGAATGAATTGACGAACGGAATTATAGAATGAGGCAGGGGGAATTTCGAATGTTTAAGATTGCATTTATAGCGCATGACCGCAAAAAAGAGGAAATGGTTAACTTTATAATCGCGTATGAACATGTTTTTACAGGGCATCAATTGTATTCAACAGGCACGACAGGTCTGCGCATTATGGAGCAAACGAAGCTTCAAATTCACCGTTACATGTCGGGACCGCTCGGAGGTGACCAGCAAATCGGGGCCATGGTCGCGCAAAATGATATGGATCTGATCATATTCCTGCGTGATCCGCTAATGGCACAGCCGCATGAGCCGGATATTAGTGCGCTGCTGCGTCTGTGTGACGTGCAGGGTATTCCTTTGGCGACCAACGTCGCTACTGCTGAAATATTGGTCAAGGCGCTGGACCGGGGCGATTTTGCTTGGCGTGAGCTGGTACATAAATATAAACCGGGCATTGATTCTTCATTTGATCAGCAGGATGATGTAAAATGACGCTGGACATATTGATTTTTGGAGCACATGCTGATGATGCTGAAATTGGTATGGGAGGCACGATTGCCAAGCATACAGCCACTGGTTTAAAGGTGGGCGTATGTGATTTGACGCGTGCAGAAATGTCATCCAATGGCGATGTAGATACCCGTATGGCCGAGGCCGAGGCCGCTTCAAAAGTGTTGGGCCTTGCCGTGCGGACGAATCTGGGACTGCCTGATCGCGGGTTGTATGTGACACCTGAGAATGTAGCCGCAGTGACTGCGGAAATTCGGCGTCATGCGCCGAAAGTCGTATTTGCTCCCTATTGGGAGGATCGGCACCCGGATCATGTCATGTGCAGCAAGCTGGTGGAAGAAGCGGTGTTTAACGCCAAATTACGTCGATTTATGCCGGAACAGCCTGCGGTACTGGTCGAGCAGTTATATTTTTATTTCATTAATGATATCGGCAGAACGGATCTGATTGTGGACATTACGGAGCATGTTGAAGCCAAGGAGCAGGCATTACTAAGCTATGCTTCCCAATTTCAGGCTGCACCGGGTAAAGACACAGTATCCACGCCATTAAACCAGGGGTATGTTGAGCGTGTAAAAGCCCGGGATTCGTTGTTGGGTCAGCGTAAGCTGATTTCGTATGCAGAGGGCTTTGCGTCCAAAACGCCTTATCTGGTTAAGGTATTCACATAAGGGATTATAAAAATCCTGACATATAAATGATAAACAGAATCCGTGAAAAGTCATCACCGGTGGACGGAAGGGGGAGCTTAACTTGAATGACAAATTGAAAATCGGAATTACCTGTTATCCATCGCTGGGTGGCTCCGGCGTAGTGGCGACAGAACTGGGTAAGTTGCTGGCCGAGAAGGGGCATGAGGTACATTTTATTGCCAATAGCATTCCGTTCAGATTAGGCGGGGCATTCCAAAAAAATATTTTTTATCATGAGGTTGAAGTTAACGATTATTACGTGTTCAGATATCCGCCTTATGATTTGTCGCTAGCGACAAAAATGGCCCAGGTCGCACAAATGAAGAATTTGGATGTACTTCATGTTCATTATGCCGTACCACATGCGGTATGCGCTTATTTGGCCAAGGAAATGGTGGGCGACCATCTCAAAGTGGTAACCACGCTTCACGGCACGGACATTACGGTGCTGGCGCAGGATGAATCGTTGAAGGATCTAATCCGGCTGGCAATCAACAAAAGTGACGCGGTAACAGCGGTTTCCAAGGATTTGATTCGGGAGACGATAGATGCGCTGGATATTACACGTCCTATTGATTTGACTTACAATTTTGTGGATAAACGAGTTTATTATCCGCGGGATGCAGCTGCGCTGCGGAGAGATTTTGCCCAGCCCAATGAAAAAATTATGATGCACATTTCAAACTTCCGTCCGGTCAAAAGAGTGGGAGACGTGCTGGATATATTTGAAAGAGTGCAACGCAAAGTACCTGCAAAGCTGCTGTTGGTTGGGGAAGGACCGGACCTTCCGAAAATCCGCTGCAAAATCGAAAGCTTGGGCTTGCAGGATAAGGTGTTCTTTTTAGGCAAACAGGATCAGATCGCTGAAGTGATTTCCATGGCGGATGTGCTGCTGCTTCCATCGGAAAAAGAAAGCTTTGGACTGGTTGCACTGGAAGCGATGGCTTGTGGAGTACCAACGATTGGTTCCGAGGCAGGAGGCGTGCCTGAACTGGTTGTTCATGGAAGCACAGGTTATCTTGCTGAAATCGGCAATACCAAGAGGATGGCGGAATATGCGGTGCAGCTGTTATCGGACGAAGCGATGGCAGAGCGTTTTCGTGAAGCCTGCCTGGTGCGGGCTCGTAGCGTATTCTGTGATACGCTGATTACCCGTCAATATGAAGAAATATATTACCGTGTGTTGGGACGCAAGGTGCCGGATCTTAAACCGATCAGCGTTTAAGGAGGCGGACTCGCGTCCGTTTTTTATGATAATTCATTTGTATAATAAGCCTTTTGAAAACTTTATAAGCAAAGGGGGAAACCCTGTGAAAATAAACACTTGGCAATATGCTGACCCGGATATGGCTCTTCATGGCAAGGAAGTCATACATACACTAACCACAGCCGGCTACGAGGCTTACTGGGTCGGCGGTTGTGTGCGGGATGAACTATTAGGCCGTACTATTCATGATATGGATATGACCACATCGGCTGAACCTGAACAGGTCATAGCACTGTTCCCCCATGTAATTCCGACTGGGATTCAGCATGGGACGGTTACAGTGATGCAGGGTGGGCATCCGTTCGAGGTGACTACTTTTCGGACAGAAAGCGGTTATGCTGACCATCGCCGTCCCACAGAAGTCGCTTTCGTGAAGGATATCCGAGAAGACCTGATGCGGCGGGATTTCACGATGAACGCGATTGCCATGGATGAGCATGGGAAAAGGGTGGACCCGTTCGGAGGGGAAGCCGATTTGCGTACCGCTATTGTTCGTTGTGTGGGACGGGCGGAGGAACGATTTGAGGAGGATGGGCTGCGAATGCTACGTTGCATTCGTTTTGCCTCCGTATTCCGGTTCCGTATAGCCTATAACACATGGAAAGGCATGATCCGTCGTAAAGAGGGACTTCGTTATATTGCGATGGAACGTGTGCGGGTTGAGCTGGAAAAGATGCTGGCAGGACCGGACCCTTTGCGTGGGCTGGAAATGCTGGGTCGAAGCGGCTTGCTCTCGTGTACGAAGGTTCCGGTTCCCTGGGAACAATGTGAAGCACAGGCGCTCAGTGGAATGGTACAACTGCCCGAAGAACTGCGGTGGGGTTTGCTGTTGCTGTCTTGCAGGCTTACCTCAGAGGCAGCGGACGAGCTGTTAAGAGCATGGACTTTCTCCAACGCAGTACGCTTACGGTTGGTGCATCTGTTGGAATGGGAGCGCGAGTTAACGGACAGTACTGTTGCGATAGCCGACAATTCCACTTCGGTGGAAGGTGAAGGAATCAACGATGAGGCGCTACGCCGTAGCTGGATTCGACTGTTAATTAAATGGGGACGGGATACCTCGTCAGACTGGCTTGAGCTTTACAAGACACTGCCTGCTTCGTTCCGCGAATTACCGCCACGGGCAGAAAAGCATGTAGTGAGAATGGCTGAACTGGCAGAAGCGTGGACGAAGCAAGCTGCAGTCGTTCGTATCAAAGATTTAAATATTTCTGGAAATGAACTGGTTCAGGCGATGAATCGACCGGGTGGTCCTTGGCTGGGTCAGACGATGGAACGACTTTTGCTGGCTGCCGCCTGCGGAGATATTCCAAATGAAACAGAAGCATTGCTTCAAGAAGCGAAACGGGTGATAAGTAGTGAATAATCATGAAAGACTTTTAGGCATACTGGAGGAAGATTCATCCGATTACGTATCCGGGGAGGAAATCAGCCGTCGCCTCTCGGTCAGCCGTACAGCCGTATGGAAGCAGATCAACAAGCTGCGTGAGCTGGGCTACAACATTGAAGCTTCCTCGCGTAAGGGTTATCGGATTGTGTCCCGACCCGATCGGCTGGAAGTCTCCAAACTGGCATATATGCTAAATACCCAATCGTTTGGACAACGTATAGTTGTGCTGGACTCGACGGTCTCTACCCAGCAGGATGCTATGCGTCTGGCAGAAGAGGGTGCGCCGCAGGGGACAGTAGTGCTGGCGGAGGAACAGACGGCAGGCCGGGGACGTTTGGGCCGAAAGTGGTTCTCACCTCGTGGCAAAGGCATCTGGATAAGCATTGTGTTACGTCCGAACCAGCCTCTGGCCTTTACTCCACAGTTGACGCTGCTTACAGGCGTAGCGGTATGCAGGGCCATACGCCGGTTGACGGGTGTGGAAGCTGGCATCAAGTGGCCGAATGATCTGCTTGTTCATGGTCGCAAAGTGTGCGGTATTCTGCTGGAATCTGCAATTGAGGATCAGCGGGTCCGATACTGTATTGCCGGTATCGGCGTTGATGTTAATTTAAATACAGAAGATTACCCGGAAGAACTGTCACGGTTGGGGACATCCCTGAAAATAGAGGCTGGTCGCGAAATCGATCGTACTGCACTGATTGCCGCCATGCTGGAAGAGATGGAGCAGCTATGTGCGTTATATGCGGATCAGGGTTTTCAGCCTATCGCGATGCTGTGGGAGGCGCTATCCGTAACGATGAACCGCTTCGTGCGGGCACATACGGGACAAGGGAAAGCGGTAGAAGGTACAGCCGTTGGCTTGGACCCTTCCGGTGCGCTGGTGGTTGAAACGGAGCAGGGAGAGCGATTACAGGTCGTTTCCGGTGATGTACAATTGCAGGTGTAGCCTTACCTGAGAATAGCACCCGCAATCGTTCTTTTTTCTATGCAAAACTTCACGTGAAAAAGCTGATGTTTTTTGTTATACTGTGCAGGAGGCGGCATCGGACGGTCCGAGCTGCACTCCGGGGCACATGCTCCACCACTGCAAGCAAGTTAGACCATCATAACTTCATTTGAAGGTTACGTTGGATTCTGCTCTGAGCCGAACAGGACCGAGACAGAAGGGACGATCTCAAAATGAGTGTCTTTTTTGGCTGTTCGGACCTTTTGATGACGCAGATGTAAAGGCGTTCATAAAAGGTTATTTTTTGTGCCAAAAAAAGATGGAAGGGAGCCATTTACCATGGCAGGAAAGCACGCACTGAACATTGTGAAAATGAAAAAAATGAAGCAGGAGGGCATTCCGCTCAGTATGCTGACCGCCTATGATTATCCATCGGCTAAAATAGCCGAGGAGGCGGGAATTGACATGATTCTCGTGGGCGACTCGCTGGGCAACGTCGTTCTTGGCTATGATTCGACCATTCCTGTAACCTTGGATGATATCGTGTATCATTCTCGAGCGGTAGCTAGAGGCGCGGAGCATACGTTTATTGTAGCGGACATGCCGTTTATGACATATCACGGCAGTGTATCGGAAAGCCTTAAGGGCATCCGCCGTCTGATGCAGGAAGGACATGCGCATGCTGTCAAATTGGAGGGCGGCGCAGAAATTGCCGACGTCGTAAAAGCGACTGTTCAGGCAGGTGTACCCGTGCTGGGTCATATCGGCCTTACACCGCAGTCGGTCAATCAGCTTGGCGGCTACCGCATTCAAGGCAAGGACGAAGCGGACGCACGGCGGCTGATGGCAGACGCCAAGGCGCTGGAGCAGGCGGGGGCCTTTGGCATCGTGCTGGAGCTGGTGACCGAGGAAGTGGCAGCGGCAATTTCCAAAGAACTGTCCATTCCGACCATCGGAATTGGCGCAGGGCGTGGATGTGACGGTCAGGTGCTTGTTTATCACGATCTGATTCAATATGCATCGCCTTATTACAGCAAACGTTTTGTCAAAACCTATGCCGATGTCGGCGGCTTGATCCGTAGTAGCATTGAGCAGTATGTGAGCGATGTGAAGGGGCGGGCCTTCCCGGCTGAAGAGCATGTGTTCAGCGCCGACGACAGTGTTGTAGAGGCTCTCTACGGACACAAGAAAGGTCAGGCAAAGGCGCAAGTGCAGGAACAAGAGTAACAAGCTAAGGAAAGGGTGGAATCCCGGTCATGATTATCGTAAGAGAAGTGGCTCAGCTGCGGCAGGCCATTGCTGAACGCCGGCAGCTCGGCGCAGACGGAGCAAAAGCGGAACACGGTTCCGCTGCTATACGACAACATATAGTCGGCTTTGTGCCAACGATGGGGTATTTGCATGAAGGCCATGCGAGCTTGATGCACAAGGCGCGTGAAATGGCAGATACGGTGGTACTCAGCATTTTTGTAAACCCGATTCAGTTCGGGCCTAACGAAGATCTCGACAGCTACCCCCGCGATGAAGCGCGTGATTTGGAGGTGGCGCGGCACGAAGGCGTGGATATCGTATTTTTGCCAACTGTAGCAGAAATGTATCCACAGCCAACCCGTACGAAAATACGCGTATCCGCTTTGACGAATCGGTTATGTGGTGCTTCCCGTCCAGGGCATTTTGATGGTGTGACTACCGTAGTTGCCAAGCTTTTTAATATGGTAGGGCCTGATCTGGCTTTCTTCGGCATGAAGGACGCGCAGCAGGTAGCGGTGCTCCAGCAGATGGTGACCGACCTCAATATGAATGTCACCATCGTCTCTTGTCCTATCGTCAGAGAGGCCGACGGTTTGGCCCTCAGCTCGCGTAATGTGTATTTGAGCGCGGAACAGCGGGAGCAGGCGTTGGTGCTGTCACAGTCACTGCGCAAGGTGCGTGAAGTGAGCGAAGATGATGTGCAGAACACGTTTACGATCCGTCAGTTATACCAAATGGTGGAGACTACGATTACTTCCTCACCATTGGCTGACATTGACTACATTGAAATCTTAACCTTTCCAAGTCTGGAGCCCCTTCTTCCCGAGCAGCGACTAAGTGATGTTGAAGAAGACATCATTGTAGCGCTGGCTGTAAAGTTTGGGAACACTCGACTGATTGATAATATGAGAATACAGAAGGCGGGGGTGCTTTCCCATGTTTAGAACGATGATGAAATCCAAAATTCACCGGGCGACGGTTACCGAAGCCAACCTCAACTATGTGGGCAGTATTACCATTGATGAGGATCTGATGGAGACTTCCGATCTGCTGGAGAATGAAAAGGTACAAATTGTGAACAATAACAACGGTGCCCGGCTGGAGACTTACGTTATTCCCGGACCACGTGGCAGCGGCGTGATTTGTCTCAACGGTGCAGCAGCGCGTTTGGTGCAGCCTGGTGATACGGTCATTATTATTTCCTACGCTTCCATGTCGAATGAAGAGGCCAAAACATACAAACCGACCGTTGTATTCGTCGATGAACATAATAAACCGGCCCAAACGGCGAATAAGGAAGTACACGCCACGATCATGTAATGAATGGGAGTGTGGATGAAACCCGTCCTTTAAGCGAAAAATGTGAGTGTATTAATCCATCTTTCGTAAGGGCGGGATGCACATGTTCCAGCATGTATTCGCAGAAATGAACAGCATGTTAGATGATATCGTGAAGCATTACCCATCAGCCCAGGGCTCCCGCAGGCAGGAGTTGCTACAGCACTGGAGTTTGCTGCGGAGAATGAGTGACGGAATTATGGATGAATGGCTGGCCTTTGAGGAAAAAATGGTTCGCCTGCGTGCTGCTGGTTTTTCCGCGGAGTCCGATATGTCTGACACGGAACCATCTGAAAAGGCACTGCCTGAAAAGGAGCTGCCAGCTTTTACTCGGGGTCAAGGGTATTACCGACTTCTTATGTATCCTGAGGCCATCCGCCAGTTTGAACAGGTGCTACAGCATTTTCCGAACAGCTGGCAGAGCCGTATGTATATGGGGATGGCGTATTTTCAACTGGAGGATACAGCGGAAGCTGTGAGCCATTTTCAGAAGTTGCTGCACCTGACAGACCAGCCCGGACTAAAAGCGGTCATCTATAATGCGCTGGGCTGTCTTATGGCGAAGCAGGCTGATGTAGAGGAGGCGCAAAAATGTTTTGCTCTCGCGCATCAGTTTGATCCTGCGTTGCCCGAGCCGCTGCACAATATGGAAGCCTGTTTGTCCGGTGCCGGAATGCTTCGGTACGACAGCTCCATGATGACCTGGCTGTAGTTGTCAGACACCGAGCGAGACGATGCATGCCCACCTCCCCAGGCGGCGCGTGCATCGTCTTTTTTGGCTGTCTTAATTTCCAAACAGGCGATCTTCTGATATGCTGTTATACAGAGTTATTATTTTTGTATGTGTCAAAAGAAAGGATTAAGCCCGAATGAAATTTGCGGTATTGGATTTTGAAACGACAGGCACCCAGTCCGCGGATGACATCATTCAAGTCGGACTTGCAATTATAGATCATGATAACAGCATTTCCCGTGTTTACGGTTCTTATGTGAACCCTGGCAGATCCATTCCGCCTTTTATTACCGGGTTGACCGGGATTACAGACGATGACGTCAAGGATGCTCCTGCACTCGAAGAGATGATGATGGAGCTTGTGCCTATGCTGGACGATGTCGTGCTGGTCGGTCATAATGTGGCGTTTGATTTTAATTTTTTGCAAAACGCTTTGGATCGGTGCGGATACTTGCCGTTTACCGGCAGGATTTTGGATACGATGGATTTTCTGAAAATCATGTTTCCATCGCTATCTTCCTATCAGCTGGGTTTTGTTTCTTCTGAGTTCGGGCTGGCGCATGACCGACCCCATCAAGCGGACAGCGACGCGTTGGCTACGGCTGAGGTGTTTTTAAAATGTCTGGATGAGCTTCACGCGCTGCCTTTGATTACGATACAGCGGCTCAGTGATTTGTTCGCAGAGGAAGACAGTGACCTCGGATGGTTTTTGGACGGGGTGCGTGAAGACAAAGAGCATGATCCTATTCAGGATTTGGAGGGTCATCAGTTTTTTCGTCAGCTTGCACTGAAGGTGGAGGATTGGACGGAGCTAAATGCCCCTCGCAGAGAGGACGACCCCAATCCGCTGGCAGGTGTTTCCTTTGAGGAATACATGGATGATGTGCGAGACAATTTACGTTCATCTTTGAGCCAATATGAGGAGCGCGAAGCGCAGACGCAAATGATTGAGGGTGTGAATCAGGCGCTGAGTGAAGACAAGCACCTGTTGATCGAGGCGGGTACGGGGACAGGCAAGTCACTCGGTTATTTGCTCCCTTCGCTGTATCACAGTGTGAAAAATGGACAGCGAGTCATGGTAAGTACGCATACGATCAACCTGCAGGAGCAATTACGCGAGCGTGATATTCCGATGCTAACCAAGGTGATCCCGTTCCCGTTCCGGGCTGCCATTTTTAAGGGCCGGGGACATTATTTGTGTCTGCGTAAGTTTGAACATAAAATAAACAGAAGAGACTTCGCAACGCCGAAGGAAGATTTAATTACAGCGGCCCAGATGATCGTCTGGCTGACGTTGACGGAAACCGGCGATGATGAAGAACTGAATCTGAGCAATCGTGGCGGAGATTTTTGGGAAACGGTGGCCAGTGATTCCGAGTCCTGTCTTGGTCGTTCATGTCCATGGTTCCGCAAATGCTTTTATCATCGTGCGCGCCATGAGGCGGGAATAGCCGATGTAGTCGTTACGAATCATTCCAAACTGTTCACGGACGTAAAAGCAAGTCATCAGCTGTTGCCAAGCTATGAGCATCTGGTGATTGATGAAGCGCATCATTTGGAGGAAGTCGCTGGTAAGCACCTGGGAATGCATATGAAATATTTCACACTCGTGCATACGCTGACCCGGTTGTTCAAGGACAGTAAGAACGGCCAATTGCCTTCGCTGCGTCAGCAGTTGGCAAAGTCGGGGCATGAGAAATCGACGGAATGGGCCTCTACCATCGACCAGCTGTATCCGCTCGTGCTGGAAGTCAAGGAGACTTGGGATTTGCTGAGCGACAAGCTGTTTGGCATGCTGCCGGAGCGAAGTGATGCGACACCGGGCGAAACAGGGCAGTTTTCTTCCCGTCTCAAGCCGTCGGCCAAGCCTGCCAAGTGGGATCAGGCGGCTGCGCTGGAAAATCAGCTTTATGTAACGATGAGCGAAATTTTGCGCAAGGGCGACAAGCTGATGCTCGACGTGAAGGAAGAGCATGACGATTATGCGGCTGACAGCCTCATTACGGATATTACGGGGCTGCTCAAGGATTTGGCAGGTATTAGGGAAAGCTTACGCTTTTTCATGCGGCTGGATGATGAGACGACCGTATACTGGCTCGAAGCGAGCGGGCAATTCCGCAGCAAGTCGCTGCAATTTTATGCGGTGCCCGTCGATGTGAGCCGCCAGCTGAAAGAAATGTTTTTTGATAAAAAAAGAAGCATTATTCTGACGTCTGCTACCTTGTCGGTGGATAAGTCGTTTCAGTACATGACCGATCAGCTCGGCTTGCAGGAGGCCGCAGATCAAGGGCGGCTAATGACTACGCAGCTTCCGTCACCCTTCAACTACAGGGATCAGGTGCTGTTAGTCATTCCAAGGGATTTTCCGAGCGTGAAGGGCAGTGTAGGAGACGAGCATTTTGTAGATATGCTCGTCAGCTCGCTAGGCGCGACTGCTCAAGCGACGCGGGGGAGAATGCTCGTTCTCTTTACCTCCTACCGCATGCTCCGGCAGGTGTATGAGCCGCTTAAGGAGGCGTTGTCTTCCAGCGACATCACCGTGCTGGGGCAGGGCGTGGACAGTGGGAGCCGCAGCAAGCTGACCCGACGTTTTCAGGAAGCCAAAGCTTCTGTGTTGCTGGGAACCAGCAGCTTTTGGGAAGGCGTCGATATCCCGGGCAAGGCGCTGACGTGTCTGGCCATCGTGCGTTTGCCGTTCCAACCGCCAAATCACCCGCTGCTGGAGGCGAAAAGCGAGCTGCTCCAGCAGCAGAAGAAAAATCCTTTTATGAAGCTGTCTGTTCCACAGGCTGTCATTCGCTTCAAACAGGGATTTGGACGTTTGGTACGTACGGCGAGCGACCACGGGGTCGTTATCGTTTACGATACGCGTGTGATCGAATCCTATTACGGAAAGCACTTTTTGTACTCGTTACCGGGACCAAAAATGGAGCATATGCCGACGGAGCAAATGGTGCCCCGCATCGCCGAATGGCTCCAATCCGCCCCGGAGACAGGGGCATAACGGACGGACATCTAAACATGTCCGTTACAATTAGGGGGAGCAAGTATGAAATCGGATAAAATTTCAGAGGCTGTCGTACGGAGGTTACCCGTATATTTACGTTATCTGAATGCACTGCACAAACGGGAAGTGGCTACGGTCTCTTCCCAGGAGCTGGGACAAAGACTGGATCTGAATCCGGCTCAAATTCGTAAGGATCTCGCGTATTTTGGAGATTTTGGCCGTAAGGGTATCGGCTATGATGTTACTTATCTTATCGAGAAAATACGCCATATCCTGAAAATCGACCAGAAAATTAACGTGGTATTGGTCGGAGCAGGTAATCTGGGGCAAGCCCTTTCGAATTATAATGCTTATTTAAAAGACAATATGAAAATTGTAGCGGTATTTGATGCTGTTCCAGATAAAGTCGGAACCAGGATCAATACGCTGGTCGTACAGCCGATGGATGAACTGGAAGCGACCGTGAAGGAACAAAACATTCGGATCGGGATTATTACCGTACCGGATTTTGAAGCACAACACGTGGCTGACAGGCTCATTGAAAGTGGGATTGGAGCGATTTTGAACTTTGCACCCACTACTCTCAAGACACCGGCAAACATTCGGGTACATGCCACCGATTTTACAACGGATTTGTTAAGCCTCGCTTATTATTTGGAGGACGGAAAGGAAGATACGCAACATGACAACGAATAAATGGATGATTAAAAACGGCTCCTTTGCCGTGAACAGAGCGGAAGCCGGGGTAATCCACGGCTATATGATCGTGGAGAACAGCCGCATCACCTATATTGGGGAGACTTTGCCAGCGGGTGAGGAAGAGACGGACGCGATTGACGGTAACGGATTACTGTTTTTACCTGGCCTGATTAATACACATGGTCATGCGGCGATGTCTCTGCTACGTGGGTATGGGGACGATCTGGCTCTCCAAGTATGGCTTCAGGAAAAAATGTGGCCGATGGAAGCCAAGTTTACGTCTACGGATGTGTACTGGGGTACGTCCTTGTCTGTGCTGGAAATGCTGAAAGGCGGTACAACGACTTTCCTGGACATGTACGATCATATGGACGAGGTAGCTCGTGTAGCTGAAGAGTCCGGCATCCGTGCCAGTCTGATGCGTGGAGCGATTGGACTATGTTCAGAGGAAGAGCAGCGGATCAAGCTGGCTGAGGCTGTGACTTTTGCGCGTAATTGGCATGGAAAAGCAGACGGTCGAATTACGACCATGATGTCTCCGCATGCGCCGTATACGTGCCCGCCTGCGTTTATCGAAAAATTCGTACAGGCGGCGCATGATCTGGACTTACCGTTGCATACGCATATGTCCGAAACCATTGCCGAAGTAGAACAAAACGTACGCGACTACGGCTTGCGTCCGGTTGCACATTTGGATAAGCTGGGCTTTTTCTCCCGTCCTTCGCTTGTTGCCCATGGCGTTCATTTGAATGACGAAGAAATAGCTTTGCTGGCTGAACGTGGTGTAGCAGTTTCGCATAATCCAGGCAGCAACTTGAAGCTCGCAAGTGGTGTAGCAAGAGTCACTGACCTGCTGCGTGCAGGCGTTACTGTCTCTCTCGGAACAGACGGTCCCGCCAGTAACAATAACCTGGATATGTTTGAAGAAATGCGTCTGGCAGCGCTCATTCACAAAGGAGTATCTGGCGACCCAACCGCAGTTCCTGCGGGTGAGGCGTTGCGTCTGGCAACGGAGTACGGAGCGAAATCGATTGGGTTGAAAGAGGTAGGAGCGCTGGCAGCAGGCAACAAGGCAGACTTTATCGCGCTCGATCTGAATCAGGCGCATTTCCTGCCGCGTACGGATCTCATTTCCCATGCCGTATACTCTGCAAGCGCCAAAGACGTGGCTCATGTATGGGTAGACGGTCGTCAGGTTGTGAAAAACGGTGAGTGCTTGACTATGGATGAGGAACGTATCAAGCATGAGGCACAAGCCGCCTTTGAAGGGCTGCTGTCGCGCTAATTCAGGTGTCACATCCCCTTAGAGAGGAAGCACAGGTTTGAAAAATAAGAAAAAATGGATAGCGGTCGCCATTTTGGCCGTCATACTGATCCTGGTCAGCATTTTCTGGTATTATTCCTACGTTACTCAAGACCAGGTGACTGAGAGAAATGCCGCTATCGTAAAGGCAAAGCAATCGGGTGGTCTGGTCAGCACGACGCAGACGTGGAAGTCGGTGTGGAATCAGGTATATTGGGTGGTTCAAGGGAAAAATGCTCAGAACGAAAATATTATGGTGTGGGTCCCTTTTCAAAAAGTGGAGGGTCAACCGAATGTACCTGTCGCAGATAATAGTGGTGTTCATACCGAGCTACTGAAAAACGGAGTCGACGAGCAAAAAATGACGGCGATGATCCAGCAGCAGCTTCCGGGTGCAGATATTGTGAGTCTTCAGCCGAGTGTGTTTAACGGTCAATATGTGTGGCAGCTGTTTTACGATGACGGCAGTCATCATTACTATACCTTTTATCGCTTCTCGGACGGGGGATCGGTGGGAATAAAGTATACTTTGCCCAATAACTGAGCTAGTGTGAGAGCGCTGCGTGGTCCATTTGATCTTACGATCGCTGTTGCCGCCGGATTTTTTGGATTATATTTGATGGGAATCTAGTTTGGAATGATTAAAGACTAAAAAGACGTAAACGCGATTTTTTCGTATTTACGTCTTTTTAGTTTTTTTGTTTGGTAAGTGTTTATTATAGTATCATTTATAGTTCCCTTAAACAGGTTAAATATGAAGTCTATTACATAGATCATAATAATTTTTTCCTTAAAATGGTTTAATTATAGGTGCAGACTAACGTAACCTATAATTTTGTGGCTATGTTATCATGACTACTTGTACAAAAAGGAGATTCATGAACATGGGAAAAGTGGATGGGAAAGTTGCATTAGTAACGGGTGGAGGTCAAGGGATTGGACGGGCTATTGCTTTACGCCTCAGTCAAGATGGCTTCGCAGTGGCAGTCGTAGATTTGAATGAAGAAACGGCCCAAAGTGTTGCTGGTGAGATTACAAAGGCAGGAGGGCGCTCACTTGCGCTTAAAGTCGATGTTTCCAACAGGGATCAGGTTTTTGCGGCTGTAAAGGAAGCATCTGAAAAGCTCGGTGGCTTTGATGTCATTGTAAATAACGCGGGGATTGCTCCCGCCAAGCTGTTGCAGGATGTCACGCTGGCTGATTTTGACAAGCTGTTCCACATCAATGTGACCAGTGTACTTTGGGGCATTCAGGCGGCAGCCGCCAAGTTCAAGGAACTGGGTCATGGTGGTAAAATTATCAATGCCTCTTCTCAGGCAGGCCATGTTGGTAATGCCAATCTCGGTATTTACTCCGCGACCAAATTTGCGGTTCGTGCCCTAACACAAACCGCTGCTCAGGAATATGCCCAATACGGTATTACAGCAAACGCCTACTGCCCAGGCATTGTACAAACGCCAATGTGGAGCGGCATCGATAAAGAAATTACGGCATCCAAAGGCGAAGCTACGGGCGATGCAACCAAAGAATTCGGCAGTAAAATTGCCCTTGGCCGTCTTTCTACACCAGAAGACGTATCTGCCTTCGTATCCTTCCTGGCAGGCCCCGATTCCGATTACATGACAGGACAATCCCCTTTGATCGACGGCGGGATGATGTTCCTTTAAAAGATTATGCTATAAGGCAATAATCAATCCTCTTTATACACAGTGTAAAGTTAGCATTGCAGTATGTTTACGCATAAAAAAGTAATAGCAAACAAAATAGCAAACAAAAAAAGACGTAAATACGATAAATTTTCGTATTTACGTCTTTTTTTCACTACCACTCCGCGAAGCTTGGCTGAAAGCCAGCTAAGCATCTTTACCAACCCAACTTCCCTCCTAAGGCAAATTCATCTTGATGGCTGTGCAGTAGCGGAGTGGAGGATTAGAATCTGGAGAAGCGATAGCGTTCGCCTTTGCCTTTGCCGTCGGATTTTCCCCATAGGAATCTAATCGAAAAAAATCCGGCGGCAACAGCGATCGTAAGATCAAATCCTCCACGCAGCGCCACCCCACCACCATAACCAAAGATTTTGCCCATTCACAACTCACCCACACATTGCCTTCGATATTAGATATACGTTATGATATACTATAATTTATAAGTGATAGACAAAAATGATAGACAAAGACTTGCTGATCACTGTAGATCATGCAGTCTGGTTTATGTGTTGGCATTCGTCCCGTTTCTTCTGTGTTTTACATTTTGAGAGGAGGATGTTATTTGAAATTGCGTGCAGTTCCTATTGTTGTTGCGGCGGTTCTGGCAGCATCGCTGTTGTTTGGAGGATGGTTCATTTACCGTCAGGTTACAATGCAAAGTCCTCTGGAAAAAATGGTTTCTCAATATCCCGGCGTGACAAGCGCTCAAATAGATATTAAATCGGATCAGGTTGTTTTGAATCTGGATCTCAAACCGCAGGCAGATGTCGCCGGATTGGTCGATGTAGTTAAGCAAAAAGGACAGTCTATCATCGGTAGCCGTACCATTAAGCTGGACATTGCAGATCATTCCAATCCAGCGTTGAACCAGTGGTGGTCTGAGGCCATGTTTCCGGTAGCGGAAGCGATGGAAAATAAAAAATACACCCAAATTTCATCTACCGTCGAGCAGATGAAAAAGAAAAAAACAGGTATCGAGGCCGATACCGATATGGATTCAAACAACGTCTATATCCGACTCAGTGAAGGTAAAGCGACCAAGTTTATCGTTTTGCCACGTCAATCTCAGCAAATGGGGGTATGGCCTAATGCCTAGATGGATCAAGGAAGCACTAATCGGCATTGTGCCGGTGACCATTATATTTCTCATTTTTATCGGGGTGAATATTATCCCTTTTCTTATCGCAGGTTTGATGCTTAGCGGCTTGTTAATGCTCATGCATGCACGTGGAGGCTTGGCTGTAGGAGCTGGGCAAGAACGTAAACGTAAAAAGAATGGCCCGGACAAACTGACTTTTGAGGAAATCGGCGGGCAAGAAAGCGCGAAGCAGGAGCTGCGCGAAGCGTTGGATTTTTTGAATCGGCATGATGAAATTTCCAAGTTTGGTATCCGTCCATTAAAAGGCGTTTTGCTTACAGGCCCTCCGGGAACAGGAAAAACGCTGATGGCGAAGGCAGCGGCACACTATACCAATTCTGTATTTGTTGCCGCCTCAGGTAGTGAATTTGTTGAAATGTACGTGGGTGTTGGTGCAGGTCGTGTCCGTGAGTTGTTTCGGGAGGCCCGTACTCGTGCAGCCAAGGAAAAGAAGGAAAATGCGATTGTTTTTATTGACGAGATCGACGTGATTGGCGGCAAGCGTGAGGGTGGACAGCAACGTGAATATGATCAGACTTTGAATCAGTTGCTGACAGAAATGGATGGCATTTATTCGGCAGATACTCCGCGCATTTTGATCATTGCGGCAACAAACCGTAAAGAAATGCTGGACAGCGCCTTAACGCGTCCAGGGCGTTTTGACCGTCATATTCAAGTGGACTTGCCTGACAAGAAGGGCCGTCTTCATATTCTTAAAATCCATGCTAAAAACAAACCGATTCAGGAAGATGCGAATCTGGACAAAATTGCTGAGGAATCCTACGGGTTTTCCGGTGCACAGCTGGAAAGTGTCATGAACGAAGCGGCAATCTATGCGATGAGACAGGAACAGGAAATGATTGCGCAAAAGCATCTGTCGATGGCGATTGACAAGGTGATGATGGGTGAGAAAACGGATCGTGAATCAACGCTGGAAGAGAAAAAACGTGTAGCGATTCATGAACTGGGACATGCTATTATGGCTGAAATCGTTCGTCCGGGCAGTGTCAGCCAGGTAGCGCTCAGCCCGCGTGGGAAAGCGCTCGGCTATGTGCGGCACAATCCACAGCAAGAGCATTATTTGTATACCAAGCAGTTCTTGGAGGAGCAGATCATGATCTCCCTCGCAGGGGCTACGGCGGAAGAAATGTACTATGGCGGTCGCAGCACTGGCTCCAGCAACGATTTTGAGCAGGCGCTGAACATTGTTCATACGATGATGACTTCCGGTTTGACTTCACTCGGCATTATGAACATGGAAATGGTAACAAAAGAAGAGCTCATGCGTGAAAATGGTGAGATTATGGACGACCTGCATAACCGTACTTTGGAGTTGCTCGAAAAGCATCGTCCAGTGTTCGACAACTCTCTTGACATCCTCATGAAGGAAGAAACCCTGTCCGGGGATCAATTTAGATGTCAATTTAGTGAAAATGCTTTATTACCAGCATAATTTTTTATGCTGGTTATTTTTTTTTACTTTTAGTCCGTGCTAAGATATTATTATCTATTGGGACATAAACATGTATTTTTCGACAAAGAAGGATACAATATGAGAGTGACCAGGAAAGGTGGAGTAAAGAACCATGCAATTTAAAAAAATCGGCGTCATCGGCGGCGGCACCATGGGGCAGGGTATTTCTGAAATGCTCGCGTCCAAAGGAATTGATGTGCTGCTGGTAGAGCAGACACCAGAGAAACTAGACTACGCCTATAATATGATTGAAACGAGTCTGGACAAACAATTGGAAAAATGGGCGATCACACAAACGGAGAAAAAATTGATTTTATCCCGCATCCAGAAAGTTTCCCATTTGGCTGAGCTCGGCAGCTGTGATATGGTCATTGAGACCATTACAGAAAATCTGGACGAGAAGAAAGCTGTTTTCCAAGAACTGGACAATGTGTGTCCAAGCAACATTATTCTTGCAAGTAATACATCCACGCTGAGCCTGACCGAGCTTGCCAGCTCGACCAAGTATCCTGAGCGTGTTATTGGTATGCACTTTATTTATCCGGTATCCCGTATTGATCTTGTGGAAATTATTCGTGGTTTGAAAACTTCGGACGATACATTTGAAAACACTAAAATGTTCGTGGAAGAAATAGTGGAGAAAAAAGGAGTAATGATTTATGAATCTCCTGGATTCGTAACAAGCCGGATCATCTGTCTGCTGATTAACGAAGCGGCTCATGTACTTCAAGAGGGCGTTGCTTCCGCTGAAGATATTGATGATGCTATGCGAATCGGCTACAGCTTCCAAAACGGTCCTTTGGAAATGGCTGACCGCTTTGGTCTTGATTCTGTTTTGGCTGCTCTGGAGCGCATGTTCCGTGAATTCGGCGAATTGAAATATCGTCCGTCCATCGTCCTGAAGAAAATGGTGCGTGCAGGTAATCTGGGCGTAAAATCGGGCGAAGGCTTCTTTAAGTACGACAAGGATGGTGACCGGGTATGAAAATTCTCGTAATTAATGCAGGGAGTTCTTCCCTGAAATACCAGCTGTATGATATGACGGACGAGTCCGTTCTGGCAAAAGGATTGGTAGAGCGCATCGGTATGGATTCATCCATTCTGACGCATAAGCCAGCCAACAAAGAGGAATACACTGAGGTTAGCGAAATTCTGGAGCATACTACAGCGATCCGTAAAGTGCTGAATGCACTCACAGATGCGGAACATGGTGTAATCTCCAGCACTGGCGAAATTCAGGCTGTGGGACACCGTGTTGTTCATGGAGGCGAAATCTTCAAGCAGTCAGCGGTTGTAACGCCTGAAGCGAGGAGTGAAATCCGCCGCTTGTTCGACCTTGCGCCATTGCATAACCCGGCCTCCATGATGGGTATTAAAGCGGCTGAATTGAATATGCCTGATGTACCGCAGGTTGTTGTATTTGATACCTCATTCCATCAAACGATGCCTGAAAAAGCTTATATGTACGCCATTCCAAGAGTGTTGTACAATAAGTACAAGGTTCGTCGCTACGGCGCACACGGTACTTCCCATGATTATGTAAGCAAGGAAGCTGCCAAATTCGTTGGTCGTCCTTTGGAAGAGTTGAAAATCATCACTTGTCACATCGGTAACGGCGGTAGTGTAACAGCGGTTCAAGGCGGTTTGTCCGTAGATACTTCCATGGGTATGACTCCACTGGAAGGACTTATGATGGGGACACGTAGTGGTGATTTGGACCCGGCAATCGTGCCTTATGTGATGAACAAAGAAGAATTGACGGTCAATGAAGTCAGCTCCATGCTGAACAAGCACAGTGGACTTTTGGCTATTTCCGGTATCAGCAGTGATATGCGTGAAATCACGGAAGGTATGGAGAAAGGCGAAGCTAATTCTACATTGGCATTTGAAATGTATGAATACCGTCTGCGCAAATACATTGGTTCGTATGTCGCAGCAATGAACGGGGTAGACGTGATCGTATTCACGGCAGGTGTAGGCGAAAACTCCGTCGTTCTGCGTCAGAGAGTCTTGGAGCAACTGACATTCCTCGGTATCGAGCTGGATGAATCGTTGAACGCTATTCGTTCTGGCGAGCCTCGCCGGATTACAACAGCAAATTCGAAGGTTGATGTATTGATCGTTCCGACGAACGAAGAGCTGGTTATTGCCCGCGACACGTTCCGTCTGGTTCAGTAGTTCGACCCGAAGTTTAAACTTGATGCATACGGGCTATCACTTAAATAGGTTCCGTATGCATCAAACAGCGAGAGCAAACAGCCTGACCCAGGAGGAAGGGCTGTTTGATTTTCGGTTAAGAGGAGAGACTGTCATGACGAATAAAAGTACGATTGCCCTAGTGGGCCGCCATGTAGGGGAAACGGTTACAATCGGCGCTTGGGTAAATAATAAACGATCTAGCGGTAAAATCCAGTTCCTGCAACTGCGCGATGGTACTGGATATATTCAAGGGGTTATCGTGAAAAGCGAGGTGTCCGAGGACATTTGGAATGATGCCAAATCCTTGACCCAAGAAAGCTCTTTGTATGTTACCGGAGTTGTGCGCGAAGAACCGCGTAGCCAATCCGGTTTTGAATTGACAGTAACGGGCATTGAAATCATTCATTTGACAGAAAACTACCCGATCACGCCTAAAGAACACGGTGTAGATTTCCTGATGGATCACCGTCACCTGTGGTTGCGTTCCGCCAAGCAACGCGCGGTTCTGATCGTACGGGCGGAAATTATCCGTGCGGTACAGGAATTTTTTAACGGCAATGGCTTCACAAAGGTGGACCCGCCGATTTTGACTCCTTCTTCCGCAGAAGGCACAACAGAGCTGTTCCATATCAAATATTTTGATGAGGATGCTTATCTGACACAAAGCGGACAGTTGTATATGGAAGCGGCAGCAATGGCGCTTGGCAAAGTATACTCGTTTGGTCCAACTTTCCGTGCGGAAAAGTCCAAAACACGTCGTCACCTGATTGAGTTCTGGATGATCGAGCCGGAGATGGCTTTTGTGGATCATGAGGAATCTTTGCGCGTACAGGAGCAGTTTGTGGGTCATATCGTACAATCAGTGCTGAAAAATTGTGCAAAAGAGCTTGAAACGATCGGACGCGATGTTTCGAAGCTGGAGCCAATTCAGGGAGAATTCCCGCGCATTACGTATGATGAGGCGATTGCTTTTCTTCAAGGAGAAGGATTCGATATCCCTTGGGGCGAGGACTTTGGTGCTCCGCATGAAACGGCTATTGCAGAGAGATATAACAAGCCAGTGTTCATTACACATTGGCCGACTCACATTAAGGCATTTTATGAAGCCTGATCCAACTCGTCCAGAGGTTGTACTGTGCGCCGATATGATCGCTCCTGAAGGCTACGGCGAAATTATCGGGGGTTCCCAACGGATTGATGATCCGGCCTTGATGGAAGAACGTTTTAACGACCATAACTTGGCGCGTGAAGCTTACCAATGGTATATGGATCTGCGCACCTACGGCACCGTCCCGCATTCCGGTTTTGGACTGGGACTGGAGCGCACGGTAGCTTGGATTTGTGGACTCGATCATGTACGTGAAACGATTCCGTTCCCACGTATGCTGTATCGTCTGTATCCGTAACCGATGACCGGATCATTCGACAAGACATCAGCGGCAGAGTGGGCTGAGGGAGTAGCCTTTGCTATGGAAGCCGGAATGGTCCAGATTCCCTACGCACTGCTCAAGCATTACCGGACGCTTCGACTGACGGACGGCGAAATTCTCCTGCTTATGCAGTTGCTTGCTTTTAAACAAGCCGAGCGCAATGAATTTCCAACCTGGGAGCAATTGCAGACTCGTATGGGATGCACAGCGAACGAAATTGCGCTCCATTTTAGCAAGCTAATGAAGGAAGGCTTTCTGCGGATTGATACCGTGGAAGACCGCAGTTCATCCGTACAATTTGAACGCTACAATCTAACGGGGCTGTACCGTAAGCTGGCGGAATGTATGATACCCGAGCGCACAGAGCAGAACGATGAAGATGATATTTTGTTTGCCGGGAAACCGGATGTGCTGAATGGGATAACGGAATCTCCGCCTTCGGAGGAACGGAATTTGTTCACGATTTTCGAGAAGGAATTCGGTCGACCGTTGTCACCGATGGAATATGAGACGATCACCAGCTGGGTGGATCAGGATCGTTATCCCGAGGAGCTGATTTTGCTGGCTTTGAAGGAAGCAGTGTTTGCAGGGAAGGTGCATTTCCGTTATATTGACCGCATTTTGCTGGAGTGGAGCCGCAACCGTGTCCGTAATGCACAAGATGCAAAGGAATACGCTCAGCGTTTCCGTGGCGGCGGACGCAGTTAAAGTGATAGACTGAAGTTTTCAGGCAGCAGAAAGATTTATATGCTTGGTTAAAGTAACTAAAAGCTAAACGTATGTAAGTAAAATATTCTAGCATACAGCAGCTTTAGCGATAGAGGACACGCCACTCCAACAGGAGGGTGTGTCCTTTTTTAAATATTTTTTTCGAAATTTGCAGGGGGAGGAAATTCTCCGGCGTCTATAGTATTGGGAAGGGGGAGAGCGTCATTGATATAGAGAGAATCATTGAACGAATACGGTCTGGCGACCGGCAGGCGTTCCGTGAGATGGTAGAGCTGTACAGCAAGCATGTGTATCATGTGGCTTATTCGGTACTGCATGATAGCAAAGCAGCGGAAGATGCTGCGCAGGAAGCGTTCGTTCAGGTGTATAAGTCTCTCCCCCAGTACCGGAACGAAGGTTTTAAAACGTGGCTGACCCGAATTGCGCTCCACAAGGCGCTGGATATCAAGCGCAAACAGGACAGACGGCCCGCAGAGCTTATAGATGTGACAGAAACCCTCGTACAGTTCCCTTCCCGGGATGAGGATGTGCTGGTCCGTCTGATCCGCGAGGAGCGAAATGTGGAACTATCGCAAAAAATCGCCCAGCTACCCCAGAAGCATCGGGATATTATCCAAGCCTATTATATGCAGGGCAAAACCTACGACCAAATTGCAGAAGAGACGCAGGTAGCCTTAAAAACGGTGGAGTCCAGACTCTATCGGGCACGGCAGTGGATTCGAAATCACTGGAAGGAGGAGGAATGGCAATGACTGACCAACATGATAAACCGTGGACTGAAGGGCAGATGAATGACTGGCATGCCTATATTACAGGAACTTGCACGACAGAGGAATCTGAACGACTGGAAAAGCTTCTGCTGGAAGACGAGAAGGCGTTGGTTCTATATCTTGCCGCCCTAGAGCAGTTAGAGTCGACATTCGACGATTGTTCTGCCTGGATGGATACGGAGCGCTTCACAGATCAGGTAATGGCTGCTCTTCCCGAAATGGAAACAGAATCGAGTCAAGTGATTTTCAAAAAACGTCGTTGGTTTGAAAAGCCTGTGTTTCACTATGTTGTTGCGGCAAGCCTGACATTGATTTTGCTGTCCAGCGGTGCTTTTGACAAAATGATGCCGCAAACCAGTGGTAAACCGATTCCTCCGAAAGAACGCGTCTCTTACAGTGAAGAGGTCATGTGGGCTACGACAAGCTGGCTCGACAAATTAAAGCCCTAAAATAAATTAAAGTGGCAGACGAAAAGATTTAAATTCAAACCTTCAGATGAGATTTTATCAAAATCCCAAGATTAGAAAGGAAGTGTAGCGGTGCCTTATACGGAACGAAGCAAGCTCCTGGCATTTCTGTTGAACATTATTCCCGGTGTGGGACACTATTACTGGACCAGAAAAGCCAATGCGTTTGTATACACCATTTTGTTTTTCGGATGTCTGGCGGGAGGATTATTTTTTTCAGTGGTATCAAGCGACGAAATGCCTTTATTGATCAGTATGTTTGTTTCCGCTCTTTTTTGGGGACTCAGTATGCTGCATATCATTATTAGCTTGTTGCGTTATGATTCACGTGCAGTCGCTGCTCCATATCCCCCTCATGCAGGCCCCAATCCATATGGCTTTTACTCTCAAAGTAGGCCTTATGGAGATGCAGGTTTAACGGGAGAGGTGCCGGAGGGTGCAACAGACGCAGATATGGATGCACCGAGAGCAGGAATGGGTTATAGTACAGGCTATAACTATTATGAACAAGGACACTACGGTGTGGCAGGATCGCCTGCTTTTCAAAAAGGATCGGACAATGAACGCTTTTTTACGATTTTGCTGTCGTTCATCCCTGGATTGGGACACCTCCATTTGGGGCTGATGCAGCGTGGTTTGTCTTTTCTGCTGTCCTTCTTTGGCTTTGGAGCGATTCTCGTTTTTATTACCAGCATTACAAACGAATCCGGATTTTTAGCGTTTGCGGGCGTGCTGCCGATTATTTGGCTGTATTGTATGTTTGATGCGGTGCAGCATGTACATCGTAAACAAGCGGGAGAAATCCTTCAGGATCGGACTTTGTTTGAAGAACTGGAGCATGGAAGAGTCGAGGGGCGGCGTAGCAAAATGCTGGCTACCATTTTATCGGTATTTCCCGGGGCGGGACATATGTATATCGGTCTGCAAAAACGGGGTCTTCAGCTCATGCTTCTGTTCTTAGGCGGCATTTACGTGCTGGATGTGCTGCATTTATCCCTCTTTTTGTTCCTGATCCCGGTGGTCTGGTTTTACAGCTTTTTTGATGCATTGCAGCAAGTAAGCCGTTATAACCAGGAACCGTTGATTGACAAGCCTGTGATCGGTATGTTTGCACAATATCACCGCTGGGTAGGTTTGGGGTTGCTATTGCTGGGAGCCTATTACATCTTGACCAACGTACTTGTTCCTACTCTGGATCGTCTGTTTCCGAACAGAGAGATCTATAATTTGGTTGACATGTATCTACGGACGATTATCGTATCTTTATTGTTGATTGGCGGTGGTATTTGGATGATGATCGGCAATTCCAAATCTAAACGGGTAAAGGAGAAACAATAGAATGGATACTGAATTTTCAAAGAGTGAGGCTCCCTTTAAGGGAGTCCATCACTCTCAGAGCGACGGGACAGGTGCAATAGGCTTATCGGGTGCTTCATCCCATAAGAATGGCACCTCCAAGACGTCAAGCGCTCCGGCAGGGGTATGGAAGGTCGGAAGACTGTCGATGGGACTTTTTCTGGTCTTGTTGGGAGGGGTAACGTTTGCCTCCAAGTTTTGGGGAGCGGGCATATTGGATCAGGCATGGACGTGGTGGCCTATCGTGTTTGTTTTGCTGGGGCTTGAAATTTTAATGTATACAGCGTGGAAAGGGACACGTGAGCGCATCCGTTATGATTTGTTCAGTATGTTTATTACGGCGGTCCTGGTTTTTTGTTGTATCGGATTTGCTTTGGTCAGTTCACTGGGACTTACTTCGCAAGTCAGGGATATGATGAGCTCGGTTCAGGAAACAAGGGCCCTTCCTGATTGGCATGAAAAACTGCCTGCAGGAGTGACCAAGGTGATCGTGCAGGGTGAAAATCCCTATGCGGCCAAAATTGACGCAACCACCTCACCTGAGGTGCATGTGTTCGGAAGTTATGTCTATACAGGCAACGAGGATGAATTAAAAGGACAGGAGCTGTATCAGACAAAGCATATCGGAGATACGTTGTATGTGCTACTGAGCCAAATCCCGACACGTTTTATGCAGCCCCAGCATCAGCTCGACGTTACAATTGTTGTACCCGAGGGGATTACGGTTACCGTGCGCGATAATCAGGGAAATATAATTGAAAAATAGGAGGGAAAAACAATGATATCATTAAATTCTGATACACTTACAGGGCGTGAAAATTATAAGCTGTTAACCGGAAGCATTATCCCAAGACCGGTAGCCTTTGTGACGACACTGAGCAGTGAAGGGGTGCTGAATGGTGCGCCGTTCAGTTATTTTTCCATCGTAGCTTCCGAGCCGCCGCTTCTGTCTGTGTCCGTGCAACGTGTCGATGGGGTGTCCAAAGATACTGCACGTAATGCGATGGAGCAAAAAGCCTTTGTCGTTCATATTACGGATGAGGACAATGTGGGCGCGGTGAATGTGACGGCTTCCCGTCTGTCGCCGGAGGAAAGTGAAATCACACTAGCCGGACTTACGTCGATAAAAAGTACAAAAATCGCGGTTCCCGGTGTGGTTGAAGCGAAAATACGCATGGAATGTGTCCTGGAGCAGGCGATACCGCTGGGGGGCACAGAGGGTGCACCTGCCTGCGATCTGCTGATCGGGCGCGTGGTGCAGTATCATTTGTCCGAGGAAGCGTATCAAAACACATACGTAATCGCCAAGGAGCTGCGTCCAGTGAGTCGTTTGGCCGGAAATGATTATGCAAAGCTCGGAGAGCAATTCAGGCTGGAGCGTCCCCAATAGGGACGTTGCTTTTTACAGCATAAAGGGTTACGATTATAAAAAAATAGCACGGGAGCCTGCGGAAGCAAGCTGAGAGTACGACTAATCTGTCGTAGACCGTATGAACCTGTTGGATAATGCCAGCGCAGGGACCTTAGTGTAGGAACACTCTGCTTTTGCATAGTGTTTTTTTGTTGTTTCATACACTTGAGCATGTGCATGCTGAAAACCATATCTCTCGGCTGGAAAGAAGCGCAGGCTCCTGTCACCAAAGGAGCAGGGTTCGCTTGATATTGAAATTCATTTTACTTCATACAAAAAATCAGATTCAGGATCGGCAGCAGAAATGGAAGCGGAAGCGGCAAGATGTTGTCAGGAGGCCGCAGCTATGACCCATACGGTGTACAAAGCGTTAACCATTGCAGGCTCGGACAGCGGAGGGGGCGCAGGCATACAGGCTGATTTAAAAACCTTTCAGGAGCTGGGCGTGTACGGCATGTCTGCCCTGACGGGAGTTACTGCTCAAAATACACGCGGTGTACAAGCTGTTCATCCTGTCCCTGTTGCCATGGTGGAGGCTCAATTACAGTCCATAGGTATGGATTTATCGCCCGATGCCGTGAAAACGGGTATGCTCGTGGGGGCTGAGGTCATTCGTCAGGTGGCCGCGCAAATTCACCAGTTTCGGTGGCCTAATGTTGTCGTAGACCCCGTGATGATCGCCAAAGGCGGAGCTTCTCTACTTCATGACGAGGCAGTGGAAACGCTAAAATCGTATTTGTTACCGTTGGCGAAGGTAGTCACCCCAAACTTTCCGGAAGCGGAAGCGTTGACAGGCTTAACCCTCTCCAGTCGTGAGGATGCGAAGGAAGCGGCTCGAATGCTGGCTGGTTTGGGGACCAGCTACGTAATCATCAAGGGAGGACATAGCACGGAAGCGGAACGGTCCGTGGATTTGTTGTTCGACGGGCGCGATTTTACCGAACTGGACGGGCCAAGAATTCATACCCCGCATACCCATGGAACGGGCTGTACCTTTTCGGCGGCGCTGGCGGCTGGATTGGCGGCAGGACGCAGTGTACCCGAGGCGGCGCAGACGGCCAAGGCTTTTATACAGGCGGCGATTGAGCAGGGCTTGGGTATCGGAATTGGGCATGGACCGACGAACCATTGGGCATGGAACGCACGCTGGACAGGAGAAGGAGCGTCTGTGTGGAGCAGGGCAATGAGGGAGGAACGAAGCGATGCCAAGAGTTGATATAGGGCGTATACGGGAGCATCTGCGTCTTTATTTGGTCATGGGGAGTGTGAATTGCGGCCGTGACCCGCTGGTGGTTTTGGAAGAAGCGTTGCAGGGAGGTGTGACCCTTTTTCAATTGCGTGAAAAGGGTGCGGACTGTCTAACGGGAAGTCGCTTGCACGAGTTCGCTCAAGCCGCCCGGAGGCTATGCCATCAGTATGACGTTCCATTTCTCGTCAATGATGATGTCGAGCTTGCTTTGGCTGTGGATGCAGATGGCGTCCATCTCGGACAAGATGACGAGCCTGCAGACCGCGTGCGCTCCCGAATGGGCGACAAAATCATCGGCGTATCGGTACACAGCCTAACAGAAGCGGAGCAGGCGGTACGCGCTGGCGCTGATTATGCGGGCGCAGGACCGATGTTCCCGACTCGTTCCAAGCCGGATGCGCATCCGGTGCAGGGACCGGAGCTGGTTCGCAGGCTGCGTGCAGGTGGTGCAAGCCTTCCGCTGGTAGGCATTGGCGGCATCACAGCGGACAACGCAGCCAGCGTCCTCCAGGCTGGAACGGACGGTGTAGCGGTCATTTCAGCCATCTCATGGGCAGAAGCCCCCCGTGAGGCTGCACAAAGCCTGAGGAGCATCCTTTCTCGCAGCGTGCTATAGTTACATGAAATGATCAGAGTTTATTTAATAGCAGTGCAAAATAATATGCCGGGATTGTGATAGGATATGGTTGTCTGCGATGGTTACCATACTGGCGTGCTTTTTAATGAGTTACGGCTACGGGCGGATACTTGTGAGAAATGGTTACTAATAAATAACTAGAGACTCTATCCCGCTTATATAATCAGGTTGATTCCATAATGATACAAAGGCAGTCCGGGACTTTATTTACACGTCCAAGGCTGCCTTTGCATTTAAAAAAAGAGAACGCTCCCCTGCTTTCGCTGGGGCCACGTTCTCCGCATTCAATTTGCACTTTTCAATTAAAGCAGGCGTGCATGTAGCAAGTTGTTCTTCATTATTAAGGTCTCAGCAGGAGGGAGCGGTACGTCGTTTCAAACAAAAATTCAAACGCCTCCAGATGCTTTTTAGCCTCAAACACATCACGCCCCCACGCATAAATGCCGTGGTTACGCAGCAAAATTCCCGGCACCTGATCATTCAGCACACCCGGCACCAGTTTGGCAATCGAAGCAATATCCGCGTAATTCGGCAGCACAGGAATGTCAATCGCAGCATTTTCCTCCCAAATGTTAAAAGCCTTAATGAGTTCAATACCTTTCACAGGTACAGAGCCTTGTTCCCCGTAATATTCGGAAATCAGATTGTTGAAAACAGTATGCACATGGAAAACGGCTCCGCATCCTGTCAGGCGGTAAATTTCGCAATGAATCAGCGTTTCGGCGCTCGGCTTGAGGTTTGTAGCTTCTGCCGCTTTTCCCTGCTGGTCCACGAACAGAAAATCTTCTGGTGTCCGCTTGGTTTTATCCTTGCCGCTGGAAGTAACTGCAAAATAAAATTGTTCGGGATGAAAATCCCCGATCCGTATCGATAAATTGCCGCTTGTGCCAGGGAACCAGTTGCGAGATGCGAATAGCTCCTTGACATCAGCGAGTTCTTCCAGTGCACGGCGTTTTTCTTCCAACGTAATGTCTGCCCAGCTAAAGCCCATTTACAGCACCCCTTGCTCCTGTTTTTGCTTTAAATCCTTAATAATGTCGTCAAATGTTTCAAAGGGCACATGAGGCACGCCCAACTCCTGGCACTTTAAAGTCAGGTGCGAGCGGGAGTACACGAGGTCGGCAATTTTGGCTCCTTCAAAATCCGTCAGGCTGTCCCCGATCAAAATTCGTTCGTACTGTTTGGCAGGGTATTGGCGAATCACGGTTGTTTTGCACATGCCGCAGTCGTTCGTACATGGCTCCTGACATGGATGCGGCCACGTAATCTCAATATGATTCCCCGAGAAATGGGCTCCATTGCAGTAAACGTGATCCTGTGGAATATCGAAAGGCTCCAGCAGTGGATCAATAAAGAAATCAATACCGCCGCTGGTGACAAAAAATTCAATATCCTGTTCCCGTACATAGTCCAAAAAACGGGCAAAGCCCTTTCGTATACCAGCTTGTCCAAGTATATAAGAGATGATTTCATCTTTTTGCGTCGAGGGCATCAAAGCGAACAACGCACCCACGCCTTCACGAATGGACGTGAGTCCGTTTACGATATTGTGCATAATCGGCTCATAGCCCGCAGGCTGAAAATGCTTCATAATGGCGACAATATTGTCGCTGTTCGTAATCGTCCCGTCAAAATCGCAAAAAATGACGGGCTTCTTCGCTGTACTCATCGTTCGCCTCCCCACGTGTCGAGCGCGGATTGCAGTTCGGGGTGCGTGCGGGCGTATTCCGTCAGTGGTACAGCCTGACGTACCGCTTCAATCGCCTGCACAAAGGCACGTCCGCCTGCTTCGGTGCCAAGCGGATGGCCGTGAATGCCGCCCCCGGCGTTCACGACAACATCTATGCCGAAATCACGCACAATTAACGGCACCAGTCCAGGGTGAATCCCTGCGGATGGAACAGGCATGCTGGCCTTTAGCGGCAGCTCAGGGGTGATCAGCTCATCGCGAATCGCCATGTTTTCCTCACGCGGCATCGTAACCGAGCCGTAAGGAGAAGGGAAGAGCACGAGGTCGGCTCCTGCCAGTCGCATGAGCTGACCGAGTAGCACCGACGCCGAAATACCATAATGTGGCGACGGATAAGCAGCACCCGCCAACGAAGGATGGGCTGCAATCGGCACCGATACAGCGGGATCACTGCTTAGTTCATGCAGCACATCGTAGCCATAGGCCAGCACGTTGAACAGTAGGGCATTTGCGCCCGCGTCGATGGCCTTGAGGGCTTGCGCTTTGAGCTGCGAGGTCGGTCCAGTTAAGTTAGTGGCGTACAGCAGCTTTTTACCGGTTTCACGCTCAGCGGCTTCGGCGGCTTTGATGCAGGCTTCGACGCGTTTTTCAATCGGCGTCAGCGCATTTTCAAATAAAATCTCGTCGTCCTTGATCAGATCGACGCCGCCCAGGGCTTGTCGGGTAAACTGCTCGCGCAGCTCGTCCAGATTAAGGCCAATCACGGACTTGAAAATGCTCATAAGCAGTGGACGGTCATACACGCCGAGCTGCTCACGCAAGCCGCTGATGCCGAACTTCGGCCCCGGAAAAGCGGAACGGAATGCTTCCGAGAAGCTCAGCTTCGTCAGCTTGATACGGCCGTCCATCGAAATTTTGCCGAAGACCGTCACCAGCAGCGCGGGAATGTCCCGGCTGAAATTGACATCCGGGTAAGCAATGGTCAGGTCGGCATATCGTTCACCGGGCCCTCCATCGTGAACGTCCACGGATTGAACCGAGCCGAGATGCTTTTGCATCGCGTCCCGCTTGGCTTGCGGAAGCTCAGTCCAGCTACCCACCGTCATGCCGATGGCAATGGATTGGGCCTTTTTGTTAAAATCGGCTTTGTCATCGTATACCCGGTAGGTCGCTAAGCAATAGCTCATTCAATTCCCTCCTTTAGTACAGCTCCCATCTCACGGGATCGTTCAGCGCAACGCTGTACCGCTGCAATTACCGTTTCGTAGAAATCGCCTTTGTCCAGCGTTTCCAACGCAGCTACCGTGGAGCCGTTGGGTGACATGATTTTGTGGCGCAGGGCAGAAGGCTCTTCCCCGGTTTGTTGTACCATGCGTGCCGCTCCAAGCGCGGTTTGCACCGTCAGTTCGTGCGCTTGCTCAGGAGTCAAGCCACCACGGATTCCCCCGGCAATCATGGCTTCCATCAAGTAGTAGACATAGGCAGGGCCGCTTCCGGAAATCCCGGTCAAAACATCCATTTTCACTTCTTCTATAACCGTCACCGTACCCACAGATTCGAATATCGTAAGCACGTTTTTACGCTGGTCTTCACTAATCTCCTTGGAAAAGCTGATGCCTGTGGCTCCCAATCCAATCGAGCTGGATGTGTTTGGCATCGTCCGGGCGATGGGCTGCTTGCGACCGAGCAACGTTTGCATCGTACGAATGGACAGTCCGGCGATCACCGAAATGATCAGCTGTCCATCTGACAGGAGCGGGCCGAGCTGTCCAAGGGCTTGTGCAGCATCCTTGGGCTTCATGGCAAGCACAATCACCGGAGAACGGCGCAGCAGCTCGATTTTGGCGGCATCCTCGGTTTGGAACAACACCCCATATTGCTGTTGAAGTTCCTCCAGGCGAGCCTGATTGCTACGGTTGATGACGGTAATACCACCACGTTTGACAACGGAACGGGCCATCATCCCGCGGATAATAGCCTCTGCCATCGAGCCTGCTCCGAAAAACGTAATTTGCTCTTGAATTAAAGCCTTTGTTTGTGATTCACACATGGTTTCATAACCTCCAAGGATACGGATTGATAAATGATATTATTCCCTGATTTGTCCAGTACCGTACACACGATATTTGGTTGAAGTCAGTGCAGGCAATCCCATTGGACCGCGAGCATGTAATTTTTGCGTACTGATCCCGATCTCGGCACCAAATCCGAACTCAAAGCCATCCGTGAAGCGGGTGGAGGCATTGTGATATACGGCTGCCGCGTCCACTTCTTGCAGAAAACGTTCGGCATGGGCTTCATCTGCGGTCACAATACACTCCGAGTGCATCGTACCGTACCGGGCAATATGCTCCAGCACTTCGTCCAAATTGTCTACTACCTTGATGTTCATAATGTAATCATTATACTCGGTGCCATAATCCTCTTCCGTGGCTGGAACAGCCCAGGGAGCCAGTTCCCGTGTCCGTGCGCAGCCGCGCAGCTCGACCCCGGTCTCACGAAAACGTTCTGCCAAACTCGTCAGATGTACCTGTGCATAATCCGAGTGAACGAGCAGTGTTTCCATCGAGTTACATACGGACGGTCTTTGCACCTTGGCGTTCAGCGTAATGGCCTCAGCCATTTGTGTATCTGCCGTAGCGTCCAAATAGGTGTGGCACACACCAGCTCCGGTTTCAATGACAGGCACAGTAGAATTCTGAACAACATTTTGAATAAGCGAGCGCCCGCCGCGTGGAATGATCACATCCAGCAAACCGTTCAGCGTGAGCATTTCATTGACAGAGGCGCGGTCTGAATCTTCAATGAGCTGAAGCGCATCGCGCGGTACGGCAGTTGTGTCCAACGCCTGTTGGAGAACTTCAATGATTTTGCGGTTGGAGAACAGAGCAGCCGAGCCACCGCGCAGCACAACCGAATTTCCTGTTTTCAGACACAGGCCCGCAGCATCCACCGTCACATTAGGACGCGCTTCATAGATGATGCCGATGACACCCAGCGGCACACGTATTTTCTCAATACGCAAACCGTTTGGACGCTCGATATGCTCCAGCGTGTCACCGACCGGATCAGGCAGCTCCACAATTTGGCGTAAGCCTTCGGCGATGGCCCCGATACGGTCCTCGGTCAGCTTGAGGCGGTCGAGCAGCGATTCCGACGTTCCCAGTTCCCGTCCACGCTCCAAGTCGTTTTTGTTCGCTGCAATCAGCTCTTCCGTATGATGTACCAGTGCTTCAGCCATGGCGAGCAGAGCTTCATTTTTTTGTGCTGTCGTCAGTCGGTTCATGACCCCGGCGCTTTTTTTGGCCAGAGTCGCTTTGGCGCGTACTTCACTGAACTGGCTTTCATCTGTTGTGGCTGTGTTTGTCGTTAATTCACTCATGTTACGGCCTCCCCGTATTTATAATGTAATCCATTCATCCCTGTGAATCACCTCAAGCCGGTGAATGGGGCCGATCTTGCCCACAACCTCGCCGCTTGGTAATCCTTGTACGCTTCGAAGCTGCCCATCGTCATAATTGACGATGCCGCGCCCCAATACCTTATTTTCCGGCCCGAGTACCTCAACGACATCTCCGGCATGAAAGCTGCCTTCCACGCGCCGTACGCCAACGGGAAGCAGGCTATGACCGCCATTCACCAGCGCTTCCTCAGCTCCCTTGTCTACATGCACTGTGCCTAGCGGCGTCGACATGAAGCCAAGCCATTGTTTTTTCATCGGGAGGGAAGAGAGGTGGGTGTCAAAATATGTCCCCGGTCCGTGTCCCTCCACGGCTGCATCCAGATCGCCGTCTGCGTTGACGCGTCCTACAAAAACAGGCACACCGCCGCGCGTGGCGACTTTGGCTGCTTCGATCTTGGATCGCATACCGCCAGTCCCTACTGCTGACCCGGAACCTCCAGCAAATGCATAAATTTCCTCGGTAATCTCGTCGATGTGTTCAAAACGTACAGCGTTCGGATGCTTGCGCGGGTCTGCCGTATATACGCCATCAGTATCTGTGACAATGATCAAATGCTGTGCTTTGATCAAATTGGCGACCAGCGCAGACAGCATATCGTTATCACCGAACTTCAATTCGTCAATCGACACAGTATCATTTTCGTTAAAAATCGGAATGACCTGCTGCCGCAGCAGTTCTTCCACGGTCATTCCAGCATTGTTCATCCGTTTGCGGCTCAAAAAGTCACTGCGTGTCAGTAGAATCTGTGCGCTCACCAAGCCATAATCTCTAAAAGCCTGTTGATAGGCTTGCATAAGCAGCGCCTGACCTACGGCTGCCGCCGCTTGTTTCTCATGCAGCAGCTTGGGGCGAAACGGGTACCCAATCTCCCGAAACCCGGCGGCGACTGCACCTGATGTGACCAGCAGCACTTCATGGCCTTTCGAACGAAGTCCGGCGATTTCGCGGGCAAAATAAGCAATGGCTTCCCGATTCAAGCCTCCCTCGACTCCGGTTAAGGAGCTGCTTCCGATTTTAATGACGATTCGTGTTGACAAGACGTCCACTTCCTTAATTTGTTCTCTTTTTAATATACAAAAAAACTTTCATCCTTTGTATGCAAAGGACGAAAGTTTGTGCTCCCGCGGTACCACCTTCATTGATGATTCATGATCATCCCACTTGAAACCTGATAACGGCAGGAACCGCCTGACTGCGCAGGGCGCTCGGGGATAGGAGTTGGGAGAGGGTCCAGGTAAATTCTTGCAGCCTATCGGAATTTACTCTCTGAGCAGGACGGGTCTCTCTTAATAGTCCCTTCAACGCGCTAAATGATATTGGTAACAGAATACCACGAAAAGGCCGGGTTTGGCAAAGAAGTTGTAGATGGAAAATACGGCTTAACCAAACAGGTTTAGCTTGCCGATTCGTTCAGCTGCCTCGGTCAGTCGAGCTTCCGAGCTTAATAGCCCTGCCCGCACATAACCTTCGCCGCCGTTACCGAAGCCGATCCCCGGAGCTACAGCTACCTTGGCTTCCCGCAGCAGTAGATCGGCAAAGGAAGCCGAAGTATAGCCCTGCGGCACAGGCAACCAGCTAAAAAAGGAGCCGCTTGGGCGCGTCGCCTTCCAGCCAATTTGTCCAAGCGCATCATAAAAAGCGTTACGGCGCGATTCATAGCGTGCAACCAGCTCGCCCACGCAGTCCTGCGAGGATGTCAGAGCGGTCGCCGCCGCTGCCTGAATGCCGCCAAATAGACTTACATAAATATGATCCTGTAGCAGATTAATCATCGAGATAATTTCGGCATTGCCGAGCGCGAAACCGACGCGCCAGCCCGCCATATTGTACGTTTTGGACAGGGTATAAAACTCAATCCCTACGTCCTTGGCCCCCTCGGCCTGAAGGAAGCTCACCGGACGTTCGCCGTCAAAGCCAATAGCACCATAGGCAAAATCGCTGGCAACCACAATGCCGTTACGCTTCGCAAATTCAACCGTTTCCTCATAGAAGGAAAGAGGTGCAGTGGCTGAGGTCGGATTATTCGGATAATTGAGGAACATCAGCTTGGCGCGGCGGCGGTTTTCCTCGGAGATAGCCTCATAATCGGGCAGAAAACGGTTCTCTTCCTTTAATGGGAGAAAAGACATTTTCGCTTTAGCCAAGGCTACGCCAGACCAGTAATCCGGGTAGCCGGGATCAGGCACGAGACACACATCGCCGGGATTGAGTAAGACTTGCGGTAGCTGCACCAAGCCTGTTTTTCCACCAAACAGGATGGCGACCTCAGTTTCCGGGTCGAGTGTCACACCGTAATCCTCCTGATAGCGCTGTGCAACGGCTTCCTTGAGAAAGCTGTAACCGCGAAAAGGCGAATATTTATGATACAGCGGGTTATCCGCTGACTCCTGCAAGGTTTTTACAATATGAGGTGGGGTAGGTGTATCCGGGTTTCCCTGTCCAAGATTAATGACATCATGTCCTGCCGCAATTTCACGGTTTACATTTTGTACGAGTGTGGCAAAAAATTGAGTCGGTAACTGCTTCATCACATCAGCGGAGGGGATGGAAAAATTACTCATCATTTCACACGACCTTTTAGAATAGTTTGAGGATTAATTTATCATGATTTAACCAAGCTGTATAGAGGGGATTGAGCATATGCGGTTGCGTGGTAGAGGGTGATCGGGCTATGATGGGAGAAAATGCCGGACAAGCGCTCACCGGAAGCTCCGGTTCACAGGGAGGATGAACGATTTTGACGTATCATGAAGCTCAGCCGTTCAGTGTTGCACTCATACAAGCTCATATTGAGCTGGGGAATCCCCCGGAAAACCGCAGTCATATTCATACGTTAATGGAACAAGCGGTGACAGCCAAATTGAAGCCGGACCTGATTGTCCTGCCGGAAATGTGGAATACGGGGTATGCGCTGGATCGGATTCAAGAGCTGGCGGACCAGGAAGGATCGGAAACTCGGGAATGGATATCGGCATTCGCTGCCACTCATCAGGTGAACGTGGTAGCCGGATCTATAGCTGAGAAGAAAAGCGACGGTCATGTGTACAATACCATGCTCGTTTTTGACCGGAACGGCGCAGAGGTTGCTTCGTATTCCAAAATTCATTTGTTCCGCCTTATGGATGAAGAAAAATATTTGCAGCCTGGCGAGGAAAAGGTTGTATTCACGCTGGATGGAGGGATTCAGGCGGGTGCGTCGATCTGCTACGACATCCGTTTTCCCGAACTAGCCCGCAGTCTGGCCCTGTCTGGCGCAAATCTGCTTATCGTACCTGCGGAATGGCCTCATCCCCGGCTTCATCACTGGCGCACGTTGCTGACTGCACGGGCCATTGAAAATCAAATGTACGTCATCGCCTGTAACCGGGTAGGTCGCAGCGGAGATACGGATTTCTTCGGGCATTCCCTCATTATTGATCCGTGGGGAGAAATTATTACCGAGGGCGGAGAGCAGGAGGACATCATCACAGGAACGATTGAGTCAGCCTTGGTACAGGACGTGCGGGGGCGCATCCCGGTGTTCGAGGATCGTCGTCCCTCTCTGTATGACCGATAAATCAGCATCCTCTTTCGTATAGAAAGGAAACGTCCATGCTCAAGGAACGCATTGAATTTTCGGCAATAATCACGAAATGGGCTATGATCAGGATAAAAGTCCACCAGATTCAGGGCGACCCTGAGCACGATAAGGCGAGGACAGGCACTTTTGAATCACACAGCACATTGGAACTGAGGTAGGACATTCTTGGGAAACCAGGTGGAGCAGCATAGCAACATTGTAATCGAACCTAATGGAACTGAACATTAAATATGGAATGTATAGGGGTGTAGCCCCGGAACCGTCTTCTTCTCTGGCTTTGGCTGGGGAGGAAGACGGTTTTTTATGTGAGACTACTTTTGGGAAAGCTGTTTAACCGTTTCGCGGAAGGTTTCAATAAAAGCCTCGGCGGCTTTGGATAAATAACGCCCATTCCGATATGCAATGACTAGTGTACGGCTTGGCGTCGGTTCAGCCAGTGGCAGCAATGCCGGAACAAACTCGCTGCTGGCAGCCCGGGCGATAAAACGAGGCACGAGTGTCACCCCCATCCCTGTCGCTACGAGCGATTGGAGGGTTTCCATATTGGTGCTTTCAAACACTACATTCGGCTCAAAGCCCGCTTGATGGCACAAATCCATCGTCAGCTTGCGGAAGCCCTGCCCTTTTTTCAGGACGACAAAAGGTTCGTCTTTCAGCTCTTCCAGATGCACAGGCTGTGGCTGGTCACCGTTTTTGCGCAGAGCCAGCGGGTGACCCGGGGGAACAGCAAGATCAATCCATTCTTCACCGATGGGCACATAGGAAAGTGTCGGTTCTACTAACGGGAGAGAAAGCAGGCTGAGGTCGGTATCACCGCTGGCTGTTTTTTTCTCCAGATTCATGGATGAATCCTCGACCAAAACAATTTCAATGTCCGGATGAGCTTTCTTAAACATAGGCAGCACATGCGGCAGCAAATGGGAACCCGTGATAGGCATACTGCCGACGACGACCTTCCCTTTGCGCAACTGAGAAATATCGTCCATTTCCTGCCGGAGCTGCTCGACTGCGTCGACGATCTTTTTCGCTTTTTCCACAAAGTTTGCTCCTGCATGCGTTAGTTCCACCGTGCTTGTATTGCGTTGAAATAACAGTACCCCAAGCTCTTTCTCCAGTTTGGACAATTGCTGGCTCAGGGAAGGCTGAGCAATGTGCAGTTTTTCTGCTGCACGTGAGAAGTTTTTTTCCGCTGCAATTTGCAGGGTGTATTGAAGTTGTCTGAATTCCATCGAGTTTTAGACCCCTTTTATACGCTTTTATAATGGTTGTCGGCTTATAAGATTTACCTATTACATCATAGAATGATTATACAATATTTTAATCAAAATCCCAATCCCGATGAACTCCATGTGTTCACAAGCTGGAAAATCCCTATGCTTACTTTTATCTTTGATTTTTTAAATTATGGTATTAATTCTGTTTGACATGGCAAATGGGTTCATCCATAATACTATTCATATTAAAACAATATGTTTTATTGGAGAAAAGGGGAAAATGGGATGTCCAAACTTATTATATCTTTTAGGAAGCCGTTTTTGGTTGGATCTTTAGTATTTCTTTTATTGGTTCTTGTGGCAGGATGCTCCGGCTCCAAAAATGATGCAGGTCAAAATACAAACGCAACTCCTAACCCAAGCACAACTGCTGATCAACCCGCAGTAGGGGGAACCTTTACATATGGCCGCCCGGCTTCCGTAACCTCGTTTGATTTGCACAATCAGATTACATCAAATAATGCTTTTGCTATCGACAAAGTATTTGAGCCGCTGGTTGCCTTTAACAGTGATGGAAAGATTGTGGATTGGCTTGCAGAGTCGCACAGTATAAGCGCAGATGGTTTAACCTATACTTTTGTTTTACGCGATGGCTTGAAATTTTCAAACGGAACCGGAGTTACTGCCAAGGATGCGGTTTTTTCAATTCAGCGTCATTTGAATGTAGGAGGTCCTCTTGCAGTAGCGGCACAGGTGGCTTCGCTTTCGGCTAAAGATGAAAAAACACTCGTAATTAAGCTTAAAGCGCCGTATACGCCGTTTATTTCTGAACTCTCAAACTTTTCCAATGGTATCCTTCCAAAGGATTTCGGCGGTGTCTCGGAAAAAGAATTCTTCAAGAATCCGGTCGGTACTGGTCCCTTCGTCGTTAAGAAATGGGATTCTGCCGGTGATCTTACTTTCAGCAAAAATAAATACTATTGGCAGAAAGGCAAGCCCTATATCGATGAACTTGTCTACAAGCTTATTGAAGATGACAGCCAAGCGATTAACCAGCTGAAGGCTGGCGCGATAGATGCTATTGAGTCTGTAGCTCTTGAAAATGTAAATGAATTAAAACAAGGCACGGATACCAAGGTGGCGACCAATGGAAGCTGGGTGACAGAGCAATTGTTCTTCAATACCCTGGACGAGCATTTTTCGGATGTGCACGTTCGTCGTGCGCTGGCGTTGGCGCTTGACCGTAATGGATTGACCAATGCGGTTACCTTTGGTTTCGCAAAGCCAGCCAATTCGCTTTTGCCGCCAGCCCTTCCCTACAACACGAACGATACGATTAATGCGCTCAGCTTTGATACGAACGCTGCCAAAGCAGAGCTTGCAAAATCAAAGTTCCCTAATGGGTTTTCTACAAAATTGCTCATTGCCTCTGGAAACAACTCAAGAACTCAGGAGGCACAGATTATTCAGGCGGCCGCCAAAACAATCGGCATAGACATCCAAATCGAATCTGTTGAGTTGGCCTCATTCCGTGAGCGTTTCTTTGCCTATGATTTTTCGGCAATGATCAACAGCGGACAGGCGGATTCTCCAGAAGCCAACTCGATCCTCGCTTTCCAGACAGACCCGGAAGGCTTTAGCAAATCGTACTGGACTCATTACACTAACAATGAAGTTACCAAGCTCCTGCACGAGGGGCAAAAAACACCTGATGGGGAAGAACGTGCGGGAATTTACGCCAAGCTTCAACAAATCCTTGCAGATGAGGTGCCTTACATCCCGCTTTATTATCCAGATATTCTGAAAGGTGTTCGTTCTTCCATTGATGGCCTGGTCGTGCTTCCCAATAACAGCGTTCGTTTTGAAGATGTACGTGTGAAAGGTAATTAGATCCTTGATGGCCCACAATTTATTTAAAAAGTCTGCCGGATTATCTGCAAATCTTACTTCCCCACACAAATGGCTCGTGCGTGCTATGATAAGAGCCGCATCAGTAGTCATCTGTGTGGTGGTGGCAGTTTTCTTCATCATAAGGCTGGTGCCGGGAGACCCCGCCAAAATGATTCTGGGGGAATACGCCACAGCTGAGGCTATTGAGAGTATGCGTCATAGGTTGGGGCTGGATCGTTCTCTTTGGGAGCAGTTTATAGGCTTTGTGCACAATTTCTTTGCACACGGTGATACCGGCGTTTCGATTGTTTTTGAGACTTCTTCAAGAGAGTTGATTGCAGAGCGGGCTCCCGTGACGCTGCTGCTCATTGCAATGACCTGTCTTTTTGCCATCATTGTTTCGCTGGTGCTGGCCACCCTTGCGGCAACACATAAAGACGGACTGCTTGATCATATGATACGCATCTTGCCTGCTGTAACGCTCGGTATGCCGATTTTTTGGGTTGGACTGCTACTGATTCTGGTATTTAGCGTTCGGCTTCGCTGGTTTCCCGTTGGGGGAGTCGGCGAGGGCTGGCTTGGAATCTTGTACAGTCTCGCCCTTCCTGCGATAACTGTCGGATTGTCGCAAATTCCCTCGCTCGTTCGTTCTTTAAGAGCGCAGATGCTGGAAGTGCTGGAATCTGATTTTGTTGTGACCTTGAAGGCAGCGGGAATCCCCGGCCGGGTTATACTGGTAAAGCATGTTCTGCGCAATTCCGCTCTTCCCGCTCTTATGCTTCTTGGCGTAAACATTGCTTATCTGATGGGAGGCACGTTGGTAATTGAAAAGGTTTTCGGCCTCAAGGGCATCGGAAGCCTGTTATTTTCAGCCATTTCAAACCGGGATTTTCCTGTTATACAGGGGATTGCTCTTTATTGTGCGATATCTGTGGTCATCATCGGCTTTGTGATTGAGATTGCTTCTGGGTATCTTGACCCCAGGACGAAAGGAGAACAATGAAACGCACGCGATTAGATCTTCAGATTCAGAAGGCCGGTCATAGCAACCGCTCATGGGGAAAAATACTAAATACTCCATCTCTTCTATGGGGTAGTATTATGTTTGCGTTACTCATAGGCATTGCAGTGTTTGCACCAGTTATCAGTCCCTACCAGCCTTCTGATCAAAATATTTCGGCAACTTTACAACCCCCGTCGTTCGAACACTGGCTTGGAACCGATCAACTGGGGCGTGATTTGTTTACACGGCTGATCTATGCCGCACGGACTGATTTGAAGATCATGGTGCTGGCGGAGATCATCCCTTTTTGTATGGGGGTGTTTCTGGGAATGCTTGCTGGGTATTATGGTAAATGGGTAGACACGCTTATCACGCTTTTGACCGATACGTTTATTGCGTTCCCTTTTTATTTGATTGTCATTATCGTGGCGTTTGCAAGCGGTACGGGTGAACAGGGGATATACATTACATTTGTCCTGGTTGGCTGGATTGTATACGCGCGTGTGGTCAAGGGTCTTAGCGCATCGTTTCGCAAGCAGGAATGGATAGCCGCTGCCAAAACTCTGGGAATCCCAGATATTAAAATTATACTGCGGCATCTTCTACCGAATGTGTTACCGCAAGCGGTGGTGGTGCTTATGACAGATATGGCTGTTCTGCTTGTGGCCATTGTTACGCTAGGCTATCTCGGTATCGGCATTGCGCCGCCAACTCCGGATTGGGGAACTATGATTTCTGATGGGCAACCCTTTATATCAACAAAGTGGTGGCTTTCGGCAATTCCGGGTTTAGCGGTGGTATATACGGGGATAGCCTTATCCCTCGTGGGCGATGGGCTGGCAGATATATGGAGAAGAAAATGAATGATATGAATCCAATTTTAGAAGTGGAAAATTTGTCGCTCGCGACGCGATCGAATCATAAATTAGTCACCGATGTGAGTCTTAAAGTTGAAGCGGGCGAAAGCCTAGGACTTGTGGGAGAATCCGGATCGGGAAAATCGCTCACCCTGCGCTCCATCATAGGGTTGCTTCCTTCCGGTATTGAGCAGGTTGGTGGGAATATCAGGAGCAATGGCAGATGCGCAATGATTTTTCAAGACCCGATAGGGGCACTTGACCCTCTCTGCCCGGTTGCCCGGCAGCTTGCCGAGGTTGTGTACTACAGGCAGAAGGTGAGCCGGAAGGTCGCGCGTACAATAGCTTTGGAACTGCTTGAAATGCTCGGTCTTCCCGATTCCTTAAAGCATACTGATCGTTACCCCCGCCAGCTTTCAGGCGGCCAGTGTCAACGTATTGTTATTGCGATGGCTTTGGCGTGCAAGCCGGGCATCCTTCTTTGTGATGAGCCAACAACAGCGCTTGACGTAACGGTTCAACGGCAAATACTTGACGTTATTTCACGTCTTCAAAAGGAGCTGGGTTTTGCCATGGTGTTTGTTACGCACAATCTTGCCGTAGCTTCCTCGATGTGCTCAAAGCTTTGCGTTATGAAAGAGGGAAGAATCGTAGAGCAGGGAGCCACCTTGCCCCTTTTACAAAACCCGCAAAATCCGTATACGCAGATGCTGATAAGCTCAGTGCTTCCTCTCCCGGATCTTGAAAGGAGCGCCGATTTATGAAAACAGCCTTGCGGATAGAAAATATAACGGTTGCTTATGGTAAGTTTACCGCGCTTGATCAAGTAAGCCTGGAGTTGCAGGAGCGTACCACGCTTGGTCTTGTGGGAGAATCGGGTTCAGGAAAGTCTACCCTCGCGCGGGTAATCGCCGGACTGATTGCCCCGGATGAGGGCCGGATCATGCTGAGTTCTCAGGTACTGGGCAAGCGACGCAGCCGGGAGCAGCATAAAAGAATACAAATGGTTTTTCAAAACCCGGATTCCTCGCTTAATCCAAAGCATACGATCAGGCAAATCCTTGCCGAAGCCTTGCTTTTTCACAAGATTGTTGACCGCGCTCAAGTGGACAAGAGATGTAGGGAACTGCTTACACGTGTTCACATCGATGAAAGAGCCCTTGGCAGATTCCCTCACGAATTTTCCGGCGGTCAGCGTCAGCGGATAGCGATTGCCCGCGCATTAAGCGTTGAGCCAAGCATACTTATCGCAGATGAACCAACGAGCGCACTGGATGTTTCGGTACAACGGAGTATGCTTGAACTCTTGAACACGCTCAAATCGGAGCTTAATCTTACGATGCTTTTTATCTCTCATGACCTGGGAGTTATCAATGCGATAAGCGATATTGTTGCTGTAATGCGGCAGGGAAAGCTGATTGAGATCAACCCCAAGGAGAAATTCTTTTCTCGTCCTGAAACGCCCTATAGCCGTGAGCTTTTGTCCGCTGTTCCCAAAATGCCAATATCTAATTCTGCAGGAGGTATTTATGAGTCAAAATAATAAAGGATTTGTACCTCTTACTATATCGGAGTTTGATACGCTAACTAACTTGCTCTCCAAACTCCTGTCCACCCAAGAATCCCCGGTAATCATACCGGGCGAGGCGATCCTGGGAATTGAGGCCATAGCAGCAGGCATATCTGCGCCCGACCGTACAATTCTAAATATTGTGACAGGTCCCTATGGAACGCTCTTCGGGAACTGGCTTGCACGCGGCGGAGCAGAAGTCATCGAGCTCAAAACATCTTTTGATAAAGTGGTAACTGTAGATGAAGTCGCCGCAGCGATTGAGCGATATAACCCATGTGCGCTTTCTTTCGTGCAGGCGGAAGTGGTCACAGGAGGCTCCAATCCAACAAGGGAAATATTGGAGCTTGCGCGTCGGTCAAATATTATAACCGTGATAGATGCGGTTTCGGCAATCGGGGGCGAACCGGTGCTTATGGACGAGTGGGGAATTGATTTTGTAGCTGTGGGCGCGCAAAAAGCACTATCCGGGCCTAACGGGATCAGCGCTGTGGGGATTTCTCCCCGTGGCTGGGAGTTTCTGGCCTCCAACCAAAATGCGCCGCGCAATTCCATACTGTCTTTGCTTGACTTAAAGCGTTCCTCTAATCATGCGGCGCCCGCACGAGTTCCTGCCAATATCCCTGTTTTGGAAGCCCGGGCGCTTATAGAAGCATTAAAGCTTATTGAAGAAGAAGGTCTGGAAGAGGTCAACCGCCGCCATCGTTTAACAACATCCGCTGCAATTGCCGGCATTAAAGCCTTGGGCCTTGAACCGTGGCAGCGGAACAAAGATAGCTATTCAACGTTGACTACAACGGTTCGGATTCCTCAAGGCGGTAATTTCAATATCGAACAGCCCATAGGCATTGTCGCTCCCGGAGATGGAGAATTACATAATAAACTCTTACGTATTAACCATTTTGGGGTGAAGGCAAATCAACAAAGCGTTGAAGAAGCCATCCTGACGCTTGCAGAGCTTATGCATCAAGATCCTGATCATGCGCTGGCGGCCCAAAGGTCAATCTGGGGGAATAAAGATGGGAAATAACATTCAAAAAGAGCTAACATATCATAATATATTTGTGGCAGGGATTGATGGGAAACGATTCGATATAACAATCACTAATGGTCGTTTTTCGTCCATTGCAGAGTCCTTATCCTCGCACACTCAACAAAATGGTCCAGATGGCGATTTATGGATCAGCCCCGGCGTAATTGACCTTCATACACATTTGGCATGGACGGATTTTAATCATACTGACCAGGAGAAGCGGGATGAACTGGAGATAGAAGTGTTGCAGGCGCAAGCCTTTGAGGCTACTTTCCGGGCTGGAGTGACTTCGGTGCGTGATGCAGGTGGGCTTTTGCCAAGTATGGTGAAGCATATAGGTCAGCATTACAGCCAGGCTTTAAGAGTTTATACCTGTGGTGATATGCTTGGAGCCGGAGATGCACGGGGTCTTAAGCATTTGGAACGGCGGGTAACAGAAATTATTGATTCCGGGGCAAGCTGGATTAAAATTCTTGCAACGGGGGGACTAGGGTCGTCGCCAGATACAGTGCTGAACCCTATTTTTTCTGAGGAAGAATTCTCTTTTATTGTGCGTAGCGCCCATGCACGCAACATAAAAGTAATGGTTCACACCTGGGGTGGACCTACTTTGGACTGGTCTATTGACGCTGGCGTGGAATCTATAGAGCATGGAATGTATTTGACCGAGGATCAAGCCAACCGGCTTGCCCAATCCAGGACAGCCTTTGTGCCTACTGCTTCCATCTATCGTATTGCAGCAGACCCGTCTGGAGTTCTTTCACTCGACAGGGAAATTTGTGATCGCGCCGCCCGCGCCGCCGAAGCCCACCCTAAAGCCGTTAGCTATGCCAAAAGAGCAGGCGTACGAATTGCGTTCGGTACAGATTTTGCCACACCTTCGTTACATGGATGCAACATCGAGGACGGCGTTGATTATTTTGTACCACAGCAGGCGGTTGATTTGATTCAATAATAAGCATGCTCAGGAGCTGTTTCTTCCTTAATAAGGAGGAGACAGCTTTTTTTGTTGCGGTAAATATGTATTTTTTGCGGCAGATGCTGAAGTTGATATTCGGAAAATGGGATTTTTTGTGAAGCTAGTCACGTTCTATTCCCGCTGATGTTGCTAGAATAATACATGTACGGTACAAGCTGCTGACGACGTGGAGTCCAGATGGACGAGGGAAGAAGGGATGAGTTACGGACGAATTATTACTGCGTCTGGCTGATGGCAAGGAATGGACGCATACGGAAATGACGGAGCTGCTGGCACGTCTGGAGGAAGAACCGACGGTGCGGGCACAGTTACGAAAATTGGCAGCTCGCATCAAAATGGAGCGTTACGGCAAAGGTGTTTATTTACGTGGATTAATTGAGTTCTCCAGCATATGCCGACAGGACTGCATGTATTGCGGGCTGCGGGCCTCAAATAAACAGGCGGATCGCTATCGTTTGCGACCAGAAGAAATTTTGGCCTGTTGCGAGGAGGGGTATGAGCTGGGATATCGAACCTTTGTACTGCAAAGCGGAGAAGATTACTGGTTCACGGCAGCACGGCTGGCGAAACTGATTCGGGAGATCAAAAACCGTTTTACCGATGTGGCCGTTACATTGTCCATTGGTGAACGGGATGACGAAACCTATGCGCTATTATACGAGGCGGGGGCGGACCGCTTTTTGCTGCGGCATGAGACGGCTTCACCGCGTTTGTACGCCAAGCTGCATCCGACGATGACGATAGAAAGCAGGCGCAGTCGTCTGCTGGCCTTGCAGCGGATCGGATTTCAGATCGGGGCTGGATGTATGGTAGGGTTGCCTGGACAAACGAACAGTGATTTGGCAGACGATTTGGTCTATCTGCACAGTCTATCGCCAGATATGATCGGGATTGGACCGTTTTTACCGCATAGTAATACGCCGCTCCGGGATGCCAGCCAGGGAAGCATGGAAAAGGCGCTGGATATCGTTTCGTTGTCCCGGTTGGTCGTTCCAGATGCGCTTATTCCAGCATCCACGGCGATGGGAACGATTCATCCCCAAGGTCGGGAGAAGGCGCTTCAGGCAGGGGCGAATGTAGTTATGCCCAATTTGTCGCCACTCGCGGTGAGGCCGAAGTATGCCATTTATGAAAATAAAATATGCTTGGGCGATGAATCTGCCCAATGTCGACATTGCCTGGAGTTGCGCATCCGTGGAGCGGGATTTGAAGTCGATATGGGGCGTGGCGATAGTTTGAGGGTACAACGACAGCTCATGAGACAATAGAAGAAACAGTAGTCAACAGTAAGGATTTTGCGAAATCCTCACCATAATAAGGGAGATGGATCTAAGTGAGTGAAGTACGGGAGAAAGTGTCGGCGGATTTTATTAATGAGGCAGAGATTATGGAAGCGGTGGAGCAGGGAAAGCAGGAAGCAACGGATCGAAACCGTATTTTAGACATTTTGGAGAAGGGAAGAGCTTGCCGGGGGTTGAGTGCGACTGAAGCGGCGGCTCTTTTGCATGTGGATGATCCTGAACTGCTGGAGGAAATGTTTAGATCCTCACGGGCGGTGAAAGAGCAGATTTACGGCAATCGGATTGTGCTGTTTGCCCCTCTATATGTAAGTAACCACTGCGTCAATAACTGCGAATACTGCGGCTATAAGCATACCAATGACAGCTTTACCCGCAGCCGTTTGACCCCGGAGGAACTGGTCGAGGAGGTCAGAGTGCTTCAGGAAATGGGGCATAAGCGAATCGCACTGGAAGCGGGGGAAGATCCGCTCAATTGTTCTATTGATTATATCGTCGATTGTATCCGTCAGATTTACGATGTAAAGGTAGACAATGGGAGTATCCGGCGGGTTAATGTCAATATTGCCGCAACGACGGAGGAGGATTATCGGAAGCTTGCGGAGGTTGGGATCGGAACGTATATTTTATTCCAGGAAACGTATCATCGCGAAAGCTACCGCAAATATCATCTTCAAGGGCCAAAACGGAATTATGACTGGCACACGACTGCCATGGACCGCGCTATGCGGGCAGGGATAGACGATGTGAGCATCGGTGTGCTGTACGGTTTATACGATTTCCGTTTTGAGACGATAGCCATGCTTAAGCACGCTGAGCATCTGGAGGAAGTGTTTGGCTGCGGCCCCCATACCGTTTCCGTTCCCCGACTTCGTCCGGCTGAAAATGTGGACCCGGAGCGCTATCCGTATTTGGTGAGTGACGAGGATTTTATGAAAATTGTAGCGGTTCTTCGGCTGGCTGTACCTTATGCAGGGATGATCCTGTCTACGCGTGAGGAGCCGGAATTCAGGGACCGTGTCATTGGCTTGGGTGTATCGCAAATCAGTGCAGGTTCTGCTACCGGAGTAGGGGCATATGCGAGACAAGAGACGAATGATAAACCCCAGTTCGAGGTCGGGGATCATCGTTCACCGATGGAAATCATCAAAAGTTTGTGTCGTAGCGGATACATGCCGAGCTACTGCACAGCCTGCTACCGCGAAGGACGTACGGGTGATCGGTTTATGGAGCTGGTCAAATCAGGCCAGATTCACAACGTATGCCAACCCAACTCGTTGCTGACCTTTCAGGAATACCTGCTGGACTATGGGGATGAAGAGGCACGCGAGCTGGGAGCTGCCGCCCTGCGTGATAATTTGGAGCGTATCCCGCGCGAGTCGACACGTCGTTTGACACTGGAAAAGCTGGAACGCTTGGAAGCGGGCGAGCGGGATTTGTATTTTTAGAATATCGATCTTCTCTTTGGAATTGGGCAATAAAAAGCAGCCGCGTGAGAATCAGCGCGGCTGCTTTTGCGTGTATGGAGCGTAATTTGTTGCTTTAATGATCCGTTTCATTCAGGAATGGCTGCCAGCACCAACGGCTTGCTCCCATGCCAGCATAGCGGATGGGAAGCATTCGATGGCACGGGGGAAGACTCCCTGAACATAGGCGATGAAAATACCATAGTTCACTATGGGTACCCCGGCGGCTTCCGTTTCTGCCATCCGGTGAAGCATGGTACGCCGATTGAGCATGCATGCCCCGCAGTGAATAACCAGGGCATATTCGCTCAGATCGGCAGGAAAGCTGGAACCGGATGCGTGCTCGATGATGAGACGTTTGCCTATCGTTTGACGGAGCCAACGGGGTATTTTCACACGACCGATATCGTCAGACTGACATTGGTGCGTGCAGGCTTCAGCAATAAGTACGCGGTCACCATCCTTGAGACGGTCAATGGCTCTTGCGCCTCGTACGAGTTCGTCAAGGTCACCTTTATGGCGGGCGAACAGGATGGAAAAGGAGGTCAGGGGTACCTCCTTGGGAGTATCAGCAGCTACCTTCATAAAAGCCTGTGAATCGGTAATGACCAAGCGGGGCTTGCGCCCCAGTCGCTCCAACGTCAGTCGCAGCTCATGCTCTTTGGTCACTACGGCGATGGCATCGCTCTCTAATGTATCGCGGATCGTCTGCTGCTGTGGCAGAATTAGTCTGCCTTTTGGCGCAGCTTTGTCGATTGGAACGACCAGCACGACAAAATCGCCGGGCGACAGCAGGTCACCAACGATGCGGAAACGATCCTCATTTTGGGGAAGGGCATCAATGATGGCCTTTTTCAGTTCCGCGTCTCCCCATAGCTTAGAGGCACTGAAAGGAATGAGGGGTAAATCCAGTTCAGCCCTTAGGGTTGTGGTCATTTTCTCTGCCTCTGCCAAGATGTCCGTCTTGTTTAATACACCAATGACGGGAATCTTCTTGGCACGCAGCTTTTCGAGTAGCCCATGTTCAAATGCGCTAACCCCAACAGTAGCATCGATGATTAGCAGCGCCAGATCCGTGCTATTTAATATTTCTAGCGTTTTGTTGCGGCGCAGCGCTCCGATCTCACCCTCATCGTCCAGTCCGGCGGTATCCACCAGAACAATGGGGCCAGCAGGCAGCAGCTCCATCGGCTTGAAAACCGGGTCCGTGGTCGTTCCTCCTATGGGAGATACCACGGCGGCGGGCTGGCCGGTCAGGGTGTTCAGAATGCTGGATTTGCCAGCGTTGCGGCGACCGAGCAGGGTGATGTGCGGTCGGTTGCTACGGGGGGTATCATTCATTCCCATCGTGAATTCCTTCTTCCTGCCCCGGAATCCCGGGCTTGGTTACTGTATAGGGATGGCACAATTGCTCAATGCGCGAGCGTATCAGCAGACCGCGTTCTTCGGTAATATCCTCCGGTTTACGGCCCTGGGCAATGGCTGCTGAAGCAATGGAGGCAGCTTCAGCATAGCCCAGCTCCGCGACCAGCGCAGAAGCCATCACAGCGGAGTTGCGCAGATTAGCTGAACAGCGTTCCTCGCATACGATCAGACCGCGTACACATCGTTCATCGAACAGCCGAACCGCGCCGTCCAGAATATGTAGCGATTCCAGCAGCGATTCGGCAATCAGCGGCAGGAACGCGTTCAGCTCTAGCTGCCCGGAGGCAGCCGCCATCGTAATCGCTGCATCTTCGGCTATCACGCGCATCGCCGTTAGTCCGGCCAGTTCAGCCATCACCGGGTTAACCTTGCCGGGCATAATGGATGATCCGGCCTGAACTGGAGGCAGAGTGAACTCGCCAATACCGCCGAGAGGACCGGAGGCCAGCAGGCGAAGATCGCCTGATATTTTGAACAGATTCACGGCGGCCGATTTGAGCAGACCTGATACCTCCACAAAGACATCCATATTCTGAATCGGGTCCATCGGGTGGTCACTGCGACACAGCCCAAAGCCAGTCTCGTCCGCCAGCTTCTCAACCATCCGATAGCTGTAAGCGCGGGGTGCATTCATGCCTGTGCCGATCGCCGTACCGCCAATAGGGATTTCCCGCAACCGTTCCTCGGCTTTGTAGAGACGCCAGCGGTCACGTGCCACGGCCTTTGCATAAGCGCCAAAGCCTTGCCCCGCCATCATGGGCAGGGCATCCATTAGCTGTGTGCGACCTAGCTTGAGCAGATCGGCATATTCCGTTTCTTTGTGTTGTAAAGACTCTTGCAACGAAGCCATCGCATCGCATAGGGGACGAAGCAGTCGAATGGCTGCAATTCGTAATGCTGTGGGATAAACATCGTTTGTGGACTGGCAACAGTTCACATCATCCAGCGGATGTACAAGCTCGTACTGCCCCGTTTTGCCGCCAAGCCGTACAATTGCCAAATTAGCAATGACCTCATTTACGTTCATGTTGGTGCTGGTGCCTGCACCGCCTTGCAGGGCATCGACTGTGAACATATCCAGATGCCGCCCGGCTAGCAATTCATCGCAGGCGTCTATCATTGCAGCCGCCCGGTGGGGAGGGAGCCGATTTTGCTCACAGTTCACCTGAGCGGCTGTCTTCTTCACCAGGACGAAAGCGTGAATCAGCTTCCGGTTTACAGGTCTGCCGCTGACAGCAAAGTTGTTCATCGCACGTGCAGTATGAATGCCGTAATAAGCATTGGCGGGAATCTCCATTTCCCCTAGCGCATCCCGCTCGGTTCGCGTATCCTTTTGCTGAGGAAAGGCTTCGGTCATGTCATAGACCCGTTGTCGGAATGCGCGTCATATGGAGTAACTGGCGTGCGCTCGCAGCTCGTTTTTCCTCAACACGAGCCTGAACCAGATCCGGCTCAACCAGCTTGAGGGCACGTGTTGGGCATTTTCCAATGCAGGCGGGACCACCCTCTACGCCTTCACACAGATCACATTTGCTGGCAATCATTCGTTCTTTGGGCTGCAAACGTCCTGACACATTCGTACACAGTCCATTCTGAACTACAGGCCGCCCGTCCCGATATTCGGGTACCATAGTAATGGCACCGTAAGGGCAGGCAATCATACAGGTTTTACAGCCGATACAGCTTTCGCTGTTAATGAGAATACAGCCGTCCGCGTTCGTAATGGAGCCATTCGGACAAGCGTTGGCGCAGGGGGCATCCTCACAGTGACGGCATTGGACAGGGGCAGTGACCCCAATAGATTTGATGACCTTCAGACGTGGGTGAAAATGAAACTCATCATCCGGCGAGATAAAAGGGTTACCTGCTGAATGTGCGATGACACAGGCGATTTCACAGGTACGACAACCGATACACTGATTCGGATCAGCTAAAACAAAACGGTTCATACAACTCGACTCCTCTCTAACTAACGACAAAATACAATGGATACAGTATGAAAATTTTTAAAAATGCAGTGTTTGTTGGTGCAGAACATGATGAGCACAGGATGAACACGGATAGGACTCAGTAGCCTCTTATTAAGTATGGAGAGGCAGGATGCCGCCATGGTTCACCCTTTTAACTTAAGGTGCTAATGAATGGAGTTACCTGTATTCTCTTTAGCGGGAGCATTACAGCTACGGCTTTGCTTACCTGGTCCGCGCTTTTGGAAGGTCGTGTGCAGCAGATGATGCGATACATGACCAAGCGGCTCACCTAAAAATTCATCGTACAGCTTAATAATGTGAGGATTTTCATGCGATTTTCGCACCTGAAGCCCCGCATCATGTCCATAAATAGAGGATTTGCGTGCACGGTAAGCTTCAATCCGGTGTTTTTCCAGCATGAGCTTGGGTTGACCGCCTCCGCTAATACATCCGGCAGGACAGCCCATTACCTCAATAAAATGATAATCACATTCGCCCGCTTGCACACGATCCAGTAATCGATAGGCATGTTGCAGCCCCGCGACGACCGCCACCTTGAGTTGCAACTCTCCCACCTGAACCTCAGCGACTCGAATGCCTTCCTCACCGCGTACAAAATCCAGTTGGAGCTTCGGTAGCTTTTCATTCGTCAGCAGTTCGTAGCCTGTACGGATGGCAGCTTCCATAACGCCTCCGGTCACACCAAAAATAGTGCCCGCTCCTGAATATTGTCCTAACGGTGAATCGAATTCTTCATCAGGCAGGTTCATAAAATCAATGCCGCGCTGCTTGATCCAGTATGCCAGTTCACGTGTTGTCAGTACCTCATCCACGTCACGGTACCCGTCGGATTCCATTTCAGGACGATCACATTCGAATTGTTTGCAGGTACAAGGCATGATTGCGACGCTATAAATGTTCGCAGGTTCCACCTCGTCCAGTTGTGCACCATAAGTCTTAACGAGTGCTCCCAGCATTTGCATTGGCGATTTGCAACTGGATAGATGGTCCAGCAGATCGGGATATTCAATCTCGGCGAATCGAACCCATGCCGGACAGCAGGAGGTAAACATCGGTAGCGGCCCACCTTCGGTTACACGACGAATCAGTTCGGTGCCTTCCTCCATAATGGTGACATCAGCTCCAAAGTTGGTGTCATATACCCGATCAAAGCCAAGACGGCGTAGAGCCGCAGCCATTTTACCTGGTGTGAGCGTGCCAAATGGCATACCAAATTCCTCTGCGATTGAAACGCGAATGGCTGGAGCACATTGGACAATCCGAAACTGTCCCGGTTTCGTCATCATGCCGGTTACCTTATTCAGGCTACCGCTATAATAGGCAGCGAATAACGGTTCTCCGATGTCAGCAGGCATATCGCGCTCACGCAAACGTTCCTGTCGTCTGCTGGCGGCTTCCTGTGGGGATGAATCTGCCCAATCGGATGCGTATACGCTGCATATTTGTACACATTGGCCACAGATCACGCAGCGGTCTGCATTCACGGTTTGCGGCTCTCCCGGTAGTCCCTCTATGGCATCTACCGGACAAACCCCTGCACAGCGTCTGCACCCGGTACACATGCTGGGATCAATATGAATAATGGGGTTGGTGTTATCCGTCGTCTCCATACAAGGAGCCGAAGAGGCATTGTTAGTTGTTATGGACATCTTTTTTTCTACCTTTCTGCGGCTGATTTTGGCCTTACAGGCGAGGGAAGAAGACTTCCCGCCGACGCTCGGGAAGCGGATCGGACTTGACTATAGCCAGCCGTAGTACATCGTTTGGACAGGCTTCTACACAGGCAGGCTGTCCTCCGTTTGTGTCTGCACACAGGTCGCACTTGCCTGCGGCGGTCCGGGGGAGAGCCTTGTGAGCGGCACGGTCGGTTAAGCCGGGCTGCGTCATGACTCGTCCTTCCCGGTAGACGGTAGATACCTCAATGGCCCCGAAAGGACAGGCCAAAACACAAGAGGTACAGCCGATACACAGCTCCTCATCAATCATGACCACACCGTTCTCCTGTCGAATGGCTTGAACGGGACAGGCATGTGCGCAGGGCGCATTTTCACAATGTCGACATTGAATTGGCACATATGTGCTTCCGCTACGCACCACATACACCTTGGGTACCACCGGCACGTTGACAGTTCCAATAGAAGCGCCCACGTTGTTACTCTGTCCGTGGACGGCGAAGCAGGCCAGCTCGCACGCTTTGCAGCCGATGCAGTGTCCGGCATCTGCGACCACAAAGGAAGAAGCGACAGCGTTTGTTCTACTGGCTGCTCCCATTCTACTCGTCAAAGCTGACTGGGTATTTGCCGAACTGTGCAGCATGTTCCGCGTGCCGCTCATCTCGTCACCTTATCAGCTAAAATGGCTTCCTGGACGTTCATCTGTTTACGAATCCGTTGGTACGATTCATGTACATCACGTTCAGCTTGTGTTTGGTCGGCGATTCGTTCCAGTCGGATGGCACAGTATTTTAATTCCGGTGTTTTGGACACCGGGTCTAGAAAATCGGCGGTCAGCTCGTTACATGCTCCAACCCACCAGTGATAGGTCATGTAGGTCGCACCTTGTTGCACACGGTCACTGATTTGTGCCCGTGCCATGATGCGTCCCCGACGAGAGGATATGGCAACAATTTCGCCATCCAGAATGTTCAGATCTGCTCCGTCTTCCGGGCTAATCTGAATAAAGCCAGGCTCATCTGACAGTTGGCGTAGCGCACGGCAATTGCCAGTCATGGTACGCACGGAGTAATGGCCTACCTCACGGACTGTGGACAAGACAAGCGGGTATTTTGCATCCGGCTGTTCTTGTGGCGGACGCCATTCGCAGGCGAATAATCGGCCTTTGCCACTAGGCGTGGAAAATTGATTGCCTTTGTACAAATACGGTGTACCTGGATGATCCTCTGTAGGGCAGGGCCACTGTACGCCGCCTTGTTCCTCCATTTTTTGGTAGCTGGCACCAGCGAATAACGGGCAGAGGCTTCGCATTTCATCCCAAATTTCCTCTGTGTTTGCATAGGACATAGGGTAGCCCATGGCTGTAGCAACCTCGCTAATAATGGCCCAGTCCGGCTTTACGTCACCTTGCGGCTCGACCGCTTTGCGAATGCGCTGAAAGCCGCGGTCTGCCGAGGAATACACACCATCATGCTCGCCCCAGGAGGTAGAAGGGAGGATGACATCGGCGTGCAGCGCCGTTTTATTCATAAAAATATCCTGCACCACGACAAATTCCAATTGGTCTAGCGCTTCACGTAACTCGGCGGCGTTCGGATCACTTTGTACAGGATCCTCGCCGAAAATATAATAAGCTTTCAGCTTGTTCTCCTTCAGGATGAGGTGTGGCACCTCCGTAAGGGGATATCCTTTTTTACGCGGCAGCTCAACACCGTATGCTTTTTCAAACTTTTTGCGAACCGTGCTATCCGTTACTTCCTGATAACCAGGATATACATTCGGCAATGCGCCCATGTCGCAGGAGCCCTGGACATTGTTTTGCCCCCGCACAGGCCCAATCCCCACATTCGGCTTGCCTAGATTTCCGGTCAACAGGGCAAGGGAAGCGAGACCCTTGACCACGTCAACGGCCTGTGAAAATTGACATACGCCCATTCCGTATAGAATTGTAGCGGTAGGGGCCTTTGCATATTCCCTCATAGCTGCTCGAATGTCGGCCGCTTTGACCCCCGTAATGCCTTCCGCATATTCGGGCGTATATTTTTTAATGCTGTCTACGTATTCGGCAAAGCCTTCTGTGTTTGCTTCCACATATCGTTTGTCGTACAGTCCTTCATGTACAAGCACATGACCAAAAGCATTCACCAAAGCCATGTTCGAACCGCCTTTTAGAGGTAGCCACATATCTGAAATGCGTCCAGTTTCAGTCATGCGCGGGTCGCATACAATAATTTTGGCACCTCTTTGCTTAGCAGCTACAATGCGTCTTGCGACGATCGGATGCGTTTCGGGTGCATTATATCCAAACACGAAAAGGAGATCCGAATGTTCAATTTCAGGAATAGAGTTGGACATGGCCCCATCCCCGAGTGAGTATGTCAAACCAGCCACAGAAGGGCCATGGCATACACGAGCGCAATGGTCAATATTGTTCGTGCCAATGACCGCCCGCATGAACTTTTGCATGATATAATTCGCTTCGTTTCCCGGACCACGTGCAGAGCCCGTTCCCATAATGGAGTCAGGTCCGTATTTTTCCTTAATTGCTGACAGCCGTTCGGCAGTATATTGAATGGCTTCCTCCCACTCCACTTCCTCCATGACTCCATTTTTACGAATCAGGGGCTTACGCAAGCGTGCAGTCAGAATCTGCGGGTCATTCAGAAAATCCCATCCATAGTGTCCTTTCAGACACAGTGTTCCTTCATTTGTACGACCATCAGCTGGCTCTGCGCCAATTACCTGTCCCTTGTCTACCAGCAAATGAAGCTGGCAACCACTTCCGCAGTAGGGACATACCGTTAATACCTTGTCTGCCATGTGTGCAGCACCTCTTTTTATATGAAATAGATGAAACTCGTACATGAAAAAAGCCAATACAAAAATGCCGCTTTACGCTGCATCCTGTACTGGCTTATCCGCGAGCGAGGAGACAATCTCCTTCCCGCTAATCCAACCGGTGTATGTGTTGTAGTTCAAGAGTAATGATAATATGTCCGTCTCCATGGACGGAGGGGCAGATCTCCCAAGTGTAAGTGAAGGGACTGCCAAGCGTTTTTTCGGCTTCGTTCATAAACTCCTTTTCCAGATAAGGACGAAGGACATTCCAATATTCCCTGACCTTGTCCTCAGCCCCTTCATGAACGAGAATTTCGGACAGGTTGGACAAGGTGCCTCGAATTTCTACCGTAATCCGGAGCGGCGAATCCAGTGAAACCTTGACGTTATCCGGTCCTTTTCCCCGGTAATGCTTAACAATGCATACGGCTAGCTTCCTTATGCGTTCACGGTATTCCCATTCGGTATTCAACATCTGGACACTCCGCTTCGAATCAAAATAAAGGCGTACTTGCCGCACATGCCAGACAGCCTGTGTAGCTAATTTGCAACAGAACTCACCCGTTCCGCCCAAAGTGGTCTGCCCAGCACGGCGTATCACCCCTCTATGGTAGAACAGGTTGACCCGGAAAGATGTGAAATTCATTACACTGCGCCATAATTTTGCATAGATTAGGTTGGAGTGGACGATATTGAGGCGGAATGAGGTAGGGAGAAGAAGTATAAATTTTGTCTGTGATGATTGATTATGGTTTGGGCTGAAACTTAAAAGGGGAAGTTGGACTGAGGCTGCTGAAAATGAATTAGACCGTAAGGATTATGCTTTTGCGGTCTTTATTTTGTCTCATTTTAGCGAAGGGATGTAACATTATTTTCTTTGTTAGCTGCTGTTACACGTTAATTATAGAAAACTATTGAACCCGATCTGCCAACTTTATTAGCTCATTTTTATCTAACTTTTTATCATCTAAATTTACAGAATTATCCTGGATGTAGTAAACGAATCGAGCTAAAAATCCATTTTCACTCTCCCACCAAAGTGATTGGCTGGTTTCTTCATGATAATACGCTTGTCTTCCATTCTCAAGGGTAACTACTTGCATGTCTCTTTGAGGTACTTTTTCTGGTCTGTCAATAACCTTACTTAAAATGTATCTTATTTCTTAAGTGGTTTGCTTGTTCTTGTAATGAAATGCAAACTGATGAAGAAAATCTGGGTTTTCTACGGCTATCTCGGTACTTACTTCATTAACTTCAAAAGGAAATCTGAAAGGTTCTTTGAAATCATAATTCATGGATTGTTGTTTGTTCTGGGGCGTATTGATAGAGCTACATCCAATTACTGCAAAAATAAGTAACAATAAAACTAAAGAAATGCTCCTCATCGTTTTCATCTCTAATTAATGTGTAAGAGAGCTTGTAGAAGTGTTAAAAACAAATTCGGTATGGCTTATAAAAATATAACCAACATTCCAAATACTAAAAAAACACAGCCCACGATTATAGAAATAAACCCACTGAATTTTATGGATTCAATGTAGGCATAGCTTGGTTCTGAATCGTCCTTTACCTTCCAAGCTTCATTCATTGACCATCCCCAAGTGGGCTTACGTCTACTAAAGAAACCAAGCCCAAGAAAAACAATTGCTAAAAGAATAAGTACAAATCCAGTCATTTAATCAACCCCCAAACAAATTATACCAAAATTGACGGGTTGGGTTAAACCAATAAGAAGAGGTAAGGCAGCTGAGCAAGCGGGATACCTAAAAAAGTCGGCAAAGAAAAAAATATAACCTCTAAGGAAGAGAGGAGGGATACAACTGCCCGTTGTTTACCGAAGCTAAATCATAATATTCAAAAAAATATTGAAGGAATTGATTTTAAATGGATTTGAACAAATCATCAATCATAACCCTCGGATAATCTACAAGAGATTGACGAGGAGGAGTGTTTGTCTTTATCTTTCATTATTTTCACCTCGTTTATGCAATTAATTATTGTTCGAATGTTATTCTATAATTATACTGATAACAGTCAAATGATTATTTGAATGTTGGAGGAAGATATGAACAATAAATGGAACAAATTAATTTATAAAGTAGGAGCTCCGTTATACGATCGTTTTTTTAATTCGGGTATTTTTTTCAACGCAAGGAAAAGAGTATTCGACAATCTTTCTTTGAGTAAAAGACAAAAAATTTTGTTTGTCGGCGTTGGTACTGGGGCAGATTTGGAGTTCTTAAAAGGGCAAGACTTAGAAATAACAGCGATAGATATATCCTCCGCAATGCTAGCTAGAGCTATTGATAAAGTAGACGGGCAGAAAAACATTGAATTTTTAGAAATGGATGCTCAGCATTTATTATTCCCTAATGGTTCATTCGACATGGTTGTTGCCAATCTTATTCTTTCCGTTGTTCCAGATGAACATCAGTGTATTAGTGAAATTATTCGTGTTACAAAGGAAAAGGGAACAATCCTAATTTTTGATAAATTTATGCCCGAAGGAAAAAAACCTTCTATAGGTATAAGATTACTTCGTCCAATCATAGCTGTATTAGGAACGGATATTGGTCGGAATTTAAACTCCATCCTAGAACCGCATATGAATCAAATATACATAAAAGAAAATTTGTCTGTTTTATTTAATGGAATGTATCGGAAAATAATACTGGAGAGGAAATAGAAATTTTCTCTATATCAATGACCATTTATTGAACGGAAAATGGCTGGTTTATGACCCGTTACTGGACTTTTTATGTGGTAAATTTATATCATGGAAAATCAAATAAGGAACACGCCGCGGCTCCAATGCCTCGGTAGAATCTTGCACATCGAAAGTACGCAGGAAGCAGCAGAGTCCAAGAGCGAGTAAGGTACCGCCTTAAATTTGAAGGCCAACACGCATACGGTCATCCGGTTATTCCAGCGAGTGGCGACGAGTACGAGCAGCTCGCAGTAACGGTGCATGCTGATGGTAGCCTGACGGAAAAGGAAGGATTCATCATCCCAGCTCACGTTAAGGCAGCAGCTCTGGCGCTCCAAGTAATTAAGCATTATCCAGAACCATTCCCCGGATCGATCCGGGGTTTTACGGCACGCGCAGGCAGCAAGGCACCAGTTAACCAGCGGAAACATTAACAGCCTGGTCAGAACCCTTGAGCGGTTCAATTCCGCAGCGTGCCTCATGATAGATTGGTAGTATTGCCCAAAATTTTTGCTGAAAAATTACAATAAAAAACTTATAATGTAATAAAAGAAAAACATACGCAACAAACTCTTTATTAGTCATATATCATAATTGGAACTTATACATACTGGGAGTTGATTAATAAAGACCATTCTTGTCTTGGAAAGAGAGGTCAATCTTATTCATTCAATTCAATAAGGTAAGTTAAGATCAGTTTAGGTAAAAACAAAATTTAATTAGAGAGAAGGATATGAATATGAAAACATTAAAAAAGCTTCTTTATTATCTGTTTTGTCTTTAGCTCTTGCAATTCCATTAACTGCTTCGGCCGCAGCTACGACCGATGTTGCACCAGCCCACAACAGACCCAGCAGGAGTTTCCCAATCTGCAAACGAATCGACTGATGTGAATACGCCGAAAACGGGAGATCATGTTATTACCCCTCAAGAAACCAAATCGGTGATTGATAGAACTCTCCGCAATACAGAGCTTACAGAGGATTTCGAAATACCTGCAAGATATGGCTATGTTAAAGTATGGATACGTAATGACGGCGATCAACCAATTAAGTTCTCGGTAAATCAAGGCTCGCCATCAGGCACACAGAAGCTTTCTGGAACTGTAAAGCCTGGTCAAACTTATGATGGAGTTAACTCGAGTGCTTGGTCTATCGGTAAGTTTTATGTAAGTCTTACCTCAGGTAATGCATACATGAAAGGTGAACTCGCAGTTCGTATAGGTACTTCACGAGGAGAACTGTAATAATCATTTCATAATTGTTTATGTGTAGTGATGAGGTCGGCCAATGTGCCGGCCTTTTTGATTTTTCAATAAACCATATATTGTAATACTTACCCGGCTTATGCCGGGATTGTGGTGCATACAGGATTATAGCGGTTCGATTCCGCTGTGTGTCTTATACATGGTATATTGATAACGTGGAAATCAGGCGAGAGTGACACGCACGGCTGCAGCAATGGAACGCTAACCCGGGCGTATCTCATCTCGCCTTAAATTTTTGTTATCCTTTTTTAATATTGTTGTTGAGGACTGCCTTGCTCTCTCGTCATGTGATAGTGGTGATGATGGTGATGATGGTGATGATGGATGTGGTGAATACCTTGAGAGGAACTATAGGGATGATAATGGGGATGATGTGTATGTTCATGGCCGTAAGAATAGGGTTGGGGATCCCTTTGCTGAGCTCCTTGAACACCATAGTTTTCTGGTCTCATTGATTTTCTCCTTTCGTCTTATCATACTGTATCTTATGCCTATACATGATTAGTGACACTTGACCTAAGTAAATTGGGCTACCTAAAAAAGGGCGGAAATAGTGAGCGATTAAGCGATTAATGAGCACTATGGGGGATTGTATCTCATAATCGGCATTTGATGCTTTGACATTGTTTTTAGGTGATCGTTAAAATGGTCTTGTCATTCCTCTCTTGTAACTAAGTACAAATGCTTTTATGCAACAGCGCAGCGTTTTGCATCCCGCTTGCGGGAATTGGCTTTATCGCTGTTTATATTTTCGGGTTTTAAATAAGCGCCTGTGTTGCTTTGGTGCTGTAAATACATAGACAGATACAAGTCACTCATTTGGGTGGCTTTTTTTTATTGCCTTTTGGAAGGATTTTAGTCTTGAAGAAGAAGCAGAAGAAAGGAATTTTGCTCCCGTTGAAAGGACCACCTAAACAGCCGAAGAAATGCAAAGGTTGTGTATGGGGTAGCTCAGTTTTGTTCAAAGCCTCGCTGGATCGGCTACACTAAGTTGGACAGAAAAAATAAGGGCTTGTAGAATAAACCTATCATGTTAAGGAGCGAATCTCTACAATGCCAAAACAACAA
>JBEUOG010000010.1:0-155605 GCA_040544055.1 Paenibacillus sp. PvR008
TATAGTTAGGGATTTGGACAGGATTACCTGCTCCCCTAATTATGGAGATTTTTTTATGGAGTGGACAACAAGTTTTTAACATTTATAGCACAATTTATAGATTTGTTGATCAATAATTTTTATGCAACGCTAATGATATAAAATATCATAAAATGAATGTTAAGAAATGATTTTCATTTGATTCCATAATCAATAGATATCTTTATTACTATGTATAACGGTCATGCAAACACAACCAAACTACATGAAAATTCCGGTATTTTTAGTACATAAAAGAAAGGATGAAAAAAATCGCCATCTGAGATGACGATTTTACGGAAAGCCTGTCTGATATGTATCCGACTCCGCATCGTTAGGGAGCCTTGTATGTTCAATCCGAACCCAATCACGTCACAGCGCACTATTTTATATTATAGTGGACAATGCCCAGCAGAACAAGCCATAATAAATAAGTGAGCAATTTCAAAATGCTCATATTGTGCTTATGGACGGGCTTAATTACGTTCACCGCTCTGGGCTCGAAGACAGAATAGGAGGCATTTGATTCCATGAGTTATCAAATTAAAATAGACACCTCTCCAATTTACGAATTACTCGGCAGCTTTATGGCCTATGTAACCAAAAAGTGGGTACACGACATGGACCTAGGCCATGAGTGGATCGACAAGGTGGATGCACGGCTACAAAACGAAGTTCGCACCGAGCTGGCTACGGCGCAGGATTGCCCTTTTAGCGATTATGACGCGCTTTATGTTTGGGCTTTGCTTCGACCGGAATCGGATGAAATATCCGATTATATCGCTTACTTGGACCACGGCCCGGATGAAGATATGTTCGAGCTGATTGTTCCGCATGTTCCTTTTTTAACCTTTGAAGAATCTTTGCGCATTCGCAAGATGTACGCCCCTCTCCTCAAATTATGGGACCGGGACTACTTCCGGGCAATGGAAAGCGAACTGCGTGTGCTGGCAGAGGAAGACGCTGCAGAAAAACGCATGCTTCTGAGCAAAATGGAGCCGGAAGCACTGGTTGAATACGCCACAGCCGGACTGATCGTGCCTCATATGGAAGATTTGGATACAGTTGTTCTGTTTCCAGTCGTCCATAACCGTCCGATCAATTCGTACTGTTTTTATACCCGTATGCTGCTGATCCAGTATCCGGTAGACGTTCCCGAAGAAAGCGAGGAAGAACCGCCCACACTCTTGCTTCGGCTGACCCGGGCGGTAAATGACCCGCAACGTCTGCGCATTCTGCGTTACGTAGCTCAAGGCCCTAAATCTCTCGAAGATATGCGTCATGATTTGAGCCGATTGGAAGACACACTCATGTCTGATATGATGATTTTACGAGTAGCTGGTCTGCTCCGTATCCACATTGGACGTTATCACAAGGAAAAATTCAGCATTCGCCCCGACGGAGCGGCTGATTTACAAGTATTTTTGGAATCCTATATTGGACTGTAATTTGAAATGTACCCTCAGTTATAACCGAACATCGTTAAAGCGTTGGCTTGGAAGGAGTATACAACATGTCGTATCCGAAGCAGCATATTTTATTTGATCTTGATGACACTTTGGTCCACTGCAACAAGTATTTCGACCTTATTCTCAACCACTTTTTCGATTTGCTCCAGGAATGGTTTGCAACCCATAACCTGACGAAAAATACAATTCGTGAAAAACAAATCGAAATTGATGTGGCCGGGGTTCATCAGGTGGGCTTTGCCAGCGAGCATTTTCCACAGTCCTTGATTGATACGTACCACTTTTTCTCGGAACAATTCGGACGCCGTACAGATCCTCGGGAAGAGCAGGAACTTCGCTCGCTTGGCCGAAGTGTGTACGAGCAGGAAATCGAACCATATCCCGGGATGGTCGAAACGTTAAACTCGCTCCAAAAAGCTGGACATTCCCTGCATCTGTACACTGGCGGTGAGCAGGTCATTCAGGAAAAGAAGATTGAACAGATGAAGCTGGCTAACTATTTTGATGATCGCATCTACATTCGCCAGCATAAAAATGTCGAGGCACTGGAGGAAATTATTCAGATGAACCGCTTTGACCGAAGCATCACCTGGATGATTGGAAACTCCCTGCGCACCGATGTATCTCCCGCCCTTGCGGCAGGCATACATGCTGTATATCTCAAGCAGCCCAAGGAATGGGTTTACAACATGGTTGAGCTGCAAAAAAGCGTGAACTCCGTGATGTATACCATACAGAAGCTAACGGAAGTACCACGAGTTATTCATGAGAGCATACATTTACATCAACAAAAAAGGACCCTCGGATAGGGTCCTTTTTTAGTGTTCTATACGCGTTCAACCTTCGTACACTACCAAAATAGCTGTTTGGATTTCTCCATGTCAGGTTTCCTCGCGTACACTTAGCTGTCCTGTACCCGGTTCATTCAGAACAATTCGCGCTTTGACAGTCGTTCCATCTTTACGCTTAAAAGACAACAACTGCGTTTGTCCCTTCGTCAGCAGGGACTTGAGCATCGTCTCCGTAATCTGCTTGCCGACATATTCCTTCCAGACGACGAAGCCGCAGCCCTGCTTGTAGTGGCTGCATCCATACCCTTTGCGGCCTTCGATAATGCTCCCGCCGCAATTCGACCGCGGGCAGCTGCCTAAAGCCTGCCTTTGGCCCGGCGAAGTGCCCGACGGCTCGGCGGACGAAGCTCGCGCTGCCCTCACGCTTGAACTACTCCCAGCTGAACCCGATGCAGCCGCAGTACGCCCTCCTGCGCCCGATGGCACTTGCTCCAGTGACGATGCTCCGCCCGAGTTGTTGATACGCCGTGACGGAGCGCGTGCAGCCCCTTGAGTGGTGGTACTTCCGCTTGCGCCTCCACTACGGGTGGCTCCCTTACTACCCGAGCGTTTGCCTCTTGCTTCCTCGCCAAAAGCGTTTGCTGGAGCCGGTGGTTGCTGCCTCACCTTGTCAATGATAGATAACGTAAACTTTTTAACGTTATCCATAAACTTTTCCTGGGCAGCTTCTCCCTTGGAAATTTGATGCAGACGGCGTTCCCATTGGCCTGTCATTTCCGGCGAAGCAAGCAGGTCAACCCCCGCATGACGAATCAGGTCAATAGCCATTTTCCCCTTATCCGTAATGAGGATCTTTTTACCCTTCATTTCAATGTAGCCAACCTTCTTCAACCGTTCAATCGTGGCAGCACGTGTCGCTGGCGTACCCAGTCCCGCATCCTTCATCACTTCGCGCAGTTCCTCGTTCTCCATCTGCTTGCCTGCGCTTTCCATGGCTTTAAGCAGCGTACCCTCAGTGTAGCTTTTAGGCGGCTGTGTCGCCTTCTCTTTCATCTCGGCACGAATACAATCCACAGGACGGCCTGCATCAATCTCAAACTTCTTGTCCGTCCATTCGTCCGTTTCCTCTTCTTCCTCTTTTTTGGGTGCTTTGCTCTTTTTTCCTTTATCCTGGTCAGCCTTGCTCAAAACTACTTTCCAGCCCAAGGACAGAAGCTCCTTGATGCTTGTTTTGAACAGATGCTTATCCACCTGGGTCATCACGGTATGCATTTTATATTCGGCAGGCGGGAAGAAATGTGACAAAAACCTGCGGATAATCAGGTCATATACATTTTGCTCCTCCTTGCTGAGCGTTCCCGGTCTTTTCAGCGTCGGCAATATAGCATGGTGATCCTCAACACGGGATGGATTGCAGACAGCTTTATTCTGTTTATGGACCAAATTGGGGTTCACTTGCTGTACCAGATCAGCATAAGGACCTGTGCCCAGCATACGAAGTGCCTTGTGCATTCCGTCTATATTTTGCTCCGTTACATAGTTGGAATTGGTACGCGGATAGGAAATGACCTTATGCCGCTCATAGAGCGCTTGTGCCACATCCAGCGTTTTTTTGGCTGAATAACTATACTTGGCATTCGCCTCACGTTGAAGCAGCGTCAAATCGTACAGCTTGAAAGGATATTCCTTCGTCTGCTTCGTATCATATTTTGTGATTTTACCTGTTTTTCCGCGAACTGCCGCTGCTATCGCCTCAGCTTCTTCCGGTTTGGTCAGCCGATCTCCCTGCCACGCCCCTTTGTACTTGATCTGGTCTTGCTTAAACTCTGCCCACACGTCATAAAAGGTTTGAGACTGAAACGCCTCAATTTCCTTTTCCCGGTCATGAATCAATGCCAGTACAGGAGTTTGCACCCGTCCGACCGACAGCAACGCGTTATGCCGTGTTGTAAAGGCTCTGGAGGCATTCATACCGATCAACCAGTCTGCTTCACTTCGTGCTCGCGCAGCCTGAGTTAGAAATTCAAACTCCGAAGCATCTCGCAAACGCTCGAAGCCTGCCGCAATACTCTCCGCCGTTAAATCTGAGATCCACAGCCGCTTGACTGGCTGACGCAGCTTCAACTGCTGTTGAATTAACGCAAAAATATATTGCCCTTCTCGCCCCGCATCACAAGCATTCACGATTGTATTGCAGCGTTTGGCCAGCTCACCAATTATTTTCAGCTGATCTTTTGTTTTCGGATTCGGCACAATTTTAAACTGTTCGGGGATAATCGGAAGATCTTTAATATTCCAGCGTTTGTACTTGGCATCGTAAGCATCCGGCTCAGCGAGACCCAGCAAATGACCGATCGCCCAAGTTACAATGTATTTCTCCCCCTCCAGATAGGTACGGTTATTTTTGGCCCTCGGCTCCATAACAGCCGCAATGGTGCGCCCCATATCCGGTTTTTCAGCAATAATTAACGTCTTCATTCGTATTCCATTCCTTCCTGACAGCCTTCTGTTTCCTTCCCTGACTCATACGTAATACATGGGATATAAATGAAACACAGGCAGCACAGCCTCATGCAAAAGGAGCTTTCTCCCGGCGAAAGCTCCTTTGTCCATTCACTTGGTCTAGCGCTTCAACAATATACGTTATTATACCATAGATACCATCATTCTCTCAGGTGATGATTTACGAAGCCATGAAACGATAGTAGTTACTTTCATTATCTATAAGGCCTATGTAAAAGAGCTATAAAGGATGATTTAAATGAATTTTCATCTAAAATCACTCCCCACATAACTACTCGAGTTATATTAATGTAATTTTATATAACACGTAAAACAAATTTTTTTGATTATTTCCGTAAAATAATTTCATTATTCAATAAAAAGCTACACTTTACTCCTGTTTTTATGTTATGATCGCTGTAGAAAACAGAAATAAAGATTTAAAAATCACCTAAAGTCATATTATATAACATTAAATTCGCAGTGCTTTACATACAATGATAACAAATGCTGTTTCAGAAAAATTTCGTAACTCAATGGTTATCCATTCGCATTTCATAACCCTGAACACGCTAGTCCTTTAAACGCAACAAAGCCCCATCCGGGGATGGAGCTTTGACTGGTAACTAATTAGAACTATATTTACACCAAAACGGTAGCGCCCATCAGGTATTTATCGACCTCACGTGCGGCTTCCCGACCTTCATTAATGGCCCACACAACAAGGCTTTGCCCGCGACGCATATCACCAGCAGCAAAAACCTTATCTACATTCGTAACATATTTCCCGTAACGTGCTTTAACGTTGGAACGACGATCGGTTTCCAAACCTATTTGCTCCACAATCGTTTGCTCTGGACCATCGAATCCAATGGCAATAAGAGCAATCTGTGCCGGGAATACGCGCTCCGTACCCGGAACCGGCTGATAGATCTTGCGGCCCGTTTCATCGACAATACGCTGAATTTGAATCGTGTGCAGTTCTTTCAAATTACCGTTCTCATCACCTACAAACTTCGTTGTCATGATGGAGAACTCACGCGGATCTTCCCCGAATATCGCCTTCGCTTCCTGCTGTGCATAATCGAGAGTGTACACATTCGGAAATTGTGGCCAAGGATTGGCAATTGGGTCACGTTCCACAGGAGCTTTAACATGTGTACCAAATTGAGTGACGCTTCGACATCCATGGCGCAACGAAGTAGCTACACAGTCCGAACCTGTATCACCGCCACCAATCACAATAACATCCTTACCCTGAGAGGACAAATAGTTGCCATCTTCCAGATTGGAATCCAGGTAACTCTTGATGGTACCGTTTAAATAATCCATCGCATAATGAACGCCATTCAAATCGCTACCTTCAATATTGAATTCTCTCGGCTTCGTAGAACCACCGCACAGTACAACCGCATCATACTCAGCAATCAGCTGATCGGTAGGAATATCCTTTCCGATCTCTGTATTCGTAATGAACTGAATGCCTTCCGCCTCCAGCAATTCCACACGACGTTGAACAACCTTTTTGTCCAGCTTCATGGAAGGAATGCCGTACATCAGCAGTCCGCCAACACGATCCGCACGCTCGTACACAGTTACGCTATGCCCTGCTTTGTTAAGCTGCGCAGCAGCAGCCAGTCCTGCCGGACCCGAGCCGACAATAGCCACCCGTCTGCCTGTACGCTTCTCTGGCGGATTAGGAACAACCCAGCCTTCCTCAAAGCCTTTTTCGATAATAGCTTCCTCAATCGTCTTAATCGTAACAGATTGCCCGATCAGACCGACCGTACAGGAACCTTCACATGGCGCAGGACAGACACGCCCGGTAAATTCCGGGAAGTTATTCGTTTTGTGCAGCCGATCCAGCGCTTCCTTCCACAAACCGCGATATACGAGATTGTTCCATTCCGGAATAAGATTATGAACCGGGCAGCCCAAAGTCGCCCCCATAATGTCCATTCCCGTATGACAATAAGGAGTTCCGCAGTCCATACAACGCGCCCCTTGGGTACGCAGCTCTTCTTCGGACATATGCTTATGGAATTCTTCCCAATCCTTAATACGCTCTGCTGGGTCCCGGTCTATAGGAAGCTGTCGTGTGTATTCCATAAATCCAGTTGGTGTAGACATGTTACGTTCCCCCATCTCTTCGCTTATGAACCCCGTTCATCCATTCGGAATTTGAGTCAAATTCGAATTTGTCTGTTTGTATCATGAAAGGGTCTATTCTCGTTGAATTTGATTTATTGTATCACAATACAGCACAAAAGTAATGAAAACTTATGCAACTTTCTGCATCAACAGCCAAAAGGATTTTTTATATGGTTCATTAATTTTTCAAATGAGCGAGGTCAAATGTACCCCCATCTTACTTCGTCCTCTCGTAAACGACAAAACGGTAGTCGTACGGGTTTCTTTCATCCTTGACACCGGGAGTCTCACTGACTACATTCCAGTCGTTCCAATCCAGCTCGGGAAAAGTCGTATCCCCCTCGAAATTCTCTTCAATTCTGGTGACAATTAGCCGATCAGCATGTGTCCAGAACAGCGAATAAATCTCCGCGCCGCCGATGATCATCAGTTCTTCCTGCGCCGCCAATTGGAGTCCTTCTTCCAGAGAATGGATCACTTCTGCGCCTTCCGCCAGATAGCTCTGATCACGGGTCAAAATAACGTTACGCCGCTTTGGCAGGCTTTTTCCGCCAAAGGATTCCCATGTCTTGCGCCCCATGAGTACGGTTTTACCGATCGTCTGCTCCTTGAAAAATGCCATATCTCTCGGCAGGCGCCAAGGAAGACTGTTATCCCGGCCAATGACGCCGTTTTGTGCCATAGCCCATATCATCGAAATGCTCATAACTCACAGCTCCCCCAAATCAGATAGCGACAGGCGCCTTGATACCCGGATGATATTCGTAGTTCTCAAAAGCAAAGTCTTCGTACGTATAATCAAATATCGAATCCGGTTTACGAAGGATTTTGAGCTGAGGCAATGGATAAGGATCACGCTCTAGCTGCGTATGCACTTGTTGCATATGATTTGAATAAATATGCACATCGCCGCCTGACCAAATGAATTCGCCCGGCTCCAAACCACACTGCTGTGCAACCATATGCGTTAGCAATGCATAACTGGCGATATTGAAAGGAAGACCAAGGAAGGTATCGACTGAACGCATGGTCAGCATGCAGGAAAGCTTCCCTCCGGCCACATAAAACTGAAATACGAAATGGCATGGCGGGAGCTTCATTGAATCGATTTCAGCCACATTCCAAGCGCTGACGATATGTCGTCGGGAATCCGGGTTATTTTTAATCGCTTCAATAACATTCGTAATCTGGTCGATGTGTTGTCCGTCTGTTGTTTCCCACGCACGCCATTGCGATCCATATACAGGCCCCAAATTCCCCTGCTCGTCCGCCCACTCGTCCCAAATGGTAACCCCGTTCTCTTTGAGGTAAGAAATGTTGGTATCTCCCCGTAAGAACCACAGCAGCTCATGGATGACGGATTTTAAATGTACTCTTTTAGTTGTCACCAAGGGAAAGCCCTTGGTCAGATCAAAGCGGAGCTGTCTTCCGAAAACAGAAAGTGTTCCCGTCCCTGTTCGGTCCTCTTTTTTTACTCCATTCTCCAATATATCCTTCAGCAGTTCCAAGTAGTTACGCACTTTATTTCTCTCCTTTAAGTATGAATAAACACCCGCATTCATAAAATCTGGACGTATAAGAACATTAAAACCGCATCCCGTTCATGTACAGCATCCAGTATTCCAAATGCCCCGCAGATCTGATTCTAATCTGAAAAAACTAGAAAAGACCTGCTATTCTGCACCCATATCTATATTTAGTTTATCATGGACTACGCATTATTGACTATCTACTGTGTGAATTTTCATCGTCGTCCTGAAAATCCTAAAACATGAAAAAAAGAGGCAAAGAACGCAGATATAGCGCTCCTTGCCTCTCTTTCCATGTATGAAAACCAAAAACGAGATAATGAAGTGGGATTAGCGACGTGGTGCCAATGCATGGATCGGATGACCCAGCACGACTTCCGCTGCTTCCATAACGATTTCGCCCAGTGTAGGGTGAGCATGAATAGTCAAGGAGATATCTTCGAGTGTAGCACCCATTTCAATCGCCAGACCCAGCTCAGCAATAAGGTTGGAAGCTTCCAGACCTACGATTTGCGTACCCAGTACCAGACCTGTGTCTGCATCAGCTACGATTTTAACAAAGCCTTCAGCAGCGTTCAGGGAAACGGCACGGCCGTTTGCTCCATAAGAGAACTTGCCAACTTTGACATTGTGGCCTTTTTCTTTGGCTTGTGTCTCAGTGTAGCCTACGCTGGAGCATTCTGGATCTGTGAAAACCACAGCCGGCATACATTTGTAGTCTACTACAGACGGCTCGCCTGCGATCGCTTCAGCAGCCACTTTACCTTCGTAAGAAGCTTTGTGAGCCAGAGCAAGACCAGCAACGATATCGCCGATTGCAAAGATGTGAGGAATGCTGGTGCGTCCTTGGTGGTCAACTTTCACCATTCCGCGGTCATCCAGTTCTACACCGATCAGGTCCAGACCCAGTTCGCCGTCTGTGTTGGGACGACGTCCGACGGTTACAAGCAGGTAATCAGCAGTTACTTCTTTGCTTTCGCCGTTAACGGAGAATTTCACCGTTACGTCTTTATCTGTTTGTTCTGCACTTTCCGCTTTAGCACCAGTAAAGATTTCAATACCGGTTTTCTTCATGCTCTTCGCAACGATCGAAGTCATATCCTTGTCAAAGCCAGGAAGAACGGTATCCATACCTTCAATGATTGTTACTTTAGAACCGAATTTGGAGTACATTTGTCCAAGCTCTGCACCAATGTATCCACCGCCGATTACGATCAGGCTTTTCGGAATTTCAGGCAGGTTCAACGCTTCTGTAGAAGACAGAATACGTCCGCCAAATGGGAATGGTTTCAATTCGATTGGACGTGAACCTGTTGCGATAATCGCATTTTTAAAACGGTAGCGTGGTGATTCATGCTCGTTGAATACACGCGCTTCATTTTCGTTGATGAACATGCACTCACCACTGAAAACTTCAACTTTGTTGCCTTTGAGCAGACCGCTTACACCGCCTGTCATTTTTTTAACAACACCGTTTTTGAATTCTTGTGTTTTAGCAAAGTCTACTTTTACGTTCTCAGCCGTAATACCGAAAGACTCGCCGTGTTGGGCAGCTTCGTATTGATGAGCTGCAGAGATCAAAGCTTTGGAAGGAATACATCCACGGTTCAGACAGACACCGCCCAGCTCCGATTTGTCAACGATCAATACGCTTTGTCCCAATTGTGCGGCACGGATGGCAGCTACATAGCCGCCAGGACCCGCACCGATAACCAATGTATCAATATCCAGAGAAGCGTCTCCTACTACCATTGATTACACCTCCATAACAAGCAACTCAGGGTTAGCGAGCAGCTGTTTGATATAGTTCATAAAGTTTTGAGCAGTTGCACCGTCAATAATACGGTGGTCAAAGCTCAGGGAAAGAGCCATTACAGGAGCGGCAACAATTTCACCGTTTTTCACGACTGCTTTTTCACTGATACGGCCTGTTCCCAAAATCGCAACTTCTGGGAAGTTGATGATTGGAGTAAAGAACATACCGCCTGCGGAACCGATGTTAGAGATAGAAATTGTGCTTCCTCTCATCTCATTGGCAGCCAGTTTACCATCACGACCACGTACAGCCAGATCACGAATGGAATCAGCGATCATCCAGATGCTCTTACGATCAGCATCTTTAATTACAGGAACGATCAGACCACTGTCTGTATCTGTAGCGATACCGATGTTGTAGTATTTTTTGTAGACGATTTCGTTTGCTTCTTCGTCGATCGAGGCATTCAGAGCCGGGAATTGACGGGAAGCTGCAACCAATGCTTTTACAATGAATGGCAGGTATGTTACTTTCGTGCCTTTCTTCTCAGCGATTGGTTTCATACGAGTACGGAAAGCAACCAGCTCGGTTACGTCCACTTCGTCCATAATTGTAACGTGTGGAGCTGTGTAAGCAGATTTAACCATAGCGTTGGAAATCGCTTTACGGATACCTTTGAATGGTACGCGATCTTCTTCGACACGTTGGTCTGCTGCAGATGCGGATGCCGCTGGAGCCGCTGCTGCTTTTTCTTCTGTTTTGGCAGAAGCTTGTGCTGCTGGTGCGGATGTTTGACCTCCACCGTTTTTGAAAGCTTCCACGTCTTCTTTGGTTACTTTACCATTGTTGCCGGAACCGTTCACTTGAGCGATATCCACGCCTTGCTCACGAGCAAATTTGCGTACACTAGGTGTAGCGAGTACATCTTTGTTCGGTGCGGCAGGAGTTGCGCCTTGACCGCCTTCTTTAGCGTCGGACGGACTGCTTGCAGCCGGGGAAGTAGTTGTGTCTGCTCCACCTTTTGCGGAATCCTGCTCTTGCTCTGTTTGCTCGCCAGCAGGTGCATCCTCTTGCTCAGGAAGCTCGCCTTCTGCATCAATAATAGCAACGACTTGGCCTACATTAAAAATGTCGCCGTCTTTTGCAAATACTTCTTGGATCGTGCCATTTACCGGACAAGGAACTTCTACAACAGCCTTGTCGTTTTGCACTTCCATGATGATGTCATCGTCTGTTACTTTGTCGCCGGGCTTGATGTGCATTTTAATGATTTCGCCTTCGTGAAGACCTTCACCCAGCTCCGGGAATTTGTATTCAAATTTAGCCACGTTTAAAACCTCCCAAATTTACGGTGTGCTCTAATTAAAATTCCAGTACTTTATTAACCGCATCAATGATACGTGTTGGCGTTGGAAGCCATGCATCTTCAATTTGTGCAAAAGGATAAACGGTATCTGGACCTGCTACACGCAGAACTGGTGCTTCCAGGTGCAGAATCGCTTTTTCGTTGATTTGCGCGATGACTTCTGCGGCTACGCCGGAGCTCTTTTGTGCTTCTTGAACAACGATGGCACGATTTGTTTTTTGAATGGAAGCCACGATGGTATCAATGTCAATTGGGCTAACGGTACGCAGGTCAATAATTTCGACTTTAATACCTTTTGTTTTTTCCAGTTCATCAGCAGCTTTGACAGAAGTGTGTACCATCAAACCATAAGTGATGATTGTAACATCGGAACCTTCACGAACTACGTTCGCTTTACCCAGTTCAACTGTGTAATCATCCTCAGGAACTTCAGCGCGGAATGCATGATACAAGTTCAAATGCTCCATGAAAAATACTGGATCGTTATCGCGAATAGCCGCGATCATCAGACCTTTTGCATCGTAAGGATTGGAAGGAACAACAACCTTGATACCAGGTGTTTGAGCCAGAAGTCCTTCTAAGGAGTCTGTATGCAGCTCAGCTGCTTTAACCCCGCCGCCAAATGGTGTACGGAATACGATTGGAGAGTTGTAACGTCCACCGGAACGGTAGCGCATACGGGATGCTTGAATTGCCATTTGGTCGAGTGCTTCAAAGATAAAGCCTACGAACTGGATTTCAGCTACAGGGCGGAATCCTTGGATACCCAGACCCACAGCAAGACCCCCGATTGCGGATTCCGCCAACGGAGTATCAAATACACGTTCTTCGCCAAACTCTTTTTGCAGACCTTCTGTTGCGCGGAATACACCGCCTACATGACCTACATCTTCACCGAAAAGCAGGACGTTAGGGTCGCGTTTCAACTCTACGCGCAGTGCGTCACGAATCGCTTCTTTCATGTTCATTTGTGCCATTTGCTTCATTTCCTCCTTAAACATTGACAGATCAGGTTCAGTTCAGGTTCAGTTGAAAAACAGACCGGATCGGGATGCCGCCCGGTCTCTCTGATTTATTTCAAGCTCAATTATTTAAAATCAGCTTTTTGTTCTTCCAGATGCTTAGGCGTAGATTCGAACATGCTGTCGATCAGGCCGGAAATGGTCATTTTTTCCGTTTTCTCGGCTTTTTTGATCTCTTCGTTCACTTTCGCTTTAGCTTCTTCTTTTACGCGAGCCGTATCTTCTTCAGTCCAAAGACCTTTTTTCTCAAGATATTTCGCAAAACGGGCAATCGGATCTTTCGCATTCCATTCGCCTTCTTCTTCTTTCGAACGATACTTACTTGCATCGTCAGACAGGGAATGTGGACGGAAACGGTAAGTTACAGCTTCGATCAATGTCGCGCCTTCGCCGTTACGTCCGCGTTCAGCAGCTTCTTGAACAGCCTTGATAACTGCGAGTACATCCATTCCGTCGATTTTCACGCCTTTGATACCAGCAGCAACCGCTTTGTGAGCGATCGAAAGAGCAGCCGTTTGCTTCGCAAATGGAGTTGTGATTGCGTAGCCATTGTTTTGCACAAAGAAAATAACTGGCAGCTTGTATACACCAGCATAGTTCAGGCCTTCGTAGAAGTCACCTTCGGAAGAACCGCCGTCACCTGTATATGTAATGGCGACTTGTTTTTGTTTTTTCAGTTTGTATCCCATTGCAATACCCATAGCGTGCAAAATTTGCGCGCCGATGATGATTTGCGGCATCAATACATGAACACCGTCCGGCACTTGACCGCCGTGTTGATGACCACGGGAATACAGGAATGCTTGATATAATGGCAGGCCATGCCAAACGATTTGCGGAATATCGCGGTAGCCTGGAGCAATAAAGTCTTCTTTTTGGAGTGCATATTCACTACCAATCATTGTTGCTTCTTGTCCGGATACCGGAGCGTAGAAGCCGAGACGTCCTTGACGACCCAAGTTAACGGCACGATCATCCCAAGTACGTGTAAATACCATGCGATACATAATTTCTTTCAACTGATCATCTGTAAGTTCAGGCAATTTATCTTTATTGATAATTTCACCATCCGGAGAAAGCACGGACAGAGCCTCAACTTCCTCTGTGTACACTTCATAAGGAACCTTGCTCATTTTCTTCACCTCAACAAAAAAATTTGAATATCAAGTTCCGCTGTTATAGGATTATTATATACCTGTTATATCGCTTACGTCAAAGATTTAGTTATTTTTTTTGAGTTTGCCACATTTTTGTGTGTGTAACAGGTAACATTTTTTACTATAACAGCTTAGTACATGATTGAAATTTTAAACATCTATTGCAATCAGGGTAATCTTAACTTATTGTGATCCTGAATGCAAAATCTTAACCTAGAAAGGTGACGAAAAATGACGGATTCCCGGTATTTGAAACGAACCATCCTAAAAGACGAAATAGACAGCCGTTTTCTTGGCGAGACCAGAACACTCCGTATTTATTTACCGCCCGGCTATAATGAAATTTTGAGCTACCCGGTCGTGTATTGTCAGGACGGGGAGGAATTTTTCAATTTTGGCCGTATTGCAACACAGGCAAATCGTCTCATTCTGGACGAAGGCGTTGAGCCCTTCATCATCGTCGGCGTCGAAGTCAACACGAAAATCAGAACTCAGGAGTATGCTCCCTTTGGCAATCGCTTTGAGGCGTACACCGCCTGTTTTGCAGAAGAGATTATTCCCTATGTGGAACAGAAGTATCCTATAAGAAAAGATGCATCGTCCCGGATTCTGGCTGGAGATTCACTGGGAGGCAGTGTGTCTCTGCATTTGGCCTTGCTGTATCCCCAATTGTTCAATCGTATTATCAGCCTGTCCGGTGCTTACTATGAAGCTTCACAAGAAATTATCGCTCGTGAAAGTGATCTGTCCCATCTGCGGGTGTGGATGACGGTTGGTCTTCAAGAAGATGCGTTTGAGAGCGACACCGGCATTTACAATTTTGTAGAGCTTAACCGCCAATGCGCAGATTTGCTGCGCGAGCGAAACGCCGAGGTTTCCTATCGAGAAAAGGATGGCAAGCATTTGTGGGGCTTCTGGCAAAATGAGCTGCCTGACGCGCTAATGTATTTTTTAGATCGCGCCTGAGTGAAGCTTTTCCAAAGCTACAGAGACTACCGGGGATTGGGCATTTGTCGACCAGAGTGGGTCGTTATGCTCTTTCCTCTTTTTTTCGTATATTGGATGCGCTTTCAAAACTGGATAACGAAAAACGGCAATCTTTGCCGTCTTCTGTCGTTCACATTATAGCTTTTCTTCTATGATTTTGTCCAGCAAGGCATTGCATCCGGCGTCCATTAATCGGTATGTCTCTTCAAAATTCCCGGTGAAATACGGGTCCGGCACCTCTCTCAGCTTTTCTTGTGGCAGCAGGTCCATGAATTTTATAATTTCAACCTCCGCTCCGCCCGCGAGTTTGCGCATGTTTCGCTCATTGGAATCATCCATACACACGATATAATCAAACGCTTCAAAATCATGGCCTTTCATCTGTCGCGCCTGTAAACCTTGTTCACTAATTCCGTGCAGCTTGAGCTGGTTTAGCGTTCCCTCATGCGGGGGATTTCCGATATGCCAGTCTCCTGTCCCTGCCGAGTCTACCCGAATTATCAGGCCCAGTCCCCGTTCTTGCGCTTTATGTCTCAGTACCGCCTCCCCCATGGGGGAACGGCAAATATTACCCAAACACACAAACAAAACGTTAATCATTTCGCTCTCCTCCTAATGCACGTTACATTTCCTTTTTTCTGTTCCATTGTAGCTATGCCCTCCAAAATTGTGCAAGCCATATTTAACGCGTTATACTTAAAAGCTGATGAGCTATGTAGACGTATGACAGACAGAAAGGATGTTGAATATGACGAAGAAGCGCGCGATTGTATTTTCCGGCGGCCGTCTTGGCGAGGAAGATCTACAACAAATACAACCCGGCGATTTTATTATTGGTGCAGATAGAGGTGCCCTTTTCCTGATTGAACACGGCATTACGCCACACGTATCTGTAGGAGACTTTGATTCAGTAACACCTGAGGAAAAGTCACGGGTTGAATCCGCAAGTAAACGTATGCTTTCGTGTGATCCGGTGCTCAAGGACCTGACAGATACAGAGCTTGCTCTGGAAATTGCCATGGATGAACAGGCAGAGCATGTGCTCATGCTTGGCGTTACGGGTACACGGATGGATCATACTCTGGCTAATGTTCAAATATTGGTACGTGCGATGCAACATCACATAGACTGTGCCATTATGGACGCCCATAACTATATTGAACTCACTGGATCAAGGCTGGAGATTGAGCCTATGGGTTATACATATACATCGCTGATTCCTATGACTGCCGAAGTAACCGGTATAGAGCTGGATGGATTTATGTACCCACTGCATAATGCCACACTTAAAATGGGACAATCACGCGGTGTCAGCAACCAGCTGATTGCTCCAAAAGGGACGATTTCCATCGAAAGTGGACTGCTGCTTGTAATCCAAAGCAAAGATTAATTATGTCATTATTGTAACCTTTGTAAAAGGATTTTTTTCTGCTTGAAACCCTTGCTAGACAAGAGTTTTATCATTTCTTCCGATTTGTGAAATTCGATATTTTTTTACAAATTGTAATTTTTAATCGTTTTTTAATAATTGGCGTGTAAGCCTTGTCCCTCAAGCATTCGAGCGTTTTTTTCCAACTATTAGGCGGTTTCAAAGCTGTTATACTCAACGCTGTCAGTTAGTTAGCAACTCAGCAAAATATTGCACAAATCAATTTCTGGAGGTACTTACAACATGAACATGCATAAAATCATAAAAAAGGCAATTACCGTAGGAATGGCAGCCACTATCGGCTTTGGAACGTTTGCATTAGAGGGAACAAATACGGCTCAAGCTGCCACCGCTACTTCTGTAGGTCAAAAAGTAATTAAATACGGTGAAAACTATATGGGGACTCCCTATAAATTTGGAGCTTCCACAAGCACTACACGAAATTTTGATTGCTCTTCCTTCATGAAGCACATATTTCAGAAATACGGCGTCGACTTGCCTCGTACTTCTGTTGCACAATCGAAAGTTGGACATGCCGTATCCAAGTCCAATCTGAAAAAGGGTGACCTCGTGTTCTTTTCGAGCGGTAGCCGCGCCACAGGTCGCAACATTACACATGTAGCGGTCTATGTAGGCGGAGGTAAAATTTTACACACATACGGCGGACCTGGGGTTACTTTCTCCAATTTGAACTCCGGCAACTGGAAAAGAACATACATCAAAGCACGCCGCGTGCTGTAGCATTCATTTCAACTAACGTATTCAAGCCGGGACCCAGGGTCTCGGCTTCTTTATATTTTCCAATACTATACTACTCCGCTTCCGGGGGTGTTCTGAGTGAATAGCCGATGCCTCGTTCCGTGCGAATCATTTTGAATCTTTGTCCTTTGTCTACCTTGACTCTTAAATGCCTGATATACACGTCCACTACGTTCGTATCTACAATATAATCATGCTTCCAAACATCCTTCAAAATTTGCTGTCTGCTACAAACCTGATTAAGATGAATAGCCAGATGAAACAAAAGATCAAATTCTTTTGGAGTTAATTCCAGCTTCTGTCCGCCTCTGCTTACCATTCTGCTTCCACTATCAATATGTAAACCACCCGCCTGTATTGGTCTTTTCACATCACGTGCAGTACCAAAAATCCGCAATAAATTAGCCACTCTGGCTTGAAACACTCTAGGGGAAAAGGGTTGGACAATCACATCGTGTGCTCCCTGCTCAAAACAGGAAACAATATGGTTCTCATCGTCCGATGAGGTCATTACGAATATGGGAACAGTGGGATCATTTTGTTGCATGGTACGGATCATGCTGTGTGTATCATCCTTCCCATTCTCCATATTCAGAAGCAGCAAATTCATAGGATTCTCGTCTAGATAAAACTTTCCCTCTGCTATATTGCGGGCGTAAACCACCTGATAGCCTTCCTGCTCCAATTGACGCACGTACGTAGTAGCAGATGCTTCATTCCCATCCACGAGTAAAATTAATGTGTTCATTCTCCTCACCCACCTGTGTTTGGACATAGGACTACGATATGAATACAGACGTATTTGATACAAACGATTCAAGCATATTTATTATATTGTAACAAAAAAGCAGAGAAATCATTCCCCGAAGGAAGACTTCCTGCTTTTACGGTTTAGCCTAAATAGCGGTGATAGATTTTCCTTGCTTCTGTTACGTCCTTCGTTCCGTGTATCAATGCTCTCCCATCTGCAAAAATAACTAAACGGTGCGCTCCTTCACTGAAAGAAACCAGAAACGGATTTCGCTCCACTCTTCCCTCTCCCAAAGAAGCTAGTCTGTCCGCTGTTTCGATAAGATTCACCTGTATCGGCTCTGCTGGTCTAATTTGAACGGTATCCCGGCCGCACAGTACATCTGTTTTCTGGCGATGGGCTGCCGACAAATAAGGGTAGGTCGGATGAGTGCCACAAGAAGGACAATCCGCTTTTTTGACACTGTCTACTGCTATCGCTACATACTCATTTCGCCACAGATCAAACGAAAGCAGCCTCCCCCTAAGATCGTCCGGGTATCCACCAAGTAGCTTGAAGGCTTCTGTGGTCTGGTTGGCCGTGACCATCTGCACCGCCTGTGGTATAATTCCCGCGGTATCACAGGTTTCTCCGCCGAACGGTACAGCTCCAAGCAAACAATGAAGACAAGGCGTTTTCCCTGGTAAAATGGTATAGGTTACACCATAGCTGCCAACACATCCCCCATAAATCCAAGGAATGCGATGCTTTTGTGCCATATCGTTCATAAGTAGCCGGGTATCAAAGTTGTCGGTGGCATCCATAATGAGGTCCACTCCCTGAATCAGCTCCTCCAATTCCTCTACCCCAACATCCAGTACATGTGCATGTATGATCGTTTCCGAATTGATTTCCTTTAGTCTTCGCTGGGCAGCTACTGCTTTGGGACACCTCTCTGCGGCGTCACTCTCCTGAAAAAGCTGCTGGCGCTGCAAGTTACTCCATTCCACATAATCCCGGTCTGCGATGGTCACCGTGCCTACGCCTCCGCGAACGAGCGTTTCCGCAATCCCGGTACCCAGCGCTCCAGCACCTATGATCAGTACGTGGGATGAAGCCAGACGACGTTGTCCTTCCGGCCCGAAAGGGGCGAATCTTTCCTGTCTGGAATAACGATCACTTGGTTGTACTTGCACACCCGTTTTTTCAGTCGCCTTCATGCCTGAACCAAGCCTTCTGTCGGGCTGCTCGCAGAGGCATAACGTTTTACAGGAATCATGCCCGCCTCAAAACCGTATCTGCCCGCGCGAACAGCCAGCTTCATCGCCTCAGCCATTTTTACGGGGTCCTGAGCTCCTGATACAGCTGTATTCAACAGCACGGCATCTGCCCCCAGTTGCATCGCCATTGCCGCATCTCCAGGTGAGCGAATGCCCGCATCGACGATAACTGGAACCTCCGCTTGTTCAATAATTAGCTCCAATGAGAACGGGTTTAGCAAGCCGCGTCCGGTACCAATGGGTGAAGCTCCAGGCATAATGGCATGTACACCAAGCTTTTGCAGCCTTTTGGCAAGAATCACATCATCCGATATGTAAGGCAGCACGATAAAACCTTCCTCCAGCAGTTTTTCGCTGGCCTTGAGCGTTTCAAAAGGATCAGGCAGCAATGTCTTGCTATCCCCAATGACCTCCACCTTAATCATATCGCACAGACCTGAGGCTCTCGCCAGCTGAGCGATGCGCACTGCCTCATCCGCTGTCGTCGCTCCTGCCGTATTAGGCAGCAACGTATAACGACTCAAATCCAGCGTATCCAGAAAATGTTGCTTATCCCGTTCCTCCAAATTTAATCTTCGCACGGCAAACGTCAATATTTCGGTCTCCGCAGCTTCCACAGCTTTGGATTGAATATCCAGATCAGGGAATTTTCCTGTACCCAATAACAGCCTTGACGTAAAAGATGCTTTTCCAATCGTTAACATAATTAACCGCCTCCCACAAAATGTACAATTTCCAAGCTATCTCCATCCTTCAGTACCGCTTCATCATGATCTTCACGAGTCAATATGTGACGATTCAGCTCCACCACTACAGTTTTTACTTTCAAATCCAGCTCTTTCAGCAGTTGATCCACATGAATGATCCGATTAGAAAAGGTCATGTTCTGACCGTTAATCGTCAGCTTCATTTGCTCGCCTCCTTTATACGTTCAGGAGAAAAGCTGCTTATTCCAAGCTCAGCCACACCAGCCCCTTTTAACAGCGCTGCAATCGCACGCCCGGTAGCTTCGCTCAGCAACACACCGTTCCGGTAGTGTCCGACCGCAGTATATACTCCTTCCACGCCGGGAACAGATCCAATACAAGGACGCCCCGCCGCTGCCTGCGGACGCAAGCCCGCCCAAGTGCGTATAAAAGAAGCTTCACGGACGCGAGGCAGCCAGGCAGAAGCACGGGCCAGCAGCCCCTCCAGGCTTCCAATGGTCACCTCTTTGTCATACTGATGTGGCAGACTCGTCGCCCCAATCCAAAGCTCGTTATTCCGCTTGGGCACCAGGTAAATATCATCGGCGTAAATGGTATATTCCAATGGATGATCCTTCAAGGAGACTGCAACAGCCTCACCCTTGACCGGATTAAGCGGATATTCAAAACCAACCTGCTCCAGCAGTCTCATACTATCCAGGCCTCCAGCAATAATGACCTGTTCGCAGGAAAAAAAACCACTGTCTGTTTGTACGCCACAAACTCGCCCATTCTGTACTACGAGTTGCTCCGCCTGTGTACCAGAGCATATTGTTGCTCCCAGTACGACAGCTGCCCCCGTATAAGCACGACAAAGCTGGGCAGGAGAAATCTGCGTCTCCTTTGATCGGTATATAGCCCCGATCACTTGACCATCCAAACCTGGAATTCGGCGGGCCAATTCTCTGGCATCCCACCACACAGGATGATCACCCTCTTGCGCAATAGCCGCATTCCAACGTTTTTGCCCCTCTGCTTCCGAGCGGAAGGGAGTCACAAATCCTTCTGTACGGAATTCCACCGCAACACCGGACAAACGTTCCAGGTCACGAACCAGCTCGGGAAATGCATCCCGGCTTGTGCGAGCGAACTGTGCCAACTCCGGGTCGGTGAATTCTTCAATCTCTGCTGCCAGCATCCCAACCGCAGCCCCTGAGGCTCCCTCTCCCGGAATGAATCGTTCCACCAATATCGTACTGCGACCCTCCTTGGCCATATGATAAGCAATGGAGCTACCGATGACACCTCCACCAATCACCAAGCATTCAGCGTGTCCAATAGCTTGTGCCTCTGTTTTTATCTCTGGCATATGTTCCATCTCTCCTCTCCACTAACGATTCTGCTTGCAGCGATCTCCTACTTCCGCTTCACCACTACAGGCTGTGAACTACCCGATCCGCCATTTGCCTGTACGCCATCGCAGCCGCAACGGGGGACTCAGCCTCCCAGATGCCGGACATCACCGCAATTCCGCTTGCACCCGCAGTATACAGCTCGTGAATATGGCATGGTTGTATGCCGCCTAGAGCAATCACAGGGATGCTCAACAACCTGCCTATGCGCTCAAGCTGTGCTATACCTCGTGGAGTAACACCAGGCTTGCAGTGAGTCTCATACACATGACCATAGAGTACATAATCCGCTCCTGCCCGTTCGGCAGCCTGTGCCTCTTCCAAAGAATGCACCGACACCCCGCAGCGCGTTCCCTCTGGAAGTAAACTTTTGACATCCCCAACAGGTAATCCGTTAGCCGGTAGCTGGATAGCTTCAACGGAGGTAAGCAAAGCAACATCCACTCGGTCATTTACTGCAATTTTCTGTAAAGGAACTCCCAGATTCACCATACTGCGGGTCAAAGTAAGGAGTTCAGATGCGCCCTTCTGCTTCAAGCGCACGTGTACATAATGAACATACGGATGAATAGCAGCAGCCACTTGGGCAGTATGTGCATATGCATCGGAATCGCCTTCCATCGTAATTACGTGCAATTCGATCTCATTCTCACCTCACAATGGACTAAATGGTTGTAAGCTGACCCTGTATCTTTACAGTCTCATATCGTGCTATACGGTATGGACTAGCCACGTTTACCAGCAAAAAAAATGAAGGGGTACGGGATATGAATACGAACATATGAACACGAACGAAAACGCAAAAAAACCACTTCCCAAAGGAAGTGGTTTAACGTACGTCCAATAACCGAACGGATCATTATATCCGTATACGTATATCGTCCCACGTACAAACAAAGTAATAATTTCGTAACCTCGTTTGTACGGCGCTCACTTCCCTACGCTGGCATAACCCAGATCAGGTGCAAAGGGTCCGAAATCCGTTTATTCCGTCTCAGCCGCATGGGCGGCTCCCCTAGTGTAACTATTTTATTGTATCAGCTAAAGATAGTTTAGCATATTTTCCTAATCCTGCAAACCCCGCTTCTTGTGAAGCTTGGTACAGAACTGGATATTTAGTTGACTTTACTTGACCATTCTTCCACATTCCACGTTTTGGTTACCCAATCCTCATAAAAGTCCGGTTCGTGAGATACGAGCAGTACCGTTCCTTTGTATTCCTTCAAGGCACGTTTCAGCTCATCCTTCGCTTTGATATCCAAGTGATTGGTAGGCTCATCGAACAGCACCCAGTTGCTTTCCCGCATTAGCAGTTTGCATAGGCGGACTTTGGCCTGCTCACCACCACTGAGCGCGGATAGCGGACGGGTGATATGCTCATTTTTCAAACCGCAACGCGCCAAATGCGCTCTTACTTCATGCTGATTCAAGTGCGGGAATTCATTCCACACATCCTCAATCGGTGTAACTTTCTCTGCTCGTACTTCTTGCTCAAAATAAGCTGGCTGCAAGAAATCCCCTTGATAGGTCTTGCCGCTGATCGGCGGAATTTTTCCCAGAATGGTTTTGAGCAATGTCGATTTACCGACACCATTGTAGCCCACAATCGCAATTTTATCGCCACGTTCAATCGTCATGGACATTTTAGGCAACAGAGCATGGGTGTAGCCAATTTCAAAATCAATACCCTCAAATACCGTTTTCCCACTCGCACGTGCTTCTTTAAATTGAAATGTTGGCTTAGCCGCTTCTTCAGGTTTATCAATGCGCTCGATTCGATCAAGCTGCTTCTCACGGCTCTTCGCCCGACCTGACGTAGAGGCGCGCGCCTTATTACGTTGAATGAAATCTTCCTGTTTCTTAATAAAATCCTGCTGCTTCTCATAAGCTTCAATATGCTGGCTTTTGTTCAGGTCCGCCATTTCAAGGAACTTTTCATAGTTGGCTGAATAACGGGTCATCTTGGCAAATTCAAGATGATAGATGACATTCACAACCTGATTCATAAACTCAGTATCATGAGAAATAAGAATAAACGCATATGGATAATCCTTCAGATAACGTGTAAGCCATTCAATATGCTCTACATCCAAATAGTTGGTAGGCTCATCCAGCAGCAGCACATTCGGCTTTTCCAGCAGCAGCTTGGCAAGAAGCACCTTGGTCCGTTGTCCACCGCTAAGTGCGGATACATCCCGCTCCAGTCCTATCGCGGAAAGACCCAATCCATTCGCCATTTCTTCAACCTTCACATCGATGAGGTAAAAATCCCCCATATCCAGTTGTTCCTGAATTTCACCCATCTCTTCCAGCAGCACTTCCAGTTCTTCGGGAGAAGCTTCCCCCATCTTGTCAGTGATCTGCATCATTTCCTTTTCCAATTCCAACAACGGGAGAAAGGCGTCCTTTAGTACATCCCGTACCGTTTTGCCAGGTGTCAGCTTGGTGTGCTGATCCAGATAGCCATAACGTACACGTGGAGTCCATTCCACTTTGCCTTCATCCTTAAGCAATTTTCCGGTCAGGATGTTCATCAGTGTCGATTTACCAACACCATTGGCTCCCACCAAACCTACACGTTCCCCTCCGAGCAATCGAAAGGATACATTTTTAAACAATGCGCGGTCCCCAAAGTTATGGGATACATTTTCTACAGTCAATAAACTCATAAGCTGTTTTTGGCTCCTTATTGTCATCGGCGATGCCGACTGTTCTTATTTCATATACATTTCTTTCAAAGCCTTATTGTAGCACATTCAGCAGCCTTATCGGAATATTGAAAATGGGTGAATTTGAAGGATTTTGATATTGCCTGCTTATAAAAAAAGAAAAACCACTCATGGGAGTGATTTATTTAAAGATTGTTTAAAGAATTATTTATAATCATTATAACATTTATATTCAAAATACCCTGCGGCCGCCGCAGATTTTTCATCCGTAAAACGCTCTGTCGCTTTAAAGGGGGCTGGACAAGAATCTCTGTAAAAATATTTCATTCCCGTATTCGGCTCTACGCCGCCGATCATGGCTTGCTTCCTCACGACTCTTCCGCCACCAAACCCATAGTTATTATAGTACCTGTCTCCAACCGGGATTCCCTGGATAAACGCCATCAGTCCCACATCATCTACCGTGTTATACCACTCCTCTTGTGAGATGAGCGGTAGCGTGAAAGTATAGGATACACCATTATGTGCTGCCTTTTCGTTATGGAGATTAATGAGTCGGCCCAGATCCTCCTGAATGCTGTGGACAATAGTGGAACGTCGTACTTGCTCAAAAGATTCCGGGTCATTAAGCAACGAGATCGTTGTCTGTCCTTGAAGCTCCTTCTGAAAGCCCTCTACCCACCTGTGATTCCGCGCATCATAGGCATGTACATAATTATCCAAAGTAAACCCTACACTGTTACCTGCTGAATCAACGTAGGCATAAGGTTTTTTTTCACTCCATTTGGGTCCTTGGACAACTTGTCCATGCTCATCTGTGTAAGATTCGGAAGCGAACGCATAATAGCCGTCATAGTCCAGAACCATAAGGGCAGGCATATAATCCAATAATGCGCGTTGTGCCACTGGATCCCCATCAATCCCCATATTAAGGAAAAGGGTATGTAGGAACGTGTGCAGCGCTTCTTCTTTATCTACACGAAAAAACTTGTCCGATCCATACCCAGCCTCTCGTTCCTGACGCTCATTCTGTGAAAGCACGACACCTGCATCCTGAACTGCGGTACGGAGCGCCGAGGTATATTTCATTTCCAATTGTTGTACTTCGCGCTGATTCTGCACCCGCAGGTCACTAACCACGCCAAAGGGCAGAAAGAGCAGTATAAATATAACTGCAAAATCAGTAATCTTCATTCAGAACCATGCCCCCGTAAGAAGCTGTAACCGCCGGTTTTCCGCTATCTGCCCCACCAAGGAGCCATGTTTTGTACAAGTCCGCAGGAGTCCGATTCGTATTGTGTACCCGCACTGTAAAATAATCTCCTGAGATCATGGTATATCGACGTGTTTGATCCGACTTTGCCTGCTGATTGTCAGGGAACAGTACAGGCAAGATTTGCGGGTTATAGTATCCGTCATATACGGAGGAATAGTAGCCGAGAAAGCTATCCGGCTTCGCAGCATCTGAATAGTCCGGTACATATTTTTTGTGCATATGCTCCAATTCAACCTCATACGTATTACCCGTCAGCTCCAGCTCACGCATAAAATCGTTATACATCGTCGGTGTAATATATCCCTTGGTTCTCACCTTATCAACAAAACGTACGGTTGAATGATACGTATTTAATCCGGATATATCGTCCTGTCGTTCAGCGGCTTGAGCTGCGGGCACTATGTACAAGAGCAATACAGCGAGCAGTGCCCCCAACAGCTTGGATATAGATTGAACCACTTCAGTCCTCCCCCAATTTCTCAAAACGCATGGATTTTATTTCTCCATACTGATCACGCTGTGGATGCATGGAATATAAAGAGGAGGCATCGAGGGCTGATACGTCGGGCTCGAACGGTTCAGAATACATATCGTACACTGTACCATCGACTTGGACAGGAATGCCTTCCTGCAAGTTCATACGGATTGCCTGCATAACTTGAGTTCCTTTGACCCGTTCTGGCATACTCACCTCTAAAGTACGATTGATACGCCCCTCGGAATGCTCCTCCTGCTGCGATCTTAATTCCAGTGTAGTGCCCATCTGACTGGACAGTTCTGCTGCCGCTGCACATGCGGTTATAAACAGCGTAACTGACACACCAAGCCGCAGCATACTTGAAGCGTGATCAGACATGCTACTCATCTCCCTTACAATTGATATCTTTATTCTGCATCCTAGGATTGGATAAACAGCAACCCGCGTACAACGTTCGATTTATCCTTGACGATCTCGGCCTTGAATTTACCACTTGGATTTACGTATTCGTTTTCTTTCTCATTCAGCGTATTCGTTATTTTTCCGGTCTTATCACTTCCACCGTTCACCGCTCCATACTGTTCACTGTCAGGGCTAATGTTCAGCGCATTTCCGTACCACTGACCTGCCATGTTTTTTCCGGTTTTAATCTGAATCCCGAATTGATCTTTGCCTTGGAACTTCCGCAGCGCATTAGTCACCTGGGACCCGCTAATCGTTGTACCGTCATACACCGTAAAAGAGGCTTGAGACAACTCGGTCTGGATATCAGCAAAATTGTTTTGTGCCGTTTTGGTTGCCTCCTGTGCTGAAATAAACAAAATAACTACAATTGTGATCAGTGCAATGGTCAAAAATATGCCAGCAGCTACTTTTAAGGCTGTTGATGCGTTATTCATTATTTTTCTCTCCTTAGCTGTGATATCGTAATAGTCATATTAGAACTGCTATTGAATCTTTTGTATTTGCTCGTAATAGCTATCCATTTGGACAAAGCTCATACCGATCAAAGGAATGACCAAATATAAAAAGATAAGACCGTACATCGGAGCAAAACCGATCAACCTTCCCCAAATGGCCTTGCTGTCTATAATTTTTTCATACTCCTGTTTTCTTTGTTCAAAATAGTAGGACATATGGGAATCCAAATCGTCGAAGGCCTCCCGAATCGTAATTTTGCCCAAAGACAGATGCAGCTTGTCCACCAAGCGTTGAAATTCGGGCAGTGGCGCTTCTTCTTTCAACAAGTCAAGTGCTGCCTCAGGCCCGTGCTCATAATGAAGCAAACATTTTTGCAAAGGCCTTTTGAAAATAACCGAAAATCGGTTCAGCCATTCCAATATTTCCTCAACAGACATTCGTTCCATAGCTCGCAAAATCGAAATGACCGTCTGAAACTGATAAACTTCATGCCTCATATCCAAACGCCGCATTTTTCGCTGCAAATATAATAACAGCATAGGCATCTGATAGGCTACATACCCGGCAACCAGACTAATCAGCACTTCCCACCACTTGATGTATTCCGCGTTCCACGCTCCCAGCTTTTGCAGGATACGACGCGTATTTTCGGAAAGCTGCTCCGGAGTAGTTCTGCCACCAGAAACCCGCTCCAGTGCTGTATACGTCTGTTCATAGGTGCTGTCCGCCCTCATATTTAGCGCATGCATCATTTTGCGGTCAATCTCACTCTGCTTTAAAGCTTCCTTTTCCTCCACCGGACTCAAACGTCCAAACATTTGTCCCGATTGAACCGGAGCGTGAAGAATATGTGTTTTCTCAGCCTCATGTAAAATAAATACCGTACTGATGCTGAGCACCAATCCTGCGATAAAAAGAGTGATTCTACGTATGTACAACCACTCCAGCTTGACCTCTGCACCGCTTTCCTTTAGCAGCCGAGTCAATTGGAAATAAGAGGGCATATGCTGTCGCGGAATTAAAGCATCCACCACATTACGAATAATGGGGAAACGGTATAGCTTTTGCTCCCAGACCCTCCGTCCTTTGCCCGCACGATATCCAGTCTCGTCAGTCTGTTGCAGCTTTTGGAGCAGGAAGTAAGATACAATAATTACAATATAGACGGACAATTTCGTGATAAAGCCCCATTTGCCCTGATAAAACTCGTTCATAGATGGAAAGCTGGACCTTGCCCATCTTTCGATTGGCATTGTAAAGAAAACAGGTGCAAGTGCGATCACATTTAAACTTTTGAGCAGGTAGTCCAGTTTATTTCTCCGCAGCAGTTCTAGCTGGATTTCGCGCGCAAGACTGCCAAGTCCCTTTAAATAAATGGAGCCTCCCTCTTCAATCCGGTCACCAAACTCCATTACCATATACGAAATACCGGCAAATGCTTTTAAAAACCGATTAGGAGCGGACTCATAGTATCTTTCCAGCGCTTCGTGCGGATCAGCGTCCGTCAGCGCCTCATGAATAAGTCGCGCATGCCTTCCAGCCTCAGCCCCTGCCAAATCGGCCGCCTCGGATATTGCCTCTTCCACCATGCCGTGCTGATGATAATGATGGCGTACATTGGCGAACAATTCGATCATCTGTGCAAGCAGCCTTTTTTCCATCCGGCTAATCGCCATATCTAAGATGAGACTGTTAATCACCACTCCGCATAACAGAGCCAGTATGGCAAACTCTATCCCCGGTTTCATCATAAGCAACACAACGCCGCTGCAAGCAAAAGCCCCCCAAATGAACAACGTCATCTTCATCGTCTCAAGGCGAAGCTTATATTCATCGTAGGCATGCAAACCGGATAACCGTTTGCGTACACTCGTGATATACCCGGATGTAATAGGGAATCTCATGCCTAGCGTGTACAACTTGTGCATTGCAGATTGCAATTGCCGTTGCAGCACTGCTTTTCCCTTCCGTCCCTCTCGCACAGAATGGATTCGCCCTCTGCGAACTGCATGACCATTACGCTTGCGCAACCACCACAAAGTCACATAGAGAAGCGCAAAGCACCCACCCGAAATGAGCAAAACCCACAGTAAAATTTCTTTAAGACTCATAGGCTTCCTCCCAATAGCGAGTCAGGAATCTGCGAAAATCTCCGGCATCCTTTACGTTCATCTGTTCACACATTTCTTCTGTGCTTTTGACGGTCAGGGGCTCCATCGCCATATATCTCCCATTCCGATATTCCATAACATGACGGTAGCTATAACTCGACGCAGAGCTGGAGCCTGAATCTGTATGATCGGGGTCGTGCGGAACACATTCCGTAATCCGTTCAATATATCGCCGTCCCTCAGCATCACGCTTGAGATGCACATCAAAGTTAATGACATGAACGACCTGTTCCTCAGCAATACCTTCATGCTGGAACACCCCTGTTTTGAGCAGTGAATTACGAAGGGAGAACACAAGATCACGAAAGGTTTTGGCGTGATGGGTAAAAATGGTGAACAGACTGGCAACCTGCGACATTTGAATCATCCATGCGGCTACCTCATCACTCGCTACCTCACCAAGAATATTGACGGTTCCATCTGTCTTTTTCTGCAAATCGAGCCCTTGTTGCCCTGAAATATGATCCGTTTCCCGAAAGGTCAGAATGTTACGGCGGCTGTATATGCTACGCAGATGCAGCTCAAAGGCCATTTCCTGCACACGAAGCGTATACGAAGCATAAATATGCTTGACCATTGCCATCAGCAGCGTTGTTTTACCTGAGCCTTGCGCCCCGGTGATTGCTGTGATCCGGCTGCCTTTCATTAAATAAGAAAGTAACTGTATCGGAAACTCAGCATTTTCTCCCTTAATCAATTGCTCGAGCGATGCGCTCTGAATATCGAATTTACGGACAAAGAAAGCCCACGATTCTGAAAAAGGAGGTCGTACCACAACAACCCGTGACCCATCCTTCATTTCGTTCACCTTATAACCATTTGCTTCGGAAAGCTGCCCAGGGTAGTTGTATTTGTAAATATTTTGGCACACCCTTTTAAGCTCCCGCTCTGAACCGAAGGAAAGGAACGAAAGGTGAATGGTCTTGCCTTTATAAAAAATCCATACACTCTCATAGCCATTCGCTATCGGTTCAGATGTTGGTTCGAATGCATATTGATCCTGAGGCCAATCGGCCGATACAGGCATTCCGCCTTCCGGCACACCGCTAACGCCCCCACTGACACCGTCGATCCGCTGGTCACGAATATCATCAATGACGGAAAAGCCTTTATAGTGCTGATAGATCCGCTGTACAATAATATCTACCTTCTCCAGAAAGGAGAGAGGGCGATGCTCACAGTCATAGATATAGCGGATATCCTCCGCCGTGATATGATAGCTTTCATCCTCTTCACCTTGCTGTGAATACCTCATTTCCGCCAAATCATAAGTATCCAGTAAGCGTGAAAGAGCATCGACACCAAACTTTTGCTGATATTGGTAAAATACAATTTCGAATTGATCCTGTACGCTAAACAGCTCCGGTCTGGAGAATGGCATAACGGTATCGACGATCTTCTCGTTCAAGCCGTAACCGTTAATCAGCAGCTCAGCCATCAAATTTTTAACAAAACGTTTGTCTCCACTGCTGCCATTGGCACAGTCCTTTAACGCCCTGCGCAGTTCGGCCCTTTGATGGATACGCCGCCTGTATTCCTCCTCATGTAATCCGGCATCCGCCATCTGACTATGACTTAGCTCGTGCAGCGCATTTTTGATATACTCCATCAGCACCTCCAATGTGGCATCTTCACTCTCTGGAGCTATCTGAATGGTTGAATGCCGCAAGCGAAGGCTCCCTCGGTATTTAACGATAACCAGTATGATACACAACAGAACGATGCAGGTAAGAATCAGCCCGTTAATCATTTGAGCGGACAGCATTTAAGCGCCCCTCTCCAAAGCCTTGAGCCGAAGATCGGACTCTGCCGTCTCCAGAATAGCCTTGCTGATCTGACGTATGCTCTGTGCCCATCCCACAGGCGTAAAAAGCTTACGATCCTTTTCTTTCCCGCTTCGTACATCTCGTTGCACATGACCTATCACGTCTCTGCGATTCCACGCGTCCATAAATTCAGTACTGTAAGGAACGGTATGGAGTGCTCCCTTGTAGCCATATCTCCTGCGAATATTCGCCACATTCGCTTGAGAATGCACATCATATTTTCCAAGTACGATCAATAGCGGCAATTCCGAGTAAGTGGATAATGGAGACACAGATTCAAAGTAGGCATCCAGCTCTCTCATATTTTGAGTCAGCGAAAGAACTGCCAGCTTGGCTCGCACACATGCTTCATGTTGTACAGCTCCCCATCCTGCCCCACTCCCTGCATCAACCAGCGTCAAATCATAATACTGATCCGCCGTATCCATCACTGCTCGTACAAGAGCAGAGGATAACAGTGGTGGCGCTGCTCCAAAGCTTGAGGTCCCCTCAAGCACATCGAGAGTCTGCTCCAGTACAGGCGTCGTATAATTGCGAATATTTTCTCTGGACAATGTCCCTCGCAGGGCTAATCGTGCAAGAGCATCCCAACCTCCCTCCTGAAGCTGTAAGCTTGGATCGTCCATACGATGTTCTTGTATGGGAAATCCCGATTCTATCCCGCTATGTCTGCGCCCCAAATGGGTCAGCAGCAGTCGCCCTCTATAAAGATTACCTATGGTAACAGCTATGGACGCCGCCAAAGAACTGCTTCCACTCGCTCCCTTAACCGGACTCCAAAACAAAATGGTACTCATGCTTTCCTCCTTTCCGCACGCTTTAACGCATGACGGCTCTCTTTGGGTTCCCAACCCATTAATTCTCCAATACAACGACTCAGCTCTTTCTTATATATTCTGGACAATGGCTTAAGCTTAAGCTGTTGTTTGTGCTCATTTTCCAGCTTCAGAGCAAGATGCCCTTCATCCCATGGCAGTATAAACGGCTCCTGCTGCCAAGAGGCCGGAAAACGATTCATGTATTCCCACAAATACGGCTCCTCCAAGCTACAATCTACGGCCTGTATAAATAACTTGTGAAAAACAAGATTCTTCGGAAATTCAGGTTGACTGAACAAACGTTCAAGCCACACCTGTCCGTTGTCCATTAACATCCGGCTATAGTCACTAACCCAAATCCGCTGTTCTGCCTCTTGCCAAGCAGATACGGGGCAGAAATCCGGCGACTCTACATCCAGAATAACGATGTCATAAGTCAAACCTGCTTTCCGATCAGCCATCATAGCGATATGCAGATCCTCCCAAGATGTAAAACCCGTGGCGACATCAAAATCGCCAAACTGCACAATGGGAAGTGGTTTGTCGAGCATCCCTATGCTATATCGATACTGTCCTCGCAGCGTGGCATCCACAAGTAATACCTGTTGACCGGATGCTGCCAATATACTGCTGATGTATAACAAGGTATCGCTTTTATCACATAGCCCGGCAAATATCCAAGTTTTCATACTTTAGTCCCTTTTCTTTGATTTATTTACCATATGGATCAGAGCTTCCACTCTGCGTCAAGATGTCTGCTTGTTCTTTGGCATCCTGCCCGTTTCCATATCCGTCCCCTGTACCTGTGCTCTCATTCAAAGCTCCACCTGCATTCGCTCCCGCATGCTGTGCTGCAACTTCCTCACTCAGGCTTCTTTCTATAGGTGTCGATATTACATTGTTTGACGCACTAAGTGCATTTTCAAGAGACTCCCGCAACTGCTTGGACAGCTTTTGTTCAGCAACGCGGATCAAATTAGGATCACTGTTCATTAACTCTAACACCTTCGAATTGGGTGGATAGGTCGGAATCGCCTTCGGCTGGAACTGCGGATCGACATACGTTAATGCATAGATAGATGCTTTATGCAGATAGGCATCAACAATCCCGCTCGAAAGCAATAATATCTCCTGCTCATTCAAAGTAACCCAGATGACCGGACCTTCCAGCTTGGAAATTTTCTTTTTGGATAGCAAAATATAATCCTGCCCCGTTGGAAATTGAATGCGGATATCCACTTCGTCTCCAGCTTTCAGGTTGTTTGGGAGAACCACCACCTTCAGCTCCCGGTTGCGCAAGTCTTTAGGAGTCGGTTCATCGACAGTAATCATAGATGATGTAAGTACGGACCCTTTTTTCAGCTCAATTTTAGCCGTGGTGCCGGAAGCTTCATTTTTACCCGCAACCAAATTGGCTGGAGCCTGAGAGCCAGGAACCGTGATTCCCTTCAAATCACTAGGTGTAATCTGCTCACCCGGAGAAATGTCACGAACGACAACCCAACCCTTTTTCGCGGTTCGTTGTTCTTGCTCATAACCTTTCCATTTTTTTGCTGCTTCTGCTTCGGCCTGCTTCCTGACATCATTCAATTGATGGGTGTTAATTATAAGGTAGCTCGCGAAGACAACGCCAACAATACCCGCACCAATACAACCGGCGTAAAGCTTTTGCTTACTGCTTTTTCTTAGCTTGGACACACAACTTCTCCCCTGCCTTTTTGATATATACCTTTTCTCTAGCGGTGATTGCGTTTAAGAAATCCGAAGCGTTTCTTTCGCGTATCAGGAATGGCTCCACGAAACAGCTCATCCAGTACCTGATCCATCTCGTCCTCTTGCTCAAATGGATCTGAATGGAACGGTAAAGCAAATACTTTGTCGTGATCCAATTCCTTACGCAGCCTGCGTACAGCCTCCGCTGCTGCCAGCGGCAAGCAGTAATTCCATTTATGCTGCGGATGGCGCTGGAGAGAACGAGCCAGTCCGGCTATATCCTGAATTCTCCACTCAGCTCCAGAACCGACCACTAACGGGTAATCCGCTCTCAAAAATTCTTCCAGCCGCTCATTGTCCTGCCCGTTCCCCAAATCCAGCACGATAAATTGGTAAGAGCCACCCAGTAACGCAATGACATCCGCACGGGATGTTTGCCGCCAATAATGTACTCCGTCTACCTCAAAACGCCGGCTTGAACTCGCTCGCCCAACGGGTACTCCATCTACCACTTCTTGAAGCCGGGCAAATGCTTTGGCTGTACTATGCAGTTCGACCAATGCCACTGAACGGGACCTTCGGGCCAGATAGTGGCTCACCGCAATCGCTGTGTGCGTTGCACCGGAACCAGAAGACACACCCAGCACAGCTACAACCCTTGTACCTCCATATTCGATAGAAGCATCGCCAACGGACACTCCTTGTTGAGCAGGCTGAAAATCTGCACTGCGTCGCAGCTCCCCAATCACCTCTGCGGCAGACTGAAATCGCTCCCCTGGATGATGACGCAGCAGCTTGCGAATCACCGGAATCAAATGACGGGGTAATTCTCCACGAATATATCCTTCGACTCCGGCCGTCCACTCGCTGTATTTGCCACCTGTACAGAGATACAACAACAGCGCTCCCAAACTGTACAAGTCCGAACGGGCATCCGTTTGACCTGCTCCATATTGCTCCGGGGCTGCGAAACCCACTGTTCCCAGCTTTACCGTATCCTGATCCATCTCAGCCTTATAGCTCCGCGCTATGCCAAAATCAATCAGCTTAAATTCCATTTCCGGTGTCAGCATAATATTCGTTGGTTTCAGATCCCGGTAGATGACAGGGGACTGGCGAGTGTGCAAGTAATCCAGCACATCCAGCAACTGCAAGGCGAATGGAACCATTTGCTCCTGCGGAATATGGCCTTGGTAGCCCTTCATATACGCTTCCAGCGTAATTCCTTCAATATAGTCCATGACCAGATATACCGCCCCGGATGGCGGATGCTCGAAGAAGTCAACAATTCTCGGTAATCGTGGATGGCTCAGCGAAATCAGCATCTCTGCCTCCGCGCGTACAAGCTTCATCATTTGCGGGTCGGCAACGGACTCCTTCACAGCCCATTGCTTACCTGGCAGCTTCAAATCCTCTGCCATAAACACGCTGCTCATACCTCCCGTACCCAATGTGCGGACAATCCGGTAACGCTCACCCACAATCGAACCGTATTCCAAATTCGATTGTTTTTTCATCTTTCTCCTACCTCCCTTCTATAAGCAAACAACGCAAAAAAGGGAAAGTCTACCGCAAAAACACAATCTTCATGTCACCATGAAAACGATGTTCGCGGGATGCTTTCCCTTTATTTAAACGTGGTTATACTATTTTCAAGAAACAATTTGGGTTTATTATATAGCACACCTATATCGATTGTAAAGCATTATTTTCCATACTTGATCATGTACAGTGTAATCTCATCCCGGTTATGGAATAGCTGCTTGGCCCGCTGAATCTGCATGCCGGACTGCTCGAACGAAGCGATCACATCATGAATAAGCGCCAAAGGCTTTTTATGCATTAACTTGACCGTTACGATGGCAGTACCGCCACTGCGTAAACTATACAGCAAATCGGTAACAAGTCTTGCCATTTGTTTGGGACTCCAACTCATATCACAGACCAGCAGATCAAACGTATTTTCTTTGAATTTGACCTCACTCGCATTTTTACGCAAAAAAGTCAGATTGGCATACTTCATCAACGAAGGCTCCATCTTTGCCGGATCAACCGCCGTTACTTTGAGTCCACGCTCCAGCAAAAAGGAAGTCCATCCACCCGGTGCTGCCCCGATATCCAGTCCTTGATGAAAAGCGCTAAAATCAATGCCAAACGTCGCTTCTGCTTCCAGCAGCTTGAATTTGGCACGAGAGATTTGTCCGTCCTCCTTCTGAAAACGAACTGCGCCTCCGCTCCAGTCAGATAGATTATCCTGAGGGTGCGACACACCTGCATACCATGTATCCGTATCCGCAAAAACGGACACAATAACCTCTGCTCCCTGCACCGTAAGCTCCATGGGAAGATCACTTATTTGTTCACTCAAAGCCTGCTTGAGCGCACCTGCGCTTTCAGTCCAACTGCTGTCAGCTCCTTTACGCACCTGCAAAGAAACACGCTGATCTATCAGTTCTCGGCGGTTACGGATAAAAGCAACCAAACGCTCCAGCACCTGAGCCAAATTTGTACCTTCCTCCTGAAAATGCACAGGAAATAAGTGACGCAAAAACATTGGCGGCTGACCCGTAATCGTCCCCAATGCCTCACTTGCATCCGCAGGTAATGTAGCCAGAAAAATTTCACCTGGTAAAAGTATTGTGCTTTTCACAGAGCCAAACATTCTTCTAAGCTCTTCTTGGGCATAGGGTGCAAACCCATGGTTGGCAGTGCAAACAAATCTTGACGATGACAAAGCGGTTCCACCCTGTTCATCTGTACTCTTGTATAATTCCTCCAAAATAACGTTACCCTCCAGTGCACACCCGAATCCAGGGACGTTCGCCATCCCAATCCAGTTCGACTGGAACTTCATAGGTGTGCATAATCAATTCTTTCGTTAAAACCTCTTTTTTCGGTCCGGCTGCTGCTACCTTGCCATCACGGATTAGCGCCACATGGGTAAAGAGGGGGACAATCTCCTCAATATGATGGGTTACATAGACCACTGACAAATCTCGCTTGCGGAGCCGATCAATTTCAACCAGCATTTTTTCCCGCTCAAATAGGTCCAGTCCGGCGCAAGGCTCGTCCATAATCAGCAAGCGAGGCTCCGCCATTAGTGAACGGGCCAGCATTACTTTTTTGCGTTCTCCCTGAGATAAGGTACCCAGCGGATGATGCATCAGAGCATCTAAATTCATCCCCTCCAGCAGAGATACGGCTTTTTCCTTTGTCTCTGTCGGAATCTCCTGATAAAAACGCAAAAAAGCATACGCTCCAGTGGCGGCCACTTCCCAAACCGGATCTTTTAAAGCCAATTTCTCCAGCAATGTCTGGCTGATATATCCGATCTGCTTGCGTACTTCCCGCACGTCACATTGACCATACGTTTGTCCAAGCACCTCGACCGTTCCACGACTCGGAAACATATACCCTGTCATCATTTCCAGCAATGTTGTTTTACCAGAACCGTTACGCCCCAGAATGGCCCAATGTTCATTTTTCCCTATTTCAAGACTCACATCGTCCAATATTCGTCTATCTTCCCGCTGCAATGTGATGTTCTTCATGGATATCATTCCACCACGCTCCTTATCCTGCTCAGCAAGTGTTCCACAGATTCCATTTTGTAGATGATTTCAGGATTTTCGTTCTCACCGGTATATAAAAGAAGCGCAGGAACACTGGAAATCCGGTACTCCTGTACCAGTTCGGGAATATAGTTAATGTTGCTTTGCACCACGACTTCTTCGGGGAGCAAATGCTCTGCCACTTCCAACATCCGCCGGGCAGCCGCGCAGGTTCCGCACATGGGAGTGTACACAAACAAAGCCAGCTTGCATCCCTCCCATATGGCGCGACGCACCTCCTTTTGCCCCAACTCCTTCATCGTTCCGACTCTTTTTTGATCTCGCGCATGCGCTCCTCCGGTACCGGACCGTTATGCACGGTGACTCCTTCCGGTTTATGGGCATACAGCAGCTCATACATGGCGCGTCGGCCCTCCGCACTGGAGGAATGCAAATAAATTTCACGCGGATACAACTGCTTCCCTGCAATGGCAGCAGCCACATCTTTCCCCGTTGGCTGACCCGGCCCCAAATCATAATCCAGCGATAGTACAGAAATCGGGTATTCATGAAGCAGTAATAAACACTCCTCCGCATCCCTTGCCAGCTTAAAGCCCGGAGGACAAGGCCGATAATCGTCCATAAACAAATGCATCAACGTCTCCTCCTTTTCCCCATGTTGTAAGCTTCATAAGCCTCATAAGCCTCAAAGATGAAGATCATCCGTCAGACTGTTTTACTGCCAGCTTTGGATCATTTGAATATCTTCGCTATGTGTCCCATCAGGTCCCGTTTCGCTTTCCAAAACGACTGGAATGCCCCTTACAGGCTCCTGTTCCGTCATCCAACGAATGCCCTCCAGACCAATACATCCCTGCCCGACACGCGCATGTCTGTCTTTTCTGGAGCCATACGGGTATTTGGAATCGTTCAAATGAACTCCGCACAGGGCTGGCCAATAGCCGAGACGATCCCCTTTTTCGATCAACGCCTCATCACTTCCACCGTTCCACAATCCCGCTGCATACGCATGACAGGTATCCAGACAAAAACCGATGCTGTCAGGATATTGACACAACTGGCGAATTTGCACCATTTCCTCCAGTGTGGTTCCCATTGGACCATGATCCCCTGCCTGATTTTCAATCAGTATTTTAGCATTTCCCTGCCATCCTTCCAGCACATCATCAAGACAACCAATGATATTCCGATAGCCCTCCAGCGGGTCAGACGCATGGGTATGACCAAAATGAACGACAATCCCCTTCGAGCCACAGGCTTCAGCGATATCCAGATCGTTCCGCAATGAAGCAACTGTCAGCTCATAAAGTTCCTGACCGCGTTCGCGCCCATGAGCTGGATTAACGGGGTATGGCGAGTGGGCAATAGATTGGAGTTCGTGTTTTAAACAGTAGGCTTTACAAGCGGCCGCATCAGCAGCATTCCATTCCTTCAGCCTAAGACTACGCGGATTTTTCGGAAAATATTGAAAAGAACGCCCTCCCTGCTCTCGTGCACGCACAGCGGCCTTGGAAAAACCGCCACGCGTACTAACATGAGAACCGATCAGCAATTTAGGCATCATGCTGCTGTACCGGGCAATAAAATGCTTTTTTTCCCGCCAGCTCAACTCGCACAATTTTCCCGCCACTTGGCGATTCTTCTCCTTCACGGTCATACACCCGGCACTGATGGTCAAAACCGCCCGTTAGCGTATCCCCCTCCATCAAAGGCATTTCCATATAACCGCCTTCCGCAGTAGCTTCACGAAGCACGGATTGCGTAGCATGATACAGCTTTTCCACTTTTTCTGGCGACTGTACGATGTTTTGTACTTTGGAACCTGGTGTAAATCCGGCGATATACGCAATTTCGTCTGAATAACAGTTGCCGATACCGGAAAAAACATGCTGATTCACCAGCGTTGTTTTCAAAATACCCCGACGTCCCTTCAGACGTGCCGTGAACTTTTCCAGTGTCATACGACGATCCAGCGGATCAGGTCCGAGTTCAGACATCGCCTCCTCTGTTTCTTTAGCCGTCAGCAAGTGCAGGTAACCTAAGCGCAGCCCGATAAAATAAAGCTTTACTCCACTGAAATCCAGTTCAATTTGAACCGTGCGATCAGGGCGCTGTTCCTCCGTTCCCAGATACAGCAGTCCTCCCAGCATCAGATGCAGCACAAGCCGCCCACCCGTGTTCAGATGAAAAATCAAGTGCTTGCCTCGACGCTCCATATATACAACGGTTGTTCCCAGCAATTGCTTTTCAAAAGTTTCCACTTCGGTATTAATGGATTTCACACGGTTAACCATCACTCCGGTAATCGGAATGTCCAAAATTTGTTTTGACAATAACGTTCTGTAGTTCTCCATCTCAGGAAGTTCCGGCATGTCAACATCTTTCCTTTCGTAGCTGCAAATCACTTTTGATTCTTGCAGATTTTTTTAAAAATGTATATTTACTATTACTTAAACTCTTCTTGGAGCCAATTCTGCAATTCATCCAGATTGTCAAATATCAGGTCCGGGTTTACTCCAACGGCACGCATATGTCCGTCCATATTAGCGCGGGTCGAAACACCCGATAGTATCAGAGCTGTTTTGCAACCTGCCGCCGCACCTGCCGCAATATCGGTAAGCATATTATCGCCCACAACCAGAGCTTCATCCGCTCTAATGTTCAAGCGATCCAGCGCATAGTTCATTAACACGCTTGAAGGTTTGCCGATGACGACGGGCTTTACCTGTGATGCCGCCTCAATCGCAGCTCCAATCGTTCCTGCCCCCGGCGTGAGTCCATCTTGTGAAGGTAATTGGAGATCCGGGTTTGTCAAAATAAAAGTGGCCCCTTCCCGAATCCAGCGCATGGCAGCAACCAGCTTATCATATGTAAATTGGCGATCTATCCCCTGCACCACATAATCAGGATGATCCTCAACAAGCTGCAATCCGGCATCCGTGAGCGCCTGACGTAATCCCGCTTCACCAATACAATATACTCGTGCTCCAGGACCTTGCTGTGCAACATATTGTGCAGCTGCCAGCGCCGAAGTACATACTTCATCGCTAACCGCTTCAATTCCCATACCGACCAAATGCTCTGCCACCGACTCGGGTGTGCGTGAAGCATTGTTCGTAACATAAGCGTAAGGTATCTGGTTCGTGCGCAATTGGGATATGAGCAGATCCGCACCCTTGATCATCCGGTCCCCATGATACAATGTTCCATCCAGATCAATTAGTAACGATTTTATCGTAATTCCCTCCCGCACTTCAAATCAATTCATAATAACATTGAAATTATAATTCATCCCATGAATGATGTTCACCTTCTTATTTAACCACCTTAATCATTCAGGTCATAAAATAAGTTGGCCTCCCCATTTCATCTTATCTATCTTAAGTCAAAAATACGTATGAAGTCCATGAATTGCTCATAAACCATCCAAAATAATGCCATTCCTCGCTAAAAGCCGTCGCTTTCCCATGGAATAAGCTTACATCTCCGTCGAAATCCATCGAATATGCCTTTTCTTCAAAGGAAATTCCCTGTATTTCCTGGCCCTGCTCAAAATACAAAATCCTTAAAATTCGATATATAGAAAACCCAATATGACACGCCTCCATATGTGGTAGTACAAATTCATCCGACCCCACCCATATGTCGTCCTCATCTCTTGTCGCATCCTGCGCTTTCCCGGAAAATAATTTCACAGGAAAAACAAAAGCGCCGGAGCAAGCCCCGGCACCCATACACGTCTATCTTCTATAACTACCGTTTAAGAACCGATATCGGGCACTGGTAACAACACATGCTGCTCCGCCAGCAATGAATTGGGGAATACACTCCGCGCTTCCTCCAGCAACGGCTGGAGCTGCTCCTGATCTTTATATCTGGAACTAAAATGCGTCATGATCAACTGACCCGCACCTGCCACTTTTGCTGCTTCCGCTGCCTGGAGTGCTGTACTATGATGATATTCATACGCCGTATCCGCCAGCTCATGCAGAAAAGTGGCTTCATGAACGACAACCGTTGCATCCTGAGCTAGTACTACGGTATTCGGGCAAGGCCTCGTGTCACCGAGAATGGTGATGATACGTCCTTTTTTCGGTGTACCCAATACATCCTGAGGATGAAGAACAACTCCACCCTCCACCTCTACGCTTTCTCCACGCTTCAGCTTACCATACACCGGGCCGGGCTTGATTCCATATCGCTCCAGCAGCTCCTGATTGAGCTTACCGGGCTTATCCATCTCTACAATGCGATAGCCGTAGCTGTCAATACGATGATCCAGCAGAGCCGACTCCACACGGAATTGTCCATCATCAAACAACAGTCCTCCCGTATGCTCCACAATATGTAGTTGGTAGTTGATACGGGATTGGCTGATTCCCAGCGATAATTCGATGTACTGCTTGAGTCCGGGCGGCCCGTATACCGTCAGCGGTGTCGTACCTCCCTGATACGCCCTGCTCGACAGCAGACCCGGCAGACCAAAGAGATGGTCTCCATGCAAATGGGTAATGAATATTTTTTCAAGCCTGCTTAGCTTAAGCGGCGAACGCAGTACCTCCTGCTGAGTTCCTTCGCCGCAATCGAACAACCACATGCTTCTTCGTTCCTCCAGCAAACGGAGTGCGATGGACGTCACGTTTCGCTGAATCGTAGGCACACCTGCATTCGTGCCGAGAAAATAAAATTCCATGATTTTAACCTTCTTCCTGCTGACCAGCAAAAAACCTCCGAAGCTCGGAGGGTCTTTTGCTATCCCATCTGATAAAGGTGTTATACCTTTTCGACGTTAAAATACTGCGCCTGAGGGTGGCTGAACACCATGGCTGATACTGAAGCCTCCGGTTCCATCATAAACCCTTCTGTCAGTTCAACGCCAATATCCTCAGGTTTCAACAGCTGGAACAACGGCCCCTGATCCTCCAGATCAGGACAAGCCGGATAACCAAAGGATACCCGTATACCCTGATATCTGGCACCATGCCGCTGTTTCATCGTCATATCGGCAGGGTCCGGGAAGCCCCAGCTGTCCCTAATAATATGATGAAGCCGCTCGGCCAGCCCTTCTGCCACTTCCAGAGCAACTGCCTGAAGCGCATGAGATCGCAAGTAATCTCCTTTCTCTTTCCATTGGGTGGAAAGTTGCTGAATACCATGACCCGCCGTAACGACCATGAAACCTACATAATCCATGACTCCGGATTCCACCGACTTCAAAAAGTCAGCCAGACACAGGTAAGGTTCCACCTGTTGGCGTGGAAACGTAAATGTGTGCAGTACCTTGCTCACATCTGATGGATCATAAACCAAAATCTGATCTCCCTGTGACTGCGCCGGGAAGAAACGATATACAGCATGTGCCTGAATAATTCCATCCGTAACGGCTTCAAATATGATGCTATCTACGGTTTCCTTCAACTGAGTCGCTTTCGGATTCCCCGAATCCAGCAATTGCTCTACATTTCCTTTTAATCCAAGATGGTGCCCCATCAGCATCTGCATATTCACATAAGGCAAAATATAATTGAGCGGATAGTTACGCAGTACGTGACGATCCGTATCCGGCGGCAAATAAACGGGCAAATCCTGAGCAATGTTAGAGCGAACCGCTCGAGTAAGCTTAGGCAACGGCTTGGTTTCCACGACTATAGCAGCTTCCGCCTCTCGCTCGGCCTCCATGTCCTCAGCCATTTTCTTGCGGGACTCAGGATTCATCAGCTTGTTTGCGATATCCAGACCATCCATTGCATCCTTCGCATAGACAACCAGTCCGTCATACTCGGGACGGATACGGTTTTTCGTAAACTTACGCGTTAAAGCAGCCCCGCCAACCATAATCGGGATATCAATATTCGCATTTTTCAAATCCTGTGCGGTCAACACCATCTGTTGAGCCGATTTAACAAGCAAACCGGATAAGCCAATCGCGTCGGCCTTTTCTTCACGGTAAGCCTCAATGATGCGTTCTGGTGGTACTTTTATACCCAGATTCACAATATGGTAACCATTGTTGGATAGAATAATCTCCACCAGGTTTTTACCGATGTCATGCACATCGCCTTTGACCGTAGCCAGCAAAATCTTTCCTTTTACCGAGGATTCGTTTTTCTCCATATACGGTTCCAGGTAACCTACGGACGCCTTCATGACTTCAGCGCTTTGCAGCACCTCTGCAACGATCAATTCGTTGTTGTTAAACAGACGGCCTACTTCTTCCATCCCCTTCATCAGCGGGCCATTAATAATCTCCAGCGAAGAATATTTGGCGAGCGCTTGCTCCAGATCCGGAATCAGTCCCTCCTTACTGCCCTCCACTACATAGGAAGCCAGCCGCTCTTCGAGCGAAAGATTGGACACCTTTTCTTTTTTCTCCACTTTCTTATTACGGAAAGCAGCCACAAAAGCGGATAAAGTATCGTCATTCGTTCTATAGATCAGGTCTTCAGCGAGCTTCCGTTCATGCTCGGGTATCGAAGCATAACGTTCGAGCTTCTCCGTATTTACAATCGCATAGTCCAAACCTGCTTTGGTACATTCGTATAGATAAACGGAATTGAGCACTTCACGACCCGCTTCCGGCAAACCAAAGGACACGTTACTGATACCCAAAATGGTGTGAACTCCTGGAAGTGCTTCTTTAATAATCCGTATACCCTCAATCGTTTCCTTGGCCGACCCGATGTATTGCTCATCACCTGTTCCTACGGGAAATACGAGCGTATCAAAAATAAGATCCTCAGGTGCCAGACCGTAACGGTTCACCAGCAGATCATAAGAGCGTTTGGCCACCTCAAGCTTATCCTCACGTGAAATAGCCTGACCACGTTCATCAATGGTTCCAACAACAACAGCCGCGCCGTATTTATGAATAATAGGTGCCATTTTCTCAAATTTCTCTTCGCCATCCTCCAAATTAATGGAGTTAATGATCGCCTTCCCTTGCGAATATTGCAAGGCGGTGTCAATGACCTGGATATCGGTGGTATCAATCACGAGAGGGACTTTTACCTTATTCACAACCAGCTTCAAAAAGGCTTCCATATCCGTCATTTCATCGCGGTCCGGGTCCTGTACACAAATATCAATGACATGTGCCCCACTCTTTACCTGAGCGCGGGCAATTTCAGATGCCTCTTCATATTTGCCTTCCACGATCAAACGCTTGAATTTGCGGGAGCCGAGAACATTCGTTCGTTCACCAACCATATAGGGACGATTTTCCTGTTCAATATATACAGGCTCAATGCCGGATACAGCCGGTGGGTGATGACCTTTCAGCGGACGAGGCTCAAACTGCGCCATACGTTCACTCATAACCCGAATATGCTCAGGCGTGGTACCGCAGCAACCTCCTGCAATATTCAGCCAGCCTTTTTCGGCGAAAGCAACCATTTTACGGGCCAATGAATCAGGTGATTCATGATATTGACCGTTTTCATCGGGCAAACCTGCGTTTGGATAACAGCTAATCGCTGCTAAGGACATATCGGAAAGAGAGCGAATGTGGTCTCGCATAAACTCCGGCCCTGTAGCACAGTTCAGCCCGATCGACACCGGATGCAAGTGTTCCAGCGATATGCAGAAGGATTCGATATTTTGCCCTGCCAAAGTCGTTCCCATCGGTTCAATCGTTCCCGAAATCATTAACGGAAGCTCAATACCTGTCTGTTCAAAAGCCTGCCGAATTCCAATACTTCCAGCTTTGACGTTAAGCGTATCCTGCGACGTCTCCAAAAGCAGGGCATCCACGCCGCCTTCAATCAGAGCCAAGGCCTGCTCTTCATAGCTCTCGATCAGCTCCGTAAACGTAACACCACCTGTCACAGATAACGTTTTCGTCGTCGGTCCCATAGCTCCTACAACAAAACGAGGCTTGTCCGCAGTACTATACTTATCTGCCGCGTTACGCGCCAGTTTAGCTGCAACCAGGTTAATTTCACGGGCGCGCTCCGGTATATCGTAATCCGCCAAAACGACGGATGTCGCTCCAAAAGTATTCGTTTCAATCAGGTCTGATCCGGCCTCCAAGTATGCTTCATGTATCCCTTGAATGACATCCGGTCTGGTCAAGACCAACATCTCGTTGCAGCCCTCCAGCTCTTCCCCGCCAAAATCATCGGGGGAAAGATCCTCTTGCTGGATCATGGTGCCCATAGCCCCGTCAAGAATGAGTATTCTTCGTTGTAATGCATCCTGTAAGCTAACTTTATCCAAGATCTCTTCACCCCCGCAAAACGTTAAATCCTAGTTTAGCAGAAACCGTATCATTTAGATAGATTGGAGTAAAAACATACGTTTTATACGGCTTTTCCGTGCAAAAGCGACTCTCGATATTCATTTTTACAGTTTGCAGCATAAATTGTTTCAAAGCTATATTGTACAACGATTCAAGACATGGTATCCTGTATACAATATTAAACCAAGTGGAAAAGAGGGATAACTGATGGCTGAAATCTTAATACGCGATACAAATGTACGAATTAGCGCTGAAGACAAGGTACGTGAATTTTTGGAGAGTCAAGAGGTATTGTACGAGCATTGGGATGCTTCCAAGCTGTCCGGGGAGCTGCAAGAAAACTTCACCCTGACGGATGAGCAAAAAGCGGCTGTTCTAAGCACTTTTGAACCCGAAATCAAGGATTTAGCCGCCCGTCGCGGGTATAAAATATGGGATGTTATCACTTTGTCCGAAGCAACGCCGAATTTGGACGAACTGCTTGCCAAGTTTGAGCAAATTCATACCCATACCGAAGATGAAATTCGTGCTATTGTTGCTGGTAAAGGCATTTTTATCATTAAAGGTCCTGAAGAAATCGGTTATTTTAATGTGGAGCTTTCACCGGGTGACGTTATTTCCGTACCAGAAAATATTCCTCACTTCTTTACCTTAATGGAAAATCAGAAGATCGTCGCAGTACGTTTGTTCATCGAAGAAAATGGCTGGATTGCCGAACCATTTGAAGATCCATCGTTTATTAAGGCATAATACTATAATACGAATCCATCCTAATGTGGATAAAGCAACTCCCTCTGCTCTGAGATACCTGAGCGGAGGGAGTTTTTTGGCTTGTTACTATAATAAGAGCCGAAAAGCACTTACTTAAACGATTGAATAATCCCATCCAATTCGGACAGATGCTTTATTTCGAACTTGGGTTTGATTTCTGTTGTATTGGTTTTGGCATTTCGGTTCACCCACACGGAGTGCACACCAGCTGCCAGAGCCCCTTGAATATCAGTCGTCAGCTTATCCCCCACCATTAAAGCATGTTCAGGCTCGATACCGAGAAGTCCTAGAGCATGCTGGAAAATAGACGGAGCAGGCTTTCCTTTTCCAAACGAACCTGAAATAACAACGTGATCAAAAAATGGAGCTAACTGCGGAACTCCATCCAGCTTTTCCTGCTGTAGATCAGGGGAGCCGTTTGTCAACAAAAGCAACTTATACTGCCCTTTCAACTGATCCAGAATCTCAAACGTTTCTTCATAAACATGAGGACGGGAGCGTCTTTCCAAGGCAAATTGGGTTGCCAGCTTCTGCGCCAACTCTTCATTATCTATCCCCAGCTGTTGAAGACCTCTACGCCAAGATTCCTTTCGATAAGCAGGGGCCAACTGTTCCAATTGCCGGAACTCAGGTTGCTCTCCTGCCGTAAAATTCGCCCACAATCCTTCAAACGGATTAATACCAATCAATTGAGTAAAGCTAAAGGTTTCATAAGACTCATACAAAGCACGCGCTTCCTTGCGGACTGCTTCTTCCAAAGCTTTCGGATCAACGCCTGCTTCCCGGGAACCTGTCTGACACGCCGCGTCAAATGCCTCTTCTACGCTGCGCTCATCCCACAGAAGGGTATCATCTAGATCGAACATTACCGCCTGAATTGTCATCTGAATTATCCACTCTCTTTCCACTTTATATGTACGCTTGTTCTGCCTTGTTGCGTCTACAAGCATTCCAATCGTTATATGCTCATATTTAGCAAGAGGCCGCAATGTGTTATATGAAATAACATCATGCGACCTTATTTACAGAGGCTACAGGCCCACAGACAATTTAAACGATTCGTACCAAAAAAAGTCGTTATTTTTTGACTACTTGGACCTGATTAGATAGCGCAAACTTCTCAAGCCGCTCTGCAATGGCATTCGTATCATAACGGCCCAGTGATTTTGTAAAAATAAAGTTGCCACCCTTACCTTTTCTTTCAACAGTTACGTAACCCTTTTCAATCTTGATGGCTTTCATATCCTCTGCCGTCATTGGACGTTCTTTGCCACCCTTCAGCATATACAGCGTGCTCTTCCCAACCTTTAAATAGGGACGGCGGATGAAAAAGATAACAGCCAGCATCAAGTACAAACCGAATATAAGCCAGTCCGTTCCACGCATGCCGGTCTTAGTCAAAAAGTAACTCATGAGCATGTACGAAACTGAAAGTCCAGCCAGCATGATTGGCATGGTAATATTACGTCCACGGAAAATATGCATTGCAGAGCCGGCGCCACTAATGGTTTGGATGCCTTGCTTTTTGCGCGACTTATTCAAATGCGCTGTGTTTTTGCGAACTTTTCTTTCAAATGACCGGGCCATCTCTCAATTCCCTTCCCAAATATATTGCGTAAAAACAATTGCCACCAATCCTAATCTATATAAATACCAAAAATAGATACCTAAAAAAAACGAAAAGCAAATTACGCGGGCTAAGCCGCTTTAGCGACATTAATGCGTCAGCCCACCATTTCCCTTCGACGTATCTTCGTCCACAATTTCAATCGTATCAAGTTGCTGCCGGAAATTACGGCGAATGTTATCCAAATAAATTTCCCGAAGATTGGCGCGCTCTGTTGTTTCCTCTTCCGTCAATCCTTCGGCTTTTGCTTTGCGAGCCAATTCATTGATGCGCTGTACCAAGCTGTCTATATCCAAATTCTGTCCCCTCCATATAAGCAAAGATATAATACACTTTGACATGTAGAAAAGAGCTTGTCAAGGTTCCCTCATTACGCCCTCTGACAAGCTCTAATCGTGACAGATCAGAAATGCGGAAGCTTTAAAACCTGGCCTGCCTGCACTCCTCGATCTTCCAGTCCGTTAATCCAAACAATTCCTTCTATATATACCCGTGTATCCATTCGTTCCGGTTTATGATTGGAGGCAATCTGCCACAATGTATCCCCAGGTTGTACAATAAGTTTGGTCACCTCTTCATTCGAAACAGAAGGAGCCGCGAATACCGTCAGTACACCTGCACCCGCAATCCAGGCAACGATAACCAGAATAAGAAGTTTGGGCAGAAGACTGTTGGAAATGGTCCGTACTAGCTGCGCGCTTCTCTCATTCCGGACATTTTGCATCTTTTCTAAATTCATTGGAAAAATACTTTGATATGTGCTATATTTCATCATTGGCTGCGTCCTCCAAACGTTTGTTCTTATGTTTTTTCACAATATAACACGAACGTTTGTTTCTTTCAATAGAAAAGAGAACAAACGTTCGTAAATATTTTCAGGGATTATTTAGAACTTATGTTTGTACGAACGGAGGTTCTATGCTATAATTTTCCCAAACGTTACTAAATGGGGTTGATACGGTATGTCTAAGATTTCAAGCCGCCAGCAGGCCATTCTTGAATTTATCCGCAATGAAGTGCGTCTAAAGGGATATCCCCCTTCTGTACGCGAAATAGGTGAGGCTGTCGGATTGGCCTCCAGTTCTACGGTTCACGGTCATTTGGATCGTTTGGAGAAAAAGGGACTAATACGTCGTGATCCAACGAAACCACGGGCCATCGAGTTACTCGGCCAAGACGAATCGGATAACAGTAACTTGATTAATTACTCTATTTGTCGTGTTCCGGTCGTCGGCAAAGTAACAGCCGGTCTACCTATTACAGCAACAGAAAATATTGAAGATTACTTTCCTCTTCCCCAACATTTTGTTGGTGAGGATAAAATATTCATGTTATCTGTTGTGGGAGAAAGCATGATTGAAGCTGGTATTGCCAACGGAGACTATGTCATTGTACGACAGCAGCAGACAGCCGATAACGGCGACATTGTAGTGGCCATGACGGACGAGGACGAGGCTACTGTTAAAACTTTTTACAAGGAAAAAGATCATATCCGACTTCAACCGGAAAATCCGGCCTTTGAACCGCTTCGTCTGACGCACGTCAGTATTTTGGGCAAGGTTGTTGGACTCTTCCGGGACTTCCACTGATTTTTCATTTTTCAGCCCCGCTATTCTTTTCGCTACAACAAAACCGGCTGCCCATGGCAAGCCGGTTTTGTATTGATTTTATGTACATAAAATCCACCTCACAACTATTCTTTTTCCTTTTGATAGCATATGGATTAATCGGTATATATCTGCAGCTACTGTTGTTCTGTTCATTGGCGAATCAACCAGAACAACCTTTGATCGCATTCATTACATATAAATAATTATCCATTTTAAATCATTGGAAAAGCAACTTGAAGCTGTACTTTCCGAAAGAAATAACTACCCAGAGGACATTCCAGAATATAAAGAGCTTTCTAAACAAATGAATCGCATTCTTGACCAGGAAACGTATTACCAGAAAAAACTTAAAGCCCTTTATAGTAAGTAATATACTTCTACCATCTTGTTATCTGCACTTTTTACTATTCTGCTCATGCTGATCTGCTGTAACTTTTCCTACAACGTAAAGTGGGTAAGGATAAGGCAGGAAGCATGAGTTTTTTGCGTTCCTTACCTTTATACTTTATTAGTTTCTGAATATCAGGGTCATAGGTAATAGCTTCTTTTACTTTTTAATAGATTTATGCTGATACATTGCTAGCGCTACTGACATATGAATAAAGTAGACCTTAGCAAAGGAGATATGCAGATGATTAAAAATAGAGTCAAAACGTATAAGCATCGTATTGGCAAGAACAAATTTCTGGTCGTAAAAGTCTTTCAAGCTGCAGCTGCCGAAACAAGAAGCGGAAACGCGCTAGCCACTAACGCATTGAACATCAAAATTTCCAAGCGTAACCGTAAGAAGCATAAACGCTTCTAAAATTCAGCCGAACCTTCATTTCCTGTGAAGGGAGGTGATATCATGTGTAAAAAACATTTCAAACGTCATGTGAGAAGAAGAGGATTATCGATCCGTTCAAATCAGAGAGCCATTGCACGCGCTAGAGGTAACGCACTGGCTGTCAATCTGTTTAGCGTAAATGATAGACAACGCAGACGTTAATGATTGTTTTTAAGCGAAAAGCGGGAAGAATCTCTTCCCGCTTTTTTTGCGTCACATTATACCCCATTCCACAATATGTCCAACGTATTTCTCCTGCAAAAAGCTCGGTCGTTACAAAAACGTTGATTTTTAGGAAAGCATGACCCTCTCATCCAACAGAAATATCATTTATATACGTTAGAGACCAATTTTTCTAAGTAAAATAAATAACCCATAAAAAAATATTTTTTTGATAATATAGGTATTAATGTTTGTAAAACCCTTTTTATGTTTTGTAATCTTATGAGGGAAATAAAACTTAAGGAGAGTATTAATGAAAAAATTATTGTCGGCTTTATTTACCTTGTTCTTGTTTCTTGGTTTTGCTCAGATCACACATGCAGCAACACCACAATTAGTCAGTTTAATACCTCAGATGACATTCAACGCCAGTTCTTCAGGAAAAGTAACATACAGTGCTGCTATCGGCGGTTTAGAAAAGGGTATACAGCATTTGATGGCAAACCGCATTATAGTGTAACGGAAATTACACCGCTTGGGGTACAACTCCCCAAAATGGCTGGCTAGCTTATGAATTTCTCAGCCCAAAAGTTGTTACTAAATATGTTCTTTGTTTAGGAAACTACGCGACAAGCAATCCTCCAGAACGGGGCAAGGATATGCCTAGTACCTGGACTTTTGAGGGATCAAATGACGGGGCAACTTGGACTATTTTTGATGAAAAATCAGATTATATTTTTTCTGAAGGAGCAAATGAATTCTCACTAACTAACAACAAACAGTATAAGAACTATAGAATTAATATCTCTAAAAATAACGGAGCCTCCGGTAAGCACGTTAATTTATCCATTCATGAAATGGAAATGTGGGGATATGAATTAACGGATCAAGTACCAGAACCAGCACCTGATCCTACGCCTGTTCCTGAACCATCAGAGCCTTCTGAACCTGGCCAACCTGCTGGCAGCCGTGAACTCTTGGTTGTAACCATGGAACAGGTCTGGAGAAAGAGTATGATCTCAGTATAAAGAAGGTTAACTCCTTCATCTCTTGGTACGAAGCAAAACAAGCCGGGTCAGGCACAACATCTTATGCCATTGATAAGCATGCCAATAATAAAGGACCCTTTAGCAGTCGGAAGAACTTTATCATTTTCAACAGAATTTTAACATTTGAAGTAAGCGAATATTCATCTAAGTAATTACGAAAAGAAACCTACGCTGGTATCGAAGCCATCTCGATATGAATCATTCACGAAAATCCCTAAAAGTTTTTTTTAGTGGGAACATTTGGGGGCAACCTCATGATACTACTTAACTTCCCCACTACTCCCCACATACTTAAAAATCCCTTAACGCTTAGAGCGCCAAGGGATTCCACGTTTTAGTAAAGTGTCAGATATTGATCACGTTCCCATTGATGCACTTGGGTGCGATACATATCCCATTCAATTTCCTTAAGCTCGTAGAAGTAAGCCAGCGCGTGGTCACCCAGCGCATCAGAGATAACTTCGCTCCGAATAAGCTCGGACAGAGCTTCCTTCAAGTCTGCAGGCAGGCTTGGAATCCCTTCTTCGATCCGCTCTTCCTCAGACATAACATAGATGTTACGATCAATCGGAGCTGGCAAAGCCATTTGACGTTTGATACCATCCAGCCCGGCTCTCAGCATCACTGCCAGTGCCAAATAAGGATTCGCAGCCGGGTCAGGGTTACGAACTTCGACGCGGGTACTCAGGCCACGAGATGCCGGAATCCGAATCATCGGACTACGGTTGCTGGCAGACCAGGCAACATAACAAGGAGCTTCATAACCCGGTACAAGACGTTTGTATGAATTCACCGTAGGATTCGTGATTGCTGCCATCGCACGTGCATGCTTGAGAATACCAGCCATATAGTGGCGGGCCGTCTGGCTCAATCCGAGTTCGTCTGATTCATCATAAAATACGTTTTCATTGTCCTTGAACAACGATTGGTTACAGTGCATACCAGAGCCGTTTACGCCAAACAAAGGTTTTGGCATAAAAGTAGCATGCAGACCATGCTGACGTGCAATCGTCTTTACAACGAGCTTGAACGTTTGGATCTGATCAGCAGCTTTGACTGCATCTGCATATTTAAAATCAATCTCATGCTGACCGGGTGCAACTTCATGATGGGACGCTTCAATTTCAAAGCCCATCTCTTCAAGCTTAAGAACAATTTCCCGACGGCAGTTTTCACCCAGATCCATCGGTGCCAAGTCAAAATATCCACCTTGGTCATTCAGCTCTGTAGTCGGTTCGCCTTTTTCATCCGTTTTGAACAGAAAAAATTCAGGCTCAGGTCCGACATTCATCGAAGTATAACCCATTTCTTCTGCTTCCTTAAGTACACGTTTCAAGATACCGCGCGGGTCGCCAGCAAACGGAATTCCGTCTGGCTTATAAATATCACAGATCAAACGAGCTACACGATCCGAGGTTACCCAAGGGAATACTACCCATGTATCCAGATCCGGGTACAAGTACATGTCAGATTCTTCGATGCGCACATAACCTTCAATAGAAGAACCGTCAAACATCATTTTGTTATCCAGCGCTTTTGGTAGCTGACTAACCGGAATTTCTACGTTCTTGATCGTACCAAGCAAATCTGTAAACTGCAAACGAATAAAACGAACATTTTCTTCTTGGGAAATCCGAAGAATATCTTCTCTGGTATAACTCACACTAACCTCTCCCTTTCTGTAGCGACTATATACCAATCAGCTGTTCCATAAATTGTCTTAAATAATAAGGCCTGGTCTGCAAGTAAAGCGGTAGTATGCCAAAATGCAGGCTATACATTATCTCTTATTGAAAAAACGTGATAATTCGCCTTGGATCAGGGATACCTGTCCTGGTCTTTTACCTGCCACAAGCTGTTGTTTCAGCAAGCGGTGAAGCTGGGTATCGGACATTTCACGGCGTTTGACTTCCGTATCTGCAGTAATAACTGTAGCTTCTTCCGATTCCTTGGTGACCGGATTCATGACTTGTTTAATTCCCGCAATGTTAACACCCTTCTCAATCAACGCCTTGATTTCAAGCAAACGCTCTACATCATTAAAAGAAAAAAGACGTTGGTTACCCGACGTACGGGCAGGAACTATCAAGTTATGCTGTTCATAATAACGAATCTGACGTGCTGACAAGTCCGTTAGCTTCATGACAATACCTATTGGAAATAAGGCCATGTTTCTGCGAATTTCGTCGCCCATTTGTCATCAACCTTCCAGTGATCTATTATTCACCTTATTGTACATTTAGCTGATGCAAAGTGTCAATAACATGTTAGAAAAACTCACAATAATTTACGTTCTTTCATTGTTTGCAGGGCCATCAGCACTCCATATTTCACATGAGAGTAGGTTAAGCCCCCTTGCATGTAACCAATATAGGGTTCACGAATCGGAGCATCTGCGGATAATTCCAGACTTCCTCCTTGTATAAAAGTGCCTGCAGCCATAATAACCGGATGCTCGTAGCCCGGCATATCCCATGGCTCTGGTACCACATGGCTATCCACAGCGGCGGCACGCTGAATTCCTTGAACAAAAGCAATTAAATGCTCCGGTCCGCTAAAAGAAATGGCCTGAATCAAATCGGTGCGTTCCTCATGCCAGGCAGGTTTCGTTTCAAAGCCTATGTCTTCAAAGACCGCAGCTGCGAATATACTTCCTTTAACCGCTTGCCCAACCAGTGTTGGAGCAAGAAATAAGCCCTGAAAGATACCTCTTGTGGTACCTAACATGGCCCCCACCTCACCACCGATTCCAGGCGCAGTTAAGCGGTAGGCTGCCAGCTCCACATACTCCTGTTTACCGCAAATATATCCTCCCGTTTCGGCAATGCCGCCGCCGGGATTTTTAATCAGTGAACCTGCCATCAAATCGACACCGACCTGAGTCGGCTCCAGCTTTTCGGTAAATTCACCATAGCAATTATCCACAAAGACAATAACGTCAGGTTTAATCGCCTTTACACGGGCTGTCATTTCCTCGATATCTGCCACACTAAAGGAAGCTCTCCAATCATAGCCGCGTGAACGCTGAATGCCGATCACCTTCGTATTGCCATGGATTGCAGCCTCCACCGCTTTCCAATCTACTTTACCTTCTGCTGTCAGTGCGGTTTCTCCATAAGTAATGCCAAAATCCTGCAATGACCCGGTACCGTCGCCAGGCTTGCCGATCACTTTGTGAAGCGTGTCATACGGTTTCCCCGTAATATATAACAGTTCATCACCTGGACGCAGCACGCCGAATAAAGCAGTGGAAATCGTATGCGTTCCCGAAGCAAAATGCGGGCGGACCAGTGCCGCCTCCGCACCGAACACATCGGCGTAGACCTCTTCCAGTACCTCACGCCCCCGGTCATTGTATGCATATCCCGTAGAGCCGGCAAAATGAAAATCGCTCACTTGCTTCCGCTGGAATGCCTGTATAACCTTCCACTGATTTGCATCTACAATATGATCTATACGCTGTAGCCGTTTGTGTATTTTACGCTCTGCTGTTTCCTGAATGTGTTGGATTTCCGGACTAAAAACTACCATTTTACCTTTCTGACCCTCTCTCTTACGCAGCCTTAGGCTATTGATGTTATATCATCGTCGCTTTGAATGATGTGCATTATCATTGAATTGACCTAAAAACGTCATCAGATGTTAACCTTCTGTGAAGTCCTTGAGGGCATGACCATATTTTTCATATTCACCTCGCTGAACTTCTACCTCATAAATGACATCATTACCATCATACTCGGTCAGGAGTACATCCCCGATCCGGTAAAGTACCGATGTCAGGTCCCCACGTTCCGCAGGAATGCGGAATCTCAGCGTATCTCCGCTCAGATGCTCCTGAATCAGCTCACGAAGACGCAACAGATCACTTTCGTCGAATGAGCTGATTTTCAAATAGCCCTCGCCGGAAGGAAGCATTTCCAGTTGCTCAGGAGTACAAGCGTCTTTTTTATTAAACAGTACGATCTGAGGCTTGTCCGCAGCCCCCAGTTGCTCCAAAATCGTTTCCACGACTTTCATCTGTTCGTCACGCATATCCGAAGAAGCGTCTACCACATGCAAAATAAGATGGGCCTCATTAGCTTCCTCCAGAGTAGCGCGGAAAGAAGCAACCAAATCATGAGGCAGATTTTGAATAAAACCAACTGTATCTGTAAGAATAATCTCTTTGCCGCTCGGCAGTTCCATCGTTCTGGAGGTAGGGTCCAGTGTCGCAAACAGTTGGTTCTCAATATATACATCAGCCGCCGTCAGTTGCTTTAACAGCGTTGATTTCCCCGCATTGGTGTAACCGACAAGCGCTACCTGCACAATACCACTCTTTTGTCTACGCTCTCTATGTAAATACCGATGACGGGTGACTTCTTCCAACTGACGCTTCAAATCGCTGATACGATCACGGATGTGACGGCGATCTGTCTCCAGCTTGCTTTCACCGGGACCACGTGTTCCGATACCGCCGCCGAGTCGCGACAGATTTTTGCCGTGTCCAGACAAACGGGGCAACAAATAGGACAGCTGTGCCAGCTCAACTTGAATAATACCTTCCCGTGTTTTCGCACGTTGGGCAAAAATGTCCAGAATGAGCTGCGTACGGTCGATAATTTTGAGATCCAGACTTTCTTCCAGATTTCGCACCTGAGCCCCCGACAGTTCCTGATCAAAAATAGCCGTATTCGCTCCCAATTCCTGGGCAGCCGCACGCAGTTCTTCTACCTTACCTTTGCCGATAAACCATTTGGAATCCTTTACTTCCTTGTTCTGGGTCAAAACGCTAAGCACTTCAACACCAGCCGTCTCAGCCAGCTTCACAAGTTCATTCAGAGAGTATTCTGTATTGATGCCAGAACGCTTGACTTCATCCGTAATTAGACTGACCAGTACTGCCTTATCCTGCATTTCGGTTTGTGTATCATAAGTGGAGTTCGCCATATTGTTTGCTCCTTTATTTTCCATGTTAACTCTCGCACAGAGACCGACCTGATATTCAGGCCGGCCCCCGTTTGATGTTATACAATTCGATGTGATTCAGATTTCTATTATCGCCTATCTTTTGTCCATTTTCAAATCCTCAGGACGCAGCGTCATCAGTTCCTGCTTTCCCGGCTGCCCGCTCCTGTATTGATTGAGCAGCCGGACAGCCTGATGCCGAATCGCTTTTTCGATCACATTGCGGACATAACGCGCGTTGCTGAATGCATGAATACTGTCGTTGCGTTCATTCAACAGATGCTCTTTCATTTTGAGTATGGACTGGGGCATGAGAATATAATCCCGTTCTTTGGCCATCATTTCGGAAATTTGGATAAGCTGATCCACGGTATAGTCCGGAAAATCAAGCTGGATGGGAAAACGGGAAGGCAAGCCTGGATTTGTACGCAAAAAGAAGTCCATCTCACCCGAGTATCCGGCAAGGATCAAAATAAATTGATTTTTCTGATCCTCCATGGATTTGCCGAGAAATTGTGTTTAAGTGTGTATTTATCGATTCATTTCCTCCCCAATCAACAAAGTCTAAATGCAAATAGATGTTGATTTTATTGTCTTCTCCAAGTACAACCTTTTTAACAAACAATCGAGTAACGCTACGCTTAGTCTCCATATCTATATGGTCTTTATCAAGTAAATATTTAAAAGAACGTAATGATTTTTGCACCAATTCAACATGATTTTGCTTATGCAATACCGATGATAAGTTTTGATCTATTGTTTTTAAATCTTCTTTTATATCTTTTGTCTGTACGTCAACCGCCGAAATCTTATCTTCCAAGTCTTTCATTTTAATTATTCCAGCGGCGTACATTTCAGTGTATCGTTCGCGCGTTGCCTCTTTTTCCTGCAAAGACTTTTCTAGTTTCTTTTTTTGAGTAAGTAATTCATTAGAATTTGAATTTTCTGATTGTTGTTTAACTATACGCTCAAAAAAATCAGTTGGATTACTTATAATATTTTTAACATATTCCCAAACAATCTTATCAACGTAATCGACTCTCCAATTACGACCTTTACAGATTGTATTGGGTAGTCCAGTTCCTACCTCAAAAGATTTTATCGCTTTGTGTTGGCAAGTGTAATACTTCAAAATACCACTCTTAATTTTTGTCGTTATCCCTGATGAAACTGCTCCACCACATCTTCCACAACGACAAATGCCACGCAGTAAATAATCGTCAGAGGGTCTACCAGATTTATGTTTGCTTAAGTTCTTAATTTTATTTTGGATTTTATTGTAAGTCTCGATTGTAATATAGGACGGCACAGGAATACGTCTCCATTCCTCTCTTGGTTGTGGAACTTGTTTCTTTGTTCCATCAGCATTTCTTATCACCTTTGATTTACCAAAATAAAAATTACCTGTGTAAGTTTCGTTTTTGAAAATTCTGCTTATTGTAGTCTGATACCATCTACTTCCTTTAGGAGCTGACACGTTACGTAAACACAATTCTTCAGCGATCCTCGAACAACTATAATCTTTATGTAGAAGCATATCTACCATTCTCAGAAAAATTTCTTTTTCCTCTGGATTTTCAATCAGTGTATCCAATTCAGTGTCATAAGTATATCCATAAATTCTATTTAATCCGGGTATTAGCCCATTTTTAACCTTAGTAACTCTGCCACGCTTAGTATCTGCCAATATTTTAGCTTTATTATATTCGGCAATGGAACCCTGAATATTAAAGTTCAACATAGATTCAGGACTTGATTTGTCAAATTCAAACTCCACAAACCAAAAATCTTTGCCCATTCCCCAAATACGGTTAGAGAGCTGAGTCTGTAAATGCAGAAAACGACTCATTCTGTTTGGATGAAGGAATATCATATGATCTCCAATTCCATACTCTAGCAAAAACAAGGCATAATTAATCATTGGGCGATTAGGATTATCTCCACTTTCTCCGTCTTCTACTAAAACTACTACTTCGTCTTCATTTATGCCTTTTTGTTTAGCTAAATCCATGCATCGTTCAACTTGAGACTCTATTGAATAATTATCAACCTGTCCGTCAGTAGATACACGAGCATAAATAAGAGCCTTGATCTTTATGACCAAGGCTTCAAGCTCAGTTTTGGTGAATTTTTCTGATCCCGTTAAAGAAATGAGCATTTGACTCCTCCTGTATTTATTAATTATTTAATTATTTTTATGTATTTATTATATATCTTTTGGCACCAAATGAGAATACTTTTTCATTATATTTTCCAACCATATTGTAAATTCATTCTTTATTTCTTCGATTGGCTTAGTTTCCGCTTCGTCTACAATATGTACTACAACTTCAAAACTATTTATATTACTTCTTTTCATCTGCTAAGCTATCCTCTCTTGTTTTATTTATTGTTTTATTTGACCAGACAAAATATAAAAATATCTATAAAATACTACTTTTACGCACTCCTATTTCTTTGTCTGTTTATATTTGAAACATTTTCTTTCATCATCAATTTCTTCTTGAACAAATCCCTCAGTTGCGGCTTTCAAAATCGAACAGTTTCTTTTATATCTGCTGCATGTTTTGCACTTTTCTAAAAATTTTATGTATGATTTCTCGTTATCAAATATTCCTATGTACTCAACGGGTGTGAATGTAAGTTCAACTCTAGGGTTCTTCTTGTCATAAAGGATACGCTGTGTTCGAGTTAACACTCTACTGTCGTTGTCATAAACAATCTTCTCTAGGGCATCATTGTTCAATTTATAAATATTATTATCATCTCTGCCCTTTCTGTTAAAATAAATTAGTGTGTCCATATAGAGATAATGTGTCTTTGTATACTCGTAATCCCAAGGCTGACTTTTTATTTGTTCTGAAGCCGCAACGGTAATTTGCTCTTTAACCTTCTCTCCTTCTTTGCTTAAAATTCTTTTTCCTGTAGGGACTCTTTTTCTGATTCTTACATCCCACACATATTGGTTTATGTATAAATCATTGATTGAAACAGGAAGAGGTAACGTTAAATTTAACTTCATAGAAAACTCTCCATCGTTCTAATTCTACTGTCTATGTAATCAGTTTCTAACTTCACTAATTCATCATATTTTTCATCAACAATAAACCCTAACTTTTTATATATCTTAAGTCTGTTCAATGTGTGTGTTTTAAGCTCTTTAATCAACTCGATATTGTGTCCTACTAAATTCAATACTATTCATCTCCTGCTACGATATTTTTTGCTCCATTAGCCTTCTTTAGACATTCATAATTTGTCGTGTACATTTAGTCCATCAAATAAGATTAGTATTTCATCTCCAGTTAATATAGATTTGTTGCACCCCGCACAAGTTGAAAAATCATCCACCTCCTTATCCTGTGCGTCAGAGAAAACGATATTTATGATGCTGAGTTTCGAATCTATCGAAACTATTTCTCATTATTGTTTTCCTTAAGCAGTTTGTTGAGGACGAAAGACACAATCTCCTTATATTCATCATCGCTAAGTTTTCTATTTAAGATAGACTCAATCTTTCGCTTATTCATTTTGTTATCCATGTAATTGCTCCTTATCTGTGTATTTTGAATAACCAGTAATCCATATATCCGTTTGGTCAGTCGGTTTAAATCCGCCATTTCCATCAGGAACTTGTCTAGTCTTCTTTTTATGGTTAGTTATTTCAATAAGATCACCTTTGTTAATTTTTAGAGTTGTATCTTTTGTGTTAAAAGTTTTTTTGTCCATCTTAAATATTCGCTCTTCTCCACGTCTTAGATTGTATAAGGTAAGCTTGGGAGAATATTTAGTGTCCAAGTCAGTTACAACACACCAACTCGCGTTTGCATTGGGATATTTTGCATCAGAATAACCTAACATTTCTTTTTGGAACATGACTATTTCATTTGGTAACAGCTCTTGGATTTCATTATTTGATCTTAGTTCTGACTCTATTAGTCTTAATTCTTCCAATCTCTTATTTTTAGTTTTTTCAACATACGTCTTTTTGTATTGATTTTTACCACTAGAAAATTCATTATATATAGCCATCAATAAACCGTTGTTGCCATACTCAGAAAAGAAGTTTAGTTTAAGTAATATATCCAACTGCCTTGTATTTACTGAAGTTTTTTCAGTAACATCCACCAACAAATCTATAAAACTATCATATGTATTTTGGCTTAACTCCAATAATTCAGAAGCAATTTTTGCATTCAAAAACTTAATTGATTCCAAGCCTTTATATATCGTGTTTTCTTTTTCATTGTAAGAATAATCTGCATTCGACTTACCGAACTTAATTGACGATACCTCTATACCTCTAGACTTAGCATATACAATTATTTGCCCAGTCTTATCGATATTATCGTTATTTATGTTCAACATGACTGTTAAAAAAGCTAAGGGATAATAATATCTCAAATAACCGTTACCATAACCAATATGAGAGTATGGGTTTGAATGATTGTCGGAGAAACCATATCTCTGTGCATCGTCAATTACTTGTAAGAATGGTTCGAGTACTGCCAAAGCTAAATCTTCAGTTTCTCCATAATCTTTTTGCATTTTTGCTATGAACCTTTTTCGTATTTCTGGTAGGAATTTTTCAGTGCCCTCTTTTTTACTAAGCCCTCGACGTACACTATCGCTTTCTGCCATCGTAAAATCACAAAACTCAACAAGAAAATTCATGATTTGTTCTTGATAAACTAGATAACCAATTGTACTTTTCAGAAAACTATTCAACGCTTTATGTCCGTGATCTTTGAATACCCCATTCGCCAAAGCTTGCCTGTAAGAATCTCCAGATGGTCGAATTGCTCCATTTCCAATTGAAAATAATTCAATATAACTAAAGTTCGGATTCTGCTTCTTTATTTTATGTATTGTTTCAGGACTTAGTAAATCTTTGAGATATGCCTGAGCGGAATTGCTTTCCCATTGGAAAATACCAAGTCCAGATTCTCTTATTGAATTCCAGACACTCTCGTCATCAACATCCATATTGTCAGGAGTCAATCTATTTATTCCTGCTAATTTGCACGCTTCATTGATAATTTCATTATTATCTAGACCAAGTATATCTAATTTTACATAATTGAGACCGTCAAGTTCCTTCATATTAATTTGACTAACTGGATACTTACTCTCTTTTGTATAGCAAAGCCCAATATTGTCGTCTAAGCTAATCGGTGAAACTATATATCCAGAAGGGTGAGAACCAATACTTAGTATTACTCCTTGAACTAGATCGACGTATTTAAAAAGATCTGGATATCTTTCGATATATTTGGAATCAACCTTGTCCTTTTTATCATCGTCCTTGTATACAGACTTTGCGATTTCATCCACTATTGAAAGCTCCATATTTAATGCTCTACCAATTTCTCTGATTGCCCCTTTTAATGCAACTGTATTAAAGGTTATAATTTCAGAGAAATAGATGCCGGGAATAGTTGCTACGTAGTCAATCACATCTTGTCTCTTAGAAGGAGGCCAATCTAGATCTATATCGGCTAGTGAAATGCGCTCTGGATTCAGGAAACGAAAGAAATTTAGTTTATGCTTAATGCTATCCATCTCTGTAATCTTCAAAAGATAAGCAATCAAACTTCCGTTTACTGAACCTCGTCCATATCCTTGATATATCTCATTTTTGTGCGCCCAATCCACCACATCTTTTTGAAGCAACATATAATCAATTGCTCCAACTTTCTTATATGTATCAAACTCTTCTCTGATTCTTTCGAAGTAACTCCGTTTCTTTTCTGCATCAAACCTATTTATTCCTCTTTCAACTACACCTACATTTATCTTCTCTTTAAAAACTTTCTCTGGATCGTGATACAATTTTGGGTATTTAGGAGACGAATCGATTTTAAACTCTTCAATCATATTAGCCATAACATTTGTATTATGAATCGCTTCAAGATAAGCGCTTCGTGGCATTGAATTTTGTTCCTCAAACATTTTTACTAATTCAGGATAGGTCTTGAATGTTAAGTCGAACGCATCTTCGTCTCCATAAGTTGCCCCTTTCGCCTTCATAAGAATAGTTCTAGCAGATGCATGAGCTTGATTAAGTGCATGTGTATCTGTTCCAGCAATAAGCGGAATTCCAGTCTCTTTAGAAATGTTGTATAGATGCTGATTAAACAGTTTTTGTTCTGGATGAGTATGATACTGAATTTCAAAGAACATTCGATTTTTACTTTTCACGAAGAAATCCATTAGTCGGTTATACATCTGTTTGTTGTCATTCTTAATTGCTCTCCATAGTGGTGATGCTAAACAGGCAGATGTCATAATGATATTGTCTGAAGTGTTAAATAACTCATCGAATGTTAATCTAGGGTTATAATAATAATGTCCATCTTCTTTGTTGTTGGATGTAGACGTCAATCGATTCAGCTCTTTTACTCCGTCCCAATTTTTAGCTATAAGCATGTAATGGAAATTGTCTCGAATTAATCCTCGTTCTCTATCGTTGTGTTCAGTTAGATACACTTCATTGGCATGGATATATTTCATACCTTTTTCTTCAATCGATTGTTTCTTTTTTACCCAGTTAAATACGTTGCCATGCTCTGAAAAACAAATTGTACTCATCTGCGCTTGCTCTGCTGCATCTATGTATTGTTTGAATTTTGTAACTGAGTCCACAGCCATCGATGTCGATGGATTGCTATTATCAGAATGCAAATGATAAATCACATAGTTATCTATAGTTGGTTACCTCGCTTTCCTTTTAAAATATTGATTTTATTTAGACCGAACTTGCTTAACTTCACCTCCTTCAGCCCGTTACTTCATAGAGAATAATCGACTCAATTATATAATGAAGTACATATAATTATTCTCTATGAAGTAACACAGTGCTCAATTATTGTGATATGAAAATTTCATTCTTATCAATGTCTTTAATTGAATCTGTTGATATGTCTCTTGGTAAAATATCCATTAAATTTTGTTTTGATATTTTGACACGTCTGCTCATTATCCTGACAGCCTGATGCCGAATCGCTTTTTCGATCACATTGCGGACATAACGCGCGTTGCTGAAATTTAATCTACTGTCCTTTTCAATCTGAATTATTTCCTTTAACTTAATCATTGCGTCAGTGGTGAGATTGTAATCTTTTTCAACTGCCATTTTAACAGCAATTAGCATTAGCTCGTCTGTTGTGTAGTCCTTAAAATCAATCTGAATTGGAAATCTAGACGGAAGGCCAGTATTTGTCTTAAGAAACATCCCCATTTCATCGGGATATCCAGCAAGTATTATTATCAAATCGTCACTTCTATCCTCCATTACTTTTACAAGACAATCTATCGCCTCCTTTCCAAAATCCTTATCGCCACCTCTCGCCAAGCTATAAGCTTCATCAATGAAAAGAATTCCCCCCATTGCTTTTTTGACCAGATCTCGTGTCTTTTGAGCCGTGTGCCCAATGTATTCTCCAACTAAGTCTGCTCGTTCTACTTCAATTAAATGACCTTTACTCAGAATCCCCATCTTGTTTAATAATTTTGATGCTATTCTTGCTACTGTCGTTTTCCCCGTACCGGGATTCCCCTTGAAAATCATATGGTAAACTTGGTTGTTACTTTTTAAACCTTCTTCATTTCTTAGTTTCTGAACCTGTATTAGCGCATAAATTTCAAAAATAAGATCTTTTACCTTTTCAAGTCCAATCATTTCCTCTAGTCCTCGGAAAATGTCTGCTGCTGTTTCGTAATGATTACTGGTTAATGCGACTTCTTCGTTTTGATCAGATATTGCATCATAGGCATCTTGACTTTTAAATACAACATTAATTCGTGATTCATTAACAGTAATTTTTCTGGAGCTTTCATCCACAGTAATCACCTCGTTGAGACAGTATATGCCTTTACGTGACTACAACATGCAAATAAGTTTGTTCAAATAGTTAATCTGATTAATTATTTATTTGTTTTATGTATTTGTAGGCCGAAGCCTACTATAAACCTATAAATTCATCTAAACTTTTATCAAGCGCTTCTTCCGATGAATCAATTAACTCGAATTCTCCTGTTGTTTCATCTGACATATCTAATTCAATTTGGCTACCCAAAATCTCAGGCTTTCTACCTTTATGGCTAAATAAAAATTGTCTTAATGCTTCTCTGACAATATCGCTTTCATCATAGTAAACGGGCAATAGAGATAACGCCTTTCTTATATCATCATCTTTTTTGTCTCTCAGTCTAGCGCTAACTATTCTCTTCCCCATAGCCGCACCCCAACTTTTTCATATCCTCTTATTTGAGCCAGTTGGTCAAAGAGAATTTTATTATTGAAATTGAGTGTATCGAAAATATGATGTGCTGCACCTCCACCAATTAAATAATAATCAAAATTTATGTTTAATCCATCCGCCTCATTTTGAATTTGAATTGCTAAGGATTTGAATGCTTTAGCTATTAGTGGCTTAATGTTAACCCCTTCGTAAATGCCGCTCATAACTATTTTATCCATCTCATAAATAGCTGGAGCTTGTCCTACTAGATTTTGTATATATTTTCTCAATAGTTTATATGCTTTTTCCACACCCAATAGTAAACTCGTAGATTCTTTCATGATTTCAAGTTTATCGAGTCCAAGTAGATTTAAGGTGTAAAATCCCAGATCAATCACTAGTATCTTCTTTTTGGCTATATGAACCTTTTCAATTTTACCTTTTATATTAAGCAGGTAATCCATTGCTATTCCATACCCTTGTGGCACAATCTTATATTTAATTATGTTTAGGCTAATTTCCGAATAACGTCCTCGTCCTTTTTTAATACTGTATGTACTATTGCTACTTATTTTATCGAGCATCTTTTCCATATCGCTTTTCTGATCGAAATAGAATGAAACAGGTAGTCCAGTAACCATCTTAAATGGGTTGTTCCCATTCAAATAACCAAGCCCAGTTTTCAATAGCACCTCTGATGTCATAGCCTCACTCTTATTGTTTTTAAGGGTAAAATATTTGATCTCGCTATGTCTGAGTGCAAGGTCGCCAATAAATAGCTGTTCATTGTAAAAGAAATCATTAGGCTTTATATTCTCATCAAACATCGGTTGTGTTTCACCTGATATTGAGGGTTGAAGATATAGCCTGTTTCCTCTTTTCCCTTTAGTCCAACTAAATCCTAAATCAAATACACTTAAGTCCTCAACAACAGTTGAAGCCATGATATAACCTCCTCATACAATTAACATCATACGACGACATTAGCATACAGTGTCATAAGATGTAATACATTTGATAAATTCATTATATCACACCTTCTAACTATTGTATATATTTTAATTATTTTTGTATATAAAATCAGGATTTTACGTAGAAATCACTATCATAAAATCCCTATAAACATTAAGTTTTTTGATTTTCTTATATTGATTTATCGGACAAATCTATATCCATCTTATTTTTTCTGTATTTTCGATCCTAAAAAACGAAGGCTCATAACCGAACTCCCTCATCCACTCCCGAACAACTTGAGTTAGCCTTTCATCTAAAATCTCTCTTTCTTCCCGCTTCACATAATACAGGTAGTCTTCTGCTGCTTCACCAACTTCATCATAAATAGATGACGCAATATCATCCAAAACTCCCTCAGAATCAACAGTAATGCTATTACTAATTTCGCAAAGTTGACCAACATAGAATTCTTTTTGTTCTTCTGGCGAATAGTATTCCTTTGCTGCTTCAATTGCTTGCGCTTTTAAATCAAAATACTCACCGATCCCCCAAACTCCGTCTGATACATCGTTAAACATCCACTACCCATTTTTAAAAGTCCTCATGAATATTCTCCTTTTCTTAAATTAATTAGTAATGCAACAATTGTTCCAAGTATTGAAGACATCCCAAAATACATTAATGCTTCTAAAATGCTCATTTATAGCTCCCTATCAGATAATTTGTTCACTTGTAAACAATCTGTCAAACCAATTTGTATTCAAGTTAAATAGCATTTCTTTGGTATTTACAAGTGATCTCCAAATAACATTTTGTTCATTTTTGCTAATTTCTTTAATTATGTAATAATCATAAAGTTCGTGCATCCACCCCCATGTGTTATCCACGTACTTACCATCATGAGTTTGATTGATAAAGTGTACAATTACTACTGTATTATCATCTTTATCTATTGCTACACAAGAAAACACCTTTGAAGCTTTATCTTCTCTAACTTTCTGAACCGCATTCAGATGACATCTATGCGTGTAATTTATCTCACCCAAAACAAACTCATCAGGGCTTAATTTTTTATAGGTAGCCTTAACATAGGCCGTTATTTTTCTTTTCACCCTGTCTTTAATCATTCGATACTCCTTTCCTGATCAAATTCATGTTTTATACGAACTGTTTATATGTATTTGATAACTCTATAAACCACTCTTTGTCATTCATATCGATTGCCATGTCAATTAGAGTCATAATGCACTCTTTATCTAAATCAGGTTCTTCATTTATTACAGTGGCAATTAACACCGTATTCTTATTGTAGCTGCTGATATTCTCTTCAATCTGGTCAATCTCATTTATGTATGCTGTCACTTCTACTTTTCCACCAAGCTCTAATTCCAACATTCCTTTAATCTCTTTCAGTGTAAGCCTTCTTTTAAAAATCTCTTCTATATATTTGAACGAAACAATCTTTCCGTTAAAATTCAATTTTCTGATAATAAAATCATAACTACTTGCCATTACATCTACATCGATTTGTATTTCAGGTTCACTCTTATATATAGCATAATGCTTCTTGAGCGACTTCTTCAGAATTTGAAAAATATCATCTTGGTTTAAGAATTTCATGTGTATTATCGATCATCAAAAATGATCATCCTCCGCTTGATAATATTCTGTGGAACTGTTTATTTGCCATTGCCATAACTTGCTTATGTATTTTGCGTATTGCTCATCTGTTATTTGTTTTGAATCTTTTTTATTGGTCATAATTTCCATGTATTCTTGAATTCTTATGCCCACGACCTCCCCATTCAAAACTCAAGTTCGCAACCACCAATACCAATATCTAAATATCTTTCTCCTTTGTCGTCTTCTATAATTGTAAATGAGGCTTTATCAAGATGGTACCCTTTACATTGATATCCATCGGTAATTCTAACTTCTAAATCATTCAAGCCATCAGTCCTTTGAAGAACCCTTATTAGATCTTTAATGTTCATCTGTTGCCACCTTTCTTGATCAAAGTCGCCTTTTATTGTGGTTCAAAATAACTTTCAACTTTTTTGGAATTGCCGCCTAGATACATTTTGATCTCATTTAATATTCTTATAGTATCTCCAAATGGTTCCTTCATGTGTGGAGAATATTCTATGGCAGAATCCGTTGCTGCTAATGTACACAGTTTTTTATCTAATTCATTAAACAAGTCACCCAATACACTACCTTCCATGTTTCTCTCTCCAATCTTCGTAAAATTCATCTCTTACACGATTATTTTGTACTTAATTCGATTTCACGCTGAAGAATGTTTCTCACTTCTTGTAACTCTTTCTGATCTTTTTTCAGATTAGCAATGTGATAAACCATTTTCTTTGTTTGTTCAAGAGTTTCATAGTCTTTGATTTTAAACTGAAGACTAAATAATTTATCTTCAATTGCTTGAAACGCTACCCATCTTTGACCAGTGGTTAAGTCCATATTCTGTCTCCTCTTTTTCGTAAAGTGCATCTTTTACTTACATAGCGCTTCGATTGACTTAATTAATTCCTGCTTATCAACACAGACTTCTCTGTCTCCTAGTTTTATTGTCAACTCCAAAGAATCACGATAAGACTGAAAATCAATTGTTTCAGTTGAATATGAGTTGTAACTATCAGTTAGTAAATTGAGCGTTATTTTCATCTGCGCGCCCTCCGTAAAAATACTCAGATTTGGCAAGTTCGACCCTATTGTCAGATAAACTTGGAAAAAGGTAATCCTTATTAAATACTGTTTTGTAGAATACCCAAAAAACTTTCATTTTTATGTTTACGTTAAACTCAACAATAGCTCCAGCTCTTTCCCAATATGTTGTTTTATTCTTATGGATGATTTTATATTTCTTATTACCATGATCATAATAATGAACTTCTTTCTGAAGACTCATCTAAACCCTCTTTCCTTATAAAATATGAGTTTCACTTATTTATTATAGTAAAAGATTTTGGACAGTTATTTTTCATTAGTGCGTTTCGGGACTCGATTCGTGTATTCTTTTGGAATTTGATTAAATTCATAATTATTCCCATATAGCTCTCTAGCCTTATAATTATGAGCAATTGCGGCATCTATTTTCTCATCGTATGTACCCAAGCAGATCGTTCTTTTATTTTTATCAACTATATATGCTGCCCACTTTTCACTTTTTGTTTTTCTTACTCCCACAAAGCCAGAAGTTGTCTTTGACCTTAAATTGGTTTTGTGTTTTTCCCAATCTTCTCTGCTCATATATTCTACGTCTTCAATAATTGCAAATTCGCCATGAAATTCTTTCGCATAATAATTTCTGGAATTTATCGCTGCCTTTAAATTGTTGAAGCTACCTATATAAAAAGGCTTTCCTTTATCATCTCTTATTCTTGCTTGCCAACTCTCAGTCTTACTTTTGTTGTTGTTCTTAAAAATACCATGATATCCAGAGGAAACATTATTTTTCTTTACATTTCGTTCATTTTCAACTCTCAAACACAATCTTAAATTTTCTTTTCGGTTATCTAGTCCCTTTCGGTTGATATGATCAACTTCAAAATTAATAATATCTATTCCTGAAGCCTTCATAATTAAGCGATGCATATATTCGCCTCTGCTGGTCTTTGCATAATTTTGTTCCTGACTGTTTCTGTATTTGGGATACCATTTATACGAATTTATCATTTCATAATCTTCATCATCCACAAGAGCATAGATATGCTTTTGGTTCCCACTCATAAATACTTTTTTCACACTGAATCCCTCTCAATATTTAATAAAACAAGTGTTTTACCGTAATGCGTATTTATATTTAATCAAGCCAACGCTAATCCATTAATTAGACAATCATACAGGTCTTTTGGTCTTTCGACTTTATCAAAATCCATTAGATTAATGGCTCGAACAATCTCTTTTAGGTTGCATAGTAAGAATTTGTAGTCATTGATATCTAAATTCTCATCGTTGCTTTCTCTAAGTCTACTGTTATCAATTACTGTTCTATCTATATATACTTTATTATTCAGGTAATCGTGTACGGCTACAAATTCATCCTCGATCTTTTCAATTGTATGGTTTAGAACATTGATTTGTGTTTGTTTGAGTACCATAACGTCACCGATAGAAAACACATTCCTATTGAACCCAATCATCCGACTAACCATATCTAGCAACATCAAAGCTCTGCTTTCTTTTTGACTCAACTCGGTGTTGGAAATCGATGCTTTAATCAATGTATTCTCAGTTAATTCTGAGATATGCACAATGTTTTGCTCTTTCCCTAGAGCCTCTAATATGCTACTTTCCAGTTTGTTTCTTGATACAATTACCTTTAATTTGTAATGCTCTGCAATTTTAAATTTCTGTTCTTGTTCAACAATTTGATCAAATGATAGCCAGAATACTGGTTCAGAATTAAAGTCAATTTGTTGACCCTTTCTTTCTTCGATCTTATCATCGTCAATTTCCGGTTCACTTCGTCCACCAGCAGATCCTTCTCTCCCACCCCAAGTCGAAACTCCTTCAGCTTTAGGCGCCTTGCGTTTTACTTGTTGAACAAATTCTATCTCTTTATGATTTGACTCAGATTGCTTAGCCGCTTCTGATTTAATAAAGACTTCATATTGATTGACACTTCTGATTTCTGGATTCTTTCTTTTAGTCAAAGCGATCTTATTGAGGTATTCGGAGTCATTTTGATTCTCAGTATCAAACACCAAAAAGGTCATCTCATTCTTCAATTTTTCCTTATCTACATTCCAAGAGATAGCATCAATATGATTTTCGATGTGCCTCTGTTCTCCATATAGGAAACTGTGATTGGCAAGCTCTTTAATGTATTTGGACACTTCTTTTAAAAACTCAAAATATTTATCATCTCTGATAATATCCTTACGGTCTGGAGAGGTAAGATTAAGCGTCTTATCATTGATGTGTAAATCGCCTTTTACATAATAGTAGCTATCAAGTTTCGTCACTAATCTACCCTTATAGAATACTTTCAAATCTTGGCTAAACCCTGAGTTCAAAGAAACCCAGCCTTTAATCTTGTCAGAATCAATTACTTTTGAGAACACACTACCATCAGTATCAGTCAAATTCATTTTTTGTTGAAGTTTACCATCGCAATATACATTTAGTTCATGTATGTATTTGCCCAACAATTCAATTCTTTCTCGAATCAGAGATGTCGAAACCTCATTAAAATCAAAATTATTCAATATCAACTTGAAACCATTATATGTATTATCAGTCTCAGTTACTTCTATGTTTGTTTTGTTGTTTTGAATCATCTCGCCAACATTAAAGATGATATGTTTATTTCCAGTCAGCACTTCAATGTGATCGCTTACGGTTATGTTACTGAAAAACCCCATTCCAAACGGTGATTCTGATTTCTGAATGTCATCGTCCCATTCAGATTCTGCAATTGAGAAAAGAGCTTGTGGGTTTAATAATGTCTGACCATTATTTTCAATCGTAACCTTATCGTTGTGGGGGTCTACCGAAACCCTTACTTCCGTTGCCTTAGCCCTCTGTGCATTTTGAATATCCTCATCCAGAAAAGACAATTTATCTTTAAAAGTGCTTTGACGAAGCAGCTTGAGTTGATTGATTACATTTACTTTGATTTCAACGTTATTCATTTATCCTCTTCCTTTCTTAGTAAAACAGGTATTTTAGAAGGTTACACTCACTAATCCGTAATGCCTCCAATTTCCGCCTTACACGAAGGGCAAACGTGGGCAGCACAATCTCTATATTCGGGGTCAGAAATGCTCCCTATTTCGCCTTTAAACACTTCCATTGTCGCTTTATCCCAATCACGATTCCAATTCTTTTCTCCACACTCTGGACATTTTGCTTTGAGTTTCATTCTTTTACTCCTCCTACCTACTTCATTATTAGTTCCAATCTTTATAAAACTAGACTTTTATGATCAATTGTAAGCTCATTAATCTTATTTTCTAAAATCTTTAATGTTGATATTCCCGCCTGCTTCATTATAGTCAGCAAGGGTTCGCTTAATGCTGTCCAACATGATATTACAGTTCTCTTTGCTTGGGTTTTGTGAAATGTTGTAGAGCATATTAGATAATCCACGCATAGTAACTTCTAAGTAACTCATTGTTTGATATTCTCCTTCTCATATTCATCTGTATGTTGATAGCCGATCTGCACAAAAGATCCATCAATATATGTAGTAATTTTATATTCATTTAATAAAGCACATACTGCATTCTTCTTGCTGACTTCTTTAAACATAACTCTCTTACCTTTTTTAAGCTTTTTTATGATTGTTAGAATTTCATTCATTGTCATTCCCCTCCTTTGAGATATCTTCTTCGATTACCTTTATGGAGATTTCAAATTTATACCTTTTTCCTGACTCAGTTAACCCATCTAACAAGTCATTTGGATAAACCATATACAATCCTTTGTTAAATACTGCCTTATTAAATTTATTGGGTCGTCTTCCGGTGATTTGTTTAAAAACAATTTTGTCTACATCAAAACAAAATGCTTCGTGATCTCCACTTGGATAACCATTGAATATGAATTGCTTTTCTTTCATGTTCGTGCCTCCAATAATTCAGGATTATCGTGAATGTTACCAATTCATTTCTTCCAAACTAAATAGTTTTTTATCGCAGTTTTTGCAGTAGGCAACCTTTCCGTTCTTATGCTTTAAATGCTCATAATACTCGCCATTTTCTGCCTCTGTTCCATCAAAGTGATAACTATATCTTGTTTTACCAACAACGTAGTCTTTGGTGTAATATCCATCATCACTATCGCAATAAGGACATTTTTCAATTGGTGCTTTACTCATAACTTTTTATTCTCCATTTCTATTAGCAGCCGCCGTTTTCGCAAGCGATTGTCTCCAAAGTATCTTCAGCCTCCGCTAATTGATCAGCAGTTTCGTAAATAATCTCTAGTGCCTTAGCTACTGTAACTCGCATTGTACTGTGTTCAATTTCTTCTCCAATTGAATATCGATACATTTTATTTATGATTAAATCCTTTTCAGACTTGGTCATGAGTCATTCCCCTTTTAATAGTCTTAATAAAATTAGATTTTTATCTCGTTCTTAATTTCTATTTTAATTTGTTCAAATAATTCTATTGCTTTTTGTTGAGTTCCTTTAGAGAACATTGACAGACTGATATATTCTGTTTCTGAACACTCCAATGTTTTTCCAAATAATTTCCCCATCGAGATATCAACTTTAATTTTTGCACTTCCATTAAGTTCATTATCTTCGCCATAATAATTTTCACTACTAAGTGAAACACTAATCAGTTCACAATCCACACTACTTTTCATTGAATCATCTCCTTATTTGTTTGCGTAGTTCACTTCAAATGGTCTGCAACTCTATCTTTAGGCAGTCTCATTAAAATAGATGCGCCAAAATCATTCAATGCGTCTTCACCCTTGATTGCATCTTCTGGAATCCAAACTTCAAGTTTGACTCGATAATAGCCCCTGTTCTTTCCTTTTTTAGATGGTGCATAAGTGTTGATTGTCCCTGAAGGTGGAGCTAAGACCATTAAACTGTCGTCATATTTCTCTAACACTTGATCTACATACATTCCAACCACTTCTTTAGTAGCTCCAAAAATCACTTTTCTCATTAAATTTATCCTCCAATATGTTATATTTAAATTATTTTCCTTTTATGTATTACTAGAAATTGTTGGTGGCAATTGCGTAGGCAATATTTTTCTTTGCTATTTGTGCGTCTTTTATCTCATTGGTCATCAACAATATTTCATATTCCAAATTAGCAATTTTATCATCACACTCTTTTCTGACGTTTTCGGATCGTGTTCTTACTTTCTTATATTTAAGGGCTGCAACTTCTGCTTCATTTTTCGCCTTAGCGAGTTCTAATTTTTTGCGTCTTGAAAATTCAAATCGGTGTAACTTACGGAACTCTTTTTTGTAGATATCTTTTATTTTATCTCTGAATGGGATGTGTTCCCTGTTGTCTCTCTCAATTTCATAGACTGTTGCTACTAAATGAGTGTCAATATTTGTATGAATGGCAATAGAGTTATTATATACATACATATGAGCATCCCTTCCGCATTTATCAGGAAGTATTCCAATGTACTCAGAGCTTTTTAATAAACCCCTGATATAATCTGTAGCTGTTCTTTTGTTTTTACTAACCGCAGGAAATCTCTCTTGTATTCTCTCAAAAGCGTGGGTAGATAGTTCAATGTTCTTAGTTTCAATCATGTAAATCATCTCCTTTAGTATTATCAATACCTTGTTATATGTATTGTGTATTTTGATAAAAGACGGCTTTTACGAAGAGCTACACTAGCAGTTTCCCTTCGAGTCGATCATATGCATTTTTAACGGTCTCACGAATTTCTATGTATTTGTCATAGTTCTTAGTCAAATCAATCACTTTTCCGTTTTGAATTGTAAGCTGGAGGTGATAATACTGTATATATTTTTCGCCATCATGTTCAGCAAACTTAGTCCCTAATGCAACTGCCCTTTTAATTTTATACTCAATATCAGTGATTGAATCACATTTTAGATAACTAACTGGGCAAAGCTCTTCATATTGTTCAATAACCTTATTGCTAACTTTCATCCGATCATCTCCTATGTATTTATTTTGTTTTGTACCAAGTGTTTGCATAGAGCATATCAGTTTCTGAGAATTCTGTGTAGAATTGATTATGTTTATTTGATTGATCGTGTCCATCTTTAACACCCAATTCATAGCACATTCGCCTGTGACCTTCTCTGACCCCCTCAAATGCTTTGCTCCAAAATAGCTTATGTATAATTGACTCAAACACTTCTACTTCACCTTCCTTCCAGTTAGATTAACAAACTTACCGAACTTATCAATTTTATAAGGTCGATTAGAATGTTGCTGAAATTCCACTAATTCATCATATGTCTCTTCCGTTGGTTTAAATTCGAAGCCATTGAAGCTAGTTTTTTCACCTACGAGAAATGTCGTTGATCTTGGCTCATCATCCACCCAACAGATATTTAATAGTATTTCAGCTTCTTTTGTTAACTTCATTTAAATCATCCTCTCAAAGACATGAATAGAATAACGAAATAATTGAATAATATGTGGCTTGATATCGGTACTAAGATGTTATCTGTCTTTTTATAATACCAACTCCATACGATGCCAATAAATACGTAGCTAAAAAAATTGATCATACTAAAATGTGGTATCGCGAATATTGTAGAGCTTATTATTGCTGAAGCCCAAAAGCCGAATCGTTGATTTAGTTTGGCGAATATGTACTTCCTACAAATCAGCTCTTCAATGATAGGGCTGAAAACAATAGCATATATGTACATAATAGGTGTTTGAATAAGCGGCTTTGACATTGGATCAATAAACAGTGACGACAATTTTGTTAGAGCGGCAAACCCCATTATAGCGAAGCAGAACGAGTTAAAAATTGATTCCCTATTTATCTTTGAGTTAATTTGTTCATAATCTTCCTTAAGTAAATGTCTACCAAATCTCATTAATAATCCTAAGATTATTGTAGGTGCAATATTAAGCAGAAAGTAAATCGTACACTTTCACATCCTTCTTTAACAAATCATTCATAATTATCAACCTCCTAATAAAAAAAGTACAGGCTTTGTTTAACCTGTACTCATATTATCATATTTAATTATTTTTGTATATAGGTGTTTCATTATTTTTATTTATTTAATTCGTCAATGCTAATAGGGAATTTTTCTTTTGCTAAATCAATAACCGCTTTGGCGTATTCTTGAATCTCCTTTTGAGCATCATGTTCGAGTCTCTGGTTTAAGAAGTGACAAACACCTTGAAGAGAAGTAGACCAATACCAACGCACATACATACCATATGCCGGGAGAAACAACCTTGCTTGCTCTGCACAAATGCCTTTTTCGATAGCCCATTCATAATTAGTTTCTGCGTCTTCAATGGTCTTGAATAGTCTATGGGTAGCTTCTTCGCCAAGTTCAAACTTAACAATATCTCCGCTGCCTTGCTTTGAGTTTTCAGGTTTAGAACGCCACTCATTAAATGCTGGTACATGAAAATTTGGTTCTTCAGTGATGTAGCGACGACTAGATTCATTCCAAGCATCCATTGTATGGTCAGAGCCAACGATGTATTTCCACCATTGTCGTGCTACCATAAGAGGAGCATATACCTCAAATTGTAGAAATGCATGTCTGAAAGGGCTTGAATGTCCTTCTCTTGCTAGAAATTTAATTAGCTTGATATCTTTTTCAGTTAGTTCTTTTGATTCTTTAGCATATGATGTTTTTGCAGCATTAACCACTGTAAGATCGGAACCCATTACATCTACAAGTCTAACATAACCCTGATCTAATACATCAATTTTATTAAGCATTTTATAATTTTTCTCCTTTTTAATGTTATATATAGTTTCTTTTGTAACGTTATATTCAATAGCTAAATCATCAGCCTTAACACCACTTTTTAATTTTTTTCGTATATTTGTAATTTCATTGTCATTAAATAATGCGTTTTTTGGTCTTCCTTGTGATTTCCGAGCTATACTAGCGCAAAGATGTCTTATGTATTTTGGTTTATCCATATTATTTTCTGAGTGAGTTCCCATAACTATATTTTCGATTCGTATATTTTCTGTATTTGCATCTAAGTGACGAACAACCTTTCCATCTTCAAAAGATTTTTCTCCATAGAAACAATATGCAGCAAACTTATGAACAGGTACTCCATAAATACCAGATTGAGTAAAATCAACCTTAATAGAAAACGTTGGGTATCTTTGCCTACCTCTCTTCTTTACTGCCAAGGGGCATCCTTTTAATCCGATTAATTTACCATCAACCGTAACTCTATATCCTTTTTCATAAGCTAGGATTATTGCTTTTCGCATACTACCATTTTTCATCTTTAATTTGGTACATCCTTTTATATTAGTCATTTTTAAAGGCAGTGGATTTACCACCGCCCATTCGTATTAGTTAAAACGTTTAGCACCAAGTTCAATTTGTCGCTTTACTTCTTCTTCGATCTTAGGTTCTGGAGCTTCCCATCCTTCAGGCTTGATTACCTTACCTACTTCATTATAGTGTGGCTTCCCGTCGGGGAACAACTTACTTAAATTTGCATTATGTACAATATCAAAAATCTTGTCTGGAACAATAGAAGTCTCAACTAATCCACCTTCAGCAAAATACTTAATATCAATCAGTGCATCAATTTGTCCAATTAACCGATCTTCTGGAAAAGGCTTAGTGAGTTGTTTTTTGTATGTCTCTTCAGCATTCAAGATTAATTCAGCGAAAAATTTATCAAATCTCTCTTTGTTTCCTCCCGTTGCATACAAAAGCTCAATTACCTCCTCAAGCACAAAAGAGGCACGGTTGATTGCCAATTTGTCCGACAGTACAGTTGGCACATCTGGAGCAGGGCAATTAAATGCCTTTTGGAATTCACGTACCTTGAAGAAATCGCTATCATGGTTATAATATTGAATTTTCACATTTTTTAAATGAAGGTTTCCATTTAAATCAATCTTAATAAATCCATCATTGGTAGAAGTGTGTTTATCCTTATATTTTCTAAGCATTTGTGTTTCAAACTTATTTGTACGTCTTTTTTCTTTAATAAAGTATGTAACTACAGTCAAACCATCAAGGTGCCCTTTAACAACACCTTTGACCTTTAGTGGCTTAATATAAACTTTATCACCAATTTTATAAAATGGTTGTTTTACTTCCTTATTATTTTTATCTGCCATATGTATTTTGGCTCCCTTATATCACTTTTTTAGTTCTACTTATTAAAAATCAAACTTGAAATCTTCGTCTGTCATTCTTTCAATATTTGTTGTTCTGACATAGCCATTCCCTTTTTTCGAAAAGAAGTCATGTTGCTTGGTGTTTGTGCTAATTCCATTCTGAACAATTGGATTAATGTCTTCTTCAGGGAAATAATTATCAAATCCTAAGTTCTGTAGAGCGCGATTCGCATTATAACGTACATACTTCTTTACTTCTTCTTCAAGGCCAATGACAGTATACAATTCATCGGTATATTCCGCTTCATTCTTATAAAGTTCAGTAACCAAATCAAGGACTTCTTCTTTCGTTCGTTCTTTTTCACGTTTGTTCATGGTCTCGTACACTTCTTGAGCAATTTTACCTGTGTATAGGCCGTGTATGGCTTCGTCACGCAAAATAAGATCAATGATTTCTCCACTAGATGTTAATTTACCCTGTCCAGCTAAATACAGAGGATAAAAGAATCCACTGTAAAACAAATAGCTTTCCAATAGAACAGAAGCAGCCAGTGCCATGTAAAAATCTCTTTTGGTTCTAATATTAATGTAGTATTGCTGTATTGTTTTAGCCTTTTGTTGAAGATGTTTATTTTGTTCCACCCATTCAAAAATTTCATCAATTTCTTCAGTGGTAGCCAATGTGGTAAAGATGCTGCTGTACGATTTGGCATGAATTTGCTCCATCATACCCATAAAACCAAATACTGCTTTTCGTTGAAGTCCTTCGACTCGCTCTAAAATTTGGGGCATTCCTACCCCTCCCTGTAGAGTATCAAGCAACGTCAAACCGCCCAATACCCTTTTATATACATCTTGTTCAGTCGGCATTAAATCGACCCAACTCATTTTATCGTCAGATAGCGGAATTTCATCATCGGTCCAAAACTGTTCAATATTTTGTTTCCAAAACGTTTGAGTAAACCCATCATCTTCTCTGTTCCAATTTACAGCTTTTAATGTCATCTAGTTACTCTCCTGTTCGTTTAAATAGCACAGCTTGTACATTCTTCCACAGATAATTTTTTAGTGCGTGTATAGTACAAAGATTTGAGCCCTTTTTTGTTGGCATATACGTAGTATCTTCCCAATTCTTTGGTGGATACATCGCTATTAACATACAATATTGTTGATACACCTTGATCGATATGTCTCTGAATCTCTGAAATCAAATCAATCATCTTAAACATATCCATATTGTATGCAGACTTATAAAAGAAGAAGTTGTCTCGTGCCAAAAACGGCATGGGATAATATGTTGTTGAATTGGCGTAGGTTCTTGTTTCGATTGGCTCAACGATTGGCATAACACTTGAAGTTGAATTTTGTACGTAGCTAATGGATTGCGTTGGAGCAATTGTGAGTCTGTATGCATTAGCCAAACCAAACTCAGCAACTTGCACTTTTAATTTAGTCCAGTCTTTTTTGGTTGGGAGATTGATCCCTTCAAATAGCTTCTTGATCTTATCACTGACTGGATTGAAACCTTCTTTTTCGTACATTGTAAAGTATTTTCCATTTGCATATTCGGAAAGTTCAAACCCCTTAAATGAGCCATACTTTTTAGAAAGTTCCATACTTGCTTCAAGAGAGTGAAAATTCATGGCAGCAAAAAACGCCCTAACGAATTCAATGGCTTCATTACTTTCATAAGCAATACGATTTTTCGCTAAAAAACCATGCAGGTTCATTGCTCCAAGTCCAATTGAATGCAGTTCATCATTGGCTAATTTAACACCCGGAGCATTACCGATATTAGTCAATCGTGATACAGAATCAATTGCATAAATTCCCGTGAATACAGATTCCTTGATGTTCTTAGACTCCATAACATTCACAATATTCAACGAAGCTAGATTGCAACTAATGTCTTTACGGATAATATCCCCTACACCGTAGTCATTGATTTCTGACGTTTCTTGCAATTGAAAAATTTCTGTACACAAATTTGACATCTTAATGTTTCCAATTCTTTTTAATGCATGAGCAGAATTAGCGTTATCCCTATTAACAATATACGGATAACCAGACTCAAGCTGAGAAACAGCAATTTTAGTAATCATATCTCTTGCGTCTAAGCGCTTCTTCTTAACAGATTGATTGTTCAACAACTCTTCATACATCTCGTCCATATCCATATCATCTAGGTGAATCCCATAAGCCTTGTAGACTGAATATGGCGCAAACACATAAAATGGCTTATCCTGTTCAGCAAGTTCATAGAATTTTTGTGGAACAACAAGACCGATAGATAGAGTTTTAAGTCGAGACTTCTCATCTGCATTGATCTTTTTGCTATCTAGGAATTCTTGAACGTCCCATCCAAAAATATTGTAGTAACCAGCGCCAGATCCTTTGCGTTGCCCCATCTGATCCGCATAGGAAAAAGCATCTTCCATAAGCTTCAGCACAGGAGATATTCCCTTAGCGGCTCCTTCTACACCCTTAATCGGTTCACCACGTCCACGCAATTTTGAAAGATTGACAGCAACTCCACCACCAATTTTAGAAAGTTGCATACATGTATTTAGAACATAATTGATAGAATTAAGGGAATCATCCGTTTCAAGAAGAAAGCAAGATACCATTTCTCCTCTTCTGCTACGTCCAGCATTCAAATATGTGGGTGTACTTGGCTGAACTCGTTGTTCCATTAATCCTTTTAGAATATCTACTGCCACATGAAACTGTCCTTGTGCCAAGTACATTGCTACTATACAATTATGCTGCTCAATATCCTCCAGATAATTACTCTTATCATTTGTTTTCAATGCATAATCGTTATAAAACTTCTGAATAGCCATATATGAAGCGAATCTAAATTTATAGCTATAAGCAATTTCATGTAATCTACTGACTTCTTCTTTGCTGTAAAGCTCATAAAAATCTATGTAATAGTCGTTCTCAATTAGACATTGCATCCGCTCTTCATTATCTTTGAAATGCATCGTATTTTTAATGACTTCTTTTTTAAATTCTTTTATGGCCTCAATGTCTTTTTCTAAGTCAAAGAATCCGTCCTTCTTTTTCATGATTAGGTTGTTCAGTTCTAAGTATTTCAAATATTTTTAATCCTTTCGTTTATAATTTCAATATCTAGTTGATTCCCTGAGAGTTCAAATTTGTGGATTAAAGGAATGTAATATTCATGTGATATGATATCGGCTGCTCTACCAAACTTAAGCCCCCAGTTACGATTACCACTAGATACAACACCCTTCATAAAATATTCATTATTTCTAATAAACTCTGCAACTCTTTTTGGGACTTCTCCAAATCCAGTCGTATACGTAATTAAAACGAAAGGTTCATCAACGAGTAATCCATCATTGATCTTTATATTTCTCATTCTTAACTTATCAACGAATCTCTGTACATTGCCAGTTAATGAATCATATACAATTAACATTTAAGTTCTCGCATTTCAACCTCCTTATGCCCTACCACCCACCCGTATTTATGCCTTCTTATTTATGTTTAACTCGGTCTTTTTCTTCTGCTCTCTTTGCAGAATTGAAGCGATTCAGATTACCGACTAAATATCCTGTAACTCTGCGAATCCGTGAGATATTTTCTTCGTCATTCTCTCCACAAATAGGGCATTCTTTATTTATTACTCCATCAAAATTACAAGATAAGCATTTGTCTATAGGATGATTGACGCTGAAATACCCCATGTTTTTGTTTAAAGCATATTGAACAATTCGTTTAAATGCTTGTAGGTTATTCCTTGCGTTTCCATCCAACTCAACATAAGATATGTGCCCTGCATTAGTTAATTTGTGGAAAGGGGCTTCACGCTCAATTTTTTCATATGCTTTAATCTCGTAATAGACTGGTACATGAAAAGAGTTAGTTAGATAATCTCTATCTGTTACGCCCTCAATTTTTCCATATTGATTCTGAAGTAGTTTCGCAAACTTACCCGCTAGGCTCTCTGCTGGAGTCGCAAAGCAGGTGATGTTCATATCATATTCATCTGACTTTCTATCACAAAAGTCCTTAATGTAACAGATAATATTATATCCAGCTTTCCATGCTTCTTGATTTTCACCGTGATGGACTCCATATAACGCCTTAAGACATTCTGCTAATCCTACAAATCCAATGCTAATTGAACCTGAACGAAGTAAGTCCCCTATTTTATCATTAGGCTTTAGTTTCTCGCCACCAATCCAAGAACCGTTTTGCATCATAAAGTCACTTGCCTTTGCTGGCTGTTCACACTGGATATTGTAACGATGAATTAAGCCTTTAAGTGTTACATCAAGAACTTCGTCCAACTTATTCATGAGTCCGACAATATCTCTTTCTTTACGACCGTTGACTATCCCATACTCAATTCCAAGCTTCGTTAGGTTAATAGAGTTAAAAGATAGGTTTCCTCTACCAGATTGAGATGGTTCACCAAAACGATTAGATATTACACGGGTTCTACATCCCATTGTTGCTATTGCAGTATCCGGCTTGTTGGGATCGTAGTATTGAAGATTGAAATCGGCATCCACATTACAAAAGTTTGGAAATAGTCGTTTACTTGAACATTCAAGTGCTTTCATGAATAAATCATAATTAGGATCAGATTCGTTTTGATTTATTCCTTTTTTACATTGGAAAATAAGTTGAGGGAAAATTGCCGTCTCTGAGTGTCCCAATCCATTGATTGATGCTGTTAATAGTGAGTCTGAGATTAATCTTCCTTCAGTCGAAGTGCAGAGACCGAATGTAACACTTGTAAATGGTACTTGCCCTCCAGCACGAGATGCCATTGTATTAAGATTATGAATCAAACTTTCAGATGCTTGATATGTTTCGATCTTTGTTTCTTCTTTTGCATATGCATAAGAATTCGGAAATACCTTGCTAAGTTCTGCATTGTCTAAATACAATTGATCATCTTCAACCTCTGAAAAAAGTTCATTAAAGTACTTTTGTCCTTTTCTAAAATGCTTTTTAAATGACTTAGTTACATATGGAGCTAAATCCCAGTCAAACTTTGAAGCCCCACATCCTCCATATTGGCTGTTCTGCTGACATTGAAAAATAATTGCTGCTTGAGCCATTGCAGTCATGATTGAGTTTGGCGACCTTACAGATCCTTTGTCACTAACCTCAAATCCATTTGCCAATAACTTATCAAAGGGAATAAATAAGCAGTTGTGCGTCCCAATTGCGTAATGATCCAAATCATGCACATAGACATATCCTTCATCTATTGCCTTGACTAGCCGTTCTGGTAGTACTATATTTCGTGCATACATTTTACTGTATTCAGAACCAAATCTATTCATCTTTCCACTATAAGACTCGCCGTTAAGATTAGCATTTTCTTTTGTTATGTCTTCATTTCTACCTGAAATAATTCCTTCTCCAACACTATACAGATCGTTATCATTAAATTGTTGCGTATGTATCATCTCCATTTGTCTCTGTAAAAGAACTGTTTTATCAACATCACTACATCTTATAACAATGTGTTGCTAATACTTCACTTGCACTGCATCATTTAAAAAGTTGTATAAATGATTTACAATACGACAATTTCGAAATTCCTCTACCTTATTTCCAAGTAAAGCTCTGACGACTAGCCACCAACCATCCAAATACTCCCTGTCTTTGTCTCTCTTTAGATATAAAGAGTTTACAGCAATAATCAAAGCTTCGAATTCACGAGGTAACATGTCCTCAATAATAAACCTCTTCAGTTCATCATTCATATTTAATTATCCTATTTTATGTATTTTTGTTTATCGCAATCTTATCAAACTGTTTCCATGCATCTTTCCATATCTGTTCCTTCAAAGCATCATACTTATCAAAATCTTTCTTGCCTAAATGCTGTCTCAACTTCTTTTTCACATATACATCTTCATGCAGTTTCTTTTCTTGCTCTGTATCTATGTCACACACAAAACAGGCAATTAGAATTTCAGCCAATTCATGGCTTGTGTCCATTCTTTTCTATCCACCTCCTTATGTTGATATTGCCCATTCGACTGTTGATCAAATCCGTTCCGTCTTAATCACCTCTTTATATGTTATATATTTTATTATATTCATTTTTTGAATATTGTCAATTGTTTATTTAATTATATTTGTATTATTTTATTTCGTTTTCGTGTGAATTTTCACAAATTGCATTTTATTACTCATTTAACTCTCTCCTGTTCTTAGTTCATTCATTGTAAAAGGTACATTTTAAAGCAATCTTTCAACCAATACGCCTTTCTTTTTTATTTGATAATTGCCGACATCCGAATCAATTGCTACCTTATACATTTTATTATTCTTATATGCATCAATGACAGGGTACATTTTTGTTCCACCAAAGAGGTTCAAAGCCAATCTGTTTGATTTGAATACATCCTTGTTTGTTTTGATTTCAAAATCTGTTTTCAAGTATTGGTGTTCATTATAATCATAGAAGTCTGCCACATCCACTGATTCAAGCATAATATCTTCAAACTCGCCCATTCCTGCTTCTTTAAGTTTATTTGAAAGTTCTTCAATGGAAACTAAAATGAATTCTTTTGGCTTTTTAGCGTATTCATATTCCATTCTTCGTAATGCTTTATATTCGTCATCTTTTGCGACCGCCTTGGTTGAATACTCCTTCAAATGAAATTCTGTAGTTTTTGATGGAACAATGAAGCCATACACTTCAGCCAATAACACACTCAACGCTTCGGGGCTGTCTACTTCGTTGTGTTTTTTGATGATTGTTTTACAAAATTCCTCAAATTCTTCTTCGGAATAATCTTGATCTGAAACTATGTAATAATCTTCGTAATCAATATCCCAAAGCCCACTACTCACGCTATACAAGTATACCTCGGACAATTATTTCACCCTTTCTTAAAATGTGCATCTTATAGGAAGACTAAATACTCACCAATTTATTAACTGTGGTTTCATTAATTTCGTTTGCTTCATAAGCATATTGAATTTTTTCTTGCATAATTACGTCAGGAACAAAAGTCAATGCTTCAGCTACAGCATAACTTCCATCTGGATTACGTTGTTGTGTTGATACCTGAACCAAACAGCCGTTAGGCAAGTTGCACACCTTCGTTGATTTCATCCACCCCTGAGACTCCGAACTTGCCTTGCACAGCAAAGCAAATGTATTACCATCTCCTACGACTTTGATATCAGATACCTTTTTCTTTGCGTCTTCAATATTTTCAACTGACAGGTTCTTTTCTTCCATTATTAATTATTCTCCTTTTTAAATTAATTTCTTCATAAAATTTGACTTTTACATACTTTATTTAATAATCCCAACGCTTTTAATGATGAAGTACCCAATAAATTGCATGATAGTTTTAACAATAGCTTGACCAAGAATAGCATATAGTACTGCATTCCATGGAATAAATCCTGCTCCTAATGGAGACAGACCAACTATTACAAACAGTCCAGAATCAATAAGACCTCCGCCTGTTCCACTAACAAGGACTTTCTTTTGAAAAGATCCATTCAATCTGGTAAACACTTCTGTATCGAAAGCTTCAGAAAAAACAAATGTTACAGCACTTGCAGAAACGATCCACAAAGTATCACCAAAGAGCCATGAAGATAGCGCAGACAAAGCCAGTGCCAAAACAATAATTAGATAAGTCTTCTTCCTACCATATTTCTTTTGCACAAGGTCTCTAAATATAAATGTTGCTCCAATAAAGAGTGTTCCCATTGGAACAATAAATTTCCATAGAGTGATTGGAGTGAAACTAGCAGTTACTACGTTTGCAATAATAATTCCTGTAATATAAAGAAAAATTCTAATCATAATTCCCCCCTAGATTTTCCCGATAATTTTTGCAGCCTTACGACTGTTGCTCTGCATCAAATCTACTGGATGATAGTCTATATATTTTTGCTCTTTTTTGAACACTTTAATCCATTTTTCTTGCTCTTCGTCTACTACGTTCCCCATTGTAGACATCAATTCAAAAGCTGAGGTATCGCAGCTTATATTTAATCCTTCGACTGTGATTCCTGTTAGTTGTAACAACTCTTTAATGTTTGCTATTTCTTTTAGCACACTAAATGTTCCCACTCCAAAAATATGTATGTCCTTAATATTGCTATTATAAATAACTGGCAACCCGATCTTAATTGTATCGAGTAGTTTGTATTTGGTTTCATTTATTCTTCCTGACATCGCTACTCCTCCAAGTCCAATACAATCTTCTGGAGCTGCGATTTTCAGTGTTTCTGTAAGACAATGGATGTAATCTCTTGTTGTAATTCCTTGAACCATAAGTACAAGTTGTCTTGGTTTTAATTTTTCTCGCATTGAGACGAGATACTGGTTAGCTTTAATAGTTTCTTCGACGTTGCCTATATGATCATAAGATACGATTCGCTCACTAACCATCCCGACTTTCTTTTCAAGGTTCAACTGCCGTTCAAGTGCTTTCTCAAAACTAACTCGACTATTTTTATCGGTGTCTTGGAATGCTCCACTATCCATAAGTATCTTTGTGGATGGATTTTTAATACTAATGCTTCTATATTTGGGATTAAGACACACACATTCTGTAATAAACTCTGTATTTAGTTCCTTGGTATTTAACTTATCATGACACTTCGATAAATAAAGTTTCAACTATTCACTCTCCAATGATGTTTTAATTGTATCAAAGCGGTTTTACAATATTCAAAATTTTTTATCACTTCCATAAACTTATAATCAAGATTGTCCGATATATATAATGATTATAGAAAGGGAGATGTTATATGAATCTATCAATTGACTGGGGAACTTTAATTGTATCAGTCCCAGTTATTGCTGCGACATGTTTTGGAGCAATAAGATTTATTGGTAAGGCTTATTTAAAGGAGTATTTTGACCAAAGGTTAGAAGCATTTAAGGCCGAACTACAAAAGGATAACGAAAAGTATAAATCTGAACTGGAGAAAGAGAAGAATATTTACATAAATAAACTTGAGCTTCAAGCATCTAAGAATAAACAAATATTCGATCTGTATTCAAAGGATAAATATCCAAGGTCAATAGAGGTTAGAGATCTAGTAAAAGAATTTTTAAAAGCCTATAACTCCAATTCATCCAACAAGAGTGAATGTCTGCGTATAGTAGATTGCTTTAGAGATACCCTAGAATTGAACAGAGTTTTTATTTCTGATCAGCTATATGAATTGTCTAAGGAGATTTATAAAATTTCTAGTGATTCAATATCTGCCAAATCCAGTTATTATTATTTAAGAAGTCAAGACGATTATGCAAGAGACGAACGAACCAATCAAGCTTTTATGCGTTATGATTCGTATTCAAACAAAATACAAGAAATTCACGACAACATTGAAAATCTTTTACGCAATGAATTCGAGGGATGTGCATAAATTTAATTTTAGAGACCTTAAGGTCTCTTTTTTATAATATGTGGCTTTTATTACAACAAAGCCAACATCTCCTTGTTTATCTCGTCAATCTTCTTATCATAATATTTGACCTTACTGATCTTGGCTTGCTCAAACTGCTTCAGATTTTCCATACACTGATTTAGATAATGCTGTTTACATTCTTCCTCCGTGTAGAAAATATTTAGTGATACCCCTGTATAGGCTCTATATCCGGTGTTGTCGTATGGAGCAATTACTTGCGAGAGCATTTTCCCTTTCTCATTAACTGATCTAAAGTGAAAATCAGAATAGTAGACACGCTTATTTTTAGGCAAATTATCATTACTCAAAACGACGACTTTTCTAGGAGTAATGTGACGGATTGGTTGATTGTCTATATCATTGAATCTATAGTCACAGATCCACACTTCGTCCCCCAATTTTGCTTTTGGAGCATACTCCTTATGATTCAATTAGATCCCCCCGATTCAACATTGACTCCCAATTCCCTCATTATTTTTATGTCATCGGAACCTATATTTTCTTTTACTAAAATCCATCCATACAGCGTTGCTCCGTAATACAAATCACTTAGCTCTACCTCTTCATCGTACATATCTCCGTTTAATCTAATCATCCTATCTCTGAAACTCTCTTGATCAACAATGCTAAAGTCATTGTCATAAACATCAAATACTTCATTGTCTTTTTCTTTGTATTCGTAGTTATTGTAGATACTTCCCCAGTCTTCAGAAGATGGTTCTGATTTTAACCATTCATACACTTCGCTGTCGGAATTTGCAACAAGATAAGTAAGGATACCCTTCTGGCTATCTTTTTGTGAAAAATGCTCAAACATGATTTTATACAGATTCATTTTTCTGCTCCTTTATCTATGTAAAATACGCCTTTTATTTGAATGAAATTTGATTTAGTGGAACAATTATTGTGTTTCTCTCATTAGCAATTACTACTCTTGTTAAAGGGAACAGTTTTTGGATTTCCAATTCTAGAAGAAATTAATAGTTGATCTGTAATAGCTTCTATTGATTTTACAATACCGCAACTCCACTGAACTCTCCTTCTGCTACAATCGCATGATTTCCAAGAAGAGAAAGTTTTTCGTCCATTCACATATCTCTTTTTTTGAGATGTCAATTTTATTCCAGTGTTAATTTAATACTTGACCATCCATCATAATTAATAGCAATTATCTTTTTGTTTAGAAGTAGCCTTTTTACTTCATCTGAAGCACTGTTGTTATTTACTAAAGAATAATAAATATCATCTATCACTAAATCCATACCATCTGCAAGAATTTGCATTTTCATTAACATCGCCTCGTTAATTGATAAAATCTCACTTTTACCATCATTTCTTATCACGTTACTCACAAAATGCAATTTGTACTCATAAAAATGAAAGCTATCTACGAATTTGCTATGTGTCTACAAAATAAAACTGCGTGATTTTTTCATCTAAAAAAGTACTGTAGGTGGGAATTTATTTAGAGAGAGGTTTTTTAATGAAAACACCTACTACTGGCAACAATGTCTATCTTTCAATTTGTACGTATATGTATTTACTAACTAAACAAAATAAGTTTTTTAGATTCCTTTGGAACTGGCGCAAAGTGATTCGGGCGATTTTGAACTGTTTTTTGTTTAATAACTAATTTCTCTCCCTGTCTACCCACAACGGGGAGTTTTTATTCTTATCAAATATATCTTTCTTGGAGATTTACATCCCCAAGAAGACCAGGCAGTATAACATGTAAACATAATAAATAACATCAACAAGGTTTATAAGCGTACTCTTCAATGATCTTCGTTTGGTACTGTAAAGTTCCTTACGGTATTCATTTCGTTTTTCTTCAGTAGAAAGGTCTCTTTTCTGATTACTTGTCTTCTTGAACCTTACAAAACCAATAATATTCATTGCGATCATAATAAGGGTTGGGAATTTAAAAAAGTCATTATCTGTTGCTGTGAATAGATAAATCAGTTCAATAATAACAATAGGAATCAACAACAGTGTTGGAGCTAAATTCTTAAGCATTTCTAGTTGTACTTTTGTTTGTACTCCTTCTGTTGCTGTTTTAATCTCCAATTCTCCATTTCTAATTGTAGTATCTCGTAGAACATTACCTTTAACGAGTAGAATGAAGTGAAGCGCAATAAACACAATTGTCCAAAAAATCATTCAACATTCTCCTTTATGTATGTATTAAACTTGAACTTGTTTATGTTTCAATTTGCTAAACAATACAGTAAGCAGCAGGATTCCAAAAATAATTGAGAAGAATAATACTTCGTGAATATGAAACCCAAATGAAGAGCCGATCATCTTCAGTGAAATAATTGCGATAAGTACATAAGCAGTGGTTTCGAGTTCAGGCATTTTCTCGATCAATTTAACGAATTGTTTTGATACACCGCGCATCATTAAAATACCTAAACATCCCCCAGTAAACAAAACCCAAATTTTCTCTGACACTCCGAACGATGCCAAGACACTATCAATAGAGAACGCCATATCCACCAACTCAACGGATACCACAGTTGCCCAAAATCCCTTTTGTAATGTATCTTAACTCCATCATTATTCTTATCTTTTTAGTTATTTTTATCGATAAAGTATTTAACAACAAGCCACATAAGATAAGCTCCACCAACGAGTTTAATCCACCAAATTTTCACTAGTAAAGTACCTAAAAGGATTGCGATAAATCGAAATGCATATGCTCCGATCAATCCATAGAACAGTGCTTTTTTCTGCTGTTCTTTGGGTAAATGACCAACCATTACGGCTAGCACCAGTGCATTATCTACCGACAGTAGACCTTCCATAATAACCAACATTACAATAATTGCGATTGATGATACCATTTGATTAAATTCCACCCCATATTTTATTTTTATTTATCTTTTAGAAAAAAGAACATTTCAACTAATGCAGCAGTATCAAATTTGGATTTCGCAAATAGTCTGATACTAAAGATAATGTTAAGAACAGGAACGACAGCCATTAGAATCATAATAATTACATCTTCAAGTGCTAGAGAGGTAGACTCACTTACTTGCCGTTTAACTCTCTCGCGAATCAATACATACGAAATTACAACAGTGATAAGATACAATAGAACAAGTCCCATTTCATATTCTCCTCTTATTTAATCAAATTTTTATTTTTCGCTTCTTTTAACCATTCAGGGAATTCGCCAAGCAGCCTACTAAACAATTCGTTTTCATCTACAGAACCAATATCATTAAATTTAATAAAATCTGCGTTATCAATAAATCTAACATTCATATCATCAAGTTTTTGCAGAAAATCAAAACTCGAATATCCAATGCCTACAAATTGCCAGAACACTCCATGCTTTGATGCTTCTTTAATAACTGCTTCAGTTTCTCTCTTATCGTTGTTGTCTCCGTCAGTGATGAAAATTACGAATACAGGTTCATCAAGAATAGTGTTTGTGAGAGGCGAGGAAAGTAGCTTGTTAAATAGTCGCTTTTTGACAAGTTGTTCACCAGCCGAAGTATATTTCTTTAAGATACGGCTCATTACACCAGCATAATTGGTAGAGCCTTCGAGTGGATAACTGGGTCTAATTTTATTGTTCACATATTGATAGAAATCTTCTTCTTTGAGTTCTCCAACATCATAATTGTTGCTTCCAAACAGAAAGATATCGATGGCTTGGTTATCATCAAATTTGATTCCGAGTGCAAGCAAGTTCTCAACAACTTTTTGTACTGTTCCATTACTGAAGAGAGAACCCATAGATCCTGAAATATCTAGCACCAATGCTACTTTTGCTTTTTGGTTGCCCAAACCAACTTTTTCAACCGCATCATTCGCCTTCTTTTTGAGGTCGATAAAATTCTTTTTCGCTAATTCGATGTTCATTTAATACACTCCTCAATATATATTTTTTATTTTAATATCTCACTACAGGTCTATCACCCAAATCGCGCCAGTCTTTTTCATTTGTATAATATCCCTTGAACTCTTCAGACAGTTTACGATTCTTCATATTTTCAAACGTGTCAATTTGATTGTCAATCTTAGCCCACTCTTTTCTCAGTTTGTCGAGTTTTTGATTAATATCATAAACACTCATATCTTGTAGCATAATTAGTTTTTCTCCTTTCTTTAATTCATCTTTTATTCTCTTCATCATCATATTTGACTTTCCTGATCCTCTCGGAAGGTAGACATACTTCAAAGCAATCTCTTCCTTTCTTGATAAAAGCATTATTTTAAAAGGTATGTTTTTTTCTACTCCTAAGTGGTCTAATATTATCTTTGTAAATAACCCAGTACTTTAGGTCAAGCAATTCGGATTGTTTTGCAAGAAACGCCTCTCTCTTTTGTTTATGGTCGTTTGAGTCACTATAAAAAACTCGTTCCTTGTAATATTCGCAGTCCTCAATCATATCATCAATTTGTTGAAGCAGTTTCTTTTTTTTAATGAATAGCATCTGCTCAATCCTTTCTCAGTCAAACCGTTTTTATTTAAACGTGTCCCTTTACTCCACCATATTTCCCAATCTCATGACCTTCAGGTAAATCGACGATATCCCAATGTTTAAAAATAGTATCTAATCGACTACCTAATCCCTTGCTCAATACTCCTTTTTCATCAATCCAATGTACACTTCCACCAAACCTAGAATATTCTAGTGTCCCATATTCACCAGTGATTTTATGTTTAATTGCTGTTGCCAAACTTATCACTCTTCCTCATATGTATTAAAACGTTCTGCAACCTTTATGATATTGCTTGCCTTTATACTTATATTTAGCTATAAACGTTTTAATCAAAATTAATCCTTCATGCACTCGCTCCAATACAATAACCCCATAGTTAGTCATCCATCTGATCTTGCCTTGTACATTCGGAATGGAAGCCACCTCTTTAATGAGGCGACTCACTCCAATATTACTTTGTTCACATCTGGTTCGCGCATGTTCGCTCAGTTTAATACGCATAAAATCACCGTTTTACAGACTTACGAGCCTTGCGTACTTTTGCAAATTTCGTGAGTGTAGCCCCTTCTTTTTGTCCATTTACGGCTGGTTTAACAAATTGAAACTTCATTCCTTGTTTAGCTGCGATACGTTTTGCTTCAATAACTGCTTTAAGATAGTCAGTTGGCAGATTGTTAATTACCACGTTTTTGTTTTGTGTGTTTACTGCGATTCCGTAAAATTTCATATGTATATTTCTCCATTCATATATGTATTATTTTATTTTGTTTGATTTGCTTCTTTATAATCCTCAATGAATAATTGGCAGGTTTTAATCACCTTATACTTGGGCCTGTATTGAGTCCAATAGTTCATATTTAACGATCCTATTGCTTCAACCTGAGCAAAGACTGGAACCCTGTTATAGTATTCCAGATCAGTTTTAAACTTCATTAATTCTAAATTGCCGCAATAGACCTTAACAGTGTTTTTGGTTTTACCCAATGGTTTTTTATCTTCAACAAATATATCTACGATTTTAAAATTGCCTTGTTCAAAATCTTTGCCTGTGACTTTATAAAATTCTTGCACTTGTAAAATTAATCTCTCGTTTATTTCTGTTTTGTTGAACTCCAAATCATAGAAAAGCGAGTCGTCAAAGACATAATGTATTAATTTTTCATTAAGCTCCTCTTTCAGTAGGAGCATTTCATCCTTCCTTACGGATGTGCCTCCAGCTCCGTTGTGTCCTGCACCATATTTCGCGTATTCACATGCATTTAGTAGGTCCATCATCGAAAATTCGGCATCGTTCCATCTATAACTTCCTGCAAAATATTCACTGTCTTCCGAATCACCAAGTATGATTGTGGGTCTATTATTATCCTGAGAAATATCTTGCGCTACAAGCCCGTTATACCCTTTTCCGATATTTGGATCATAAAGAACTATACATTTGTCTGATTTGTCTATCAGAGGCTTAAGCCTTTCAACTGCTTTTGCCTGAATCTCCTTGCGTCTGTCATTCTCATTAACTAACTGCTTAACCAATCTCTTAGTTTCATCTTCATCTTCACAAAGCATAAAGTTCAATGCTAGTTTCATTTTGTCTGCTCTAGTGGCTGCGGTAATACATGGAGCCACACCATAGGAGAAATCTGTTCCATTAAGTTTATTTAGATCTTTTCCTAGTTCCTTAAACAACAACTGTAGGCCGCGATGCTGAACGTTTTCCAATGCGTTTTTGTAATAAAACCTATTCTCCATTTCTTTCATTGACATCATATCCGCAGCTACTGCAAATCCAGCAAGATCAATGTATTGATTAGAGTAGTCTGTAGCCATGTAATCGTCCAATACGGAACATACTTTCCAAACTAGCAATCCACCCGAAACATTCTTATTGGGATATCCACATCCCTCTTGCCGAGGATTCACTAAGATACAATATGGATTGTCTCCGTTTACTGTATGATGGTCAATGACGAGACAATCAATTCCTTTATCGATCAATATTTTCAATGGCTCTAAATCATTACTACTACTGTCTACTGCTATGTATAAATCTGTATTGTCGTCAATTTGATCGACTATAAACTCCGATCCGTGACCAACAGAACGTTCCACATGTTTGATAGAAACATTGCCAGTGAAATTAACTAGCCATTTATATAAAATGACTGCGGAAGAAATTCCGTCATAATCTACATCTGCATAAATTATAATTTTTTCGTGATTCTTTATCGCTTTAATGATTCTATTAGCCATTGCGTCTATGTTTTTCAATAGATAGGGACTATGTGTGTGACTTGGTGATGGATTCAGAAATTGATTGAAGTCTTCGATTCCGTTGATCTTTGCTAACTTCTCATGCAATGTGTCGTAAGTCTCAAATGGTATTTTAGGTTGTTTCTGTTTCCAATCTATAGCAAAATCACTCCCTTAAACAGATTATTGTATGCTTATTTTGAATTTTTCAGGTAGTGTAATTTTAAGATCATTGTTTATTGCTTTCATAAAACTATAAGTGAGATACCTATTTTCTTTTCCTGTCTGTTTGTTGACGATCTTGATATTCGCTTCTCGTTTCATATCTAATCACTCCTCAGTCCAGGTTAGTTTAATGCCATGCAATTCAACATCTCTACCTTTTCGGTGTCACTGAATCCCTTCCATGCAACTTGCATCTCCAGTAAAATCGAACCAAATTCACGCCAATTGCCCTCACTGTTTCTTGTGACAATCCCGTATCCATTAATCATTTCTTCTAAAACATCCATCCTGATCGCCTCCTTAGTTTGGTGCTGCCATAACATGAGGAATTCCTCTTCGCTTATCCTTAATAAAGACTTCATTTGTGTCCAAGTTAACAATTCGATAATTCCTGTGCATATCCACGTACTACCACAATACATAGGCAACGTGTTCCATTGAACTCCAAACTGTTGCTTCTTCAGCAGTGTTAACATCCTCATAAGGATGATCTAAACCCGAGTCCATATGCAAAAGATATTTTATTTTCCTGTGGCTGTAGCTTGAATAACAAATCTAGAAGCCTTATTAGTCATTGTTGTTGCTCCCCAAAGCCTTTTCACACGCTTTCTTTACTTCACTGGCAGAGAAAAAGACATGCACTGCACTACCTTTATAGCCATATATCTCACCATCAAATTCGGCTGTAATTCTTCCTATTGGCCCACCCGGAATGAGACGCTTTGTATCCTTCTTACCCCATTTACCCGGCATAACAAGACCAACTTGAGCATCTTTGCCCAACATATTAATTTGGGTATTGCATCTATCTAGTAATTGTTGTACTTGCATACTTTTACTCCTTATAAAATAGTAGTTTTACTCATCATTTTATTGTTTTTCCATCCGTGCCTCTGCTTCATCAATAAGCGATTCGAATGAATCTTTAATTGTTTTTGCATATTTCAACCATCCTTCAATTTCCCAAGGTGACATTTCTGCATTACTATCTCGAAACTTAGTAGACAGACCCTGAATCTCTTGTTGAAGATATAAAAAGCGTTTATAAAATCCCATATCCGTTCTGATTGGATGTTTTCGTGTATCAGGTTCATGATAAACTGAATTTACGTCAGTCCAGAAAATCTCCCCATTCTCTACTTCCACATACAAACTATCTCCATCTACTTCTTTTACTAATGCTTGCAAACCAATATTAAAATCATAATCACTTCTCTCGATTTCAACATATGTATCTTTTAAATAGCAATAATCCTTTGTTTTAATTTTCATTTTCATTCCCCCTTGTTTTTTAATGACAAAATCTTGTTTTTACCGAACATCTATTTGTTCAATTTCCAGTACCCTCTATTAATCCACTCTTTTACTGCATCAATAGGATAATGACGAATAATGAAAGGGTATGAAACTGAATTGACAATATAGTCATTATTAGTTTTGACTGCAAAGAATTTCTCGCCTACTACATTTTCAAAATAAAATGAATCTTCTAGTTTAATCTCATTCTTGTCATTATTCATTACTTCATCAAGTTCTTTGAGCAATGAGTGCATTTCTTCATTTTCTCTTGAAATCAAAAAATTGATGTCGTTTTGGCTATATTTATTTTTAATCAAATCAATTCTTTCGTTAATTCGACGAATGCGTTTTTCTTTCACGATCTTTTTAAGTACTCGGTTTTCATGATTTCTCATATCAACTTTCGCTACAATCCATTTCGTAGCTACGCAATCAGACTCTTCCACTTTAACCACTCTTGCTGTCTCAAATCCTCTAGATGTATCGCAAACTACCCAATCATCTTTTTTAAGTTCAATATCTGTTTTGAATGCATATAGTGCTGGGTTTCCATTGTGTTTCACAAAAGCGATTTTGGTCATATGTATTATTCTCCTTTATCTATGTAAAAGTATATTTTTATAAAAAAACTATAGTGTCGTACGAAGTTCGTTTAGGGATACCGCTCCACCAAATGTACACTTGAGGTTAAACACACCCTTCATGTCGCTCTTCTTAATAATGTAAATATCTGACCCATCGTAGAAAGCTTTGTTGTGTAAATCTTCATCGGTTCTCCCAAGTTCTAATTGTTTTGAGATCCATTCGCTTATTAGCGCAGAGTTAGACTTCATTTGCTATTCTCCTTTCTTTGTAAAACTCTTCTTTTATGATCTTAGTTATATCTCCAAGCAACCAAAGGAATATCAGCATCTACTGACTTAAAATTTTTATTAACGAGTTTATCAATTCCTATACTGTGCTTAAAAGCCAACTCCCTAACATATCTAAATGCACTACGTTAGAATATAATGTTGCGGGTCCTTCTGCATTTAGAAATTCAAGGATTGTCTTTGTGGTACTTCCGTTACCAACATTTTGCATCTACAATCTCTCCTTTTGTTTATAATTACTTGACTTGTTTAATTTTATATTCACTAATAAAATGCTCTAGGCTGCGCTTTTGATCTTCAGTCAACATCAGTGAGTAATTTACCAATGTCTTTTCTTTCGGTGAAGGTTTATTAATTTCTTTGTATGTAACGCTTGAAATCTCATCAATCCAATAAAGTCTATCTCCAACATCTTGTTTGGCACTTGCTATATCTGCATGAATACTGACACTATAAAATTTGTCTGCTACTTTACAAATAAGTGACGCTTCATCCTCGTAATACCCTTGTCCACAATCTAAGTAATCTCTACCGATATCTTTAAAGTGCTCTACGATATCATTTTCTTTGGTTAAATATACTTCGTCTTCAATTACACCATATTCATCAATTAGATATTGCTCCATGTTAGTGATCTCCTCTTTGTATATTTATTTTGGTAAAATTCAAATTTTATAGGCTCACATGTGCAAGTTTGAGAGGTTGTTGGCTATGAACGACCTATGATCAACCTCTACTATGTATTATTATTTATTTTTGTATATAAAACTTTGCCTTACAATAATACATGAACCCTGTTGAATCTTTTCCTTCATCGTCAACTATATATGCTTCTGCTACACCGCATGAACTCGCGTTTGCCTCCCATCTGTGTAATTTGTAATACTTACCGACTGTGGTTTTAATATTGAATTTCTTATCTACTATAAAAACATGAGTTGCTTCATCTATATTCTCAGTGGGAATTAGATTTGCAGGTTGCTCTTCGTGCATGGAACCACACCTCTCTGTTTCGTATTTTAATTATATTTGTATATCGGATTACTGTCAACTGATATTTTAATCTGTGTAAAAACTATATTTTACTCAAACTGGTATCTTGTATTTTTCTTCATTCATTAATGTCATAAAAAATTCTATCCCTTTATCAATTGGCGCATCCTTTTCTCCCAGTACATTTCTATTCCTATGTGCCAATATACAATAAACATTATCTCTAATAATAAATTTACTTGCTTCCTCTTTTAGATCGCTGGCGCTTATGTTATTATCGAAGGCCAATATCACATCTACCCCTAAACGCTCAAGCTTCAACACCTGTGTTTTGCTTAATTCATGCCCACCAACACTCACAGTATGCTTAATACCATAACTCCACGCCTTCTGGACGCTCTTCTCGGCTTCCCATACAATCACTCTGCCAGCCTTTTTTATATGATCATATGTCTTATCTAAACCGTATAGGATTTGGCTCTTTGGGGTAGGTATAGGGAACCAATATTTAGATGTTTTTAATTTTTTATAATCAAGTGTAGTTCTTCCTTTGACTCCAACTAGCGCTCCTAGTTCGTCTCTAATCGGTATTGTTATACAGCTATCCCTAAGAGAATATCCAACTTCAAATAATCTCTGCGCATCACAACCTATTCCTTCATCAAGAAATAGTTTATTAGGGAAAGATATGTACGAATTCAGAATAGACTCATCCACTTTTCTTAGTGGTACTTCATCGTAGACTTCGGTCTTTGGTTCAATCAAATCTAAAAAATGAAGACACGGATCGATTTCTTCTTTTGTATATTTATAGTCAGCGTAGTAGCTATAACCGCAAACCTCACAAATATAATACATAGCTTTTGAAAATGAGATATCTTTATAATGTTGAACAAGTGTTATGATATCTGGATGTCCACTACCCAGCTTTGGAAGCGGATTTGTGTAGCAGTTTACAAGTAAAGTATCAGTGAAAACCTGAAGGCTAGAAGGGTTATCTCCTCCCGGCCTTGTTGATCTTATTTCCCCATAGCTAGACATCCTATCATTGATATGACAACCGAGAGATGTTAAAATATCCGCAACTTTATTGTCTCTTATTATGTATTCTTTTAAAGTTTGAGCATCAATTTTATATCACCTCTCAAGTCATTCTTCTTTGTTAAGTGCCTTTTTCAAATCCTTAACTTGTTTTTCTGTTTTAAGCTTCTTGCTTTCTTTTTTGAGTTGCTTTAATTCCTTCTCGTTTTCAGAAGGTACAAGATATCCTCTCTCAATCCATATATTTTTACCTTTATCAACCTCAAAACATAAAATATCCTTATCTTTACCACCACGGTTTTTATCAATAACAACCATATAATAGTTTGTATGTATATCTAATTTAGTTGTAGATTCTCCAACAAACGGGTCATTAGGATTGAATATAACAAACTTATCGTATTGATCTTTAGATATTGGTTTAGCCATCATTAGTGCATCGGCTACGTGCTTAATATGTTTACCGTTAGCAATGGCTTGGCTTGTCAGCATATCATTAAACAAACTATCATCCGTCAATTGGAATGTAGACCATACTGGGATATCCTCAGTGCTTGCCACTTCCTTCAACATATCGGCAGTCCTAACAAATGTCATCCAATCATGATCAGGCGCTTTCATTGTGTCATATATAATTAACTGACAATTTCTTAATTTGTGTCTTTTAATTTGTCGCTTAAGAGTGTTTTCGTCATACTTATTGAGTTCTAAGAAATAAATCTTACTGTTCTCTTTTATGTATCGAGCCGCTTCCTTAACGATCTCTTCTTCGTCTTCAGTCAAAGTTCCAGTTACAATTTTCGTTTCATCGATTCCGTCTATACCTTTTCTTTTCATTTGAATATCGAATCCAAATTCGGGATTGTTTAGGACGCTACTGATCTGCATACCCAACCATTCATTTTCATCCTGTTCATTCACAAGTACCAGCACAGGGATTTTCAGCTTAATTCCAAGATAACATGCTATTTTACTTGTAGTACGACTTTTACCACATCCACTATGCATCCCAAAAAGGTTGAATTTCTTACCCCTAAGTCCACGCAATAGAGAATTGATTATCTCAAATGGAATTGGTATTCCTACGTCTGGAGTTAACTTCCATTCTTCAATCTTTTCAGGCATGTTATGTCCTAAAATAACACTGTCTTCTACTCCACCAATCACTGTACCAATAGTATTGATCTGGTACTCCATCCCTTTTATGATGTCTTCGGTTCCAATCTTATCGAAATCATTTCTATCCATTAACTTTTGAACCGGGAAACCTTTTCGTTCAAATTCTCTAAGCAGAGAAAACTTTTTAAGCTTCTCATAATAGCCGGGGAAATCATCTAAATCAACTATTCTTGTAATTCTATCTATGTATGAGTAGCCCTTCAGATAATCATACTTCTTTTTTCGTTCATCATTCGAATTCATATAGATGTTTATTTTCACTTCATTTATTTCTGTTCCTGCATGTTGACTATATAAATCAAGTAATGAATCGTACATAAACCTAGCCGATGGCTGATTAAAATCATATTTAGATTTAATCACTTCGCTATAATCCAAAAGTAGATCGGGGTTTAAATAAAAACTTCCCACCACTAACATTTCAGTTGAAATGTCTTCGATTGTAGATGTTACGTCAGAAATGTTATCGCCCTCCTCAGTCAAACAGTGTTGTAACATCAATCTGGTCAGGCTCATCTTTTGATGCTACTTTGTTAATTTGAATCTGGTTAATCCTCTCGCGGACATTGCTCATTGATTCTACATGCTTACTCAAAGCTTCAGATTCAACTTGATTTCGCTTAGTTTGTCTATTCGCTCTAATGGAGTTTTCAATGTTGCTTTTTACTATTGCAAAACAATATTTTAGCTCAGCCATTATGGTTTTGAATTCTTTATTGCCTCTGGCCCATTCTATTTTTTCAAAGCAATAATTATATGTATCTTCAATAACTTTATACGATACTCCTTGCTTGTACCTTTTATTTATCTTCCCAAATAAAACCGAATCATTTCTAACGTCTTGTATAAATGGGAAGAAAGAATGAGGAATAGATGCTCTACCTTGCAATCTGTGTATTTTTACTATTTTATCTGTTAGAGAATCTTTTTCTTCTTGTTCTGATTGCTTAAAAGCTCTTTCTCTCTTCCATCTTTCATGACAGTATTCTTTGTGATAATGCCGTTTATCTGTTTCTCTAACCATATCTGCTTTATGACCGTATTGTCCACACACTGGACATTTCAATAATCGTTCTGCCAACTTATCACCTCCTTTAAATTACAAATTTATCGAACACAGGTAGTCTCAACATGTTGTTTTTGGTATAACCTCTATGTTTAACAACGCATTTTATAAGAGGCTGAAGATATACCATATCGTTCGTCTCTTTAGTTTTGAGTTGCTGAAATATCTTGAATCCTGCTTGTCTCTCTGGTTTGCCCACTCCTAACTCCATTACGCCTAATATACGCTCTCCATCTGACAGCAGCCATCCGAAATCTTCTTTTCTGTATCCAGCAATAAAGAATTCGTCAACTTCATAAGCAATTACTTTTCTCCATGCGGAAGACCTTTTGCCTATTTCATACTTAGAACCAATCAATTTTTGAACGGTTCCTTCTAGCCCTTGCTGTTTCACTAAATTAAAGTACTCAATGCCTTTGCCAACAAGAAACTTGGATTTTGTATAGTGAGTATTTACAATGAATGATTCCTCAAGTAACTCCTTACGTTCAAGCAGGGGCAGCATAGTTACATCTTTATATTTATATTTAATGATGTCAAACGCACATGCAGTAACTTTATGTTTACTCTTATTTGATTTAAATCTCTCCATTACAGCCGAAAAGTTTGGCTTGCCATCAGTATCAGAGACGATCAGTTCACAATCAATTACGCTGCCATCAGGAATAGGTAAAAAATCAATCAACTCAGGAAAGTTTGCTGTAATTTCATTATTATGTCGTGTATACAATCTTGGACGGTCGATATTACTGACAATCAACCTTATTCCATCTAATTTTAACTCTGTTATATAATTATCATCGTTAAACGGTTTATTGTCCTTTGCGTACTCTAGAAGCATTGGAGACACAAACATTTTCATCACCCATTTAACAGTATATCAAATGGGTATATACTATTTTAGCGGTAAGATATGTATATCGTTTAAAATGAAGACTTTATACGAACTCATGATACAGTTGGATAACATTAACATTGTCGATCAATTGGTCATGCTCGTTTAAAACCATAATACATGATTCGTTTATTGGTACATATACGCCAGTTTCGTTGAGATGTTTTACAATGATTTGTTTAACCTCATCCAAACTTAAAGTATATCCCACTGTCACAGAATACCCTCCTCCTTTCTTTGGTATTAAGTCGCAGTTCTAAAATCTTTACTTCTGCCTTCCTACCTAGTACCATAAACATATTACTTTTAAGGAGCGACCTTGAATGACATTGAATGAGCAAATTGCCTTCCTTTATTATGATAAACTGTACAGCACTAGACAGGTGGCTAAGGAGCTTAATATATCTACATCGGCTGTGTCTAAAGTCTTAAAAGAACATTATACTGGCTGTCGAAATAGAAGTGCGGCATGTAACTTACGGACAACCAGCAATTATTGCACCAAGTTATCCGTTTCTCAACAAGGCGATAACAACAATCAAAGAAAGCTTAGCTCTGAAGAAGTTATTGAAATCAGAGAGTTATATGAAGAAATGATTAAATCAAATACTAAACTCCAGTCTCAATATATGCTTGCTCAAAAGTTTGGTGTAAGAAGACCGACAATATCAGATATTGTTTTACGAAGAACATGGAAGCATATATAATTGATCAAATTGAACTTTTACTCAAAAGGATCTTAGTTATCTATCCATGCTTCATATTCTTCTTCTGGTACTTCACGTACTACAAAGCACTTCTTAGCAAAAATCTTATAATCTTCTTTGTGGCTAAAGTCTTCGTATGGAATAATGGCTTCAATTAAAACACCTTGATACGCATAATTAGACTCTTCTATCTCTGAACGCTCATTAAAATACAAATATTCATTATTTGGAGTTGCCATTTGAGCAATTTTATATTCATAATTCTTGTCCCAGTGACTAAAATAACGACCATCACGTTTACACACAAACTTATAAAACTTACGAGATTCTATGTATTGTTTACCGTCAAATTCTTCTACTTCTTCATAGTCTCTATTGAACTTTTTGAGTGCTCCTTTTGCAGAAAGCTTGTATGTATAACCGTTAATTCTTGTAATTTTAGGCGTTTCCTCTTCAATTAGGTCTATAATATCATCTACGCTATTAAAGATTATTTCTTCAGGTTTTTTGAAATATTCTTCACTTTGCGACAAGTCCGCAATTTTATCAATCACATTAGAAAGGCTAAACTCTTCTCCTTCATCCAAACTAATCAGCTTATCGTAATTAATCCCGTACATTCCACCTAAATGCTCTTTTAATTTCTCGATACTGTCAATTTCTAAGTCCATGCAGCGCAGGGCTATTCGTAAGAATTCAGGTTTCGAAATGTAATATCCCTTATCTTTATATTTTTGAACTCTCAACAACGATACAATTGGAAATGCTGTATCTTTATTAAATCTAAGCTGTCTCTGTGCATTATGCTTTAGGAAATCATTATGTAGGATAAATTCTTCTGTTTTAAAATCAAATGCTCCCATGCAGATCGTAAAGTCAAAGCTATCAAATATCTGTTCAGCATTCTCGAAGTACTTAAAATGAATCAATTGAACTTCTTTATCGTCCACTTTTACAAGTAACGCCTTTTTAGTTAATGCATGTACCCAATCACCACCGTCTTCATAAATCTTCTCCACTAATTCAACTAACGAGGCTTCACTACGGAAGTACAAATCAATATCGTTGATTGGATTTCCACTAAATAAACTTGTAATAGTTCCTCCGGCAATAAATACCTCATGTTCCTTCAGTGTTTTTACAAGATGGGTTCCTAAGATATCGTACAACTTATTCTTTTCAAAAATATGGCTCATTCAATATCTCCTCTATGTATTGATTTGTCTTACAAATATATAATAACACATTTCATTATTTTTGTATATTAAATTTAGTTTATTTTCACTTCTATATTCAAAGCAACAACTAGTTTCATCAGAAAGATCCAGTTGTTTAGTATATATCACCTCCTCATATTGATAAAATCAACCTTTGATCAAAAGTTATTCTTTTAGATGAATAACTAGATTTCCATCTTGAATATAGCACTGAACCAATCTTTCTTCTGCATTATCAATATCCTCTGTGTTCTTCGCAACCAAATTAATAATGTCAATCAGATCTGCCTTAATCTCAATTCTTCCGTCTTCTAGTCTTTGGGTATTAGTGTACATATAGACCTTCCCCTTCTTAATTAATGTAAGTCTTCCTCTTTATTGCTCACTTTCTCTTTTTGGCTCGATTTAAATTTTATCCAATCGAGAAAATGTCGGGACTGCTTTAAGGTGTAGTTTTCTAAAAATTCATTCACACTAATTTTTAGAGTTTCATCCAGATATTCTTGTAACTCTTCTCGTGTCGTGTAAAAATAAAACTTGCTGTATTGGTTATCAGCGATTAATTGTATACTATATGTTTGTTCATTCACGTTGCAATCTCCTCTTGTTGTCATATAATATAATATTATGATATCTCATAGTCCATCCAAATCAAAGTAAACTTTTATTCAAATTAGCCCATTATCTTTACTTCTTCATAGATTTCTCGAAGCTCTTTGATGGCAGATTTTATCTTTCTTTTATCTACTTTTTCAGGATAGTATTCAATGTCATCTATCAATTGCTCTTTGAGTTGCTCGTCAGTCATTTCAAACAGCTCTAATCCACTCCATTCATCCGACCAAATTGACCCAATACACTGACGGGTCGAAGAGGTGTCATCATCAATTTCACAGTAAAGTTCCCAATAGTTGTACTTTTTATTGATTTTCATTTTCCTGCCTCCATTATCGTAAAAGAAAGATTTTATCCTATATTGAATTGATCCATTAAATAATCTCTATAATTAACCCGACCAAAGAATATCAACTGTTCGTGAGCTGCCAACTCATTTTGAATAAGATGTCGAACTAAATAATCTCTATATTTGATTCTTAAATCTGTACTATCAATTCCAGAATACCGAGCAACCCTTTCTAATATCTCAAGAATCATTCTTTTATCATCATGAGCTAAATTCAAATATGCTATGCGCTTATTCTCTTTCCTTTTGTAATACGTTTTTACTAATGGCTCAAGTGCTTTGAAAAGTTCACTGCCTTGAGTTTGCTTTCTTAAAAAGTGGTATGTTCCCAGATTGGCAGTAAACGGAATTTCGATATTATATATTTCCTTTGCGATTCTACACAATGATCTTGATATTGGGGATAAATCCGACTCTATCTCTTTTACAGCCAGTGCAAGTTCCTCTCCAAATGCACCATTAGATAATAAAAACAGTACATAGGCTCCTCCTTGAACCTTCTTCATTACAACCCTCCCTCTTGTTAAAAGGAAAATTTGATCGTATTATAAATTCCGGTCATATGCTCCTACTACAGTCAACCCAGTAATTTCTACTAAATTATACTGATAAAAATCCCTTTTTTCATCAACCATATCATTAATAGAGTTAGCTGCTTCTTGAAGTAAATCATCAATTGTGATTTTTTCTTCTGAAGTAATGATTAGGTCACGAGTAATGTCTTCTTCTTCATCGCTGTTTTCGACATGAATATTTATTATTACCTCATAATAATACCGTGTTTGGATAAAACTCTTTGTTGCCTTTTTATATTTCATCTAGCCAACCTCTTCCTTTGCGATAAAATGTACGCTTTATCGGATCTTAATGTCTGATACTTTACGAACTAAATCTCCGATAAAAATCATCAAATCTCTCTCAACAAGCTTGCCCTCATCAGATTGCACCTTAAGAATATTTTGGATACATTCATTCATCAATTCTTCTCTATATGTACTCTGTGCAGCCCGTAAGTTATCCATTGCATCACCTAATTCATATTCTGCCTTAGACATTTGACTAAATGCACTCATTCTCTTCTCGTTTATCATAGTAATACATCTCCTATAAAATATTTGTTTTACTTACAGTAATCTATCCGATGATTCATAGCGTCTCGTGAAGTAAAGCACCAATGCCCCGATAAGGAAGAATGTAGTTCCAGTTAAAAAACCTCTTAGACTGTTTATGTTAAAAGCCATCAATATTGCTGGAACTCCCAATCCACAAGGAAAATACCCGAAAACACCTCTTATCAAAGCCATGATAAAAGATTTCCGATTCATAAATCCCCCTCCTCTCTAATATGTAATTTATTATACAAACGAACAAATATGCAATTCGGTTTCATAATGTGTTTTTTCAATATTGGTGTATAGGAGCCTTAACGCAGTCTTTTTAGTCATTTGTTTTTGCTGTGAGAAGTTCCTTGTGTTTAGACACTAATTGTTCCATGTATATCGCCCATTATGTAGGTCATACTTTCACCCGATAATCTGTATGTCTTACGAACCAATGTTCTCCACCTTCGATTGGGACTGCTTCGACACCGTATTCTCCGTCTTCTTCCCCATCAAACTCATCCCACTCAACAACAATACATTCTTGTCCAATTTCAAATTCATGTGAGTTTGTCTTTCCAGTTATAATGATGTGTTGCCCTAACTTTAAGTCCTGAAAATTGTTGTTGAGTTTACGAATTTCCTCAATACATTCGAGCAACACCTGTTGAACCACTGACTTATCGACATCTTGACTATTTACAATATTATTTTCGATTTCGTCCAGTCTTTCTTTATCCATTATTCAATCTCCTTTATGTAAAAGTCATATTTTATCGCCTTATTAAAGTACCATCTTTTAATTTTTCTCTTACAATTTCAATCGTGCGATTGCAACTGACATGTACAGTAGTCAACCTATTTACACACTCTTTAAACAAATCAAGCCTATTGGTATGACAGGATTCGCAATCTGCAACTTCATATGTGCGATCAGGCCTCTTTTCTGTAGGATTAGGAACTTTAATAAGTTTCCCGTAATTACATTCATGATCATAATCAGTATGATGAATTTGAAATCCGTGTAGAGGATAGGACTTGTTACACCAAGAACATCTATTGTCTTCTCTTAATCTTAAATATTCCTTTAGAAATGGATTCTTTGTTGTCTTGCTAACAAAAATCTTCCATGATAACTTTGACCCGTATTTGGCTCTTACTTCCTCTATTCCAAGCAGAGGAACAATTTTGTAGTTCATCGCTTCTTGTTTCCTTCCTTGTGAGTCCACTGTTTTATCAACCTTTTAAAAGAATTGTTTCATCAAATCATTATTAATTAAAAATTATTCCTACAAGTTCCATGTAAAGCGAAAATATTAATAACATACCTGAAAGACCAATACCCCAAACTAAAATAATTACAATAAGATATAAAAAAGATATTTTCAAATCAAAATTTTTCGGATTCGATGCAAAGATCATTCCACCAATAATGAGCAATGAAAATACCATTAAAAGTGTTGTTAGTAAAAACAGGACGGACAACTGAAAAAGATTTAGATCTAGTATCTTCCCTAGCGAAAGATTCGAATAAAAGTAAACTCCAGATACACCGAGTATAGTAAAAAGACTACTTACGATCCCTAACTTTTCCGATGCACTTCCCTTAGAAAATTCTAGCCACAACTGTTCAAAAAATTTTTCTTTTAATTTAACTTCCTCATTCATTCCTTGTACTCATTCCTCATAAAAGTGTTATTTTACATTTTGTAGGTTGTGTGAGTTATAATCTTGCGGATTGCACTAGGCGTAACATCAAATTTTTCAGCAATTGTTTTGGTGGGCACTCCTTGTTTGTCTAAATTTCTTATTTCTATTATTTCGTCATCATTAAATTTTTTCCCGAATTTATATTGCCTTTCGTACCATTTATTTAAATGTGCAAAATCATCGGGTTTAAAATTAAATTCGGGGATGCAATACGAAATTAATTCATATATTTCTCCTGTTTCATTGTACTCACGGTATTTAGTTAAAGCTCCAATTAATCCGTTTTCCTCCATTACTTTTAAATTAAAATCGGCACAAATTTGTTCTTTGTTCCATTTCATTTTATCGAAAACAAGCCAGCGGATAGCCTGTTTAATATCTTCTTTTTTTGTCCAAGTGTTATTACCTGCCCGAGTTAGTTCCCAAGGTTTAATATCCCAGTCAGGATATACATATCTTAAAATATCATAGGGGCTGTCATTAAATAGTTTTTGAGTACCACCGCGTAATTTCCATTTAACAAAAAAATGTTTATTGAAATTCTGCAATACATCTTGTTTTGTCCAAACCAGTCTCTCTTCAAAAAGATAAAGCAGCAAAGATTTCAAATTTTCTTTCCCATATTCTACTGGATTCCAAGTGCCATCTGGGAATTTCTTTCTTTTCCCGTCAAGAATATCAACGTATATTGACAATAAAAACACACTCACTTTTATGTTAGCCCTCCTCTTATATAAAATTATCTTTTTACTTATCGTCTATTATGCAGCAACTCAATTTTATCAATTTTTGATTTTAACTCAACCCAACATTCAGGAACCCAATTGCTAACTTCTAATCCTCTGTAAGCGCTAATCTCTTTATTTCCTTTTTTCTTCATTACCACCGAACCCGAACCGATAAATGGACATGTCCAACCTTTGTAGTCACCAATATTTTTATAGATAAGATCAATCTCTTCTTGTCTCATCTGTGCTCCTCCTTGCTAACTTATGATAACAATATTATACAACATTTCCCTATGTATTTCTCTCTAATATCTCACTCTTTATATAATACATTTTATTATTTTTGTATGTTAAAGTCAAGCTGAATTATTCCAGCCTGACATATTTATCCAAATCAACATTCATGTATTCAGCAATACGTATTTCAACGTCAAATCGTACCTTAGACCACAAAAAGTATATTTTGTGAGTGTATCCACGACATAAATACTCTGTAATCAAACTCTTATCTGACTTTACTCCATCAAAAACTTTTATGCCTCTCTGTCTCATTTTTTGACGCACTATTTTTAAATCCATCAACACTCTACTTTGCAATCCCTCTAGATACAAAACAAATAATTCCTTCATTTTCAAGTCAGATTTCTTGATCTTGCTAATGTTAAGTTCTAATACATCCAACACATAAGGTAATTGTATAAAATCAATTACAAGTTGAGTGTCTTCATTAGATGTTATACGATTGCTCATAGCTGCACACTCCTAGAACGTTTGTTCTTATAGTGTACAAGAATTGAATTAACTATTCAACACTAGAGTACTTGAACATGCTCCCATCTGCATCGATTAATACTTTTAGTCCAACATATTCGTTATCTATGTATAATTCAAACTCAGTGCCTTTGTAATCGGTTAGAAGCGCATATGAAGGAATATTACCATAGTTCCTCGTGTACGCTTCTCCTGTAGGCAATTCCAAACGTAGAACAATGTGATTCCCCATGTGGTTAGTCTTCATGTAAATACGAAATACATTGTCTGTTTTAGGCGGGAATTGATATTGTATATTGGTTTTCTGTTTTGCCATTATGTATTATCCTCTCTTGGTAAAACGATGCTTTTACTTTAACTTACTTAGGAACAATTATTTCATGATGCAATACAACACAGTCAGCATACTCATTAACTCCTATCATCTCATCTAAAGGAGTAAAACTATCAAGGCTTCCATTCACACAGTAACCTACACTAGAGTCAGGGTTGCACTTTTAAAGAACTTTGATTAGATCTCTTACTTTCATTTAATCATTAACTCCTTTAGTGCCTTTCCATATTTTCTGTTGCGTTTCACATCTTCTTCGGTTGGATCTTCAATTCTGCTCAGGTCCATGTTATCTTTAATATCTGCAATTTTTACCTTTCGAGCTAATTCATTTTGCTTACAACGACGAATGAATTCCATATATGATTCATCTTTCTTTCTGGTAATTGCCTTAAGTGCCCCAATTACTTCGTCGCTAAACTCACTTTCTTCCGCATCGGCATCATGAATAGAAAAGTGAGTATCTTCCAAAACGTCATGCAGTACAGCTACAACCATAGAAGTATTATCGTCCATTTTCAACATTACTCTAAGAGGATGGAGAATGTATGGATTCCCTCCCTTGTCAAGTTGTCCTGCGTGTAGATTAGCAGCAATACTAATTGCTTTGGACAGTTCATTACTTAGTGCTGCCTTATTCAAGTAATTATCTAGTTCCATATCATTACATCTCCTCTAATCCATTTATTTAGCAAGCTAATGTTCTCACATGCTCAATTATTCTCATTGTAATTCATCGTAAAAGCCCAATTTTATCTTCCCTTAAACATATATAGTCTTACTTTCTTTACGTAATTAGAGGGGTCAATCTCTATTCGATTAACCCCAATTTAATTGCAGCATATCTGGCTCTTATTGATAATTTTTCTGCCGAGTCTTTTTCAATTAATTCAACTTTTTGATCGTCTCTGTCTATGAAGTCCATGATTGCATGATCGACATGTGAGGTGCAGACTATTACAATATCCGATCTTCTCACTTTGCCTTCAACTATATGATAAGATTCTTCGAAAGGATTGTGCGTCTCTACATTGAAGCCATGAGAGCTTAGTCTATGAGAGTATTCAGAAATGTTCCTTGATCCAACAACTAAGATATTTAGACCTTTGCCAAATTTTAAATATTCTTTCTTGTTTGTTGAGCTGTCTTTTTTCTCGATAGTGATGGTTTCATTGTTTTTTTCAAAAGAATCATAATACACGTAAAATACATAAGCAGTTCCATCTTCATATATTGCTGCACTTGCTGGTAAGTCGGGAATAAGTTTAGTCTTTGACGATGTTATTAGATATACCTTATTGTTTAAGTCATAAAAATACCATTGATCTTCCTCTTTTACTATAAATCCATAGTCCTTGTAGCTTGAGTCTGCAATCTTATTCTTATGAGCAATTTGTTGAATTCGTTTTTGTCTCTCTTCTTTTTCTTGTATTTCGGCTAAGTGTTTAATGCGAAGATATTTAGTATACATTTTATTTAATGGATAGAACGAAAATACGCTTTTATAAACAAGCCTCTCATCCAATAATGAAAATAGCTTAGCTAGGGAGATACTGTCGTATAGATTATCAACAATTTGCGAGTTCTTTTTTAGTTCTTTCTCCATCTGCCTGTTCTTAAATTTAAGTCGTCCAAATTCTCCCATTAGGAGATTGTACTTTTTTTCTTGAATCTTTCTGTTAGTCTCATTTCTAGCAATGACATCATTAAGATGGCCCATCTTTTTTTGTTCAATTTCAAGTTGCGTTTCTAGGGTTTCTTTTTCGTGTAATAATTCCGATGAAGACAACCTTTTTAATTCTTTCGACAGCTTTTGGTTATTAATTTTTTCTTTTTCAAATAATAAAGATTGATTTCTTAATTCTTCTAGCAAGATAGATTGATTATAAATCGTTAATTTTAATGATTTTATAGTATTTTTTACTTTTATTCTTTCATTCTCTTCTATCGAATTCTCCTTACTAAATGCTTTGATATTTTCATTGCCCTTTTTTAGCTTTCTATTATCTCTTTTCAGCTTGGTGAATTTATTTAACAATTCCTCATATTCTTTTTTATAATCAACAGGCTGCTTTGCTTCTTGTTTAACTGTCTGTGTCTCCCTAACTTTTTTAAGAAGGAGATCATTTTTTCTTTTTTGTGCCACTTTATTTTTTTCATTCGCAACCTTTTTAAGTCTATTCTCAAACATTTTAACTCACACCCTTCTATGGTATTATACACGAAAGGCATGAAACAATTAAATAGGATGCTCATTGTGTCTCTAATTTAAAGTCGTATTGTGGCTTTAATGCTTTGCCCACCTTTCTTGCATCTCTACAACAGTTACCAGTACCACCCTTCGTCCCATCCCAAGCAGCAACAACAATTCGTGATTTATCTACCATGTATTCATTTCTTTTTTGCATTTCGCTACATGATACTCGCCAATTGGTACTCCCTCTACACCATACAGTGGCAGCTCGTCTAGATAAACGACTTCATCTGCTGTATCTAGCATCTTCTTATACCACAGATGAGTTTCCCTGTCTGTCCACTTTATTGGCTGATTTTTAAATGGTGCAGCAACAATATTGATTATGTGGGGAAGCACTTTTTCTTCATTCCTTGTACTGTCCAAAAGGCTATCTGGTCAAACCCGATTGCACCACCTGATATAAAATGTTCATTTTATCAACTTCATAATATCAACTGATGTGTCTATGTATGTTTTGTTGTCATAAATTAAAAAGTCTCTCCATTTATTCGCAAAGCCTTTTGCCTCATTTAAGGTATCAAAACCCTTGATATGAGTAGAATACGTAACTCCCGATTTTTCATATTCAATGAAGTCTTGATGATATCTGTATTTCTTTCCTGCAAACCAAGGATCAATATAAGTACTTGTTCTATAGTCCCAAGGTTCCTTATATTGCTCCCACGTCTCAATTGGAAGTGGGACTTCACATTCTGCCCCTGCTACTATGACAGAATACTTTTTTCTGAAATAGTCTGATTTTGCATTTTGTCTTTTGCTTTCTGCGTGTTTTCTAATTGCTATTTGAAAATAAACAATAGGAGTTCGATACAGGAACTGTCTCCAGTAAGTAAAGTTCTTATAATGCTGCGGCTTGTCTTTGTTTAAAACCCAATCACTATCCATATGATATGTTAGATCTTTTTGAAGCCACCAAGATTTACTGTCTATAATTTCATTGATATCCATAGTACCTCCAGCTTTCTATAAAATATGTATTTTAAAGACTTTGCCTTATAGTTTTCTTCCGCATACGGGACAAAAATATATTTTAACTCCAAATAATGAACACTTAATACTGCGATTTCCAACTTCACTATCCTCTAAATAATTGCAACTATTAATAAAAACCGTATAATCGCCTTTACCGTTGCTCATTAGTGGCTCCCTGTCTTCCGTCGGCCTTCCGGTACAGTGCTTACAAATATATTTTTCTTTAATCATTATCTTTCACCGCGTAAGTATTCAAAATATTCTTGTATTATGTTTTCTATGCAAGGAAGTCCACCTTCTAAGTTGCCCAGATTAGAGCTGATCCCTCCAAGAAAATATTCCTGCAAGGCACATCTCGCTCTCATGTTTTTTAGTTCGTTTAATGCTCTACTAATCAACATATCATCATCTTCAGGAGTTGCAGGAATCTTAAGTGCGCTACTTCTATTAATCAGTCTACTTAACGCTGATTGCGCTTCTACCAGATTAACCGGGTCATTATACTGTTTGTCAAACTCTTCTTGCGTCATTCCTATCACTCCCCATATATATCATTCTTAATCAAACACGCATTTTATAATGATTGTTTCTTCTGATTTATATATTCTTGATATATATCTTCAAAAGCTTCATCTTCTTGCTTCCACAAAGTTTCTGAGACATCTATTCCATATCCAGCGTTACATCCTTGTCGAAAAAAATAGTAACACAACTGCCTGAATTCATCGTTTTTTTTATGTAGGGCATGATTTATGGCTCCCACTTATATAATTCGTGGTTATCTTCTACCAACCTGTAAAAGTAAGAACTGTCATCGCCAGAATATTTTTGGTTAAGGAAATCGACAATTGCTTTTCCATAGTAATCGCTCACATTCTTACACACTAAAGTATCACTTGCGTTTTCTCTGTTGAAATTATCGCGACTTTAATTATCTTTATTTTTTTGCTCTTCTCCTCTTCCTTATAAAACAGACCTTTTATCTACATCCACCAGTATCGTCTCCACCAAAATAATCGGGGTAAGCAACTGTTATATCTACTTCTTCGGCAATTCGATAAACTTTAAAGTTTCCAAATTTAGCATTCTTCACTTGTTGAACTCGCGTTACAACAGATTCAGCATCAACTATTTCACAAACCTTAGTTACGCCAATATCACCAACAATAATAAATTTCATTTTTCATTGCTCTCCAATCTATGTAATCTTAATAAAAGAACTCATTTAGCTAATTTCTATGATCGATTGTCCAAACAACTTCCTTGTGGTTATTACTTTGAGATTGAAATTTCCATCCATTGTTCGTCATCTCTAGAGCATGATTAAGATATTCTTCATAATTCTCATATTCATAACTTTTAATTTCATACAAAAGTTTTGGCAAAATACCTTCCTCCTCTATACTTTCATATTTTAATTGTGCAACTTCACAATGATTAGCTTCTTTGTTGACCATCGACTCTGGAACTAAGTATCCCCTGCAAATCGGACATTTGTCATAATCAACTACCCATTTCTCTCCACAGCCTTCATAGTGAGATAGATGAAATAAATGTCTCTTGGGTACTCCAATACATTGATACATTTTACTCACCTCTTTTCTGAATTGTTATGTATCTTTCCATAAATCAATTATAGCATCCATCTTATTATATATCAATTAATTTAATTATTTTTGTTTATTAAAATAAAAAACCTCCATTATAGGAGGCTTGCACTAACTTATACGCAAATGCTTTTTATCTGTTACTAATTCAACACCGTCAATAACTTCACCCTGTTTTACAGCAGCCAATAATCCCTTGGTGTCAATCTTATCGGGTTGTGGGATTCTATATATATTTGGAATAGCTTTTTCATTCACAATATTAATGGATGGAGGATTCTTTTGTAATCTAACCTTAAATAGACCTGCGTCTATCTTGTCAATCTTATTTACTTCTAATACAGCTTGAGTATAGCTCTTTAATCCTTCTACTTTGTTCTGAAGGTATTTGCGTTTTTTAGCTAAACGATCCTCTTCTTCTTTTAAGGCTTTGATATCTCCCTCGATGTTTTTCATGAACTTAGCGATATTCTCTGCCTTATTACTAATCTCGTCTTCAATAGATTCTAGTGTCTCAATGTACAATTGCAAATCATCTTCCGTTAAATCGTCGTTATCCCAAGCGGAATCTACAAAATTGTTAAATACTCTATATTGTTTCCCAAGCTCATATAACTTACTCATTCTATCTCATCCTTCTATATGTATTATGGTAAAATCTATGTTTTACTCAGACCATTCAATCTTATTATTTTTATACTTCTGCATCTCGTCATTTAATTCCCATGCCACATCTTTTACGATGCCTTTAATGTTGTATACATTTGTCATTCTTTCAATCCTCAGCATTTGATAGTGACACATACTAATCAATTTCTCTAAATGTGCTACTTTATCTTCAAATTTAAAACCATGAGAGAAAAATCGTTTATCTTTAGCAATAGTCCATTCACCATCATCTTCATCAAAATAAATTAAGATTTCCGTGTTAGGATGGTATTCATTTTGAAGGATATCCTTCACGATATTGCTTACCTCTTCCTTGTCACTGGTGCATGTTTGATAGCTCATTTATTTTCTCCTCTAAGTAAAGTTTACATTTTATCTCGTCTTAATGCTATCCAGAATAGAATTAATCCAATCAAAGCAAGCACATATCCTATGGGAAAGAACAAAATCGTAACAATTTTCTCTCCTCTGCTGAGACCATCAAAGATTGATTTAAACAATAACACATTTTTGCAACTATCAAACATGTCCTGTTCAGTAAATATCAAACACTATTCCTCCCATTCTAGAGCAATACATCCATATTGACTGCTTTCTTTAAGTACACAACCTTCAGGTGTGCAGGTCATTAGTTTATTGATGTGATCTTGTTTGTCGTGTAGTCTGATTGATTTGTCTTTGACACTAAAATGTACCGTTCTCTTTGATGGCTTACTGTCTTCGACTCCTAGAAATCCGATCCTCTCGCAACTAAGGGAATAATAGCTTCTGTCACCATATTTCTTGATACCATCGAATAGACTTCCTTTATACGTTCCTAAGTCCTTCGAACTGCGACCCTCACAATCCCCTTCAGTTGAGAACTTCCAAATGCCATGAACATCAAAATGTTCTTGTTCCATAGAACTGAGGAGCGCTGTCTTTTCTTCGATTTCTTTACGCAGTCTATCCATTTCACTAAATACACTCATTAACTCGCCTCACTTTAATCTTTGTAAAAGTCCTCTTTTACTTACTTCTATATGTAATCTCAACTGTCTTTTTGTATTCATCCACTCTTTGCCACTTAAAGTCTTCAACAAACTCTCTTACATTCACATATTTATTTTGCTTCAGCATGTCAACAATCTTCTCTTGAACTTCTAGTGTCTTTTCAAACTTATAAAATGCCATCTTAGTCTTACTTCTCTTGAGAAAATAGGGAGCTGTCCCAGTTAAATAACAGTCCCTCCAGAAATGATCGTCATTTGCATATGTACAAACCAAAAACTCTACGTCACTTTTTTTATTTTGAATCAAATACCTTGCAATATCTTCCGCAATCCATCTAACCATTTGCTCTCTGGTCATCTTACTTTTTCTTCTCTCAAACCTTTTGTTGACTTTCTCCTTTGTAAAAAAGTAGGCCAAAGGAGTCATTAGCCAATACCAAAAACTCTCCAATTTTCTTTCAAAAAATACTTTGATCTGATAAATCTTCACCTGTTCTATTTTCTCCTTTGATCAATGATTTCAAATGTATCTCATCCACCGAAATGAGCACTTTCTAAGTAAAGTTGCGATTTGATCAGAATTTAATCTTCTCGTATGTGTTCAATCTCTACATCATTTACTTCTTTTAATTCCCACTCTATAATTCCATCGGCATTAAATAACTCATGGTCAATCTGACCAATGATATCATCACCATGATTCAATTCTTCTTCGTCGAAAACTATGTATCCTTTAATCTCTACTTTTCTCATATTTTCTCCCTCCCTACTTCACAATCTTATCGTTTCTACATTCTTAATTGCAAAGAATTCGGGTTGATTATTTGTCTCTTCTGTCCATCTCCAAAAAGTATCTGTTAACATTTTGCCAAGCAGCCTTTTATCTTCATCTTTAAGTTTATCAAACCAGCCATCAGCAACTTCCCCAACTTGATCATACGTTTGCTCTAATACTTCATCAAGAACGCTATGAGGTGATAAATTGATTTCTGGATTACTCAACTGCCCAACATCAAATTCACATGCCGTATAATCTTATCAGTCAATATCCATGTTGTCTAAATATTCATCTGATGGGTTCTTAAAGAATTCTTTTCCAGCTTCGATAGCTTGCTTCTTGGTATCGTACTCTCCATCTTCGCAGTCCCAATGCTCTTTATCACCAGTGTTATACATCCACTTTCCTTTATTGCTCATAATCTTCTCCTTTTAATTGCTCAACTTTTGTTGCTATCATCCGGGTTCCGCTGGCTAATATGTAGAATATTTCTTCCAAATCTTCAAGCGAGTCACTAAAGCCTTCAGCTTCTAAGCTGACCCGATCATTTCCATCAATATTGAGAACAATTTTCTTCAATTGATCACTCCTTTGCTCCGTAAAATCACGATTCTATAGCAACTGGACTGTTTGGGTAAATTCTATAATAATAATCTTCTAATATTTTTTTGCGTCCAGATATATCTTTAATTGATGCCACTAATCCAACATCTACTTGTTGTAATTTAACAATCGCTTCCACTTGTTGATGACTCATAAAATCTCTGATTCCTTGATGTTTCTTTAGGCTATGTTTCTCTTTAAATTTTTTTGAAGTCATACCGAGCACAATCTTATTTATCATATCTGCTTCGTTGCTGTAATGAAACGGATTCGGATCTTCGTGAGACATTTTAATCATCGATGTTAATGCTGGATATTCAATTCGTGCCAATTGTCGTTCTTGAATAAACTTTTTCATTTCGTTGAATTTCTCTATGTATTTTATTTTAAACTTTATTGCATTCTCACCTGTAAATCCCATTGCTAAAAGTGTAAATCCTTTTTCAGTCAACAAAAATTCAGGGTACTCCTTTCCTCGATCATTTTTATAGGATGATTTTATAAAATTAATGTCCCAATCTGACTCCCCAATTTTGGGGAGTGAACTTTGAATATTGGAAATGTCTCTAAGTACATGATCGTGTCGTTTTGCAAATATTTCACCAACCTTTCTACTACTTACTACTGGAATACCATCAATTGCAGTGATTCCAAATTCGTCTCCCATAATGGTTTTTAATTTTTTACTCAAATTCTATTTCCTTTCTATGTAAAATTCTTATTTTATAAAGTTATATGATTGGATCTCCACATTAAATCCATGTATCCGTCTTGACTATCAATTCCCCAATCTTCAAAAAACGACTCTACTGTTTCTTCCTTGGATATGACTATGAATAAATCCCCAAGCTTACTTATGTATGTTTTTTGAGCTTCGTTTAAGTAGTCGCTTTTACCTTCCCACCGGACATAGATTTCATCCTTTGAATCATCATCATACACAATATCAATAACGACAATATCGCCATTAGTAAGACGATCAAAAGTGTTTTGTTTATAGTTATTATCTTCTATAACAGATACTTGATAGTCTGTATTTGCATTTCTATTAACAACAATTGAAAAAGTGTCGCAGGTATCCATAAATCTAATGTCGCCATAATGTCGAATAATGCTTTTTTTAATATTGGTGACGCTAAAATTTCCTATGTGGTTAGCCTCAACCGATAAAGATTCACAATTTTCAAAACCAAATACGATCTCTTTTAATTTTTTCAATTAATCACTCCTTACTTTTATTGGCTCTTGCATTAGCCATCCTATTAGCAGCGGCCTGTCTCTGTTCGGGCGTCCAGTTACGTCCACTGCTTTTCTTTCGGAATGAAACCTGTTCATAATCTACTTTGTAGTATTTGTTGCCTTCTGCGTCAACCTTGTAAGCTTCAAATCCTGCTTTCTCCATTTTATTTTGAAGTTTACTTGAAGCAGAGAATATCTCCCACTCATTAGTTTCGTCATTACAAACACACACCGTTTCACGCTCAATCGCCGTATAACTCAATAAATATCAACTCCTTCGTTTTTATTTCAACTTCGTCTTACCCTGTTCTGCCAGTATGTAAATTTCATTGCCTACTGGATCGTATCCATATATGACTTTTATCTCTTCATTCTGTTCAACACGAATGATCAAACTTTTACCATCTAAGTCGTCCCATTCAAAGATGGGGACATTTTTAAATAATTTCATTATTCACCTCTAGAAAAGGTTAATTTTATTAGTCTCATTTTGTTTTAAAATTGCTTTCTTAAGTGTATTAAAAGCTTTTCGTGCCTTCTTTGAAGTAGGGACTTCTTCGTGCAGTGCCGATACTACATGTTCAGTATTTATCAGCTTAACTTTTTCACTTTCCGTTTTTCTACCTTCAAGAAATGCTCCTCTTAATTCAATTTCTTTCAATGCCTCATCTCTGCTCTTCTCATCATCATATTCAACATCTACCCAATATTCCATTATCCCATCGACTCTATGGACAACCTCTACTATTTCATGTTGATTTCCACTAATACTTATAGTTTCACCCTTGTCTAGTAACCTATGGAATTGGTCTGTTTCTTTAAGTGTAGCGAGTTCTGAGTCTTTGACTTTTTTATACCCCAAACGCCCATCATTATTCGATTTGTCATTGTATTTAAACTCTTCGTTATCTATGGAGCAACCCCACCAACTTAAAGGTTGATTTCTCTCCATATAATAAATTTTCTTAGTGATTCTAGCCTTTATAATACTCTTCATTTAATATGTACCTCCTAGTAAAAGTTTCATTTTACTCAATTAATCTTTTACATACATCTTCAATCTCTCATCAATAATTTCTATGTATTCTTCTGAAATCTCAAATCCTATGTATTTTCTATCGTTCAATAAAGCCATTTTAGCTACAGTACCGCTTCCCATGAAGGGGTCTAAGATAACATCTCCTTCATTGCTCCAACTAAGAATGTGATCTTCTGCCAACTTTTCAGGAAAAATTGCTGGATGCTTGAATGCCACTTTATCTAAAGTTGATTTTTGATGTCCATTTGCTATTCTCCATATGTTATATCTGACTCCGTATTCCTTAAGCAAGTTTTGTTTATTATGTCTGACCTGTTCGCCATTGGCATTTCTATAATGTCCCTTAATATGCTTTTTCCCGTTGTACCACTTATTTTTTCTATCAGAAATTAAATTGGTCGTTTTAGGCTTTCCTTTTGAAAAGATAAGCATATACTCGAAAATCTGATAATATCGATTCGTTTCAGGAAAACTAATACTATCCTTTTCGTAAATCATGGTGTCGTGTATATTGAACCCTATTTCTTTAAAGAACAAAGCCTGTTTAAAACTTGTTCCTGTTTCACTGCCTTTATCGGTTTTATCACCAACCACCCACACCAAAACTCCACCATCTGCTGTCACTCTGTAAAGTTCACGAGCAATTTCTTCAAACTCAAACGAGTAACCCTTGTATTTTCTTAGATCATCATAAGGAGGAGAAGTGACGGTTAAAGGAATTGTTCCGTCTGGAATAAGCTTCATTCCTTGAAGACAATCCATTTTATATATTTTATTGCACTCTAGCAATTAATCACTCCTTTGGTTGTTTAGGTAAAATGCTAACCTATTGTGATTCATATTCATGTTTTAATCTCAATCGATTATTGATATGACCACAATGTTTACATACTTTTTCGTGTGTAAACCAGCCTTTCCTCTCTATTTCAACCAAAACATATTCATGTTTATGATTGCTTTTCTTGGTCGTCATAGCGTCCTCCTTACATCGTAAAATGCTGATTTCATCGGTATCTAACATCCATCAGTTTTTGCCTAAATGATCTGATGGGCTTCAATGCCTCCTCGATCTCCAAGACTCTTTGAATGTTTTCCTTCTTACCTTCTTGTTTTTGTAAATCTGCTAGAGCATCGATTCGTGCTCCTGTTTGAATTATTGCAGCATCCATTTCTTCTTTGGTGAAGTCTACTTTGTACATCCAAATTCTCCTTATCAGATTGTTTTTCGTTCAATCAGCGTATCAAAGTCGTACTCACTCAATATTTTCAATAATCTTTCAACTTTTGGTGCTCTCCAAGCTGTCATTGCATATGTATGTGCCTTACTTGTGTAATGGTAGTGGTTTGCTTCAATATGGCGTTTGGCTTCGTCTTTCGTCAGGAACATTGTGTTCTGTCTGATAAAGTGTTCTTGCCGCTCAGGATGGAGGCTGGCTCCTTCGTCATAGTGTTCAGCAATCCACTCGTGGGCCGTTTCCTCGCAACCGACCTCTTCTAGGGCTTCTAATGCGTCAGGCTCTAACTCATCCCTGTCCAGTATCTCTTTAAGGAAATAATTGATCTCGTAGGATTCACCGTCTTGCGGCAGGTAAACAGAGTGGCGTTCGGCATTATCATCTGAACATTCAACCCACTTGTAATCTCCTACTGTCCAGAATCGTGGAGATGCCTGACAATCATTTTCTTGAGTATTTAATTCTTGCTGTAGCTCTTTAAGAAATTTTACATCTTCGTTCATTCATACACTCCTTTTCTCAGTCAAAGATCGATTTTAAGATGCTTAGCTACTGGTGTTCGATAATCATTTTCTAATTGAATGTAAAAGTAACCAATACTCTTAACTCCTTGATCTAAATTTTGTCTGATCTCTTTTGGAAATTGTCTAGCATGAATATAAACTTTAGGGCAATATGCACAAGTAGCAAAACCAAATCCTCTAACCTTGTTCCATTTTAAAATCTTCATTCTTAGGTATCCTTCTCTTGCATTATCCATAGCTTTAAGAATAATCGCAATGTCACTACTGAAATTTCTTAAACTATTCCTCCATAGCATTTGTTCGCATTTTTGGAAATAATTTAATTGATACGGTAATCCAAGAACAAAACCGTTAGTCAAATCAGTTATTTGTAGATCATACGCATCTTGATTATTTTGATTCTCTTTAAAAAATTCAATTTCTCTCTTTCTTGAAGAATCAACAAAAACAAGTTCCTTGTTCTTTACCTGGGTGAAACCGTATCGTTTCCCTTCGTTTATGCACCAAATTTCAAAGTCTTCTTTATTCATCTAAATAGCCCTTTCTACGTAAAATATCAACTTTATCTTAATTTAACAGCGGATTTAGAACTCATACTCAGCACAATTCATAGTGATTAATATTGATTCATAATCTTGTTGTTTTTCTTTGTATATTTCGTACTTTTGTTGCAGCAGTTCAAGCCTATGTTTTGCCTCTCTACGCTCTATATCAATGTCAACTAAATATTTTTCATAATATTGTAACTGATCTTCAATAAACTTCTTTGCTGTCTCAATGCTCATTTAAAACACCCCAATCAACATAAATTCTTTATTTTATCTTCCTATATGTCCTTAGAATAAATATAACGCTTAATATCCCCCGTCCTTCTCCAACAGCCACTCTTTTAGTTCCACTTGGGCCTTTGCGAAAGCTAATTCAATGTCATTGCTTTGAACATGGATTATAGTCTGCCTATGCAACGGGTGGCCGATTCTGTACCCCACAGAAATACACCAATCTAAAACGTCTGAATGATATATTTCTAGCGTCCAACTTTTATGATACTTCTTTATTGAATCATAAAAGTTTATGAACTCTTCCATGATTTCCTCCTCGTTCCCCGATCAAATTCAATTTTCATTGGTATTTGCCGATCAATGTATTGATATCTTTAAGTACCACATTAATTTCATTTATTGCCCCCCAAATTGAACCACCACTTGATTTAATCTCAATTTTAAACTGCTGCGGATCAGTTACTGGCTCAACTGGTGAACCATGATAAAACAATGTTCCTTTAGGAAAAGTCTCTTGATAATAAGAGTCGGTATATTCCTTTGTTAGTTCAGTCAGTCCTTTACAGCCTTTCACACGCTTTTCTTCTTTCTTACTGTGTATGTGATATCCAAGAGACTTATATTTATGAATTTCTACTAATAGTCCTTCTCTAATTCGCCAGATGTCTTTAATTTCATGAGATTGAATCTGTTCCATTTATCCTCCTTGTAAAATACAGGTTTTACTAAATTTCTATTACTAACATCAGGTCAATATCTACGTCTATCTTTGGATCATAATTACTTAAAGTATCAAATTCTATACGATTGCCTTTTAGATATTCCAAAGCTTTATCATGTGATATCCACATGTCGTCATTATTTTTATCAATAAAAATAATATTCTTGGGCATACCTAAACCATATGCTATCCACTTATACATTGCTCTCTACCTCACTTAAACATTCAATGAACTTTTGAACTTTTAACCCATATTCAGTTCGACTCTCCTTGGCTGCTTCAACAACCCGATTTATTTCTGTTCCCTTGCTCAATACCTGCTTAATCATCTCTTCAACGGAAGTCTCATTTATGTATTTGATCGTTTTGCTTCTACTACTCATTAATACACTTCCATTTTATCCTCAACAATTTGCTTTAAGTCATCAATCTTGTCTCGTAACTCTTGAAGTTCTCCATAATCAATGTCGTCAATTTCCAGATAACCATACAATTCTGATAATCGTTCGAAATTAAGCGGTAGCATTGGTTTACCCCCTTTACTCGTTTCGTTCAATTTTGATAATTTGATCTATCACATTTACAGCCTTATCGAGTTCATAGTTAATAACTTGATAATCAAATCGTTTTTTTCTAAATTTAATTCCATCTTCGTTGATTCGTTTGAGTCTTTTATCTACATCGTCACCTCGTTCAATCATTCGTTTATACCGAGTCTTCTTGTCTACTTTTAGATAAATAGTCACAAACTCAACATCAGAAACACGTTCTTTTAAGTCTTTAATCCCATCGGGATCAACCACGTATATATCTGTGCTATAAATTTGGTCTTCAGTACTAAAGTAGTGGTTGTTATCAAAGTAGCTATAGGCTACGATTTGTTTATCATGTTTTAATTGTTCGTACTCTTCTATGGTAGCAAAAATATGACCCCACTCACCACCATTTCTAGGCTGACGCGTTGTGTAGGACTGGAGGATATTATATCCTCGTCCTTCCAAAACTTTAGCAACTTCCGTCTTACCTGAACCCGAATATCCCATTAATAAAAACACTTTTTTCATCTGTTGTCTCCCCATTTAATTACTCGTACTTTAATATGCTTCTTTCTACCAAACTCTCTCGCTTCATGTTCGGTTCTAACGTACACATCAATTTTCTTGCCTTTTATTAATCCACCTTTATCCTGTACAACTCTTATACCTACACCATCTATATAAACTACCGTCCCTTCAGGCAACACTCTCCAGTCAGCAGCTATTGTTTCTCCAGCCTTAGTCATCTTGCCCGAAGCGGTTCTTCCATAATCTTTACTGCTTACACTTCTGCCTTGATTGTTAGTGTAAGCTGTTAACTCAAATCGTTCCCATTTATATGTATCTTTCTTATGCGTAACTTGTTCGATCTTATCCAACTTAGCAACCTTAATTTCTTGTTTAATGTTAGTCGTGTTTTTCATTTCTCGTACTTGATTGACGCTTTGTGCTTCAGTGTTGTTGTATACTGATAGCGCCAATAGCAGAGAGAGGATTAGCTCACCCAACGTATCACGCTCCCGTTTTATTTTGAAGCCCCACTATTACAGTGAGGCTCTATTCTGATAAACTCTGTCTTTGATTAACTCTATGTATTAAGCTGGAATGTTAAATTCTGTGATAAACTTAACCGCTTGTGCTAAAGCTTCTGTGTCTGTAACTTTCGTATAGTTTGCAATCCCCAAAATATTCTTGAACTCTGGGACAATATACTCGCTCAGTTGGTTATCAGTAAACCGTTTCTTTTGTTCATTAATAGATTCAATCAAATTAGCAATACTCAATTCCTCTTTAGCTTTAGTTTCAACTTCTTTTGCTTGCTCGTCACGTTCCTGTTCTTGTTCAACCTTAAGCTCTTCGATGCTTTTGTTAGTTTTTTTAAGTTGTCCTTTTACCGCTGCTTCAAATACATCCAAAAAGTTCTTTGCGCTATATTCAACTGGTTCTTCGGGCAGATCAGTGTAACGACCACCAGCGATAGAAATGTATTCGGTCGGTCGGAAGACCATTACGGTGCGCGTTTCATGAAAATTACTTCCTTTTTCTCTACCCTTTTTATCCTTAATATTGTCAGCTAGTTCAGAACCATCTTTATTGATTACAACTACTTCGTTAAATAAGCAACAGATTAAACTTGCTTGAGATTCAAAAATCTTGCGTGCTGTTTGATGCATCATCAACTCAACAGAATTGTACTTCATGCCATTATAAAGCGTTGTCTCTTTTTCTTTTGTCCATCCCAAGCCCAGCAAACCGTAACCAGCATTACGTAAAGCATCGAATGGCTTTTTCATTTCTTCATAAAGTGCTGTGTATCCATTCTCTTTGTTACTGGAAGCATCGCCTAAATCTTGCAACGAAATAATAGATTGTTTGCCATATCTCTTGGCTCGATCCTTCAACAACCACGACGTAGCTGCATCTACACAACGATCAGCAGTGTCGATACCAATGAGTTTAACAATGCGACCTTCGCTTGCCTCTTTGACTAATCCCGGTACCACTTCTTTTTTAAAGAACTCCCACTGCTTCCAAGCATCTTCATCCGATCCCTCTTTGTGAATCGGAATAATGTTGTCCAGTTCCCAAGTTTCATATCCCGGTTCAAATGCCAAAAGCAATGCTTCTTCTGGTGAACCGTAGTGCAGCTCTGTAACTTCTTTCCAAAGTCTTGTTTTACCAGTTTTATAAGTTCCCACAATAAGGCTCATAATTGAATGAAGTTCAACTTTAGGTGTATTCTTTTGTACTTTATTTCTCCAACTCATTAAATAAATCTCTCCCTGTTATATGTATTTATGTTTGGTCTGCGCTTTTACACACAGACCATTTTCTAATTAATTGAAACTATCTACTCTCACGCAAAAGGATCGTCGTTATTTGTTGCAAATGGGTCAACAGGCGAACCCGATGTTTGACTAAACGGATCATCATTTACGCTGTTACCAAAAGGGCTGTCATTAGTCAAAGTAGTTGTCTTCTTAAATTCTTCTTCTGTAAGCAACTCACGCATAATACTTCCCTGCACATAACTGATTACTTCTAACCCTTTTTTATCTCCATTAACTACTCGTTCTTGTCTTGTTTCCTTTTGAGAATCATCTACATCATTAAAAGGGTCATCGGCAGGCAGTTCTTCTACAATGTCTACGTACGCGTATGTTGCGCGTTGGTTATCTTGCCCCGTTACTTCAATGAAATCGTATGTATTAAGAGATGCGAAAGCATTAGCCATTGACACTTTACCTTCTGCCGCCTCTGCTTGATAAACGATAAGCTCAACATCCATAGGTTCTGAACGTTCCTTACCATTCTTCAGAAAAACTCCATTAATCTTAGTATCTCCAGTAGTTTCATCTTGATAGGTACTCTTAATTCCTAGCTGCATACTGAAACTGTTAACTTCAATAAATTCTGAAGACTTCAAATCTTGTACATAATTAATTACTTTTTTATCCACCTTGATAGGAGTAGGATTGCCATCTTCGTCGATAATCTGCCCATCAACAATTGGAGAAATAGATGTAATGGTTCTCTTTTTGAACTCCACATTACCATTATCCCCCGAAATCGCTTCAAACTCATATACTCCTTTAACCTCTACCCATGCATCATCTTGAATGTATTCGGATAGTTCTTTCGCCTTATCCCAAGGAGCATCGATTAAGTGATACGTTTCATCAATTTCTTTGGTTTTCCCGTTTAAATCTTTCCACTTCTCTTTATCGAATCGAACGTTCCAATCAAGTTTCGTTGTTTGATTGTGTTTTTTGCTATAAGCATATACAAACTGTTGTTCCATACCAGCAATTTCAACCTTAAGATTGTTACTTAATGCAGTTTCGATATTAAATTGCAAAACACGTCTTGGTTTCGGCTTTTCTGAGCGTGTCAACTTTTCTTCAAAGTAAGGTAGTTTGTCCCAACTATCAGTTTCTTGATTCTTTTTGCTTACTTGGCTTACTTTACCGATAAATCTAAAGTGATTTTTAAACTCTTTGCCGCCGTGTTTTTTGTTTACTTTAATCTTGTAATCTGCCATATGTATTTTATATCTCCCTTTTATGTATAATTATTTTTATTTGATTAATCTAAACCTGATCAATCATAAAAGGGAGGGCTTCTCAACTTGTTTTTGATTCATATCACCACCTTTTGCAAAGTGAAATGAGTTGCATCTATATAATCGTGCTAGGCACGTTGATATTGTATGTACTTCTTTGACAATTGTTGTTGGCTTCTTCATTGAGACTAAGTAAATCCCATATCATAAGATATGTTCATGTTCAGCATCCCCTTTCAATTATAATTCATCTATATAATCACACTTTATAGTGTGTTATTTTTTGGTGGGTCTCACCCGACTTGAACGGGTATCAGCCAATTTATGAGATTGGTGTCTTAACCATTTAGACGAAAGACCCTTATGTATTACCTTTTGGTAATTGACTATCTTGATAAAAGTATTCTTTTACTACATACATTCTTTCAATGTTTACTTGGTTCTATTTAAATATATCATTCATAATTATTTTTGTCAATTATTTATTTATTTTTGCTTGTTTATTTTTTGCCGAACTTTCGCTCGGCTACCTTTTACGCAAATAAAACTAACTCCATAAATCTAACATGTTCTCCTCTGCTACTATGTATCGCATATATATGTTTCGGATCATTAGATTTGAGCTTAGACATTTTAATGTCATCGATCCGTTCTTGGCAAAGTCTCTCAAGTGCAGAAGCATTGTCAATATTGTAAAAGTAAATAAACTCATTAACATCGGCATACTTATTTGTATTCAACTTAGTCCTTCTCTTCTTTATCAAATAATTATTTATATCTTGCATACTCCCATACAGACATTCAGCTCTAAATTCATTTAAATCCTCTTCACTAGTTATCAAAAAATAGATAGCATTCAATACATTTATAGCTCTTCTGTCGATGTTAAGTTCCTCTATAAATTTTTCGACCATTTGCAAAATCTCCCTTTTTGAATTTCTTGATGTTGGAAAACCCTATAATTAAATTATACTTTACTTCTATAATTAGGCAACTTCGGTTCAGTATAACCGAATTTTTATTGACATTATATAAATACTGGTTAAATATGAATATTATGAGTCGAATTATGTCGAATGAACTTTTCAATCAATCAGAACCTTTGTTCATATTATATTAACTTATGGAAATAATGATTATCATATTTAATTATATTAGTTTTATTTAAGTTATTCAGTCTTCACTTTTTTCCTAACAATCTATTCATTACTTCTTTAACCTTTTCTAATCTGGGCTTAGAAATTGTAATAACATGTTCATCACAAAAGATTATACTTTTGTTATTTTCAATGTATTCATAACTCATGTTTAAATTCCCCAATGTTCCTCTGTCAGTTACAACGAAACCTTCTTCGCCTGATAATAATTCATGTATTTGATCTGTTGCATTACATTGCAAATATTCGCCTTCAGAAGTTATGTATACAGTTCTGTGAACATAATTAATCCTTTCATTTTTTGATGATATAATTTTGTCTATCTCTAGCCATTCCGCTACCTCGTTAATCTTCTTCCCGTCTCTTTTAACTACTGGTATTGATCGCACCATAAATGAATGTCACTCCCAACTATATAAACTTATACCCCACAGCGCTATGGGGTACTTATGACAACAGCAACTATTTACGTTTTGGAGCAGGTGGACAGTTAAACAATGCCCATGAAGCAGGCTGCACATTAACCACAGACAGCAATGTAAAAATAGAACCAACAAAACTCATAATAGCAAACTTTTTACTCATCACACTCACCTCCTTTCAAGTTAAAGTTAATTAATGTTAGAGATTGTATAAGGGCGCTGATAACGAATGCGCTATTATCTATAAAAAATGAAGCAACAACAAAGAACATAGATAAATACTTAAAATATATATGATTTTTCTTTTCGACAACTGTGTTATTTTCAATATTGTAAGGAGCATAAATCATTACTACTATAAAGGTAATTGCTTTGACAGTAGTTAAAATCGCTGTTGAGAGTTCAGGAACAAAACTCAAGACAATCAGTAAAATTACTGAGACAAAAAAACATTTATCTGCATTTTTTATATGGCGACCTCCAGAGACTGTCCTTAGTAAAGAGAATCCTAAAAGCGCATAGCATGTGTTTAATGTATTATTAAACACACAACCGATAACAATTATAAATATAATAGGTATAATATTACTAATAATAAATCTTGAAACATGTAAGACATCATCTTCATCAGGAAAATAATTACTGTATTCTGAATTTATAATTTTCTCTTTGATTTTAAACGCAATAATATCCGTAACTGTTTTATTTTTCAATGGTTCGTCTCTCCATTTTTATTCCTATAAAGAGAAGATTAAAGAAACATATTGTCCAAACTATAGATCCCAGCAATAAATTATTTATATCATATGTGAAACCAACTAATATCATTATACATGATGGAATTACGGTAATAAGAATGTTGTTTTTAGTTAGTGAGAATTTAATGGTAAAATTGTAGCTTATAAAACTAAACCATAATCTTTTTTGTACAAGTATATTAGCAAGAAGAAAAATTATTATATCACTGCCTATCTGATATGTATATCTTAAAAAATTGTTTGACTTTATATTTTCAAGAGTTAAACCAGTGAATGGGTACATTACCCACACAGAAAGACTTTGTACAACGAGAAATACAATTAAAGTCAATACTGCGGCAAAAAAAGCATGTCTGGAAGAGACCCTAAAAAATGCTATCAAACACAGAGTTAAAGTTAGCATGTTAAGAAGCGGGGCAAGATTACTCATCATAGGATCAAGGCTGTAAAAATATGTTGCAACTGATATTAAAATATTAGTTATAATTATTTCAAATAAATACTCTTTAATATTTATTCTAAATACAGAAAAAGCAAAATAAAAAACTACAACCCCCTCGAATAAAGACATTAAAATATAGATGAAAGCACTCATGAGTATTCTCTCCATTTCTCTTATAAACTAATATAACAACTCCATACATTCATAATACCATCCAAACACTTTCGCGTCAATAAACAAAAATAAAAAAAAGAATAAGTTTTACCTTATTCTAAATTTGGGTACTTATTTAATAGTGTCTCCAAATTCAAAAACTCCCTAGTATAAATAGTACTCATAATATTGACACCATCTTTTGCTAGACCAACATTAAAATGTCTGCATATTGCCTCTATTTCATCACGTTGCAGTTTCTTGCTTGTCTTATATATATCTTTAGCCATTTTTAACATACCGGAATTTCTGATGTTTATCGGATTTAAATAATTATATCCTTCCATTAAACCAATAACCTTGATTCTTTGTCTAATTGTGTGCGCACTGGTTTGCCCATCATCTTTATATGCTTTTCCAGCTCCTTTTATCACATATGACGAGGGAACAAGTTTTTTATCTCTGCCTCCTGCACTTAAAATACTTTTATAAACAGTTTCTTCATTTGCCTCCTGTATGATTCTTACTAACTGTTCTGTTATCGTTACTTTTCTTAATTCCTCAGTCCCATACTTGTTAATATTTTTTAACAATATTGTTTTATTTATTGCATCAAGGTCTGAAATTTTTAAATTTAATAGTTCACTATTATCTCTGCCCATTATACCTTCAAATATAGCTTGAACTATAACAGCATCTTGTCTACTTGGTAATCCATATACAATTTTATTTATTTCATCCTCACTAAAGATTAATTTATTTGTTTTATCTACAAAAGATTTATAATATTCAGTGTCACTTACAGGTGAAAGAGGATTTAGCTTGTTATCTCTAAGGTCTTGAGATATTGCCCATCTTATGTAGCCCTCAATTGTCGCTCCATTTGTGATCGATGCTTGAACAGTTTTTGGCGATAAATAGTTAAGCAGCTCTTCAATTTCAGCTAAATTAAAGTTATATAAGTCTTTGCTGTAATTTTTCTCCATACGACCTGCCCTTTTTAAAACCCTTGAAAATACTCCATATGTGTTTTGAGTAAAGTCTTGTAAGAACCTCAACTTCTGCTCTTCGTTGTAAAATTCATCGTTGTATATTTCATTAGCCATTATCATTCACCCCAAAGTTCATTTTAAAATATTCTAATACTTTATTTTTAGATCTACTTGAAGCATAATAAGCTCTTTTATCATTTAACAATTCAATTAAACAAGGATCGTGGAAATTTATTTGATCTACTGCTTCTTTTATGTCAGATGGATTACGTCCAATATCATGAAATTGTTTTGCAATTTGCGTATACCCCAAGAACATCAGAGGATGATTTATTAAATTATCTCTGTAGGCATTGGGATTGCCGAGAAATTCATCATAATAGTAACTTGTTAAATATCCATAAAACTCAATCAAATATTTAGCAGTATCTTTATACTCCTTAAAATTAGATGGTGCGAATGTATTTTCAACTGCATATGATAAAATTGAAAAAGTTGTCAATTGTCCCGCTATCTCACTAATTCGTGGTGAGGATGCAATCTTATTGCCTTTGAGTTCTGATTTTGGGTCTTTTTGCAGATCTTTAACGACTTGATCAGAAAACCTTTCAGCTTTCAATTCTTCTATTCTCTCTTTTTTTACCACATTGACTGTATTTATTTGACCGAAATATCTTTTTGCAGTATCAGTGTCGTATACCCTTATAGACAAAATCATTTCAAGTTCGATTTCAGAATTAACAGTGAAAGCCTTAACAAAGCCCTGTAAGCGATGAAAACCATCTAATATAGAAACAATGGAACTTTTATTAAGAGTCAATTTTCTGTTCACAGAATCATATATAACAGGTGATTCTTCAAAAGAGTATACATTCAATGTCATCATATCGGGTAAATAAGATTGATTAAGAACATTTTTAGCTATATCATCAACACTTTTTTTGTTGACATCTGGTATTGGTACTACTCCATTTCTTCCTTCTTTGTATTTTGCGCTTCTTTGTGTTTCAAAATCATAATCAATAATATTTGCATGATACATATCCACAAGCACTTTACTTTTTATTTTTGTAACATATGTTTGTTCATCCAATTGGATTACATTTTCCATAACAAGAGGTAGTTCAATTACTACTTTTTTGTAGGTTTCTTGTACAATTCGCTCAGACTCTTTCAATTCTTTTATACTGAAAAACTTTTCAGGGTTTAAATCTTCATCCTTCAAAACGTAATATATTCCATCTGTCAAAACTGCTAAAAAAGACACATCCATCGAACTTAAAGAAATACTTTCTCTTGAAACTTCATTAAATATTCCAAACGGCAAACCTTTACTAACTAGTTGCTCAACAATTTCGTTGACAATTTTGGCTTTACTTTTTATGGTTTTTATTTTTTTTATTAATAAATCTTCGAGTTCGTAACGATCTTTTTTCATATAGTACACCCTTTCTCCAACTTACTAAAAACATTATAACACACATAACAAACAAATATACTCTTCTTCAGCAAGACGTGCCTAGCGGTTTCGATATAATTGCAATATTTGTTTATGATTATTGCCGAACCATATTAGCTTTTTTGTTATTTCTTTAAGATCATTTATTTTATTGATACTTTCAATTTGGTTGATCAGTCCTGCTCTTATCTTCTTAAAACATGAATCGCACAATATATCATTTTCATTTGAAGGCATAAACTGATTATAACAATTTTCCATGATACAAATTTTATCGTTTGTTTTAACTCCTTCTATCTTAAAGCCAGCTTTTCGCATAGTTTGATCCCATGTGTATCCTTTAGTCTTCATAGATTTTTCAGAAGGTTTTATTTTATTTTTTGTATACTCTGATTTATTTGGAATGTACCCCAGTTTCTTAATAGAAGCCTTTAAACTCTTAAATAAATCTTCTTCAGTTATATATAAACCAGTCAGATTTACTTGAGCTTCAAAAGCAATCTTTTCGATTCCGAACTGTTCTGAAATATACTCCCAACTGGGTTTTAATTCATTTAATATATATTGGCTTTTATCAACGCTTCCGTTTCTTAAGTTGATTATCTTAAAATTACTAATTGCTTTTATTCTATTCTGTTTGAGTACATATTCATCTTTACTTGGTATTCCTGCAATTTTTAAAAATTCCTTAAAATTAATCTTATTTTTTCGATTAAATGTATCCCATGTTACAGTTTTGGTCTTGTCTCTGAACTGATCAAATAGATCGACAGTAAGATATCCTCCTGCTTTTTCCGATGCAAGCCTTGCTTCATGAACAAACTGCTTATCAATATTCATTTTATCTAACACCTCTCAACAAAATATCTATTGGTCATATGCCAAGCCTTGCCCTTCACTGTATCAACCATCCCCTTCTTTCTATCCAGAAACACAATTTCCCTGCATTCTTTACAGCCCCATTTGCTCCTTTTGTATGCTGACTCTTCTATATAGGAAGCTCCACACTTACATTCTACCTGAATCAGTGTCTTATGCTGGCTATATGCATCTGCTAACTGTTCATTGGCCTTACTTGCTGCTGTAGGCTGTATTGCTGCTACATGTTCCCTCTGCTCACTAAATTCATTATGTACCTTGAAGTCTGCCACAAGCTCAGGATTCAATCCAAAATGTTCTTTACCTACTGTAGTTACATATTTACTTCCTACACGATAAGACTCTATCCAGTCCTGTATTTGCTTAGTGGATAGATTGACAGTTCCCTTGATACCACTGTTTAATGTGTAGGTCATAGTGTGATGCTGAATATTAATTGCTAACACCTCCTATGATTAATATACTACAAGCGATAATTATTATCAAAGCAATAAATTCTAAAAAAAATCAAAAAGCGGACAAACAATTGTCCGCTAACACTGCATTTTATATTTTCAAATAGATGATTTTATCTGATTATGATTTTGTTAAAAATATTTAAACTCTTCGACAACTATATCTGTTTCTTGAGCTGTGAAATTCGACATTGAGAGACTCCTAATATATCGGCATATTTTTGTTGAGAAAATGCAGGGTGTTGCTTCATCAAATCTTTTAATTTGCCCAACAATATTTCAGATCTGTAATTTTTCTGTGTAGGGGCTAATCTATCCGGGGAGTACTTCTGGCAGTTTGTACCATTCTTCATATCATGAATACATTCCCCACAAACAAAACTGCCTCTAAAATAAGTCAATTGCTCTGCTGAACCGCACATTTTACAAGACATACCAGTGTATATTTTGAAAGTTAGTGTATTGGTTTCTGAATCTATAAATATTTCTAAAGGATCGCCCACATTGATACCCATTGAAATTCGCATCTCTTTGGGAATGACGATACGGCCTAACGAATCCAAGGGACGTGTCATACCTGTACTTTTTACCATTAATCCACCCCCTCAGCTAATGATTTTTCAACCAACAGTCTAAATTGAGATTTGTTTTTACAACTCTAGATACTTTAGAATCCCATATACGGAATCCGTTGCACATAAAGTTATCTAATTCATGAATTTTTTCAGCTTCTATTTTTACAAATCTCCAAGTTTCAAGCCTGTGTTCTCTATCATAGTCCACTAATTTCATAAGACAATATCTTTTACTCATAGCTGCAAACCTCATGTTGTGTATTTTTTACTGTCTATTTTTTGGTTATGGTGTTAGAATAAAATACAGATCACTCCCTATTTGAAAAGTAGGGAGATTTTTCTATGCCATCAAAATGGAACGAAATTCGTTCCACAGTTATATTATAAAAGGGGATTATTTACATGTCAAGAGGTATGGTGAAATATGTGGTATTTTGAGATTACGCTTGATCACATACTTGTTAGGAGAAATATAAGCAGGAGAGAATTAGCTCGTAAAACTGGCATAAGACACGCTACAATCAACGATCTTTGCAATAATACTGCTAAGCAGCTACTATTCGATAATTTGGCTGCTATTTGTGAAGAATTAAATGTAGATGTAAGTGACGTAATTGTTCTACATAAGTTTGAAAAGCGGGATTGATTTCCCGCTTCTACTCTTTTATCTCATTGCCAAAGAAACAGATAGTGCATTCACAATTTTGTCACTGTACTCGTCTGGCAGCGTAGTTATTTTAAAATCTAGTTGGTCTTTGGATATGGTCATAATCTGTTCTAACAAAATAATACTATCATGATATAGTCCTGTGTCAGCAACACTAACTTTTACGTGGGTTGGCATATCTTTCTTAACGCGAGATGTTACAGGGGCGACAATAACTACTGGGGAGTATTTGTTTCCGATATTATTGCCAATCACCACACAGGGTCTTTCACCACTTTGCACACTCCCTTTGCTGCTTCCCAGTTGTACATTCCACATATCTAGTCTTTTAATTTCTTTTGTCATTTTTTCGATTGCTACTGCCATTATGTAATCACTCCTCGTTAAATATTTCTTCTTATTATTATAATTTTTCATTATTTTTGTTTTTTCTACGTGTTGTTTCTATATGTACTTATCTCTCACATTCTTATTCTCTTTCTACTTGTAATTATACTAACAAAAATAATTAAAAACAAGATGGAACATTTGTTCTGTCAAGTTTTTTTCGTATCATGCGAATATTTTCATAGTTAGGTGCATAATCCTATTGACAAATGGATATACATATCATTAAGGAATAATTTCAGGGAGGAATATAGATGCGACAAGACGCTTGGTCTCAATCTGATGATGATCTACTAACGAAAACAGTGTTAACCTATATACGTAGTAACAAAACGCAATTAACTGCATTTCAGGAGGTTGGGAAAGAACTCAATCGTACAGCGGCAGCTTGTGGATTTAGGTGGAATAGTGCTTTAAGACATAAGTATTACAATGAAATAAAAGCAGCGAAAGAAGAAAGCATGAATAATAAGAGAAGTTCAAAAAACAGTGCTGGCACTCCACCAGTTCAAAAGACTGAATTAAATTTTATGAACGAAATAGATAATGCTATTCAAACATTAAATAATTTACGAGTTGAGTATCTTAACATGCAAGAGACTATACGCACACAGAATAATAAAATAACTGAACTGACTATAGATATTCAAGAAAGCAATAAAGAAGATCGACGACCTATTGCCAGTGATGATTTAGACACTCTACTAAAAATATTGCATAAAGCGGATCAAATACAAAAAAACATGTCTCAATACAAAGAACCTGCCATATAAGTAGGCAGGTTTCTTAATAAAAATTATATTTTACGTAATAATACGCGAATAATAGCCGACGATCCTCTCAAAGATACCGGCTATTATTCGTAGTGCCCTTAGTTGAAACTGTAGGTCGCGCTGTGTCTTGTGGCTTGCATAGACACATTATACAACACATAAGTTCATCAATCAACAGAAGTATGTGTATGGCCTCTCTAAGCGCCTCTTTTACCTTCTCATCCATTGTTAGTTGCTTCTCCTTACTGTTATGTATTTTATCCGTTACACTCGTGGAGGATATGTTTTACATGCTCCAACACATCCTCCAGTTTCTTTCCGCACTTTTCGCAATGCATTTATATTTCACCCTTCTATTCGTTAAATCTACATTTTAAATATGCCAGCCATCAAAAATTCAGATTAATTTTCTAAGCTTTTTGTCTTTTTATTTTTTCTATGCGTTCTTTGTTTCTCTTCTTCTTTTCTTCATCCCAAGGCTCATACTCAATAATATTTTCAGATAAATACAATCTTACTACTAATTTTCCATTCACCATTCTTTCTACCTCGTATTTGTCTTTAATGTCACAATAACCCTTTATCCATCCAATACTAGCACCTCTTACCCATATACGTTGGTTATAGCTCCATTTATTTTGTTTAGATTTTAAGTTATCTATTAATCTATTTGAAACCAACCCACTTTTCTCCCTTCCGTTTAAAGATATAAAAATCAAGAGAGGTTCACCAATTGCGTGTTATTATGTCTAAGTTGTTCTTTGCATTATGTTAGACTGATCAAACTTGCATATTACAAAGTATCCACGATACCATGTTTCAATAAAAAAGCATTAATTTCTTCGGTAGTTGGATTGTCTATTCGCTCATCTGCATCCCACCTTGACCAGCCAGCAACACAATAGTAAGCAAGATCTATCAAGTCTTTTGGTGCAGATCCAATGTTCTTTTTATATTCATCTCGCAGCTCATCCATACCGAATTCTATATCTTCACCACAATACTCCGTAAATTTGATTGTCTTTTTGGTTAATAATTGTGTTCCATCAGTAAACTTATCCAATAATACAACTTCGGCATTTTCTGTCCACACTGTATAGTCGTCGTTAATTAAACGACAATAGCCAACTGTGTCACTGTTCTCGTATTTTCTCCACATAACATATACCTCCTGAAATTTTTATAAAGCATGCCTTTTATCTCCAATTATACTCACTCTCTTGTGTTTCCGAATTTCCCAAGCCAACTAAAATCCAATTCCTTTCTGCCTCCTCACCACAATTCGGACAGCTCATTTTAGAAATTCTATCAATTAATTTTAAATCAATGTTTTCTGCAAATAAGCTGTGTTCACATTTTCTGCATTCAAAAATCACTTCATTTTTATTATCCATAGTGAATCTCCCCTCTATTTGACATGCCTTTTACTTACTCACCAGAGTACCTATTCTCTGTTATAGGATAGTGATATATCTCAATATCCTCATCAATAAATCCTCTTCGCTGAGCAGCCAACAGCGTCTCATACATGTTCTTTCGCCCCACAGGGTTGTCAGTGTGTAAATAGATCTTATCAGCCCTAAATCCATTCTCACAGAAGTATTTCACCAAATCATATCCATTAGGCAGCTCTTTACCATCTACGTCCTCTCCCAGATCATGGTCTAACGTAAGAATGCGGACACTTCCAGTTTCAAGGATATGTATTGCTTCATAGTATGTACGAGCGACCACAAAGCCATCTGGACAGTCTCTGAGGTCGTCAACATACAAATCAATCTTATCAGTCACAGCTATACTCCTTCCCTGTAAAACACATCTTTTACTTAAACGACAAAGCAAACCCCAATTCTAAAAATGGAACTACCAAAATAAACGGAAGTATAAATTGCGGAAAAGCCACAAACAATCCTACTACTGTCGCAATTAAAAATACAGGAAGAATGCAGTATAACACAAGCTCTTTAAAATGCTGAATTCTGTTTCTTTTGTTTGTTATAACAGACTTCGACAAAGAGTAAACATATTTTAAATAAAATATTTCCTTTTCTTTTGGGAAAATGAACATTTCCTTAACTCCTTTAAAATAGCCATTTCAATTAGATATGTTATTAACCTTTTTAAAAAGCTCCGCTGCTTCATTGGTATTCACATTATCCATTTCAACATCGAAAACAAAAGAATTGAATGTGTTATACTGCTCTTGACTGAAGTCACTGTACTTAACGCCTTGGTATTCCAATTTATTTTTGATCAAGCTCAATATAGCATTAAACCTAATAACACCGTTGATAATTTGACCATCTCTAACAATCATACTTTTAAATTCTTTGTCTTGGTCATTTTGCATGATTCTATCGATGATTTCTTCATAGTTACCTGAAATTTTGAACATTGAAGATTCGTGTTCAGGAAAAGTTAAAGACAAGTTTGTGAGGTCTTTAATTTTAAGCTTGAATACTGGCATATTCAGACACATCCTTATATTTTTTTAGTAACTATTTCATTCATTCATTTCTTCATTCATTGCAAGACGGAATGCAAGCGCTGCTTCACTATTTCTTGAGTTGTGTGTATGACCTATTCCAAGTCGAATCAACTCTTGAGCGAATCTAACATCGCTATCCCTAAAATCTTGTCCAGTTGAAAATAAATACCAATGACACAATTCATGCATAAGCATTTCTATTACTTCTTGATAGGTTAACTGTCGATTGATTTCAGACCAGAACTCAATTAATGAATTGGCTGAATTAAAACATGCCCCTTTCATATCTTCACATTCACTGAAGTCCAGAGCTACCAATGGTTCTTTATCAATTCTCCAATGTTGTTTAACAAGCTTCTTAGCTTCAGTTTGAAGAAAATTCTCAGTGAAAATAAAGAGATTTTTATAATCTTTGTGCTTACTTTTCGCTGTAATAAATTCATTAATTTCTTTTTCTGTTGCAGATCTAACATTATCGAATTCAAAGAAGTCTGATCCCCATTCTTTTAATGAAAAAAAGTTGAAAGATGGGTAATACATCAAAGTTTCAAAGTCTACCTCTTTTTCACGAATAAAGAGCGCAGTAACCATAAATATAGCATATGAGTTCTGATTAGTTAAATGTAAAACAAAGTAATCTCCAGATCTAGGAATAGGCATCGTTACGAACCTCACTTATAATCTAAGTAAAACAGTCATTTGATTAACTTTTAAATACCCATAAGCCCGATGTTTAAAATAAAAAATCCGACACCGCAGAGCAATAAGTCTTTTGTCATATAGCTATAATATTTCCCAAAAAAACTAATAAAAAAATGAAATTAGATTAAAAATAAATATAGTCAATCCCACTAAACAAAGTATTAGAAACATCACTTATCTCCTTTGCTTTATAAAATAGTTATTTGATCAAAATAGTTCCAATTCTCCCGAGAGTAATTCCCCTGTTTCATTAACAATGATGAAGTCCCGTGTCCATTCATTCTCATATTCATATCGTCCTTGAGAATAATGCCCATTATAGCGATAGTTATCAAGAACATCTTCGTTCTTGTATTTCCCATTGGTTAATAGCAATAGTGCTCTATAAGATTCTTCTTTTGAAGAGTGCCATTCTTTAATCTCTTCGGTCACTTTGTTGAATTGAGATACCTTAGTGCCATTAAGTTTAAAGTATTCCAATCCTACCTTTGGTTCCATCTTCCACTCAAAGCCCGATTCTTTAAACTTTGAAGAGAATTTTTTTATGAGTTCATCAACCGATAATGAATAACATTCTTCCCCAAAGTTTTGTGCAAAATTATGGCGAATCCACATCAAATATCCTTTTACATGTATGACGGTTTCGGGTGGAACCAGATACCTTCCCTTGGTTCTTTTTTGATTCTTCTTTATGTCATTCCAGAATTTAAGATCATCGGCTATAGACACAATCCAACACCCCCATTAAAATTATGCATAAAATAAACCTTTTACTTGTTCTTATTTTTTTCTTCCTCTTTAATCGCTTTTAACATTGGGCGATTAGATAATATACTAAAATCTGGTTTAACGATAAAATCCTTTTCTTCAACTTTTTTAATATCTTTCCCAATCACCAATTCGTTTTTATTTTCATTCACCATTTTTATATGCCTCCTATGAATTAGCTTTGCTTCGCTATAACTCTACAATACTATGTTACTCGCTCTGATACAACGTTGGCCTTTTCAATAAATAAATCATAGCACACCTTTAATTAAATATCAATATATTTAATTATTTTTGTTTATTGAAAAAGCGACTACTATAAAGTAATCGCCATTAGATATTATGTATGTTTAATATGTCTGTGTTGTTCATACTCCTTCGCTGCTTCACACAATTCAATCCACTCACCATTATAATTCCTAACGTACAACTTCTTATCTTTCAATGCTCCTGCTTTATACATACTGATATTCGCTGCCTGTCAAAGAGCTATAGATGTTAACATTATTAGATAATCTATTCCAATGATAAAAACGGTCAATCAACACAAAACTCATCGCCTCTTTTGAACGTCCAGCAGTTTCGATCTCTTCAGTAACTTTATCATCTACTACGACCATATATGTATCCATATATAACTCCCCTTTTAATTATATTTATTTTATTAGTTAGATAAAGGTACTACTTGCTCTGTTACTTCCGTAATCTCTTCAGCGTCATGCCAACTGTCAAACTTAACAGCTAAATCAATATCGTGAGTATATAGCTGTCCGCGTTGTTCATCCCAGTCAGATCTAAGGTATTGCTTTGTTTGTGTATTAATCACCGTATACATGTTCTTTCCCCCATTGTTATCTGAATTATTGTTATTAAAAGACTTATTTTATCTGGACTAATATTGCGTCGTCTACAATCTTCTTCAAGTCATAAACAAATGATTCCATTTTTCTTTTATTGAATTGATATAGTTTGTTGCTTTTTAGTAATGGTCTATCTATTTTCAGTATATCTTTTCTAAGGTAAAGGTAACCATTATTGTCATGCTCCCTGTCATAATATTCATAATAATCAGCCCCCAAACTATTGGCTTCTTTTGGAGTAAAGTTGTCCCAAGATTCATTTGAAATGATTTCAACATATTTGTATAATTCAATAAAATCCTTAATCTCAAAGTTATATGTAACACTGCACTTATTGTTCATTTGGTTGTGATTCATTTCAAATATTACTGCTGATTTTCTGCTTTTAACGATTAGTTCTAAACCATCAATACCTGTAAAGATTTTAATTTTCATAACTAAATAAATTCTCCCCTCTACAATTGTGATTTTGAATAAAGCACTTCTTCCGCTTAGTTTGTATCACTCATTAATACCTACAACACCCCATCATTGACATTAAATTTATAGATCGCTGCTTCCCCAAAACTTTCGCTAACCAAACTAGGTAAATTACATTTTTGTTTGTTTCCTTCGACTATTTCTTTCGCCTTAAGTGTTAAGAATGACATTCCCAACTGAATATATTTTTGATCAAATGTGAAATTAGAATGCATTGCCAATTTTTTAATTTCTTTTATTGCTATCTCTAATGCCTCATCACCATAAAGTAGTTTTAATGGATTGTTATTTGACATATTGTATTCCTCCGTTTTTGTTCTAATTTAAAATACTTCTTTTACCACTTATAGTACTTCTTTTAACTCTTTTTTGTGTCTCATAATTTGTGCAGCAATTTGATATTTCAAAGCTTGTTCCAAGTTCTCATCTAACAAATTAATTAACTTATCGCGTTCAGCAATATATTCAACCTGCGAAACATCACCGTCTTTTGCAATGTACATTGCATCTACATCATCACAATCATTCTCATCAACATATCCTCCAAATGACTTGATTATCTCATTCATTATTTCTATTGAACTGCCCCAATGACGAAGAATTAAAGTTACATGTTTAACACTATCAAACTCCGTGTTTTGAAGTTGGTCTGATGTTACACAATAAAAGAGTTGTCGTGACTCTAGTCCAAAATTAAAATCAATAAAGCCGGTTTCTCTTTTAGAGTAGTCATCGATCCTAATGTGGGAAGTAGCATTACTATCAAACTTAGTGCAAATTACATCTAAAATCTGATCTGCTGTAATATCTTTATTTAGATATCCTTTAGTATCCACGCCCATTACTATCCACTCCTAATAAGTTATAGAAAATGATTCACCTTATAAAAGAATCCTTTTACCTAGTCTTTCTTGCTAAGATAATCACACATTCTTCCTCATTAAATCCCTCCAACAATGATTGAATATGGAATCCTCTATCATCTTCACGTTTCGAATTAACATTGATGAAGATATTCTTTTCAGAGCTAACTCCATAAATTGCTGGACTGTCATCGAAAGTTCTATCTACTGAATACTCAACTCCGTCAACCATTACTTTTCTAGTTTCATCTTTCACACTTAACCTCTCCTTATGAAATATCTTTTTATCAATATTACAATGTTTCTTTAATCAATTTCTGGTTCAATACCACTCTCTTTGCAATATTCGATGTATGTTCCCTCAAGATCCCTTACATATTTGTTTCCATGTAAGTACACCAGTTGAGTAGGAGAATAACCATAGTTTCCTTCAATCCATCTTGTAAAAGTCATTTTAATAATCGCTCCATTCTATGTTTTGATGAAATATTCATTTGATCTACTCAGAAAGCTCTTCAATAGAAATCTCTGCTCAATTATTTCTAATAAGCTCTTTAACTGCATGTTCAGCGATTTTCTTTGTTTTGAAGTGAGTTGCCTCTTCTGCTGTCTCAACTCTTTTGTTCCAACGATCAAATTTTACATACCAATCTTCTGATTTTATAACAAACATATTTATCCCCCGTTCCTATTTAATTATACGTACCATTCCAAACTCATCTCTATCAAACACTGGAGTAAAGTTCTCCATTCCACCTGATATTGAACCCCCACCAATATGAAACCATCTTCCGTCCCATTTTTCTATAAATCCCCAATGTCTATAATATTCAGATTCTTCGTTGACGATCCTAACTTTCTTTCCGATCATATTTTCAGGCTTCACTTTAAACCAACTCCAACAACATGAGTCATACATTTATAATCAAATGTCCATTTCTTATCTGTCCACTCTCCACTAGACCCATAGGACGCGTATTCATTGAAGTGATATACATTGCCTGTTATTGATTTTTCACAGTGATTGCAGTTATACCCCTTATCATTTGAAATAGCCATCAAAACTAAAGAGTGCTGGTTGAATTTTCTATCCATATAACCAAGATTACACATCAAGTATTTTTCATATTTCTTCATCTTATAGCCACCTCATGAAAGGATCATTTTATTTCCTACTATACATTTCTCTAGATTTTCTAAAAATCTTCCCTAGTGCTGCTTGACCGAGATTTAATCGTTCACTCATCGCAACAACTTCATCATTAGCTCTTTCAAACTCTTCTCCTCTACGATTGGAGAGATATCTAGCCACATCGTAATATAGGTCTGTCTTTTTAATTTCTTTGTTGATATACTGCTTCTCAAGTTCTTTAAGCTTTTCCATATTCTCAACTCCCCATAAAAATATAGTTTTACATAATTTGTTTTGAACCAATACTCATGACAACCATTACGCCATCAGCTTCGCATAAAGCGGCAAACTTAGTCATTTCTATTTTATCATTGAACGAAAAGATATTCGCCTCTAATTTACCTAATACCTTCTCAAACACTCTTACCTTATACATGTAATCACCTCATATGTATTGTTTTTTCTATATATTTATTATATATCATTTAATTATTTTTGTATATAGGTTTTGCTTAATTTCTACTACTATTTTTATTGGGGAGCAAACAAAAAGACCGCCTAAGCGATCTTGTCAAATTAATCTTTTATTGGCTTTTTATTTCAGATTCTTGCTTTTTCATAAACTCAATATAACACTTAAAACATCTACCTCTCAGCCGCGCCTTATTCTTACAGAATTTCATCTTACATTGATTTGGGTTATTTCTCATCTGTTCCGTCGATTTATATGGCATAAATCCAACTGGTATATGAAACAAGGGAAGAATTTTTAACATATCCATATAGCATTTAAGACAATATTCAGCCTCTTCGTAATCAGATACAATGTTTCCTGAACAATATTCATTCTTACACTTATGTATAGCCATGCTGTTCACCTCTAAGTTGTTTATCTATGTAGAATGCACATAATTTGTCACCTGCAACACAAATCATTCCTCGCGACAAATCACTTTATCTTATTAGCTCATAGGTTTCCCTAACTGTAAAGAGCAATTATTCATGTAACGAATCAACATTTTACTGGGTGTTCTATGTATGAATTACTTGGGCAGCACTCTTATTATATTCTTTTTTAATCTTCTCTACTATGCGGATTTGTCCTTTTGGTGTAATCTTCATAGTTTTGACCAATTTGACCCCATATGGTGTATCTATACTCTTTTCTTCAACAACAAATAATTTCTGATTCATTGCGTACTGAGTCGGCTCGTTCCTATTAGTTAATACAAGATTCCAGTCACGCAGTTTCTGATATAATTTCTTTTCACCAATATTAATTCCTTCATCCTGTATGAGTTTACTCATTTCTCGCACCAGAATATTATCCTTTGATTTAAGAACGGTTTCGGCAAATGTAACTAGTGGTTTATTCTCTTCAATCTGCAACTGCAACTTCTTCTGCTCTTTCTTAGCTGTAAAATAGGCAATCGCGCGGTCTTCCTCTGACAAGGATAAATATTGCTGCGCTGAATTATGTATGAATGCTTCAGCTAAAACATTCTTAGCTTTTAGTTGATACTGAATTAACTTGCTTGCTACTTCTGGTTGATTCTTTTGCATGTTTGGGGTAATTGTGATTTTGGCAAGCCATAATGGTAGAAAATCAATATCTAGTACTAATATTTCTTGTATACCACCATTTGTAGGGAGGGCTAAATTTAGCCCCCCTTTACTGAGTACAATATCATTATTGATTTTTCTGCGTTCATTTTTTGTTTGATCTGGTGATAGTCCAACTCCTTCACAAACCCATCGGACACCCACATAAATCTTACCATCATTCGCTTTGATGCCCAACAACTCAGATCCATTAAACTCTACTAGCTTTTGCTCTACTACCTGAATATTATTTTCCAATTATATATAACTCCTCTTAGGTTTAAGTCAGGCAATCTCACCCTGCTAACTCCCTCCCTGTAATACTTATTTTGTTTACACATCTTTGCGTTTAGACTTAACATGCTCTCTCATCATCTTACGCATCCTATTCATTCCGACACTTTTTGTTATTTCTGTGCTAGTTGCATATTGATTGAACTCATCGTACTTGTCAGGCTCTAGATACGCTACTGTAGGCCTAATTGCCTTCACTTTAGTTTTACTCAATTTACTCCTCCGTTCTATGTATCACTGATAAAAGTCCGTTTTTATTATGAGATTTTTTCTATTGTATCTACCTTTCCAGTTCTCCACTTAATGCCAATTGATTCAAGAAGATTTATATAATCTTCAGACAATTTACTTTTTTTATAAAAACACCTTTGCCTACTCAACCACATTCCCAAATTTACACCACTGTCAGTCACATAATTAACCGGTATGTTACAATGTCCATGCTGATTCGCATATTTGCGAACCAAGTCAAAATTAGTTTCCCATAATTCTTTTGTCGGGTCCCATACAAAACCAATATTATTAAGTTGATCAATTCGTTCTTGAAGTAATTGCCCTCTTTTATATGCTTGCCTTTGATTATTAATCCATATTTTTATCTTACCAGCAGGTATGTTACAGTGTCCGTGTTTCTCCTTGAATTCTCGAAGTAAATTGTAGTTATAGTTCCATATATCAACATATGGTTCCCATTCAAAACCTATCAGTTCCAATTCCATTATTTTTTCTTTTGAGAGCAATCCTTTTATATAACTTTTTCTTTGTGTAGTAACCCATACACCAAGTTTTACTCCGTTAATTTCGTAATTACGCGGAACATTGCAGTGTCTGTATTTTTCTTTAAATTGAACTATGCACTCCATGCCTCGTCTCCAAGACTCTACAAATGGTTTCCAGCATAGTTCAATTGAATTAAGTCTCTCTATACGTTTTTGGGAGAGTTCTTTATTTGAATATGATTTTCTTTGATCGGCTACCCATTGTCCTAGTTTTTTTCCTTCAAACATTTCATATCTTGTGACATTTGAATGACCATAAGTTTCAATGTACCTCATAAGAAGACTGAAATTTTCAAACCATATTTTCTCCTTAACATTCCAAACAAAGCCTACGTTGTTTAATTTTGTTACCCTTTCTCTACGCAAAAGATTTTTGTTGTATAAATATTTTTGATAAGACAACCAATTTTTTATGCTATCGCTCATTTCTCCGTCGCAGTACCGTTCAAACATCTCATCCCAATTATCTTTTAAACGATCCTCGATTTTACTGAAAAGATTATGAACGTCTTGCATTTCATCATAAATCACGAAATCACTTATATCCATTTCGTATTTTCCTCCACTACTACGAAAAGAAACCTCCTTTTCGATTGCGTCTTTTAACTCAGCGGCAAAGTTATTCGCCTTTAGGTTATTGAAGTTGTTCACAAAATCAAAAACATAAGGCTCTTTACCTCCAGATTTGACGGCGCGTCCGAGTTGTTGATAGTATATTGTTGGTGAAATGGTACTTCTTAGAAAAACAACTCCATCAACATCGTCGATGTGTAATCCTTCATTGAGCATATCAATGGTAAATAATAATTGAATTGAATCATTGCTCTCAGTAAAGGTAAACTGTTTAATCGCATCCTTATTATCTGTTTTTGTGCTATATACAATGTGAGTATTAACTTTAGAATTGATTCTTCCTTTAATGAACCATTTAGTAACCGTATCTTTCATTTCGTATAGATGCTCTTTATTGCGACAGAATACAATAAATTTGCCTGATGTTTTACCAAGATGTTTCTTTAAGATAACAGGAATACCTTTGCTTTTGTTGAGTTCTTTTTTCATCAACTCAACTTCTTTGCGTACATCCTCTTTCTCATCATCTGAATTATTCGACTTATCGATCTTATCATTGAGATTTAAGATTTCATCATCAAAAGTATAAAGAGCAGATATGTATTTTGGCATTGGCAGAATACCCTTAACGATTGCTTGGGGTAGACTCAAGTTAGTTACAACATTTCTATCAAACAATTCATCTGACATGTCGCGCTCACCATCTAGAAATCGTATAGGGGTTGCCGATGTACCCAAAATTTTAGCATTAGGAAATAGTTCAGTAAACTTCCCCACCCCCCTTCCCCATTTATCAGCACCACAACGATGAAACTCATCAAATACAACCATGCTTGCATCTAACTGTTTAATTTCTTCTTCGCTCATAAAAGACAATTTAGAATAAGTTAACAATATTGTATTAGGCAACTCATCTACCTTGCTCTCCAATTGGTTTAGGATATGATTAGATGGAGCTAACACAACTTTATTTACATCTGGATATGTAAATAGGCACTTCAATATAAGAAACGTCTTACCCGTTCCTGTGGCTTGTACAGTTGCTACACGGTTGTGTGTTCTCCATGCTTCAATAATCTTGTCGTATGTCTCTTGGTTATGTGGGTACAATTCAATATCTTGATGTGTTGTCATATGTATTTACCTCCTATTGATTATATTTACTTTTCAAATTGTTTAAAGTATTCAGTTAAGTTTTTAGCGTTAATTCTAGATTGGTCAGTTGTTTTTATGTTGAGTGAATCCAATAATCTCTGAGCATCAGAACCTGTTAATGTAGGCGTAGCAGCCAGTTGAGTTTTGGACGTTCTTATCCCTTCTGAATTAGCTTTTCTGTATTTTTTTAAGTCTTTCTTCACATCATCAATAGTAAAGTCGCCTTTATTCATAGCCTTTTGAGCAATCTCTTTCATTCGTTTCAAACCAGTAGATTTATTTTCATTATATTTCAACGTTATGCTTCACCTCTTCTTTGGAGTAAAATTCAACATTTATTAAAATTATCATAGACCTGCTGACCATTATCGTCATAGTAAGTATCTCTGAACCTATAAATATCTTCTGTAGAAACTTCTACATAGTCTTCTGGATAATAGGCGTATAGAAATCGTTCAAAGTAAACTTCATCGTTATTTTTGTACAGTTTTAAAACCTTAGTTAGCTTATTTGTTTTTGGATCAAAGTCATATAATCCAGAATTCCACTTTTTATCTACCATAATCATAATTATTCACCTCGTAAAATAACTGTTTCATTCGAATGCATTTACTGTTTTGTTTATGCATTTTACGAACAGATTGTTTCCTTCTCTTTTATTAACAAAATAGCTTTCATTTTTAAATACAAAACAATCACTTTCGTAAATTTGTATGTTACTCTTTACAGCAAATTCTTCGTCGTCGAGGATAAACACTTTATAGTTGGTCATAATTGTTCTCCTTTTAATTTTCTATGTAAATTCCTGCTTTTATTCCAATAATCATTATTCATTAATTCTATATCCATCATAGTCATAATGATTCTTACCATAAATTTTCCCATTGATAGAATAGCAAGTCTTATTCAGGTCATCCACCTCTTGCCTTGTCATAGGTCTAACATGTGCTTTAGGAAAATGCACGTCCATAAATCCAAATCCTTCGCAGAATGTTCCGATGTAATAGTCTTCGTCTTCCGCTATTACATTAATACGTTCGTCTTCATCCCTTCCTATATTCCCCATAAGATGAAGAGCATCGCTTCCACCAGATAAAACCATGATTCTGCTTCTGATCTTGTAAGCAGGAATATTCCGTACACCTTTCTGAATTTTTCTATTGTAGATACTTTCTGTCATTGCTATGCCTCCTTCGTACGTATAGATTTTATTTAATCCTGTTTGTTTCTTGAGAATTTCCAAAGCAACCTGCTAACTTGATCTTCCTTACATAGACCCGTTACAAGCAACTTGCCATCTGGCGTTATCTCGACAGTTTTGAGTTTTGTTATATACATTGTTTTTCCTTCGTAGTCAATCAAATCCCCATTTGATACTTTTTCGTTTATGGTTATTTTAAAATTGACTGATTTATTATCGCTCATCTACTCTTCATCTCCCTATCAAATACTGTTTTTATTTGCTTATAATATTTACTTTTGCGTTTCAACTACCATTCTCTACCTTTTTTTACTGCCTCTAAATTTTCTTCTGCATACTTAACGTATTCTTCTTTTCTAGGATCGTTTCCATAAGTGCTAATTACTTTTTCCAATTGAAGCTCATAATAACTGATCAACTTTTCTCTCGTTTTCATAATTTTATTCTCTCCTTTTTAGTAAATGGACTTTGTATAAAATCGTTGTTTGATCATCTATTTACAATACAATGTGCCTAGTTACAATATGTTGTTTCTCTTTGTTAAGTAAATTATACCACATATCCTATTCAATATCAATATTTAATTATATTTATATATTAAAAAACAAGAAGAACTAACATAGTCCATCTTGTTTTTATTACTTAGGTTTCAGATATTGATAATATCGAGTTCATCAGTTTATTTAGTTTATCATTTTCTTTCTTTAAATCATCTAGCAATGGCTTATTATTTTCAATAATTTTGTCTCTTGCCGATATCATTGTGTTCTTGATTTTTAATTCAGATTCCATTTCCTTGATTTTTTCTTTAAACTCAATTATTTTTTTAGAGTCTGTATTTTTTAAATAATCATTCGAAGAAGACGCTTTTCTTTCAACAAAATATTTGTTAGTCATATATCGCGCTCTACCCTTTACTGTATTAACCATACCTCTTTCTTCATCAAAAAATACGACCATATTGCATTCTTTGCAAGCCCATTTACTTCTTTCGTGTACTGATTCATCTATATAGGAAGCTCCACATTTACAATCTACTTGAAAAATAAATTTATTTAATGTCATTGCAATCACACTCCTTTATTTTTTACTAACTATCCCTCTTTGATCTATTGTGTACTTCATATGCCCCTCTTCAACTTCTTTTTTTGTCGAAATTTTAGGGTTACTTTGCAAAATCTTATTTCTAATTAATTGTAACTTACTATTAGATTTGGATAACTCTGATTTTATTCCTTCAATTAACTCGCAATTTTTACTGATTTCAATATCTTTTTGAGCAATGATCATTTCTTTTGTAAGAAGTTTATGTTCGATGTCTTTCATTGCTAATTTTAAGCTGAAATATTCTTCTTTAATTTTATTTATGTTATCCATTTTGAATAGAACCTGTTTTATACCATACTCTAATTTCTCAAAATTTCTACTATCATTATCTGATGCTCGAAATAAAATGTCGTTTTCCTCTTTTTCTTTTCTAATATAATTCTCAATCGAACCAAAGTTTTTAATAATAAGATGACATTTTTTATAAATGGCAAGAGGTTTTCTTTTGAGAACTTTGGCGGCTATACTCATCGCTTCCATCTTTCCTTTTCCTGCATCCGATGCTTTTTCTATAATTCCGTTGAGAACTTCAATTTCTTCTATTGTCCAGCGATTCAACGCCTCTTTCTTTTGTACGTCGTTCGATACCTCTTCAACTCTAAGCAAATAGTCTCTTACTTTTACTGCCACTTCACTATCCTTTAAAAGCATACCTATGCGCAGCACCGCTTTTTTAGTTAGCAACTTAACAATGAACTGCGAGCTAGGTAAGGCTTTCTTTAGCTTGAGGAAAGCCTCATCTTTACTAGTAATTGTGTGAACTCCATCGTTTTCTAATTCCTTTTTGTGACGTGCTAAAATACTAGCGATAGTTTTGTATTCAACTTCGTAATAATCAGCAACAACTTTTGTAGTCATGTGCTGGTTGTCTGGCAACAAAGATAGTGACTTAACTTTGTTCAATACTTCAACTTTATTTATGTATTGATCTCTAGCGCTTTTGTTTTCCATAAATTCATCGGCAGCTTGCAATTTCAATAAAGTTCCCATGTTATTTTCTCCTTTTATGTTTAATTAATTATTTTAGTGTTATAAGATTCAATCAATTCTTCAAGTTTCATTATTTCTGGAGTTTGCAATGGCTGTTTACCATTGATAAACAATGAAAACAATGAATTACTTATAGACAACTTACTAGCGATAAAAGATTTCTCAATTCCCCTATCACTGATTAACTGAATTGTTCTTTCTCTCAAAGTCATGTACTCACCTCTTTATTAAAATTTATTTTAATCACCTTCTGATATAATACTATCACACCATTATTTTATTGTCAACATTTAATTATATTTATATGTCAAAATTAATTAGCATGTTTCTACAACAAAAAAACTAGGTATATACGCCCTAGTTTAGTGTGATAAAAGTAACATTTTATAGAAAATATAGATAAATTCTTTATTGGTTGAGTGCGACTGTAAAAAATGAGAATAGTAAAATAGTAGTTATGTATTATGTATTAAATCTATCTATTTGCAATAAAGTTGATTTATATAGTTAATGGTTGTGAAATTTGGGGTGAAATGTAATTAATAATATTTGAAGTTATTGTGTAATCTCTTTTAAGAGATTAGTTTTTTTGCTTAAAAGTCCTCTGAAGCAATCCATAAAATCTAATATTATGTGATAAAAAGGAATTATTTGTAGAAAGATGGATTGAAAATATTGACAAATGGGAAAAAGCCCTATATTGTTGATGGTAATTAAATATAGGGAGGCTTTAGTCAATGAATGTTATGGAAAATGATTTGCTTAGTGTAACTGATTTAGACACAATAGTTGTTTATATTAGGATGTGTTATAATAACGAGAATTGGGAGATGTTAGAAAAGCTTTCTGATCATCTTTCTAATTGTACTTACGACGAAATTAAGTACAATAAAGACCAACAAGACATACATACTAAAAATAAAACTAAAAGCCCTTTAGTTTACTATTATGGGTATGGTCACCTAATGAAAGGTATCGCACTACAGAAGATGAAAAAATACAGTGAATCAGCGGTATGTATAAACAATTATTCTGAATTGGGCTGGTTTGATGGTTTGGACGAAGAGGGGAAAGCGATAGTAAAAGACTTTAAATTTAACGCAAAAGCTAACAGGTACACTTTAGAGGTGCTGAAGGGCAATAAAGCTGTAATAAATGAGTACATTGATTATCTTGAAAATGATCCCGCGGAATACTTACCAGCCTATATAACAATTCTAGAAGCTGCTTTAGATTATAATTGGGATGTAGACCATTATCTTAATAAATTATCTACCCGTGCATCTTGGTTATCTGATTTTGAAGATTCCGCAAATATTAATTATTATGTCAACTATATGTACCATCTTGCATTGTACAATTTTTGCAAAGAAAGATTTTCTGATGCCTTACATAGCGTGATAAAAGCTTTGCAATCATCAGTTAAAATTAGAGAGGGAAAGTTTTTTCTAAAATGTGTGGCTCTTTTTGAGTTACATCGTAATTTTGCAACATCAGAACAAATTAAGACTTACGTAGACTTTCTAACAATAATATTGGAAGGAGAGTTTAAAAATGAAAAAAACATTGCTCTTATTGACAATCGCATTCGGCCTATTTAGTTTTATACCAGTAAACGGTAATTTTAATGGTGGAACTATTGTACCTAATAATCACGGGGTTAATATGTGCTTATAAAATGCAACTTAAGGACAACTCATTTGAGCTGTCCTTTTTTAATTGTTTTTGTAGTATCGGTACAGATCAAGCAATATAGGATAAATTATAATAAAAAAGACTTCTTCATGAAGTCTTAAATTGAAAATATTTTATTTTAGCATCCACAATATTTTTCTTGAAACATCCTCCACTTATTTGATATGCTTCCGGGCAACTCAGTCCAGTGCGTTTTGCGTCCACATTCCCAACATTTGAATACTCCCTTGTCATACCCCTTAAACCTAAAATGGTGCTCAAAGTCTTTAACTGCCATTAAATTTCTAAAATCTTGCTCACTTGGTTTACGGGAATAATAATCTTTAATACTCTTCCAGTCATCTATATTGTTACTCCAAAAATGTTCCGAAACCCATCTGTCTTGCTTATCTTTTCCTATTTTCGTGTCTCCAGAAAGAGTTAAATTAACATAAGAAAAATCAACTTCTTCTTCATCTACAACTCTATCAATGTACCCAATTCTTTTTTTAAAATTTTCCAAATATGTAGTTGTCTCGATGTCTTCAAAAAATGACTTTATTTTAGCCCACTCTTCGGGGAACAGGTTTTGGTATAATTCTTTTGATGTTGTTACGTATCCACCATTCTTCAGCGCATCTTCTTTGTCTTTGGCCTGATATCCGAAAGTTAGCATAATCTCATGATCGGAACAGGGAAGTATCTTATTGACTGCTTTTAAATTAATATTGCCATAGCCAAATTTTTCGGGTTGGTAGTATTCAATCGTTTTGTTTATTAATTCTGTATTCATTTTATCACCTCTTGAATATATTTTAGAATTCTAGATATTTATCATCAACATTAACTCCAAATGTTAAATCATATGGAACATCAACAAATAAATATCCATCCTTAATTTGATAGTCATGCTCAAGCACGTATTTAACTGGTATTGCGCTTTCTGACTCCCACAGTTCCGCATCTTTTGCGAAAACAGCAGATAGAACAGAATTGGCTATACCCATTAAACTGTGACCATTGTCGCTTACATATACATAAAATGGCTGTAACTCACTAGGCAACTTTGGATAAGTTTTTGATTTATCTACCATATGTTTTATTGCTTGAATACTTTTTCTCACGTCATCACCCCAAATATTAAAGTAAAAGACTGGTTTTATACACTTTTGATAAGTACAGTTCTTCAAAGAGATACTTTAATTGTTGCTTCCTTTATCCCCTGAATTATCTTCTCAAGATGTTTAATAGCAATAACATCGACTCTCAATTCAATCCATTCTTTAATTGAAACAGGCGGCTTTGAATTAGTATGATACTCTTCCTCAAGCATATCTTTAACAATTGACACATAGTCAATAGTAATATTACCGTAAGAGCCTTTTGGGTTATTTCCAATGGTTAAATAGTATCCTGCTGACTCCAAATCTTCTATCATATCAAAACCATCTTTGACTAATTCAAATGAATGCTCGTCTTCTTTGTAATAAACTATAATCTCCTGATCTTCATCTACAGAAACTCTGGGATGTTTAATAAACTGTGTATAAGTATCAGTGTCATCAAGTTGCTTTTCTTCAACTTGCTCCATTGTAATATACATCAATGTTTTCATTTTCTTCACTCTCTCCGTTATGTGTTTGAAATCTCAATTTTAAGCGCTTAATTAATTTTACCCTAATGTTATCCATTCCATAATACCATGTAGATTGATACTATGGGAATGCACCATCATCTCAAGACGTATCATGCTGTATTCATGTGCTAAGATCTGATTAAATTCATCAATGTGCGATTGAGTTATCACCATGTTAGTCATGTATAATCCTCTTTCTTGTGATTGTCTATTCATTAAAATCTTCCATCATTGATTATCATGAGAAAATCGCTTTTAGGAATCTGTTTAATATAGTGTAAGTTTTGTGAGTTTGGTCTAGTATAAAGCACACTCGTATGACTTCCGACAGTCTTAGCACTGGAAATTATGTATTTCTTTCTGTCCTCTACTATTATGTCTCCAGCGACTAAAAATTGTGCCATTACCTTGCTTTTCATTGTGTAAGCACCTCCTACCTTTGTACCGCTTAATCTAATTTTATCATGAAAAGCACAGTAATCAAATAGGCATTTCATCTTATCTAGACAATAGCATAACGTTGTCTTTGCCATACACGTCTTTAAGGCGCGCATTCAATAATACTATTTGCTCATACTCTTTGTACTTACCTTCGTCAATAACTATCTTTTGAACATCATCGACAACTTTATATTTTACGAAAGGCTGACCAAATGCCTTATTATAGACTAGTAATCTAATCACTTTCATCCTCCTATTTATAAAAATGCATTTTTATGAATTAAAATATCACTTAAATCGAGTATTATAATTTTGAATTTGTATATTCATACATTTTCATCTATGTAAAACAAGAATTTTATCGTGTTATTATTTCAATTTTAGAAATAAAAAACTCAACAGACATCCCAGTTCTTTTTGATTCTCCAAAACAATTAATTGCAATGTGATTAGCCTTGTTCCACTCATAACCTTTATCTGCAATCATTTTGGTTGCTTTTTCCATATTTTTTAATGTTAAATACTTCATATCTATTCATCTCCTTATGAAATCACTCTTTTATGTACCTTTACAGGTTAGAATGTCAATTGCAATTTTTGTCTTTTAATAAACGCTTTTACTTCTGAAATGCCCCATACTTCTTTTTGATAATCTTTTATATTTTGACTTAAATTATTGTCTACGTAGTTAAATACAACTATAACTCCATCCATAATTAATCTGTCAAGATATGAGCCAACTTTACTAATTGCAATTGAAAACAAATCTCCTTGAGCATCTTCAATAAAGATAGCTTCACCTATGTTCAAACCTTTAACAAAACACAACTTTAACTCTTTACTCTTAAGCTCGGATATAATGTTTTTAAAATCTACTGTAATAGTATTTTTCATTGTTTTATTCCTCCAATTTTTTGAATAAAATGAGTATTTTAAGTTGTCTACAGTGCAGCGTTACTCGTTACAGTACATTGTTACAGTTGCAACCTAGCCAGATGATTCTGGCTAACGCTCAGAGCCTAATGCGATTTATAGTCGCTCTGACGACTAAATATTTTGATAGGGATATTCGATTATTTTGTTATTAACAATATCGGATATAAAAGTGAAAGCCATTTTAGCAGCATTTGTTTTTTCTCCCAATGGAGAAGCTGGACAAGATGCAAGGCGTAATAATTTTTCAATACGTTTGTTGCATATTTTTAATTCTTTTACATCTGCAACCATCATTTCAATAGCTTCAATAATTGAGCAGTCTCTCAAAAACTCATTCCATATTATTTCAACTTTCTCTTTATTCATTTAAAGTCGCCTCCTATGTATTTACCTTATGAATTTATTATAGCACACGTTTATTATTATATCAAGTATTTAATTATATTTGTTTATTGATTTACTATCAATTAAAGTAAAATATCAGTTTTATAACCCTTTTGACTGAACATATGAATAATACTCTTCAAACGATTTACATCCTCCACGCTGCTTATAGTCCATGTACTGCTCCAGTACAATTTGATTGAATTGCTTTGAAGTTAAATCGGCAGGATTTATACTTCCCTGTAAATAATTCCAATATAGCCGCGACACATTAGAAGGCTTTTTCTTCGGTTTGTTCTTTCTCATGTAATCACCAACTTCCCTTTCGTACATACCTATTTGTTAATTTGCTCTTGCTGATTCCTCTTCAAGCTTATCAATAACAACCAACACTGTGTTGGCTCCGGTTCCCGACTCCTTAAACGAACCTTCTGGTAGCTTCTCATAATAACCCTTATCATTTAGCCAGCTACGAAAATGAATACTCTTAGAATCACTAGCAAATGTCCAATGTGGTGACATAATAGCGATGAGCCTTCCTCCATCCTTAAGACAGTCGTATGCTTTCAATACGTGATCAACATCTTTCCCTTTTTCAAAGGGTGGATTCATTATTACTTTGTCATACTTAGTAAACGGCACAAATTCGATAAAATCATTAGCAACTAACTTGTACTGCTTTAACTCAAGAATTTGACATAGCGTATAATTCCACTCTATACAATGCAAATCAGCATTTAGGTTATTGTCTTGTATATATTCATTTACACAGTCTAAGATATTACCGTTGCCAGCACTTGGTTCCAAAATGGTTTCGGTTGAACACCCTTATACTGGACACTACACCTCTTAATCAAACGGTCTCATAAAATTGCTCGAAATTGCTCTCGTATTCTTCATTTCTTTCGTTTTATACTTTAATCGGTTTAGGTTTTAACAGATTTTTCTTCAATGCATCGATATA